>CAWGXD010000029.1:0-253523 GCA_963826445.1 uncultured Actinomycetota bacterium
GTGCTGGAAGGTGCGGACGGCGTCGTGGTCGATCGGGTACCTGGAGTAGACGACCATGCCGTATTCGCCGGGGAAGAGCCCGAACCCGTGGGCGTCGTCCCCGCCACCGACGACCCCGTCCTTGTTGAGGTCGAAGCCGGTCGGGATGCCGGTGTTGGACGGGGCCACGAAGTAGTACGGGTAGTCGATGGGGTCGGCGCCGTGCTGCGAGACCTCGAGGTAGTTGACCCCGGAAGAGCTCGGCGGCGACACCATCCTCGACGTAGTCGAACTCGTTGACGAGCAGGACGTCGGGGCTGGTCCGCTGGATGATCTCCGCGACGGTCCGGGCCTGGGCGTTGTCGGGCGTCGAGAGGTCCGCGACGAGCTGACCCTCGACGTTGCGGTTGAGCGACGCGTTGAACGTCGCGAAGCGGACGTCCATGTCGGTCCTCACCCAATCGAGTGAACACCTTTCGGGGCCCGAAAGGTGTTGCACTCGATTGGGTTGGTGGAAACTCGGTCGACAGGTCGGGTCGCGATCCGTACCGTCTCTTGTCGTGTGGACTTCCTGACGCCCCGAGCCCCTTACCTCGCGACCTCAGGACCCCCATGCCTTCCACCCTCACCATCACCGACCTCGGCGTCGCCTTCGGCGCGCGCACCCTCTTCACCGGCCTCGACCTCACGCTCGCCGACGGCGACGTGACGGCCGTCGTCGGCCCCAACGGCTCGGGCAAGTCGACCCTCATGCGCACGATCGTCGGCGAGCTGCCCGTCGAGCACGGCACGATCCGGCTCGCCCCGCGAGACGCGACGATCGCCTGGCTCCCCCAGGTCCTCCCCGACCCGGAGGAGACCCTGCTGGCCTACGTCCGC
Source organism: uncultured Actinomycetota bacterium (assembly GCA_963826445.1). Lineage (GTDB taxonomy): Bacteria > Actinomycetota > Actinomycetes > Actinomycetales > Dermatophilaceae > Intrasporangium. Next base: position 859 of record CAWGXD010000029.1, read on the forward strand.
CGCCGCACGGGAGTCGCGGCCGCGGACGTGGAGCTGGAGCTTCCACTGCCGCAATGGCATCCGAGTCAGAGAAGACATGGCCGTATGCCGCTGAGCGTGGACCGCTACGCCCGTGCCCTCGAGCGGTGGCTGGCTCTCGGAGCCGCAGACCTCGAAGAGCGCCTGCCCGAGGTCGCCGCGACGGTGGGCCTCGACGTGGAGCCGACTCGACCGCTCGGCTCGCTCTCCGGCGGAGAGGCCGCCCGGGCCTCCCTCGTCGCCGTGCTGCTCAGCCACTACGACGTGCTCCTGCTCGACGAGCCGACCAACGACCTCGACGCGCGGGGCCTCGAGCCTCATGGCCGACTTCGTCCGGTCGCACACGGGGCCGGTGCTCATCGCGAGCCACGACCGCGCGTTCCTCGACGCGGTCACGACGAGGGTCGTCGAGCTCGACCTGCACCAGCAGCGCATCGGGCACTACACCGGCTCCTAGAGCGACTTCGTCGCGCAGCGGGCGCTCGCCGAGGGCACGCCTGGGAGGCCTACGAGAGCTATGCCCGAGCGTGACTCGCTTCTCGCTCAGTCACGCCAGCGACATGACTGGGCTGACAAGGGGCGTCGCAGCGTGACCATCGGCGGTGAGCCCGACAAGCACATCCGCGAGAAGCACAGGGCCCGGGCAGACCGGCAGGCCGCCAAGGGCGCGCGACTCGAGCGGGCGGCCGACCGCCTCGAGGCCGTCGAGCAGCCGCGCAAGGAGTGGCAGCTGCGCTACACGATCACCGAGGGCCGGCCCTCGGCCGACGTCGTCGCGAGCCTGTCCGACGCCGTGGTCGAGCGCGCCGGACTTCCGGCTCGGCCCGGTCAGCCTCGTCGTCGGCCGCGGCGACCGCATCGCGGTCGTCGGCGACAACGGCGCGGGCAAGACCACGCTGCTCGCGGCGCTCCTCGGTCGGCTGCCGCTCGCTCCGGTCGCCAGTCCCTCGGCACCCGCGTCCCGCTCGGGGTCCTCGACCAGAAGCGTCGCCTGCTCGACGACGACGAAACGGTGCTCGAGGTCGTCCGGCGCGAGCTGGGACTCCGCCACGGGAATGCGCTCTGGCCGATCGCCGACGTGCGCACCCTCCTCGCGAAGTTCGGGCTCGGAGCCGATCACGTGTCCCGCCCGGCCCGTTCGCTGTCCATGGGCGAGCGGACGCGAGCGCTGATGGCGCTCTTCCAGGGACGCGAGGTCAACATCCTTGTGCTCGACGAGCCGACGAACCACCTCGACGTCGACGCGATCGAGCAGCTCGAGGCCGCCGTGGCGGCCTTCGGGGGGACGGTGCTCGTCGTCACCCACGACGCAAAGCTGCTCAGCGGCATACGGCTGACTCATCGGTGGCACGTCGACAACGGCACCGTGGGGATCTCGACGAGCGAAGCAGACCGGCTCAGACAGCGCTAGTCTCCCGCAGCAGGCGAACCGCTGGCAGGCTGGGTCCATGCCTGCCACGACCGTCGTCCTCTTCGGCGCCACCGGTGACCTCGCCAAGCGCAAGCTGCTGCCCGGGATGCTGCACCTGCACGAGTCACAGCTCCTCGAGGGCCTGCGGCTCGTCGCGACCTCGCTCGACGACCTGACCCGCGAGAGTTCCTCGATCTGGCGTCCGACTCCGTCCGGGAGCACTCCAGCCACGAGGTCAGCGACGAGGACCTGCGCGAGTTCGCGGAGCGGATCCACTGGGTGCCGGGCACGGCCGGGCCCCAGGGCTCCGCGATGCCGTCGACGAGTCCGAGGCGATCCTCGGGCCCGACGCGCGGCGGCTGCACTACCTGTCCGTGCCGCCCAAGGCGGCGCTCGCCGTCGTGCACCAGCTGGAGGAGGCCAAGCTCGTCGAGCGCAGCCGGATCATCATGGAGAAGCCCTTCGGCACCGACCTCGCGAGCGCCAAGGCGCTCAACGCCGAGCTGCACAAGGTCTTCGAGGAGGAGCAGATCTTCCGCATCGACCACTTCCTCGGCAAGGAGGCGGCCCAGAACATCCTCGCCTTCCGCTTCGCCAACGGCCTCTTCGAGCCGATCTGGCACCGCAACCACATCGACCACATCCAGATCGACGTGCCCGAGACGCTCGGCCTCGCGCAGCGCGCCGACTTCTACGAAGCACCGGCGCCTACCGCGACATGGTCGTCACGCACCTGTTCCAGGTGCTCGCCTTCACCGCGATGGAGCCGCCGACCGCCCTCGAGCCGGATGCCATCAGCGAGGAGAAGAACAAGGTCTTCCGCTCGATGTCGCCGATCCAGCCGCACGACGTCGTGCGCGGGCAGTACGTCGGCTACCGCGACGAGAGGGGTGTCACCGGAGAGCCAGACCGAGACGTTCGTCGCGCTCAAGTGCTACGTCGACAACTGGCGCTGGGCGGGCGTGCCGTTCTTCCTGCGCACCGGCAAGCGGCTGGCCGAGGGCGCTCGGATCATCTCGATCGCCTTCAAGGAGCCGCCGCGCTCGATGTTCCCGCCGGCTCGGGGGTCGGCGACAACGGGCCCGACCACCTGACCTTCGACCTCGCCGACAAGGCGCGCATGTCGCTGTCCTTCTACGGCAAGCGCCCCGGGCCCGGGATGAAGCTCGACAAGCTGTCGATGCAGTTCTCGATGCAGGAGACGGACTGGGCGGGCGCCGTCCTCGAGGCCTACGAGCGGCTCATCTACGACGCCGCCCGTGGCGACCGCACCCTCTTCACCCGCGCCGAGGGCATCGAGCGGCTCTGGGAGATCAGCCAGCCCCTGCTCGACAACCCGCCGCCGGTCCGTCCCTACGACCCGGGCACGTGGGGCCCGAACCAGATCCACCAGCTCATCGCGCCCTTCGCCTGGCGGCTGCCCTTCGAGCGCCCGTGGCGCGACCCCAACGCGATGGGGGCCTGAGAGACGTGATCAGCTGCTGCCGCGGGCTGCGACGCCGTCGAGGTGGAGCTCGGTGGACTCGTCCCGATGCGGGCCTGCCGTACCGACGTGCGTGGCGCTGATCGTCGAGCCGTTCTTCAGGACGTGGAACAACGCCATCGCGTGGCCGCGTCCCACGCCGTAGTCGTCGCGAAGCCAATCGACGACGACGCCGGCCTTGGTCGCGCTGTCGAAGCCCTTGCCCTCTGCTTCGGCCAGCAGCTCGCGCGGCGTCCTGCCGGTCTTGGCCTCGAGGCCGTCGAGGTAGGCCTGGAATGACATGGTCGTCTCCTGTCTGGTGGTGCCCGGTGGCCCACCGTGGTGTCCGTCACCCCCACGTCGACGGGAGGGGACCGTTCTCGACATCGCGTCGTCAGGCGCCGCGCTCGACCCCTGCCCGGCTCGCGAACAGGGCACGCTCGCGTTCGTTGCGCGTGAGAGCGGCCGCCTTGTCGAAGGCGTCGGCTGCCTCGGCGTGCCGCCCAGCGCGGGCGAGCAGGTCGCCCCGCACCGTGTGCAGCTGTGGATACGTGCCGAGCCGACCCGCGGCGGCGACGCTGTCGGCAATCGCGAGACCAGCCTCGGGGCCTTGCGAGAAGCCAACGGCCACAGCGCGGTTCAGCTCGACGACCGGCGACGGCCAGATCCGCACCAGCACCTCATAGAGCGCCGCGATGCGGGTCCAGTCGGTGTCCTCGGGGCGCTGGGCGCGTGCGTGGCAGGCCGCGATTCCGGCCTGCAGCGCGTAGGGACCGAGGGGCTTGCCCAGCACCTCGGCCCGTGACAGCGCCTCGAGGCCCCTGCGGATGAGCAGTCGATCCCAGCGACGGCGGTCCTGGTCGGGCAACAGCACCGGCTCGCCCCGCGCGTTGACCCGTGCGGGCAGACGCGAGGCCTGCAGCTCCATGAGCGCGACGAGACCATGGACCTCCGGCTCACCGGGGACGAACCCGGCCAGCACCCGACCAAGCCGCATCGCCTCCTCACAGAGGCCCGGCCGGGTCCAGTCCTCACCCCACGTGGCCGAGTAGCCCTCGTTGAAGACGAGATAGACGACCTCGAGCACGGAGGCGAGCCGCTCCGACAGCTCGTCCGGCCCCGGTAGCTCGAAGGCAACGCCCTTGTCGCTCAGCGTCTTCTTGGCTCTGACGATGCGCTGGGCCGCAGTGGCCTCCGGCACGAGGAAGGCCCTGGCGATCTCGTCCGTGGAGAGGCCACCGAGGCAGCGCAGCGTCAGCGCCACGCGGGACTCGAGCGACAGCACCGGATGGCACGATGTGAAGACGAGCCGGAGCAGGTCGTCGCCGACGTGGTCGTCCAAGGCATCGACACGCTCCTCGCTGTCGGCCGGTGGCTCGTGGGCGAGATCGTTGCCGAGCACCTGCACCTTCCTGGCGAATGTCGCGTCACGCCGGTGGGCATCGATGGCGCGGCGTTTGGCCGTCGTCATGAGCCAGCCGGCCGGGTTGGGCGGCACGCCGTGGGAGGGCCACTGCTCGAGCGCGACGACCAAGCGCCTCCTGGGCGAGGTCCTCCGCCACCCCGACGTCTCCCGTCACTCGGGCCAAACCTGCGACGAGCCGACTGGACTCGATCCGCCAGATGGCCTCGACAGCCCGCCGGGCCCGCTGGAAGTCGTCAGCGGCATCGGTTGCCAAGGGCGTGGCGGCCGCGGGACTGGGCGTGGACATGGGTCGACCCTCCCCGATCGAGTCGGGGAGGGTCAACGCTGGTGGGGCGGCGGCGCCGGGAAGCGCGCTCAGCGGCATACGACTGAATTCGCTCAGGCGGGGGCCACGAAGTCCTCGGGACCCATGATCTTGACGACGTCGGACTCGCCCTCCCAGCCCGGCCACAGGTCGACATGGAGCCTCATGAAGCGGGACGCCCACTCGACCGCCTCCTCCTTGGACCGGACCTCATAGATGGCGTAGGAGATGTACTCCTTGGACTCCGCGAACGGGCCGTCCATCACCGAAAGGTCACCTCCGGCGACGGTGACCCGAGCGCCGCTCGCGTTGGGAGCCAGGCCACCGTTGTCGAGCAGCGCGCCCGAGGAGGTGGCCTCCGCGCCGAGGTCCATGATCGCGTTCATGAGGCCCTCCGGCGGCGGGCCGGCAGGCTGGGTACCCTTGAGGATGACGATGTAACGCATTGGATTCTCCTGTCTTTTCGAGTGATTCAGAGGATGTCAGGCGAGCGTGCCGAGAGCGCGGTAGTGGTGGCGGGCCACCGCGGCGATCCACGTGAAGACCAGCACGACGGCCACGGTGAACAGCAGGTTGGTCACGACGCTGCCGCCCCCGGACGCCACGCAGAGGAACCCGCCGAAGAAGGCGACCCCGGTGACGCGGGAGAAGCGGCTCATCACGCGGTCGCCATCGGCGCTGAACCGACGGGCGAGGACGAAACAGGCGGCCGCGATCGCGGTGAAGCCGACGCCCGCGGCGGCGAAATGCGCGATGCCGTGAGTCGTCACCTCAGCGACTCCCTCCGGAGTTCCGGCGGGGAAGCCCATCCCTGGGTCGGCACGGAAGATGCCGGAGGCCATCAGGCTGAGCCCGAAGATGATGGCGAGCCGCGGCGCCCAGCGACCACCGACCCCGCCGTCGAGGGCACGACCGAGCCCGACGGCGAAGGCGACGAGCATGAGCCCGGTGAGGACGAAGTTCGTGACCTGGAGCCAGCCATGGTCGCCGTTCGCGAGCAGGCTCCACTGGTGGCGGCTGAAGTCGAAGCCCTCGCGCAGCAGGCCCTGAGCAACAGACGTGAAGACGTAGCACGGTCCGGCGATGACGCCCCAGCCGAGCAGGCTGCGGGTGAGGTGGACCGGGGTCCAGTCGGTGGTGCTGGGCTCGACGATGCTGGGCTCGGTGGTGGTGTCGGTCTGGTTCATGGTGACTCCTCCGATGTGGGATCGGGCCGACTGCCCGGTGCCGTCATCCCCTCCACGAGCGACGCAACCGTCGATCGACATGCGATCGAAGAGTTTTGTTCGCGGTCGTCGAGAACCATGCCGTATGCCGCTGGGCTCGCTCCCACACAGCGGTGCGATACCGGCGCTACCGTCATCGCGTGCAGAGATTTGACGACGCCGACCTGTCCGGCTCGGAGTTCGAGCACGTCCGTCTGGCCAATTCTCGCTTCGACCGGGTCGACCTGACGGGAAGCTGGTTCCGCTCCCGTCGACATCGGGGACGCAGAGTTCCGCGGGAGTGCCTTCCACCAAGTCCGCATGCGCGGCGTCGACCTCTACGACGTCGACATCTCCGGCGAGATCGTCAACGTGACCATCAACGGCGTCGACGTCGCCCCCCTCGTCGAGGCCGAGCTCGACCGACGGGATCCCGAGCGGGCGAAGTCCCTGCGGCCGAGCGACCCCACCGGGTTCCGGGAAGCGTGGGACATCAACGAGCGGCGGTGGCGGGAGACGGTCGAGCGCGCCCGCCACCTGCCGGCCGAGGCGCTCCACGAGTCGGTCGACGGCGAGTGGTCGTTCATCGAGACGCTGCGTCATCTCGCGTTCGCCACCGACTGCTGGGTCGGGCGGGCCATCCTCGGTGACCCCGCGCCGTGGGACTCACTCGAGCTGCCATGGGACGAGATGCCGGACACGCCCGGGGTTCCGCGTGATCGGGAGGTCCGGCCGTCGCTGGACGACGCGCTCGAGCTGCGGCACGACCGGATGCGGACCGTGCGCGCGTTCCTCGACGACCTGACCGACGACACTCTGGCCGCACACACGACGCCGGTCGAGGGGCCCGGGTGGCCGGAGCCGCGGAGCTATCCGGTGCGCGAGTGCCTCCTCACCGTCCTCAACGAGGAGTACCACCACCGGCTCTTCGCCGAGCGCGACCTCGCCGTGCTGGAGTCCCGGGACGAGAGGGTGGACCAGGGCCACGCGGCTGGAGGGCCGGATCCGGCTTGACCCTCACGCCGCGTGAGTGCCTAACTTGGACCGGTGCGCACGAACCGGACCGAGCGGTGTGACTGCGGCGCCATCGTGCCGGCAGAGACCGGGCCCGTCCACGCGTACCTCCACTCGGCGCCGGCCTGCTGGCGGATGTACGGCGAGCTGGGCGCGGGTCTGGCGTCCGGGGCTCAGGCGGCCGGCCTCGTCCCTCCCATCCATGTCGACTGTTACGCCGCGCAGCACACACGGTCCATGGAGACCGACCGGCGCCAGCGGTCCTCCGTGTGCGTGCACCTCGTCGCCCTCTGTCTCCACCTCGAGCACGCTGTCGGAGCCGAGCACCTGGCACGGTACCGCGGCAGGGCCAGCGCCACGGTCCACCGAGCCCTCGGCCTGGTCGAGTGGCCACTCGTCGAGCCGCCCGTCGACTACGGGCCGATCACCGTGGCTGACCTCCACGCCGCCGGGGTGGCCGAGCGGGCCCGCCTTGCGGCACGGTGGCCGCCGTCGGTGTGGTCCGCTTGGGAGCCGGTGCAGCCTGCTGTCCGGGAGTGGGCCGACGTCCTGCTGGCAGGTTCACGATGACCGGCCTCATCCGGTGCCCCGGCTGTGGTTTGGCCCATCCGGATGAGGGCCTGCCCCGGCCGCGCGACCGCGCTGCCACGGGCGAGTGCGCCGCCGAGGCTGCGCCCGTCCTGGCGGCCTTCTACGGGCCCCGGCTATTGCCCTTGCGGCAGTACGTCGTTGATGCGTTCGCCTGCCAGCATCCGGACGCGTCGAGTCGCCGTGGCGTGCAGGCGACCGCGCTGTGCCTCATGACGATGGACCTGTACGTCGAGTGTGGGCAGCCCGTCGGCGAGGGGGCAGCCATGCACCAGGAGATGATGCGCAGGCACCCCGACGTCTTCGTCGCCCTCGATGCGCCCGACCTCACCGCCTCGCTCACCCACCGCCACGTCTCCGCGGCCGCGTGCGACGACTGGGGTGTGCGGGCCAGGGAGTGGGCCGGGTCGGTGTGGGACGCCTGGTCACCGCACCATGAGCAGGTCCGAGCCTGGAACGCAGCGCTGGTCCCGCACCGCCTCGATCGTTCCCGCGCGTGAGGGCGCTACTCTCCGGGGTACCGCACGCCGACCTGGGCACGCACCTCGTCCATCGTCGACATGACCCGTAGCGTCGCGGCGTGTGCCATGTAGGAGCTCTCGCGGCTGCCCGATGCGAGACAGCGGGCGAACTCGGCAGCCTGGTAGCTGAAGCCCCTGATGGGTGCTGGCAGGCCTGCGGGGCGCTCGGCGAGGACCGTCCCCTCGAGCGTGAGCAGTCGCACCGAGGTCGGTGAGTAGAAGGGGCCGCCCACGTCGAGCCGGGCCTCCGTTCCGACGATCTCGGCGGTACAGGGCGTCCGCGTGAGCATCGAGCTGGTCAGCGCGGCGACGGCGCCTGACGCATAGGCGAGCACCATGCCGACCGTCGTGTCGACACCCCGGTCGCTGAGAGAGCCACGGGCGGCAACCGAGGTGGGCGGGCCGAGCAGAGGTCGGCGAAGGACACGGGGTAGACGCCGAGGTCGAGCAGCGCGCCGCCCGCGAGCTCGGGCTGCGGCCAGTCGCTCCGGGCCGTCGGGGTGGAGCCGCTGGCAGTGGTCGGCGAGGACGAGCGACGAGGTCGCCGAGAGGCCGGTCTCGACGACCTGGCGCACGACGTCGTAGTGCGGCAGGTAGCGGCTCCACATCGCCTCGGCGACGAGCAGGCCCCGCGAGCGTCGCCGCCCGCGATCACCTCGCGGGCCTCGGCGGCGTTGCGGGTGAAGGCCTTCTCGACGAGCACCGGCTTGCCGGCCTCGAGGGCGAGCAGGGCGTGGTCACGGTGCTCGGAGTGCGGCGACGCGACGTAGACCGCGTCGACACCTCGTCGGCGACGAGCTCCTCGTAGGACCCGTAGGCCCGCGGAACACCGAACTCGTCGGCGAAGGCCCGGGCCCGGTCGCTCGCTGCGAGAGCCGACCGCGACGACCGTCGAGGACGTCCCGACCGCCACAGCCATCGGCGAACGCGTTGCGCGATGCAACCCGGGGCCGAGGATGCCCCAGCGGATGCGCCGGCGCCTCGCGCGGGTCGGGCGTGCGCGGCTCGGGCAGCGGACCGGACCTCCAGGGCGCCTCCGGCGGTCATCCGCGTCACGTCCCAGAGGTGGTGGCGGACGTCGTGGACGAAGTAGCGCGCGAGGGTCGCCGCCGTGAAGGGCGAGCCGTTGCTGCGCAGAGCCCTGGCCACTCCACTGCGTCCCGCGTCGGCAAGCCGAATGCCGTCCGCCGCCGGCGTCGAACGCCGCCGTGAGCTCGCGCGCGACGACGTCAGGGTCGGAGCGCCAGTACTGCCTTCTCCACGGCGGTCGCGTCCTGGTCCCAGTTGGCGAAGCGAACGGTCTCACCGCCGCCGTCGAGGATCTGCTCGAGCCGGCCCCGCATGACGTCGCAGACGTCGCGGACGTGGCAGGCAGTACTCGAGCGGCGACCACACCCCGGCCGACGGCCGGGCGCGCACGTCGGGCGCGAGCGAGCACAGCGGCATACCTCTGCTTGGCGTCGCGGAGGAGCTCGGACACTCGGCAGGACGAACGGCTCGCGGCGTCGAAGCCGCAGTCGGGGCACGGTCGCGTCAGAACCCACGTCCAGTCCGCGTCGTCGGGCGTCGACGGACCCGGGTCCGAGGTCGCCGCGCGACTCGCTCATGCGCCACAGCGTAGGACCCGGCGAGGGACGGCCCTACCCGCGCGCTCCGTAGATTCTTCGGTGCTCAAGGACTACCTGCCGTGGATCATCGCCGGCGCTCGTGGTGCTGGCGCTGGTCCTCGGAGGTCGTCCTGACCCGCGTCGGGCTCCCGAGATCGACGGCGCGACTCAAGCGGCGTCGCCCGCGCCCGAGTCGCGACCAGTTCGGCTCCGGTGACGAGGCGCAACACCGATCTCAAGCGCGCCGCCGTCGTCATCAACCCGACGAAGTTCACCGACCTGCCGGCGGTCCGCGAACGCATCACCGCCGACGTGCCTCGCGAACGGCTGGGGCGAGCCGCTCTTCTACGAGACGACCGTCGAGGACCCGGGCACGGGGCAGGCCGAGCAGCGCGGTCCGCGACGGCGCCGACGTCGTGTGCACCCTCGGTGGCGACGGCACGGTGCGCAACGTCGCGGGCGCCCTCGTCGGCACCGAGACCGCCACTCGGCATCCTGCCCGCGGGCACCGGCAACCTGCTGGCCCGCAACCTCGACCTGCCCGTCGCCCTCGAGGCGGCCGTCGCGCGTCGCCCTGACGGGCCGCAACCGCCGCATCGACGTCGGCGAGCTCGTCATCGGCGAGCTGGACGCGCGATGGGCGACGACCCCGACGAGCCGGGCGACCCCGAGACGCACTACTTCCTCGTCATGGGCGGCATCGGCATGGACGCGCAGATCATGGCCGGCACCAACGAGAACCTCAAGGCCAAGGTCGGCTGGCCGGCCTACATGGTCTCGGGGCTCAAGCACCTCGTGTCGCCGGAGTTCCGCACGCCGTCAAGGTCGACGACGAGCTCGAGTTCCGCCGCCGCGCGCGGATGGTCGTCATCGGCAACTGCGGGCGACTGCTCGGCGGCCTCGTGCTCATGCCGAACGCCCGCGTCGACGACGGCCAGCTCGACACCGTCATCGCCTCGCCGCGCGGCGTCGTCGGCTGGGTGCCCGTGGCGACGCGCGTCGCCACCCGGCAGCGCAAGGGTCACCCGACCCTCGACCACAAGGCGTGCAAGGAGATCCGGGTGCGCACCGACCGGCCCGTGCCCGTCCAGATCGACGGTGACGTCATCGGCGAGGCGACCGAGGTCAACGCCACGGTGCGGCCTGCCGGCCTGACGGTCCGCGTCCCGATCGCCTGACCTCCGGGCCGATGGGTGCGAGGCTGGTCTCGTGAGCCCTGATGTGCCCTCCCTCCCGTTCGCCGGATTCCGGACCGAGGCGCTCGCCTTCTACCTGGGCCTCGAGGCCGACAACACCAGCGACCTACTGGGCCGACCACAAGGATGAGTGGAGCGAGAGGTGCGCGGACCGATGCTCGCCCTCGTCGCCGCCCTCGCGGACGAGTTCGGCGAGGCGAAGCTCTTCCGGCCCAACCGCGACATCCGCTTCAGCGGCGACAAGTCACCGTACAAGACCCACCAGGGCGCGTTTGCCGCAACGCCGGGTGGCGCCGGCTACTACGACAGATCAGCGCGACGGTCTCAGGGCCGGTGGCGGATTCCGGGCGCACGACCCGGCGCAGACCGCCCGCCTTCGCGCCGCCGTCGATGCCGGTCCCCGGGCACCGAGCTGGAGGCTCTGCTGGAGTCGTTGCGCCGCAAGCGTTTCGAGGTCGTCGGCGAGAAGGTGAAGACGACACCCCGCGGATACGCCGCCGACCATCCACGCATCGAGACGCTGCGTCACAAGGAACTCATGGCGGTCCGTGACTTCGGCGATCCCGGATGGCTCTGGCACCAAGCAGGCCCTTGCCGCGCGTGCGTGACACCTGGCGGTCGGTCCGCCCGCTCAACGAATGGGTCGGGGCGCACGTGGGTGCGCCATAGGCCGCCATGCAGGTGATCCGGGCCCAACAGGTCTTCGACGGCGAGCACTTCCTCGGGCCGGGGGACGCTCGTCGTCGACGGGCCGAACATCGTGGCGGTCAACTGCGCCGATGGAGCATGCCGCTGACGTCCCCGTCGAGGACCTCGGTGACGTGACGGTGCTACCCGGCCTGGTCGACGCCCACCAGCACCTGACGTGGGACTGCTCGTTCGACGCCGTCGGATGGCATGAACGACACGATGACGAGGCGCTGCTGCAGCAGGGCCTCGTCAACGCTCGGCAGGCCCTGGCGGCCGGTGTCACGACGGTCCGCGACCTCGGCGGGCGCGGGCATGCTCCGTTTGACCTGCGTGACGAGTGCACACGCAACCCGGCGGCGCGGACCCACACTTCTCGTGTCCGGGCCGGCCCTGACCACGCCCGGCGGGCACTGCTGGTTCCTGGACGGTCAATGCAGCGGATCGGCAGGAGCTCGTCATGGCGGTGACACGGCTCGACGAGGCAGGCGTTGACGTCATCAAGGTGATGGCGACGGGCGGGAACCTCACGCCGGGATCGGCCCCGCACGAGTCGCAGTTCGGGCTCGCTGAGCTCCGATCGGTCGTCGAGGCGGCGCATGCGGCCGGGCTGCCCGTGGCTGCGCATGCCCACGGCACACAAGGGGTGTCCGACGCGCTGGACGCGCGAGTCGACACGATCGAGCACTGCAGCTTCATGACAGCTGACGGCGTTGCCGAGGACGCCACGCTGGTCAGGCGGCTGGCCAGCTCTGCGGCATCACCGTCTCGATCACCGGCGGCACGATCCCGTGGTCCCATTCCCCCCGCCATCGCCGTGCGAATGCGCGCCTGGCGCGCATGGGCGCGAACTGGCGCAGGCGTGCGATGCATCATCGCCACGGATGCCGGAATCTGCCAAGCCGACGACGTGCTGACCCGGACCGTCGAGCACGCAGTCGAGGACCTGGGCGCCACGGTCGACGAGGCGCTGGCCATGTGCACCGCCAGGGCCGCCGAAGGCATTGGACTCGGGCACAAGGTCGGTCGGCTGCGCCCAGGTGCGGCCGCCGATCTCCTCGTCGTCTCCGTGGTCGCGTCGACCACGACCCGTCAGCCATGCGCGATCCGGTCCGGGTTCTGCACCGGGGGGTCACCGTCTAGGCGCAAGGATGCTCAGTGGCCGGGGCCGGTGACGATCTTGGCGCGCTCCGACTCGTGCGCCCCGCCCTTGCGGGCGAGGGTCGCGCAGGCCTCCTCGATGTCGCGGGCGAGGGTGTCGACGTGCTCGCGGCTCATCGTCTCCTTGACCAGGGCGCGCATGATCGTGACGTCCTGGGCGTTCGGCGGCAGCGTGTAGGCGGGCACCATCCAGCCGCGCTCGGCCGACAGCTGCCAGGCGATGTCGAACTCGTCGTAGCTCTCGTCGCCGGCGAGCCGGAAGGCGACGAGCGGGAGCTGCTCCTCGTCGCGGCCGATGAGCTCGAAGCGGCCCATCGCCTCGAGCTTGTCGGCGAGCAGCCGGGCGTTCTCCTGCATGTTCCGCATGATGTAGGTGTAGCCGGCGCGGCCGTAGCGGACGAGGTTGTAGTACTGCGCGAGCACCATCGCGGAGCCGGTGGAGAAGTTCAGGGTGAAGGTGGCGTCGGTCTTGCCGAGGTAGTTCTCCTCGAAGACCAGGTCGGGCGCGAGGTCGGACTTCTCGCGGAAGATCAGCCAGCCGATGCCGGGGTAGACCAGCCCGAACTTGTGGCCGGAGACGTTGATCGAGCGCACCTGCTCGAGCCGGAAGTCCCACGGCGAGTCCGGGTAGAGGAACGGCCAGACGAAGCCGCCGCTGGCGCCGTCGACGTGCAGCGGCACGTCGAGGCCGCGCTCCTGCTTGATCTCGCAGGAGCAGGTCGTTGATGCCGACGATGTCGTCCTTGTGGCCGGTGAAGGTCGTGCCGAGCACGGCCGCGACGCCGATGGTGTTCTCGTCGACGTGCGGCGCGACGTCCTCGGGGCCGATCGTGTACTTGCCCGGCTGCAGCGGCACGATGCGCGGCTCGACGTCGAAGTAGCGGCAGAACTTCTCCCACACGACGTGCACGTCGCCGCCGAAGACGAGGTTCGGGCTCGTCGGTCGAATCGCCCTGCGGCCTGCGCGGCGCTTGCGCCAGTTCCACTTCAGCGACAGGGCCCCGAGCATGATCGCCTCGGACGAGCCCTGGGTGCGCGCGCCGGTGGTCTCGCCCGGGCGCGTGGAACAGGTCGGCGAGCATCCGGATGCAGCGCTGCTCGATCTCGGCCGTGCGCGGGTACTCGGCGTGGTCGATGAAGTTGCGGTGCAGGTTCTCGGCGATGATCCGCTGCGCCTCCGGCTCCATCCACGTGGTCACGAAGGTGGCGAGGTTGCGCGCCGGGTCGCCCTCGAGCGCGAGGTCCTCGGCGACCAGGCGCATGGCGTCGACGCGCCGTCATCCCCGTGTCGGGGAACTCCCGGCTCGGCACCTCCTGGGTGGCGAAGCGGTTGCCGAAGAGGGCGGCGTCGGCGTCGGATCGGACGGGATGGTCATGGCTTCTCCTTGCAGTCGGCGAACGGGACGGGTGACTACGGCGAGCGTGAGGAGGTCAGGTCACGTGGCGCGGCGCGGGCGCACGGCCGCGCGTCGCCAGGCCGGGAGCATCAGCGCGGCGCCGACGAGGAAGCACACGGCGCCGAGCAGGGTGCCGGCGACGGCGACCCGGACGTCGAGCACCTCGTCGGTGCTCGGCAGGACGTAGCTGGCCAGCGCCGAGGCCATGAAGAGCACGGAGCCGAGCATGTTGAGCCAGGCGATCCGCCACGGCAGCGAACCGTGGCTGGAAGCTGAGGAACCGGCCCGAGCGGCGAGGATCGCCGAACGCGCTCGCGACGAGGAAGAGCGTCGACCCGAAGAGGTCCGGCCGCCAGACGTGGCGGTCGCTCCTGCTGCGCGGTCGCGTTGTGGGCGAGCGCCGCGAGCGTGCTGACGTTGAAGAACAGCGTGCCGGGGAACTGGGTCGGCGGCGGCGAGCCAGTTGCGGTCGTGCGGCAGCCACGCCCAGAGCCGCACCGGCGCCGGCACGTGCTGGCTGCTGCTCGTCGACGCCGGTCATCGCCGGGGTCTGCGCCTGGACGAGCTGGGCGAACGAGGCGGAGGTGAAGAAGAGCGAGCCGACGAAGTAGGTGACGCCGTCGATCGGTGCCCCCGACGGCGTTGAGGTAGGCGGGCACCGAGCCGAGCACGAAGCAGGCCGAGCCGACCATGAACAGCCAAGCGATGGCCGCGTTGAGAACAATCGGCTTCACTCTCATGTCCGCCCCCTCGACAGGGCGTCGGCCCCAGCAGTCGTCCCTTCATGGTCCACCCAGCGGCGCCACCGACGGATGGATTCGGCCGAAGTGGGCGCTGCCGTGTGGATGGCGTCCCAGGCCATGTCCAGGCCATCTCTAGGCCATCTCTAGGCCGGCATTCCCCTCCCGACGAGCCTCAGCGGCTCGGCCCCCATGGTCGCGGCGCGCGGCACCTCGGCGAGCGAGAGCCGGGCGGCCAGGTCGGGACGCAGGCTCCTTATGCGCTCGAGGACCCACCAGGCCTGCGGCGCCCCACGGTCCGGGCGAGCGCTCCCAGGAACGGGCTCGAGCACTGCGGTGGAGACCCAGATCTCCTCCAGCAGTGCGCGGGCCCGTCCCCGTGTCGATCGGAGTTGGCGCACGCGTCGATCGCTCGACGCCGTGAACCGGAGGGTCAGGTCCAGCTCCGCGAGGGCCTGCCGGATCTCTACGAGCCATGCCGCGTCGTCGGCGCGAGGGAAGCCGGCGACGAGTAGCCGCCCCGGCACGTAGTCGGTCATCCCACTCATCACGTCATCACCTCATCACCCGTCCGGCACCGATCGCGGAACCCATTCGGCGCGGCTCCCGGAACATCCTCCAGAGACGACCGGGCCACGCTCGGTGATACGTCGCCAGCGAGGTGACCTGTCGCGACGCACGGCGGAAAAGCCTCGACACCGGACGTATCAGGCGCTGTCATAGCGACTCTGACGGTCGGGGATCGCGGGGCACCGGGCAGAGGGGACGTTGCTGGGGGGCAACCAGCCCGGTGTCCTACGAGAGTCCCACCGGTTCAGGGGGCCGGAGGGACCAAAGGGCGCCGGCACACGAGGCCGGCGCCCTGCCATGCCTGCCCATGCGTGCCCATGCCTGCGAACCGCGGGGTCAGCTGCGAAGCTGTTCCAGCCAGATCCTCGCCGCATCGAAGTCACGGTCGGCCGTGCCGAGCCGCGCATCGGCCGGGACGCCGTCAGCGCGGGGATAGGACCCGAGGAAGCGGACGTCGGCGCACACGCGTCTGAGGCCCATGAGCGTCTCCCCGACCCGGGCGTCCTGGACGTGGCCCTCGAAGTCGATCGAGAAGCAGTAGCTGCCCATCGCCTCACCGGTCGGCCGAGACTCGAGCCGCGTCATGTTGACGCCACGCACCGCGAACTGCTCGAGCAGCTCAAGGAGCCCTCCGGCGTGGTCCTCCCGCTGGAAGAGCACGACGGTCGTCTTGTCGGCGCCGCTCGGCTCGGGCAGCGTCCCCGGCCTCGACACGAGGACGAACCGGGTGACGGCCGAGGGGTTGTCGCCGATGTCCTCGGCGAGGATCTCGAGCCCCTCGTTGGCCGCCGCCACCGGGGCGCACACCCCGGCGTCGAAGGCGACGTCGCCGGGCTCACGCAGCGCGGCAGCGCTTGCTGCGGTGGACAACGTCGGGACGTACACCGCGTCCGGGAGGTTGGTGGCCATCCACCTGCGCACCTGAGCCCACGCGTGCGAGTGGGTACCAACGCGGCGAACCTGGCTCAGCGGCATACCGGATCTGGCGCACAGGACGAAGGTCACGGGCACGAGGACCTCGCCGATGACGACGAGGGGTTCGCCCGTGGCGAGCGCGTCCAAAGTCGCGGAGACACCGCCCTCGACGGAGTTCTCGATGGGCACCATGGCGGCGTCGATCTCCCGCGCCCGCAGGGCCTCGAGTGCCGCATCGACGCTCCCGAACGGCACCTGCTCCTTGTGACTCGCACCGTCCCACGCGTCCAGCGCCATCTGCGTGAAGGTGCCACCGGGGCCGAGGTAGCCGAAACGCTGCAGGTCGGACGGGGTCCGCGGCGTCATGAGACGTCCTTCCGGCGTCGGTTTCTCCACGATTCGCAAGGGTAGCCCCGCGGTTGCCGTGGTTCGTCGGCGTTTCAGGGGGTGGCCTCCGAACCCTGCTGAGCACCCCGTGAGACCGTGGCCGCACCGGCCTCGAGCGCGGCCAAACCACTCAGTCGACCTTTGTATGGTGTCCCCCGTGATCCGCACGCATCCCCTCAAGGCGCTCGTCGCCGTGCTGATGCTGCTGATCGGGGCCCTTGCCTGGTCCTACACGACCCGTGACTCCGTGCCGGTCCCGCGCACGGTCGATCCGGCACCCGGGGAGTCGCTCGTCGTCGTGGGCGTGGGGGGCATCTCCTGGGACGATGTCTCGGCGCAGGAGACCCCGGTGCTCTGGGGACTGCTGCGCGACGGTGCGGCCGCCTCCGTGTCGGTCAAGACCCTGCACCTGACGACGTGCCCCACGGACGGCTGGGCCACCCTGTCCGCTGGCGAGGCCGCGGGACCGGGGGCCGAGGGAGACCGTCCATCCTGCATGCCGCTCCCGGAGGTGATCGGGGACGAGGCGAGCGGATTCTCCGTAGCCGGCTTCGAGGCACTGGCCTCCGCGTCCCGGGAGGCTGCGTTCGAGGCTCGGCTCGGCCTGCTCGGCGACAGCTTCGCGACCCACCCGTCATGCACGTCGGCCATCGGCCCGGGCGCCGCCATCGCTGCGTCGACGTCTGACGGGAAGGTCGAGCACTACGCGCCGTTCGATGCGAGGACGCTCGTGACCGAGCTGGCGCGGTGTCCGATCTCGATCGTCGACGCGGGGGCGATCCTCACCACCGAGCCGGACGCGGCGACGCAGCACGAGCGGATCAACGCGATCGAGGACCGGATCGCGCAGGTCAGGGACGCCATGCCCAGTGGCGCCGACCTCATCGTCGTCGGGCTGGCGGACCGGGACGGCCAGGAGCGGTTGCGCATCCTCACCGCCACCGGCCCGCACTACGCGCCGGGCATCCTGGCCTCGGCGTCGACGCGGATGCGCGGCATCGCCCAGATCTCCGACGTGACGGCCACGATCCTGCAGCGCGGCGGGGCACGGCCGGTCGAGCCGATCGGCGGTCGGGCCCTGTCGGCCATCCCCTCGCCGAACAACAGCGAGTCGACGGCCGCAGACAAGCTGACCGCGCTGACCGACATCGACCTGAAGGCGGACGCGATGCACAGCATTGTCGTGCCGTTCCTCGTCCTGTGGCTCTCCGTCACCCTCGTCGCGTTCATCGTGCTGTGGATCAGGTGGCGCCGGGCCCGTCCATGGCGGACCAGCCAGCCGCGGGAACGGGTGCTCCGCCAGGTCCGCCTCGTCGGGCTCCTCGCCGCCGGGATGCCGGCCGCCACCTTCCTGGCCAACCTCGTGCCGTGGTGGCGCTGGTCGCCACCGTCGGGAGTGCTCGTCGCGCTGCTCAGCGTCCTCGTCCTCGTCATCAGCGGCGTCATCGCCCTCGCCTGCCTCAACGGCCCCTGGAGCAGCTCGGCACTCGGACCGCTCGCCCTTCTGTCGGCCGTCACGGCGAGCGTCATCGGCCTCGACCTGCTGACCGGTTCGCACCTGCAGATGTCCTCGATCTTCGGCCTCCAGCCCCTCGTGGGCGGCCGCTTCTACGGGATGGGCAACGTCGCCTTCGCCCTCTATGGGTCGGCCGTCCTGCTGCTCTGCGCCGCGATGGCGCACGCCCTCATCCGCCGCTCGTCCCGCCGTCTCGCGGTGCTCTCGGTCGTGGTTCTTGGTGGGGCAGCGTTGGCGGTGGACGTGCTGCCCGCCTGGGGTGCGGACTTCGGCGGTCCGATCGCACTCGTCCCGGCCCTCGGGCTCCTGCTCATGCGGGTCGCCGGCATGCGGGTGTCGGTGCGCAACCTCGCTCTCGTCGGCGTGGCCGCGGCGGTGGTCATCACTCTCGTCAGCTACCTCGACTGGCGCCGCCCCGAGCAGTACCGGTCACACCCTGGCCGCTTCCTCCAGACCCTGCTCGACGGGGACGCGTTCACCGTCCTGTCGCGCAAACTGGCTGCCAACGTGGAGCTGGCCACCGCGTACCCGGTCCTCACGGGTGTCGTGGTCGCGCTCATCGCCCTCCTGCTCGTCATCGTCATCCAGCCGGGTCGCTTCGGGACGGATCCCTTCGCACGGCTCGTCGACGAGGCGCCCCTCCTGCGGGACGGCCTCATCTCCGTGGTGGTCATGTGCGTCATCGGCTTCCTGACCAACGACTCCGGCGCCGCGATCCCGCCGGTCGCGATTGTGCTGACCGTGCCGCTCGTGATGTCGGCCGTCGCCCATTTCATGTCGATCGAGCGGGCCAGGGAACCGGTGCGTCGCCGGCGGGACCGCCACCACGTCTGACCCACCCGCAACGGGACAGGTCAGGAACGGCGGGAGCGGCGGAGGCGGCGGACCCCGAGGGCGAGCGCCACGTCCCGGTACTGCGCCGCGCGGTGCAGCTGCGCCCGCCAGTCGGTGCCGGTGACGCGATGGTGCAGGTCGCACGGCACCTCGCGGACCACGAGGCCCGCATCGAGGACGTCGATCGTCATACCGACCTCGACACCCCAGCCACGCGCGAACGGGATGGCCGCAGCGACTGCAGCGGGAGACAGGCACCGCATCCCCGAGAGCGGCTGGACCGGACTCCATCCGGTCAGCTCCTCGATCCCCCGACGGGCGAGCCCCACGACGAGGCCGCGGCCACCGCCGGCGGACCGCTGGCGTGGCAGCGTCGCGATCGTGAGGTCCGCCTCACCGGCGGCCACCGGCTCGACGAGCACACCGACCGCCTCGGCCGATGTCCTCGAGGTCGGCGTCCACGAAGAGGGCCGCTGCCCCCGACCCGACCCGTCCGACCCGCTGAAGCGCGGCCATCCGGCCGAGGCCGCTCATCAGCGCCTCGGCCTTGCCGCGGTTGCGCGCGTGCCGCACGATCTCGACCTCACAGGCGGCAGCGATCCGGCCCGTCCCGTCCCGGGACCCGTCGTCGACGACGATGACCGCTGCGATTGCCGTGATCCGGCGGACCGCACCGATGGTCGCTGCGATGCGGGCCGCCTCGTCCTTGGCCGGGATGATGGCGACGACCGGCAGCGGGGTCGCCGACCCACCGCTTACTGAGCCGGGCATCGACCGACCGCTCAGCGCAGCGTGACCTGGCGGTTCGTCAGTCCCGCTCGCGCCCCGCGCTCGGCCGCGGTGAGCGGCTCGGTGGAAGCCGCCGCCACGTCGATGCGCTCCCGAATGGCCCCCACGGCGTCGTCGTGGCTCTCCGGCTCCGAGCCCGGGTCAACCTCCCACACCGGGATGAGCAGCCCGCTCGACCGGAAGCAGCCGAGCAGCCGACCGCCGTCACCGCGCTCGGGCGTGAGCCTGGACGTGTCGGCGGCGTGGAGCCGGGCCAAGGCGCTCGTCGCGACGTCCTCGTCGTAGGGCAGGACCCACCGGACATAACTGCGCTCGCCGATCCGGCACCAGTAGGCCGACGGCGCCGACGCGAGCTTGACCGTCGGGATGACGGACTCGTTGGCCCGCTCGAGCGACTGCTGCCCCTCGACGTCGAGCTCGGCGTCGTCCACCCAGAAGTCGAAGCCGTCGTGCAGCTCGATCTCGAATGGCGCGTCGACGTCGATGAGGTCCTGCAGCCGCGTCGTCTCCGCCGTGGACACCGGCAGCGACTGGATCGGCGTGCCCGGCACGGCGGCGATCGCCAGCTCGACGGCGTGGGCGATGTCACGGCTCGTGTCACCACTGGCGTTGCCCGACTGGATGCCGACGAGCACGTCGCCGTTGTTGCGGTGCAGCGCCGGCCAGGCGAGCGGCAGCACCGTCGCGATGGTGATCGACTCGGGCGCGCCCGCCGGTGCCTTGCCCTCTGCGAGGCGGACCGTGGCCGTCGCGGCAGGGACGATCTCGCGCATCGCGACCCAGTCCGTCTCACCGGGTAGCCCCTCGAAGGGACGCGCCACGAACGGCACGGGAGCCGGACGGGAAGTGCGAACGGTGCGGTCCGTGCGCGAACGCCGAGAAGCCTTGCCCATGGGAGGCAACCCTAGTGGGTGGTCAGGGACGCACGTGAGCGCGCTCAGCGGCATACGACAGCAAAGGCGTGAGCCGTATGCCGCTGGGCTCGCTCCGCGCGAAAGGCTCAGTGTGAGCGTCGCCGGGAGGGACCTCCGACGGAGGCCCACACGGTGCGGCCGTTGGGCTCCTCCAGGACGCCCCACTCGTGGGCGAGGGAGCGGACGATGCGCAGGCCCCGACCACCCGGCGCCCACGTCGTCGGCGGAGCGGGCCGTGGGACGGTGGGGCCGCCACCGTCGGAGACCTCGACCTCCACGACGTTGTTCTTGACCTTCCAGTGGACCCGGATCGCCCCGTCGGAGAGCGGCTTGGCATGGCGGATCGCGTTGGCGACGAGTTCGCTCACGACGATCTCGGCCTCTTCGACGACCTCGCCGGGGACCTCACGGGCAGCGAGGTCAGCGACGAGCGTCTTGCGGATGTGCGGCGCCGCAGAGGGGGCCCAGGGGATGCGCACGGTCCTCTTCTCGTTCTGTGGCGCGCCCCCGTCAGTATTGGGGCTGCCGTCCTGCATGGTCGGCACGCGAGTCCTCCTCCCTAGGGCCCGGTTGCCTCGGGCCCGGACACGCCTGACGGGTCGCTGCCGTTCTCTCGACGTTGATCAATGAAGCATCTCAGGGGTGTTACCCGCAAGACTGGACAGAAAAACGTTGTTCGCAGCGCGTTAGCGACATATCGTTGATGCATCGCGACTGATCGGAAGTCGCTCGACGACAGGAGCTGACATGACTGGCAGCAACGAATCCGAGTGGGGCCACCGAGAGCGCGGCGGCTATGGGCCGCGCGGCGGACGACACGGTGGCCCGGGTGGCCCGGGTGGCCCGGGTGGCCCGGGTGGCCATGGGGGCCGCGGTCGGGGCATGGGCGGTCCGGACTGGGTGACCGGCTTCGGCGGCTGGGGCGGTGCCGAGGGTCCGTGGGGTGGCATGGGTCGCGGCCGGCCGGGCCCGCCGCCGTGGATCCACGACCTCATCCGCAGCTTCGGCGGACCGTCGTTCGGGCCGGAGCAGCCCCCGCGGCCGCGACGATCACGCGCTCGCCGCGGTGACGTCCGCGCCGCCATCCTCGACGTCCTCGCCGGCGACGAGATGAACGGGTACCAGATCATCCAGGAGATCGCAGACCGCAGCGGCGGAGCATGGAAGCCGAGCCCCGGCTCCGTCTATCCGACCGTCCAGCAGCTCGAGGACGAGGGCCTCGTCGAGGGGCGAGACGTCGACGGGCGTCGCCTCCTGCGGCTCACGGACGAGGGCCGCCACTACGTGGAGGAGCACCCCGACGAGATGGCGGCGACGTGGGCAGCCTTCGAGTCCGGCGAGGAGGAGCCCGAGGACGAGAGCAGCCCGTCCAGCTCCGGCGGTCGCGGTGGAGACGGGCTCATGCCCGTCGTCGGCCAGGTCATGGGCGCGATGTGGCAGGTCGTGACGACCGGCACCTCGCAGCAGCGAGCCGAGGCGACGGAGATCCTCTCCGAGACCCGGCGCCGGCTCTACCAGCTGCTCGCGGACGGCGATCCGGAGTGACCCGCTAGCGCCCCCTCCGCAACACGCCCGGGAACGTGAAACGCACCCCTGCAGCAGCACTGGTGAGTTGCGACGTACCGGGTGTGTTGCGAGCGGATGTCGGAATGCTTCGGTCAGGCGCGCTGTTCCGTTGAATACCCCATGGGGGTATAGTGGAACGGAGCGAGAGGGAGCAGATGATGTCCGACCAGCCCGACCATTCAGCGCAGGCCATTCGAGGCGCCCACGAGATCACCTCGCACGACGAGCACCACGGCCACGGCCCATCCGAGACCGCACGGCGATCAGGATGCCCACGCCGGGTCATGCGCCGCACGGAGCGATGGGTCATGGCGGTCATGCCGGTCAGGGCGACCACGTGGCGATGTTCCGCCGACTCTTCTGGATCATGCTCGCCCTGGCGGTGCCGACGGTGCTGCTCAGCGAGATGTTCGCGTCGATCGTCGGCTACTCACTCCCCGATGTCGCTGGCATCACGTGGATCCCGCCGATCCTCGGGACGGTCATGTACGTCTGGGGAGGCCGGCCCTTCCTCACTGGCGGCGTGAGCGAGCTCAAGGCACGCAAGCCCGGGATGATGCTGCTGATCAGCATGGCGATCACGGTCGCGTTCGTCGCCTCGTGGGGCGCCACCCTCGGCGTCTTCTCGCACGACCTCGACTTCTGGTGGGAGCTCGCGCTCCTCATCGTCATCATGCTGCTCGGCCACTGGCTCGAGATGCGGTCGCTGGCGGCCACCTCCTCCGCCCTCGACTCCCTCGCCGCGCTCCTGCCGGACCAGGCCGAGCGCGTCGAGGGCGACACCGTGACAACGGTCTCGCCGAGCGAGCTTCGCGTCGGCGACATCGTCATCGTCCGGCCGGGCGGCCGGATCCCCGCGGACGGCGACGTCGTGGACGGCTCCGCGGATCTCGACGAGTCGATGATCACCGGCGAGTCTCGCGCCGTCCGGCGAGCGATGGGCGACCACGTCGTCGCCGGCACCGTCGCCACGGACAATGCCCTGCGGGTCCGGGTCGATGCCGTCGGCGAGGACACGGCCCTGGCCGGCATCCAACGTCTCGTCGCCGAGGCGCAGTCGTCGTCGACGCGGGCCCAGCTGCTCGCCGACAAGGCGGCCGGATGGCTCTTCTGGTTCGCACTCGGGGTCGCCGTGATCACCATCGTCGTCTGGAGCGTCTTCGGCACTCCGGAGGACGCCCTGACTCGCGCCATCACCGTCCTCGTCATCGCCTGCCCCCACGCCCTCGGGCTGGCCATCCCGCTCGTCGTCTCCATCTCGACGGAGCGCGCCGCCCGCGGCGGCGTCCTCGTCAAGGACCGCGCCGCGCTGGAGCGCATGCGCCTCGTGGACACCGTCCTGTTCGACAAGACCGGGACCCTGACCAAGGGCGAGCCGGCCGTGCACGACATCCTCAGCCCGTCGATGACCGAGGACGAGCTGCTCACGCTGGCCGCCTCCGCTGAGGGCCCGAGCGAGCACCCCTTGGCCAGAGCGATCGTTGGCGCTGCACAGAGGCGCGGCCTACGGCTGGCCCGTGCGGCTGACTTCAGGTCGTCGAGCGCGGTGGGAGTCACGGCGAGGATCGACGGCCGGATGGTGAGCGTCGGTGGGCCGCACCTGCTCACCGAGCACGGCGTGGCGCCCCTTGACCAGACGCAGGCCTGGGCAGACGCCGGATCGACGGTCCTCCACATGCTGGTCGACGGTGAGGTCGCCGGCGCGCTGGCGCTGGCCGACGAGGTCCGCGAGGAGTCGCGACAGGCCGTCGACGCCCTGCACCGCCTCGGCATCCGCGTCGTCATGATCACCGGCGACGCGGAGCCGGTCGCGCGCGCCGTGGCCGCAGAGCTCGGGATCGACCAGGTCTTCGCCGGGGTGCGCCCCGAGCACAAGAGCGAGAAGGTCGTGGAGCTCCAGCGGGAGGGCCGCACCGTCGTCATGGTCGGCGACGGCGTCAACGACGCGCCCGCGCTCGCACAGGCGGATGTCGGGCTCGCGATCGGCGCCGGCACCGACGTCGCCATCGCGTCGGCAGGCGTCGTCCTCGCCTCCGACGACCCGCGCTCGGTCCTGTCGGTCATCGAGCTGTCCAAGGCGGGCTACCGCAAGATGAAGCAGAACCTCTGGTGGGCCGCCGGCTACAACCTCGTGTCGGTGCCGCTCGCAGCGGGCGTCCTCGCCCCGATCGGGTTCGTGCTGCCCATGGAGGTCGGTGCCCTCCTCATGTCGCTGTCGACCGTCGTCGTCGCCCTCAACGCACAGCTGCTGCGCCGGCTCGACCTGCGGCCGGAGGCCAGCGTCGCCGCTGCCCGGCCCGATTCACGGCCCGTGCCCGTGGACGCGTGACCGGAGCGCCGTGGTCCGCGAGGATGTCGGGGTGAACCTCAACTCTGGCGGTCCTCCTGCCACGGGCCTGCTCGTAGCCGGAACCTCCTCGGACGCAGGCAAATCCGTCATTGTGGCTGGTCTCTGCCGGGCGCTGTCCCGGCGGGGACTGAGTGTTGCACCGTTCAAGGCGCAGAACATGTCGAACAACTCGATGGTCTGCGCCGACGGCGGTGAGATCGGGCGGGCGCAGTGGCTCCAGGCCGCCGCCGCTCGGGTCGAGCCGACGACCGCAATGAACCCCGTCCTGCTCAAGCCGGGGACGGACCGGCGCTCCTTCGTCGTCGTGCGCGGCCGATCCCGCCGGGGTACCTGGAGGCCGGGGAGTATGCCGCTGGGCGCGCTCACCTTCGGGACGCCGCCTTCGCCGCCTACCGGGAGCTGGCCGACGAGTACGAGCTCGTCGTGTGCGAGGGGGCGGGCTCGCCGGCCGAGATCAACCTACGGGCCGGCGACTACGTCAACCTCGGGTTGGCGCCGGAGTTCGGCTTGCCAGTGGTCGTCGTCGGCGACATCGACCGCGGCGGCATCCTCGCGTCGCTCTACGGCACGTGGGCCCTGCTCGACGACGCCGACCGGGCGCTGCTCAAGGCGTTCGTCATCAACAAGTTCCGCGGCGACGTGTCGGTGCTCGAGCAGGGACTCGACGAGATCACTCGCCGCACCGGGGTGCCCTTCCGTCGGCGTCATCCCCTGGCTGCTCGACGTGTGGCTCGACAGCGAGGACACCTTGGACGTCGGGCAGCTGGCGCGCCTCGACGGCATCCTCGCCCACGGCGCGCGACCGGCTCAGGATCGCGGTGGTGCGCCTGCCGCGCATCTCGAACGCCACGGACGTGGACGCCTTGGCCGCCGAGCCTGGTGTTGACGTGCTCGTGACCGTCGATCCGTCCGTCGTCGAGGCTGCGGACCTCGTTGTGCTGCCCGGGTCTCGTTCCACCGCAAGCGATCTGGCATGGCTGCGGGAGCGCGGCCTGGCCGAGGCCGTCATGGCCCGCGCGGCAGCAGGGCGGCCGGTGCTCGGCGATCTGCGGCGGTTACCAGATGCTGGCGCACGAGATCGGCGACGACGTCGAGGGTCGAGGTCGGCCTCGTTCCCGGCCTGGGCCTGCTACCGACCCGAGTGGACTTCGGTACGGAGAAGGTGCTGGGGCGGCCGACCGGCACGTGGCGCGGTCACCACGTGGACAGCGCCTACGAGATCCATCACGGCCTTGCCCGACCCCGTCGCGGACGGGGCGCCCAGACCCGAGCACTTCCTCGACGGCTGGAGATCGGGATCGGTGTGGGGAACGATGTGGCATGGCGCCTTCGAGAGCGACGGCTTCCGGCGCGCCTGGCTGAGCGAGATCGGCGGCCCAGGCCGGCTCGGACTGGCGACCGGCCCCCGACGCGCGGGGCTTCCGTGAGCGCCGCGAGCTCATGCTCGACACGCTGGCCGACGCGGTGGAGGCCCACGTCGACATTGACGCCTTGCTCGCGCCGACCCGCGCGGCGCGGAAGGAGCTGGCCCGATGATCACGCGGATCCACGTCATCGGTCTCGGCCTGGGCCACCCCGACCACCTCACTCACGATGCGGTCGCCGCGATGAACAGTGTCGACGTCTTCCTGCTGGCCGAGGATGGCGAGGGTGCGGGCGTTCGGTGGGCCGCCCAGCGCGCTCTCTGTGCCCAGCTTCTCTCCGAGAGCCATGCCCACCGGTTCGTGGAGGTCACCCACCAACGAGGTGAGCCTGACAGCGAGACGCGCTCAGCGGCATACGACAGCGGTGAGGCAGCGCTGGGAGCTCGCGTGGAGGCGAGTGTGGCCGCTCTCGCGCAGGCTGGCCCGCGTGAGGAGACGTTGGGCCTGCTCGTGTGGGGCGATCCCGCGCTGGCCAGTGCAACGCTCGGGCTGGCCGAGGGCTTGGCCGCTCACTTCCATGCGGACGTCGAGGTCGCCCCCGGACTCGGTGCCCCGCAGCTCCTCGCTGCGGCTCATCGAATTGCCTTGGGCAGTAATGGAGCCGACGTGCACCTCATGTCCGCGCAACACCTCGTCGACTCCTACGACCCGACGATGGGCGACGCCGTGGTCGTCGGTGACGACCGCCTGCGGTGCCTCGGGCTCGCAGACCTCTTCCCGGATCTCACGCTGTACTGGGGAGCACACCTCGGGACTCGCGACGAGGTGCTCGTCGCCGGCCGGTTCGCAGACGTCGTCGATGAGGTGCGTGCGGCGCGCTCACGGGCGGCCGAAGCTCGTGAATGGGTGGTGGACGCCTATCTGCTGCGACCGCCCGCGGCCGCCAGACCGGTGGCACCGTCCTGGCCAACCGTCGACTCGCTCTCGGACGGGGTCCTCACGCTGCGGCCGATGACCACGGCCGACTGGGACCTTCTGCTCGCCGAGAACAACAACGACGAGGCCATGAAGTGGGCGTTCACCGCCGCTCCGATGACGGAGCCGGAGGCGCGACAGGCGGCCGCTCGCGCGGTCCGGGACTGGAGGAGTGGTCGGGCCGCGCGCTTCACCATGGTCGACGGGCCGTCGGGGATCCGCGCGGGGATGATCTCCGTGCTGCGGATGGGACCGCCCGAGGTGGCCCTCATCGGCTACGGCGTGCTGCCCGAGTTCCGCGGCCGCGGGCTGACCGTGCGGGCACTGAAGCTGCTCGTCGACTGGGTGTTCGCGACGACGTCGATCGCCCGGCTCGAGCTCGGTCACAAGCTCGACAACGTGGCCTCCGGAGTGGTCGCGTCACGGGCGGGTTTCGTGCGCGAGGGGGTGCTGGCCGGCCGGCTCAAGAACCCGGACGGGAGCTTCGCCGACGAGGTGTCCTACGCCCGGCTCAGGCCGGGCCCGTCGGCAGGCTCCGCGACGTGAGCCGCGCCCGGTGGGTGACCTCGGCGGCAGCCACGACGACCCTCGCCCCGAGTGCGGCCAAGTCGTGCTCGCCGACAAACACGACGGCCACCGCCGCCCGGCAACGGCCGTCGGCATCGAGTACGGGCGAGGCCACCGACTTCATGCCTTGCAGCACCTCGGACTCCGAGTAGGCCCAGCCCCGCTCACGGCACTCTGTCACCTCGGGACGCTCAGGCTGGCCGTCGCCGCCGCCGGTTGCCGCACCCGCGAGGAGCGCCAGGCCCGGCGCACCCCGGTGCACCGGATGGCGTTTGCCGGGGCGGTAGGTGACATGCGCGATGGCGGAGCGCGGCTCGACCACCGACACCGTGACGGCCTCGTCGTGGTCGCGGATGACGAGGAACGCGGTCATCGCGGTGTCGTTGGCCAGCGCCTCGAGGACCGGCTGCGCCGCCGATCGGACCTCCGGGACGACGTTCGTGGCGAGGACCGCGAGTCCGGCCCCCGGCAGCCACGCGCCCGAGGCGTCACGGTCGACGAGCCGGCGGTTCTCGAGCGTGCGGAGCATCCGGTAGGTGATCGAGCGGTGCAGGCCGAGGGTCCGCGCGACGTCGGCGGTCATCATCGGCTCGGCGGCCGCGGCCACCAACTCGAGGGCGCGGAGGCCCCGGTCGAGGGTCTGCGAGGCAGGCGCGCCGTCGCCCACCACGGCGCCCGCGGTGATGGTAACGGTTGGGGAGGCGGGTCTTGTCACCGTCGGCCACCCTCTCTACGTTGGACCCGATATCGAAATCCTCTGTTCGAATATTGAACACGAGGTCTGGTATCTACCGCCAGATGTCGCAGTGCCTTGACCGCCTCGACCGCCTTGACCGTGCCTTAACTGTGCTAACCAAAGCCACAACGATGTGGCAGATGGGACGAGCCATGACCCCCCGATTCACTTCCCCATACCCTCGGCCCGCCCTGGTCCGGATGTCGGCCGTCGTCGCGAGCGCCGCGCTCGTCCTCGCCGGCTGCGCCGAGAGTGAGGAGACGCCCACCCCGGCAGGCACCGCCGGGGGCGGTGCCGAGCAGGGCCCCATCAAGATCGGTGCGGTCCTCGACATCACCGGCGCCGGCGCCACCCTCGGCGTCCCCGAGCGACAGACGCTCGAGATGCTCGCCGAGCAGGTCAACGCGGGCGGCGGTGTCAACGGTCGCCAGATCGAGCTGACCATCGAGGACAACCAGTCCACCGAGGACGGCGCGGCGAAGGCCGTGAACTCCCTCATCTCGAGCGAGCAGGTCGACCTCATCCTCGGCGCGTCGCGCACGGGGCCGAGTCTTGCGATGCGTCCCATCGCCGAGCAGGCCGAGATCCCGATGATCTCGCTGGCCGCGAACCAGGCGATCGTCGACGGCAGCACGTGGGTCTTCAAGACCGCGCAGAACGACCGGGTCGTCCTCGAGAAGCTGGTCGACGACATGACCACCAAGGGCTACAAGAAGATTGCTCTCGCTCGCGACGCCTCCGGCTTCGGCGAGGGGGTGGCCGAGATGCTCGACGAGATCGGCAAGCCGTCTGGGATCACCGTCGTCGTGACCGAGAAGTTCGCGCCCGATGCGACCGACTTCACCGCGCAGATGGTCAAGATCCGTGACGCGAACCCGGACGCCACCCTCATCTGGGGCATCCCGCCGGCCGCCGGCCTCGCCCAGAAGGCCTACCGCCAGCTCGGGATCGACGCCCCCGTCTACCAGTCACACGGCATCGGCAACCAGGCCTTCCTCGACACGGCCGGCGACTCGGCCAACGGCCTGCTCGCCCCGCTCGGGCGCATGCTCGTCGCCGACCAGCTCCCGGAGAACGACCCGCAGAAGCCGGTGGTCACGAAGTTCATCACGGACTTCAAGGCCAAGTACGGCCAGAACCCATCCACCTTCGCAGGGCACGCCTATGACGGCTTCATGGTCGCGGTCGAGGCGCTCAAGACGGCCGGAACCGACAAGGCCAAGCTGCGCGAGACGCTCGAGAAGACCTCTGACTGGCCCGGAGTCAGTGGCGTGTTCACCATGACGCCCGAGGACCACTCGGGTCTGACGAAGGAGGCCCTCGTCATGGTGGAGGTCAAGAACGGGACCTGGTCGGTCGCCGGTAGCTGATGAGCGACTTCCTCCAGCTCGTCTTCTCGGGCCTGGCCCAAGGGGCGATCTACGGCCTCGTGGCCCTCGGCTTCGTCGCCGTCTTCTCCGTGCGGGAGATCGTCAACCTGGTCCAGGGTGAGTACGCAGCGCTCGCCGGGCTCACGGCCATCAGTGTCGTGGGCACCGGCCTGCCGCTGTTCGTCGCCGCCGCTGTCGCGGTCGTCGTCGTCGTCCTCGTCGCCGTCGCGCTCGAGCGGCTGACCATCGCGCCGATCAAGCGGATGACGCCGCTGCTGTCGATCATCCTCACGCTCGGCGTCTCCACCGCTGTCAAGGCCGCGATGCTGTTGATCTGGGGCCCCGAGGCGCTTCGTCTCGAGCCCTTCCCCGGGTCCGACTTCACCATCGGCGGTGTGAGCATCCGGGCACAGGAGCTCTGGATCCTCGGAACGGCCGCTGTCCTCGGCTTCCTCGTCGTGCGGTTCTACGAGCACACCCTGCACGGCAAGGCGCTGCGGGCGTGTGCGGAGCAGCCCACGGCCGCCCGGCTCGTCGGCATCTCACCGCGCACCGCGACGATGGTCGCCTTCGCGATCGCGGGGCTCGTCGGGGCGACGGCTGGCGTCGTCGGGGCGCCGATCTACCTCGCATCGTGGACCTCTGGTCTGACACTCGGGCTCAAGGGCTTCGTCGCGGCCACCCTCGGCGGACTCGTGTCCTTCCGCGTCGCCATGCTCGGCGGGCTCATGCTCGGTGTCCTCGAGAACCTCGTCGCCGGCTATATCGCCTCCGGCTACCGCGACGCCGTCGCCTTCGTGGTGCTCCTCCTCGTGCTGCTGATCCGGCCCCAAGGGTTGGGACTGAAGGCGAGTGGGGTGCGCGTGTGACCGCCGTCTCGGGCCGGGGCCCACTCCGCCGTATGCCGCTCACCTCCTCGCGCTGGGGCCGCTGGGTACCGTTCGTCCTCCTCACGGTCGCCCTCGTCGTCTTCCCGCTCGTCGCGTCGACCGCCGTCGTCAACGTCGGGGTATACGCGCTCATCTACGGCCTGGCCGCCATCGGGCTGTCCCTCCTCATGGGCCTTGCTGGGCAGGTCAGCCTCGGCCACGCGGCGTTCTTCGCGGTCGGCGCCTACACCCAGGCACTGCTCGTGACCAAGGCGGGCTGGTCGATGTGGCCGGCCGCGATTGTCGCGACCATCGCCGCGATGGTCGTGGCGCTGCTCGTGGGCCTTCCCCTGCTCCGACTGCGCGGGCACTTCCTCGCCCTGGCCACGCTGGGTCTGGGGATCATCGTCACCGTCGTCGTGCGGGAGCTCGAGATCACCGGCGGCACGTCAGGGATCTATGGGATTCCCAAGCCAGAGTTCGGCGGTCGCCTCTACAACTCGGCGCAGGAGTACTTCTGGCTGCTCTCGCCGTTCGTCGTCGTCGGAATGCTGCTTGCCACCAACCTCGTCCGAAGCCGGATGGGGCGGGCGCTCGGGGCGGTGAACGACTCCGAGGTGGCCGCGGAGTGCCTGGGCGTCGACACGTTCGCGCTGCGCCTGCGGGTCTTCGTCCTCGCTGCGGGATACGCCGGTCTCGCCGGCGTCTTCTATGCGCACTGGCTCGGCGTCGTCTCACCGGAGGCGGCCGGCTTCGAGCTGAGCGTCGAGCTGCTCCTCATGGTCGTGCTGGGTGGCCTTGGGACCGTGTGGGGCGCGCTGACCGGCGCCATTGCCGTCAGCGTCATGGACGAGGGGGCGAGGGACCTCATCACGGCCCTCATCCCTGGCGCGAGTGGCGAGGTCCAACTGCTCGCCTTCGGCGTCGTCCTCGTCCTCGTCATCATTCTCGTGCCGGGCGGCCTCGCCCAGCTGTGGCACCAGCTCATCGGGGCGCGAACTGCACACTCGACCGGGGCGGCGGCGCGAACTGCACACTCGACCGAGGGGGATTCGTCACGTGAGCAGTCGATCACCGGGAGCCGGCTCGCCGGGCTGCTCGAGGGGGCCGACCTCCCGGAACCGGGATCGCCGCTGCTCGTCGTGAGGGACCTGACGAAGCGGTACGGCGGTGTCACCGCACTCGACCGCGTCGACCTCGACGTCGCAGCGGGCGAGATCGTCGCGCTCATCGGGCCCAACGGCGCGGGCAAGACGACGGCGTTCAACATGATCAGCGGGGTGCTGCCGCCCACGTCGGGCGCCGTGACCCTTCGCGGTCGGGAGGTCCAGGGCCGGCGACCGCACGTCGCCGCTTCGCTCGGGGCCACCCGGACGTTCCAGAACCTCCAGGTCTTCAGCAGTGCCACCGTCCTCGGCAACGTCAAGGTCGCCCGCCACCTTCGCAGCCGGGCCGGGATCCTTCGAGGGATGGCAGGCATGGCCCGGCGCGAGGAGCGCAGCATCGACGCCGCCGCGCGAGAGGCCCTGGATGCGTTGGGCCTCAGCGACCACTCGGACCGCCCGGTCGCCGACCTGCCCTTCGGCAGGCAGCGCCAGGTCGAGATCGCCCGGGCACTCGCGCTCGGCCCGGCCCTCGTCATGCTCGACGAGCCGATGGCCGGGCTCTCCGGACCCGAGCGCACGAGCCTGTCGGCGCTGCTCCGTGAGGCCAGCCGGGCGGGGGTCGCAGTCCTCATCGTCGAGCACGACGTCGAGGCGGTCCTAGCCCTCGCCGATCGGGTCGCCGTCCTCGATGACGGCCGGCTCATCGCCATGGGCGAGCCAGAGGAGATCCGCAACGACCCGGCGGTGATCGCCGCCTACCTCGGCGTGGCCGCCGAGGACGAGAGCCTCGTCCGGCAGGCTGCCGCTCGGGTCGAGGGCGAGGTGAGGACATGAGCACCGCGCCTAACCAGACCGGTACAGCGCAGAACCCGACCCCAGCGGCCGGCGGCCTTCGCGTGGAAGGACTGCGAGCGGCATACGACCGCCTCGAAGTGCTCCACGACGTCACGGTCACCGTGGATCCCGGCGAGCTGGTCGCCGTCATCGGCGCCAACGGTGCCGGCAAGTCGACGCTGCTGCGGTCCGTCTCGGGCCTGCTGCGTCCCACGGCTGGCACTGTCACGCTGGGGGGTGAGGACGTCACGCGGCTTGGGGCCGAGCAGATCGCCGCCCGCGGGCTGACGCACGTGCCGGAGAACCGGCTCGTCTTCCCATCGCTCACCGTCGAGGACAACCTCGCCCTCGGGGGGTGGGTCCGGATGCGGGACAAGGGGTATGCCGCTCGACGCGCCGCCGCCCTCGAGCTGTTCCCGCGCCTCGCGGACCGGATCAACCTGCCGGCGGGGGCGCTCTCCGGCGGCGAGCAGCAGATGCTGGCGATGGCTCGTGCGCTCATGGCGGAACCGTCCGTCATCGTGCTCGACGAGCCGAGCCTGGGGCTGGCGCCGAAGGTCGTCGGCGAGATCGTCGCCGCCCTGGCCCACCTGCGCGATGACCGCAGACTCGCCGTGCTGCTCGTCGAGCAGAATGTGCGCGCGGCCTTCCTCGTCGCCGATCGCGTCGTCGTCATGGACCGGGGCAGCGTCGTCGCCGAGGGAACACCGCATGAGCTCGCGAGAGACGACCGAGTGCGCCGCGCCTACCTCGGCGGCGGCACGACGTCCTCGAGCGCCATTCTCGATGTGGTCCAACCCGAGACCAAGGAGGAGTCATGACAGCGGAGTCGAGCAAGCCGTTCGCCTCGTCCGCCGACCTCGATGAGAAGGTCGAGACAGTGGAGGTGCTCGGTGAAGGCGTCTATGCCCTGACCGCAGAAGGGGACCCGAACGTCGGCGCCATCGAGGGCGAGGACTTCCTCGTCTGCTTCGACGTCCGGGCGACGCCGGCCGCGGCCCGCGAGTGGCTGGCCAAGCTGCGCGAGCACACCGACAAGCCAGTGCGCCATGTCGTGCTGTCCCACTACCACGCCGTACGCGTGCTCGGTGCCAGCGCCTTTGAAGCAGAGGAGATCATCGCCCACGAGTCGACGCGGCGCCTCATCGACGAGCGAGGGGAACAGGACTGGCAGAGCGAGTTCGGCCGGATGCCAAGGCTCTTCAAACAGCCGGAGGAGATCCCTGGACTGACTCACCCCACCATCACCTTCGCCGATGAACTGTGGATTCCGCTCGGGGGCAATCGTGGCGACCTCATCCTGCGCTGGTGTGGCCGTGGCCACACCGAGGGTGACGTGGTTGCGTGGCTGCCCAAGCAGGGCGTCCTGTTCGCCGGCGACCTCGTCGAGTCGCAGGCCGCCCTCTACACGGGTGACGCCTTCCATCGCGACTGGGCGACCCACACCCTCGATGCAGTGGCGTCGTTCCGGGCCGAGGCGCTCGTCGGCGGCCGCGGCGCCGTTGCTCACGGTCGGGAGGCGGTCGACGCCGCCGTCGCCCAGACGCGACACTTCCTCGAGGTGCTCATGGACCAGGTCACGGCGGTCCACCGCGGGGGCGGCACGCTCAAGGACGCCTTCGACGCCGCCCACGCCGCGCTGCATGACGAGTACGGCCGCTGGCCGATCTTCGAGCACTCACTCCCCTTCGACGTCTCCCGCTTCTGGGACGAGCTGAACGGCATCGAACGACCGGTCATCTGGACGGCGGAGCGGGACCGCGAGGTGTGGGACCAGCTCCAGTGAGCGTCCTCGTCCTCGGGGCCGGCCCTGTGGGCCAGACCGCGGCCCTGGCCCTGGCCAGATGGGGCATCCCGGTCGTGGTCCTCGACCAGCGGCCGGGACGGGACCTCGTCGGGTCGAAGGCAATCTGCCAGCAGCGCGACGTCCTGGACTTCTGGTCCGAGCTCGGCGCCCGGGCGATCGCCGACGAGGGCCTGACGTGGTCGCGCGCGCGCACCTTCCACCGGGAGGAGGAGCTCTTCGTCGTCGAGCTGAGCGATCCGGGGCGCTCGCCGTTCCCGCCGTTCGTCAACATCTCCCAGGCCCGGACGGAGGAGGTGCTGGACGAGACGATCGCCTGCCAGCCGCTCATCGACGTGCGGTGGTCGCATCGCATCACGGGGATCTCCCAGTCGTCCACGTCGGTGACGGTGCGGTGCGAGACTCCCGACGGCGAGGTCGAGGTGACCAGCGACTACGCGATCGCCTGCGCCGGTGCCCGGGCCACCGACATCCGGAGCATGCTCGGTGTCGACTTCGAGGGAATGTCGTTCAGCGACGCCTTCCTCATCTGCGACATCGAGGCGACCTTGCCGGGCTGGGAACAGGAGCGCCGGTTCTACTTCGACCCGGCGTGGAATCCCGGTCGGCAGGTGCTGATCCACCCGTGCCCACACGGCCTCTACCGGATCGACTGGCAGGTGGAACCGGATTTCGACCTCGACACCGAGCGCTCCTCGGGGCGACTCGATCGCCGCATCCGGCAGATCATCGGCGAGTCGCCCTACCGCCTCGACTGGTCGACGGTCTACCACTTCCATGCGCGGATCGCGTCGCGCTTCCGGGCAGGGAGAGTGCTCCTGGCCGGGGACCTGGCCCATCTCGTCGCACCGTTCGGCGCCCGCGGCCTCAACTCCGGAGTGGCTGACGTCGAGAACGCTGCCTGGAAGGTCGCCTGGACCCTCCGGGGCTGGGCGGGGCCAGGCCTGCTCGAGAGCTACGAGACGGAGCGGCGCGCTGCGGCGGTCGAGAACCTCGAGGTCACGACGGCGACGATGGACTTCCTCGTGCCGCACTCGCCCGAGGCCAGGGCACGCCGTGCCGATCTGCTCAAGGCAGCTGGGGACGACGTGGCGGCGAGGGCCCACGTCGACTCCGGCCGCCTGTCCGAGCCCTTCTGGTACGTCGACTCGCCGCTGACCACTGCCGCCCCAGACCGCAGGTGGCCGGGTCGGCCACCCCGCGGCGCGCCGCCAGAACCGGTGCCCGGGGTGATCCTGCCCGACGCGCCGGTGGAGCTGGCCGGCCAGCCGGGCATCACCCACGTCCGACAACTGGCCCGGGCCGGTCTGCTCGCCCTGGCCGGCCCATGGGCGGACCTCGCGGCTGTGAGGGCGGCCCTGAGCGAGGGCGCGGGAACGGCACCACACGCCGTCCTGGCCCTCGCCGAGGCCGAGCCCAGCGGCATACTCCTCGACTCGCTCAAGGCGCACCCTGCTGACGTCTGGCTCGTGCGGCCCGACGCGCACACGTGCGCCGTTGTGCGCGAGCCACGTGAGCTGACGGACGCCGCACGCCGAGCCCTCGGCCACTCCGGGTGACTCAGCCGGCCCTCTCGACCCAGGCGAAGGGCACCGACAGGACGCCATCGGGCACCCGGACCCGATAGCGCGTGCGGCCGCGCTTGACGATGTGTCCCATCACTCCGTCGAACTGGCCGGGTGCTGCGACCCGAACCACGGCACCCGGGCGCAGTCGGCCGGGCACGAGCTGGGGCAGCCCCAGCAGAAGTGCATCCAGCTCGGCCACGTAGTTGGGATGCATCGGCACCCGCTGACCGTGGTAGGTCCACTCGAGGACCCGGACCCGCTCGGGGCCGGTACACAGGGTGCAGATGGCCACTCTGGTCGGCATCCGGTGCCGGGTCGTCTCGTGCCCGCTGGCGCACGTTCCCAACCAGGCACCGGTGACTCCGGGGGCCTCCGCGGACGAGCAGCGCTGGCCGGAGCAGCCGATCTCGAGTGCCTTCGCGCGCCAGACCGCGTCGTGGCCATGCCCCGGACCGACCAGCGCGTGGGCGATCTCGTGCAGGATCGTGTCCCGGACCTCAGTCTCGGGATGTAGGCGGGTCAGGTGGGCGCTCAGCGAGATCTCCCGCCTGGCCGGACGGCACGCGCCCGCTCTCATCCTCGCCCGGTCCAGGTTGAGGACCCAGTCGCTCAGCCCGTGTGTTGCCATGAGCTCTCGGCCCAGTTTCAGTGCAGCGCTCAACTCCATCGTCATCCCTACTGATCGGTGCCCCGACCAGAAACCTAGGAGATGGCGCCGACAGCGTCTGAGCCGGCCGGGCGCACCTCGCTCCGCAGCTGCGGTTCGGCAGTGCGCCGGGGGTGCTTGTGCAGCGAGAGGAACCGCTCCGGCGCTGGGAGATCGAGCCCGCCACCCTCGATCCACGCCAGGGTGGATCGGCGCGCGCGGCCGATGAGCTCCGCCGCCCGACCGAAGTCGATCGCCGAGACCGTGAGCGGGCAGAGCGGCGGCAGCACCCGGACCGCCACCTCGTCCGCGATCACCGCCACGTCGTGGATGGCCCGCTGCTCCAGCAGCAGTGTCAGGGCGTGCAGGGCCATCGCCACCGCAGACCGTGGTGGCTCGGCGAGTGCGCACGGCGCACCGGTCGGGAGCAGGTAGACGATCTCGGCTCCCAGGTCCACGGCCTGCGTCACGCCGGCATGCTGTGCGAGGGCACCGTCGACGAGCAGCCGGCCACCGAGCTCGACCGGAGGGAAGACCCCCGGGATCGCGGCACTGGCGAGGACGCCGGCGACGACCGATCCCGCGCTGATGAGGACGTCACGACCGCTCATCAGGTCGGTGGCGACGAAATGCACCGGGATGATCGCGTCGGCAAGGTCGTCGAACCCTGCGTGGCGGCGCACGAGGTCGCCCAGCCGGTCGGCAGATGACACCGCCACGTCCCGGCCAACCAGGGCGCCAAGCACCCGACGCGGGTCGATGGGGAACGCGTCGGCCCGCCGCAGGGCACGCCAGACGTCCGCCAGCGCCTCGAGCGACGCCTTGGACATCCCGTGGCCGGCGACCCAGGCGGCGTTCATGGCTCCCGCCGAGGTCCCGACGAGCAGGTCCGGTCGGATGTTCTGCTCGGCCAGCGCCTGGAGCATTCCGACCTGGACGGCGCCCAGGCTACCCCCACCGGAGAGGACGAAGGCGGTGGTTGTGGCGCTCATATCTGTTGGTGGCGGCCCGGAGGCGAACCCTTACCGTGAGCGACGCCACACGCCCTCAGCGATACGCCTCCTCGTCGATCCCGGCGAGGCGTGAGGGATGCACCTCGGCGCCCAAGGTGAAGAAGCGCTGGAAGCTCATGATGAGCGGACGCCAGCGCGCCGGATCGATGCGACGCTCGCTGCCGGCCATGCGGATCGCCGGGTGAACGTGCACCTGCTCCACGTTGACCTGGACGACGGCGTGGTCAGTGAGGTGGACGGCCTCGAGCGTGGCCTCCATGGCCACCGGGCACTCCCCGACCAGGGGTGCAGCGACAACGTGTCCGCGCACCGGAGTCAGCCCGGCGCGGGCGAACTTGTCGCGCGAGTGGATGTAGCCGTTGGCAGCCTTCCACGGGGGAACGGGATCCGCGCCAGTCGTGAGCGCGAGGCGGTCGACGGCCGACACCTGTCCCGGTCCGGGGAGGTTGAGCACGCACTCTCCGGTCCGCCGCAGGTTGGCCAGGGAATGTGACGTCAAGCCGAAGCCCAGCGTGGCCGTGTGGCCGAGCCAGAAGGCTGACGAGATCGGCGCAAGATTCGCGCTGCCGTCCTCATTGAGCGTCGAGACGAGCACGACCGGCGTGCCCCAGTACAGGATGGCCGGATCGACGGGCTCGTGCACGTGGCTCTGAGCGGTTTCCGGGGCCGTCAAGATGGAGGTCGTCATACTCGAAGGACGTCGGAGATACCCCGTCCGTGAGGTCGCCTGCACACCGTTCCGGCTCGGTTTCGTCGAGGTCTGTCAGGCGCCCCAGTACGTGTGGACGCCCAGTGGGTCGCGAAGGGCTACGGCTGACGCGGCACGATAGGAGCCATGACCCCGGCTGCACCACGGGCCACACCGCCGAGCGATCGGCCGCTGCCCCCATACCTGACCGCCACGGCCGACGAGCTCGCCGCTGAGCGGGTTGCGGGGGCGGATGAGGATGTCCACTTCATCGAGCGGATCGCCGCCGCAGTGATCGAGCTCCTCTCGGGTCCGGGTGACCTCGTGCTCGACCCGTTCGCCGGGTACGGGACGACCTTGGCCGTGGCAAGCCGTTTGGGCCGCAGGGCAATCGGCATCGAACTGCTCCCCGAGCGCGTGGCCCTGATCCGCGAGCGGGCATCCGCGACCACCGTCATCGAGGGAGATTCCCGCGGCCTGCACCAGCTCGTCACGGAGCCCGTCGACCTGTGCCTCACCTCACCGCCCTACATGACCGCCAATGCGCACCCGCACAATCCGTTGACCGCGTACGAGATCCTCGACGGCGACTACCGCACCTACCTCGAGCACCTCACCCAGCTCGCTCGAACCGTGCGCGACCTGCTTCGGCCCGGCGGACACCTCGTCGTCAACGTGGCCAACATCCGGCATGAGAGCCACACGACGGCCCTGGCGTGGGACGTCGCGCGCGCCGTCGGCGGCGTCCTGCCCTTCCTCGGCGAGACGGTCATCGTGTGGGACGTGCTCCCCCACGACTTCACAGGGGACTACCTGCTCACCTTCCGCCGGCAGTAAGGCGACGTGACCGCAAGTGCCAGCTCAGCGGCATACGGCCAATTCCGTATGCCGCTGAGCTGGGACCGCGCGTCCGTTCCCTGGGTTGCCGGGCTCAGCGAGCGTGCTTGGCGAGCTGGAGCCAGGTGTCCACGACCGTGTCGGGGTTGAGGGACATGGACTCGATCCCCTCGTCGAGGAGCCACTCGGCAAGATCGACGTGGTCCGAAGGGCCCTGCCCGCAGATTCCGACGTACTTGCCCTGCGCCTTGCAGGCCCGGATCGCCATGCTCAGCATCTTCTTGACCGCGGGGTCGCGCTCGTCGAACGATCCGGCCACGAGCGCCGAGTCGCGGTCGAGCCCGAGCGTCAGCTGCGTCATGTCGTTGGAGCCGATGGAGAATCCGTCGAAGTGCTCCAGGAAAGAGTCCGCGTCGACGGCGTTGGACGGCACCTCGCACATCATGATGACCTGCAGGTCGTTCTCGCCCCGGCGCAGGCCGTGCTGTCCGAGCAGGTCGATGACGCCCTGCGCCTCGGCGACGGTGCGCACGAAAGGAATCATGATCTTGACGTTGGTCAGGCCCATGTCGTCGCGGACGAACTTCATCGCCTCGCACTCCATCGCGAAGCACTCGGCGAAGTCGGGCGACAGGTAGCGCGAGGCACCCCGGTAGCCGATCATCGGGTTCTCCTCGTGCGGCTCGTAGCGCTCGCCGCCGATGAGGTTGGCGTACTCGTTCGACTTGAAGTCGGACATGCGGACGATGACCGGCTCGGGTGCGAAGGCCGCCGCGATGCATGGCGACCCCTTCGGCGAGCCGCGTGACGAAGAAGTCGCGCGGGCTGTCGTAGGCGCGCGATGAGCTCGGTCGATCTCGGCCTGCGCAGCTCGGGCTCCTGGTCGTCGAGCTCGAGCAGCGCCTTGGGGTGGATCCCGATCTGGCGGTTGATGATGAACTCGAGACGGGCGAGGCCGATTCCCTTGTGCGGCAGGCGAGAGAACTCGAAGGCCTGCTCGGGCGTGCCGACGTTCATCATGATCTTGACGGGGATCTCGGGCATCTCGGCGAGGGCCGGTGTCGGTGACGGTGAAGTCCCGCAGCCCGTCGTAGACGAAGCCGGTGTCGCCCTCGGCAGCGGACACGGTGACCTCCTGACCGTCGTGCAGCTGTGCTGGTCGCATCGCCCGTTCCGACGACGGCGGGGATGCCGAGCTCGCGGGCGATGATCGCGGCGTGGCAGGTGCGGCCGCCGCGGTTGGTGACGATGGCGCTGGCGCGCTTCATGATCGGCTCCCAGTCGGGGTCGGTCATGTCGGCGACAAGCACCTCGCCGGGCTGGAACTCGTGCATCGCGGCCACGTCGGTGAGGACGCGCACCGCACCGGCGCCGATCTTCTGGCCGATCGCGCGGCCCTCGACGACGACCGGGCCCCGCTCGTTCATGCGGAAGCGCTGGAGCGTCGAGGCGCTCGCGCGCGACTTCACCGTCTCTGGGCGGGCCTGCAGGATGTAGAGCTTGCCGTCGATGCCGTCGCTTGGCCCACTCGATGTCCATCGGGCGGCCGTAGTGCTCCTCGATCTTGAGCGGCGTGGCGGGCGAGCTCGGTGACCTCGTCGTCGGTGAGGCTGAACCGGCGCTGGTCGGCCGCGTCCACGGGCGACGAACTCCGTCGTGCGGCCCACGGACGCGTCTCTGCGTGTAGACCATCTTCGTCGCCTTGGCGCCCACGCCGCGCTTGAGGATCGCCGGACGGTCCGGCGCGCGAGGGCCGGCTTGTAGACGTAGAACTCGTCCGGGTTGACCGCGCCCTGCACGACTGCCTCGCCGAGGCCGTAGGCACTGGTGATGAAGACGGCGTCGCGGAAAGCCGGACTCGGTGTCGATGGTGAACATGACTCCGGACGCGCCGAGGTCGGAGCGGACCATCCGCTGGACGCCCGCGGAGAGCGCGACGACCGAGTGGTCGAA
The DNA here is from genome assembly GCA_963826445.1 of uncultured Actinomycetota bacterium. Classification (GTDB taxonomy): domain Bacteria; phylum Actinomycetota; class Actinomycetes; order Actinomycetales; family Dermatophilaceae; genus Intrasporangium. Next base: position 41,767 of record CAWGXD010000029.1, read on the forward strand.
GTTGCTGTGGACGCGGTAGGCGATGGCGCGGTCGTTGTAGAGGGACGCGAAGACGAGCTTGATGGCGTGCAGGATGTTGTCGATGCCACTGACGTTGAGGAAGGTCTCCTGCTGCCCGGCGAAGGACGCGTCGGGCAGGTCCTCCGCCGTGGCGCTCGAGCGGACGGCCCAGCTCACGTCGTCCGTGCCGGCGGCCGCGACGAGCTCGTCGTAGGCGGACCGGATGTCGCTGCTCGAGGTCTGCCGGGAACGGCTGCGACTCGACCGCGTCGCGGATCTCCTTGCCCACCTCCGCGAGGCGGCGGGCGTCGTCGACATCGAGGTCCGCGAGGAGCGCATTGACCCGGTCGGCGAGTCCCTCGTGCGCGAGGAAGCGGCGGTAGGCATCGGCCGTCGTCGCGAAGCCGTCGGGCACGCGAGACCCCCGCCTTGGACAGGTGCTGGACCATCTCGCCGAGGGACGCGTTCTTGCCTCCGACGGACTCGACGTCGTCAAGGCCGAGCTCGCGCGAACCAGAGGATGTTGGCGGTCATGGGTTGTCCTTTCGTCGGCGGTGACGGTGGCTGGGCCGCCCCTAGGCGAGGTTGTTGAGTCGTCTGGTCTGCATGATGACGGCGGCCATCTCCTCGACCGACATCGACGCCGAGTTGATCGACGGGATCCGGTGGTGGTGGTAGAGGGCCTCCGCGCGTCTCAGCTCGTAGCTGCACTGGGCCAGCGAGGCATAGGTCGAGCCGGGTCGGCGCTCTCCGCGCACCTGGCTCAATCGGGCGGGGGTGGAGATCAGTCCGAAGCAGCGGTCGCCATAGGGGCGGATGGGCCGCGGGAGGTCGCTCGAGCGGAAGTCCTCCTCGACGAGCGGGTAGTTCGCGACCTTGATGCCGTGCTGGAGGGCGAGGTACATCGAGGTGGGCGTCTTGCCGCACCGGGATGGGGCGATGAGGATCAGCTCGGCCTGCGGGAGGTTCCGCATGCTCTGGCCGTCGTCGTGCTCCATGGCGAACTCGACCGCCTTCATCCGCTGCTCGTAGCGCCGCAGGTCGCCGAGCCCGTGCAGTCCGGCGCGGTTGTGGCTGGCGTTGACGTGCAGTACGCGCTCGATCGCGTCCAGGTGCGAGCCGAAGAGGTCGATGAAGGCGCACTTGGTCTTCTGCAGCTCCGTGCGGACCTCCTCGTCCGCGACCGTCGAGAAGACCAGTGGCGTGACTGAACTGGTCATCGCGGCGTCCACCTCGGCCACGACCTCACGCGCCACCTCCACCGTGGTGATGAAGGGGATCTTGCGCCGGAGGAAGCGGACGGTGGGGAACTGGTTGAGCATGAGGTTGCCCAGCGTCTCGGCAGAGATGCCCGTCCCACCGGCGAGGAAGAACACCGGTGTGTCGGCGACGCGGTCGGGGGCGCTCACTGCGCCACTGTGCCACAGCGGCAGAGCCGGATGCTCGCGCGTCCGGGTTGGTGGGGTCGAAAAGCGTTGGCACCGCTGAGGGAGAGAGGCAAGGGTGGCCACGTGCGACTTCATGAGGACCAGCTCGAGCTCACCGACGACATGGTGGCTGCCCTCGTCGCCGAGCAGCTACCCGACCTGCGCGGCGCGAGACTGTCACGCGTGCCGTCGAACGGCACCGTCAACCTGCTGTATCGGCTGGGTGAGGACCTCGTCCTGCGCTTCCCGATGCAGGGCGATGATCCCCACACGGTGTGGACCGAGCTCAGTGACGAGGCGGACAACGCGCGGCGGCTCCTCGAGCGGCTACCGGTGCGCTCGCCCGAGCCCGTGTCGATCGGCGAGCCGGGTCACGGCTACCCGCTGCCCTGGGCCGTCTACCGATGGTTGCCGGGAGTGCCGGCTTCGCAGGTCGACCTGGCAGACTCCGTCCCCTTCGCCGAGCAGCTCGCACGCCTGGTTCTCGCAGTGCGTGAGATCGACACCGAGGGCCGCGTGTTCACCGGCCAGAGACGCGGCGGCCGGCTCATCGACCATGACGCCAGCGTGCGGCGTTGGCTGGGGCAGTCGCATGGATTGATCGACGTCCCGGAGGTCGAGGCGCTCTGGTCGCGGCTGGTTCTCACGGCTCGGGACGAGGCACCCGACGTGTGGACGCACGGCGATCTCATGCCCGACAACCTCCTGGTGCAGGACGGTCGCCTGTCGGCTGTCATCGACGTGGGACTCTCCGGCCCCGCTGACCCAGCCCTCGACCTCCAGCCGGCGTGGAACCTCCTCGCCCCGTCCGCCCGCCGAGCATTTCGCGAGGCACTCGCGGTCGGTGACACCGAGTGGGACCGTGGCAAGGCGTGGGCGCTGGCCCAGGCCAGCGGCTGCCTGCCGTACTACCGGCTGACGAACCCCCCGATGTCGCGGCTCGCGCACCGAACACTCACCGCCCTCCTCGACGGCTAGCCGGCGTCCGTCCCTCGATCCTTCTGACCGTCGGAGAGGTCCGGGAGCGGAGGGACCGGCGGGACCTGGAATCCCTCAAGCGGTCGTCCGTGCGTGCGCTCGTACCACCTGGCGTAGGCAGCGACGGCGGTCGGCAGGGTCGGGAAGATCAGGTCCCCACCGACCTTGTCAACGAAACCAGCAGCATCGAGCGAGTCGCGCATGTCCTGCTTCACTCGCGCCATGGCGAAGCTGATTCCTTCCTCCTGCAAGGTGATCCGCAAAGTGTCGAGCGCGTCCACCGCCGTGAGGTCGACCTCGGTGTTCGCCTCGGCGTTGAGCAGGAGCCACTCGACGGACCCCACCCGTTGCGCGTCGGCGACGGCTTGGAGCGCGCGCTTCACGAAGTCGTGGGAGTTGGCGAAGAACAGCGGCGAGTCGTAGCGGTAGACGACGAGGCCCGGCACCTGCACGGCATGGGAGTAGTCGTCGATGTCGTGCATCCCGGCGATGTTGTGGACGTAGCCCAGCACGCCGTCATGCGGGTGCACGATCCGGCGCAGCAGGTCGAGCAGGGAGAGGCCGACGGCGACACCGATCCCCGGCAGGACCCCGAGAACGAGGACCGCGGCGGTCGTCGACAGCGACAGGACGAGCTCGCTGCGCCGGAAGGCCTGATCCGGCGCAGCTCCGCGACGTCGATGAGTCGCAGTGCCGCGTACACGACGACGCCGCCGAGGGCGGCGGTGGGGAAGGTGGCCAGGAGCGGGCCCAGCCAGAGCATCGTCGCGACGAGCACGACGACCGACACGAGGGAGTGCAGCTGCGTGCGCGCACCCATGGAGTCGGCGAGGACGGTGCGGCTACCGCTCGAGCTGACCGGGAACCCCGATGCCAGGCTCGAGGCGATATTGGCTGCGCCGAGGGCGACGAACTCCTGGTTGCTGTCGATCGTCTCGCGACGTTTCAGCGCAAATGCGCGGCCCGTGAGCACGTTGTCGCTGTAGGCCACGGCAGCGACTCCGATGGCGGCCGGAAGCAGCTGCACGATCTCCACGCCGTCGAGCCGGGGCAGGCTGAACGGCGGCAACCCCTGGGGGACCTCGCCCACCACGGCAACGCCCTGGTCGACGAGCCCGAAGACCTGCACGACGGCCGCTGCGCCAAGCATGGCGATGAGCGGCCCCGGCCACCGCTTCGCCCATCGGCCCATGGCGAGCAGCGCAGCGAGGACGGCCATCGCCAGGGCAAAGGTCGGCCAGTGCAGCTCGTCCAGACGCGTCACCGTATCCCAGATCTCCCCGAAGAAGGACCCGCCCTCCACGTCGATGCCGGTGATCTTGCCGAGCTGGCTGACGATCATGAGTGCCGCGATGCCGGCCATGTAGCCGACGAGCACCGGCTTGGACAGCAGCTCTGCGAGGAACCCGAGGCGGGCGAGCCAGGCGAGCACGCAGATGACGCCGACCGCCAGGGCGAGCAGCGGCGGCCAGCTCGGCGTGAGGACCGCCGGCCGCTCCGGCGATGGCGCCGACGCCGGCGGCGGTCATCAGCGCCGTGGTCGACTCAGGACCCACCGACAGCTGCCGCGACGAGCCGAGCAGGGCGTAGACGATGAGGGCCGGTGCGGATGGCCCACAGTCCGGTGATGGCGGGCAGGCCGGCCACCTCGGCGTAGGCCATCACCTGTGGGATGAGGTACGCCGAGACCGTGATGCCCGCGAGGACGTCGCCACGCAGCCACGCGCGGTCATACGACAGGAGCACGCCGAGTCCGGGCGCGAACCGAGTCCATCGAGCCCCCCGGACCTTCTGTCCCTCGGTCACCTGCCGAACGTACCGCGGGAGAACAGGTGTGACGCAGCAGACGCGTGCCGTCGGCCACAAGTCGCCGCCGGCGACGCCGCCAAGGGGTGGACTGGGACCAAAGGAAGAAGGCGTCATGAGGACCATTCGCCGGCCCAAGATCCGCTGGCTCGCCGCGGCCAGTCGGGTATCGGCAGTCGTGAGGTGAAGACGATGCGTGAGTGCCAGTGCCCCCTCGACCTTCCTCCCTCCCGGACCTGGAGCGCGGGACGCGATGACCGCGTCCACCCGCCGGTCCCCCATGACGCCCGCCCAGCGGTGGACGAGTACGGACCCAGCGCCACGAGCCCTCAGGCGCTTGGGCCCCACGATCCCGACGGGTCGATGACCCGCGCACCAACGGCACTGTCGGCCGGGTGCGCACGGGTCTCCAGCCGTCGACCCGTCGTGGAATTCGGCCGTATGCCGCTGGGCTGGGCGGTCTCGCCGCTGCCCTGACGTTCAGGAGGGGGACCTTCGTCCCTTGCCGTCGGGGCACGTGAGCGGATCGTGGCGTTTAGGACTCAAGCCTCGGGCCTCGCGCGAGACACGGGTCTCGGGAAGGGCGCGACCTCGATGCCGCAGCGGTGCTCGGGATGCCTGACCACCGGCAGGGCGGGCAGGCGCGTCCTCAGTCGAGGCGCGCGAAGTGTGTACAAACGCTTGACAAACCTTGGTCAGACAGTCGCACAATGGGATCCCACCAGCTCCTCCGGAGCTTGGCCACCACCTCAAGGAGTTCCCATGAAGAAGCTGACCGCCACGCTTGCCGCCGCCGCTCTCGGCACCCTCGCCACCGTGGCCGTGGCCGGCCCCGCCGCCGCTGCCCCTGACACGGCCTGCCAGAAGGCAGGCCTCAAGACGCTCATCGGAGCCGGACTCATCGACGATGTCGCGCGCGACGGACTGCCGATCGCGACCGCGGTATCCCTCGGGGTCGCACCGCGGGCCACGACGAACGTCGCGGCACTACCGGACCCGCTCCCGCTCTCCCTCGTCCTCGCCGACCACCGAGCCGGCTCGTCGAGCCTCTTCGTCTACCCGTGGTGCTGAACCGTCCCTGACCCACCGGCGCCCGGCCGCTCACTGCGGTCCGGGCGCCGCTGTGCGAGCCTCGCCGCCATGAGCTCCACGCCGCGGGCGATGCGGTGGCCAAGAGGCACACTGCCCGCCCCGATCTCGTCCTGCCGAGCGCCGCCGACGAAGACGACAAGATCCGGGTGAGCCTCCGAGAGCCGCTCGCACAGCTGGCGCGCCGGTGCGACATCGGCCGGGCGAGGAACTGCGAGAACGACTGCGTCGGCGCTTCGGGCGCCCACCGCGACCTCCCAGTCATCGTGAGGGAGGTCGGCACCGACGTAGGCGGTCGAGAACCCGGCGCGCCGGGCCGCCACGGCGAAGGCGAGGATGCCGAGCTCGGTGCCGGGCACCCGTAGGCAGCCCGAGCGTCACCACCGGCCCGTGGGCCCTCGCTGCGGCTGCCTCGTAGGCCGCGGCCAGGCGTCGCTGGACGGCATAGCTGAGCAGGTGCTCGCCCGCGACCGAGATGCGGCCGTCGGCCCACGCGTCGCCGATGGCGAGCAGCGCGGGCATGAGCCAGTCGTCGACGACCCGCTCGAAGCCGGCCCGCGCGAAAGCGTCGTCGAGGACGTCCGCCGCGATCACCGGATCCAGCTGCTGGGCCGCCTCGACGAGGCGGTCGAGGCCGGGGAGCGCCGATGACTCGGCCGGTCCGGCCGGCAGCTCCGGCGTCGGCGTGGAGGCGGACGCGGAGGTGCGTGCCTTCGTTTCGGCAGCGGCCTCCCGGGCCGACCATCCCTCGTTGACCAGGCTCGCCATGATTCCGAGGGCTCGGAGGTCCGCGTCCGAGTAGAGGCGGTAGCGGCCGTCCGACCGGGCGGGGCTGACGACGCCGTAACGGCGCTCCCAGGCCCGCAGGGTCGACAGGCTGATGCCGGTCAGCTGCGCGGCCCGCTTAATGGTGTACATGGTTTGTGCAGTCTATGTCTTGCCCGGCCCAGTGACCGGCTCAGAGTCTCTGCAGCGCGCGGCGAAGACCGTCGGCGCCGTCGTCGACGAGCCGCCTGAGAGCAGGCGCGACCACCACCGTGGCGACTTTCCGGACGCCCTTCAGCTCGAAGGTGGCGGCGTAGGTGACCGTCGTCCCGGAGCCCTCCCCCTGCACCCTCATGTCGTCATGGGCCACCAGGGTGCCGTTCTCCCCGCGCAGCGCGAACCGACGATCTGGATCCAGGTCAGTGACGACATACATGACCTCCGCCTCCCGTCCCATGAAGCGAGAGATGTTCCGGTAGCGCGTGCCGACTTCACCCGAGCCGGAGATGCGCTCGGTCCGGACGGTGGCGGGATCCCACTCATTCGTCGTCGTGAAGTCGGACAGGTAGGCGAAGACCTGCTCGACGGCTGCCGGAACAGTGAGCGTGCGGACGAACTTCATGATGCCCTCCTTGTACCAACCTTTGACAAACACTATACGTACACTCTACATTGAAAGACATGAAGCAGTCCAGACAGACCACCGCCGCCGTCATCGGATCCGGTGTCGCGGGCTTGACCGCCGCCCATGTCCTGTCCCAGTCCCACGCCGTCACACTCTTCGAGGCGGACAGCCGGGTCGGCGGGCACGCACACACGCACACGGTGTCCGGGTCGAGCGGCCCGTTGCGGATCGACAGCGGGTTCATCGTCCACAACGAGCGGACCTACCCACATCTGTTGCGCCTCTTCCGCGAGCTCGGTGTCGAGACCCGACCCACCGAGATGAGCATGAGCATCACCTGCGAGGGCTGCGGACTGTCCTACGCCGGCGGCCGAGGCGCTGGCGCGGGATCCTGGCCCAGCCGTGGCGCATCGCCGACCCGCGGTTCGTCCGGATGCTCACCGAGGTGCCGCGCTTCCACCGTGCGGCCAAGGCGCTCCTGGCCGATCCCGCGCCGGAGCCCACCTGGGGCGAGTTCCTCCGCGACGGTGGGTTCTCCGACTATTTCGTCCGTCACTTCGCCATCCCGCTCGTGGTCGTGTGTGTGGTCGTGTGGCGAGCTCGACGCGCAGACCTACCCGGCCCGTCACCTGTTCCGGTTCCTGGACCACCACGGCATGCTCACCGTCACCGGTTCCCCGCAGTGGCGCACGGTCGTCGGGGGATCGGCCACGTACGTCGACCGCCTCGTCGGCCGCCTGCCTGAGGTGCGCCGCTCCGCCCCGGTGTCCGCCGTCGAGCGCCATGACGACGGCGTCGACGTGCGGGTCGGCGATGCCGCGCCCGAGCGCTTCGACCGGGTCGTCGTGGCCACCCACGCCAACCAGGCACTCGAGCTGCTCGCCGATGCCACGCCAGAGGAGAAGGATGACCTCGGCGCGATCGACTACTCACGCAACACCGTTTTGCTCCACCGTGACGCGGCCATCCTCCCGCATGCCCGACGGGCGCGCGCCTCGTGGAACTACCGGATGCGCTCGTGCGACGCCCCAAGTCCACAGGTGACGTGTCAGCTACTGGATGAACCGACTGCAGGGCCTGCATGACGGTGACGACCACATCGTCACGCTCGATCCTGCCGGCCTCGTCGACCCGGCCGCTGTCGGCGCCGAGATGTCGTATGAGCACCCCATCTTCACCGCGGCCGCGGTCGCCGCAGCGGCTCGGCTTCGCTCGACCGGCGGCGAGCGCCTCGCGTTCGCCGGGGCCCACCTCGGTTGGGGTTTCCACGAGGACGGCTGCCGCTCCGGCGTCGAGGCCGCCGAGTCCTTCGGGGTGCGCTGGTGAGCCACATCGTCGTCTCGCCGCCCGTCCCGAGCCTCGTCGCGGGGCAGGTGACCCACACCCGCCGCGCACCCGTGGTGCACCGCTTCCGGTATCGGCACTACCAGTGGCTCGTCGATGTGGACGACCTGCCGCGGATGCGCTGGCCGCTCTCGCTCCTCGCCCGCTTCGACGCCGCCGACCACCTCGATGGCGGCCTGCAGGGCGGGGGCGTCCGGGGCGACCTCGACCGTTTCCTGGCGGAGCAGGGCGTCGAGCTCCCCTCCGGCACAGGGTCCTCATGCTGGCCCACGCCCGCTCGCTGGGGCACGTCTTCGACCCCTTGACCGTCTTCTGGTGCCTCTCCCCTGACGGACGGGTCGTCGCAGCGGTGCTCGAGGTGCACAACACCTACGGGGGCCGGCACGCCTACCTGGTCGAGGTCGACGAGGCGGGCCGCGCACGGGTCGACAAGGCGTTCTACGTGTCGCCGTTCAACGATGTCTCCGGCGAGTACCAGGTGCGCCTCGTCCTGGACGAGCGGCGGGTCGCCGTGGCCGTCCGCCTCGTCCGAAACGGCCAGACCGTCCTCGACGCCGCGCTGACCGGGACGCCGACACCCGCCACGGGCCGCACGCTGCTCTCCACCGCTGCCCGACACCTGTCCATGACCCATCGGGTCACCGCCCTGATCCGGCTGCACGGCGTGCGGCTGTGGATGAGGCGTCTGCCCGTCGCGCCCCGACCACGACACCTCGAGGAGGCCGTCCGATGACGACGATCCAGGCACAACCACTCGCCCCGACCCTGGCGCCGATCCGGCTGCAGGCCAGACTGGCCCGCACCATCCTCGAGCAGGTGCTCGCCCGAGTGCCGGTTGACGTGGTCCTTCCCGATGGCTCCCGGCTGGAGGGACGGCCCCGAGCGGGAGCGAGCCCAGCGGCATACGGCCAGATGGTTGAGCTGAGGGACCCCGGAGCGTTCTTCGACCGCCTCGCGCACCACCCGAAGATCGGGATCGGCGAGGGCTACATGGCGGGCGACTGGCGCGCCGCCCCCGGCACCGACCTCGCCGACGTCCTGCTCCCCTTCGCCGAACGGCTCACGACGGCGATCCCCCGCCCCTGGCTCGCCCTCCGTCAGGTCGTCGACCGGTCCATCCCACACGAGCAGCGCAACACCGTGACCGGCTCACGGCGCAACATCGAGGCCCACTACGACCTGTCCAACGACCTCTTCGCCGCCTTCCTCGACGAGACGCTGACGTACAGCTCGGCCCTCTTCGACCGCACCAGGCCGGTCCAGGGGCAGTCGCTCGAGGACGCACAACTGCGCAAGGTCCACGCCATCCTCGACGAGGCGCGCGTGACCCGAGGCACCCGCGTCCTCGAGATCGGCACCGGCTGGGGACGCTCGCGATCGAGGCCGCCAGGCGCGGGGCCCGCGTCACGACCCTGACGCTCTCCCGCGAGCAGGCCGCACTCGCCCAGACAGCGCGCCGATGCCGCCGGCGTGGCCGACGCGGTCGACATCCGGGTGGAGGACTACCGCGAGGCGCGAGGCAGCTTCGACGCGATCGTCGCGGTGGAGATGATCGAAGCGGTCGGCGAGGAGTACTGGCCGACGTACTTCCGGGCCCTCGACCGTCTCCTCGCTCAGGGCGGCACCGTCGCCATCCAGGCGATCCTGATGTCGCACGACCGCTATCTCGTGACGCGCCGCTCCTACGGCTGGATCCAGAAGCACATCTTCCCTGGCGGCCTCATCCCGAGCCTGCAGGCGGTCAGCGAGGTCACCGAACGGGAGACCGAGCTGCGGCTGACCCGGGTGCACACCTTCGGCCAGGACTACGCCGAGACGCTGCGGCGCTGGCGCGAGACGTTCCTCAGGGCTGGCCGCTTGTGCAGCGCTCGGCTTCGACGAGACGTTCCGGCGCAAGTGGGAGTTCTACCTGGCCTACTGCGAGGCCGGCTTCGCCTCCGGCTACCTCGACGTGGCCCAGCTGCGTTTCGAGCGGGCAGCATGAGCGCGGGGATGCGCGGGCGGAAGGTCTGGGTCGTCGGCGCCTCCAGTGGGATCGGGGCCGAGCTGGCGCGCGAGCTCTTCCGGCGCGGAGCGGAGGTCGCGATCAGCGGTCGGCGACCTGCCGAGCTCGACCGAGGTCTCCCGCGGCAGGATGGCGACCGTCCCCGCCGACGTCACGGACGCCGATGCGGTGGACGAGGCGGTCGCTGCAGTGCATGAGGGACTCGGCGGCCTCGACACCGTCGTCTTCAGTGCCGGCTACTGGAAACAGTTCGACGCTGCAGAGTGGGACCGCGAGACGTTTGCCCGGCACGTCGAGGTCAACCTGCTCGGACTCAACAACGTATTCGCAGCCGTCGTCCCCGGCCTCGTCGGACCAGGGCCGAGGGCACCTCGTCGGCATCGCCTCCGTGGCCGGCTACCGAGGGATCGCAGGGTCGGAGGCCTACGGGGCCACCAAGGCCGCTCAGCTCAACCTCCTGGAGGCGATGCGAGCGTCCCTGTCGCCGAAGGGGATCCGTGTCACGACGGTAGCGCCCGGCTTCGTGCGCACCGAGATGACGTCGGCCAACGCGTTCCCCATGCCGTTCATCATCGAGGCGGACGAGGCAGGCCGGGCCATCGCCGACGGCCTCGAGCGCGGGGACGAGAACATCGTGTTCCCCCGGCGAATGGCGCTTGCCATGGGCGTCGCCCGCCTCGTGCCGGGGCGGCTCTGGACCGCGATCACCACACGGGGTGCCAAGGCATGACCGTCTCGCTCCTCTGGTTCCGGCGCGACCTCCGGACCTGCGACCACCCCGCGCTGCAGGCTGCCGTGGACGCGGGCACGTCGGTGCTCCCCGTCTTCGTGCTCGACCCTCGGCTGCTCGTGCCGGACGGGCCACGGTCGCGGCGACTCGTCGCGTCCGTCCGGGCGCTCGCCAGACCCCTCGACGGCCGCCTCGTCGTGCGGACCGGTGACCCCGTCGAGGTCATCCCCGGCCTCGCCCGCGAAGTCGGTGCGGAGCAGGGTCCACGTGACCAGGGAGACGACGCCCTTCGGGCGCCGAAGAGACGCTGCGGTTGCGTCGAGCTTGTCCGCTGACGGCCGTCGCCTCATCACCACAGGGACGCCGTATGCCGCTGAGCCCGGTCTCGTGGTCACGCAGAGTGATGAGCCCTACCGCGTCTTCACCCCGTTCGCGCGGGCCTGGCGCGCCACCGGCTCACCGCCGCCGGTCCGCCACCACGACGGATCACCTGGATCGACGGGGACGTGGGCGGCGTGGCACTTCCTGCCGCCTCGGCGACCGGTGCGCACGGTGCCGGCGCCGGCGAGGCGGCCGCGCAGGCAGCGGTGGATCGACTTCCTCGCCGACGGGCGACTCGGCGGTTACGACCGCGACCGTGACCGACCCGACCTCGACGCCACGAGCCGCATGTCGATCCCGTCTGAAGTACGGCGAGATCCACCCGCGCACCCTCCTCGCCGACGTCGCGGCTCACCCGGCCGGGCGGGACGAGCGGCGCCGCGACGTTCGTCACCGAGCTGGCCTGGCGCGAGTTCTACGCCGACGTGCTCTGGCACCAGCCCGGACTCGGCGTGGCACGACCTGCGCCCGAGCTGGCCGAGCTGCCCTACGACGACCGGCCGAGCGACCGCCTCGTCGAGGCGTGGCGCGAGGGGCGGACCGGCTATCCCGCTCGTCGACGCCGGCATGCGGCAGCTGCTCGGCGAGGGCTGGATGCACAACCGGCTGCGGATGGTCACGGCCAGCTTCCTCACCAAGGACCTCCACGTCTGGTGGCCGGTCGGCGCCCGGCACTTCCTCGACCACCTCGTCGACGGCGACATCGCCTCGAACAACCACGGCTGGCAGTGGGTGGCCGGCACCGGCACGGACGCCTCGCCGTACTTCCGGGTCTTCAACCCGGTCGCGCAGGGGCAGACGCTTCGACCCCGACAGGCGACTACGTGCGCCGGTGGGTGCCCGAGCTCGCCCACCTGGCCGGGGCGGCGGTCGCACGAGCCGTGGAAGCACGGGAACGGGTATGTCCACGGGTACCCGAGGCGGGTCGTCGACCATGATGACGAGCGCAGGGAGGCCCTGGCCCGCTACGAGCTGGTCACGGAGGTGAGTCGATGCGTGGCCCCGTGGCCGAGCTGCGTGCCTTCCTCGACGCTGCCCTCGTCCGACCGGTGCCCGGCGCGGTGGCCGACCCTCCGGGCACGCCGGACCAGACGACGGGTCGTCGTCGGGCTCACCCTGGTCGTCGGAGCGGTCGGTGCTGGCGTGGGCCCTGCGGATCCGTCCCGGGGACCCGCTCTTCTACGCCGCGACGCTCGCCCTGGCTGCCGTGTGGGCTGCGGGTGCCGTCCTCTCCGGCCCGCTGCGGCTTCGGCCGAGGCCACACGAGACGGGGCTCGACGCCAGACCGCCCCGTCGTCCAGTCCCTCGCGCTGGGATCGCTGCTGCTCGCCGTATTCCTCGCCGGCGCCCTCGTCGTCGCGCGGCTGCCGGTGCTCCGCGAGCCGGTCGACGACCTGCTCGACCATGCCCGCTACGGCTCCCTCCCGGTCGTCCTCGCCATCACCGTCCTCAACGGCGTCGCGGAGGAGCTCTACTTCCGCGGCGCCCTCTATGCCGCGCTGCCGAGACACGCCAGTTGGCGATCACCACCATCCTCTACACGCTGACCACCGTCGGCAGCGGCGTACCGCTGCTCGTGCTCGCGGCCGCGGTCGTCGGGCGTGCGTCACCGCCCTGCAGCGGCGCGTCACCGGCGGCATTCTCGGACCGGTCATCACCCACATCACGTGGTCGACCGGGATGCTCCTGCTCCTGCCACCAGTCCTCGACCTCGTGAGGTGAGATCCATGAACCCGACCAACCAACGCACCGCGGAGCGCGTGACTCCGCCGGCCACACCTCCCCGGGCCGGCTGGCACTGGTCACCGGCGCGTCCGGCTATGTCGGCGGGCAGCTGGTCCCCCGGCTGCTCGCAGACGGCTGGCAGGTCCGGGTGCTGACCCGGCGGGCCGGCTCGCTCGACGACCGGCCATGGGCTGACCAGGTCGAGGTCGTCGAGGGCGACGTCGCAGACCGCGCGGACCTGCGAAAGGCACTCAGCGGCATACGGACGTCGCGTAGTACCTCATGCACTCGATGGACGACCGCCCGACTTCGCCGAGCGCGACCGCGAGGCGGCAACGGCACTTCGCGAGACGCGGCCCGGGAGCAGGCGGTGCGGCGCATCGTCTACCTCGGCGGGCTGCACCCCGACGACGAGGAGCTCTCGCCGCACCTGGCCTCGCGCGTCGAGGTCGGCCGCATCCTGCTCGACGTCCGGCGTGCCGACCGCGGTGCTCCAGGCCGCCGTCGTGCTCGGCGACGGCTCGGCGTCGTTCGACATGCTGCGCTACCTCACGACCCGGCTGCCCGCGATGGTCGCCCCGAAGTGGCTCGACAACCGGATCCAGCCGATCGCCGATCGACGACGTCGTGACGCTGCCTCGTCGGCGCCGGCCGACCTGCCCGCGAAGGTCAACCGCACCTTCGACATCGGCGGGCCCGAGGTGCTGACCTACCGCGAGATGATCGCAGCGTTTCTCCGACGCGACGGGTCGCGGCGGCCGGCTCGTCGTGACCGTGCCCGTGCTCACGCCCGCGTCTCGCGAGCCACTGGGTCGGGCTCGTCACCCCGATCTCGCGCCGGGCTCGCCAAGCCGCTCGTCGGCAGCCTCGTCCACGAGGTCGTCGCCAAGGAGAACGACCTGCTGCGACCTCGTCGAGGTGCCAGGCGGCTTCATCGAGTTCGACACGGCGGTGCGCGCGGCGATGCGCACCGGGAGCGGCGCCGGACACGGCGATGCGCAACCTCGCCCTGACGGGCGCTGCCGTCGCGGCGAGCGCGGTCGTCGGGTCCCTGGCGACCAAGCCCGGCTCACGTGGTACCGCTCGCTCGACCTGCCTGCGTGGCAGCCGCCGAAGGCTCGCCTTCCCGATCGTGTGGACCGCGCTCTACGCCGACATCGCGGCGAGCGCTGCCGCGGCTCTCACCGCAATCGACCGGAATCCGCCTGAGGGAGAGAACGGCTCGCGATCCGAGCGGCAGCGATACCTCAGGGCCCTCGGGCTCAACCTCGCACTCAACACCGGGTGGAGCGTGCTCTTCTGGCGACGACGAACCCCCGGTGGGGCAGCGCTGGAGTCTGGGCTGCTGACGGCCAGCGGGGCGGATCTGGTGCGACGGACGGTGCCGGCGAACGGGGTGGCGGGTCGCGCGCTCGTACCCTACGTCGCCTGGTGCGGCTTCGCGACCGTGCTCAGCGCCGCGATCCACCGCCGCAACCGCAACCGCGATCGATGAGGTCTTCTAGGCTGCTCTAGCGTGGATCAAATACTGCCGTAGAGAGCCCGATGATGCCCTGGGTCAGGTCAGCGCCGGCTCGCGGTGAGCGGGCCAGGGCGCCGGCAAATGTCTTGCGGTACTGCAGCGGGGGCAGGCCGAGCTCCCTCTGGAAGTGGCTGCGCAGGACGGCCGCCGTTGCGAAGCCGCAGGCGTGGGCGATGCGCCTCGACGTCGAGGGTCGGTCGTCTCGAGCAGGTGCCGGGCGCGTCGGATGCGCTGCGCGGTAGCCACTTGTGCGGCGTCGTGCCGACCTCCTGGCCGAACCGGCGCGCGAACGTGCGCTCGGACATGTTGGCGCGGGCCGCGAGGCTCGGGACCGAGTGGTCCTCGTCGAGGTGCTCCGACAGCCAGTCGAGGACGTCCTGCAGGCTGTCGCGAGGGCTCGGCCGGCACTGGGGTCTCGACGTACTGGCGCTGTCCACCTGCGCGGTGCGGGGGCACGACCATGCGGCGTGCGATCCGGTTGGCCACGTCGGTGCCGAGCTCCTTGGCGACCAGGTAGAGGCAGGCGTCGATCCCTGCCGCCGTCCCCGCGCTGGTGAGGACCGGACCGTCCTCGACATAGATCGCATCGACGTCGACCCGGGCCTCAGGGAAGCGCTCCCCGAGCAGCTCGGCGTATCTCCAGTGGGTCCCGCAGTCGCGTCCGTCGAGCAGGCCCGCCTCGCCGAGCCAGAAGGCGCCACTGCACACCGAGAGCACGCGGGCGCCGCGGTCCACGGCGTCCCGGAGGATCTCGAGCGCCTCCGGCCGGAACGGTCCGTTCACCGAGCCACCCGGAATGGCAATGAGATCCGCATCTCGAGCCGCCTCGAGCGAGTGCGTCGCGACGATCCCCATCCCGGTCTTCGTGGCGAGCACCCGGGTCGGGTCGACGGCACAGACCCGGAAGTCGAACGGCGGCACTCCGTCCTCGGTCCGATCGATCCCGAAGACCTCGCAGAGGACGGCGAGCTCGAACGGTGCGACGGGTTCCTCGAGGAGGACGGCGACGGTGCGGAGCATGTTCTGAGTGTGGCACAAAGTTGGCAGAAAATGAACGTACATCGTCAGTTCTGCCACTCGTGGCGGTAATCAAACGAGCGCACTATTTCTGCCATGACCTCTTTCACTCCCCTCCTGTTCATCGCCCTCCTCTATCTCGCCCTCGAGATCCGGCATCGTCGTTCGGGCGACGGCCCGCGCTGGCGCCCCGGCGAGGACCAACGGTCCGATCGCGACGAGGCGCGACGGGGCGCAGAGCTGGCCGCGATCGCCCGGCCCTCGGCCGCGCCGGCGCAGTCCGGTTCGCCCGCCGCGCGGCACCGCGCAGCGCGAAAAACTGGGGGGACACCGAAGCATCCGATGCCTACCGTCGTATCGTGACGATGCCCGACCACTCAACCTCCACCGAGACCCTGGCACCGAGTCGGCCAGCCGACCGGCAGCCGGCGCCGAGCACGCCGGGCACGCAGACCGCCTCACGGTGGCTCGTGCTCGGCGCCATGGCGGTGACGCTGGTGCTGTGGGCTTCAGCCTTCGTGGCCATCAGGCACCTGGGCCAGGACGTCCCACCCGGGGCGCTCTCTCTGGGGCGCCTGCTCGTCGCGTCCGTGGCGCTCGGGATCCTCGTGTTCCGACGAAGGCCAACGTGGCCGCGACGGTCTGACTGGCCCTGCTCCTGCTCTGCGGGGTGGCCTGGTTCGGGATCTACAACCTGGCCCTGAACGATGCCGAACGACGCATCGATGCCGGCACGGCCGCCCTGCTCGTCCAGATCGGGCCGATCATCGTCGCCGTGCTCGCCACGGTCTTCCTCGGCGAGCGCATGACGCCCTGGCTGATCATCGGAATGGTCGTCGGCTTTGGCGGCGTCGCGATCATCGCCCGCGGCTTCGGTGGCGGCGGCACCGGCGACCGCGTCGGGGTCTGGTTGGCAGTCCTGGCTGCCGTCACCTACGGCGTGGGCGTGCTCGCGCAGAAGCCGCTGCTCCGGCGCCTCCCGGGCCCTGAGGTGAACTTCATCGCCTGCGTCATCGGCGTCGTGAGCCTGCTGCCCTGGTCGGGCGAGCTCGTCGCCGTCGTGCGCGAGGCCGAGGTCAGCTCGCTGCTCTGGATCGCCTACCTCGGGGTCTTCCCGACTGCGGTCGCCTTCTCGCTGTGGGCTTTCGCGCTCGCCCGAAGCGACGCCGGCAAACTGACGCTGACGACCTTCCTTGTTCCGTTCATTGCGACCCTGATCGCCTGGGTCCTGCTCGGGGAGATCCCCGCGGCCCTGACGTTCGTGGGCGGCGCACTCTGCATCGCGGGCGTGCTGCTCACCCGACGGAAGCCCCGCCCGCGCGTCGCCCTGCCCTCCACGCCGATCGAGTGAACAGGATTCGGGCTGTCCTTCAGCGCCTGTCTGCCTCGACGTACTCCTTGAGACCGACCCAGTTCCGTCGTTCCCAGCGCGGGCCGATGGCGGCGAGGAGTGGGCACACCAGGCGCATCGGCCCGACGTCCACGGGGCGCACGCGATCCTTGGCTTGTGCGTGGTCCTGGTTGCCCTGACGACCACAACCGCGCATGCCCCGATGTCGCCGTCACGCCGGCATGACACCTGTCACGCCGAATGCCGGATATCTGCACCATGGTTGCCCGTCCGCCGACCGCGACAGTGAATGCATGAACACCGACGTGGCACCAGTCATCGAACTGCGCGATCTCGTCAAGACGTTTCGGGGACCGGGCGAAGCCGTGGTCCGAGCCGTCGACGGGATCAATCTGACCATCAACCCGGGCCAGATCGTCGCATTCCTGGGCCCGAACGGCGCCGGCAAGACGACGACGCTCGACGTGGTCCTTGGCCTGACCGAGCCGACGAGCGGCACCGTCCGCGTCCTCGACCAGTCCCCACGCCAGGCGGTCCTCGCCGGGCGGGTCTCCGCCGTTCTCCAGACCGGCGGACTGCTCCGCGACCTGACGGTTCGCGAGACCCTCCGGATGATTGCCTCGACGTATGCCGCTCACACCCCTCTCGACGAGGTGATCGACCGCGCGGGGCTGGGTCCCATCGTCGACCGGCGCGTGTCCAAGTGCTCAGGCGGGGAACAGCAACGGCTGCGCTTCGCCCTCGCCCTCCTGCCCGACCCCGACCTGTTGATCCTCGACGAACCGACCGCAGGGATGGACGTCACCGCCCGGCACGAGTTCTGGGAGACGATGCGGGCGGACGCGAACTCCGGCCGCACCGTCGTCTTCGCGACGCATTACCTCGAGGAGGCTGACTCCTTCGCGGACCGGATCGTCCTCGTCGCAGGGGGTCACCTGGTGGCCGACGGCACGACCGCGCAGATCCGCAGCCGGACCACCGGCGGCCGCCAGCTCAGCGCGCGGATCCCGGACGACCGGTGGGAGGTCGTCAGGGCGAGGCTGTTGGAAGCCCCCGGTGTCATCGAGGTCTCGCAGCGCGGCGACCGGGCCGTCGTCGCGGCATCCGACTCCGACGCGATCGCCCTGCTGCTGCTCACCGAGCTCGGCGGCACCGACCTCGAGGTGTCCTCGGCCAGCCTCGATCGCGCGTTCATGGCACTGACCGCGGATGACCGTGGGAGCGAGCTCAGCGGCATACCACATCCTTCTGAAACGAACCACGCAACAAGGGAACTCCTCCGATGAACGCCACCTACACCCTCCTCGAGATGAAGCGCATCACCCGTGACTACATGGGCATGTTCTTCACGGCAGTCCTGCCCGCGTTCTTCTATCTCATCTTCGGCTCGACCGTGGACGCCAAGGAGACGTCGATCGGCAACGGGAACGCCGCGATGTACGTGATGATCAGCATGGCCGCGTACGGCGCCGTCACCGCGACGACCAGCATCGGTGGGCAGGCCGCCACGGAGCGGATGCAGGGCTGGGGCCGCCAGCTCGGCATCACGCCCATGAAGGACTCCCAGTACGTCGCGGCCAAGGCGGCCATCGCCATGGTCGTGGCCGCCATCCCGATCCTGCTCATCTACGTGCTCGGGGTTTGGACCGGCGCCCGCGGGTCGATGAGTGCGTGGCTCCTCAGCGGTCTGCTCTGTCTCGGCGGCTCCGCCGTCTTCGCCCTCTACGGCATCCTCGTGGGCACAGCGTTTCGTAGCGAGTCGGCAATCGGTGTGGCCAGCGGGTCCGTCGTGATCTTCGCCTTTCTCGGCAACGTCTTCATCCCCCTGTCCGGCACGATGTTGACGATCGGCAGGTTCACGCCGCTCTACGGTTACGCCGGCCTCGCCCGGTACCCCCTGACCGAGGGGCACCTTGCGGACGGCACATGGGAGCCGCTCTGGATCCCCTTGGCCAACGTGCTTGGCTGGACGGTCGTGTTTGCGATGCTGGCCACATGGTTCGTCAAGCGCGGTCGCGACCGCCAGTGACCAGCAGGGCTGGCAAGCAGCCGGCCGGGGCGCCAGTGAGGCGGCCCGGCCTGAGCCCGTGGAGCCGCTACGGCTGGATCATCCAGTCCGTCTGGCTCGTCTTCCTCATCTTCCCGATCATCGCCCTCGTGGACCGCCACGGCGGCGGATGGCAGGTCGCGCTCGGAGTAGTCGTCATCCTGGCCTTCGGATTGTCGTTCAGCCTCGCCATCCGCCACCTCGACCGACTCGAGAAGGCAGGGCTGCCGAGGCACGGCGCCGGCGCTCGCTGGCTGCTCGCGCTCGTCTTGTGCGCCTTGATAACGGTGCCACTCATCGGCTTCGCCGCGACGTCGTTCCTGCCGTTCATCGTCGCCTTCGCGATGTTCGGGCTGCCGTTCGCCATCGCCATCGCCATCGCCGTCGTCGCCTTCGCTGCCAGCGCCTTGGCCACCCTCTCCGTCGACGTCGGCCAGGACGGGTGGGTCGTGGCCTTCATCGTGCTGTCCGTCGGGGTCATGGCGGCGGGCATCCGGGTCCTGGCCAGCCGCAGCGCGCGATACGAGGCCATGTCGCGTGAGCTCGATCTCGTCGCCGAACGGGAACGCGTCGCTCGCGATGTCCACGACGTGCTGGGCCATTCCCTCACGGTCGTCACGGTCAAGGCCGAGCTGGCCGAACGGCTCGTCGATCTCGATCCGGGACGGGCCAGGGCCGAACTCGCCGCCATCCAGCAGCTGAGCCGCCAGGCGCTCGCCGAGATCCGGGCAACGGTCGGTGGGCTGCGCGTGGCCCGGCTGGACGACGAGCTGGAGGCGGCGCGGTCGGCCCTCGGTGGCGCCGGGATCCTGGCCGAGCTGCCCGCGGGGCCCGAGGACGTGGACCCGCGCCATCGGACCGTCTTCGCCTGGGTGCTGCGCGAGGCGGTGACCAACGTGGTGCGACACAGCGAAGCCTCATCGTGCCGAGTCGAGCTCGCGTCGAACGTCCTCCGCGTCGTCGACGACGGTCGGGGCCTGGGCAACCAACCGGTCGGCAACGGGTTGCGCGGCGTGCGAGAGCGGGTGGAGGGGGCAGGCGGAACCCTCCGGATCGCCACGCCAACCGGGGGACGCGGGACCGAGCTGGAGGTGACGTTGTGAGCGAAGCGATCAAGATCCTGCTCGCCGATGACCAGGCCCTCGTCCGTGGGGCGCTCGCCGCGCTGCTCGGGCTCGAGCACGACATCGACGTCGTCGCGGAGGTGGGCCGCGGTGACGAGGTGGTGGCAGCTGCCCGACGCAGCGGCGCGCAGGTCTGCCTGCTCGACATCGAGATGCCCGGCGCGGACGGGATCGAGGTGGTCGGGGCGCTGCGCCGTGAGCTGCCCGGATGTCGGTCCCTCATGGTCACGACTTTCGGCCGGCCGGGGTACCTGCGCAGAGCCCTCGAGGCGGGGGCTGCGGGGTTCGTCGTCAAGGACACACCGGCTCGTCAGCTGGCTGAGGCGGTGCGGCGCGTCCATGCCGGGTTGCGCGTGGTCGACCCGGAGCTGGCGGCCGAGTCACTCGCGGAGGGGGTCAACCCGCTCACGGAGCGGGAGCGCGAGGTGCTGCGCGTCGCGCTCGCCGGCGGCACGGTCGCCGCGATCGCGGCTCGAGTGCACCTGTCCGCAGGGACCGTCCGCAATCACCTGAGCTCCGCGATCGGCAAGACGGGCACGGCCACCCGAGCAGAGGCTGCCAGAATCGCCCAGGAGCGTGGCTGGCTCTAGCGGCTGGCTCTAGCGGCTGGTTCTGGCGGCTGCCTGCAGATGCCAGCGACCGGCTGCGCTCAGGGCCAGAAGCGCCGCCGGCACGCCCTTGCTCCAGACCCACCAATAGGCGACCCCGACGGCGAGCGACGCCACGAAGGCCGGGGCCGGGCTGCCCCAGAGATGCTCGAGCACCTGCCAGTGGATGACATAGATGTAGAGAGAGCTCGCCGCGAGGACATGGACCACCGGAACGAGGGCAGCCGGGACCCGGGACACCGGCTTCCAGATGAGCAGCAGGACGAAGGCGAGCGAGAGCAGGTCGCGCGCCGGGTTGCCCGAGAAGGTACCGACCGCTCCGACAGCCACCACCGTGACGATCCACTGCTGGCGACGTGTGCCAGCGCGTGCGATCGACCAGCCGAGGAAGAAGAGGAAGAGGACAACCAGGGCAGACCCCTGCATCCGCGGACCCGGCAGCGGATAAAGGTCGAGTCGCAAGGTGAAGGCCGCAGCGGTCAGGATGAGCGGGAGCGTGAAGGGCCAGCGTTTCTCGGCCCGGGCGAAGGCGGGCACGGCGACGAGGGCCATCGTGACGACGAGAGCGAGCACGAGGGCCTCGATGAACCAGAAGCGCCATGGCGCTCCGAGCCGCTCCTCGCCGAGCAGCCAGTTGGCGAGGACCACGTTGCGCGGCTCGTAGTAGCCCCAGATGACGTGGGCAGGGACGATCACGGCCAGCGTCGGCAGCACCACCCGAGCGGCTCCTCGCCCCAGGGACCGCACGCGGCCCCGGGTTGCCTCGGAGGCCAGTGCGAAGCGGACCGCGTTGAAGCCGACGAGCACGAGCAGCGCGTGGGCGGTGCCCTGGAGCGAGAAGAGGTCTGCATGCGTCCCCACGATGAGGGCGATCGCCAGGGCGCGCAGCCATACGTTCGTCTCGATGGTGCGGCGGCGCAGAACCGGCTTGGCGCTTTCGGCACGCGGAGAGGACTCCGCCGCCACTCCAGTTCGGCGAGGCGCCTGCGCACTCAGGTCCGCCATCGCCTGGAGCTGGGCGACCGGCCTGAGGTGCCACGAGGTCGGAAGGGTCCCGAGAAGGCCCTCGAGCCGGATCGACACCTCGACGTAAGACAGTGAGTCGCCACCCAGCGAGACGAAGGTCGAGCCCGCATCGACATCGGCCCGGCCCAGTGCTGCCGCGTAGATCTGGGCCACGTTCCCGGCCCGGCCGCGCTCGGCCTCGTTTCCCACGTCCTTGAGCTCGTCAACGAGCCGAAGGATGGCACCGTGGTCCGTCTTCCCACTCGCCAGCCGGGGGTGCTCTCCCACACCGACGACGTGGATGGCGGAGGCCGGCGCCCCGGACAGCCGGCTGGCGAGCCGGCGCACGGCTCCGTGGTCCACCCCGCGGCCAGCCGCATCACACACCGCCACGGCGAGGAGGCCCTCCCGACCGGCGCAGCGGGCGTCGTGGCCGATCGCCCGCAGGCTGGCCTCGACCCGGTCCAGGTCGATCCGGTGCCCCAGCACCTTGGTGAAGCGGCTCCTCCGACCCGTGACCTCATAGAGTCCCGCCTCGGTGAGACGGCCCAGATCGCCGGTTCGCAGGCGGTCAACGGTGCGACCGAGTGCCAGGTCAGCGGGAGTCTCCGCGTATCCCAGCATGACGTTGGGGCCCGAGTAGACGAGCTCACCGTCGACGATGTCGAAGGCTCCGCCCGGGACCGGCACCCCGATGCTCCCCGGGTGCTCGAGGGCCCGGGTTGGCGGCAGGTAGGCCATCCTGGCCGTGCCCTCGGTCTGGCCGTACATGACGAACAGGTCCCAGCCGCGGGCCTGTCCCACCGAGGCCCAGTGGCGCACCCGTTCGGGCTCGAGCCGCCCGCCCGCCTGGGTCACATAACGCAGCCGGGGCAGGAGCATCGACGCGAACCCGACGCGCTCCAGCAGCTCGAACGTGTAGGGCACTCCGGCCAGGGTCGTCGCGCCTGCGTCCCGGAACAGGGTCCAGAAGCATTCATCGACGACCGACAGATCCGTCAGGGCGATGCTCGCACCTCGGCTCAGGTGGCTGTGGACCACCGACAGCCCGTAGCAGTAGTGAAGCGGCAACGTGGTTGCGGCGCAGTCAGATTCGCGGATGTCGAGATAGGTCGCGATCTGGTCCGCGTTGGCGGAAAGGTTCTCCCAGGATAGGCGGACGAGCTTGGGCGAACCGGTGGATCCGCTGGTGCTGAGCAGGAGCGCAAGGTCGGGATGCAGGTCGTGCCCGGAGCCTTCGCGCAGCAGAGTGACCCTTCCGTCGGCCGCAACGACGACATCCGGGTCGTATGCCGCTCGCATCGTCTCGCGTGCCGGCTCGCTCCCGCTCGGGACGAGAAGGACCACGTGGCCGCCGAGGAGGGCACCGAGGTAGCCGACGAGGCTGTCGAGCCGGTTGGCGCCTTCGACGAGCACGAGCCGGCGGGTGCCCACGAGGCGAGCGGCGATCGCTGCGATGCGTCCGACCAGGTCGGCATACGTCACGGTCACGTCCGGGGTGACGATCGCCGGCATCGAACCGCGTGCTGCGAGGTCCGCCAGCCAGGGCAGCCTGCAGGGCGTCGTGGTCGCCGCATCGGCAGTCACAGTCACGGGCGCCATTGAATAGGTAAGCCTTACCTAAATGCAACCGCCGTTCCCAAGGGCGGTTCATTGGGCAACGTCCCGCGAGGTGCCCACGCCGTGACGTGCAGCGATGCTGCGGATCTCGGTGGCGAGGAGGTCTGGGTGCTCGCTGGTGGTCAGGTGCCCGCCGGGGAAGGTGAGGACTTCTACCTCAGGTGCACGCTGGCGCGTGGCCGGCAGCTGGCGGTGTTCATAGGGATCTTCGTCGCTGCCGCCGACGTAGAGGGCGACCGTGCCGTGGAGATCGTGGGTGATCGCGGCGAGATCCCACCGGTCGGCGTAGTGACGGTGCTCCTCGAGGAATCCCGCGGCGTTGTGGGCGAAGGTCGCGCCGTCCCATCGGGTGATTGCCGACCACATCTCCTTGAGCTCTTCGGGGGAAGGATGGTAGCCACGCGAGTACATGCGGGCTCGCTTCATGGACGAGGCGAAGGCGCGTGGCGAGCGCTGCCACTGCCGCATCCCCAGCGCACCCAACGGGCTACGCAGTAGCGGCGTGCCCTGCCAAGGGTGCGTGTGAGCGTCGGCGAACAGGCCGCCGTTGACCATGAACGCGGCCTCGATCACCGGCCTGGCGAAGCCGCCAGAGGTGGTCTGTTCCACTTGGCGGCGCAGCAGCTCGAGCAGCGCCAGTGAGGTGTAGTCGAAGGTGACGACGACGGTGCGGCGCACGCGGTGGTGTCGCCAGAGCGCCTCGACCAGGTCAGCACGTTCGATGGTGGAGTACTGGTAGTCCCGGGGCTTGTCCGAGTCGCCCTGCCCTACCGGCTCTACGTACAACCGCGGGACGAGGTCATCGCCGAGCATCCGGTCCACCTGGGCCCAGCCGTAGGACCCGTCCGGGAACCCAGGCAGCATCGTGAGCCAGACGGCGTCCTCACCCGCGGCGTGCCTCGTGCCGGCGATGCGCTCGAAAACCTGGAGCGCGGTCGGGGCCGAGCCGGCCTGTGACCCGGTCCGGACGCACGCAGATTCCGGGTCGTACCAGACCCGCTGCCCGCCCGCGAACCACTCCGCGGCTGTGACCACCGTCCGGTTCCACGGCGCCACATCTGACGTCTTGTTCCTGCTCATCAGAGTCCCCGCCGGCCAGAGACTTGGTGGACGGGGTTCGTCGCCGCACCAGCGAGTGCCGGCACGCCGAGCTGCCGCGCGAAGAACCGCGTATCGATCCGATCCGTCGGCACGTGAAAGTGCGTTCCCGGGAACGCGTGCAGCGTCTTCTGCTCCGAAGCGAACACGTCGAACAGCGCCAAGCCAGACCCCCGATCGATCTCGGGGTCGTCCCATGGCAGCAGGAACTCAATCGGGATCGTGACTCTTCGCGCTGCCTCCAGCACAGCGTCGTAGACGAACACGCCACCGAAGATCGCCGCACGGAGGCGCGGTTCGGCCGCCGCAAGGGAGATTCCGATCGCACTCGCAAGCGTCATGCCGGAGTATCCGATCGGCGCCTCGGCTCCGATCTCGGGGACCGACTGCAGAGCATCGATCGCCATCCGCCACTCCGGCACAGCACGCTCGACCAGCGAGGCGTTGAACGGGGCAATGATCGGACTGAGCGGCTGACCCTCCTCCCGAGCGCGGAGCATCGCGTCGACCCAGTGCTGATCCTGCTGCGAGCGGGGGCGCTCGCCGTGACCGGGCGCGTCGATCGCCACGGCGTGGTATCCGTCACGCACGACCGCCTGCCTGGCGCGCGCGACCAGGCCCGGCGACCGCTTGTGCAGGCCACCACCGTGGCCCATGAGCAGAAGTGGAGCGCGGGGAGCGGCGGACTCCGGCGACCAGAGGACGCCGGGAACCTCGCCGATGGTGAAGCTGCGGTCGACGACGCCGTTCGACGACGTCTGCGCGATGAAGTTCAGATCCATGGTGCTGCCTTTCTAGGGAGTGGCGCGTGGCTACTCCGCTCGTGGGAAGAGGGCTCGAGCTCGAGGGCGATTCACGAGGATCACCACCCCCAGCACAAGCGCGCCGCACACGCCCTGCTCGAGGCGCACCCAATCCGGCAAGAACCCGGGAATGGCCACGACCACGACGACGGCGGTGACGACGATGGGGCTGATGATCCGCACTCGAAGCCACGAGCGGCGGGCTCCTCGTGCGGCGCGGACAGCGAACAGCAGCAGGATGATCGAGCTTCCGAGCACCAAGGAGCAGCGCGTCCAAACCGCGCTGTCGATGGCACCCCTGGTCGTGGTCAGCACGATGAGCACGGCCTCCATGACGGCGCTGACCACGAGGAATCCGGCAAGCAGAATGAGCACGGGGCGGAAGGCGGTACGGCGCGCAAGGTCGGCTCCAGTACGCGAGTGCGAGAGTGAGTCGGTCATGGCTCCAGCGTGCGATCGCAGCGGCGGACGGACATCCGCCAGACGGCCGATCTCACGGCACGGTTGCCAAGGAGACGCGCGTCCCTAGGTGGCCTCCCCCTGACGCGCGGCCTGAGCGGCGAGCTGAGCGCGGGAGGAGATGTCCAGCTTGGCGAACACGTGCACCAAGTGAGTCTGGACGGTCCGCCTGGAGATGAACAGCCGCTCCCCGATCTGCGGGTTGGACAGCCCCTCGGCAACCAGCGCGGTCACCGTCCGTTCGGTGGGTGTCAGGCTCTCCCAGCCGACCTGCGGGCGCTTGCGCGGGCCCCGCACGCCCCGCCGGACACCAGCCAGGCGAAGGACCACGTTCGCGCGGGCAAGGTCGCGGTAGGCGTCGAGGCGCTCATAGATGTCGATCGCCTGCTCGATCAGCGGCCGTGCCCGCTCCGGATCTCCCTGCTTGACGAAGACCGCCGCGGCGTCCTCGGAGGCCAGCGCGAGATCCAGCGGCCGGGATGCGGCGGCATAGGCGTCGGCGGCTCCTGCCAACGCGTGGGCATCGCTGTCCGCCAACCCCTGGCACCGCAACGCCGCACCGCGCAGCCAAGCCACGTCGTTGCGCGACGCTATGTCGCCGACTGCCGCGGCAACCTGCCGGGCCAGGCTGCTGTCACCCTCAGTGACAGCCAGCCGGACGAGATCTGCCCCCATGACCGGGTACTCCGCGCTGATTCCCAGGCGGGCGCTCTCCCGCAAGGGAGTGACCAGGGTTGCCAGCGCCCGTGCGGGCTGGCCGGAAGCCTCCTGCAGCAGGGCACGCGGCCATGGCGCCCAGCGGGCGAACTGGGCGCCGCGGCCTTCCAGCTCCTCGTTGGCGGCCTGCTCCTCAGCAGCGGCTCGGTTGAGGTCATCACGGTGGAAGCTGATCAGCGCCATGATGGCGTGGGCGAGGTTCACGGTGTAGTTTTCTTCGCCGAGCTCCCCCGCGAGCTCAAGGCAGGATTCCAGCTCGGCCAGGGCGTCATCCCACTGGCCGACGACGAAGCGTTCCAAACCGAGGATCACCCCGAAGGAAGGGAGCGGCCAGCGGACGCCGCGCTCCTCGCTGATCCGCTTGCCTGCGCGGAGAGTGGACCTGGCCTCCTCGAGCCGGTCGAGCTCGACGAGGATGTACCCGCAGGAGACTTGGACGGGGTACCGGCGCCCCTGCCTCGCCAAGCTGTCCTCGGCCAGCCGCACTGCATCGTGGGCGGAGCGCAGCGCGTCAGCGAGCTGGCCGCGGGACTCGCAGACCATGGCAAGAGTGGCCATGGCGATACTGGCAGGAAACGGGTCGTCTGCTGCCAGGGCCGCGGAGGATGCCTGCCGGGCCGCGCCGGCCGCGCCGTCCAGGTCTCCCGTCGACAACCGGGCGAATCCTGCAAACGCGCGGGCGGCGGCCCGCTCGGCCTCGGTGAGCAGGGGCGATTCTGCCGCACGTTCCATCTCCGCCAGCCCGTCGCGCTGGCGGCCCTGGGCCAGCAGCGCCCGAGCGAGGCACATCCGGGCGGTTCCCTCGACGGCCGGGTCATGGGGCTGGTCCAGTAGCCGGCGACAGATCGTTTCCGCGTCTGGGATGCGCCCGGCCAGCAGGAGGCTGCCGGCCTGCTCGATCTGCAGCCGGTCGCGGCCAGGGTCGTTTGGTCTCATGAGGGTGATCGCCCGGTCCAGAAGACTGGCGGCGGCCCCCGGCGATCCCGGAGCCGCTTCTCTTGCCGCCTTGATCAGCCACTCGATGGCTTCACCATCACCCTCGGCGGCCCCGCGGGCGAAGTGCTCGGCGACGCGGAGAGCTGGTGTTCCCGACTGAGCCAGCCGGACTGCGGCCTCGCGGTGCAGCCCGCGGCGGAGACTGGACGGGAGGTCCGCGTAGATGCTGTCTCGGATCAGGTCATGGCGGAAGCGCAGCACCGCGCCGTCGTCCTCGACGACGCGGGACCGGATCGCCTCGGTCAGCGCGGCGGTGAGCTCGATGGCCGGACGCCCCGAGATGAGGACCAGGTCGGTGAGCGAGAACGCGACCCCAGGATCGATGCGGCCTGCAGCACCTGCAGGGTGTCCTCGGACAGGAAGCTCAGCCGCCGCAAGATCGTCAGCCGCAGCGTCGGCGGCAACGTGGCCTCGGTTACTTCCGCCCTGCCTCCCATGACCTGGATGGCACCGTCCTGCTGCAGCGCGGCCAGCAGTTCGGTGACGAAGAGGGGGTTTCCCGCCGCCCCCGAGATCTCGGCCAGAAGACCAGGCCCGGGCTCGGCAGCCAGCATTTCCGATACCAGCTCGCCGACCGCCCCGGCGCCCAGCGGCGGCAGAGTGAGGTGCCGGGCGCCGGCGGCCTGCAGGACGCGCACCGCGCCGTGCAGTTCCGCGGCGCGGGCAACCGGCCGGAAACACCCGATGATCCCCACCGGTAGATCGGCCACGCGGCGGCCCATCGCGGCAAGCGTCATCAAGCTGGACGGGTCCGCCCACTGCAGGTCATCGGCGCAGACCACAACCGGCCCGGACAGGGCCAGAGACTCCACCAGGTCACCGAATGCGTCAATCACCCGGAACTGCAGCCCCGGATCGCTGGTCACCGTGACCGGGCCCCCGCTGGCGCCGTCGCCCGAGGCCGACAGCAGTCTCGCGATCGCGGCCCGCCGCTGATCGCCGCAGTCCGGGACGCAACCGAACGCGCGCGCAATCAGGCCGAACGGCCGTGCCTGTTCCAGCTCCTCCCCGCGCCCCGCGGCCACCTGCATGCCACGGGCAGCCGCGTCAGCCAGCACCACTTCGAGCAGGCGCGTCTTGCCGATCCCCGCCTCACCCTCGACCAGCACGATCGCCAGGGCGCCGCTGGCCACGCGATCCACAGCCTCGCGCAGCATCCCGCTCTCGCTCTCGCGTCCGCGCAAGCGCGGCATTGCGCAGGCAAGCCCACGACTGCGATGCTACTTCGCCCTGGAAGCACGCCTCCAGCACGCGCGAGTCGCTCATGCCCCCCGGCCCGGACCGGTGTGCTGCGTCCCGGTCGCCTCATAAAGGGCTCGAAGCAGCCCGAGCCAGCCAGCAAACCCGATCTCCTCCACCTGCCGGCCGGGCTCGCGGTCAGCACTGGGGACTATCGACAGTCGGCCCGCCGGGGGATCGACCCTGTCCATCAGTATCCGGATCTCCACCAGCCCATCGTCTGCCCACCGGGCACCCGCCGACATCGGCCAGCTGGCCGATGTCTCAGCGCCAGACGCTCCCTAGCGTCGGTGAGCACGGACACCAACTCACCGGGCGCCACGGGCGCGGCACTTCTGGACAATTCCGCACCCAGCACGTCACGCCTAGGGATCTGGGAAGGCTCTGAGTGGTCTCTGAGGTAGTGCCGGGTCCTGTGCCGAAGCCTTCTGAGGTAGTGGCCTGTTCCACCGTGCGCAGGAGATAGGGATGACGTCCGATGTGGCCGCCTACCTCATCAGCCGACGCTGGAGGAGTCAGCAAAACAGCACGACAAACCAGAGGAAACGATCATGACTACGTCAATCACCTTGATGACGCCGGAGTTCCTGAAGGCCGAGATCGAGGCCCGCTACGGCTCGCCTCGGCGCAGGGGATGGCGTCAGCGGTCGGACGCGTCGCTCAGGATCGCGGAGCGGGCCCACCGCCGCCGCACCAGCGAGGCGCCCCTGATGCCGAGGCCGGCCCGGGCTCACTGACCCGGGCCGCCCGGCCCCTGGACCGCTCCGCCCGTGACCAGTGCACAGAGACATTCCGTGACCGCCGCCGCCACCACCTCCACGGTCCCCGGACCCCACGAGACGCTGTCAGACCCATCCCGGATAATTCGGCGTATGCCGTTCACAACCGGGGCGATGGTCGGCCGCGACTCGGACCTGGCTCGCCTCGCGGGAGCCGTCGGGCTCGTCGACTCGCCCGACGGCTCCCGCGGTGGCGTCGCAGTCCTGTCCGGGGACGCCGGCATCGGCAAGTCACGTCTTCTCTTGCAACTGATGTCCGACGCGGACCAGGCCGGATGGCTCACCGTCACCGGCCACTGTGTCGGGCAGGCCGGCAGTGCTCTCGCGTACCTCCCTTTCGTAGAGCTCATCGGCTTGCTCGACAGCATGGCGCCCGATGTCGTCACCCAGGTTCTCGGCTCCCATCCGAGCCTGGCCCGGCTCCTCCCACGCAGGGACGGCGACACCGCGGGCATCACCGACTCGGCGAAGGAGGCCAACCCGGCCCTCGTCGCCGAGTCGGTCCATGCGCTCTTCACCGCACTCGGCGCTGACCGCCCGACGCTCGTCGTCATCGAGGACGTGCACTGGGCCGACCACTCGTCCCGGGACCTGCTCACGCTCCTGCTGACCCGATCGTTCACGACGCCAGTCGGCCTGGTGGCGAGCTACCGGGCGGACGACCTCCACCGCAAGCACCCCCTGCACGAGACCCTCGCCGTCTGGGACCGCATCCCGCACGTCATGCACGTCAACCTGGCGCCGCTGCCCGACCCAGCCGTGGACCAGATCGTCGGCAGCATCGAAGGCATCCCCACGATGCCCGCACGCTGCGCGAGATCACCCAGCGCGCGAGGGCAATCCCTTCTTCGCCGAGGAGCTGGCCGCCAGCGCCGTGGCCGGTCAGCAGATCAGCGGTGGACTCGGTCGAGTCCTTCGCGCGCGCATCGAGCGGCTCGACGAGACGGCCCAGACTGTCGTCCGCGCGGTCTCGCTCAAAGGTGGCCGATACATCGGTCATGAGCTCCTGGACAGGGTCATGGGCCTGCCCGAGGTCGAGCTCGAGGCCGCAATTGCCCAGGCCGTGGAGCACCACGTCCTCGAGACGAAGTGGCCGCCCGCCTACACGTTCCGCCACGCCCTCCTAGGCGAGACGGCCGCCGAGGGGATGCTGCCGGGTGAGCGCCTACGACTGCACAAGTCGTATGCCGCTGTGCTCGCTGAGTGCCCAGAGCTCGCTCCCGCCTCGGAGCTGGCGCGCCACGCGGCCGCGAGCGGCGACCTTCCTGCCGCGGTGGCCGCCAGTCGGGCGGCCGCCGAGTCGGCCATAGGGATGGGCGGACCCCAGGATGCCCTCTTCCACCTCGAGCAGGCGCTGAGCTGGCTCGAGGACGATGATCCCGAGCGTGACGAAGTCGGCATTCGTGCGGCGGAGGCGGCTACGGCGGCTGGCGACACCCTCCGCGCGGTCCGGCTCCTCAAGGACAGCATCGACCACCCCGGGCCGCGGCAGCGACCAGAGATGAGGGCCGAGCTCCTCGCCCGCTACGCCACCCTGTCCCGCATGCTCGATCTGCCGGTCGACGGGCTCGGCCTGACGACCGAGGCCGTGGACCTGCTGCCTCCCGGCGAGACGCCTCGTCGGGTCCTCGTCCTGATCGCCCACGTGCAGCAGCCTCGTCGACGAGGGCGCGTTCGTCGCCGCGGTCCGCACCGGCGACGAGGTCATTGCGATGGCTGGGAACCTCGGGATGAGCGACTCACTCCTCGAGATCCGCACCATCCTGACGCGGGTCATCGAGGCACAGCAGGACCTCGATGCCGTCGAGGCGTACCTGCGCGGACTGCTCGACGATGTCGCTGGCACGGACAACCCGATCCAGCTGCGCCTCGCGCACCAGCTGGCCGCGGTGGCGCATCGTCGGGGTGACTTGCGTGCGGCTCTGGACCACTACGACGAAGGGACCCGGATCGCACGCCGCCTCCATCTGGAGTGGGCACCCTGGGGACTGGACTGCCGCCTCCTCAGCGGACTGACCGCCTATGAGCTGGGCGAGTGGGACTCCGTGGCCGGCCGACTGGGCCTCGCGTCCAAGTTGACTCCCCAGCCGGCTCGGGCGCTCTTCGAGGCCGCCGGTCTCGCCGTTCCGGTGGGCCGCGGGGAGCCGGTTCCGCCCAGTCGCCTGTCTGCGCTGCGGGAGTGGTGGTACGTCGACGGGATGATCATCGTCCTCGCCGTGATGCCAGGGATCGACCTCCTCGGAGACGCTGGTGACCTGGCGGGGACGCTCGAGCTCACGTCCGAGGCAGCGCAGGCGCTCGACAAGGTCTGGGCCAAGTACCACGCCAGTGTGCGGATGGCGGCGCTACTGGCCGGACAGGTGGCCACGCTGGCTCCGCGTGCCGACGCCGAACTGCGCGAGCGCGCCCTCCGGACGGTGGAGGACTTGAAGGCACGCGCTGACCAGCTGATCGCCAAGGTCGTGCGCAAGGCCAAGGGCGCGGACTGGGATCCGACGGATCTCGACGTGCTCCGTGACTCGAGCACGGAGACGTGGGCCTGGGCCAAGCGGCTCGAGGCGGAACGCCTTCGCCTGGCGTGGGCGCTCGGCGGGGAGGCGCCTCCTCCGGCTGAGGACATGGTGCGTGCCTGGCGTG
Source organism: uncultured Actinomycetota bacterium (assembly GCA_963826445.1). Classification (GTDB taxonomy): domain Bacteria; phylum Actinomycetota; class Actinomycetes; order Actinomycetales; family Dermatophilaceae; genus Intrasporangium. Next base: position 73,664 of record CAWGXD010000029.1, read on the forward strand.
CGGCGGTCGAGGGATTCGAGCGGCTCGGTCACGGCTTTGAGACGGCCCGGTCTCGAGCCCGGCTGGCCGCTGCCCTTCATGCGGCGGGGTCAGAGGCAGAGTCGCGGCTCGTCGCGGACGCTGCCCGTGAGGTGGCCGGGCGGCTTCGCGCCCGCCCGCTCCTGGCCGAGCTCGACGCCCTGTCTCCGCGCGCTCCTCTGGCCGCCACAGCCGTCGAGCTGACCCCTCGCGAGCGGGAGGTCCTCACCTTGGTCGCTCGGGGCCTGTCCAACGGTCAGATCGGCAAGCAGCTCTACATCAGCACCAAGACGGTCAGCGTTCACGTGTCCAACCTGCTGGCCAAGCTAGGCGCGTCCGGGCGCACTGAGGCGGCCGCCATCGCGCGAGACCGCGCCCTGCTGCCCTGAGGGCTTGACATACGTCGGGCACTTTGCTCCGTCAAATCACGGTTTCATTGCGCACGATGGACAGTCTGAACAGACATTGATGGACCGTTTGCGCACCGATTTGTTCCAAGGGCACTCTGGCGGCAGACGACCTGGCGACGAGGCCGGTCCAGTACAGAGAGGGCGCCATGCCAGCCATTGCCGAGCCGTACCGGATCAAGATGGTCGAGCCGATCAGGATGACGAGCCGAGACGAGCGTGAGACCGCGATCCGAGCCGCGGGCTACAACACTTTCCTGCTGCGCAGCGACGACGTCTACATCGACCTGCTCACCGACTCCGGCACCTCCGCCATGAGCGACCGGCAATGGAGCGCCCTGATGCTCGGGGATGAGGCCTATGCGGGTGCTCGTTCCTTCGACCATCTCGTCGAGTCGGTGCAGGAGAACTATGGCTTCCCCTACGTCTGCCCCACCCACCAGGGCCGAGGGGCCGAGCACCTCATCTCGAAGATCCTCATCGCTCCCGGCCAGCACGTCCCCGGCAACATGTACTTCACGACGACGAGGGTCCATCAGGAGCTAGCCGGTGGCACGTTCCACGACGTCATCATTGACGAGGCCCACGACCCGGGCTCGCACCACCCGTTCAAGGGAAATGTCGACCTGGACAAGTTCCAGGCCCTCATCGACGAGGTGGGCGCCGGCAACATCGCGTACATCAACGTGGCGGTGACGGTGAACATGGCCGGTGGGCAGCCGGTCTCGATGGCCAACATCCGCGCCGTCCGTGAGATCTGCGACCGCCACGGCATCATCTTGTGGTCTGACGCGACCCGGCTCGCCGAGAACGCCTGGTTCATCAAGGAACGCGAGGACGGCTACGCCCACCGGCGCGTCGCCGAGATCGCCAAGGAGATGCTGTCCCACTTCGACGGCATCACCATGTCCGGCAAGAAGGACTGCCTCGTCAACATCGGCGGGTTCCTCGCGATGCGCGACGAGCGCATCCTCACCAAGGCACGCGAGCTCGTCGTCGTCTACGAAGGCATGCCGACCTACGGTGGCCTGGCCGGGCGCGACCTCGACGCGATGGCGGTCGGCCTACGTGAGGCGCTCGATGACGAGTACCTGACCCACCGGGTCGGCCAGGTGCGCTACCTGGGGGAGCGCCTGCGCGAGGCAGGGGTGCCGATCGTCGAGCCGATCGGCGGCCATGCCGTCTTCATCGACGCCGCCGCGTTCCTCGACCACCTGTCCCAGCACGAGCTACCGGCACAGACGCTCGCGGCAGAGCTCTTCCTTGACTCCGGAGTCCGCACGATGGAGCGCGGGATCGTCTCAGCAGGACGAGACACTGCCGGCAACAACCGCTACCCGAAGCTCGAGCTCGTGCGGCTCACCATCCCGCGCCGGGTGTACACGAACTCTCACATGGACGTCGTCGCCGAATCGGTCATCAGGGTCTTCGAGCGCCGCAAGGACATCCGCGGTCTGCAGTTCGTCTACGAGCCGCCCACCCTGAGGTTCTTCACGTCCCGCTTCGAACCGCTCCCGGAGCCCATCGACGAGGCAAGGTTCGGCGAGATGGAGCCTGAGAGAGACCTCGCGACCGCTGCGCCGTAGCACCCAGCCCCTCGGGCTCAGAAGGGTGGTGGGTCGTTCCAGCCGTAGCGTTCGTTCCAGTACTCGTTGCTGGCCTCGCGGTCGCGGTGTTCGTGCCGGGCCGTGTTGGCGCGGCGGGTCGGTGGGGTGTGCTCGGGCGCGTCGGGGTCGTGCAGGGCCTCGGTCCAGGACTTGGGGTAGGTGACGTACTCGCGTCCGGTCAGGGTGCGCCAGGCCAGGCCGCGCCGGTCGCGGGCAGCCAGCGCCGTGTCCGGCGCCGTGTCCAGCGGGGTGTCCGGCGCGGGCAGCGGGGTGCAGGTCCACAGGCCGGCGGTCTTGAGGTTGTGGTGGTGCCGGTGCAGCGGGCCGAGGTTGGCAACGGTGGTCGGCCCGTGCGGGTGGGGCACGTGGTGGTCCAGGTCGCAGCGCCGGGCGGGGGTCTGGCAGCCGGGGCCGCGGCAGTGCCCGTCGATCGCGCGGACCTGCTCGATCATCGCGGGGGTGGGCCGGTACCGGTCGGTGCCCAGCTGCAGGGCGCACCCGGTGCGCTGGTCCACGGCCAGCCAGCGCCAGAGCGAGCCGGGGGCGGTGATGACCTCTCGGGCGTGTTCGGCGGTGACCCAGCCGTGCCCGGGCAACTCGCAGGCCGCGTTCGAGGCGCCGGTGGCGACCTCGAACGGGACCACGATCCACGCCTGCGCGGGCGGCGCGGCGGGGGCGCAGCCGCGGCCGGGCTGCCCGCCGCGCACCCCGCGTCACCATCCCCATCCGTGGGGACGTCACCGTCCACGCCCTCGGCCGCGTCATCATCGTGGTCGTCGTCGCTGGGGCCGTCGTCAGATCCGTCCTGGGGGGCGTCATCGTGCGCGTGGGTGGGGCAGGGGCCGTAGCGGTGCCGCAGCAGCGCCTCGGCGGCGAGGTCGGCGCGCAGCTGGGCCAGGGTGCGCGGGTCGCCGGCCTGGCGCATCGCCCGGGCCAGGTCCTCGATCCGGTCGCTGATCGCGACCACGTGCTCGGCGCCCAGCTGCAGGGTCAGGACGCCCATGCCGTCCTCGGTGAGCATCGCGTCCAGGCAGCGGCGGGCCAGCGCGTCACGCCGCGCCCCGGCCGCGTCCCGGGGGCCGCGCAGCTTCGTGACGATCCGGGCCAGCCGGGAGCGGATCAGCGCGTGGCTGGGCCGCGACCCGTCCGGCAGCGGCGCCAGCACCCGCGCGGTGACCTGCTCGATGACGTCCTCGACGGGCCGGCCGGTGGTCTCTAGGTCGGCGCAGGCCTGGGCGATCATCGTCGCGTGCAGCAGCGACACCGTCCCGGCCGCCAGCCGGGACCGGAGCCCGGCATGCCGGCGCGGCGCCGCGGCCAGCCGCAGCCGGCGGGCCGCCTCGAACCGCGGCACCGCGGTCGCGGTCGTCAGCTCCGCCAGCACGGCCTCGTCCACGCCGACCGCCCGCGCCGCGGGCGACCCGCCCCGGGCCGGCAGGCCCTTGGCCGCCCGGGCCGCGGCCAGAGCCTGATCGTGCTCGTCGAGCTGCTCGGCGATCACCGTGCGCAACGCGCCGTACGCGTCCACGATCCGCCCGTCGAGGCGGGCCCGGGCGGCCTCGAGGTCCTCGATCTGGGCCAGCAACGCCCCGGACGCGTCCTCCAACGACAACCCCACCGAGCCATCAACCGAGCCATCAACCGAGCCATCAACCGAGCCGTCAACCGAGCCATCAACCGAGCCGTCAACCGGGCCGTCAACCGGGCCGTGTGCCGGGCGCGCCGGGCTGGCCGGGCTGGCCGGGCTTCGGCCGGCCGAGCAGCCGCAGCGTCCACGGGACGGCGGTGCCCGGAAGGCCGCTTCGCACCCGCTGCAGGCCGTACCCGGCGCCCAGCAGGACGCGCTCGACCCGAAAGTTGTCGGTCTCGACGAACGGCACGAGCGGCCTCCTTCCACGTCGGCGGCCAGGTCCCTGTGGGCGCGGCGCCGGGAGGGGCGAAACCCTCCCGAACCACCTCTATTCAAACAAATGTTCGACTGCCCGGTCAAGGGTTGGCAAGGACTTTCCTTGTTTGAATCTTCTTGCAGCGCAACGGGCCCCGCGTGGGGAAGCCAGCCCAGCGGCATACGACATCTTCTGCATGTCGCTTGTCGCAGTCAGGGCACAGCGGGCCCTTTGGCCCTTGGCGGCAGCGGCGGCGCCGGGATCCGATGGGCGCAGGAGGTTCACCCATGCATCAGACCATCGCCTCTAGTCGGACCACTTCACCGGGACTCGGCTGGTTCAGCCTCGCGACGGGGATCGTCACGCTCATCACCTTCGCGATCGCAGTAACCACGCCGCCACGATCCGGACCCTTCTGCACGAGTGACTGCATCGGGCCGCCGTACACCGACGCCGCGCAGTTCGTCCCGCGCGACTACGTGTGGATGTATCCCGCACTCGTCGTCGCAGTGCTCTTCCTCGGGCTGCTCATCGCCATCGAGGCGCATGCCGCCGCGGCGGGCCGCATCGTGCTCGCCCGCACGGCGACCGGTCTCGCGACCATTGCCACGGCGACTCTCGCCATCACCTACGGTCTACAGCTCACCGTCGCCCAGCCGAAACTCGCCCGAGGTGAGACCGACGGACTGGGCCTGCTGACGCAGTACAACCCCGACGGCCTCTTCATCGGCCTCGAGAACGTCGGCTACACGGCGATGGCGCTGGCCTTCCTGCTCATGGGCCTGGCGATCGAGCCCTCACGTCGTCCGGATCGGGTGCTGAGATGGATCCTCGTCATCGGTGGCTTCGCCACCGTCGTCGCCTTGGTGGTCTTCAGCGTCGCCTTCGGCACTGACCTCGGCTACCGCTACGAGGTCATGGCGATCGCACTCACTTGGCTCACCCTGGCACTCGCCGCGGCGACGCTGGCTTGGCAGCACCTCCGTCCGGCGCTCAGCCGCGCTGTGGTTCAAAGGTCGCGGTGAAGTGACGCAGGGCGGGCGGCTCTGACGTGATGCGATAGCCCGGCAGCGACGGTGCCTCGGCGGCGAGCCGCTCACAGACCTCGATGACGTAGTCGATGTGGCTCTGCGTGTAGGTGCGTCGGGGGATCGCGAGGCGCACGAGGTCCATCGACGCGGGCACCTCCGACCCGTCGGGCTGGCGGCCGAACATCACCGTCCCGATCTCGCAGGAGCGGATGCCACCGAGCTCGTAGAGCGCGACGGCGACGGCTTGGCCCGGATACTCGAGCGGCGACAGGTGCGAGGCGAGCGCCCGCGCATCGATGTAGACGGCGTGGCCGCCGATCGGCGTGAGGACGGGGATGCCGCGCTTCTGCAGCGCCTCGCCGAGGTAGGCGGTCGACCGGATCCGGTAGCGCAGGTAGTCGTGCTGAACCACCTCGCGCAGCCCCTGCGCCAGTGCCTCGAGGTCCCGCCCGGCAAGCCCACCGTAGGTCGGGAACCCCTCGGTCAGGATGAGCATGTTGCGGCACGCCTGCGCGAGGTCGTCATCGTTCATCGCGAGCCAGCCGCCGATGTTGCCCATCGGGTCCTTCTTCGCGCTCATCGTCATCCCGTCGGCGAGGCCGGCGATCTCGCGGACGATGTCCGCGACGTCGCGCTCTCCCTGACCCTCCTCGCGCTCCCGGATGAACCAGGCGTTCTCCGCGAACCGGCAGGCGTCGAGGAAAAGCGGCATGCCGTGTCGGTCGCAGATTTCGCGCACGGCGCGGAGGTTGGCCAAGGAGACTGGCTGGCCGCCCCCGCTGTTGTTGGTGATGGTCATCATGACGCAGGGAACGGCGTCGGCATGCTCGGTCAGCAGCGCCTCGAGCGCACCGAGGTCCATGTTGCCCTTGAACGGATGGTCGCTCGTCGCCTCGCGACCCTCCGGGATGACGAGGTCGAGCGCCCGCGCGCCGCTGGCCTCGACGTTGGCGCGAGTCGTGTCGAAGTGGGTGTTGTTGGGCACGACCTTGCCCGGCCCGCCGAGCGCGGAGAAGAGGATCTTCTCGGCGGCGCGGCCCTGGTGGACCGGGATGACGTGCTCGAAGGGGAACAGCTCCCGGACCGCGTCGACGAAGACGTAGTAGGACGGCGAGCCCGCGTAGGACTCGTCGCCGCGCTGGATCGCGGCCCACTGGTCGCGGCTCATCGCGCCGGTCCCGGAGTCGGTGAGCAGGTCGATGAGCACGTGCTCGGCACGCAGCTGGAAGAGGTTGTAGCCCGCTGCCCTGACGTGGTCGCGGCGCTCGGCTCGGGTCGTCATGGTGAGCGGCTCGACGGAGTGGATCCGGAACGGCTCGATGATCGTGCTGAAGGGTGCGTCGTCCATACCCCCAGATTGGCCGTATGCCGCTGAGTTTGGAATGGCTGTTACACACCGCTAGCGCGGGGTCGCCTTTCAAACGTGACGCGATTGGCTAGGTCGGTTGGCAAACGCAAAGTGGGTGTCCACGCGGTGGCAAGGGAGCCCGCGGAGGGAGGTGGGGCGTGGGGTACGCTCCAGATGTTTTATACGGGTACAACCGTCGTTATTTCGAGGAGGGCCGTGCGCCACGAGAACGAGTCGAGGGCAGGAGCGCAGGACGCGCTCGGCGAGACGACGGACGTCCTCGTGAAAGCCCTACGGGCCCTGGGCCAGGCGGGACACCCAGACGCGGCCAGCCGACTGGCCGCCAAGGCGTGGTGGGCCCTCCGCGGCGCTCGACCACGCGAGGCCGAGCGGGTCAACGGCGCGATGCACTACCTCGCCCGCCTGCCCGCCGAACCGGGCGCCCTGCCGACCGAGGCACCCGCCACCGAACCCGCCACCGAACCAAGCCACAAGGAGGAAGCATGACCACCAACCCCCAGCTCGATGTCCGCTCGGAGGCACCGGCTCGGCGCCACACCCTCATCCTCGACACGTACCACGCGCTCGCTCCCGGAGCCGGGTTCGAGCTCGTCAACGACCACGACCCGAAGCCGCTCTTCTACCAGTTCGACGCCGAGTACAAGGACCAGTTCACCTGGGACTACCTGGAGGAGGGCCCCGAGGTCTGGCGCGTGCGCATCGGGCGCCCGGCGGCCTGACCGGAGAACAGCCATGATGTGACGGTGGACCGCGTCGACTGGCACATCCTCGCAGAGCTGCAGGCGGATGCCCGGCTGTCCTTCAACGAGCTGTCCCGCCGGGTGAAGCTGTCCGCGCCGGCGGTGGCGGATCGGGTGCGGCGCCTCCAGGAATCGGGCGTCGTCACCGGCTACCACGCCTCGGTTGACCTCGAGAGCGTCGGTCGGCCGGTCCGGGCGGTCGTCGTGATGGACTGCTACGGACCGACGTGCCTGCTCCGTGACCCGGAAGTGGCCACCTGGCCGGAGGTGCAGCAGTTCTTTCGGGTGACCGGGCAGGGCTGCTCCGTGCTGGTCGTCGCGACGGCGTCGATGGAGGCATTCGAGGAGCTCATCGACCGGCTGGCTCGCTATGGGCGTCCCAGCAGCAGCATGATCCTCGCGGACCAGCTCCCCTGGAGTCCCGTCCAGCCGGTCGGTTCGCCCTGAGTTCGGGCGGTGGGCGTGGCACGCTGTGGCGCATGCCACGCAGCCGCAGGTACGGCGAGTACGCGCCGCTCCGCCCGGGTCGGGCCCCCCGGCGGCCGTGGCTGCGCACCGCGCAGCTCAACATCGTCGGCTGGTCCGCGCTGCTCGGCGCGTGCGCCGCAGCCGGGGGCGTCGGGGTCCTGCTGGCCCGGGCTCTCGGTCTGTCCGACTGGTCCGGCCTCATACTGGCCGTGATCCCGGTGGGAGCCGTCGTCATCGCCGACCGGAGGCGGTGGGCCGGCATGGAGACCGGCTTCGGGTGGGGCGGCTCCGTCGATGAGGTCACACGGGTTGTCGAGGAGCTCCGGCAACAAGGGGTCCACGCGCAGGTGCGCCCGGAAGCCGAATACGAACAACCATGGTGGGACCGCATCGACAGGCCACTGGACGCCGAGCCCACGGCTTCTCTCGTCTACACCAACCGGCACGCAGCCAAGGTCCGGGTCGTCCTCCGCGCGCACGGCATCGACCTTGCCGGACCGGTGGTGACCCGCGTGACAGGAGCACCCGTCAGCCCGCGACGGGCGGACATCCAGGGCCTTCGCGCGGTCGCCGTGGTCGTGGTCATCTGCTTCCACGTCCTCGGCTGGCCGACGGGTGGCTATCTCGGCGTGGACGCGTTCTTCGTGGTCTCCGGGTTCGTCATCACTGGCGTGCTCCTCCGGGCGCAGGAGCACACTGGCCGCATCTCGCTGCGCGCCTTCTGGGCGCGCCGCGCACGACGGATCCTCCCGCTGGTCTTCATCGTCATCGGCGCGGTCCTCGCGGTGCTGCCGTGGGCCTACGGTCCGGCCAAGATCGCCGCAGTGCGCCTGGACGCTCTCTTCGCCGCGCTCTTCACCGCCAACTGGCGCTTCGCGGCGAGCGCGGACAGCTACTTCGACCAGGGCTCGGCGCCCTCCCCGCTGCTCCACTTCTGGTCGCTGGGCGTCGAGGAGCAGTTCTACCTGGCGTGGCCGTTGCTCGCGGTCCTTGCTCTCGCAGTCGTCGGCTCCGGGCGGCACCGCCGCGCCGCCAGCGGGTGGGCCGTGGCTGCGCTGGCCATCGTCGTCGGCACGGCATCGCTGGGTTGGGCCGTCCTGCGGGCGAACTCAGATCCGGGCCTGGCCTACTACTCGACGCTGACGCGTGCGTGGGAGCTCGCGCTGGGCTGCGCGCTTGCCACGATCCCCGCTCGCCGGGTCCGGCTGGCGGCGCCCACCAGTACTGCCCTGTCGTGGACGGGACTGATCGTGCTCGTCGCCACGTGCGTGCTCGTCGTGCCGGAAACGGGCTCGCCCTACCCCGCGGCCATCGGCGCCTGCGTCGGCACGGCACTCGTCCTCGTGGCAGGCATCGCTCAACCGGCGAAGGGCTCGGTCCTGCTCACGAACCGGACCAGCGGCTACCTCGGGGACGTCTCCTACGGCCTCTACCTGTGGCACTTCCCGCTTGCGGTGCTCGTGCCGGTCTTCCTGTCGACGACTCAGGGCGTGAGCCGGGTGGTCGTGCTGGTCGCGACCCTCGCCCTTGCCGTCATCAGTCACCATCTCGTGGAGCGCCCCGTCCTCGACGCGCCACCCCTTGGGGGGCAGCCGGATCGACCGCGCGCCTGGCGCTCCTGGTGGGCCGCGAAGCGCCGCGGCATGCTGGCCGCTTCGCTGGCCCTGGCGATCGTCGCTGCCGGAGTCGCCAGCACGGCGTCGGCCCGGCCCGACCTCTTCACCGGGTCGACCAGCCTCGTCGTCGCGGGCAGTGAGGTCACCGGTGGGACCGGCACGGATCTGGCAGCGGAGCCCGCCGTCCCGCCGGCGCCCGAGGTCTCGACGACTCCATCGACGGCGACAGCCCCTTCAACTGCGACGACGCCCGCGCCGACTTCCACCACCGTCGCGCAGCGCGGCTGGGAGCCGGTCCCGCTCGGCCCAACCGGGAAGGAGATCCGGGACGGGCTGCGGCGTGCCCTGGCGGCAAAGTCGTGGCCGGACAACCTCAACCCGTCGCCGGACGACTGGGCGAGCACGGCCCACCGACCTGCCGAGGAGAGCGGCTGCACGGCGACGAGGGCCACCGACCCGGACTCGTGCACCTTCGGCAACCGCAAGGGCCCCGAGATCGTCGTCTACGGCGACTCGCTCGGCATTCCGCTGCTCACGACCGTCGTGGAGGCCTACGGCAGGACCCACAAGATCCGCGGGATGACGAAGCTCGCCTGCGCCGTCAACGGGGTCGACGCGGACTTCGGCAAGGACGAGTGGGCCATCCCGTGCGTCAACCACCGGGAGATGGTCGTCGACTACGTACGCAAGGCACGGCCGGCAGTGCTGATCATGGTCGAGAACTACGCGTGGACGCTCCGGCTCAAGTCGGAGGCGAAGGGCTCGGCGAACGCACGCGAGTGGCTCACGGCGGACCAGGGGTTCATCGACTCGGTGAAGGAGCGGGTCGGCAAGGTCGTCGTCCTGTCCCCGTCGATGCCCGGGGTCGCCTTCCTCGACTGCTATCGACCGGGGGGCTCGCCCCAGCGCTGCACGACCGGAATCCCGTCCTGGTGGTCCCGGACTCGCGATGCCGAGAAGAAGGTCAAGGACGCGACGTTCGTCGACACGACCCACTGGTACTGCGTCGACGGCCGGTGCCCGATCTTCACCGCTGCCACCGGGGCCGTGCTCAAGGGCGACTACCTCCACGTGTCGGCCCAGTATGCCGAGCAGCTTGCTCCCGACCTCCGCCACCTGTTAAGCGAGTCAGGCGTCCTGCCCGAGTGATGGGAAGTGATCCCCTCCAGTGTCGAGCTGGTAAACGCTGGTGCTCGGGCCAATCCCATTCGCGGCAACGCGTCATTCCGCCCACTGTGGGCGCCACTGGTACGCGCCCATGGCAGCGCCACGCGCGGACTGGGCCGAGCCACGCACCAGTCGTTCGAACGTCCAACAAGCAGTCGAACCACGAGTGTGACAAACGGAGTTCACTGCTCCGGCTCCTCTGTAGCGTAGGCGCAACGAACACTCAGAGTTTCTGACCGACTAGAGTCCCGTGGCGGCGAACCTGTTGCCCGGGGAAGGGCTAGACCTTGGACCTAGCCGATCCGCCGAAGCCCAGCCCGTCACCGACGAGGAGATCGCCGCGCGGTACACCTGCGGCGAGATTCGGATTGTTACGGACCAGGCACGCACCCAGCTCGCCGAACTACCGGCCGTGCTCAGGTCGGGTCGGTGGGAACTGCAGCCTGACTTCCAGCGGCGGAGCAGGTGGAGCGTGGGAAAGCAATCAAGATTGATCGAGTCGTTCATCATGGATGTCCCCGTTCCACCCATATTGGCTCTTCAACTTTGAGCGTGGTCTGGGTGTTCACGCCGCGATCTGTCGGCGCGTAGCCAATGATGCGGCATCGGTAGTTGTCGTGATTGCGGTACCCCGCCCGATCCTCTTGAACGTCTTCGCGTTGAGGTTCGCGGCCTCGGTGCGGGCGTTGGTGACCCTGGTGCGGCAGAAGGTCAGCAGCTCCGGCGCCACGCGGTGAGGGTCTTGAACAGCGCGGCCGGCTCGGGCAGGCGGGTGGCCTTGACGGCGTGCTCGAGCGCGGGCCCACTCGCGCTGGAACGAGGGGGTGTCGCGGGCGGCGAGCAGCTGGCGGACGTGTTCCTTGATGCCCCAGGCGACGGCCAGCTCGATGTCCTGCTCGAGGATCTCGGTGAGCCGGGCTCGTTGCCGCACGGAGAGGCGGTCGCCGGCGCAGGTGAGCAGCTTGCGGTACTTCCACGGGGTGTCGATGATCCGGCCGCGGCGCTGATGGAGCTCCCACACGCGGCGGCGGCGGACCTTGGTGACCATCTCGTTTGCGAGGCGCACCACGTGCCAGTGATCGACGCTGATCCTCGCCTTGGGCAGCGCCTTGCGGACGGCGGCGCGGAACTCGCTGCTCATGTCGATCGCGACCAGCTGCACGCGGCGGCGCCACCACCGCGGGCGGGCGGCGAGCCAGGCGGTGACGGTCGTGCCGCGGCGGCCGTCGACGACATCGAGCAGCGCGCCGGTGTCCAGGTCGGTGAACACGATCGACCACGGCTCGACCCGGGTGACCGCGTGGCGTGTCGGGGTCGCGCAGGTAGCGCACGGTGCGGAACCGGTGCTCGTCGATCCCGAGCCGGCGCACGTGCCGGGTGTCGACGCCGGCGGTCAGGTCGACCGTGTGAGGTGAGCAGGCGCATCACCGTCGGCCACGCCAGGCCGGCCTCGTCGCGACCCGGGACACCGCGCGCGGCTCGACCCGGCAGGCGGTGATCACCTGCTCCGCGAGCCGGGTGGTGACCCGCGCCCGGGCCGGGAGCTGGTCGGTCTGCTCGGTGAATGTCCTGTGGGACAGGCTGACTCGGTGCATAGGTACCGGCGTTTGCGGACGAGACGTCAAGGCGGTCACCGCCGCAGGGGACGTCCTTGACGTGCTGGATCGGCCGGGCCTGGACCCTGCGCGGACAGCACCCCGCAGGACGGGCAGGCGCCCTCGGCCTCGATCGTTTCGACGAGCACCTGCCGCGGCTGCCTCGCCGACGGCAGGGGTGGCCGAGATGACCCGGTAGCCGGGCAGGTTGAACAGGATCGACGCGGCATCGGCGTCGAACGTAGGGTGGAACACGCTCGCGGTCCTCGCTCTTGGATGTCTCGACAACACCCATGCTGGCGTAGGGCCGCGAGCCCTCGTTCAGGGGCTCACCACGCTAAGAGTCGAAGAGCCCCCATATTCCTCTACGAGTATGAGTATTCGAAGTATCAAGTGATGGAAGGTCTCCAGCGACTCACTACGCTTGCGTCCTTCTATGCCGATGAGCTCATTCTCACGGAACTTGAGCATTGGCAATTCCTGGAGGGTCGAACATATAGCGCGCTTCCGCTGCAACTTCGGCAAGGGATCGATTGGAGGTGCTTGTCAAGCATCGTTCTTCTGTATGAAACGGCTCAGGACGACGAACAGGCTAACCAGCTTAAGGAATTGTTGTCGAGCGGATCAATAGCGGAGGGGAACCGCTCACCGCGCAGGAGGCTCGCAAGGCCCTAAGCAAGGGCCCCTTAAACGAGGCCTTGCCACGGCTGGTGCGCACAGCGAGCTTCTGCCGGGCCTGGGGGATTGCCACGACGCCGCGGGCAGGGTCGCCCCGATCGCCTCGACCAGGCCGGCGTGCGCGTCGGAGGTCACCAGCGCGACGTCGGTCAGGCCGCGGGCGGTCAGGTCCCGGAAGAAGCCGAGCCAGCCGGCGCCGGATTCGGTTGTGGCGGTGTGGATCCCGAGGACCTCCCGGTAGCCGTCGGCGTTGACGCCGGTCGCGACCATCACCGCGACCTTGACCACCCGGCCGGCCTCGCGGACCTTCATCGTCAACGCGTCGGCCGCGACGAACGTGTACGGCCCGTCGTGCAGCGGCCGGGTGCGGAACGCGGCGACCTGCTCGTCGAGGTCCTTGGCCATCACCGACACCTGCGACTTGGACAGGCCGGTGATCCCGAGCGTCCGGACGAGCTTGTCCATCCGGCGGGTGCTGACACCCGAGCAGGTAGCAGGTCGCGACCACCGTGGTCAGCGCCGCCTCCGCGCGGCGGTGCCGCTCGAGCAGCCAGTCCGGGAAGAAGGACCCCTCGCGCAGCTTCGGGATCGCCACGTCGAGGGTGCCGGCGCGGGTGTCGAGGTCCCGGTGCCGGTAGCCCGTTGCGGCTGTTGACGCGGTCCGCGCGAGCGGGTGCCGTACTCGGCGCCGCACACGCTGTCGGCCTGCGCGGACAGCAGCGCGTTGATGAACGTGCCGAGCAGCTCCCGCATCAGGTCGGGGCTGGCCTGGGCCAGCTGCTCGTGCAGGAAGACGGCAGGGTCGATACTGGTGTTCGCGGTCATCGCGATGCTCCATTCGAGGGTGCTGTGAGAGGTTCACTCGAAGGATCACGCGGTGACCGCACCTGCATGCTGCAGGGACACGCTCACCGGTGTCGTCGTACACCAACGCTATGGACTCAACTTTCCTCGTCCCCAGCAGCGTGTGGCGGGAAGCCCTATATCAGGTCAATCCCACATCAACCGCGCCACCTCTGTCGCTCGGTCGGCTCCGGGTGCGACGTCGCCCTGCCGCCACAGCCAGCGACCTATTCTGTCGCCGCTATCCCAGAGTGTCGTTTGCCGCTCAGTAAACTGAGAGGTTACCGTGCCATCTTCCGCTTTGTGAAGAACTACCTTCACAAAGTGGTCGTTGAGAACTTCTTCCGATAGGTCCCCGAAGCCTTCATTGTGCAGGATGTCTGCTGCCCCTCCTGATCCTTCGCCCACGTATCCACATGGCGTGCCAGAGAGCCATAGCTCGTTGCCCGCCTCGTCAACAAGAACCATTTTTGGTGGCCTTGGATGGTCTATTCTGCCTCTAAATAGCCGGCCATCTATCAGGGCACTGTTCCGGGTATTGGTACACCCGGGCTTCGATGAACTTTCCAAATAGATGCCGATTGTTCTTCCACACACCCTTGCTCTCGGCTGTCACTCCATGATTTTCGTCGGTTACGATCAGCATCTCTTCCATTCCTTCCGCGCAACGGTGTCCTTTGGACTCTACCGGCATCAAAACCGCATTGCCGTCGGCAGTCTACAAACTGGTCCGTGGCGAGGTTCCGGTTAGGGATGTGATCTGCGGCGTTTGTCGGCGTGGCGTGTGGAGCTGGTGGAACCTGTGGGTTCAGATGGATTTTCTCACGCAGAGCATGAGCCCCGGGGCCCGTTCGCCGATGCCATCTTCGGGTACGCCCGTCGCGACCTGCGAGCCCCTTCCCGGCACGACGCTCCGTTGTCTGTTCTGAAGCGGGGAAGCCCGGTGCGGCAGGGCTCGGTCGCCGATACCAAGACCCTCAACCTTGGAGGACCGGCTCCGCTTCTTGCTCCCGGAGCTCTAGCTTCGGGCATTGGCGATGGAGGAGCCGAGACCCGCTGCACACCGCCGCCAGTCGGGCGTACATGGTTACACGCATATTGCCGATGAGGGTGCTGCCGCCGAAGCCGCTACCTGCCCGCCTGGAGCCTGCCCTCGCTCGTCGATCCGCTTCTACCCATGCCGAGGCAGTACAGCGCAGCCGTGGTGGTCGACGCTCATCGGCGGGTCCTACTCGCCCTTGCGGCGGCCGCCTTCGGGGCCGGAGTAGTCGCGCAACCGGGGACCGTGCATACCCGCTTCTTCGCTTCTTCTGGCCCCCCGTTGGCTTGTGACCCTCCCAGACGGCATCCATGTCTTGGTCGGCGACCGCATCCTTCATCCTTTTCAAAGCACCATCGGAGTACCGATTGTGCTTCTGCGATCCATGGCGAACACGTAGTGGACCTTCGGGTCGTCGTCGATGCCGAGATGCCGCCGCAGGTGCTCTTCGGAGGCGTCAGCCCCAACTTGGTCGCGAGTTCGCTCGGCGATAGGTAGAACTTCCGGTTCAAGTCGACCTCACGGATGGCGGCTGCCGGCACGGACTCATCGGCCGTGTACCGAACGGGCGCGCCATCCTTCCTTGTGATGTGCACCCTGACCGTGGCGCCCAGGCCCTCGACCGCGGTCGATACATCACCGAGCCGCGGAAACACGTCGGCGCGCTTCTGACCCGCTTTGATTCCCTTCTCGACCCGGTCCACGTCCCTCGTCGACACCTGTGAGTCGGGCTCGACGTGAGCTCCCATTGCGAGCAGCGTTCGGATGCGCGCCCGGGCCTCATGTCGCGCCCGGCGACCAGGCTTCAGCAACTCAGAGATCTGGGAGTACTCCTCGTCGATTAGCACGTCTAGGTCCCGCGGCGGGTCGGTGGAGATCGGCAGCACTCGCGACGGCAGATGGTCAGCAAGATGCTCGCCAAAGACTCTCTGTAGCAGCTCGTCGAAAAGCGTTACGGCCGCGCGCGCATGCACGTACAGCAGTTGCTCGCTGACCTCGTTGAACCAGTGCTGCTCGTCATCGCGCATGGCGTCAATGGTCCGCAGTGTGCCTGCCTCGTCCTTCGAGAGCTTGATGTCCGTGCTCCCCTGGGCAAGGTTCACGCACTTCTCGAAACCGAGGGAACGCCCCAACTCCCTGTCGAATACCGACAGGCCACCCTGCACCAGCGCGGCCTTGATCAGCATCTCGAAGGATGCTGCAGGCTCAGGAGCACCTGCGTCACCCGTCCATCCTCGACCGGGGAGTTGAACGCAGTCGTGGCGATTGTGAGCGACGAAAGCGCCTTCTTGCGCAGCACGCGTGCTTCCTGCTTGAGCTTCACTGACCTTCCCCTCCTGGCTCGCCCCACATCATGCACGGCGGATCAGCGAAGTTGTGGAGAGGTCAGCCCGACGTCCGATCATGCCCGGAGGAGGACGTTCGTCCGATTCGACCTGCAGCGCGCAACTCGGGGCGACTCCGCACGTGCGTCACAACACCGTCGTGGGGTGTCTGACAGCCTTCGCGGCGTCATTGGATTGGTCGATACCTCCCCTCGGCCGCTGTCACTCGCGTACGTTTTGCCGCATGCAGGACAGTTTGTTCAGTGTTTCAGGGGAACTGATCACAGACACGACGGGGACCCTTGCCCGTCGTCGGCAGGCTTCTCCGAGTCCTCATCACGGTGACAGCGGCCCCCAATCCTTCGGCCAGTCACGGCGGACCGTTTGCGTGGCAGGCTTGGAAGTAGGTGTCGCGCGAACGAGCTGGATCCGCCTGTATCCCGTGAACCTTCGCCATCTGGGCGAAGGAGCACGGTTTCGAAAGTACGACGTCATTGAGGTCGAAGCCACCCCGGCCACCGCCGACTCTCGCAACGAGAGCTGGAAGCCGGACCTGACAACCATGAAGGTCGTGTCGCGTCACCAGAAAAAGCCCTGGGACAGGCGGGCATGGGTTGACCCAATGATCGAGCCATCGATGTGTGCGCTGCTGTCAGCGGTCGCCGTCACCGACCGCGCAGTCCTTGGCCTTGATTCGTCCGGCCGCCATCGTCGGCTTGGACATCGAGGACCATCCCGGCTGGAGTCGCGATGAGCAACTGAAGATTGACGCCTACGTCAAATCAGTGCGAGCTCTTCGACGCAGCAGAGAACGCCGTTGGAGCCCCAAAATTCAAGGCGTGGTACCTGTACCGGTGCGGCGACCGGGCGTGCCAAGGCCGCCATCGTCAAGGAGTACTTGACTGGGAGCTGGTCGCCTACCAACGGAGACTACGCCGGGCATCAGATGACAAGCTGAGGACAGCCATCCATGAGCGGTTCTTCGGCATGGTCTGCGATGCCCGAAAGGACACGTGCTTCTACGTCGGGAACCAAGCGAAGCACAGAAACACGTTCAGCGTGATAGGCATGTACTACCCGCCTCGGGCTAGAGATAGATGACCGAAACACCTGCGCGAGAAGCGAGCTCATCGGTGATGACGCCTCGATGGCATCGAAGGTGGTCTGATTCGAAGCACATTATGGCGACCACCTCAGTGCATACGCGTGCGACGAGAGAGTCGATCGCGAGCTTCGCGTCGTCCTGCGAGAGCACCTCCTTGAACTTGGCAATGCCCTCTTTCAACCGCCCTCGATGGAAGGGATCGCGGTTGTCTCTTCGAATTACCAGAGCCTTCAAGTGGACGTACTCCATGCCCGCCGTCGCAACCGACGAGGCGAGCTTGGTCTTAGAGAAGCCAGCTCGTCGACTGATCGCGTTCAAGCGGACATCCGCCAGTGTGGCGACGTCGTGCCGTGAGAGCAGGTCAACGAGGGTCTCGAGGTCGCGTCCTTCGTAGCCTACGGAAACGATGCCGGTCTTCAACGCGCTCCTCAGTCTCAACGATTCGGCGGACGACGGAGATCGCAGCCGCACTCGACGAACCTGGCGGGCCCCCGTCCCTCCGAATCATGACGCATCGTCGACAGCAGCCCGTAGGTGGCCCGGGGCTTGATGATTCTTGACCGCTCAAGCGAGTGACACAAGTCGCGCCGAGAAGAGCTGTCGCGCCCTGATTGCCTGCGTCGTCCCGCCGCAACACGACCATCACGACGGCGTACGCGACGGTGCGGAGTGAGCTCCTGGGCGCGGTCTGGTCGACGTGAGGACTCGGTTGGGCAGCGCACGAGTGCCTTCGCATTCCCAGCGTTGCCGTGTGCCGCCGGCCATATTGGCCAAGACTTGCTCTGTGTCTGACGAGTGGATCCGGCCACTTCGGCTCGCGCCCCTGCGGGGCGACGAGCCGTTCCGTGGGCTGGACGCTACCGTCCGGGACTTCTGGGCCTTCGCGATGAGCGATTTGCGCACGAACGAACGTGCGCGGCTACCTGGCCGAGTTCCTGGTCGCCGCGGCGGTCGGCGCCGTCGGCTCCAGGATCGAGTGGGACGCCTACGACGCCTCACACTGGAGGGCCTCCGGGTCGAAGTGAAGTCCGCCGGCCACGCTCACGTCTGTTTCGCCGAGTGGCCGAGTTCTGCAAGGTAGGTGGAGACGGAGATCAAGAGATCGAGGACGTCGCCTGGACCCATGAAGTCGAAGAGCACGGCGGACCCCGTCCAGTTCCGGCGTGATCTCGAAGGGCTCTGAGGTGCGGCCGGCGGCATCGCGCATGTGTGCCGGCCAGACCTTCAGCTCGCCCGGGTTGCGGAGCGTGAATCGGTTCCCATGGGCGATTCCGTTGCGTAGATGCCTCACCATCTCCAGCACGGGGGCACGGTCGTAGTAGCTCTCCGCGGCCAACCGGTCACCAAGAGGATCAAAGAGCTAACGCACCAAGCGCGGTCCATCTCGTCGCGTAGTGCGGGCTCTGAGCCCATGAGGTCGAGGACGTACTCGAGGTCGAAAGGGCGGCTCGACCCGTCCTTGCAGGCGACAGATCCGACTGGGCGGTCGCCATCTCCAGACGAGCGAAGCGCCAAAGACTTGGCGCGAGGGTCTCTGCCAATCTCAATCGCGGCTGCATGCGCGTACAGCCCGAACCTAGA
Source organism: uncultured Actinomycetota bacterium (assembly GCA_963826445.1). Classification (GTDB taxonomy): domain Bacteria; phylum Actinomycetota; class Actinomycetes; order Actinomycetales; family Dermatophilaceae; genus Intrasporangium. Next base: position 92,139 of record CAWGXD010000029.1, read on the forward strand.
TAGGGACGCGAACTGGCTCGTCTCTGCAGCACTCACGGCGCAATGCTCTCGCACCCTGCCAGCGGCGCCCGTGACTGACCAGCCCGATGCCTCACAAGCCTCCGCCTGCGAGCCGCGGCACATCGCCGCCTGTCGACGTGACCGGGCTTCCGCGAACGGCCGGTGAACGCACGGCTCACAGGGGGTCCTTGGTCTGTCGCAATGGCGACCAAGCTCCAGACCGGCGTCTCGTCAACGCCAGCGAGGGCACAGAGGTACAGAGCCCCGGGTATGCAGCACGCCCAGCTGATCCGAGGTCCAAGGCTGCTGCTGACGACAATCCCCGCGACGCCGAGTAGCGTCGCGATATGACCGCGTTCCCGCCGTGGGAGCCGCCGTTCGCCGGCGACGAGACCGGCGCGGTGTTCGGGGCGCTGGACCGGCTGCGCGCAACGTTCCGCTGGAAGTGCGCGGATCTGGATGCGGTCGGCCTGGCCGCCCGCACGGCCGCGTCGTCGCTCACGCTCGGCGGACTGCTCAAACACCTTGCCGTGCAGGAGGACTACTGCTTCCAGGTGAAGGTCCTGGGCGCGCCGATGCCAAGCGCCGTGGGACCTGTCGGTGTGGGACACCGAGGGCGACGACTGGGAGTTCGACTCGGCCGCGGACGACGGCCCCGAGGAGCTCTACGAGCTCTGGGACACCTCGGTGGCACGGTCGCGCGCCGCACTCGAAGTGATCGAGGCACGTGGCGGCCTGGACGCGCCGGCGGCCCAGACCCTGTCAGACGGCAGCCACGCCAACGTCCGGCGGGTTGTCATGGACCTGGTCGAAGAGTACGGCCGGCACACCGGCCACGCAGACATCCTGCGCGAGGCCATCGACGGCCGCACCGGCGAGGACCCGCCGTTTGCCCCCCTCTGACTGAGAGCCCCTTCCGCGCCACCAAGCCTTGCTCATGCCGCAGCCGTGCGTCGCGGACCGGCGTCAAACCGCCGCCTCGATCAGCTCCTGCAACGCCATCTTGACCGCGTCAGGGATCAGGTTCACGCCTCCCAAGACCGGAACGCCTCCAACAGCTCGGACGGGGCAGACCGGGACCAGCCATCGGCACAGTCCGGCGTGGGGAAGCCCACTTCGCCGCGTGGCGGGCGAGCCTGGGACGGATTTGTGTCGTCGTCAGCTTACGCACCGGAACGCTTAGCTCTGATGCGTGTTCTTCGGCCGCCTGCCGGCAACGTCTGCCCCAGCCTTGTTGAGGTCGCGGGGGGCCGCGATGTCAGGCGCCAGCTGCGTGTAAGGTCGCACGCTGCGGCCGCCCCGCGGGTAGCCGCCCCGGGGGCGGCCGCGCCAGTCGGCCTCTTGTCGTCGCCGGCCCGACCACCCGGTCCAATGTCAGCAGCGGGGTCTCAGATGACGAGCGGCGTTGTTGTCGCCCTCCGCGTATTCCGCGGATCAGGCGAGCGCCTTGGCCTTGAGCGCGTCGAACTCGGCCTGGGTGATGGCTCCGGAGTCGAGCAGCGCCTTGGCGCTGGCGATCTGGTCGGCCGCCGGGCGGCCGAGTGCCGGCGACCTGCCGGATGTACTTCTCCTGCTCGGCCTGCTGCCTGCGATGGCCGCCGCCATCTGCCGCTCGGTCATGCTGCGGCCGCGGGCGATCAGGTAGATCAGCGCGCCGAGCCACGGCACGAAGATGAGCAGGATCGCCCAGCCGGCCTTGCCCCAGCCGCTGAGCGAGCTGGTCGCCGAACAGGTCGAAGATGCAGCGGAACCACACCATCAGCGCGGCGATCCAGATGAAGAACCAGAAGCTCCACAGCAGGACGTCCCAGAAGTCGTTCGTCATTGAGTCCATGGAGTTTCCTCTCGCGAGCGAGCCAGGCGGCCTCGGTGATCGCCCGCTCATAGGCTGCCAGAGGGAGTCATCCATCGGTCGACACGAACGGCGGCGTGTCGGAGTCTGTGTGCCGGTGTCGTCAAGCCTCTCCGCCGGAGGGTCGAGACCCTGGCGCGGTCTGGCGTGGCCACGGATTCGGTAGTTGAGCCCAAAGGCTGCCCGCCGCCGTGACGGGGGAGCGACCCCGACCGGACCTCGACCTCGAACTCGTCCCGGCGGAACGCGTCCGCAGCGACGGGGTGGACGCCGTGTAGGCCGGCGAGTCGAAAGTCGAGAGTCCTCAAAACCCGGAGGGCTCCCTGCGACAGACGTGCGATACGTTGACGCCCGACACATGACGCCCCAGTCCTACGCAGCGCGCGTCCGCCTCATGCGCTACAGCGTGTCGGGGGTGGACCTCTCTGCTGGGACGGTTGATGATCCCCGACGCTGGCCGCGGGTCCGTATCGGTGATGATCGTCAACCAGGAGCACCAATCAACACGGAATTCCACGACCCGGACGAGCACGACCTCGCGAGTGGACAGTTCGGCACGCCGTACCCACTTGTCGCGTCGCGGATCATGGTGGACCCCGACGAGTCGGCTGACGTGGCTGCGGTCAATCCGCGGCAACACCAGCGGGCTGTGGAGCAACGCGTCGGGCAGCGATCCGGGCTCAACCGCCGTTGGGTACGCCACGCCAGGAACTTGATCCAAGCTGCACCCCAACGTCTCATCCTTTATGGGTGACGATTCCTGAGCGTCTGGGCCACGAGCCTTGTCATGGCGGTGCGGTCCGGACTGGGCAGTGACGCCGAGTCCTCGGGCCCAGCTCGCAGCGAACGCATGGAGGTGCGGTGGACAGGACAGAGCGAGTGAGGACGGTCGGCGGACGGGTTGGACGTCGCCTGGTGGGGGCCGCAGTGATGACGGCCATGGTTCTCGGCATCGCCTCGTGCGGCGGGCAGCAGGAGCAACGGTCCGCGCAGAACCTCTGCGGCCGTTACCAGGAGCTGGTCGCCAGCGTCGACGAGGTCAAGGCGGCCTCGACCGGCACGCCGACCGCGGACGCCATCCGCCGGAGGGCCGAGGTCGCGCTGGCCAGGCTGGATGAGCTGCAGGCCGTGTCGGAGGGGCGGTTCGACACGCTGATCTCGACCCTGCGAGCCGCGATCTACGACGTCAAGCAGTCGGCGGCCAACGCCGGCGCGGCAGCCGCGCAGGCGCGTTCGGAAACTCTTCAGCAGGTCGCCGAGAGCGTGGCCCCGCTGAAGCAGCGGCTTGACGTCCAGTGCAGTTCGACCGGTTGAGCGCCTGGGTCTGAGGAAGGGACACGGAGATGAGCGTCAGCTTCGTCCTCGAGGCACTCGTGGTCCTGGGGGCCATCGTCATGGGCACCCGGGCCGGCGGCGTCGGCGTCGGGCTGTGGGGCGGCCTCGGCACGTTCGTGCTGGTCTTCGTCTTCGGCGAGGCGCCCGGGCGAGCCGCCCGCTGCGGCGCTGGCCATCATCCTGGCCGTGGTCACGGCCGCCGCCATGATGCAGGCCGCCGGTGGCATCGACTGGATGGTGGCGGTGGCCGCGCGGGTCATCGAGAAGCGCCCGAAGCAGATCACCCTCATCGCGCCGCTGACGGCCTTCCTCTTCTGCGTCGGCGCCGGGACGGGCAACATCATCTACCCGCTGCTGCCGGTGATCTACGACGTCTCGTACAAGAACCACATCCGGCCGTCGCGGCCGCTGACGCTGACCGTGGTGCAGTCGGGCATGGCGCTCGCCGCGTCCCCGGTGTCGGCCGCGATGGCCGCGATGCTGACGCTGACCGACGTCGCGCCCTACAACCTCGGGCTGACCCAGATCCTCGCGATCACCCTCCCGGCCTGCGTCATCGGCATCGTCGTGACCTCGCTCGTGGTCAACCGCATGTGGAAGGACCTCGACGACGACCCCGAGGTCCAGGCAGCGATCGCCTCTGGCGAGCTCGCCGCTCCTGAAGCCCGGCAGGCGTCGCGGTTCCCGTCGGCGGCCTCCGTCAGGCCGGCGCGCGGCGGCGTCGGACACCGCGGCCGCTGGCACCGAGCCGCGGTCGGCGCCGCCCGCGCCGAGCCGGCATCCAGTGCCTCCGCGCTCACCTACACCAAGGAGGGCCGCAACTCGGCGCTGGTCTTCCTGCTCGGCGTGGTCGCGATCGTGATCTTCGGCCTCTTCCCCGACCTGCGCCCGTCCTTCGAGGTCGAAGGCGAGGTCGGTGTCGATCGACATGACGACGACCATCGTCCTGGTCATGTTCGTCGTCGGCGTCATCGATCCTGTTCGTCGGCCGCCCCGACGTGAAGACCGTTCCGGACCAGTCGGTGTTCAAGGCCGGCATGATCTCGGCCATCGCGCTGTTCGGCATCGCCTGGCTGACGGCCACCTTCATCGCCGCCCACGAGGACTACATCATCGAGACCATCGGCGCCTGGGTCACGGACTGGCAGTTCATCTTCGCCCTCGCCGTCTTCCTCGTGGCGGCGCTGACGACGAGCCAGTCGACCGCCACCCGGACGATCGTCCCGATCGGCTTGGCCGCCGGTCTGCCCGTCGGGCGTCGTCACCGGCATGTGGGCCGGCGCCCTCGGCGGCGTCTACACGCTGCCCGCCAACGGCACGCAGATCGCCGCGGCCAACTTCGACCTCACGGGCACGACGAAGCTCGGGCACGAAGCTGCTCGACCACAGCTTCTTCGTCCCGATGCTCGTCATGTCGGTCGTCACGATCGCCGTCGGCGCGGTGATCGGCGCCGTCTTCTTCTGACGCTCGCATCCGACCGCCACACCGACATCCAGGAAGGAGTACCGTCATGGAAGTCGACGAGATCGCCAGCAAGGCCGCCGACGCTGATGCCCGGCGTCATCGAGGACCTCGAGAAGCTGGTCGCGATCCCGTCGATCGCGTTCCCCGGCTACCCCGCAGGAGCCGGTGCGAGCAGATGGGCGAGCGTGACCCTGCAGCTGTTCCAGGACGTCGGCTTCACGCAACGCGCGGCTGATGGAGGTGCCGACCGGCTACCCGCCGATCTACGGCGAGATCCAGGGGCCGGAGGGCTCGCCGGTCGTGGTCCTCTACGCGCACTACGACGTGCAGCCGGCGCCGCCGGAGCAGGGCTGGACCACGCGACCCGTGGACGCCGACCCACAAGGACGACGGCCGCATCTACGGCCGCGGCGCCGCCGACGACAAGGGCGGCCTCGTGACCCACCTCGGCACGCTGCGGGTCTTCGACGGCAAGCCGCCGTGCACCGTCAAGCTGATCCTCGAGGGCATGGAGGAGACGGAGAGCAACCTCGAGGCGTTCGTCGAGGCGCACCCCGAGCTCTTCGCCTGCGACCTCTTCATCATCTGCGACATGGGCAACCTCCGGGTCGGCGAGCCCGTCCTCACGACCGCCCTGCGCGGCGACGTCGCCTGCGTCGTCACCGTGCGCACCCTCGAGCACCCGCTTGCACTCCGGCGTGTTCGGCGGCCCGGCGCCCGACGCGATGATGGCGCTCGCGCGGCTGCTGGCGACGCTGCACGACGACGACGGGAACGTGGCCGTCGAGGGTGTCTCGACCGACCGCGTGGGCCGGCGCCGACCTCAGCGAGGAGGACCTCCGCGCCAGCGCCGACGTGCTCGACGGCGTCGCGCTCACCGGCAGCGGTCGCGGTCGGCGACCGGCTGTGGGCCCATCCCTCGATCAACGCCATCGGCATCGACATGACGAACATCGCCGGCTCGTCCAACGTCCTCATCCCCGAGGCCAGGGCCAAGATCTCGATGCGGATCGTCCCCGGCTCCGAGCCCGTGAAGGAGCTCGACGCGCTCGTCGCCCACCTCGAGACCCACGCGCCCTGGGGCGCGCAGGTCGAGGTGCAGCGCACCAAGGAGGCGCCCCCGTTCCGGTGCGAGACCGACGGACCGGGCTACGCCGCCGCGCGCTGGGCGCTGGAGGAGGCCTTCGGCAAGCCGGCCGGCGAGGCGGGGTCGCGGCGGCTCGATCCCGCTGCTGCGCACCCTGCAGCAGGCCGCGCCCAGACGCCGAGTTCATCCTCTGGGGCCCCGAGGACGTCGCCGCTGTCCCGGATCCACGCCTCCGACGAGAGCGTCGACCCGGCCGAGATCGAGCGGCTGGTCGTCGCCCAGGCCCTGCTGCTGCAGCGGCTCGCCGATGGGGCCGACCGGCTGAGCCCACACCCCGAATTGATCTGACCCTTGTCTGGGAGGAACGAACTGGAGCCACACGGCGCTCTAGCGCCACCAGGCTGGCTACTTCGACCGGAAATCCCCGACTCTGGAGGTCGGCGTCCGCCTTAGCCTCGATCCGTGGACGGACCGGGCGGGTTGGGCCTCGCGGGTGTCAAGTAGGGCCTGAGCGTGGGTGGGCAGGGCTGAGCTGCTGGTCTGCCCAGCGTTTCCACGGGGGGTCTCCGGTCTGGCCTGCGCGGCGGGTGGGTACGGGCTCAACCGGTGGCCGGTGGGGCGAGCCCCTCGCCGAAGACGCCGCGCCAGACCTTGAGCCAGTTCTCGGCCCAGGGCCAGTGCTCGGGCAGGTGCAGCATGCGGCGGCGTTGCGGGCGGGCGATCCGGGCGGGCACGTTGATGAGCTGGCGGCGCAGGGTCGCCCCGCGCGCCACGGCGAGCTGGCCGTCGCTGAGGGTGGCGGCGGCGCGGAGCAGGTTGTGGGTCATCGCCGCGCAGATCGCCCAGGCGCTGTTGGCCGAGAACTGGCCCGAGGGCAGGTGCGGCCAGCGGCCCGTCGATCAGGCCGCGTCTACCTGTCATGCGGGGTTGTCGGGGTACGCGACATGGGATTGGCCGTGCACGAGCTGCACGCGTACCAGTCGGCCGGGGAGCAGGGGCGACTCCCGGTTCGGGTTGATGCAATGCTCGGCCTTCCAGTCCGCTTCCTCCCGACCAAGGAGGTGGAACGTCGGATCGAGGAGTACTTCGGCCCGCGACCTGGTTCGGCGACGAGTGGCTTCGCATTGCGGGCCTCAAGTTCGTGGTCCAGAACGACGGTTGGTGGGCCTACTCGCTCACAAGCTTCGCCGCGCCGTGCGGGCTGCGAATCGAGCCGGCTGGCCGATGGCGTTTCACGTATCCTCCGGCGACGCACCCGAAGCCTTAGAGCTCGTGCTCTGGCTTGCTGGAGGAGGTCGACCCTGACCGCCCGGTGTCGGGCCGCTTCTTCAGCCTCGAACACGGGCTTGGCCTCGCCCGAGCCGACCACATCGCGCGAGCGAAAGCACTGGGCCTCGTGGTCGCGGCCAACCCACTCCTCTCCTGATACGGAGCAGGACGGACTCTTGCCATGCACCAGGCCCGAACGGCACGCGCGTGACCAAAGAGAATGCGGCTGACGCACACGCTGCCGCCGCCGCTGACTGGGGGACTGCCCCTGCGCGACTGGCATAACGCGGGTTTGCTCGTAACTGGAGGAACCGACAACCCGGCAGTCGTTTACGACCCCGAGCACCCTCTACGGGGAATGCACGTCGCCACAACCGGCATCACTCTGGCTGGTGTGCTAGCACCCGGACAGCACGTCAGCAGGATCGAAGCACTCCGAATGTGGACCCTAAACAATGCAATTGCCATGTGCCAAGACAACGACCGCGGCACGCTACGTCCGGGAAAGCGGCTCTTCGAAGTTAACCGGGCAGGCGCGGTCTTCTTGGCTGACACCCGCCGGTGTTGGCGGGTGCAGGCCCACCGTATGCGACGTCTCTGGTTGGCGGGGTTGCGGAAGCCGAACGCGTCTCGTCCGACGTGCTTGGCGAGGCGGTTGTAGCCCTCGGAGCGGGCGTTGGTGTGGCCGGTGGTGATCGCGGCGAGGACGGCTGGCCACCAGGTCTCGATGGTCTCGGCGAGCCGGTGCGCCTCGGGGATGTCGCTGGCGGCGGCCTGCTCGTAGAACCGCCAGAGCCGGTGGTTGATGAGCTCGCGGTCCGCGTTCGTCGGCAGCGCGAGCAGGGCGCGCAGCTGTTCCTTGACGGTGTAGGCGTGCAGCACCTCGGGCCGGGGTCGCCGGCGTCGATCAGCGCGTTCCAGAGCCTCGCGAACGCCTCGCTGGTGTGCCGCTCGTAGCCGAGGAGCAGCCGTCGGCGGGCGGCCCACTCGGGGTCCTTCTTGCGGCCGCGGCGGCCGCGGGCCTGCCGGGTGGCGTGCTGGCGGACCTCGGTGAGCATCTGGTTCCCGAGTGCGACGAGGTGGAACTTGTCGGCGACGAGGACCGCGTCCGGGAGCGCGTCACGGACGGCTTTGGCGTAGGAGGCGGACAGGTCGATGGCCACGTGCGTGACCGCCTCTTTCCACGAATCGGGCTGTGCCGTCAAGCCATTCGGTCGACGCTGGCCGCGGTCGCGTCCGTCGATGTGCGCGAGCAGCCCGGCGGTGCCGGCCGCGTCGACGATGGCGGTGTGCCACCGGTCGTGCACGACCCGCCACCGGCCGGTGACCGGGTCCTGTTCCCAGATCGGCTTGCCGCGGCGGGTCTCATCGATCCCGAGCACCGCGACCTGCGGCAGCAGATGCTCGAGGATCGGGGTGACGTGCGCGATGAACGCGGCGTGCGCGACCGGCCAGGACACCCCGTGCGCCCGGCGCGGCCGAGCTGACGCAGGAGTAGCCGTCCGCGACCCCGGCACCGACCTGCTCGTAGAGCCGGGTGGTGAGCCGGCACCGGGCCGGGACCTGCGGCAGCGACTCGGTGAACGACCCTCTGGGGCAAAGGGATTCGCGGCAGCGCCACCGGCTCTTGTGCCACACCAGCCGGACCGGGTCCGGCCCGTACGGCACGTCCCGCGGGCGGGTGGTCGCCGACCCCTTCCGCGCGGTGGAGAACGACCCCGCAGGTCGGGCACGCCGCCGCCGTCTCGTCCGCGGTGACCACGTGCACCACCCGGGCGCCGTCCTGCTCGAGCTCGACCCGGATCAGCGCCAGCCCGTCGAGCCCGAGCAGCCTCGTGCCGTCCTCGCTTGGTGAACTGAAGATGCTGAGATTGCGTAGGCTGAACCAAGCCCGTGACCTCACCTTCGTGACCATGAACTGCCTTGACAACAGCCATGATCACCGAGGTCACGGGCCCCTCACGTCAACGACGCGGCCCGGGCACCTGCCCGGTTAACTTCGAAGAGCCGGGAAAGCTCGCTGACATGGTCGTGCTGAGCGGCGACTTTCTAGGCTGTTCTGACGAAGATTTCGACAACCTGGTAGTTGACCTCACCCTGTTGGGCGGTGAAGTCGCGTTTGAACGCTGACGACCAGGTTCCAACCATGAGTGCATGGGGATGGCTCATCCGGCGGCTGTCGATGCTTCGGCTTGTGCCGAGGGCTGTGCCCCCTACCGCCCACCTGTGGCGTTAGCGCTGCGTATTCCACTCGAAGACTCCTCGTCCGGCTGCCAGCGCAGCCAAGGCCTCCAGGACGTTAGTCTGACTATCGAGCCGGGCGAAGTGCTCACGAATCTGGGTGGTAACGGAGTCGGACTGGAGGACGCCGGTCGACAGCGCCGCCTGACACCTCCCGGCGAGTCCGGAGGCTCCAATGGATGTCTTACTGAGCGCTGAAGGCCGAGCCCTTGGCCTCGTGCGGCTGCGCAGCCTCCGCGGGAAGGCACCCAGTTCAACGACCCGGACCTCATCGAGGTCAGCGGCAGTCGGTGCTGGTGGAAGGCCGCCGGGGAGCTGACCAGTCGTCGCTGAAGGGGTCGATCGGGTGGATACCCGCTCTCGGGTGGAGCGGTAGTCGCGGATGCCCCTTGAGCACGTGAGGCCGGCGGAATTTCGGCGGAGCAAACGCCCGACTCCGTCTCAGAACCGTTGCATGCGTATGAGACCTGAAGCCCTGTCGCCCGCATTTTCGCAGGTCATCCCTGTAGGAGCGGGGCCGTGTCAAGGCGTTTGGGGGGCCGTCTGGTCCGGCCCGGCCTGGGCGGGCATGACTGGATGGGCTCGGGGTCAAGGTTCGAGCGGAGCTCGACCGCGTAGCGGCGTGGCCTTGAGGCCGGAGCCCAGCGCGTCGACGATGTTGGGCCGGCTGCCGGCTGTTCTCGAGCGCTGGGTGGTCACTCCGGTCGTGGCGTCGGTGGTGGGCTATGTCTCGTCAGGAACGGTGCGTGAGTGGCGGCGGCGCGCTGGGGTGCTAGTCATCCCTTCGCCGCGGCGTGGCGGCATGACGAGGTACGCGAATGAGGGCCTGGCCGGGTGGTCAATCAGAACGCGCGACCACGCCGCGGTGCGGGGGTCATGACCTGCACGACCAGCCCCGGCCAGGAATGTCAGGTCGGGCCGCGCTCATGCGCGCGACCCGAGGATCGGTGGGTCAGGGCACGGACGTGCCCGTCCCGCAGCGCGTAGTAGACGTAGCTCAGCTGTTGGCGGGCGGCGGCGGTCTTGCCGATGTTGCGGCCGCGGCGGTCCCCGACCCGACGTTTCAGCGCGTCCGGCGCCGGTGCCCGGGCCGAGGGCCTGGACCGACTCGATCGCCGCCCACCGCACCAGCCGGGAGCCCTGCTTGGTGATCCGGCCCCGGTGCACGTGGGTGTCTGACTCGTGGTGCTTCGGGGTCAACCCGGCCCACGAGGCCAGCTGCGCCGGGTCCGGGGAACCGGTGCACGTCACCGATCTCGGCGACGAACACCGCGGCCAGAACCGGGCCGATCCCCGGGATGGTTTGTACGGCCCGGTAACCGGGGTCGGCGACCAGCCGGCCGCGGATCAGCCGGGCGAACAGGTCGATCTCGACGTCGAGGTCGTCGATCAGCCGGCGCAGCGACCCGACCCGGGCCAGGTACGGGGCCGGCGCGTCGAGCCGTTCCAGCAGGCCGATCCCGGTGGGGGCGAACAGGTCGGACATCAGCACCTGGACGCCGCACTTGGCCAGCACCGCATGGACCTCGCACTTACACCCCGACCGGAGCGCGACCAGCTTGGCCCGGTGCCGGACCAGCTCGCGCAGCTCCCGGGTGACCGGCGGGGCGATCCACGCCTCCGGCAGCCGACCCATCCGCAGCAGATCAGCCAGGTCGGTCGCATCCCGGACGTCGTTCTTCACCCGCCGGTACGCGAACGCCTTGACCCCCAACGGATGCGCCAGATGCACCGACGCCCCCACATCGGCCAGCGCGTCCGCCGCCCAGTACCAGCCGTAGGTGGCCTCCAGGACCACCTCCGGGCCTCACCCCCGCGCGAGCCATCACCTTCGTCAACGAGTCCACGTCGTTGGTGATCCGCACCGTCTCCAACGGGTCACCACGCTCAGTGGTCCGCACGATCACCGACCGGCGACGATGCAGATCGATTCCCACGAACTGCTGACCGGCATACCCTTCCATGCGAGGGGCCTCCTCGAATCCGATGGATTACATGAGCACTCCCAGCATCCCGCCGGGAGGTAACCCACGAGGAGCGGAGGCCCCGCTCCTACATCGCATCAGAGCCCTGAGCGCCCAAGTGCCCCCGGCAGGATTCGAACCTGCGACACCCGCTTTAGGAGAGCGGTGCTCTATCCCCTGAGCTACGAGGGCGGGACAGCCCAGCCATTCTGTCAGGTCCCACGCCGCCACCCGAATCGACTCGCCAAGCCAACCACCCGCCGGGCGTAGCCTGACACCAAGCCCGCCGACGAAAGGCTCGCCATGGACTGGGACGGCCTGATCGAGATCTTCAACCCGGGCCACAGGCACTTCGCCGAGGAGCGCGACCGCAAGCGCATCGAGGCGCAGATCCCGGGCAACGAGGGGGATCCCAACAAGACGTGGGTGGATCTCGACAAGGGGGTCGTCCACCTCGCCATGCCGCCCGAGCGGAACGCGGGTTTCACGGTTCCCGAGGAAGTCCACGGCGAAGGGGACGACCCCTGAGGCCGTATGCCGCTGAGCCGGCCCCGCGCCCAAGCCAACCTTGAGCGCGGATCGAGCTGAGCGGCATACGGCAAGATCTGTGTCTCGCTTCCGAGACAAAGGTGGCCCACAGGTAGCGGACAGGCCCGGATGATGGGAATGTGACCTCACCCACATTCGTCAGGGGAACCTCCAGGGGGTTTCGGATGAAGCGTCTGCGCGTGTTCACTGTGGTCCTCGGCATGGTCGCCGCGCTGCTCGTCGGGCTGACGCCGACGGCGTCGTCGAGTGCCCCGAGAGCGGATGAGGCCCTCGACGCCTACACCGCAACGGTTTCCCCGAGCCAGCTCCGCGAGCTGGCTCGCCTCGGCCACGACGTCGGTGCCAACAAGGCGTCCGGCTCGAACGTCGAGGTCGACCTCGTGCTCACCAAGAAGGAGCGAGATCAACTGCACGCCAAGGGAATCTTCCCGCATCTGACGAAGGTCAAGGGCGGGCAGACGGTCCGGCAGTTCGCTGCCGCTGAGGCCGCAAACGGGTTCACCGTCTGGAAGTCCTGGGACGAGCCCGGCGGCATCCGAGACCAGCTCGTGCAGACCGCGGCGAAGAACCCGTCGATCGCCAAGCTCGTCAAGATCGGCACGACGCTCCAGGGCCGCGACATGTACGCGATCAAGCTCACCCAGGGCGCCCGCGGTATCGAGGACGGCAAGCGTCCAGCGGTGCTCTTCAGCGCGACCCAGCATGCGCGCGAGTGGATCGCGACCGAGGTCGACCGCCGCCTGATGAACTGGTACATCGAGCGCTGGCGCGCCGACGACCCCGAGGTCAAGAAGCTGCTCCAGACGACCGAGCTGTGGTTCGTCCCGGTGGCCAACCCGGACGGCTACCAGTACACGTTCGACACCGAGCGGCTCTGGCGCAAGAACCTGCGGGATGTCAACGGCGACGGCCAGATCACCACGGGTGACGGCGTCGACCTCAACCGCAACTTCCCGAACCACTGGGGCTATGACGAGGAGGGCTCGTCCTCGATCTCCTCGAGCGAGACCTACCGCGGCACCGCGCCGGTGTCCGAGCCCGAGACGGCCGCGATGAAGGGCCTGCTCGACCGGATCGGCTTCGCCTTCCAGGTCAACTACCACTCCAACGGCCAGTGGCTCCTCTACGCCGAGGGCTGGCAGATCGGCACGCCGACGTTCGACGACCCGATCTACTACGCCATGTCCGGCAACCTCGACAAGCCGGCCATCAAGGACTTCCACCCGGGCCTCAGCTCGGACGTCCTCTACGTGACCAACGGCGAGACGACCGACTACGCCCACGTCGCGACGGGCGCGCTCGCCTGGACCCCGGAGCTGTCCGAGGGCTGCGACGGCTGCGGCTTCGTCTTCCCCGACGACGAGGCCCTCGTGCAGGCGGAGTTCGAGCGGAACCTCCCGTTCGCCCAGTCAGTCGTGAAGTCCGCGGGCGACCCCGACGACCCGGTCTCGACGGTCGGCCTCAAGACCAAGCCGTTCTACCTGAACAGCGACGACCCCTACAAGCGCGGCAACCCGCACACCGAGCTGACCTTCCAGTACTCCTACGGCGACCCGCAGCCCGTGGCCGTCAACGCCAAGCGGAGCCTCGGGCCGGTCACGGTGAAGTGGCGTGTCAACGGTGGCGCCGTGCAGTCCGCGCCGACATCCGAATGGGCTGGTGGCGAGCGTTACTCGCCCGCGAGCGTCTACTACCACCAGATGCGCGGCGTCGTGACCGGCACCGACCCGGGCGACTCCGTCGAGGTCTGGTTCGAGGGCGGTGGCCAGAGGAGTGACTCGTTCACCTACCAGGCCGTGTCCGAGTCCGGCAACCGCGTCGTCGTCGTCGCGGCCGAGGACTACACCGGTGCCTCGCCGGCGCAGACGCCCGGTCCGCACTACCTCGACTATTACCTGAACGCCTTGGCGGACAACGGGATCGAGGCAGACGTCTACAACGTCGACGCCCGCGGGCGAGTCGCGCCCGACGCCCTCGGCGTCCTCAGCCACTACGACGCCGCGATCTGGTACTCGGGCGACGACGTCGTCACCCGCCGCGCCGGCCAAGGCGCCGGCAACGCCGACCGGCTCGCGCTCGACGAGCTGCTCGAGTTCCGGGCCTACCTCAACGAGGGCGGCGCCGTGGCCTACACGAGCGACTTCGCCGGCGCCCAGTACACCGGCAACGTCGGCACTCAGCTCTACGACCCCAAGGGCGAGATCGCCTGCAACCCAATGCCGTCGGGTGTCGACCCGCGCCGCTGCCTCCGGCTGGCCGGATCGGGCGACGGCACGAACGACGTCCTCCAGTACTGGTTCGGCGGCTTCGTGGGGATCGCGGGCGACGGGCTCGACGAGGACGGCAACCCCTTCGGCCTCGTCGGCACCGACACCCCGTTCGAGGGGCTGACCTGGGGCTGGGCGGGCCGGACAGCGCCGACAACCAGAACGACACCATGTCCTACGTCGCGACGAGCGGCATCCTGCCCGTCGACCAGTTCAAGCAGTTCGACAGCTGGCCGGCGTCGCTGTGGGACAAGCCGGGTGGGCCGTTCGCACCGCGGACCGGCACGGAGTACGTCTACTCGCAGATCTCCGACGTGTCCTACAAGCGCCTCGCGCGAACCATCGACGTCCCATCCGACGGCGCCACGCTGTCGTTCTGGACGTCCTACGACACCGAGGCCAACTGGGACCACCTCTTCGTCGAGGCCCACACCCCGGGCCAGCAGGACTGGACGACGCTGCCCGACATCAACGGCCACACGACGACCGCGCCGGGTGACAGCTGTGAATCCGGCTGGGTGGACCTGCACCCGCAGTTGGCGCATTACCAGACCTGGGACGGCGCCAGCTCGTGCACCCCGACCGGCACATCCGGCTCGTGGAATGCCGCCAGCGGCAACTCCGGCGGCTGGCAGCAGTGGTCCGTCGACCTCTCCGCCTGGAAGGGCGGTCAGGTCGAGGTCGCGATCGCGTACGCGAGCGACTGGGCCACCCAGGGGCTCGGCGTCTTCGTCGACGACGTCGAAGTGTCCACGGGCGAGGGCACCACCTCGTTCGAGGGCGGACTCGACGGCTGGGGCATGCCCCCAGCTCCGGACGGTAGCGCCACGAACGCCAACACCTGGGTTCGCACCGACGCCTCCGGCTTCCCGGTCGGCAGCTCGGTCGCGACCCCGTCGACGCTTCTCATGGGCTTCGGGCTCGAGGGCGTGACCAGCCGCGATGGCCGCGCCGACGTCATGGAGCGGGTCCTCGGCCACCTGCTCAACTGAACCCAAGACAAAAGACAGAGGTCGTATGCCGCTGAGCTCGCCCCCGCCCAAAGGTCACCGTGGGCGCGGGGCCGGCTCAGCGGCATACGGCAGCATTCCTTTCTCGTGGCGGCAGCGCTCACGTGTTTGTCGGTCAACTTTGGCTAGCCTGCAGGAATGACCGACGTCTCCCGGCCCGACCCAGCCCTCCGGGCTGAGTTG
Source organism: uncultured Actinomycetota bacterium (assembly GCA_963826445.1). Classification (GTDB taxonomy): domain Bacteria; phylum Actinomycetota; class Actinomycetes; order Actinomycetales; family Dermatophilaceae; genus Intrasporangium. Next base: position 107,361 of record CAWGXD010000029.1, read on the forward strand.
ACCTCGGGTGACCCGCGGGCCGATCGCGTCGCAGCGGCAGTCAAGACGTGGCAGCGCGCCCTGGTCGATCTGGGCGGGCGCAACACGCTGCTGTGGTATCGCGACCTGCCGTCCGGCACGCTGGACCTCACGACCGCCCACCCCGGAGGCGTCTCGATGCTCCTGGCCGGGCGGAAGACGCGCCTGTCCGACCTCATGCGTGAGCCGGGCGCGCTCGCGGAGGCGAGGCGTCGCGCGCGGGCGATCCGGGCCAAGGCCCAGGAGCTCAAGGAGGAGCGCGGCATCGCTGCCGGCTTCCTGGCCATCGGCATGGCGACGTGGACCGTGCCGCGCGCGACTCGAGCGCCGGCTGCGCCCGTCCTGCTCTGGCCGCTCGTCCTGCGGCCCACGGCTCCAGGTCAGCAGGACTTCGACCTGGACCTGGGGCCGGAGGTCGAGTTCAACCCGGTCCTCATCGAGTACCTGCGCTCCGAGCAGGGGCTCGAGGTCGACGGGGAGTCCCTCGCGGACCTCGCGACGAAGGGTGACGCGTTCGACCCGTATCCGGTCTATGCGGCCCTGCAGTCGATGTGCGAGCGAGTGCCCGACTTCGTGATCGCGCCGCGCCTGCTCGTCGGCACCTTCTCCTACGCCAAGTTGCCCATGGTGGCCGACCTCGCGCTGCAGGGGTCCTCGCTCGCTGACCACGACGTCGTCGCAGCGCTCGCGGGTGACGAGTCGGCCCTGGCAGCGGTCCGGCTGCGGGTGCCGGAGAGCGATCCCGAGCCGGACCCCGAGCACGAGCACCTCGTCCTCGACGCCGACTCCTCCCAGCACGCGGCGATCGACGCCGTCCGGGCGGGCGCGCACCTGGTCATCAAGGGACCACCCGGCACCGGCAAGTCGCAGACCATCGCCAACCTCATCGCCTCCTTGGCGGCCGAGGGCAAGTCGGCGCTGTTCGTCGCTGAGAAGCGGGCGGCCATCGACGCCGTCCTCGGGCGGCTCGACCGGCTCGGCCTCGGCGAGCTCGTGCTCGACGCCTACGACGGCACGACGAACCGGCGCGCCACTGCCCGGCAGTTCGCGCGGGCCCTGGACTCGGCTCTGAGTGATGAGGGGCGTCGAGTGTCGCCCTCCTCCCCAATCGAGAGAACAGCTTCTGGGTCAGCCAGCTCGGTCCTCAAGGAGCGGCGGGGTCGGCTGGTCGCCCACGTGCAGGCCATGCATTCCGTACGCGAGCCGTGGGGTGTGTCAGTCCACGAGGTGCAGGAGGCGTTGGCCGAGCTGGCGACAAGGAGTCCCTCGCCGGCCTCACGGGTGCGCCTCAACGGTGCGGCCCTCGCTGGTCTGGGTCGCGAGCGCATCCGGGAGCTCGCCGGACGGCTCCGCGACGCCTCGGGGCTCGGGGCCTGGGCCCACGATGGTGGTGACCCGTGGTTCGGTGCGCGGATCCTCACGTCGGACGATTCAGCCCGGGCGCTCGACATCACGACCCGTCTCAGCAGCGGTGGGCTGGACGGGGCCGGTGCAGAGCTGAACGCGCTGCTCGCCGAGTCGCACGTGCCGCCGGCGACCTCGCTCGTGGACTGGCAGTCAGCGCTGGACACGATGGCGGCGGTGCGCCACACGCTCGAGGTATTCCGACCCGAGATCTTCGACCTTCCGCTGGACGAGCACATCGCTGCCACGGCGACCCGGGAGTGGCGCGCCGAGAGCGGGGTCGACATGGGCTGGCTGACTCGCTGGAAGGTGCGGCACCAGGCCAAGCGGCTGCTGCGGCCGGGGCGGCCCCCCGAGGACCTCCACGAGAGGCTGCGCTTGGCGAGCGAGCAACGGACGCAGTGGTATGCCCTCGTCGGTGGTGGTGGCCGCCCAGAGATCTCGCCGCGTCTCAACGAAGGGCTCGATGCGCTCGGCCGCCTCCGCGACGACCTGGAGTGGCTCGAGGAGCGGCTACCCGGAGACGGACCTGCGCTCACGGAGCTGTCCCTCGTCGACCTGCAGGGCCGGTTGGCTGCCCTCGCCTCCCGGCCTGACCGCCTCGCCGTCCTGCCCCACGTCACTCGGACCCTCGACGACCTGCGCGGGGCGGGGCTGGGCCCGCTCGTCGACGACCTGGCCGCTCGGGGAGTGCCCACGGTGTGCGTGCCCGCTGAGGTGGACCTCGTGTGGTGGGCCTCGCTCGCGCAGGAGATCAGCTTCCGTGACCCGGCTTACGGCGCTCATGACGGCGAGGCGCTGTGCCACGCCGCCCAGGAGTTCGTCGTCGCTGACCACGCGCACTTGGACGCCACGGTGGACCGGGTCCGCGAGGCCGTCGCCCGCAACATCCGCGAGGTGCTCGGGGACAACCCGGCGCAGGAGGCCCTCGTCCGGGCGGAGGCGGGGAGGGCACGACGCCACAAGTCCTTGCGAGACCTCATGCCGCAGGCCTCGGCCGCGCTCACCGCGATCAAGCCGTGCTGGGCCATGAGCCCACTCGTCGTCGCGTCCACGTTGCCGCCCGGGCGGTGGTTCGACGTCGTCATCTTCGACGAGGCCTCACAGGTGCAGCCGGCCCAGGCCATCTCGGCGATCTCGCGGGGGCGGCAGGTCGTCGTGGCCGGTGACGAGCGCCAGCTGCCTCCCACGAACTTCTTCACCGTCGTGTCCGACGACGAGGGCACGCCGGCGGCGGACGAGGACGTTCTCACCGAGGGCTTCGAGTCGGTGCTCGACGTGCTGGCAGCGGCCCTGCCGACCCGGCGTCTGACGTGGCACTACCGCAGCCGCGACGAACGCCTCATCGCCTTTGCCAACGCGACGATGTACGACGGCGGGTCGACGACGTTCCCGGGCACCGCCGTCGAGTCGGCGGTGACCTTCGAGCCGGTCGAGGGCCACGCGGTGGTTCAGCCCGGCGAGCAGACGATCGAGTCCACCAGCGCCGAGGTCGACCGGGTCGTCAGCCTCGTGCTCGACCACGCGCGCAGCCGTCCGCACGAGTCACTCGGCGTCATTGCCCTGGGCATCAAGCACGCGAACCTCATCGACGACGCCATCACGGCCGCGCTGCGCGGTGCGCCCGACGTCGCCGACTACTTCGACCCGGATCGCGACGAGCGGTTCTTCGTCAAGAACCTCGAGCGGGTGCAGGGCGACGAGCGCGACGCCATCATCCTCTCGATCGGCTACGGCAAGACGCCCCACGGTCGGGTCCTGCACCGCTTCGGACCACTCAACATCGAGGGCGGCGAGCGGCGCCTCAATGTGGCCATCACGCGGGCCCGGAACCGGATGACTGTCGTCTCGTCCCTGCTCGCCTCGGACCTCGACCCGTCCCGGCTCAAGGCCAGCGGTGCGATCATGCTGCGCGACTTCCTCGCCTATGCCGAGGCGCGAGGGGCTTCGGTTCCGAGTGCCGCGGGCGCCGCTCCCGATGCGACCCGGAATGCGCTCCGCGCCGACCTCGCCGAACGCCTTCGCCGCGAGGGCCTGGTCGTCCACGAGGATTACGGCACGGCGGCGCAACGCGTCGACGTCGCGATCGAGGACCCCTACCACCGCGGTCGGGTGCTCGTGGCCGTGGAGACGGACGGGCCGCGCTACGCCGCGATGCGCAGCACCCGCGATCGTGACCGGTTGCGGCCGGAGCAGCTGGGACGCCTCGGGTGGGTCCACCTGCGCGTCTGGAGCACCGATCTGTTCCGCGACCCGGCACGAGCGATCTCCCGCATCGTCCGGGTCACGCGGGAGGTGCGCCCACGCGGGTCCGAGCCGGAATCGCGACCGGCTGGCGGCACCGTTCTCAACGGCAGCGTGCCGGCCCCGTCAGCCGAGTCGGAAGTGCGTGACACACCAGCAGCGCCGGCCAAGTCGGAGCAACCGGTCCCGAGCCGCCGGCGGCGTCGAGTGTTCCGCAAGGGCACGGCGGAGTCAGCCACCGACGACACCTATGGGTCGACCCGGGATGACACGGATTCCGGTTGGGGAGAGCCTGCCGAGGCGTCCTCGCGCGAGCGTTGGCTCCGGGAACAGCGGCCGCCGCACTACGAGTAGCCCGGCCGTGCTGCGGACTCCCGATGGAATGCAGTCGACGGGTGCTGCGTTCTAGGCGGCATGAACGCCACCTCGACGCCCTTCAGCCTGCGCTACGCCTGGGCCCTAGGCCTCTTCGAGAGCGGTGACCACTTCGCAGCGGCCTCGGCTCTTGCCGAGCTCCTCGCCGAGGCCGAGGCGACTGGCGCCGACGAGGCCCAGCCGCTGCTGCACTCCACGACCGACCTGCGCATGTTCCTCGCACGCGCGTACTTCCACTCCGCCCAGTTCGGGAAGGCGGAGGACGTGCTCCGCGTGCTCATCGAGGAGCACCCGACCGACGGCTACGCCCACCTGCTTCTCGGGCGCACGCTCCAGCGCGCCGGACGGCACGCCGAGGCGGCACGGCCGCTCGCGCTGGCCGAGATCCTCGGCGACTACGAGCGCCCGAAGGCCTACGGCGCCCCAGACTGACAACCCAATCGACTGCACAGCTACAAGCCATTCGAGTGAACAGCTTCGCGGCATCCCTCCGCGGAAGCTGTTCACTCGATCATGAGAGGGGCATGCGGGGTCAGCGGACGCGGAGGGCGTCGCGGATCTCGGTGAGGAGAACGACCTCCTCCGAGGGTGCCTCCGGCTCTGGCTCCTCACCACGCTTGCGGCGCTCGGCGAGCCTGTTCATCGGCACGACGACCATGAAGTACACGGCGAAGGCCACGACGATGAACGTGAACAGCTGCGTGAGGAAGGCGCCCACCGACACGCCGCCGGGGTTCCATGCCGAGAAGTCGGGGGTCCCGCCGACCTTGCCGATGAGGTCCATGATGATCGTGACGAAGGCCTCGACGACCTTCGCGAACGCCGTGCCGATGACAACGGCGACGGCGAGGTCGACGACGTTGCCGCGCATCAAGAAGTCCTTGAAACCTTTGAGCATGGAGCGTCCCTTCAGATGGTTGGACCTCGAGCGGAGGCCTCTCGTACGAGCCACGCTAGCGACGCCCTCTAGGCCTCCGCTCGGAACACGCCCGGAACCTCGAAAGCCACCCTGTAGCAACAGGGTGAGTTTCGAGGTTCCGGGCGTGTTGGGGGTCGGGAGTATCAATGCTCGCCGCGGACGGCCAGCACGAAGCTCTCCCCGGCGCCGAGGGCACTGAGGTGCAGAGCAAGGTGTCGCGCCTCGCTCGATGAGACCGCCACCGTGATCCCGGGATCCGGCTGGTCCGCCCACGAAACCGTCGCCCCGAGGGCACCGCCGGAGGCCGCCCCGTCGCCATGCTCCGTCGAGCTCGAGGTGCCGCCGCCCCCTGTGCGACCCAGGACGGCGAGGACCTGCGCATCCGTCACGACCTGTTGTCCGGTCCCGGTGGCGTACACATCCACGCTGCTCCCTGGCTGGACCCCGGTGAGGGCGACCTCCATGACCGGCACCGTCATGGCCACGCGGCCATCCGACCGGCCCGCCAGCAGGCCCGGACCGGCGAGGCGCTCGGTCGTGACCACGCTCCTGGCCTCGATCGGACCGGCGGCCCGCCGTCCCACGACTGCCGTGACGGCACCCGTTGCCGACTCGGGGCGGTGCTCGGCAGGACGCGTCTCGAGGCGCACATCGCCGGGCTCGATGATCGCCCCGGAGGGGATCAGCCGTGCAGCCACCACGGTCGCCATGCCGGTGGCGGCCGTCCCAGCGGGTCGCAGGGCGGCCAGGGCGACGACCACGGCAAGCCCCGCAAGCAGGGCGGTGACCCATCGACGGGCGCGAGCCCGGCGCGACCGCTGGAGCCGTGAGCCCGGCCGAGCGCGCCCGCGTCGGAGGACACGGCGCGACGACACTCCGGTCGACGCGAGAGGTCCGCCACCGGGGCCCGGAGGCACGCTCATCAGGGCAGGTCGAACGGCAGCTCGATCCCGTCGAGGCTGCGTCGGCAGGCACATGTGGCGGCGGCGTCGTTCTCGTGCGCAGGCAGCTGACCGATGGCGTCCCGGAGCACGCCCTTGAGGCTCTCGACGTTCTCCGCGAAGACCCGCATGACCTCCTCGTGGGTCACGGCCTCACCGCCCTCGACCCCGGCGTCTAGGTCGGTCACCATGGCGATCGTCGTGAAGCAGAGCGCGAGCTCACGCGCGAGGGCCGCCTCGGGCATCGTCGTCATGCCGACGATCTCCCAACCGAGCTGCTGGTGCATCAGCGACTCCGCCCGGGAGGAGAACCGGGGGCCGTTGATGACGACGAGCGTGCCATCGGCCACGACGTCGAGCGCGGACACCCGCGCGGCGTCCACCGCCACCTGGCGTCCGTTGGCGCAGTAGGGCTCGGCGAAGCCCACGTGCACGATTCGGCCCTCAGCCTCGTAGAACGTGTGCTGACGGCCCCAGGTCCGGTCGACGACCTGGTCCGGAACCACGATGGTCCCCGGTCCGTGCTCCGGGTTGAGCGAGCCGACCGCACACGGTGAGAGGACCTGGCGCACGCCGACGGCTCGCAGGGCCCAGAGGTTGGCGCGGTAGTTGATCCGGTGTGGGGCGAAGCGATGGCCCTTGCCGTGACGGGCGAGGAACGCCACCAGGCGCCCGTCGACCTCACCGACGACGAGGGGGTCGCTGGGCTCGCCGAACGGTGTGGTGACCTCAACGGTCTCAAAGTCGTCGAGGAAGTCGTAGAGCCCGGAGCCCCCGATGACTCCGATCTCAGCGGTGATGTCGGACGGCGTGAGAACGGTGCTGTGTGAGGTCATGTCGGCAGCCTAGAACGGCAGCCCAACGGCGTCGGGCCTCACGACGACGCATGGGGACAGGGCCGAGGGAGACGGTGGGGCTGTGGATGAGTCAGCCGGATACGGCCGGTTCAGGAGGCAGCGGTCTTGGTGCCTGAGCCGGACCCACTCGAGGAACCGCCAGACCCGGACGCCCCCGAGGCCGGTCCGGACGACGAGGACCCGGACGACCCGGCCGAGCCAGACGACCCGGACGACCCGGACGACCCAGCCGACTCGGACGACGTGGAAGCCGCAGTCTCAGAGGCGCCGCCACCCGCGTCCTTGCCACCGGAGCTACCCGAGCCATCCGAGCCATCAGCGCCCTTGGCGCCCACACTCGATCGGGAGTCGGTCTTGTAGAAGCCGGAGCCCTTGAAGGCGATGCCGACGGGGTGGATCACCTTGCGCAGCCGGCCGGCGCCGTCGGCGCAGTCCGGGCAGTCCGTCAGCGGGTCGTCGGTGAAGGACTGGCGGATGTCGAACTCGTGGCCGCACTCGGTGCAGGCGTAGGTGTACGTGGGCACTGGTTACCTCAGGTCTTGCGGGGGGTCTGTCGACCAATTCTACGGGCGCGCTCGAGTCCGGCCGACGGCCAGCCGGCCAACCGGCCGTGCAGGCTCAGCGCCAGGATCCGCTCCTCCGTCGTCCTGCGGGAGCCGGAGGTCGTCACGACGAGCAGCTGGTCGCCGTGCCGGATCGTCGTGTGCTGCTCCGGCACGAAGGTCTCCCCGTTGCGCACGATCAGGGTCACCATGGCGCGCCGGGGCAGGCGCAACTCGAAGATGGCCACCCCATGGAGCCGGGACTCCTCCCCGACGGTGATGGTGATGACGTCCGCCCCGATCTCCACCAGTGGGGTGCTCTCAAGGCCGACGTCCACCGAGTGGACCTGCTCGGTGAGGCCCAGATGCCTGGCCACCCACGGCAGGGGAGGTGCCTGCAGGATGGTGAAGACGACCACGAGGACGAAGACGAGGTCGAAGATCCAGCTCGTGTTCGGGGTCCCGGCGACCAGTGGCACGGTGGCCAGCACGACCGGCACGGCGCCCCGGAGCCCGGCCCACGACAGGAAGGCCATGTCCTGCCACGGCATGCGGAACCAGACGGTCGAGGCCAGGACCGACAACGGCCGCGCGAGCAGGAGCAGGACGAGCCCGATGACGACGGCGTTGCGCAGCTGCTCGTCCAGGCGGAACGGGTCGGCGAGCAGGCCGAGGAGCACGAACAGCCCGATCTGGGCGATCCACCCCATCGCGGTCGCGAAGCTCTGGACCGACGTCCGGTTGGGCAGGCTCATGTTGCCGAGGACCAGTGCGGCGAGGTAGGTCGCCAAGAAGCCCGAGACATGGGCGGCGGCGCCCACGGCGTAGGCGAGGACGGTGAGCGCGAGGACGCCGATGGAGAAGAGGGCGGACGAGCCGCCGGCCACTCGCCGCAGCGCCAGCCCGCCGAGATAGCCGACGGCGAGACCGACCGCCGCTCCTCCTGCGAGTTCGAGCAGGACGATGATGAGCAGCTCCCACCACGGCTCCTCCACCGCGCCCGGCATGCTCTGGGCTGCGAGCGCGACGACGAGCAGGACGACGGGGGCGTCGTTGAAGCCGGCCTCCGCCTCGAGCATGCCGCTCAGCCGACGCGGGATCGGGACGTTGCGCAGGACGGCGAAGACCGCGGCCGCGTCTGTCGAGGCGAGGATCGCGCCCAGCAGGAGCGAGATCTCCCAGGAGAGGCCGAGGATGGCGTGGGCGGCGATACCGACGACGACGACGGAGACGACGACCCCAACGGTGGCGAGGATCGCCGCCGGGGCGACGGATCCGCGGATGTTGCTCCACTTCGTCGACAGGCCGCCCTCGGCGAGGATCAGCACGAGCGCGGCATAACCGAGAACCCGGGTGGTCGACGCGTCGGAGAACTGGATGCCGGCACCCGCGTTGCCCAGCACCAGGCCGATGCCGAGGTAGATGAGCAGCGACGGCATCCCAGACGCCACCGAGAGCCGCACCGCGGCAACCGCCACGAGCAGGACGATCGAGCCGACGAGCAACACGCGTGTGAGGTCGTCGAGAGTCATTCCCGACGACGTGACGGACGCGAGCGCGGTCACGGCTGGCTCCTCAGCTGGCGGTGCACCCCATCAAACCATTCGTATGCCGCTGAGCTCGCTCACGTCCAAACGCCCCCAACCGCGCCTCCCGCACACCTCCGACACGTGGCCTAGGCTGCATGGCGTGCCCCGCGCCCACCTCGCCCGTCGAATCGCCCTCTCGGTCGTCGTCCTCATCGTCATCGCCTTCGTGGCGATGACGATTCTTGCGGTCTCGACCATCCGGCGATCCTTCCCGGAGATGTCCGGCACGCTGGAGGTCGAGGGTCTCTCGGGGCAGGTCAACGTGAGTAGGGACGCTCGAGGCGTCCCGACGATCTATGCCGACACGGCAGCGGACCTCTTCCGGGCGCAGGGCTACGTCAGCGCCCAGGACCGATTCTTCGAGATGGATCTGCGCCGGCACATCACGGCAGGCCGACTGTCCGAGCTGGTCGGAGAGGCCGGCGTCGACACTGACCGGGTCATCCGGACGATGGGCTGGCGCCGGGTGGCCGAGCAGGAGCTGCCGACGCTCGCCCCAGAGACTCGCCAGTACCTGCAGGCCTATGCCGACGGCGTCAACGCCTACCTCAAGCAGGCCGAGTCGCCGGCCGACCTGGCTCTCGAGTACCAGGTGCTCGACTGGAGCGTTCCCGGCTACCGGGTCGAGCCGTGGACGCCGGTCGACTCCCTCGCCTGGCTCAAGGCCATGGCCTGGGACCTGAAGGCCGATTATGACGACGAGCTCGCCCGAGCCCGGCTCTCGCGGGGCGGTCGCACCTCGGAGAAGCAGATCAACCTGCTCTACCCGCCCTACCCGTTCGACCGCAACCAGCCGATCCTGTCTGAACAGGACTGGAACCCGTCGGCGACGCCGTCGCAGGAGGAACAGGCCGCCACCGCCACTCCGACCGCCCTGCTGAAGCAGGGACAGGCCGCCTTCGATGCTGCGGCCGCGGCCGTCGACGCCATCCCGACCCTGCTCGGCAAGGGCGACGGGATCGGCAGCAACTCGTGGGTCGTGTCCGGGGACCGCACCACGACGGGCAAGCCCCTGCTCGCCAACGACCCACACCTCACCCTGGGCATCCCGAGCATCTGGACGCAGGTCAATCTCCAGTGCAGGACGGTGTCACCACAGTGCCCGTTCCAGGTCTCGGGGTTCGCCTTCTCCGGCCTCCCCGGGGTCATCATCGGCCACAACGCGAAGATCGCGTGGGGCTTCACCAACCTCGGGGCGGACGTCACCGACTTCTACCTCGAACAGGTGAATGGCCGCTCCTACCTGCGCGACGGTGCGCAGGTCGACCTCGAGACCCGCACGGAGACGATCAAGGTCGCCGGCGGCCAAGACGTGCAGATCACCGTGCGCAACACCGTCCATGGACCGATCCTCTCCGATGCCTCTCCTGCCGTGGCGGAGGCCGGGGACCAGTCCGCGGTCCGAGGCGTGACGCAGTCAAACCGCTTTGCCGTGTCCCTCGCCTGGACGGCGCTCACTCCCAACAAGACCGCCGACGCGATCTTCCGGCTGAACAAGGCAGGCAACTGGCGCGAGTTCCGTGCGGCGGCCGCGCTCTTCGCCGTTCCCTCTCAGAACCTCATCTATGCCGACACCGACGGGCACATCGGCTACCAGGCGCCCGGGCTGATCCCCATCCGTCGGTCCGCGACGCCGGGTGCGGTGCCCGGTTTCTGGCCGGCGCCGGGCTGGGACAGCCAGTGGGACTGGCGCGGCTTCGTCCGCTTCGAGGACCTGCCCCATGTCCTCGACCCGGAGGAGGGGTTCATCGTCACGGCGAACCAGGCGGTCACGGCGCGCCCGAAGCCGTTCCTCACGTCCGAGTGGGACTACGGCTTCCGCGCCGAGCGGATCCGCACGCTCCTCGCCGGGGCTGACAAGGTATCTCCCGAACGAATGGTCCAGATCCAGGGCGACGACCGCAACACCTTCGCACCCGTCCTGGTCGAGCACCTGTTGGGCGTCGAGGTCGACGACTTCACTGCCCAGGCGCAACTGCTGCTGCGCGACTGGGACGGCAGCCAGCCGGTGGACAAGACGAGGGACTCGGCGTCCGCGGCCTACTTCAACGCCGTCTGGAAGCACCTGCTCGAGTACACCTTCGACGAGCTTCCCCCGGACATCGGTGCGAGCGGGGGCAGCCGGTGGATGATCGTCATGGAGCAGCTCCTCAAGGACCCCGAGAACGCCTGGTGGGACGACAAGACGACGCCCGGGGTGACCGAGGAGTCGAGCGAGATCCTCAAGCGCGCGCTCGTCGACGCCCGCCTCGACCTGGCCCGCAAGCTGGGCAAGGTCCCCGCGACGTGGCGGTGGGGCCGGCTCCACCAGCTCAACCTCGAGCACCAGGTGCTCGGCAAGGAGTCGGTGCCGGGCTTCATCCGCGACCTCTTCAACCGTGGCGGGATCGAGCTCGGAGGTGGCAGCTCCATCGTCAACGCCAACTCGTGGGATGCCTCGAGCTCCGGCTACGAGGTGACGTCCGGCCCGTCGATGCGCATGGTCGTCGACCTCGACAACCTCGACCGGTCCGTCTGGGTCAACGCGACGGGTCAGTCGGGCCACCCCTACAACGCGCACTACGCCGACCAGATCGACGCGTGGGCAGCCAACGAGCCATTCCCGTGGCCCTTCAGCACCGAGGCGGTGGCGGCAGCCACGGAAACGGAGCTGACGCTGGTCCCGCCGGGTCAGGTGCCGAACGGCTGAGGCGCCGCGGTCCGCACGACCCGGCCACTCGTCGTGACGTAACCGTCGACGACCGCGTCGTGGGGCTCTCGGGGCAGGTCCGCGTCGCTCTGCTCGCCCTCGTGGAGCAACGTGACGACCGGTGTCCCGTCATCCCGGTGCCGCAGGGCCCGGTCGTAGCAGCCAGCGCCCTGGCCCAGGCGGGTGCCGCGCGAATCGACGGACAGCCCCGGCGTCACGATGAGGTCGCAACCACGGAGCGCGTCCACCCCCAGCCACGGCCGGCCGTCCACGGAGGAGGTGGCGTCCTTCGGGAGGCGCGAGACGGTCGCTCGGTCGCCGGTGGTGCCCTCAGCGGCATACGTCCACTCAAGAGAGAAGTCGTCGAGCACGATGGGCACGATGACCTCGTGGCCCGCCGAGAGCAGTGCCTTGATGAGGGGTCCGGTGGGCGGCTCGTCGGGAAGCGACTCGTACACGGCGATGCGGAGGCGCTCCTCGTCCCCCTCGGGGACGAACCGCAGCACGGCCTCGGCCACGGCCGAGCCGGCGCTGGCCCGGTCGACCGACTGGGCCAGGGCGGCGCGGCGCCGGCGCGCGGCCTGACGGATCTCGCGCTTGGAGACGACCGGCTCCGCCGGCGTCACGACTGACTCGCCTCTTGCTCGTCCTGGCCGCACATGGGGTCCATCGTAAGGTGACCCCATGAGCCAGGAGGGGTTGGCGCTCGCCGTCGAGCGTATGCGGGACAGAGGCATGGGGTCCGAGGCCGTCACGGTCTTCGAGCACTATTACCAGCAGCTGGAGGAGGGCGCGCACGGCACCATCCCGGAGGACACCATCGAGCCCCTCGCCGACCTCCAGGAGCTCGGCGAGGTCCAGGTGAGCGACGACGACGCCCGTGCCGCCCTGCGCCAGACCGCTGTCATCAAGCTCAACGGTGGCCTGGGGACGAGCATGGGGATGAGCGGTGCCAAGTCCGCGCTCGAGGTCAAGGACGGCCTGACGTTCCTCGACATCATCGCCAAGCAGGTGCTCGCGCTGCGCGAGGAGTGGGGCGTCGACCTGCCCCTGCTCCTGATGAACTCCTTCCGGACGTCCGAGCAGTCGCTCGAGATCCTCGCGAAGTACCCCACGCTGCCCGTCGAGGGGCTGCCGCTCGACTTCATCCAGAGCGCCGAGCCGAAGCTGCTCGCCGACAGCCTCCGACCGGTCACGTGGCCCCAGGACCCGGAGCTCGAATGGTGTCCACCCGGGCACGGCGACGTCTATGTCTCCCTCTCGACCTCAGGCGTCCTGGACACGCTGCTGGAGAAGGGGATTCGCTACGCGTTCATCTCCAACTCCGACAACCTCGGGGCGACCTGCGATCCCGAGGTCGCGGCCTGGATGGTCGAGCGGGGGCTGCCCTACGTGGCGGAGGTGTGCACGCGGACCAAGAGCGACCGCAAGGGCGGACACCTCGCCGTCCGCAAGGCCGACGGGCGGCTCATTCTCCGCGACACGGCCATGGTGGCGGAGGGCGAGGAGCAGTACTTCGGGGACATCAAGCGGCACAACACCTTCCACGCGAACAACCTCTGGGTCGACCTGTCGGTCCTGCGGGACCGCATGGCCGAGCGCGACGGAGTCCTGGGGCTGCCGATCATCGTGAACCGCAAGACGGTCGACCCGTCCGATCCGTCGTCACCTGAGGTGATCCAGCTCGAGTCGGCGATGGGTGCCGCGATCGAGGTCTTCGAGGGTTCGGAGGCTCTGCTCGTGCCGCGAACCCGGTTCCGTCCGGTGAAGACGACGAACGACCTGCTCGTCGTCCGGTCCGACTACTTCGTCCTCGACGACAGCTCGCACCTCGTCGCCGTGGGGGACGGGCCGGAGCCGTTCGTGGACCTCGACTCGGCCTACCGGCTCGTCGGGGGCTTCGAGAAGCGGTTCCCGCACGGGGTGCCGTCGATGATCGAGTGCACGAGCCTGCGGGTCATCGGCGACCCTGTCTTCGGGCGCAACGTCCGCTGCATCGGCGACGTGCTCGTCGACGGGTTGGCGCGGATCGAGGACAACGCGGTCCTGGAAGGGCCCCGGCAAGGATCGGCGGGGGACACGCGCACGGTCGACCAGCATCTCGAGGCGATCCTGTCGTCACTCGATCCGTCGCCCATCGAGAGCGTGCCGCTGACCGAGTCGCTCGGCCTCGTCGTCGCGCGAGACGTCCGGTCACTGGTCAACTTGCCGGCCTTCGACAACTCGTCGATGGACGGGTATGCCGTCCAGGCGGCCTCGCTCGAGGGTGCTGACGACTCGCCGGTGCGCCTCCGGATCGTCGGCGAGGTCGCCGCCGGGGTGGACCCGACCTTCTCCGTCGGTCCCGGCGAGGCGGCTCGCATCATGACCGGCGCGCCCATCCCGCCCGGTGCCGACGCCGTCATCGCGATCGAGCAGACCGATGGATCGGCGACCGGTTCGGTCGAGTGCCGAGCCTCCGTGTCGACCGGGCGCTACGTCCGTCCCCGGGGTGAGGATGTGTCCGAGGGGTCAGTGATCGTGTCGGCCGGCGACGCGGTCGGGCCGCGGACGATCGGCCTGCTCGCGGCGTCGGGGCACGCCTCGGTCGAGGTCCACCGTCGGCCCCACGTCGTCATCATGTCGACGGGCACTGAGCTCGTTCCTCCTGGAGAACCCTTGGGGCCCGGCCAGATCCACGACTCCAACTCGTCGATGCTGTGGGCCGCCGCGGTGGCAGCGGGAGCCTCCGCAGAGATCCGTGCGGCCGTCGGTGACACGGACGCGGAGCTCCTGGCCGCGCTGGACGACTGCGTGGCGAACGCCGACGTCATCGTCACCAGCGGCGGCGTCTCGATGGGCGCCTACGACGTCGTCAAGAGCGCCCTGGCGGACAAGGGCGTCGAGTTCGTCAAGGTCGCGATGCAGCCCGGCAAGCCGCAGGGCTTCGGGTATCTCAGCGGACCCGGAGACATGCGTGTCCCGATCTTCGCCCTGCCCGGGAACCCCGTCTCGTCGTTCGTCTCCTTCGAGGTCTTCGTGCGTCCGGCGCTGCGTCGGCTGATGCGGCTCGCTCCGGAGAAGCGCCCGGTCGGCGGCCGCCACGCTCACCTCCGGGCTGCGGTCGCCGGAGGGGCGGCGCCAGTACGGCCGGGCCATCGTGTCGCGCAACTCGGATGGCGCGCTCATGTGCCGGCCGCTTGCCGGCCAGGGTTCGCACTTCGTCGCGGACCTGTCCCGCGCGAACGCCATCTTCGTCGTCCCCGAGGCCGTCACCGACCTCGTGCCAGGCGAGCCGGTCGACGTCATACTCCTCGACAACTGAGATCACAGGCCGTCCCGTCGAGTGCGCATTTCGCGCCGCCCGACCTCCCGGTCGAGTGTGCACTTCACGCCGACCCCCGTTTAGGTCGAGTGTGCACTTCGCGCCGACCTCCGACAATCGAGCCTCGGTCCGATAGTCGGTGGAGATCCTGACCGAGCAGCACAGTCAATCGCGCCTCGGTCCGATAGTCGGAGGGCTGGCTGGCGCGGGAGCCCGGGCGCGGAGTGCACACTCGACGAGAGGGGGGCCCGGCGCGGAGTGCACACTCGACGAGGGGGTGCCCAGCTCAGTGGCGGTGCGGGCGGCGGTGACATGATGGCCGAGTGGCTGATCAGACTCCTGCCGACCGCGGGTCCACGTCCGGCCTGACCCACGTGCGCTCCGACGGAACGGCGCACATGGTCGACGTGTCCGCCAAGCAGGTCACTGCGCGTCAGGCGAGCGCCCGGGGGCGGGTCCTGCTCAGCGGCGCGGCCATCGCGGCGCTCCGGTCCGGCGCGGTCCCCAAAGGCGACGCCCTGGCCGTCGCCCGCATCGCCGGAATCCAGGCGGTCAAGCGCACTCCCGAGCTCATTCCGCTCGCCCACCCGATCGCGGTCCACGGCGTGGAGGTCGATCTCGAGGTGGCCGACGACGGGGTCGACATCGCAGCCACCGTCCGGACGGCCGACCGGACGGGCATCGAGATGGAGGCGCTCACCGCCGTCAGCGTGGCTGCCCTCGCACTCATCGACATGGTCAAGGCCGTCGACAAGCACGGGCGGATCACCGATGTCCGGGTGACTGCCAAGTCGGGAGGAAGATCAGGTGACTGGCATGAGTGAGAGCACGCGAACCGACACGGTGACCGACACAGAGACCGAGCTCGTCGGGGCGGACAAGCGTGCGGTCGTCATCACGTCGTCGAGCCGCGCCGCTGCCGGGGTCTACCCGGACCGGTCCGGGCCAGTCATCGTCGAACGGCTCCAGTCCTGGGGCTTCGCCACCGGCGCGCCGATCGTGGTGGCGGACGGCGACGAATTCGGCCTGAGGCTCCGCGACGTGCTCGCCTCGGAGCCGGATCTCGTCATCACCACCGGCGGCACGGGTCTGACGCCGACCGACGTGACACCGGAGCAGACGATGCCGCTCCTCGACCGGCTCGTGCCTGGCATCGCCGAGGGCATGCGCGCGGCCGGTGTGGCCAAAGGTGTTCCCACGGCGATGCTCTCGCGCGGCCTCGTCGGGATCTCGGGCCAGAGCCTCGTCGTCAATCTCCCGGGCTCGCGAGGCGGGGTCTCCGACGGGCTCGACGTGCTCGAGCAGGTCCTCGAGCACGTCCTCCAGCAGCTGCCCGGGGGAGACCACTGAGGCCCACGGGACCACCCGACCAGTGAGACCTCCCTGGCGTCGCAAGCCACGGTCCGCACCGTGGCCCGTCATCCTCCGCGACCACACGGCGGATCCGGAGGTCGTCCTCCGGCCGCTCCGCATCAGGGACGAGGAGGCATGGCACCAGCTGCGTCGAGAGAACGCCGACCACGTCCGCCCTTGGGAACCCACGCTGCCGCCGGGTTCGACCTCGCAGCCGGTGAGCTACCGCCAGTTCGTCCATGACCTCGACGAGGAGGCGGCGGCCGACCGAGCGATGCCATGGTGCATCGAGATCGGCGGGCGCATCGTCGGGCAGGTCCACGTCTTCGGCGTCACCCGTGCGGCGCAGCAGTCGGCGGCCGTCGGCTACTGGCTCGCGGAATCCGAGTCGGGCCAGGGGATTGCGACACGGGCCCTGGCCATTGCGATCGACTATGCGCTCGGTCCGGCCGGCCTGCACCGGGTCGAGGTCAACATCCGGGTCGACAACGAACGCTCGCTCGCGCTGGTCCGCCGCCTTGGGCTCCGCGAGGAGGGCGTCCGTGAGCGGTACCTGCACATCGCCGGAGCCTGGCGCGACCACCTCAGTTTCGCCGTCACGAGAGAGGAACTCGAGGCCGAGGGCCTCATTCCACGTTTGTCTCAGTTGTAACACCAGCCACTTGCGCGACACGCACCGAATATGCATCGGCTGGCCCGACTAGCCGCCTACCGTTGGGTCCGTGCCCGCCAGCAGCCTCATCTTCGTCGTCATCGTGGCGATCTGGGCTGTCTACCTTCTGCAGCACTGGTCGCGCCGCCGCGAGAACGGTGCGGCGGCACGTTCGGTCGACGGATACACCGAGGCCATGCGCGTCCTGGACAAGCGACCGGTCCTCGCCAGCACCGAACTGCTGAGCCCGCGGCCGCATTCATACCCTGTGACACCGGCCCGGACCGTCCGGTCGGCGGTCGACGTCAAGCGAGCCGTACCGGCCAGCGCGTCGCGTCGACGTTCGCCGCTCGTTGCCCGGCATCCGTCCCGCGTCGACGGTTCCTCCAGCGACGCCCAACGCGAGGTGGATTCGATGAGCACTGCCCGTGACCGGCGCCCCGGTGCACCACGTCCGGTGAGCCGCGCCCAGCGACTCCTGCGCGCGGTCCTGCTGCTCGTCTCCATCCTCTGGGTCCCCGTCTCGATCGCCCTCGCCATCACCGGTGTCCTGCTCTGGGCGTCGGTGCCACTCTCGGTGCTGACCGTCGTGGCTGTCCTGGTCTGGCTGCGCACCGAGGCGCGGGCCGACCGGGCGCGCAAGGCAACACCTCGCCGAGCCACGCGCACGACCGCTCCCGCATCAGAGCTGCGACTCTCCAGCGACGACACGCAGGTCATCCGCGAGCCGCAGCGCTACGCGGTGACCCCGGCGTCTGCCGCCCCGTCCGCCACGGCGGCCGCCGCCGCCACGGCCGCCCAGCCCGCCACGGCTGCCGCCCGGCCCGCCACGACGAGTGAGCCGGCCACGCCGGGAGTGGGGGTGGCAGTGCGAGCGAGCTCAGCGGCATACGGCACGGTGTTTGACGTCGAGGCGACGGAGGCCACGGCGCAGAAGCCGGCCGAGCCACCCGCCCCCGGCACGTGGAGCCCGGTGCCGGTGCCCACTCCGACGTACGCCATGAAGGCGAAGGCCGAGCCGCGCTACACCGAGGACGGCATCCCGGCGGACGTCTTCGACACGCCAGAGTTCGCGGACGAGGCCGACGAGCTCGACGACCGGGCGCTGTTCGCGCGCCGCGCCGCGTCGCAGTAACCCCGTGAGTCAGGCGTTGGCGGGCGCGGAGCCCTCCTCGGCCGATTCCTCCAGCTCATCATCGAGCTCTTCCTCGGGCTCGTTCATGAGCAGGTGCTTGCCGACGGCGTTGAGCACGGCAGCGAACGGCACCGCGGCCAGCGCACCGACGATCCCCGCGATCTGCGACCCGGCGGCGATGGCGAGGATGACGCCGAGCGGGTGAACGCTGACGGCATGGCCGAGCAGGAGCGGCTGGAGGACGTGCGACTCGAGCTGCTGCACCCCGATGACGACGGCGAGCATGATGAGCGCCACGCCGAAGCCCTGCGAGACGAGCGCGAGGATGACCGCCACCGCGCCGGACAGCAGCGCACCGACGATGGGGATGAAGGCGAAGAGGAACACGAGCACGCCGATGGCGAACGCGAAGGGCACCTTCAGGATCGCGGCGCCGAGCGCGATGCCCACGGCGTCGACGAACGCCACAATGATCGTCGCGCGGACGAAGGCTGACAGCTGGTCCCAGGCGATGCGGCCTGAGGACGCGACGCGGGAGCGCGCCACTCGTGGGAAGAGGCGCACCACCCAGTTCCAGATCCGCGGCCCGTCGTAGAGGAAGAAGAAGAGGGCGAACAGGGTGATGAAGATCCCGGCAATGAAGTGCGTCGCCGTCAGCCCCACACTGGCGGCGGTCCGGCCGAGGTTGCCGGAGCTGCTCACGCCGTCCCGGAGGCTCTCGAAGTAGCGGTCGAACTCCGTGTCGGTGATGTTGAACGTCGTCCGCACCCAGTCACGGATCTGCTCCAAACCCGTCGCCACCTGCGCCGTCAGGTCGGACAAGCCGCTGCTGAACTGTTGGCCGATGAGGGTGAAGAGCGCGCTGACCGCGATGAGGACGCCGACGACGGTCAGGCCGGCGGCGGCGCCGGTGTGCATGACTCGCGCGATCCGCCTGGTGATCGGCACGAGCATCGCCGCGAGCAGGAGGGCCACGAGGAGCGGGACGACGATCTGCGAGAACTCCCGCAGGATGAGCGAGACGATGTAAAGGGCGGCGCCGATGACGAGCAGGCGCAGCGACCACTCGCTCGCCGCTCGTACCGCGGGAGGGACGGCCGTTCGTCGGGCTGGCTCAGCGGGGGGTGGCTGGGTGGCGTTGTCGGTCACGAGGACACGGTATGCCGCTGAGCTGGCTTCCGCGGTCAGGTGCCGTCGGATTCGTGGCTGAGCTCGTCGTCGTGGCGGGGGAGGTGGGGGAGGCGGGGATGCGGTCGAGTCGGTCGAGTCGGTCGAGGAGGGCGACAGCGTCGTGGGGTGCGTGGCCCTTGGCGTCGTTGTCGAAATAGACGTAGGTGTCGTGGCCGTCGGCGAGCCAGCGGTTGACCTGGGCGGCCCAGCGGTCGAGGGAGTCGTCGGTGTAGCCGCTGGCGTAGAGCTCGGTCTCGCCGTGCAGCCGGACGTAGCGGAAGTTGCTCGTCGCGTCGTGCAGCTTCGGCCAGCGCCCGGCGCTGTCGGCGACGACGGTGCAGATGTCGTGCTCGGCGAGGAAGGCGCGGGCGTCGACGGTGTCGAAGCTTTCGTGACGCGGCTCGAGGGCGTGGCGGATCCTCTGGTGGGTGAGGGCCGTGGTGGCGGCGCGGTCGTCGGGCACCTTGTCGTCGTGTCGTTCGGCCAGCTCGGCGGCTGCGGTGGTCGTGCGGGGGAGGAGCGCGAAGAATGCGGCGAGGCGGTCGGGGTCGAAGCGCGTCCGCTCGGGCAGCTGCCAGAGGATCGGGCCGAGCTTGTCGCCGAGTGTGAGCACCCCTGAGGCGAAGAAGTTGGCGAGCGGGGTCTCCACGTCGCGCAGCTGTTTGAGGTGGGTGATGAACCGGCCACCCTTGACGGCGAAGACGAAGCGGTCCGGTGTGGCGTCGCGCCAGTGTTCGTAGGAGGTGGGGCGCTGGAGGGAGTAGAAGGAGCCGTTGATCTCGACGGAGGTCATGCGTTCGGCCGTGTAGTGCAGCTCGTCCTTCTGGCGCAGGCCCTTGGGGTAGAAGTCTCCCCGCCAGCGCGGGTAGCGCCAGCCGGAGACGCCGACACGGGCCTGGCTCATGATGTCGAGGCTAGTGTGGTTTGGCGGCGGGGACCTGTGACTCCGGGAGGACGGCGCGCAGGACGCGAAGGGTGTTGCCGCCCATGATCGCCGCGATCTCATCCTCGCTGCGGCCGCGGTCGAGCAGTTCTTGGGTGATGACGGCGAGGTCGCTGGTGTCCCAGCCGACCGTCACCGCGCCGTCGTAGTCGCTGCCGAGCGCTGCCGTACCGATGCCGCCGACCTCGACGACGTGCTCGATGGCGTCGACGACCGCCTTGGGCGTCAGTTCGCACACGGCTGCGTCCCAGTAGCCGACGCCCACGACCCCGCCGGTCCGCGCGATGCCGCGGATCTCGTCGTCGGTGAGGTTGCGGTTGACGTAGCAGGTCGCCTGGACGCCACCGTGGCTGGCGACGAGCGGCCTGGTCGCTCGCTGCAGCATCTCGTCGATGGCGGTGTGGCTGGCGTGGGCGAGGTCGACGATGATGCCGCGCTCCTCCATCGCGTGGAAGGTCTGCCGCCCGAGGTCGGTGAGGCCCCCCTTGTCGACGCCGTGCATCGAGCCGGCGAGCTCGTTGTCGAAGAAGTGGGTGAAGCCGGCCATCCGCATGCCGGCCGCTTCGAGTGTGTCGAGGTTCTCGAGTCGGCCCTCGAGGTTCTGCAGGCCCTCGACGGAGAAGAGGGCGCCGGTCACGTCCTGACCGGCCTGTCGCGCCGTGACGAGCCGGTCGACGTCTGCCTTGGTCCTGATCAGGATCAGCGTGTCCCGGGAGTCCCTGGCCGCCTGCTCGAGCTTCTCGGCGTGGTAGAGCGAGCGCTGCAGCAGCGATCCCCACGTCCGCGGGGGCTGCAGCTGGACCATCGTCAGGAGCGTGATGTTGTCGGTGTCGCCGGTGTTGGACTCGTAGTTCTGACCTCTCGGTGACTTGGACACCGACGAGAAGACCTGGAGGGCGACATGGCCCTCGCGCAGGCGCGGCAGGTCCACGTGGCCGCGGTCCGCGCGCTCGAGCAGGTCGCGGTCCCACATCAGCGTGTCGGCATGCAGGTCGACGACCTGCAGCCGCTGATGGAGGTCTCGGGCCTTCGGACTCACCTCGGGCAGGGGGCCGGGCTCGAGCTTGTTCATCGAGCTCTCGACGAGTCCGGGTCCGACGGTGACCAGGGCTGCCCCCGCCCCGACGAGCACCACGCCGAGTGCGATGAGGCCGCGCCGCAGCCAGCGCCGCTGTTCCCGGGTCATGACGCGGATGCTAGCCGAGGGCTGGTTGTGCCGCCGGGCCTGCGCGCGGCTCCGCTGAGTCTCCCGCCTAGCATCGAGCGCATGAGCACATCGGAAGGCGCGCCAGCCCTGGCGGTGACGGGCTCGACCGGCTGGCTCGGTGGTCTCGTCGCGCGGGGACTGGAGGAACTCCGGGTGGCCCAGCGACTTCTGGTCCGGGGCCTCGCACGGGCGCCTCAGCTGGAGGGTGCGACGGTCCTGCAGAGCAGGTATGGCGACTCGACCGCAAACGCGGAGGCCCTGGACGGAGTGTCGACGCTGTTCATGGTCTCGGCCGCGGAGCACGAGAAGCGGCTCGAGGAGCATCGGGCCTTCATAGATGCAGCCGCCGGCGCCGGTGTCGGGCCGGACGGCGTGATCCGGGGACCGGCAGGCGATGGCCGAGCGGCGGTCGTCTCGCACGAGGACATCGCCCGGGTTGCGGTTGCGGTGGTTGCGGAACGGTGCGGCCGCGCGAGATCTATTCGCTGACCGGACCGGAGGCGCTGACCCTGTCGGAGGCGGCACGCCTCCTCACCGAGGTGCGCGGTCGCGAGGTGCGGTTCCAGGACGAGACGGTCGAGGAGGCCTACCGGTCCCGAGAGGTGTACGGAGCGCCGGACTGGCAGGTCGAGGCCTGGGTCTCGACCTACCTTGCGATCAAGGCGGGGGAGCTCGACGGGGTGACGGACGACGTCGAGCGGGTTACCGGGCGCCGGCCCCTGTCACTGCGCGACTACCTGGCCGCGTCCGAGAGCAGCTCGTCGTGAAGGCAGTCATCTACGACGAGATCGGGGCGGCTCCCGTGGTCCGGGACGTGCCCGATCCCGTTGCGCCGGAGGGTGGTGTGGTCGTTTCTGTGCGCGCCACGGGACTCTGCCGCAGCGACTGGCACGCGTGGGTCGGCCACGACGAGATCAGGCTTCCCCACGTGCCAGGGCACGAGCTCGCGGGTGTGGTCTCCGCCGTCGGGGAAGGCGTCGAGAACTGGTCAGTGGGTGACCGGGTGACAGTGCCCTTCGTCGAGGGCTGCGGTGCCTGCGAGTGGTGCCGCTCTGGCAACGCGCAGGTGTGTCCATCCCAGGAACAGCCCGGCTTCACCCATTGGGGCTCGTTCGCCGAATCCGTCGCGCTGCACGGTGCTGACACCAATCTCGTTGCAGTGCCGGACGAGGTGTCGTTCGAGGCGGCCGCGGCACTGGGCTGCCGGTTTGCCACCGCCTGGCGGGCGCTCACGGATCGGGCGCAGGTCCGGGCTGGCGAGTGGGTCATCGGTCGTCGGTGCCGGCGGCGTCGGGCTCTCCTGCGTGATGATCGGCAAGGCGCTGGGGGCCAAGGTGATCGCCGTCGACCGCAACCCCGAGGCGCTGGCTGCCGCCAAGGTCGTGGGTGCCGACATCACGTTGGCGACCGACGCCTCCGCCGTGCCGGGGTTGGTGCACGAGCTCACCTCAGGGGGAAGCCACGTCTCCGTGGACGCGGTGGGCACGGAGGAGACCTGCGCGGACTCGATCCTGTCGCTGCGGCGTCGGGGCCGACACGTCCAGATCGGGCTGCTGCCCCCGGTCGGCGGCCATCCCCGAGTGCCGATGTCGCGCGTGATCGCTTGGGAACTGGACCTGCTCGGCTCGCACGGCATGGCTGCGGTCGACTACCCGGCCATGATGGCCCGCATCGCGTCGGGTCACCTGCGGCCGGACTCGCTGATCGAGCGGGTCGTCGGGCTCGAGGAGGCGGCCGTGCTGCTGCCTGCCATGGACCGGGCGGTTGTCAGCGGCATCACGATGATCGACCCGCTCGGCCCAGGCGCTCCGAGGTAGGAGCTGGGTAGCCCTCCCGCGTTCGCCGAGTGTCCACTCGTGCCGGGCCTGGTTCGCCGAAAGCGATGGACGCCGTGCCCCCCGAGTGTCAGCGTTGATGCATGACACGCGCCGTCGAGGCGGACTACCTCGTGGTGGGAGCCGGTGCGATGGGGATGGCCTTCGCCGACGCCCTGACCGACCACGCGGATGTGCGCGTGGCGCTGGTCGACCGTCGCCACAGCGTCGGCGGGCACTGGCTCGAGGCCTATTCCTTTGTCCGCCTGCACCAGGCGTCCGCCTTCTATGGTGTCGCGTCGACCCTGCTGGGCGGTGGCAGGCTGCAGCAGACCGGACCCGAGGCGGGGCTCCAGGAGCGGGCCACTCAGGCGGAGATCCTCACCTACTACCAGCGGATGCTCGACCGGATGGTGGAGTCGGGGAAGGTGGAGTTCCTCCCGAACTGCGACTATGTCGGTGACCACCACATCGTCTCGCGGATCTCCGGTGAGCATCTCGAGGTGCCGGAGCGGTGCCGCGTCGTCGACGCCCGCTATCTCTCCCCGAGCATCCCTGCCGAGGCGCCTGCGCCGTTCGTGGTCGCGGATGACGCAACGGTGCTGCCGGTCAACGAGCTGGCACGACTCGAGGAGGCGCCGAGCCAGTACATCGTCGTGGGGTCTGGCAAGACCGCGACGGACGCGTGCATCTGGCTGCTCTCCCGTGGTGTCGACCCCGATCGGATCTGCTGGGTGCGACCGCGCGACCCCTGGATGCTGAACCGTGCCGTGGTGCAACCCGATCCCGCGGTCTACCTCGGAATGGCTGCTGACGTCATGCAGCTGGCGACGACGGCAACCTCCGTCGAGGACCTGTTCCTGCGGCTCGAGGACGCCGGGATCATGCTGCGGATCGACCCGTCGGTCATGCCCACGATGGCCAAGACGCCAACCCTCGCGATGTGGGAGCTGGAGCTGCTCCGCAGCTTGGAGAACGTCGTGCGCCGCGGTCACCTGCTCGCTGCGAGCCGCGGCCGACTCCGCTTCGCCAACGGGTCCGTCACGGTCGCAAGGGACGCCGTGGTCGTCCACTGTGCCGCTGATGGCCTGAAGTACGCGCCGCTCGTGCCGGTGTGGCGCCCTGAGGTGATCACCCTGCAGCCCATCCGGACCGGGTTCCCGTGCTTTGGCGCGGCTCTGGCCGGATACGTCGAGGCGACCCGTCACGACGACGATGAGAAGAACCGCCTCTGCCCTCCGTCGCCGCTACCGAACTCGCTGAGCGGATGGGCCAGGATGAACCTTGTGGGAACCCGGTCGGCCATGTCCTTCTCGGCCGAGGCGGACATCAAGGAGTGGGCGGATCGGGTGGCCCTGAACCCGGCTCGCATCCCGCCCGACTACGCGGGATCAGACGCCTTGGACGACGCTCGCGCGCGGTTGGCCACGTACACCCGCCCCGCGCTGACGAAGCTCGCGGAGTTCGCGCTCGATGGCGCAGCCGAAGCGTCGGGTGGTTCAAGCCCGGCGCGTTCTGGGAGGACCTGAAGTTCGGGCTCGCCAGCTGAATGGCTTGGTCGATCTTCGTTTCACCTCGAAAGGATGAGTGCGGGATGGCTCTGCTCACCTAGCGTTCGAGAAAGGGACATTCCGGCCATCCGGTGGCCGGTGACATGAAGGGATGGGATCGATGTCGAGTCAACCTTCACCGACCAAGCTGGGGTGGGCAGAGGGCCTCGCCGTTTTCGCGGCGTCCCTGCTCATCATGGTCGGCATCTTCCAGGCTCTCCAAGGCCTCGCCGCGCTCATCAACAATGAGCGCTTCGTCGTGACCGGCAACTACGTCTACAAGCTCGACATCACCGGATGGGGCTGGATCCACCTGATCCTTGGCCTCGTCTTCATCGGTGTGGGCATCGCCATGATCATGGGGCAGAGCTGGTCATTCGTCGCCGCCATGGTCGTCGCGGTCCTCTCGGCCGTGGCGCAGTTCATGTGGTTGCCGTACTACCCCGTCTGGGCCATCGTCATCATCGCTCTCGACGTGGCCATCATCTGGGCGCTCGTCACGCAACTTGGCAGGTCCAGGACAGCCTGAACGCCGGCACCACACACTGTCCTTCGCAGCACCGCAGCTGGCCCCGTGGAATGTCCGCTGCGGCAGCGGAGTTCGCGGTATGCGTGCACGTCGATATGGTCGACCCGTACTAGTGCGCGACGAACGGAGTGGACGGGGATGGGCCAGACCATGGTCGAGGTCGAGCGGGGAGATCAGCTCGGGGAGGGATGTCGGCGCCGCATCACCGAGGTCTATGTGCGGAGTTTCGCGAAGGACTTCGTCGCGTTCTCGCGGGACACCAGCACGTTGACCGACGCCTTCGAGCACATGCTGCTGCTCGAACGGTTCTACATCGCGCTGGTGGACGGGGAGCCTGCGGGACTCGCCTCGCTCACCGAGCACGACCAGACCCTTTTCGCGCCGCGATGGCGGGAGATCCGTCGTCACTTGGGTCTGGCGCGCGGACTTCTTGGTTACGTGGTGATCCGGACCTGGTTCATGCGCGCTTCGGAAGACGCCCGACCAGGGCTCGCGGAGATCGGGTTCGTCGCCACGGAGCCTGCCCATCAGGGTCGAGGCGTCGCGACTGCGTTGCTGACTCACTTATTGGCGCTTCCTGGGTACCGCGAATATGCGCTCGAGGACATCAAGGACACCAACGAGCCCGCCCTCGGGCTCTACGCCAAGTTTGGCTTCACCGAGTACAAGCGTCGGAAGGTGCGCTTCGCCCGACGAGCCGGATTCACCGAACTCGTGTCGATGAAGCTCGTCCAGGACCACGTGTCGCAACGTCGCTAGGTCGAAATCACCGTTGTCTGGACGTGAGTTGACCCGTACTTCACGCCATGTTCACAGGAAACTCTCAGAGTGCAGAGTCTTGTCATGGGAGTCCGTTGGGGAGTCGACTGAAACCGCACATGTTGAAGGCGGCCGTGCAGGAAAGCCGCGGTCCTGGTTCCGACAAAGGAGCACAACGTGCGATTGCTACGAAGCATCCCGCTTGTCGGGGTGGCGGTGGCGGCTCTGGTGGCAAGCACCGGGGGCGCCGGAATGGCAGCCAGTTCCAGCGGTGGCAACACCAAGCTGCCCGGCAGCCTGCCGACCTGGGCCACAGCGGCCCATCGAGTCGGCTCGGCAAACGGCTCACAACCGGTCGGCTTCCGCGTCTACCTGCGCAACCGCGACGACGCGGGCGCCGCGGCGTACGCTCGCGCAGTGTCGACCAAGGGCAACGCGCTCTACGGCAAGTTCCTCACCCCGGCGCAGTTCCGGTCCAGGTTCAGCCCCGACGGACGCCGCACGTCGGCCCGCGTCGAGACCTGGCTGCGCGGACCAGGGCTTCACGATCGGCACGTCCCGACCAACAACAAGTACGTCGAGGCGATCGGCACGGTCGCGCAGGCGGCGAAGGCGTTCGACACCTCGTTCGCCACCTACCGCTACCAGGGCCAGACGATGCGGTCCAACACCACCGCGCTGAGCGTGCCGTCCTCGCTGTCCGCAGGTGCCAGGCAGTGATCGGTCTCGACGAGTCGGCCAGCCTCGTCCACACCGACGCCATCGCCGCCGGCCGGCTTCCGCAACGCGCCGCCGTGCTCGCGGTACTGGGGCGAGAAGACGATCGCGAACACCCCCACGCCGGACGGCACCAAGCTGACGCCCGGCCCCTGGTCGAACAACGCGGCTGGCACCGTCACGGCCTACTCCGTCACGGCCTTCGCCCCGTGCGGCTACGCCGGGACGCAGCTGCAGGGCGCCTACGGCATTGACCAGCGCGATCGCCTCCGGCAACGACGGCACGCGGCGTCACCGTGGCGGTCATCGACGCCTACGCCTCGCCGACGATCGAGTCAGCGACGTCAACACGTACTCGCAGCGCACGGCCTGCCGCACCGATCACCGGCGCACTTCCGCCAGGTGGTGCGCCCCGGGCACCTACCACCGTCCGCAGAACCCGCGCCAGGACCCGGAGGGCTGGAGCGGCGAGGAGACCCTCGACATCGAGGCCGTGCACACGATGGCACCCGGCGCCGACATCGTCTACGTGGGCGCGCCGAACAACTACCGAGACCTCGACGCCGATCATGAACCAGGTCGTCGACCGGCACCTCGCCGACATCGTCACCAACTCCTACGGGTACGCGGGCGAGGCGCTACCTCCGGGGTACATCAAGCCGCAGAAGACACCTACATCCAGGCGGCGGCCGAGGGCATCAGCCTGTTCTTCTCCTCCGGCGACAGCGGGGACGAGACCGGCGGCGACCCCTCCGCCACCCCGACCCCCGACTGGCCGGCATCGAGCCCGTGGGTCACCGCGGTGGGTGGCACCTCGATGGGCGTGACCGCGGGCAACACCCGCCTGTTCGAGCTGGGCTGGGAGTCCGGCACCAGCACGTGGGACAAGAAGACGCTCCACGTGGGGCCCGCTGTCCTACCTGTACGGCGGAGGCGGCGGCACAAGTCGGCTGTTCGCCCAGCCGTCCTACCAGGTCGGTGTCGTGCCCAACTCAATCGCCACCTACAGCGGCACCGCCGCGGCCGCCCGGGTCGTGCCGGACGTCTCGGCCCTCGGCGACCCCAACACCGGAATGCTCGTCGGGCAGACCCAGCGGTTCTCCAATGGCACCTACTACGACGAGTACCGCATCGGCGGCACCAGCCTGTCCTCGCCGCTGTACGCGGGCATGTTCGCCTTGGCGGTGCAGAAACACGGCAGCTACGGGCTGGCCAACCCGGCGCTGTACGCCGCACGCGGTCGTCGTCGTACGACGTGACGAAGGCCTTCGCTCCACCTATCCAGGCGCCATCCGGGTCAACTTCGTGAACTCCGAGGACGCGTCGGACGGGTACACCTACATCACCCGCACCTTCGACTGGGACGAGCCGCTGACGATCCATGTCCGGCCCGGCTACGACGACGTCACCGGTGTCGGCTCGCCTGCCGGAACCGCCTGGTTGAACGCGGTCAGTAGTTACGGCGGCTGATCGGGTCCGCCTGGTTCCCACGTAACGACACCAGGGAAGGCCCGCCGCGCACTCCGAGCGGCGGGCCTTCCGCGACCGGACCGCCCGGACAGTGGCTGGTCGATCGACGTCGGGCGCAGGGACGGTCATGCTGTCAGGGTGAGCCCGCACCGACCGGGGCGGCGGCGTTGACGAGACCCTCGAGGTGACCACCGTGGAGAAGCACTCACTGACGGCCCTGGCCCGCACCCAGCTCGAGGGAGCCCGATCGTCATCGACGGGACGCAGCGCCCGCACCATCTACGGCGGGCACGAACACCAGCTGCGCCAAACCGTGATCGCGCTGCTCGAAGGGCAGGTGCTGGACGAGCACGAGAGCCCGGGTGAGGCCACGCTGCACGTCCTCGGCGGTCGGGTCCGCCTCATCAGCGACGAGGCGTCCTGGGACGGTGCGCCCGGGGACCTCCTCGTCATCCCGCCTGCCCGGCACAGCGTCGAGGCGGTCAAGGACAGCACGATCCTGCTGACGGTCGTCAAGCGTGCATGACCGGCAAAGCCGGCTGGGCAGTATCTCCTTTGGCCGACTCCGCCGACGGGCGGAGGGAGCGTTCCGCCGCAGCGCGCTCAGCGGCATACGGATTGGTGTCTTCTTGCCGTATGCCGCCCAGCCTGCTCACGCGCGCGGGCCGGCTTCCAGCGGGGCGACGTCCTCGGACGAAACCGCGCTCTCAGCCTGAGGGTTGACCGGCGACTCCACCCGCGTTCAACCCCTGCTCCGAAGACCGGAGGCAAGCGTGCGGCGATCGTTGGGGGCATGGCTTTCACCGACTACCTCATCAACGCGATCTTCCTCTTCGTCGTGCTGCGCCAGGCCCGTGAGAGGCGCCTGGACGCCCGCAGCATCATTGCGCCCATGGCCCTGGTGGTCTTCGTCGCCACCCACTATGTGCACACCATCCCCACCGGCGGCTCCGACGTGCTCCTGGTCATCGCCCTGACCGTGCTCGGCCTGGGCCTGGGCGTCCTGTGCGGCTACGCCACGCACGTCCGTTCAGACGCGGACGGCGCCCGGTTCGCCCGCGTCGGACCTGTCGCCGCCACGCTGCTCCTGGCCGGCATCAGCGCTCGCCTCGTCTTCGTCTTCGCCCTCGAGCACGGCGCCGGCCCGGCCATCCGTGACTTCAGCATCGTCCACCACATCGGCGCGGCTGCATGGCCGCTCGCCCTGGTCGCGATGGCGCTGTGCGAGGTCACCGCACGCCTCGCGATCGTCCAGGTGCGAGGCCACCGACTGGCCCAGCGGCACCCCTCCCTGGCCACCCTGTCCGGCTCTCACACCTGATACCTGACCACCGTCGACACACTGGTTCCTCTTCGGGCTCGCCTTGCAGGTGCCCGGAGAGGTTCCATGGACTGGGACCCTGTTCCAGGACCGCCGCGGCAGACGGTCGGCGAGGTGACGAGCATGACGATGCAAGCCGAAAACGCGAGCAGCAGGACCCTCCAGGCCAACGCCGCCGCGTACCAGCGGCTGCGCCATCAGCGTGAGCTGCTCAGGCCGTTGGGCTGGGCGGTCATCGGCGTGGTCGTCGCCACTGCCGTGACGACCACGCCTGCGCCGGGGCTGCGCGGCGCGTCCGGCGGAGTGGGCGTGATGCTGATCGCGTATGCCGCAGCAACCGCGTATGCCATCAGCGACCAGTTCGTCGACCGAGCCACCCCCGTCCAGGTCGCCGTCATCGCTGTCATGGGCGTGGCAGGGGTCGGCCTGGTCGCGCTCCAGCCGCGCGGAGCGACGGGCCTGGCTGTCGGCGCCGCGGTGTGGATGGCGATGACGCGTCTTCCACTGGCCCTCGGCGTTGTCCTGGGGGTTGCCTTGACCGCGGGACAGGACATCGCGGCGCTGCTCGGCGGCGCGACCGCCGCGGCCGTGCTGGCCGCCACTCTCCTCAATGCGCTACTCGGACTGGTCGCGTTCGTGGTGCGCGCAGCGCGCTCCGCCCAGGACCGCACCGAACTGCTGCTCGCCGAGCTCGCCGACGCCCGCGACGAGCAGACCCGCGCCGCGGCCCTGGCGGAGCGCAGCCGGATCGCCGCCGAGCTCCACGACGTGCTGGCTCACTGCCTGTCCGGCGCGGCGATCCAACTGCAGGGGGCACGGGTCCTCGCGGCGCGCGAGCCCACGGGGGCGCGGACGCGGGAGGCCGTCGAGCGGGCCAGCGAGCTCGTCAACGTCGGCCTGGCCGAGGCCCGTGCAGCCGTCGGGGCGCTGCGCGGGGAGCCGCTGCCGGGCGTCGCCGACCTCGCGGCTCTTGTCGACGGCTTCCGGCGCGACCTGCTGGTGCACGCGGCCTTGACCGTTCAGGGCGAGCCACACGCACTACCCGCCGAGACGGGTCTGCTGCTCTATCGCGGGGCGCAGGAGGCTCTGACGAACGTGGCCCGATACGCCCCCGGCGCCGCCACAGCGGTGGTGCTGAGCTACGAGATCGGCCGCACCTGCCTGTCCGTACAGAACTCCGCCGCCGACCCCGCCGCCGCTGTCGACGGGCGGCCAGGCGCTCAGGGCCTTTCCGGCGCAGGTGGCGGCCACGGACTCGCCGGCCTGCGCGAGCGCGTCGAGGGGGCTGGCGGCACCCTGCGTGCCGGGCCTCATCTGGATGGCTGGCGGGTCGATGTGGAGGTGCCAGCATGACGCGCGGCCCGTTGCGTGTGGTCGTCGCCGACGACCAGCGCGTCGTCCGTGAGGGACTGGCCATGCTCATCGGCCTCCTCGACGGGATAGAGGTCGTCGCCACCGCCGCCGACGGTGTCGAGGCCGTCGAACAGGCCGTGCTTCACCGGCCCGACGTCGTCGTCATGGATCTGCGCATGCCCAACTTGGACGGCGCGGGAGCCACGGCACGGATCCGTTCCGAGACGCCTCAGACGCAGGTGTTGGTCCTGACGACCTACGCCGACGATGAGGCACTCTTCCCCGCTTTGCAGGCTGGCGCGCGTGGCTACCTGACCAAGAACGCCAGCGCTGAGGAGATTGAGCAGGCCCTGACCGCCCTGGGGCATGGGCAGACCCACCTCGCGCCCGAGGTTCAGCAGCGTCTCGTGGCCGTCTCCCTGGACTCACGCGCGGCCGCGCCATCCTCCGCGCGTCTGCCCGACGGGCTGTCGGCACGTGAGGGCGAGGTGCTGACCCTCATTGCCGCCGGCCTGTCAAACACCGAAATTGCTCGCAGGCTCGTCCTCAGCAACGCCACGATCAAGAGCCACGTCAACCACATCTTCGCCAAGATCGGCGCCCGCGACCGCGCCCAGGCCGTTCACTACGCCTACGATCACGGCTTGGCCTGACGCGATGTGCCCTCCGCAACAGGTACTTTCTCTGGGGTCACATGGCAAGACACCCCGTCCATTCTGCGGCGTTCTTGCAGGTGAGACGGGGTGCCTATGGGTGGAGCTGAGGGGATTCGAACCCCTGACCTTCTCATTGCGAACGAGACGCGCTACCAACTGCGCCACAGCCCCTTGGTGCGACAGGAACAATAACACCACGGCACGGGCACATGAAACCGGACCGGGCCCCGGGCCGTGCCGCAATCATGGCGCACCCAGCGCGGGCAACCCGACCCTGCGCGCGCAACCACACCGCGCGCAGGATGCGCGGCGCGCTTGGTGAGGCATCGCCCGCTACATCGGCCTACCCGCGCTCAGACCCAGCTGGGGAACCACATCCGGCGCTGCCACTCGGACAGCGGGATGACGTCGGCGACGTAGATCGGGTGGAAGAACGCGAACAGCCCGATCGTCAGCAGCGACGAAGGCGCCCATGACGCCTAGCCGACCCGGCGCCGGGTCAGCGACGCCTCGCGGCCGCCGATGACGAGGCCGAGCACGTAGACGCAGGCGAGCACGACCCACGGCACGAACGCCACCTCGTAGAAGGAGTAGATCGTCCGGTCGCCGAGGAAGAACCACGGCAGGTAGCCGGCGCACGAGGCCGCAGAGGATCGCGCCGGCCCGCCAGTCGCGGCGCAGCGCCCACATGAAGAGCAGCACGAAGATCGCGAGCGTCGCCGCCCCACCAGATCGACACCGTGCCGATCGAGGTGATCGCCTTGCTGCACTGGTCGACGATGCAGCCGTCGGCGCCCTTCTTCGGCCCCTCGTAGAAGAACGAGGTGGGCCGGCCCTGGATCAGCCACGACCACGGGCTCGTCTGGTAGGGGTGCGAGCGCGTTGATCGACTGCGTCGAGGCGAACATCTGCTGGTGGTAGGCCCAGAGCGAGCGCCACCAGTCGGGCAGCCAGGCCGTGGGCCGCGTCGGGGCCGTGTCTGCGGCCCACGTGCGGAACGAGCCGCCCTTGCGTGAGGATCCAGCCCGGTCCAGCTCGCGACGTAGGTGACGAGGGCGGTCGCCGACGAGCTGCACGAACGCGATACAGCCCGTCCTTGACGACGCCTGCCGACCGACCAGCCGCGCACGCCGGCGGCCCGTCGCGCCCCGAGGTCCCACAGCACGGTGAGCAGGCCGAAGAAGACGAGGAAGTAGAGGCCCGACCACTTCGCGCCGGCCGCGAGACCGAGCATGACGCCGGCGACCCAGCGCCACGGCCGCCAGCCGAGCCACGGCCCGAGCCAGGATCGACGCCGCGCGGGCGCGCCCGGCCGACCTTGCGCCGCGAGCACCTCGCGCGCCTTGTCGCGGTCGATGAGCAGCGCCCCGAACGCGGCGAGCCCGAAGAACATGACGAAGATGTCGAGCAGCCCGGTGCGCGAGTGGACGAAGTGGTGCCCCTCGAAGGCGAGCAGTGCGGCGGCGACCGTGCCGAGCAGGTCGGAGCGGAAGAGCCGCCGCGCGATCCGCCCGAGCATGAGGATCGAGATGCGTGCCGGCCAGGGCGACGGCGAAGCGCCAGCCGAAGGAGTTGAGGATGCCGAACGGCATCTCGCCCCAGCCCGATGAGCCACTTGCCGACGGGCGGGTGGACGACGAAGTCGCCCTCGGTGCCGTAGACGAACGGGTCGTTGGCGGTGAAGTGCTGGTCGACCTGGTTGGCCTGCTGCAGCACGGCGTCGTTCTTCATCTCGAACCAGTACAGGACCATCGACCAGCCCTGCTTGACGTAGTACGTCTCGTCGAAGATCAGCTGGTGCGGGGCGCCGACGTGCCAGAAGCGCATGAAGCCGCCGACGAGCGTGAAGAAGAGCGGTCCCGGCCCAGCCGAGCCAGGCGATGCCGAGCCGCGCCGGTGCGGCGGGTCAGGCGGAAGTCGTCGGCCGGGTTCCCGAGCAGGCGCGCGCGCACCTGCCGGGCCGAGTTCATGGGCGCCATCGTATGCAGTTCCGCTGGCAGCCCAGTGCATGCTGGCCTTCACATCACGTGGCCGTATGCCGCTGAGCTCGCTTCTCGGGGCCAGCGTCGTCCCAGCCCTGCCCTCCTCCCACTCGAATGTGCAGTCCGCGCCGCCTGGGGCTGGGCACCAAGTGCACACTCGACGCAGTGGGCGGGCGTGAAGTGCACACTCGAGTCAGTGGAGGCCGGTGGTGGCCTCGCGACGGACGCGGTAGGCGAGGGCGGCGACGCCGAGGGCGAGGCCCCACGGCATCCACAGCAGCTCGGGGGCCCACGCGCCCCAGTCGACCGGCTCGCCGGGCAGCCCGTCGATCTCACCGCCGAGAATGATGACCGCAAAGCTGATTCCGGCCGAGATGACGGCCATGGCGACGAAGAGCGCCGGCACGACGGCGAGCGACACGGGAACGGCGCGCCCACCGATGCGCGGAACCCACGACCAGAACACTTCTCCCCAGCGCTGCACGAGACCGAGCGTGAGCAGCGCCCCCACGATGCCGAAGAGGCCGAGGCCGAGGCCGGCGTACTTCCCGTCGCCGAGCATGACGAGGAACTCATCGGAGACTCCGAAGGGGATGCCCAACGCCCAAGCGACCCGCGTCGAGGAGTAGATGAGCGGCACCGCGGCGGCGACGCCAACCGCCCACCGCCCGACACGGAGCGCCGCACGACGACGGCGCTCCGCGTCATCACGGTCACCCCGCGCGGCGGTGCCCCCGCGGACCCGAGACCGGGTCAGCGCAGACAGGCCGGTGAGGAGCAGGGCGACCCGCCGACGCTGTGCGTGAGCGAGAGGAGCACCGGAGCGGGGATCGCAATGTCCTGGCCCGCGAACGGCTCGACCCCGACGTAGTGCAGCAGCACCATGGGCAGATAGCCGAGCAGGGTCAGCGAGCGCACGTCGGCGAGGGCCAGGGCGACGACGATGCCAGTTGCGAGCAGCAGCCCACCGGCGGGCCGGGCGGGCCGCCCGTCACGCCGGTGCAGGGCGGCCAGGGCGGCGAGACTCACCCCGGCCAGGACCGCGACGA
The DNA here is from genome assembly GCA_963826445.1 of uncultured Actinomycetota bacterium. Lineage (GTDB taxonomy): Bacteria > Actinomycetota > Actinomycetes > Actinomycetales > Dermatophilaceae > Intrasporangium. The sequence continues at coordinate 141,903 of CAWGXD010000029.1, forward strand.
CCACGGCGACGGTCGAGGTCGAGAGGGCGCTGAGCGCCGACGGGTCGGCGCCGGTGGACGGCGTCACGTCGAGGCCGGCTAGATGACCGAGGGCGAGACCGAGCTGGAGGACGGCCCACAGGCCGGCGACAGTGGCGGCGACTCGCGGTCGAGACCTGGGGCGGTGGGTAGCCGACGGCTGGGCCTGGCGCGGGCGTAGCGAGGAGGGTTTCCATACCTCCACCGTGCAAGAGCACCTCGGTCCAGCGCCTCACCCTGAGGTCGCCGGTGCCTCACTCTCGCGGATGAGACGCGGCTGTTCATTCCCGCTCGCGCACGTCGGTGAGCCGTGCGTCGTCGACTGCGTCACGGGCGAAAGGGTCAGATGGAGATGCCCCGGGCCTTGAGGAACGCGTAGCCGACGAAGGCGACGATGTCGAGCAGGGCATGGCACACGACGAGCGGCATCACCCGCCGGGTCCGAGCGAAGACAAGCCCGAGGATCAGCCCCATGACGACGTTGCCGGCGAAGCCGCCGAAGCCCTGGTAGAGGTGGTAGCGTCCCGCGGATCAGCGCGGACAGGCCGATGACGACCGGCCACGACCACCCGATCTGCCGCCACCGGGTGAAGAGGTAGCCGACCATGACGACCTCCTCGAGCAGGGCGTTGTCGATGGCCGCGAGCGACGAGCACCGGGCCCGGACCACCACACGTCGGCGAGGTTGGCCGCCGAAACGGTCGTGTTGATCCCGACCGCCTTGGCGAGGAAGTAGAACCCCAGACCCGGGCAGCCCGATGAGCGCCGCCAGCCCGAGCCCGCGGAGCAGGTCGCGGCCCGGCTCGGTCCGGTCGAAGCCGATGAACCGCGCGGCCCCGATCGTCGTGGACGGGCGCAGCACGGTCGACAGCAGGTAAGCGCGAGGGCCACCGGCACGAGCGGCGAGGACGATGCCGGCGAGCTGGTAGGCGAGGTCGAGCCAGGGCCGGTCCGGGCGTCGCCGACTGGTTCATGGCCGTCGTCTGCGACCGGAGCGGCACGTCGCGCGTCAGCTTCTCGATGATCGACAGGACCGACCAGATCGCAGACGCGCCGAGGCTGACCCCGAGAAGCAGGACGGTCTCCCAGCCCAGGGTCCGCCGCTCCGCCGACCCAGCCGCGCGCGCAGGGTCACGGTCGCTGGGACCGAGCTCAGCGGCATACGACAGGACGCAGCGGGCCATGGCGCTCACTGTACTTTCGGCACGGACGTACGCCTCGTTCCATGTCGCTCCTCGCGGACTGGACGGCCGGCCGGCACAAGGCGGGCGGCGTCGCACATGACACCTACACGCGGGGCGAGTGGCCCGGGCATCGTCGTCATCCACGAGAGCCCTGGGCTGACGCCCGAGGTCATCGAGTTCGGCGACGAGCTCGTCGCGGCCGGCTTCACCGTCGTGCTGCCGCACCTCTTCGGCTCCGCGCACGCGCCGCCGCGCACGTGGGAGGCGGCACGCGTCGTCCCACGGCTCTGCGTGACAAGGGAGTTCACGATGTTCGCCACCGGGAGTGACTGCGCCGCTCGCGGGGACTGGCTGCGAAGCCTCGCGCGGGCTCTCCACGCGACGGCGGGTGGTCCGGGCGTCGGGGCGATCGGCATGTGCGTCACGGGCGGGTTCGCGCTCGCGATGATGCTCGACCCGATCGTCGTTGCGCCGGTCGTCGCGCAGCCGGCGACGCCGTTGCCGATCGGGCGGCGCCGGGCGGCCGACGTCAACCTGTCCGTCGTCGGACCTGGCGCAGATCCGTGCCCGCGTCGCCGACGGCTGCCCGGTGCTCGGGGTGCGCTATCGGGACGACTGGATCACCGGCACCCGGTTCGACACGTTACGGCGAGAGCTCGGGGACGGTTTCATCTCAGTGGAACTGCCCGGTCGGGGCCACGCGACCCTGACTGACCACAAGCACCCAGTGGCGGTGGTCCGGGTTGTCGACTTCTTCCGCGAGCGACTCCTCGCGGGCAGTGACGCCGGCACCGATCGCGGGTAAACCGTTGGAGCGCAGGACCGCTGGCGATTTATGGTCTTGCCATGACCAGCTCACCCGTCCGGCTCGCCCTTCGCCAGAGACTCACGACGGCGCTGCGGGAGCGTGACAAGCCGACCGCGGCGGCGATGCGGTCGGCGATCGCCGCCCTCGAGAACGCCGAGGCGGTGCCGACGTCGCAGGGCGCCGTCGCGGCGACGTCGCGACACGTTGCCGGCGCCGCGGTCGGTGTCGGGGCCGCCGAGGCGGAGCGTCTCGCCCTGGACGATGCGGCGGAATCGGCGATCCTCCGGGCCGAGGTGGACGGCCTGCTCGAGGCCGCATGCGAGTACGAGTCGCTTGGGCAGGTCGAGCGGGCCGCCGTGGCGCGCGCGGCCGCCGACGAGCTCTCCACGGTTGTCCACAGCCACTTGGGGACAACGTGGGGATAGCGCGAAGACGGTGTGGACAACTGTGCGTTTCCGGTGGATGACACGCTGGTGTCCTGTGGATGCACAATTTCTTTTGCGAAAACCCTTGCGCCGTAGTGGAGTAGGGGCGTAGAACTGCTTTCACGCACTCCCCTCGGGGAGAGCGGGACGGCTCGGAGACGAGGGTCCGCACGGAGGAGCAATCCACCGCGGAGGCTGGGTGACGAAGCCGCTGGGACCGGAGATGAAGAGCAGTCGATCGGGAGCGTCACATCGACCGATCAACCCGAAGGGCCCTTGAGACTCATACTCCCAAGGGCCCTTCACCCTTTCCCCCTGCCACCGCTGCGTCGTAGAGCGCCTTCTTCGACAGACCCGTCCGGGCCGCGACGTCCGCACAGACGTCCTTGAGGCGTTCCCCCTTCTCAACCCGATGCCGTATGCCGCTGAGCTCGCTCTCGATGGTCGTGACCTTACGCTCGGCGCCGTTCACCACGACGGTGATCTCGCCCTTGACCCCGTCCAGGGCCCACGCGGTGAGCTCGAGCAGGGTCCCGCGGCGGACCTCCTCGTAGGTCTTGGTCAGCTCGCGGCAGACGGCTGCGCGGCGAGTCGGACCGAACGCCTCGCCCATCGCCGCCAGGGTCTCCGCAAGCCGATGCGGTGCCTCGAAGAAGACCATGGTGCGGCGTTCGTCGGCGAGGTCGGCGAGGAGGCGGGCACGCTCGCCGGCCTTGCGGGGCAGGAAACCCTCGAAGCAGAAGCGGTCGACTGGAAGCCCCGACACGGCGAGCGCCATGAGGACCGCACTTGGTCCCGGCACGCACGTGACGCGCACGTCGCGCGCCACCGCTGCCGCGACGAGCCGGTAACCGGGATCCGACACGGACGGCATGCCGGCATCGGTGACGACGACGACCCGCTCGCCGGCGAGAAGCCGCTCGACGAGCTCTGGTGTGCGGGCCGCCTCGTTGTGGTCGTGGTAGCTGACCACCTGCCCGATGGGGCTGACTCCGAGGGCGGAGAGCAGGCGCTTGAGCCGGCGGGTGTCCTCGGCCGCGATGACGTCGGCGCTGGCGAGCTCCTCCGCGAGGCGCGGGGCTGCGTCGCGCGGATCGCCGATCGGGGTGGCAGCAAGGACGAGGGTGCCGGCGTCAGGTGTGGTGCTCACCCCGCCATCCTGCCGTGCCGTTCATCGCTCTCGGCGCGACGTTCACGTGGCCGGTCGGCTGTCCTCCTCGGTCGCCCGATATACCTCGTTGATGCCACGTCGCGCGATCATGGCCGCGATGATGAGCGCGATCCCGCTGGCGATGGAGAGCACCCCGACGGCCCACAGGATGGCGAGGATTCCGCGAGTGGGGTTGCCGAACAGCAGGATCGCGCCGAGGACGATGGCCAGGACGCCAGCCACGGTGTGCCACCACCAGCGCGGCCGACCGAGCCTGCGCAGCTCGAGCGAGCCGGCGATCTCCATGACGCCACTGACGATCGCCCAGAGCGCCACCAGCCAGAGCAGGACGATGGCCGTGATGCTCGGCCAGAACACGGCGATGATGCCGGCGATGATCGCCAAGGCGCCCTGCAGGAAGATCAGCCATCGGCCCCGCTCGCCCTTGGCCTGGACCCCGAGCACGATGTCGAGGATGCCGTCGAGGAGCGAGAAGACCGCGAACAGGACCACGAAGACCACGACCGTGGCCTTGGGCCAAGCGAGCACGGCGATCCCGAAGAGGATGGCGAGGATGCCGCGGAGCAGCACGAGCCACCACAGGGTCTTGAGGACGGAGCGAGCTTCGTAGGGTGAGTCCGACATCGATCTGCCTCTCCACGCCTGGCGCTGCCCCCATGGCCCCGCGCCTCGACCTCATCATGGCGCGGTTCGGTGCTGCATGCCACGACCGACCCTTGCCTTCCGCAGGGGGTCGCGCAATGGTGGGAGGGCGGCTCCTCCACGTCGAATCGCCGCGCACCTGAATCGAAGACAGTCGTAGAGAAGGAGTGCTCATGTCAGCCACGCGCACGGCATCCGCCCACTGGGAGGGCGACCTCTTCACCGGGAACGGGCAGGTCAGCCTCGAGTCCTCAGGGATCGGCACCTACGACGTGACGTGGGCGGCCCGGACCGAGGAGCCGGCGGGCAAGACGAGCCCTGAGGAGCTCATCGCGGCCGCGCACTCCGCGTGCTACAACATGGCGTTCTCCAACGGCCTCGCCAAGGCGGGCACTCCACCCACGACGCTCGACACGACAGCAGAGGTGACGTTCGTACCCGGCACGGGCATCACCGAGATCAAGCTGAGGACCGTGGGGTCGGTGCCCGGGATGTCGGCCGAGGACTTCCAGAAGGCCGCCGAGGAGGCCAAGGACGGCTGCCCGGTGAGCCAGGCCCTCAAGGCCGTGCCCTCGATCACGGTCGAGGCGCGCCTCGCCGACTGACGGAGTCCCACCCTGCGTCCGAGTGTGCAGAACGTGCCCTTCCGCACGACTGTGCAGTCCCACGGTGCGGCACGTTCTGCACACTCGACGTGAGCGCGGGAGGGCGCTGACGTCGCTCGCGTGCGGGAGCGGGCCCAGCGGCATACGGCATCGTCGGCGGAGCCGCCGCGAAACGGGAACGCAGTCGAGGACCCGGCCACCTTAGGATCAGGCCCATGAGCAAAGTCCTGTCTGCTGTCGCCTGGCCGTACACCAACGGCCCGCGCCACATCGGCCACGTGGCCGGATTCGGCGTGCCCTCCGACGTCTTCAGTCGGTACATGCGGATGGCGGGACACGACGTGCTCATGGTCTCGGGCACCGACGAGCACGGCACGCCGATCCTCGTCCTCGCGGAGAAGGAGGGCCTGTCCGCCCAGGAGGTCACCGACAAGTACAACCGCGTCATCGCGACCGACCTGACCGACCTCGGCCTGTCCTACGACCTGTTCACCCGCACGACGACGGCGAACCACTACGCGGTCTTCCCAGGAGCTGTTCACCGGCAACTGGCGCAACGGCTACATGATCGAGCAGACGACGAAGGGCGCGATCAGCCCGTCGACCGGCCGCACGCTGCCCGACCGTTACATCGAGGGCACCTGCCCGATCTGCGGCTACGGCGAGGCGCGCGGCGACCAGTGCGACAACTGCGGCAACCAGCTCGACGCCGACGAGCTGATCAACCCACGCAGCAAGATCAACGGCGAGACGCCGGAGTTCGTCGAGACGCAGCACTTCTTCCTCGACCTCCCGGCGCTCGCGGGCGCGCTGGGGGAGTGGCTCGACGGGCGGGAGGCGTCCGGGACGTGGCGACCCAACGTCATCAAGTTCGCCCGCAACCTGCTCGACGACGTGCGGCCGCGGGCCATGACGCGCGACATCGACTGGGGCATCCCGATTCCCCTCGAGGGGTGGGAGGAGAACACCCACAAGCGGCTCTACGTCTGGTTCGACGCCGTCGTCGGCTACCTGTCCGCGTCGATCGAGTGGGCCCGCCGCATCGGGGAGCCGGAGCGGTGGCGCGAGTTCTGGGACGCGACGCAGGACGACCCGCCAGTGAGCTACTACTTCCAGGGCAAGGACAACATCACCTTCCACGCGCAGATCTGGCCGGCCGAGCTGCTCGGCTATGCCGGTCGGGGCGACAAGGGTGGCGAGCCGGGGCGGTACGGCGTCCTGAGCCTGCCCACCGAGGTGGTGGCCTCGGAGTTCATGACGATGGAGGGCAAGCAGTTCTCGACGTCGCGAGGCCACGTCATCTACGTCCGTGACGTCCTCGAGCGCTACGGGCCCGACCCGCTGCGCTACTTCATCTGCGCCGCGGGGCCGGAGAACCAGGACAGCGACTTCACCTGGGCGGAGTTCGTCCAGCGCAACAACAGCGAGCTCGTCGCCGGATGGGGCAACCTCGTCAACCGCACGGCATCGATGATCGCGAAGAACTTCGGCCAGATCCCGGCTGCCGGGGCCCTGGAGCCGGTGGACGAGGCGTTGCTCGACACGGTGCGCGGTGCCTTTGCGACGGTGGGTGGCCTCATCGAGCGACAGCGCTTCAGGCAGGGGATCGGCGAGGTGATGCGTGTCGTCGGCGAGGCGAATCGCTATGTCGCCGAGACGGAGCCGTTCAAGCTCAAGGGTGACGACGAGCGGGAGCGGCTCGGGACGGTGCTCCACGTGCTGGCGCAGGCGGTCGTGTCGATCAACACGCTGACGGCTCCGTTCCTGCCGCATGGCGCCAACCGGGTGCACCGGGTCATGGGCGGCCAGGGCGGCTTCGTGCCGATGCCGGTGCTCGAGGAGGTGACCGACCTCGACGACGGCCGCGCCCTATCCGGTCATCACCGGCGACTACTCCGGGACGCCGCGGTGGGAGTACGAGCCGGTCGTTGTGGGGACGCCCATCGCGAAGCCGACGCCGGTCTTCACCAAGTTCGACCCCTCGGTCGTCGAGGAGGAGATCGAACGAATGCGCCGAGAGGATGAGGGCGAGGCGGGCGCCAGCGCATGAGCCCGCACTCGTCGCCCCGGCACGAGCTGCCGACAGCTCCGGATCCGCTGCCGATCGACGTCGTCGACAACCACGTCCACCTCGACATCGGCCGTGACGGCGCCGAGCCGCTGGACGTGGCGGAGGCGGTCGCCCGAGCCCGTGCGGTGGGCGTGAGCCGCCTCGTCCAGGTGGGCTGCGACCTCGAGGCCATCGGCTTCACGATCGACGCAGTGGAGCGGTTTCCCCAGGTGCTTGGAGCAATCGCCTTGCACCCCAACGAAGTGCCCAGGCTCGCTGCCGCTGGGACGTTGTCAGCGGCATACGACGCGGTGGAGCGTGCGGCCGGCCACGAGCGGGTCCGCGCCGTCGGTGAGACCGGGCTCGACTACTTCCGCACGGGGCCCGACGGCGTGGCCGTCCAGCAGGACGCCTTCCGCTGGCACATCGACCTCGCCAAGCGTCTCGGCAAGGTCCTGCAGATCCACGACCGTGACGCCCACGAGGACGTGCTGCGAGTCCTCGACGAGGAGGGGGCGCCGGATCGGACGGTGCTGCACTGCTTCTCGGGAGACCTGTCGATGGCGCGCGAAAGTGTCGAGCGCGGCTACTACCTGTCCTTCGCCGGGACGGTGACGTTCAAGAACGCCCGGACGCTGCGCGACGCTCTGACCGTGACGCCGCTCATCGCAGCTGCTCGTCGAGACCGATGCCCCGTACCTCGACACCGTCCCCTCACCGCGGTGCGACCAACGCGTCCTACCTTGTGCCACATACCATTCGGGCCATGGCCGGCGTCCTCAACGTGGACGTGCCGACCCTCTGCCGGGCGGTCTCCGAGAACTCCGAAAGGGTCTACGGACCCTGGTCGTAACGGGTGTCGAGACCGTTGTCCCCAACCCCTACACGGGGTTATGGGTCATGCACAGGAACGTTATCGGAATTTGACCATCGAGGACTTGATCATTCAGTCTGGATGACTGTTGGCCGGATGCCGCCCCGCATCGGACCCTCATTGAGGCCCCTCGCGAACGTCCCCGAGACAGCCCTCCGAGGTGATCCGAGAGCGCGTGTCACCCGGGGAGTACGACGTTCGGAGAATAGTGATTTCGCGCAAGTTACAGGTCATCGCCGGTGCCGGCGCCGCCCTGCTGCTCACCGCCGGTGGCGTGGGGGCAGCTCAGCTCGACAAGGCGGTGAACCTGTCCGTTGACGGCACGTCCACCGCGACCCACGTCTTCGGCAGCACGGTCAGTGACCTGCTCGAGAGCGAAGGCATCACGGTCAAGGATGGAGACGTCGTCTATCCGGCGGCCGACGCGTCTCTTTCGGACGGCGACACCGTCACCGTCAAGTACGCCCGCACGCTCAACCTCACGATCGACGGCGCGACGAAGCAGATCCGCACGACCGAGACCACGGTCGACGGCGCCCTGCTGGCGCTCGGCCTACGCAGCGACGGGGCCCGGATCTCGGTCTCGCGGTCCCAGGCGATCGGACGCCAGGGTCTCGACCTGACGGTCGTCACGCCCAAGCCGGTGACCGTCGTCGCCGACGGCAAGACCACGACGAAGACGGTCACCGCTGCCACCGTCGCCGAGGCCCTCGGCCAGCTCCGCGTCGGCTTCGACTCGAACGACAAGGTGACGCCCGCGGCCGCGACCCCGCTCAAGGCGGGCATGAAGGTCGTCGTCCAGGACGTCACGACGAAGACGAGTACCCGGACGGAGTCCGTCGACTACAAGACGGTTCGCACCCAGACCTCGGCCCTCTACGAGGGCACGACCAAGGTCAGCAAGCAGGGTGCCAACGGCGTGCAGACCATCACCGAGCGCGCCACGATCATCGACGGCAAGGTCACCAAGAAGGAGCGTGTCTCCGCCAAGGTCACCAAGGCTCCGGTCAACAAGGTCGTCCTCGTCGGCACGAAGGAGCGTCCGAAGCCAGCTCCGGCCCCGACCCCGACGAGCACGTCGGGCTCCGGTAGCACGTCGGGCGCCGGCCTCAACCTGGCCCGCTCCGACATGTGGGACCGGGTGGCCCAGTGCGAGTCGGGTGGCAACTGGTCCATCAACACCGGCAACGGCTACTACGGCGGACTGCAGTTCTCGTACAGCACGTGGCTCGCCTACAACGGTGACGACTTCGCGCAGCGGGCCGATCTGGCATCGCGTGCGGAGCAGATCACGGTCGCGAACCGGGTCTACGCCGACAACGGCCTCGCGCAGTGGGGCTGCAAGGCCTGATTGGCCGATTCCACTGACGACATCGCAAGGGCCCTCGACCACGAGCTGGTCGGGGGCCCTTCGTGTGGGCAGTCAAAAGCCGATGTCGTATGCCGCTGGGCTCAGTCCTCGTCAAGCCTGCACTTCGCGACCGGCGCCCGTTCAGAGGTACCCATAGGGTGAGGCAATGACGAGTGAGCGGGCCGCGGGCGCCGCGGAGTCGGCGGAAGGAGCCGGTGCCGCCCTCCTCGGACCCGCCCAGATCCGCGACCTCGCGCAACGGCTCGACCTGCGCCCCACCAAGCAGTGGGGGCAGAACTTCGTGGTCGACGCCAACACGGTTCGCAAGATCGTGCGCGTCGCCGGGGTGGGGGAGGACGACGTCGTCGTCGAGGTCGGGCCCGGCCTCGGCTCGCTGACCCTGGCGCTGCTCCCCGTCGTCCATCGGGTCACCGCCATCGAGGTCGACCCGCGTCTCGCGGGAGCCCTCGAGGACACCGTGCGCGCCCTCCAGCCGCAGAATGCCCACAAGCTGCGCCTCGTGGCGGGTGACGCCCTGACCGCCACCAGGCTCCCCGGTCCCAAGCCCACGGCGCTGGTCGCCAACCTGCCCTACAACATCTCCGTGCCCGTCGTGCTGTCCTTCCTCGAGCACTTTCCCTCCATCCAGCGCGTCCTCGTCATGGTCCAGCTCGAGGTGGCCGAGCGCCTGGCCGCCAAACCCGGCAGCAAGACCTATGGTGTGCCGAGCCTCAAGGCCGCGTGGTACGCCGATGTCGACCTCGCGGGACGGATCGGGCGCAATGTCTTTTGGCCGGCCCCGAACGTCGACTCGGGCCTCGTCTCCCTGGTGAGACGGCACCCACCTCGGACCACCGCGAGCCGTGAGGAAGTCTTCCGGTGCATCGACGCGGCGTTCCTCCAACGACGCAAGTCGCTCCGCCGTGCACTCGCGTCGTGGGCCGGCTCCCCGGCCCTCGCCGAGGCCGCCCTGGTAGCCGCCGGGGTCGACCCGAGTGCCCGCGGCGAGCAGCTCGACATCGAGACCTTCGCGCGCATCGCCGAGCACAAGGGCAGGCCGGCCGTGCCCGGCACCATAGGGTGACCGCATGACCGCAGCCCCGACACCACCCAGGTCGGTGACCGTGCGTGCCCCGGCCAAGGTCAACCTCGAGCTGCGCGTCGGCGCACTGCGGTCCGACGGCTACCACGACCTAGCGACGGTGTTCCAGGCGGTGTCCCTGTACGACGAGGTCTCGGTGGCGCGCTGGGACGAGTGGCAGGTCGTCCCGGGCGGGACCTATGCGGACCGCGTCCCGACAGGCAACGGCAACCTCGCGATCCGCGCTGCCAAGCTGCTCTCGAAGCAGTGGGACATCGACGACGTCCTGTCGATCCACATCGACAAGGACATCCCGGTCGCGGGCGGAATGGCGGGCGGTTCGGCCGATGCGGCGGCGGCCCTGCTCGCGTGCGACCACCTGTGGGGTCTGGGACTCGAACGCGACGAGCTGGCCGAGCTCGCCGCCGAGCTCGGCAGTGACGTCCCCTTCCCGCTCGCGGGCGGCAACGCGATGGGGTCGGGCCGGGGCGAGCAGCTCGCACCGGTCCTGGCTCGGGGCACCTTCCACTGGGTCCTCGCGATCAGCGACACCGGACTGTCGACCCCCGAGGTCTTCGGCGAGCTCGACCGACTGCGCTCGGCCGACGGCGGCGATCCCCGGGACCCGGCCCACTTCGCCGAGGTGAGCGCCGAGCTGATGGCCGCCCTGCGCCGCGGTGACGCCCAGGCCCTCGGCGCGGCCCTCCACAACGACCTCGACGAAGCCGCCTTCTCGCTGCGGCCGCGAGCTGCGGGTGCTGCGCGACGCCGGAGTCGAGTTCGGTGCTCTCGGCGGACTCGTGAGCGGATCCGGCCCGACGGTGGCCTTCCTCACCGAGAGCCACGAGGCGTCTCTCGACCTCTCGGTCTCGCTGGCGGCCTCGGACCTGTGCCGCGACATCCGCCGCGCCCGAGGCCCGGTCCACGGCGCGCACGTCGTCAGCGGCTCCCGCGTGGAATAGCCCTTGACCGCCCTTGACCAAGGTTGGCCGAGCGGCGCGTACCCGCGTGACCAACCCCTCGGCCAAGGACCCCAGGGCCGCCGGACCTCAGGCGGGGCGCGCTTGGGCGTGATGGCGAGCCGTGCTCGCGGCGGCGACTCCAGCGCCGACGACGGCCATCCCCGCGAGCATGCCGAAGCCGATCTGGATGAACTCCAGTGCGTTGTCGTCGACCGGAACGTACTGGATGGGCGACGCGCCGCCGCCTCCAGAGACACCGATGTCCCCGCCCGCCTCGAAGACGCGGACGTCCGCAGGCGTGAGCACTGAGACAGCATTGTCTGCGTACGCGGGTGCGATGGCGAAGAGCCCTGCCAGCGCGGTGATGGCGATGGCCCCCGAGGTCCTCTTGGCGTGAGTGCTGTGGTTCATGGTCGTTCCCTCCGTGATGACTGTTCGTGCCAGTCGGCCCACCCCCCGGTGGCCGTGTGACCAGTGCAGTCCGTGCCGATATCGCTTGGGTATCCATGGCCCCGGCCAGCGTCTGCGCCGACATCGGTTGGATATCTGGCCCGTTGACAGGTATCGGCGTACTGCGGACAGTGAGCACCGTGAGCATCTCCGTGCTCGGTCCGCTGCTCGTCGACGATCGTGCGGCGCTCTCGCCGCGGGACCAAGTGGTCCTCGAGGCGCTCGTGGCGGTGCGCGGGGAGGCCCTCAACACTGAGCAGCTCGCGGAGGCCCTGTGGGGCGACAGCCCGCCGGCGTCGTGGTCGAAGCTGATCCCCAGCAGCATCCTGCGGATCCGCAAGGCGGCCGGCTCGGCTGCGGTCGCGACCACGCCGCACGGTTACCGCCTCGCACTGGGCGGGGACGGGGTCGATGCCGTGCGGTTCGAGCGGCTCGTAAGTCGCGGACACCAGTTCCTGCGACAGGGGGACGCGGACCGTGCCGTCCATGCCCTGCGCGAGGCACTTGCCCTCTGGCGCGGGCGTCCGCTCGCCGAGCTGCAGGACTGGGAGCCCGGACGCTTCGAGGCCGAGCGCCTGGAGGCGATGCGTCGCGAGGCGGAGGAGGCCGTGCTCGACGCGAGCCTGCGGATCGGACTCCACGCCGAGACGGTGCCGGAAGCGCGGGCCAAGGTGGCGCAGGAGCCGCTCCGAGAGCGGCGATGGGCGCTGTTGGCGCTCGCCGAGTACCTGTCCGGGGACCAGGCAGATGCCCTGCGAACCCTGCGGCAGGCGCGCCGCCGCCTGGCCGACGAGCTGGGGCTGGACCCAGGCGCCGAGCTGACCCAGCTCGAGCAGGCAGTACTGCGCCAGGATGCGTCATTGGTTGCCGCCACCACCCTGCCCGAGACCTTGGCGCAGAACCCGTATCCGGGGTTGCGCCCCTTCAACGTCGACGAAGGTGAGTTCTTCTTCGGGCGCGAGGCCGAGACGGTCGAATGCCTTCGCCGCCTCGAGCAGACCGGGGTGCTCGTCGTCGTCGGGCCGTCCGGGAGCGGCAAGTCCTCGCTCATCAGGGCGGGCGTCATGGCTGCGCTCCACCGTGATGGCGGTCGTGTCGAACTCGTCGGCGTGTGCCCGGAACCGGTTGGTGCGGTGCGGTCGGCCTCGGTGGCCACCGCCGAGGACACCCTCGTGGTCGACCAGCTCGAAGAGGTCGTCGCCGCGTGCGGCGACGGCGAGCGGGAGGAGTTGTTCGCAGCACTCGTCGAGCACGCCCGTGGCGGGCGCCTCATCCTCACGATTCGGGCCGACCGGCTCGGCGGGGTCAGCGAGCACGCGGCCCTGGCGAGGCTCGTCGAACGCGGCCTGTACCTCCTCGGCCCGATGGAGGAAGCAGCTCTCCAACTCGCGATCAACGGCCCGGCCGCCGAGGCGGGACTGGTCGTCGAGTCCGGGCTGGTCGACCTGCTCGTGGCCGAGGTGATGGAGGAACCCGGGGCGCTACCGCTGATGGCACACGCCCTGCACCAGACCTGGGAGGCCCGCGAGGGACGGACCCTCACCGTCGACGGGTACCGCGCATCGGGAGGCATCCGGGGCGCGGTGGCCCTGTCTGCCGAGCTGGTCTACCAAGGCCTCCCGGATGCGGAGCGCGCCACGCTCCACGACCTGCTCCTTCGGCTCGTCTCCATGGCTGCGGACGGTGAGCCCATCCGGAACTGGGTCCCTGCTCGGCAGCTGACTCGGGGACAGGGACAGGACCTCGTCGAGGTGCTCGTGCGCGCCCGGCTCGTGACGGTCGACTATGGTGTGGCTGCCCTGGCGCACGAGTCGCTTGCGCGGGCCTGGCCGCGGCTCAAGGGGTGGCTCGAGGACGACCTCGAGGGGCAGCGGATCGTGCGTCATCTGGCCGGCGCCGCCGACAGCTGGGACCTCCTCGGCCGGCCGGACAGCGAGCTCTACCGTGGCGTGCGACTGTCTCGGGCCCTTGACTGGCGACGGGGGTCGGCCACTGCCCTCACGCCAACGGAGTCTGCGTTCCTCGATGCATCCGACCGGCTGGACGCCGAGGAACGCGGTCGAGAGGAGACTGCAGCTCGTCGCCGACGGCGACAGGCGATGACGACGCGGGGTCTGGTGGCCGGCCTCACGACGCTGGCGCTCGTGGCGGGCATCGCCGCAGCCTTCGGAGTTCGGAAACGTGACCGCGCTGCCGAGGCGGCTGTTGTTGCCCAGGACAGAGGCGCCACCGTGGTCGCCCACGAGTCCCAGGACCCGATGGTTGCGGCTCTCGCAGGGGTGGAAGCGGTGCGGCTGCGGGACGCTTCCGACACGCGCGCGGCGCTGCTCAGCGCCCTCACCCGATGGCCCACCCTTCTCGCATCCACGGCCACGAAGCCAGGCCGCCGACGCCGACCTGACCGTCGGCCCGAGAGGTGACCTGGCCATCACCCTGGACGGCGCCCTCAGCATCCGCGACCCGGAGACACTCGAGGAGGTCGACTCGCTCGAGGTCGGTGCGGAGTCCGTCGCCTTTCTTCCTGACGGTCGCCTGGCAACCGCGTGGAAGGGCGAACTCCAGCTCGTCGACCCAGCGTCCGACGCCCGTCAGACGATCCCGCCAGCTGGCGATGAGATGTGGAGCGTGCAGGCAAGTGTGAACGGCCGAGTGCTGGCCGCAGCCATGTCCTCCCGCGACGCGGAAGCCGTCCACCTCTGGCGCGGCACGACGCCCATCCGGGCAATGCCCATGCCAGTCTGGGACCTGCAGCTCAGTAATGACGGCGAGCGCCTCTACGTCAACGTCAAGGGAACTGCGATCGAGCTGCGGCCCCTCGTCGGGGACCTACCAGAACTGGGGCGTGTGGCGGCCACCGGACGCTGAGCGCCTCGCCGTCCCGGGGGACCGCTGGATCCGTGTCTGGGACTGGCGTCTCCCCCGTCTGGTCGTCGAGAAGGAAGTGGGGCAGGGCCCCATCGAGGCCTTGGCCCACACACCCGATGGTGGGCGGCTCGTCGTCGGGGAACGCGGGGGCCTCGTCTACCAGGTCGATGCGGAGACGCTGGAGCCCGTCGGACCGAGGGTCCGGGTCGATGGTGACCTGCATGAGCTCGTGTGGGCCGGTCGAGGGCGGGTGATGGCCTTCGTCGACGGCACGCGTTACCTGCTGGTGGATGTCGCGTCGGGACGCGTCCTGCGCTCGGCTGACTTCGGGCTCAGCGAGACCCATGCCGATGCCTCGCCGGACGGACGGCTCCTCGCGGTCGGCAGTGAGCAGGACGACTTCGGCGTCCTCGACCTCGACTCCGGTGACTGGTCCACGAAGCCGACGCGTCAGCACCAGCAGTCCGTTCTCCGGGTCGACTTCTCGTCGGACGGCGCCCCTGATCGTCACGACCGGCTTTGACGGTCGGGTGAGGCTCTGGGACGGCCGCACGGGCGCCCCCAGCGAGTCGATCGCGCCCGGCCGGGTGGACGTGCCCGCGGCGGCCGTCTTCCTGGACGGCAGCCACACGCTGATCATGGCCACAGGCAGTGGAACGGTCCTGCGTTGGGACACCAGCGTGGACAGCTGGGTTCGGCACGCCTGCAAGGTCGCGCAGCGCAACCTCACGGCTGACGAGTGGCGGCAGGTCTTCGGCGACCAGATCCCTTATCACCAGACGTGTCCCGCCAGCTAGCGACTGCGCCGCTGGTTGGCTCGGTGCATGGCCTTGGCCGTAGGGTCGGCTCACCATGGCCGGCCCAACCACCAACCTCGTCAACCTCGAGCGCGTCTCCCTCGTCTTCGGGACGACCCACGTACTCGACGACGTCGCCTCGGGGTGCTCACTGGTGACCGGATCGGCGTCGTCGGTCGCAACGGCGGCGGCAAGTCGACGCTGCTGCGGGTCATGGCGGGCAGCCAGGAACCGGACGCAGGCCGCATCTCGAAGCAGGGCGGCGCCGAGGGCATCCGGATCGGCATGCTCGCGCAGGACGACGCGCTCGATCCCGGCTGGACGGTCCGCGAGGCCGTGCTCGGCGACCTGCCCGAGCACGTGTGGGCGGGCGACGCCCGCATCCGCGACGTCCTGACCGGGCTCCTCGGCGGCATCAGGCGCCGCGACGTGGGCGGCCTCGACAGCCATCGTCGGCCCGAAGTCCGGTGGTGAGCGCCGCCGGCTGGCCCTCGCACAGCTGCTCGTCGACGACCCCGAGCTGCTGCTCCTCGACGAGCCGACCAACCACCTCGACGTCGAGGGCGTCGCCTGGCTCGCGGACCACCTCGCGACGACAGCGGCCGCGCCCCGGCAACGCGACCGTCGCGATCACCCACGACCGGTGGTTCCTCGACGCCTACGCGACGATGACGTGGGAGGTCGAGGCCGGGCAAGGTCAGCGCCTTCGAGGGCGGGTATGCCGCCTACGTCCTCGCGAAGGCCGAGCGGGACCGTCTCGCCGGGGTCGTCGCCGACCGCCGCGCCAACCTCATGCGCAAGGAGCTCGCCTGGCTGCGCCGCGGCCCGCCCGCCCGCACGAGCAAGCCGAAGTTCCGCATCGACGCCGCCAACGCCCTCATCGCCGACGAGCCGGCCCCGCGCAACAGCGTCGAGCTCGCGTCGTTCGCGAGCCGCGCCTCGGCAAGGACGTCCTCGACCTCGAGGACGCCACGGTCGTCGCTCGGCGAGCCGCCGAACGAGCGGACCTGCTCGACCACGTCACGCTGGCGGCTCGCGCCGGGGGAGCGGGTCGGCATCGTCGGCGTCAACGGCGCCGGCAAGTCGACGCTGCTGCGCGCGCTGACCGGCGAGATCCCCTCGACGAGCGGCCGGCGCAAGATCGGCAAGACCGTCGCCATCGCCCACCTCACGCAGGAGGTCCGCGAGCTCGAGCGCTTCGAGCAGTGGCGGGTCATCGAGGCCATCGAGGACGTCAAGCAGTGGACCACGTTGGGCGGCAAGGAGATCAGCGCCAGCCAGCTCGCGACGCGCCTGGGCTTCCCGGGCGGGCGGCAGCAGTCGCGTGTCGGCGACCTCAGCTGGTGGCGAGCGGCGCCGGCTCCAGCTGACGCGCCTGCTGCTCGACCGAGCCCAACGTCCTCATCCTCGACGAGCCGACCAACGACCTCGACATCGAGACGCTGACCTCGCCTCGAGGACGTCCTCGACGGCTGGGCCGGGCACGCTCGTCGTCGTCTCGCACGACCGCTACCTCCTCGAGCGCGTGGCCGACAAGCAGCTCGCCCTGCTCGGCGACGGCAAGGTGCGCGACCTGCCGGGTGGCGTCGAGGAGTACCTCCGCCTGCGCGCGGCCAGACATCGCGAGCCAGGCCGCGCGGTATCGCCGCGGGACCGGGCGGCAGCGGCGTGCTCGCCGTGCGACGACGAGCCGGCCGGCGGCGTACCCCGAGTCCGCGACGACGGCGAGCCCGGCCGAGGTGCGCGAGGCGCGCAAGGCGATGGCGCGCATCGAGAAGCAGCTCTCGCGTCTCCGGACCGTGAGGAGCGGCTGCACGGCGACATGGCCGAGAAGGCGACCGACCCCGCGGCGCTCGCCGATCTCAACGCGCGGCTCGCAGGAGGTCGTCAGGAGAGCGAGGAGCTCGAGCTCGAGTGGCTCGAGGCCGCCGAGGTCGTCGGCTGAGTGCACCCGATGGGAGCTTGAAAGTATCTTGATATCAAGATACTTTCGGAGGCATGGAGATGTCTCTGCACCACGTCCAGGTGTCCGGTCCGGCGGGCTGTGAGGACGCCATGCGCGCCTTCTACGTCGGCGTCCTCGGCATGACCGAGGTGACCAAGCCCGAGCGGCTCCGCGCGCGCGGCGGCGCCTGGTTCCGGGCCGGCACGGCCGAGATCCACGTCGGCATCGAGGAGGGCTTCCGGCCCGCTCGGAAGGCGCACCCCGGGATCGCGGTCGACGACGTCGACGCGCTCGCAGACCGGGTGGCGGGCTCCGGGGCGCCCGTCGCGTGGGACGACAGCATCCCGGGCGTCCGCCGCTTCCACACGAGCGATCCCGTGGGCAACCGCCTCGAGTTCCAGCAGGCGGTGAGGCGGTGACACGCAGTGCACACTCGACGGAGCGCGGGCGAGCGAGCGGCCCGGCAAGGTCAGCGCTCCCGCGACTCCAGCGGCGCGAGCATGCGGCGCAGCAGCGCCGGCGAGGGCTGCCTGGTCGGTCGGCGGACAGCTCGGACAGCAGCGACTTCTCCTGCTCGATGAGGTCGGCCATCGCGGCATCGACCACGTCGCGGCCCGCTGGGCGTGAGACGCACGAGCACCCCGCGGCGGTCGCTCGGGTCGGGACGGCGCTCGACGAAGCCGCTGCGCTCGAGGCGGTCGACGCGGTTGGTCATCGTGCCGGACGTGACGAGCGTCTGCTGGACGAGCTGGCCGGGCGAGAGCTCATAGGGCTCGCCGGCGCGACGCAGGGCGGAGAGGACGTCGAAGGCCCACCCGTCGAGCAGGTGCTCCGCGAAGGCGGAGCCGCGGGCGAGGTCGAGACGCCGGGCCAGCCGCGACACCCGCGAGAGCACCTCGAGCGGCGTGACATCGAGGTCGGGGCGTTCGCGGCGCCACGCGGAGACGATGACGTCGACGTCGTCGACGGGCACGCGGTCGGGGCTCATGAGGCCACTCTAGAAGCGGCGTCAAGACTCTTGACGTCAAGGAAATGTCAGGATGGCACGAGATACCTGACCGGCATGACCAGCAAGGGAGAGCTGTGAAACCGCAAACCGACGACCTCGATCGCAGCACCGGAGCAGCGACGCCGGACGCTGCCTGGGACCCGACGCAGTACGCGCACTTTGCGGATCAGCGCAGCCGGCCCTTCCACGAGCTGATCGCAAGGATCCCGACGCCCTCGCCGCGGCGGATCGTCGACCTCGGCTGTGGGCCCGGTGAGCTCACGCTGACCCTGGCCGCACGCTGGCCGGATGCCGCGGTCATAGGTGTGGACAGCTCCCCGGAGATGCTCGCCAGGGCCCGTGAGCTCGACCCTCACGGTCGGGTGCAGTGGGTGGAGGCCACGGCGGAGGGATGGGAGCCAGCTGCCGCGGAGGGGCCGGTCGACGTGCTCGTCACCAACGCGACCCTCCAGTGGGTGCCGAGCGCACCTGCGTCTCATCCCCGCTTGGTTCGAAGGGCTGCCGGCGGGTGGCACCTTTGCGATGCAGGTTCCCGCGAACTTCGACGCTCCGTCACACCGGCTCATGCGCGAGGTGG
The DNA here is from genome assembly GCA_963826445.1 of uncultured Actinomycetota bacterium. GTDB lineage: Bacteria > Actinomycetota > Actinomycetes > Actinomycetales > Dermatophilaceae > Intrasporangium. The sequence goes on from CAWGXD010000029.1 coordinate 160,717, forward strand.
CGGCGCGCCATCCGCGGGCTTCGGAACTGGCGCTGGGTCTCGACCGGGCCAGGTCCGTCGCCCTGCTCGAGACCTACGCTGCCCTGCTGCTCGACCTCGGAGCGGAGGTCGACGCCTGGCAGACGACCTACTTGCAGGTGCTTGCCTCCCAGGAGGGCGCGGAGCACCCGGTGCTCGACTGGGTTCGCGGCACTGGCCTGCGCCCGGTCCTCGGCGTGCTGAATGACGACGAGGACCGGGCTGCCTTCCTCGCCGACTACGAGCGGGAACTCGAGGCGGCCTATCCGCGTCGCCCCTTCGGAGTGCTCTTCCCGTTCACTCGGCTCTTCGCCGTCGCGCACAAGTCCGGCGAGCCCACGAGAACGCCGGGCAGAGATTCCGAGGAATCATCGAAAACCCTGTCATGAAAGACGGAACGCATCGTCTCAACTGTGACGACGGTCGCCAAACTCCCGGTAGTCAGGGGAGGGAGCGCCTGACGGGATCGGCCGCCGTCAGGTTCCGCTCTCCGGCGAGTTTGGTGGAGGGGATTCGCCGGTGGGCGGAACCACACACACCGTCCTACGCCGTCCGAACGATGCCAAGTCGACGTGGTTCTTGCCCACTTGGCACACTGGGTTGAGGCTCTTCAGGGTTTCTCGGGGTTCCTGAGGGCTCCGGCAACGTCGGAAGGTAGCGCATGGCGGCTGACACGTCCATGTGGTCGAGCGAGGCGTGGTCCTCGGCGGCCGACCTCTACCTTCTCGCGCGCAGTCGAGAGGGCTCGGCCGAGGCGTTCGGAGAGCTCTGGCGCCGCCACCTGCCGGCCGCCTACGCCGTCGCGAGCAAGTACCGGAGCCGAACCGCGGCCGAGGACATCGTCGCCGAGGCCTCCGCGCGCGTCTTCTCGCTGGTCCAGGAGGGCAAGGGACCCGACGAGCACTTCCGCGCCTACTTCCTGGCTGCGGTGAAGACCGTCGCCATCGACCAGGGCCGCCGCGAGCTCAAGGTCCTCCCCGCCGAGGACGACGAGCTCGAGCGGCTCAGCACGCCCGTTCTCGACGATCTGAACGGGCTGGGGGAGGGGTTCGACGCCGACCTCATCCGCACCGCGTTCCGCGGTCTCTCCGAGCGGGACCAGCGCGTGCTGTGGCACACCACCGTCGAGGGCGAGGCGCCGCGCACGCTCGCCCCGGTCCTCGGGATGTCGGCCAACGCTGTGAGCGCCAGAGCCGTGCGCGCCCGCGAGGCGTTGCGGGCGCAGTACCTCGACGCCTGCGCTCGGCGGGCGCTGCCCAACGCGGACAGCGACGAGTGTCGCTGGGTCATCGCGCACCTCGGGCCGCACGCGCGCGGTCGTCTACCCAGTCGGCAGAAGGCTCGCGTCGAAGAGCACCTCAAGACGTGCCAGCACGCCTCGCTGGTGGCCGCGGACCTTCGAGCGATCCACAGCGAGTTCCCGGCCCTCATCGTCCCCTTGATCTTCCTCGCCGGTCTCTCCACGCCAGGTTTCGTCAATGCGGCCGCGCTGGCTGGACTTGCGTCCGGCGCGAGTGCTGCGGGGGCTGGGGGGAGCGTCGCTGGGGCAGGCGCGGCAGCGGGTGCGGCCACGTCCCCGCCCCCGGTTCGGGCGTCGGGGACGCGGCCGGACAGCTCGCGGGTCGGACCACCACGCTCGCGGCGGGCATCGCCATCGGGGTGGGGCTCGCGAGCGCGGTACCTCTGCCGGCCCAGCCCGTGGTCGCGGCCCAACCGGCGCCTGCGGTGACCTCGACACCGCCGACGGCCTTGGCTGCACCAACCAGCACGCCGCCCCGGCCGACGAGCGCGACCCAGCCGCTGACCGCCATGCCGGTTCGATCGCGCATCGTAGCCCCCATACCGATTCCCACCCTGACGCTGGCTCCTGCACCGAGCCAGCTGCCGCAGCCTGCACCAATTCGCACGACACCCACCCGTACGTCGACCCCGACTACGCCGCCGACCAGTGAGTCAGCACCGTCGTCACCGGCGTCGTCACCACCGGTGCAACGCGTGTCACCGGCGATGGCCTCGGTCCACATCGTGCAGCAACGCGAGTCGACCCGATTCTTGCTCAGGGTCAGGGGCGTCGACGGTCCGCTCACGGTCGTCGTGTCCACCCCGGCCGGCGGGGAGCTCACGGTGCACAACAGTTCCTGGGCGTGCACGACCCTCGCACCGTCATCCTTGCGGTGCACGGGCGACAATGGGCAGGCGATGCTGCTCCAGTCCGGTCTCCAGGCACCGTCCCCGATCCGCGTCGTGATCACCGACTCAACCGGGGCCACGCGCACGCAGACGCTGTCCCTGGCCTGAACGCCGTCGCGACTCAGCCACGTGCCCAGGTTGGCTGGGCAGGGGCGAGCTCAGCGGCATACGGCCAGATGTGTCTGTCAGCGCTGGGACGTCACGAGCGTGGGGGAGGGCTCGAGCCCGGCGAGGCCGTTCCACGCAAGGTTGACCAGGTGGGCGGCGACCTGCTCCTTCTTGAACTTCCTGCGATTCAGCCACCACTGGCCCGTCAGGGCCACCATGCCGACAAGCATCTGCGCGTGGATGGGGGCCGACTTCGGGTCGAGACCTCGCCGCTTGAACTCCACCGCGAGCAGGTGCTCGACGCGAGTCGCGACGACACCCAGAACGCTGGCGAACGAGCCCGTCGACTGGCCGGGCGGCGAGTCCCGCACGAGGATCCGGAAACCCTCCGAGTCGCTCTCGATGTAGTCGAGCAGGGCCAGCGTGGCGCGCTCGAGCAGGTGTCGGGCCGGCGCGCCGCCCTCGAGCGCAGCCGCGATCCCGCTGAGCAGCCGCTGGATCTCTCGGTCCACGACGACGGCGTAGAGGCCCTCCTTCCCGCCGAAGTGCTCGTAGACGACGGGCTTGGACACCTTGGCCCGCGATGCGATCTCCTCGACCGTCGCCGCCTCGAAGCCCCGGTCCGCGAAGACCCGACGGCCCACCTCGATCAGCTGCTCCCGCCGCTGCGGTCCGGTCATCCGGTTGCGGGGCCGCGAGGACCGGGGAGCTTCGCCAGCAGCGTCGGAGGTCACCGCTCCATTCTGCCGGTGCGGGCGATTCCGGCCCGGAAGGCCCGCTGGACTACCCTGTGGGGTGCCTCGGGCGCGCGCGCCCGAGGCGTTCCCCGGTTGGTCTGCTGGCAGGGCCCGCCTGACTTTGAATCAGGACAAGCGACGTAGGTTCGATTCCTACCCGGGGAGCCACCCGCGCCGCGGGCTGGGGTCGACCGGGTCTGAAGCGGTGTGAGGTGCGCCACCGCGGCCGGAAGCAGCGGGCAAGCATGCTCGTGGCCCGCTAGTAGCATGGCTGCGGCGCCCCGGGCAGCACCCTGGGGGAGCACGCCATCCGACCAGGAGGAGCTGCCACCCGTGAGCGATCGCCGGCCGACCGCCGTGATCGTCCTCGCCGCCGGCGAGGGCACGCGCATGAAGTCCACCACCCCGAAGGTCCTCCACACGATTGGTGGGCGCTCCCTTGTCGGGCACGCGCTCCGGGCGGCCCGAGGCGTCGACCCCATCCACCTCGCCGTCGTCGTGCGGCACGAGCGGGACCGCGTCGCTGCGCACATCGCCGAGCACGACGAGGACGCGCTCATCGTCGACCAGGACGAGATCAAGGGGACCGGCCGGGCCGTCGAGTGCGCCCTCGAGTCGCTCCCGGGTGACCTGACCGGCACCGTCCTCGTGACCTATGGCGACGTGCCGCTGCTCACATCCGAGACTCTGAACCGGCTCAGCGACGTGCACGACGCGAGTGCCGACGCGGTCACCATGATCACGGCCTCGCTCGACGACCCGACCGGCTACGGCCGGATCGTGCGCGGACCGGATGGCGCCGTCGCCGCGATCGTCGAGCAGAAGGATGCCACCGAGGAGCAGCGCGCGATCCACGAGGTCAACTCGGGGATCTACGCGTTCGACCTCGAGTTCCTTCGGGAGGCGCTCGGCGAGGTCGGCACCGACAACGCCCAGGGGGAGAAATACCTCACCGACGTCGTCGGCATCTGTACGCGGCGGGGACTCGGGGTGCATGCCCACCTCATCGACGACCTCTGGCAGACCGAGGGTGTCAACGACAAGGTCCAGCTGGCCCGCCTCGGCGCCGAGCTCAACCGGCGGACGGTCGAGCAGGCCATGCGCGACGGCGCGATCGTCATCGACCCGGCGACGACCTGGATCGACGCGGACGTCACGATCGGACCCGACACGGTGATCCACCCGGGCACCCAGATCCACGGCGCGTCGACCATCGGGGCCGAGTGCGTCATCGGACCCGACACCACCCTCAAGGATGTGGAGGTCGGCGACGAGGCGAGTGTCGTGCGCGCGCATGCTGAGCTGGCCGTCATCGGAGCAGGAGCCAAGGTCGGCCCGTTCTCCTACCTGCGCCCCGGCAGCAACCTCGGAGCCCAGGGGAAGATCGGCGCCTTCGTCGAGACCAAGAACGCCACTATTGGCACCGGCGCGAAGGTGCCACACCTGACCTACTGCGGTGACGCCACGATCGGGGCGGGTGCCAACATCGGCGCCGGCACGATCTTCGCCAACTACGACGGCGTCACCAAGGGGCACACCAACATCGGTCCGGGGGCGTTCGTCGGGAGCAACTCCGTCATCGTCGCGCCGCGAAGCATCGGGGACGGTGCCTACATCGCCGCGGGGTCGGCGGTCATCAACGACGTCGAGCCCGGGCAGCTGGCCGTGACCCGGGCGCAGCAGCGCAACATCGACGGCTGGGTCGCTCGTCGCTTCGCGGGGACCAAGATGGCCGACGCTGCGCGCGCGGCGGCGGAGACGAAGGGCGACGAGTGATGAGCTCGATCAACAAGACGACCGAGAAGCACCTCATGGTGTTCTCCGGTCGCGCCCACCCGCAGCTCGCCCAGGAGGTGGCCGACGCCCTCGGCACCGAGCTGGTCCCGACCAGCGCCTACGACTTCGCGAACGGCGAGATCTACGTTCGCTACGAGGAGTCCGTCCGAGGCTGCGACGCCTTCGTCATCCAGAGCCACACTGCGCCCATCAACGAGTGGATCATGGAGCACCTCATCATGGTCGACGCGTTGAAACGCGCCTCGGCCAAGCGGATCACCGTCGTGCTGCCCTTCTACGGCTACGCCCGCCAGGACAAGAAGCACCGCGGCCGCGAGCCCATCTCCGCGCGCCTCATGGCCGACCTCTTCAGGGTTGCCGGGGCGGATCGCCTCATGGCCGTCGACCTGCACACCGCACAGATCCAGGGCTTCTTCGACGGGCCGGTCGACCACCTGATGGCGCTGCCCATCCTCACGAAGCACGTCAAGGACAAGTACGGCCATCTCGACCTCGCCGTGGTGTCCCCGGACGCCGGCCGCATCAAGGTCGCCGAGGACTGGTCGAACCGGCTCGGCGGGGTGCCTCTCGCCTTCATCCACAAGACCCGGGACATCAACCGGCCCAACGAGGTCGTCGCCAAACGCGTCGTCGGCGAGATCAAGGGTCGCGTCTGCGTGCTCGTCGACGACATGGTCGACACCGCCGGCACGATCACCAAGGCCGCCGACGCGCTGATGGAGGAGGGTGCCCAGAGCGTCATCATCGCCGCGACTCATGGGATCCTCTCTGGCCCTGCCGTCGACCGCCTGAAGGCGTGCAAGGTCGAGGAGGTCGTCCTGACCAACACGTTGCCGATCCCCGACGACAGGCGGTTCGACAAGCTCACCGTCCTGTCCATCGCGCCGCTCGTCTCGCAGGCGATCCGCGAGGTCTTCGAGGACGGCTCCGTCACCAAGCTCTTCGACGGCAAGGCCTGAGGACTTTCGCGAAGTGCGCTCGACGTGGCCTTCGCCAGGCTGGGAGGTGACGTATGCCGCTGAGCCAGCTCAGCGGCATACGTCATAGTTTGTTTCCTGCCGCACTCGCTGCTTTGCGGGCGCGGTAGGCGGCGGTGTGCGCCCGAGCAGCGCAACCGCCGTCGCAGTAGCGCCGAGACCGGTTCTTGGACAGGTCGACGACGACGTCGTCGCAGTCGTCGCCCTCGCAGACCCGGAGCCGGTCGAGGCCGCCCGCTCTGACGACGTCGACCATCGCGAAGGCGAACTCCACGGCCATGCGCTCGGCGAGCGGGGCCTCGAGGGGCGTCGCGTGGACGTGCCAGCCGACGCTATCGTGCTCGACGAGCTGGGGGACCGCGCCGGCCTCACGAAGCAGGTCGTTGACCATCGTGACGACCTCCGCCTCGCTCGACTCCCAGAACCGGCGCAGCCGCGGCCGGAGGTCGCGGACCGCCTCGAGCTCTGCGGGGTCGCGGTCGAAGCGGCCCGTCCAGGGCAGGCTCGTGAAGAACGCGTCGAGGTCCCCGATCGTCGTCAGGGTGTCGGGCGACGAGTCGCCCGGGACCGAGCCGGGCATCGTGTTGACCAGCTCGGCGCCCCACAGGAGGGCATCCTCGGCGTCATGGGTGAACAAATTCTTGACTCCTGACATCGGCAATCGCTACCGTCAGTAGTCTAAACCATTTTGCTCCTGACAGGGAGGACCTCCCGTGGCACACCGCCATCCGCTCCTCGGCCTCGGCGCGGCGATAGCGTCGTCGGCGGCCTTCGCGACGTCGGGGGCCTTCGCCAAGTCGCTGCTCATCGGGGGCTGGTCGCCGGGCGCAGTCGTCACGCTCCGGATCACCATTGCGGCGGTCGTCCTTCTCCTGCCCACCCTCTGGGTGCTCCGCGGTCGATGGGGGGTGCTGCGCCGCAGTGCGCGTCTCGTCATCGGCTACGGGCTGACCGGTGTCGCTGGCTGCCAGCTCGCGTACTTCAACGCGGTGAGCCATCTGTCCGTCGGTGTGGCGCTGCTGCTCGAGTACCTCGCCCCCGTGCTCATCGTCGGCTGGCTGTGGCTGCGGCACGGCCACGCGCCTCGTCGGCTCACCGTCATCGGCGTCATTCTCGCCATGGCTGGCCTCATGCTCGTGCTCGACGTCCTGGGCGGGATGCACCTGAGTACCGCCGGCGTTCTCTGGGGCCTCACCGCTGCCGTGTCGCTCGTCCTCTACTTCCTCATCACTGCTCAGGTCGACGAGGAGCTCCCGCCGATCGCCCTGGCCGGGTCGGGGCTCACCGTCGGCGCCGTCGTGCTGTGGGCCGCCGCGCTCGTCGGGGTGCTCGACACGACCCGTGGAGCGTCCACGGTGGTCGTCGGGTCGGCGTCGGTGCCCTGGTGGGTGCCGATCCTCGTCATCTCAATCGTCGCGGCCGCGTTCGCCTATGTGGCCGGTGTCGCAGCGGTCCGCATGCTGGGCGCGAAGGTGGCGTCCTTCGTCGCCCTTTCCGAGGTGCTCTTCGCGGTGCTCTTCGCCTGGCTGGTCCTCGCGGAGCTGCCGACGCCCATCCAGCTCGTCGGAGGCGTGCTCATCGTGGCCGGTCTCGTCGCGGTCCGTGCGGACGAGGCGCGAGGGCAGGCCGACCTGGGTCCGGATCGGGTCGGCGTGGGTGCGACCGACGAGGAGGACTACGCCGCCGAGCTGCTGCCCACCGGAGCGCTGGGACAGGACCCCATACGCCACGGCTCCTGAGCCCGTGCGCCATCTTCGCCAACGGGGTTGTGATGGCGGCAGGGCTGGGAGCGGGCGGCTGTGTGGGAGCGAGCTCAGCGGCATACGGCTTCATCGATTTCGTGCGGACGGCAGCCATCGGTAAGATCGACGGGTTGCCTCGGCGAGGGACGTTGCACGGCTGGAAAGCCGCTGGTCCGTGATCGACGCGGTGGACCCTGGACTCCGGTCCGGTCCGCTTGCGTGCATGCGGACCGCGAGCCACCCGCGCACCGTCCCGCGTCGAGGCCCACACCGCAGCTCACCACCGAGACTTCAGGAGTACCCGTGTCTGACGCCACCAAGCTTCTTGCCGAGAAGCGCACCGAGTTCGGCAAGGGCGCCGCCCGCAAGATCCGGCGCGCCGGCAACATCCCCGCTGTCATGTACGGCCACGGCACCGCGCCGGTCCACATCTCACTCCCGGGACACGACACGTTCCAGGCGCTCAAGCACACGAACGCCCTGCTCACCATCGTCATCGACGGCGACGAGCAGCTCGCCCTCGCCAAGGACGTGCAGCGCGACCCGATCAAGCCGGTCATCGAGCACGTCGACCTCGTCGTCGTCCGCAGGGGCGAGAAGGTCACCGTCGACGTCTCGGTTCACCTCGAGGGCGAGGCGGCTCCCGAAACGCTCGTGACCCTCGACCACAACACCCTCCAGCTCGAAGCGCTCGCGACGAACATCCCCGACAACGTCGTCGTCTCGGTCGAGGGCCTCCAGGCCGGCACGCAGATCCTCGCCGGAGCCGTGCGGCTGCCAGAGGGGTCGACACTAGTCACGGACCCGGATGCGCTCGTCGTCAACGTGACGCAGGCCATCTCGGAGGAGGCCCTCGAGGCGGAGCTCGCCGAGGCGGAGGCCGAGGCCGGCATCGAGCACGAGGTCGCCGGCGAGGAGGCCGGGGAGGCTGCCGCAGGGGAGGCGGCTGCGGAGGGCGAGCCTGCTGAGGCTGCTGGCGAGTCCACCGAGTCCTGATTCGTTTGCTGATCCGGCGCCGACACATGTCGGTGCCGGCTCGGCCGCACCCATCGAGCGGGAGAGGTCATGGACACCTGGCTCGTCGTCGGACTGGGCAACCCCGGCGCGAACTACGCCGGTAACCGCCACAACGTGGGCGCCATGGTCGTCGACGGGCTCGCGTCGCGCCACGACGTCGGCTCGCACGCGGTAGACCGACTGGCCGCCCGGCGTCGGGGCGCCGACGGGGCGGCCGCGTTCAAGGTGCACAAGGCCCGAGCGCGGGTTGTCGAGATGCGGCTCCGCGTGCCGGGCCCGAAGCTCGTCCTGGCCGTCCCTCTGACCTACATGAACGTGTCAGGTGGCCCGGTCGCCGGGCTGATGAAGTACTTCGACGTCCCGGTCGAGCGCCTCATCGTCGTCCACGACGAGCTCGACATCGAGGCCGGTGTCGTGCGGCTCAAGCGCGGTGGTGGCGAGGGGGGCCACAACGGGTTGCGTTCGATCAGCCAGTCGATCGGCTCGAAGGACTACCTGCGCGTGCGGGTCGGCATCGGTCGGCCGCCCGGTCGCCAGGACCCGGCAGAGTATGTCCTCAAGGACTTTTCGAAGGCAGAGAAGGCGGGAGCTGCCGTTGCTGCTCGACGAGGCCGCTGACGCGGTCGAGGCGCTCGTCGAGGTGGGCCTGGTCGACGCCCAGCAGCGGTTCCACGCGCCGCGCTGACACCCCGGCTGACGCGGCCGGCTGGGTCACTCCCTCTGGACGGCGCCCTCGCGGGCCAGTCCGCGGGGACTGGCAAACTCGCGGATGGCCGGCGCGACCGGGCGGCCCTCCAGCAGGCCGTGGGTCGAGCCCGCGGCGAGGGCCTTGGCATAGACGGCAAGCGCGCCGTCCACTGCCTCGACCGTCTGCTGGATGTCGACGTCCGTGTGGGCGGCCGAGATGACGAGTGACTGCCCCAGCACTCCCCGCCGGAGGAGCTCCTGCAGGAAGAGGGCACGGTACGCCTGGGACGGCTCGCCCGCAGCATCCTTGGTCACGAAGACCATGCAGGAGGGACGCCCGGACACGAAGGCGTGCTGCTCCACGCCCTGCGCGTGCGCGACCTGCATGAAGCCCGCACGCAGCTTCTCGCCCTGCTCCTCCATGATCGCGACGACGTCCCGCTCACGATAGTCATCGTTGACAGCGAGATAGGCCGCCAGGCCCGTCGTTTCTGCGCCGTGCGTGGTTGAGAGCAGGAATGCGCGAGAGCGGTCGGTGTTGAGCCCACCGAGCTCCATCAGCTCCCGCCTCCCGGCCAGCGCCGAGATGGCGAAGCCGTTGCCGAGCGCCTTGCCCCAGGTGGACAGATCCGGTCTGACACCGTAGACCGCCTGACCGCCGCCGAGGGACCATCGCATGCCGGTGATCATCTCGTCGAAGACGAGGACGAACCCGTCCCGGTCGGCCAGGTCGCGCAACCCTTGGAGGAAGCCCGTGGCAGGCTCCGTCAGGGCCGTTGCCGGCTCGAGGAAGACGGCGGCAATCTGGCCGGGATGGCGATCCAGGATGGCCTCGACGGAACTGAGGTCGTTGTAGCGGAAGCCCACCGTGAGATCGCGATGACCCTGCGGAATGCCAGCGGCCATGCTCGTCGTCCCGATGAACCAGTCGTCGGTCGAGAAAAAGGGATGGTCCTGGCAGACGGCCACGAGGTCGCGGCCCGTCGCCGCGCGGGCCAGTCGCAGCGCTGCCGTGGTGGCGTCCGAGCCATTCTTGGCGAACTTGACCATGTCGGCGGCCGGCACCTGGTCGAGGAATCGTTCAGCTGCCTCGAGCTCCCACCGGCTCGGCCTCGTGAAGCTGACACCCAGCTGGGCAGCACGACAGACGGCCTCGGCGACGGGCTGGTAGCCGTGGCCGAGGGTGACCGAGCGCAGCCCCATGCCGTACTCGACGAACCAGTTGCCGTCGACATCAAGGACGCGTGCGCCCTCTCCGCGAACGAGGACGGGAGCCATCCCGTCCGGGTACTGGTCGGAGCCGCGCGCATACGTGTGGGCTCCGCCGGGCACCATCCGGTGCAAGCGCTCCTGCGCCGCGTTGGACCTGGAGAACTGCATCGGCGGTTCGCTCTTTCAGCCGTGTTTGCGTCGGTTTCGACGGTAACCGACCCTGGTGCGCGCCGCAGGAATTCGCTGAGAACGTCCCCAAAGGTCGGGTGGGCCGTTCGGCCGGCGTCATCAGAGGTCGAGGCTGACCTTCGCCGCATGGAACGCCTCGGCGTAACGGGCCTTGCACTCCACCCCCCGCAGCCTCATCAGGCCGAGGAACAGCTCGTCATCCCACCAGTCCCGGTCCAGCTGCGATGGGTAATGCAGGTTCAGCAGGTCGACCTTCCGCCTGGCCTCCGGCTCCGAGAGGGCGATGTAGTGGGTCGGGGGTTGCAGGTCCGCGTCCCACTTCGGGATCTCGTAATGCAGGACCAGCGCGTCCCGCCACACCGTGCTTGCGAGTTGCCCGACGAGCCGGTGGTCCTGGTGCGCGTCGTCGACTCTGGGGCAGAGCACGAGGTCCGGGTCGAACCGGCCCGCGAGGTCGTGGAGGAACTCCTTGACCTCCGACCAGTGGCCCGGGAGGCGGCCGTCCGGCAGGGTTCCGGACTCGAGCACGGCGCCGGGACAGAAAGCGGACAGGGCGGCGGCCGCCTCAGCCGCTCGCTCGGGTGAACCCGTGAGGATCGCGCCTCGTAGGGTGGCGCCCGGTCGGCCGGCGATTCTGAGCAGCGTTCCGCCACAGCCGATCTCGATGTCGTCGGGATGGGCGCCCAGGGCCAGGACGCGCAGCGGTCCGGGCGGCATGGTCAAGCGCATCATCAGCCGGTTGTGAGGTGCTCGAGATGGTGCTCACGTGGCCGCGATGGCACCCGGGCCGGGTCAGGCTGCATGGATACACCCCTACGGTTCGTGGCGAACGGGACCCATGGTGGCACAGCGTGGTGTTTCATGACTGCGAACGGCAGAAGCCATCAGCGAAGGGACGAGGGCGTGGAGTTCAGGGAGACGTCGATTCCGGGGCTGGTCGTGTTCGTGCCCTCCCCTCACCACGACGAGCGGGGCTTCTTCTCGCGGACCTTCGATGCTGACGTTGCCCGTCAGGCCGGTGTCGACCCGGACTCCTTTGTCCAGGACAGCATCTCGCGATCCCGGCTGGGCGTCATCCGGGGGTTGCACACGCGGATCGGACGTGGGGAGGGCAAACTCGTCCGCTGCTCCTCTGGAGCAGTGTTCGACGTCGTGGTGGACCTGCGGCCGGGGTCCCCGGCCTTCGGCGAGTGGCTCTCGTTCGACCTCGATGGGGACCGCCAGGTATCGGTGTACGTTCCGGCTGGCTGCGCCCATGGGTTCCAGGCGCTCACGGACCTGGCTGACGTGTCCTACCGGATCGATCGGGAGCACGACCCGGCGGAGAACCTGACCATCGCCCATGATGACCCGGACCTTGCGATTCCCTGGCCGCTCCCGGTGGGCCTTCTCTCAGAGTCGGATCGCGTGGCCCGGCCAATCTCCGCGCTCGGTGACCAGCTGTGCCGTATCTCGGGATAACGCCTGACTGCCGGCAGCGCGTCGGCAGCCAGGACGTCCGGGCGCGCTCCGGTCTCGCTCGGACATTCGGACAATTCATGAAAAGGCGGACGATTTCTGGCGTTTGCCCGATTCTCATCAGGATCACGAGTGAGACTGCTCACATAGCCCGGGGGAGTCGGCATCTTTGGGGGTGGGGGTTGCCATGAAGGTGACCGTTTTCGGACTCGGTTACGTCGGCACGATCACTGCAGCGGGGCTCGCGTCACAGGGCCACGAGGTCGTCGGTGTCGATGTCGATGAGATGAAGGTGGAACTCGTCGAGCGGGGCATCAGTCCCGTCGTGGAGCCCGGGATAGACGAGCTGGTGGCAGATACCGTCGCCGCCGGTTCCCTACGGGCGACCAGAGACGTGGCGGAAGCGCTGGACGGTTCGGAGGTCTCGCTGATCTGCGTCGGCACCCCATCGCTGATGCGGGGAGGCACCGATCTGTCGTATGTCTCGCGCGTCCTCGACGAGATGCGCGACGCAATGGAACGGGTTCGTCCTCCGACATCGGGCGTGCACTGCCTGGTCATCCGGTCGACGGTCCCGCCGGGAACCGGGGCGACGGTCGTTGCTCCCGCCTTTGCGCCGGATCGGCTCCCTGCGGGATGGTCCGTGGAGACAGCAATGTGCCCGGAGTTCCTGCGTGAGGGATGCGGCGTCGAGGACTTCTTCAACCCGCCCTTCGTCGTAGTGGGCTCCGAGGAGCCATACACCAGAGAGTTGCTCGCAGAGTTGTTCGGCTTCCTCGACTGCGGAGTGCATCACGTGGACGTGCCGACTGCTGAGGCCCTCAAGTACGCGTGCAACGCCTTTCACGCCGTGAAGATCACCTTTGCCAACGAGATGGGGCGCGTGTTCTCCCAGTGCGCAGTGGACTCCCGCAAGGTGATGGAAATCCTGTGCGAGGACCGGAAGCTCAACATCGCGCCGGCCTACCTGCGCCCGGGGTTCGCCTTCGGCGGCTCCTGCCTTCCGAAGGACTTGCGGGCGCTGCAGAACTTGGCCAGGAGCGTTGCCGTGGACCTCCCGCTCGTCAGTGCAACCACGGTGAGCAACGAACTCGTGGTGCGCCACGTCGTGGACCGCGTCCTGGCTACCGGTCACCGACGTGTGTGCCTGCTCGGCCTCAGTTTCAAGATGAATACCGACGACCTGCGTGAGAGTCCCAGTCTCGAGCTGGCCGAGCGACTCGTCGGCAAGGGGCTCGAGGTGCGCATCTACGACCCGATCGTCAGACCGGACCGTCTCGTCGGCGGGAACCTGCGCCATCTGCAGAGCAAGCTGGCCCACGTCAACCGGCTGTTGGCCGACACCCCGGAGGAGGCGCTGGAGGGCGCCGAGGTCGTCATCGTCGCGTCCTCACACCCGGCGGTCCTCGGCGCGCTGGCGAGGTCGAACGCCGAAGTGGTGCTCGACACCAATGGTCGTCTGGGCGACGTGGTCGAGCGCCTGCCCGGCTACGAGGGGGTCAGCTGGTGAGCAGGACTCGTGCCACGCGCACCCGTCCGCGCGTCCTGATCATCGTCCAGAACCTGCCGGTGCCCTTCGACCGAAGGGTCTGGCTGGAGTGCCAGACGCTGACCGGTGCGGGCTACGACGTCACCGTGGTGTGCCCCGCGGGCGAGGGGACCTGGGAGGAGCGGGTTGTCGACGGAGTACGGATCGTCCCCTACCGCGCCTACGCGCCAGGCGGGTCTGCCATCGGCTTCGCCCTCGAGTATGCGTTCTCGTTCCTCTCGACGGTCCGCATCGCACTCAGGGAGCGGCGGTCAGGAGCGTTCGACGTCGTGCAGGCGTGCAACCCACCCGACATCTTCTGGCCACTCGCGCGGTGGCTGCGTCGTCGGGATGGCTCACGGTTCGTCTTCGACCACCATGACCTGTGCCCGGAACTGTACGTGTCGCGGTTCACGGACGGGCCTCGGCTGTTGCACCGTGCGTTGCTCCGGCTGGAGCGCGAGACGTTCCGCGCAGCGGACCGGGTGGCCTCCACCAATGAGTCGTACGCCGCTGTCGCAACCGGCCGTGGGGGTGTCCCGCCGGACTGCGTCACCGTCGTCCGCACCGGGCCCGACCCGAACCGGCTTCGCCGCCGTGAGGAGCTTCCCGAGCTGCGGCGAGGCCGAGAGCACCTCGTCGCCTACCTCGGTGTCATGGGCCCGCAGGATGGCGTCGACTTCGCCCTGCGTGCGGCGGACCTCATCGTCAACTCGATGGGTCGACGCGACATATCCTTCACGCTGATGGGCGCCGGTGACTGTCACGCCGACCTGGTGGCGGAGCGTAACCGCTTGGGACTGCAGGACTTCGTGGAGATGCCAGGACGCGTGCCGGACGAGACGGTGGCCGAGGTCCTGTCGACAGCGGACGTCGGCCTGTCCCCGGATCCGCTCAACCCGCTCAACGACGTCTCGACGATGAACAAGACGATGGAGTACATGTCCTTCGCGCTGCCGGTCGTGGCGTTCGATCTCACCGAGACGCGCGTCTCGGCGCAGGACGCAGCCCGCTATGTCGAGCCGAACGACGTCACTGCCTATGCGCGGGCCGTGGTCGACCTGGTGGACGACGCCGCGGCACGCGCCGCCATGGGGCAGCGTGGTCGGGAGCTCGTTGAGGAGCACCTCGCCTGGCAGCACCAGCAGGTCGGCTACCTCGCGATCTACGACGAGCTGGTGGGTCGAGCGAGCCGAGGGGGCGAGCGAACCCTGTCCATTCGCACCTCGACCGACACGCCGGAGCCGTCCGGGTTGAGGACGCCGAAGACGCCGGGGTCCGGGTCGCCGAAGGCGTTCGGACCGGCTACGCCGAAGACGCCGGAGACGTCAAGAGCGCGCGAGACGGTCAGACACCGCTCCGCTACGGAGGCGTGATCATGTGCGGGATCGCCGGCGCCTTCCAGCAGCCGGACGGCAAGACTGCGGTCAGCACGATGACCGACCGCATCGGTCACCGGGGGCCGGACGCGAGCGGCATCGTCGAGCTGGTGTCCCCCGAGAGCGCGGTCGTCCTTGGCCACCGTCGCCTCTCCATCATCGACCTGTCGTCCGCCGCCGATCAGCCGCTCGCCAAGGATGGGTTGACGCTCACCTACAACGGTGAGATCTACAACCACCGCGAGATCCGGCGCGAGCTGGAGGCCGCCGGCGTCCGGTTCACCACGCGCTCCGACACAGAGGTCGTCCTCGAGGCCTGGCGGCGCTGGGGAGCCGACTCACTGAGGCGCCTTCGCGGGATGTTCGCGTTCGCCATCCACGACGAGAGGTCCGGGAGCCTGGCGCTCGCCCGGGACCCGTTCGGGATCAAGCCGCTCTACGTCATGCCCAGGGGAGAGGGCATCCTGTTCGCGTCCGAGCTCAAGGCGCTCCTGGCCGCGGTGGGCAGCGAGCTGGTCATCGAGCCGGCGGCGATGGTCGCCTCGGCGCTCTACTACTGGGTGCCACAGGAGTACGTCCCTGTTCGTGGCGTGCACAAGCTGCCTCCGGGGACGTGGACGGAGTACCACCGCGGCGGCAGGGTGACATCCGGAACCTACTGGGATGCCGCTGCGGAGGCTGCACGCGCGGCTCAAGGGCCAGCGGTCGACCTGCGCGAGGTGCTCACCTCCTCGGTGGAGGCGCACCTCGTCTCCGACGTGCCCGCCGCGTGCTTCCTCAGCGGCGGGCTCGACTCGAGCATCGTCACCGCCCTCGCCCGTCGTCGCGACCCCTCCATCGAGGCCTACACCATCGCGTTCCGCCCGGAGGACAACCGGCTCGAGGCGATGCCCGACGACGCCCGCTACGCGCGGCAGATGGCCGCGTACCTGGGGATGCCCCTCCACGAGATCGAGATCCGTCCCGACGTCGTCGAAATGCTGCCTCGCATGGTCGATGTCCTCGACGAGCCGATCGGCGATCCCGCGGCGATCAACACGCTGCTCATGTGCGAAGCGGCCCGCGCAAGCCGGGGTCAAGGTGCTCCTCTCGGGCATGGGCGCTGACGAGCTCTTCGGTGGCTACCGCAAGCACTTGGCCATGCTCATGACCGCGCGCTACCGCCGGGTGCCGGGGCCGGTCCGCTCGCTGGTCGGACCGGCGGTGCGGGCACTCCCGGTCGCGCTCGGCGGCCGCGGACTGCGCACCGTGCGGTGGGCGCACCGGTTCCTCACCTTCGCAGAGCTGCCCGAGGAGGAGGCATTCCGGCGCAGCTACACCCTCTACGACCGGGACGAGCTGGCGGACCTGCTGGACCCGACGCTCGCCGCGCACGTCGACGGGGTGATCGACAGCCACCGCGCGCGTCTACGAGGACAACAGCCTCGACGGACGAGGTCGCCCGCATGTGCCTGGCCGACACCCGGATGTTCATTCCCGGCCTCAACCTCGACCTACACCGACCGGGCGAGCATGGCGGCCTCCACCGAGGTGCGGGTGCCGTTCGTCGACCCGGTCGGTCTTCAGGGCGGCATTCTCGCTCCCCGCCACCGAGCGGATCCGCGGTCGGCAGCAGAAGGCAGCGCTGAAGGACGCCGCGCGAGCGTGGCTGCCCGACGAGATCATCGACCGTCCCAAGGCGAGCTTCGGTGCGCCGCTGCGGGCCTGGGTGTCCAACGACCTGCGGGAGCTCGTCGACGACGTTTTGATCGGCGGGCAGCTCGTGGCACGGGTTTCCTTCGGCGGGAGCCGCTCCAGCGGCTCGTCGAGGACCAGCGCAGCCGGGCGCCGCGACGAGGCGAAGCAGGTGTGGCAGCTGCTGAGCCTCGAGCTCTGGTACCGGAACGCCCGCGCTGCCGGTGTCTCGGTCGGGTAGCGAGGAGACGCGGACGATGCAAAGGCAGAAGGCGGAGGGTGAAGTCGCATGAAGCAGGTGGCCCAGAACTACCGGTCTGGTGAGCTCGTCGTGCTCGACGTGCCCCCGCCGGCCTGCAAGCCCGGGGGCGTGCTGGTGCGGACGACTCTACTCGCTGATCTCGACCGGCACCGAGCTGATGAAGGTGACGCGAGGCGCGGCTCTCGCTGCTCGGCAAGGCCCGGGCGCGGCCGGACCAGGTGCAGGAAGGTGCTCGACTCGGTCGCCCAGCAGGGCCCGGTCGCCACCTACAAGAAGGCCATGAGCAAGCTCGACAGCTACACCCCGCTCGGCTACTCCCTGTGCGGCGTCGTCGTCGAGGTCGGTGCCGGTGCCGAGGAGTTCGCCGTCGGGCGACGTCGTGGCGGCGGCCGGCAACGAGTTCGCCCTCCACGCCGAGCTGAACTGGGTGCCGACCAACCTGTGCGTGCCGGTTCCCAGGGGTCGTGCCGCAGCACGCCGCCTTCGCGACCGTCGGGGCCATCGCCATGCAGGGCGTGCGCCGCGGTGAGGTGCAGCTCGGCGAGACGGCGTGCGTCATCGGCCTCGGGCTGATCGGACAGCTGGTGGTGCGGCTGCTCGTCGCCGTCCGGGGTGCGCGTCGTCGGCGTCGACACTGTGCCCGAGCGCTGCCGCATGGCGGAGGCAGCCGGGGCAGTGGCCTGTGCCGGGCCCGACGACGAGGGGGCGGCGTACATCGAGCAGGTGATCGCATACGACGACCGGCGGCCTCGGCGCCGACCACGTCTTCCTCGCCGCCGGCGGGGACAGCAACGGCCCAGTCGAGCTCGCCGCGCGGCTCGCGCGGGACCGTGCGCGCGTCGTCGACATCGGCAAGACCCGGCTCGACCTGCCGTGGAACGCCTACTACGAGAAGGAGCTCGACGTCCGGTTCTCGCGCTCCTACGGCCCTGGCCGCTACGACGACCGCTACGAGCTCGAGGGCATCGACTACCCCGCGGGTTACGTGCGCTGGACCGAGCGGCGCAACCTCGGGTGCTTCCTCGACCTGCTCGCCGACGGGCTCGGTCGAGGTCGGCTCCCTCGTCTCCGGCACCCGCCCCATCGTGGACGCCGGGGACGGTCTACGACGCAGCTGCGCAACGGGGCCTGCACGGCGTGGGGTTCCTCTTCGAGTACCCGGAGTGCCGACGCCGCTGAGCTCGCCGGGTGCCGCACCGAGCGCCGCGGCGACCGCTCCGTGCGCGCACGCAACGGCGCACGTCCCGGCCGCGGTCGCAGGGCCGCCGACGGCCCGTGCGGACGTCGTCCACGGTGCGGCTCGGCTTCATCGGCGCCGGCAACTACGCCACCTCGATGCTGCTGCCGCACCTCGGCGAAGCACCCCGGGCGCCACGCTCGGCCGGGTGGCGACGACGCGTTCCCTGTCGGCCGTCAACGCACAGCGCAAGTTCGGCTTCGACGACGGCCACGACCGACGCCGGACGCGGTGCTCGACGACCCGGCGCATCGACGCCGTCTTCGTCGTGACGCGCCACCACTCCCACGCCGACTTCGTGTGCCGGGCGCTCGAGCAGGGCAAGGCGGTCTTCGTCGAGAAGCCCCTGGCGCTCACCCGGGCGGAGGTCGACCGGCATCCTCGACGTCGTCGAGCGCACCGGGCAACGACCGGCTCATGGTGGGCTTCAACCGGCGCTTCGCCCCGCTGTTCACCGGCCTGCGCCAGCGCTTCGGCGCGGTCAGCGGCCCGGTGAGCGCGCGCTACCTGGTCAACGCCGGACGGCTGGACGCCGCGCAGCTGGTACCTCGACGAGGAGCTCGAAGGGGTCGCGGTTCCTCGGTGAGGGCGGCCACTTCATCGACACTGCTGAGCGCGTGGGTCGGTCACGCGCCGGTCGAGGTGCACCGCCGCAGCAGACCTCGAACGGCCTCGACCTGCAGGTCGTCGCTGCGGCTACGCCGACGGCTCGCTGGCCACGATCACCTACGCCACGGACGGCGACGGCCGCGTTCCCCAAGGAGACCCTCGACGTCTCCGGCGGCGGGCGGAACGCGCGGCTCGACAACTTCACCCGAGCGACCGTGTGGAGCCGCGCGGGCAAGGACGTCAAGCGGTCGCTGACCGGCCAGGACAAGGGCCAGCGCGCCGAGCTGCCGCCGTTCCTCGAAGCGGTCCGAGCACGGGGCGCCGATGCCGATCGGGCTGCGACTCGCTCGTCGCCACGACCCGGGCGACCATCGCCGTCGGGCGAGAGCCTCGTCTCGGGCAGGCCGGTGGCCCCATGAGCAGATCCGCCCGGCTGGTACCTGCGGCGGCTCCGCCGGATGTCGCCGGAGGAGGTCGTCTGCGCGGGTCGGCGACCGAGCTGCGACAGGTGCGCTGGGCCGAGCGACAGGTGCGTCCGGGGGAGCGCGTTCCCGCCCGTGCCGCGGGCTGCTGCCGGCCCGCGGCGTTCGCGAGCCACGCTGCCGCCGGACGGCCGCGGGCACGGTCCCGCCCGAGGCCGCGCGGCGTGCTCGTCGCCGCCGCCGACCGGCTGCTCGCCGGCGACTGGGACGTGCTCGGCACGCCGCGGCCGCGACATCGTGGACCCCGACTGGTTCCGCGACCCGCGTCACCGGCAGGCGAGCGCCCCGGACGCCGCGCTGGCGTTCCGCATCGACCACCGCGACGAGGCGGTCACCGGCAACGTCAAGTCCGTGTGGGAGCTCTCCCGCCACCACCACCTCACCGTGCTCGCCGCCGCGTGGTGGCTCACGAGCGACGCCCGCTACGCCGACGTCGTTGCGGCCCAGCTCCGCTCGTGGTGGGCGGGCGAACCCGTTCCTGTCCGGCATCCACTGGACGAGCGGGATCGAGCTCGGCGTGCGGCTGACGAGCTGGGTCTGGGTCCGCCGGCTGCTCGACGACTGGCCGGGCGTCGCCGACCTCTTCGAGGACAACCCGCAGGCGCTCGCCCAGCTGCGCTGGCACCAGGAGCACCTCGCGGCGTTCCGCAGCCGGGGCTCGTCGGCGAACAACCACGCCATCGCCGAGGCGGTGGGCCGGCTGGCGGCGGCCTGCGCCTTTCCCTGGTTCGCGGAGAGCGAGGGCTGGCGCCGCGACGCGTCCCGGCGAGCTGGAGCGCGAGCTGGCGGCCAACACCTTCCCCAGCGGGCATCAACCGCGAGCTCGCCACCGACTACCACCGCTTCGTCACCGAGCTCGGGCTCGTCGCCCTCGTGGAGGCCGAGGCCGCGGGGCACCCGCTGGGCGACGCGACCCGCGCCCTGCTCGCTGCGCTCCCTCGACGCCGCCGCCGCCATGCTCGACTCGGCCGGCCGGCCGCCGCGGCAGGGCGACGGCGACGAGGGCCGCGCGCTCGTGCTCGACGACCCCGACGCCGACCCGTGGGCCGGTCCTGCTGGCCTGCGGTGCGAGCCGCCCTCGGGCGCCTGCGACTGGTGGCCGCCCGTCTCGCCCGGGCGTGCATGAGCACGCTGCTCGGGGCTGCGGTCGCGCCGACGAGGCGCGGGTCGCCGACCGCCCGAGGTGGCCCGCGCGCGTTCGCGGATGCCGGCATGCACATCCTGCGCACGCCCCGCGGCGACGGACCCGAGATCTGGTGCCGCTGCGACGGCGGGCCCCACGGGTTCCTCTCCATCGCGGCGCACGGCCACGCCGACGCGCTGTCGGTCGAGGTCCGGCACGACGGCGTCGAGCTGCTCGTCGATCCGGGCACGTACTGCTACCACGGGGAGCCCGAGTGGCGGAGCTACTTCCGGTCGACCCGCGCCCACAACACCATCGAGGTCGACGGCGAGGACCAGGCCGTCGAGGCCGGCCCGTTCATGTGGGCCGAGCACGCGGACGCCGTCGTCGACGGCGTGCGACGCTGGCCCCGGCGGGGCGGCAGAGGTGGACGGCCCACCACGCGGCCTACGCGCGGCTCGACGCCGCCGCTGTGCCACGACCGCGAGGTGGTGCTCGACGGCACGCGGAGCCGCGGCTCACCGTCACCGACACGCTGACCGGCAGCCGAGAGCACCGGCAGCAGGATGTCGTGGCATCTCGGACCCGAGGTCAGGGCCGAGCTCGTCGACGGTGCGTCGCCGAGCTGACGCTGGACGGGCCGGGACGGCGGGCTCCAGCCAGGCGCGCTCCGAGCTGCCGGTCGCGCTGGAATGGTCCGCCCACCGCGGGGAGACCCGACCCCCGCTGGGCTGGTACTCACCGCGGTTCGGGGCACACAATCCAGCGACGACGCTCGTCGGCGTCGGTGAGTGGTCTGGAACCATCGACCTCCGGAGCGACCTGCGACTGCCCTCCTCCACCACGGCGGCATCGGCCGCCCCGACCGAACGTCCCGTGGCCGTTGGCCACGACGGCCAATGAAAGCCCGCACCATGTCAACGATCTGTTGCCGCAGTCACCGACCCCCCACCGACGGCCACCATCACGCGCCTCAACAGAGGTCGTGTGCCGTCGAACCCACCGGGAGGGTGTCATGACGGAAGAAGCGGTCGATCTCGGCTCGACCTGGGCGGCCCTGCGGCGCCGCCGCGGAGTGATCCTCCTGGCTGCCTTGCTCGGTGCCCTCGCGGGCGCCGGCCTGCTCGTGCTCTCCCCGCCGGCGTACCTGAGCACCAGTGTCGTGCTCCTCCCGGGGGCCACTCAGGCTGGCTCGGGGAAGACCGGTGGCTACGACGCCGACACGCAGGTGCTCATCGCCACGAGCGCCGAGATCCTCCTACGCGCTGCGCAGCAAGTCCAGCCCGAGCTGACGCAGGCCGAGATCACCGACCGGGTATCCGCTGAGGCGCCGTCATCCGCGATTCTGAGCATCAGGGCAGCGGGGCCAACGGCGGTCCAGGCGGAGGACCTCGCGTCCGCCGTTGCCCAGTCGCTCGTTGACTACCTCCAGGATACGAAGCGCGCGCTGACGAAGACGCAGCAGGCAACGCTGCAGGAGCGCCTGGACACGCTCAACGCGAGTCTGGCCAACGTGAACAAGGAGATCAAGAAGGTCACGGCCCGTCTCGGCGCTGGGGGTCGAACCACGGCAGCCGGTCGAGCCGACGCCGCGGCCCTGTCCGACCTCACTGCGGTGCGGGCCTCGACCGTCCTCGACATTGATGCTCTGAAGAAGCAGCTTGACGGCCAGGATCTCACTTCCGGGCAGGTCGCCGCCGGCGGCAGCGTCATCCAGCCAGCCTCGCCAGGCAAGCAGTTGGATTTCGTGACGGATGCGCTCAGCCGTGTAGTGGGAGGCGCGGCCGCCTGCGCGCTGCTCGTTGCCCTCTACGTCCTCATCACGAACCAACGTGACCCCAAGTTACGCTCTCGTGACGAGATGGCGGATGCAGTCGGCATCCCCGTCGTCACCTCGATGCGGGTCCGGACGCCCCGCTCGACGCATGCGTGGAGAGAACTGCTGCGCGCGTACACCCCAGACAGCCCCGACGCATGGGCGCTGCGGCAGCTCCTCCATGGTCTCGTGCCGGACGCGGGGACGGATCGGCCCAAGACTCAGGGCTTTGTGCTCATCGTCCTGACCGTGTCTGGTGATACCGCCGGCTTGGCGATTGGGCCGCAGATCGCCTCCTTTGCCGCATCCAACGGAATTGCGACTCAGCTGTTCGCGGCCCAGCATCACGAGTCCGCCACGACGTTGTGGGCCGCCTGCAGCCAGCACCCGGAGCGCCACGACCTGCCCGCAGTCCTCTCGGTCACCACCGTCTCCGACTCCCGTGCCCGAGTCGACCTCACCGTGCGGCTCATCGTGCTTGACCGCGACACGCCGGAACCCGACCCAGACCTCGTCACGGGCGGAACCGCGGTCCTCGCAGTGAGCTCGGGCTCGGCGACCCGAAGGAATCTCGCCGACGCCGTCGTTGCCGCCGACCGCGTCGGACTGACCGTGCAAGGGATCGTCGTCGCAAACCCCGATCCCCTCGACCGGACCACAGGCCGGCTGTCGGGGGTCGAGTGGGCCAGCCCAACGGTCCCACGCCCAGTCCTGATCACGGCACGGGGCCGTGCGGAAACGACGGGCGAGGCGAGCGCTCCTGCCGCCGGTCCGCAACGTCGTCCGAGCGAGGGGATGAGCCCACGATGAACGGCCCGACGTGGCGGATCGACGACGAGGACGGCAACCCGGAGATCACCGGTGCTCCTCGGCCCCTTCTGGTCACGGGGCGGGCCCTCCGCGACGCATTGACACGCACGTGGCGCATCTGGGTCGGTGCGGCGATCGTCGGTGGGGTCCTGGGCGTCATGGCACTGGTTGCCCTGCCGGGCTCGTCCACCGCGACAACCACCTTGCTCATGGTCCACCCGGATTCAGGTGAGTCGGCCATGACCACCGACCTCACCCTCGTGAAGACTCGAGCCGTGGCTTCGCAGGTCCTCAGCGACCTCGATCTCCAGGAATCGCCGGAGGCACTTCTGTCGACGGTGACGGTCACACAACTGAACGACCAGATCCTGTTCCTCACGATGAGCGGCCCAGACGCCTCAGCGGCGGTCCAGCGGGCGACCGCGCTCGTCCAGCATTTCATCGAGTTCCGTGCCCAAGAGCTGCGCAAGGTCGCTGACGGGCTCATTCGTGGGTACCAGCAGAAGATCGCCGACCTCAAGTCCCAGGTTGACGACCTCACCCGGCAGTACGACCGGCTGTCCGGTGAGCCGACAGTCGACGATGTACGTGCGAGCGACATCATTGCTGCTCGCGCCACCTTGGCGAACCAGATCACCCTCACGCAGAGCGACGCTGAGGAGGCCCGCCTGCGGACTGAGGCCGCGATCACCGCGACCCACGTCATCGACGCGCCGCGGGTCCAACCCCATGGATTCGGGCGTCAGTTGGTGCTCTTCGCGGCCTCGGGAGCCATCCTGGGCGCCGCCCTGACCGCCGGGATCATCCTCCTCCGTGCCCTGACCTCCGACCGGCTGCGCCAGCGCCGCGAGGTGGCGACCGCACTGGGGATTCCCGTTCGCGTGGGTGTCGGCCCGATCTCTGCACGGGGGTTCCTGGGACGGACCGAGGGAGCCGCTCTCTCTTGGGTAGTCCGGCCATGGGGACGCTCCGCATCCGGGACCAGTCCTATGACGGTCTCCCCCCAGGAGCCCGTGCGTAGGCTGGACCGTCGCCGGCGGAGGAACCTCGAGGCGCTCGTCCAGGGTTTCGAGTACGCTCTGCCGCCGCGGCTCACGAACGGACCGCGGCCAAAGAGCAGCCGTGACGAGCACGGCCACTCCGGCAGGCGCTCCGCGCCGACGACGCTGGGCCTCGCGGCCGTCGACCGCGCCGATACGGCTGCTGTCGTCCTGCGCGCCGTCGGAGAGCGGATGGCCGAGCGAGGCGTCCCGGTCCTTCTGGTCGATCTCTCCTCCACAGGCGCGCTCGCCCCCGGCCCCGGACTCTCGGAGCACTCCGATGCGGCCTCAGCTGGACCGCGCATCTACCGCCCGGAGCGCGATCCGGCGCTCAGCTACGGACCACGACGCACCCGTGGGTACCCCGAGCGGGGCACCGAGGATCTTGGCGAGCTGGGCGCTGCCTGGTATGAGGCGGATCTCGTCCTCGTTCTCGTTGAGGTCGACCCCGGCATCCACCTCGACATCCTGCGAACCTGGGTCAACCGGATCATCCCGCTCGTCACCGCAGGAAGGGTCAACAGCGAGCTGCTGTCCACCATCGCCGG
This sequence comes from uncultured Actinomycetota bacterium, assembly GCA_963826445.1. Lineage (GTDB taxonomy): Bacteria > Actinomycetota > Actinomycetes > Actinomycetales > Dermatophilaceae > Intrasporangium. The sequence goes on from CAWGXD010000029.1 coordinate 185,357, forward strand.
CCTGGTCGCGCAGGCCGGTCTGGAGATGCCGTTCGCGCTCCTCGAGGGCGCCGACCGGAGCGACCAGACCCTCGGCCAGCCCGTGCCGACGGCCGAGAATCACGACGAACTGGCGTCGGTGCAATCGTGATGACCCTGCCTCCGGCGCCACTCGCGCCGGTGCCGATCCCGGTCAGGCCGCGGCCACTGCGCACCGACGCCAAGAAGATACCGCGCCTCGTGCTGGCGGCCTGGCTGGCGCTGATCGTCAACGTCCTTGCGCCAGGCGGGAATGAGACGGTCATCCCCATCCCGCGAATCGTCCTCCAAGCGGTCGCCCAAGGATCCCTCGTCCTCGCCCTGGCCTTTGCCCTGCTCGCCAACCGGCGTCTCGTTCTGCGCCCGAACCTCTTGCTGTCCCTGCTCACCGTCCTTGCGGTCAGCTCATTCGTCATCTCGCTCCACAACGAGTTCTTCGTGGGATCGGTGTACCGCGCTGTTCGCCTCCTTGCCTTCGTGACCTGCCTCTGGCTGCTGACCCCGTGGTGGGGGCGTCGTGACCTCGTCCTGTTGCGTGCGCACCGCGTGGCGATGTGGGCAATCCTTGCCCTCGTCCTGGTTGGTGCGGCCATTGCTCCCGGCAAGGCGTTCGCCTTTGAGGGTCGACTCTCGGGGACGCTCTGGCCGATCCCCCCGACCCAAGTGGCGCATTATGCCGCCGTGCTGTTCGGGACCTCAGCCATCTTGTGGATGTGCCGAGTCATCAGGGGTCGCCACGCTCTGGTCGCCGTGACCGTCAGCACGATCGCGCTGATCGGCACGCACACCCGGACGGCGCTGCTCGGCGCCGCCATCGGCGTCGCGCTCGCCTCGGCCAGCTTGTTTCTCGGCCACGCTCGGGTGCGCAGGGTCTCGGTCTCCACGGTGGTGGGCACGATCGTCGCCACGGCGGTCTTCGCACCCCAGATCGTCTCCTGGCTCTCGCGCGGTCAGACGATCGAGGACGCGTCGCAGCTGACTGGGCGGACGAAGGTTTGGTCCGACGTGTTCGCGACACCCCGGCCCACCATGGAGGCGTGGTTCGGGTCGGGCTTGTCCAACAAGTCGTTCGACGGCCTCGCGATCGACAGCAACTGGGTCGCGAGCTACGTGGATCAAGGTTGGTTCGGCGTCGTCCTCCAGGCGGCGATGTTGCTCATTCTCCTCGCGATGGTCGCGACGCACGTGCGGGGGCCCCGCCGCGCGGTCGCGCTCTTCCTCGTGGTCTATTGCATGGTCGCGTCGATCACCGAGACGGGGCTTGGGGACGCCTCTCCCTACTTGCTCGACCTCGTCGTCGCGGCGTCACTACTCGTCCAGCCGGCCCGGAGAACGCGATGAGGATTCTCGTCGTCCACGGCCGGTATCGCTCCGTCGCTCCCAGCGGGGAGAACACCGTCGTCGACCAAGAGCGTGCCGCCCTGCGTGCGGCGGGACACGAGGTCGCCACCTTCGAGCGGAACAGTGACGAGATTGCCGACTGGGGGCTTTCGCGCAAAGCCCTGGTCCCCGCCCGGGCGATCCGGAATGGCGAAGTTCGTCGCGATCTCGGCCGCGACCTCCTGCGCACGCGTCCGGACGTTGTCCACGTCCACAACACGTTCCCGCTCTTGAGTGCGTCTGTGCTGCACGCCTGTCATGACGCCGAGGTGCCGGCTGTCGTGACTCTGCACAACTACAAACTGCTGTGCGCAAGCGGCGACTTCTTCCGACAGGGCCAGCCCTGCCACGACTGCGCCGGCGGGAGCGGATTGGCCGCACTGAGGCGAGGCTGCTACCGCGGGTCGAGGGTCGCCACGTTGCCCGTCGTCCTGGCCAACGGGGTCAACCGACCAGTGTGGCGAAAGCTCGTCTCCGCGTTCATCTTCATCTCCGCGGCACAGCGCGACCTCATGTCAAGCCTGGACCTGCCAGCGGACCGGGTCTTTGTGAAGCACAACTTCGTCCCACCTGTGGCAGCTCTGCTCCGGGATCCGGAGCACCTCGTCGTTTACCTCGGCCGGCTGGACGCGGCGAAGGGGGTGCCGCTCCTCTTGCGCGGATGGGACGCGTTCCGCGCGCGGAGCCCAGCCTCGCGGCTGCGCCTCGTGGTCGCGGGAGGCGGACCGATGGAGAATGCGGTGCGAGAGTGGGCGGCCCGTCACAGCACAGTCGACGTGGCCGGCCTGCTCTCCCGGGAGGAGGCGAACGACCTGCTCAGGCGTTCCCTGGTTGCGATCATGCCCTCTCAGTGGGAGGAGACCTTCGGCCTCGTCGCCGTTGAGGCGATGGCCGCCGGTGTCGCGCCACTGGCGCCTGCCAGTGGTTCGTTCCCGGAGCTCGTCAGCGACGGCGTGGACGGCATGCTCTTCCGTCCCGGCGACCCGGGCGCGATCGCCACGGCCCTGCGCGCGGTGGACCGGGATCCCGGGCATTTCATCGAGCTGGGGCGCAGGGGCAGGGTCACCCACGAGCGACGCTTCGGCCCAGAGGCCAACGTCGAGCAGTTGCTGGGGATCTATCGCTACGCGATGGACCGCCCCGCTGGGCGACCGTGAGCGTGTGGCACCCCGGTCCGGCAGCGGTCCCAACCCAGAAAGGGGAACCGAAGAGTCGGCCCACGCTGCGCGCCACCGGACTCGTCCTCCTGCTGGCACTGGCGGGCTTCGCAGGACTGACCATCGCTGTGGTCTCCGGGGCTGCTCGGGGCCCGGACACGCGGGTTGTCGAGTTCTTCCGGCCAAATGGTTCCTGGGGGGACTTGCAGATCTGGGTCGACGTCATCGTCGAGGGACTGGCGCCGCTGCCTGTGGCTGTCCTGCTGGCCGCGTACGCGAGCGTCGCGGCGGTTCGGCAACGGTCTTGGCGGCCATTGGCCTGTAGCGGGCTCACCCTCGCCGCCGGTGCCGCCGCGGCGCTGGCCATCAAGGTGACGCTGGCCCGGCCCGACGTCTCCGGTGAGATCGGAGGAGTGGGCGGGAGCTACCCCTCCGGGCACGTCTTCGCCGTCTTGCTGGCGGCCGGCTGTGTGGTCCTGATGGGGCAGCGGGGGCGCGCCTGGGTCGCCTGGGCGCTCGTGGGCCTGGCCGGGGGGATCATGGGCTGGGCCCTTCTCGTCCAGGCCGCTCACTGGTTCACAGACGTCGTCGCCGCAGTGTTGCTCTCGGTCGCTGTCCTCGCAGCGGCCCGTTGGTTGCCGTGGCACTCCTCACCTGAGGTTCACTGCCGGTTCTGATCGACTCGACCTGGATTCGAGAATGGTTCGGGACAGCTCTGCCATTTGGTCCTCCAGGCTTGCGCTGTGACTCTCGAGGGCGGCCCGTATGACTGGCTCAAATTCGAGTCGCCGGGCTGCCGCCTCCTCGGCCTCTGCCACCGCGCGGTCGACATCGAAATCAGTCATGTCGTGCGTCCAGTCCGGAAGGCCGAACTCCGCGAGGAGGTCGCGGTTCTTCTGTGCGTACCCCAGCGACACGACCGGCTTCAATACCTTGAGGGCGCAGACGAGATTGTGGAAGCGCGACACGACGACGGCCTCTGCCCTGGCCATCTCCCTCATGATGGCGTCGAGGTCCTCGGCATCCCTGGCGATGGCAACCGGATCGGAGACTCCGAGGTCGCGGACCGGCAGGCGTTGCCTGATCCGGTCGGCGATCACCAGGTCCGCCGTGTCCCCGACGAGCAGGGTGATGGAGTGACCCCGATCGCACAGACGATCCAGCAACTCCACCATGCGGTCGACGTAACGCTCCACGACCGCTGGTCCTTGCACGGGATCATCGGTGCCGCCTGCGAAGGCCATCACCCCAACCACGACATGGCCGGGCCGCACCGCGATGCCCGCCGGCGCCGGCAGAGAGAAGGCGAGGTCGGGGTACACACTGCCCGGAACCCCTGAGCTTCCGATGGAGCGAGCAACGGCGACCGACGCTGCATCTCGGTAGGACACATAGTCCGCGAACTTGATGATCCGACTCATGAAAACCCGCATCGCCCGGTTGCCGACGGGCTCGGCGCCAACACTGACGAGCGCCACCGGGCGACCACGCAATCGGCAGGCAGCGACAGCCAGGAACAGCCAGTACGGAAGGCCCCAGGCCCGTGAGGTGAGCCGGCTCTCGAGGACCCCCATGCCGGGAACGACCAGCACGTCCACCTTTCCCACGAGCCACATGATGCGCGGGATGTCCCACAACCGACTGAGACACTTGAGGGCGAGGACGGCCCAACCGGATGCATTCGCTGGAGCGCGGTAGGTCATGAGCTGGAAGGCAGGTATGTTGTGCTCTCGCTCCGCCGCGTCGGCGTCGGCACCGAAGCAGATGAACGACGCATCAGGCGCGACGGCATGCACCTGCTCGACAAAAGCGGTCAGCGATCCCTCGTTCCCCAGGTTGCCCATGCCGAACAAGCCGAAGACGCCGATTCTGAGTGTGTGTTCGCGCCGTCCACGGTCGCCGCGACGCCTCATTGGATCTCACTGCGGAGGTGACGGGTGCGCATCGCACGCATCGCTACGCTCCCCATCCACCCAACTACCTCGAGGTAGCAACGACGCCGGTCAGCGGCACTCAACGGTGCCTGTCGAACAGCCTGGAAGTTCCCGATCAGGTACTCGGCGTACAGCCGGCCCGCCGGATGCCGCAAGCGGTTTGATCGGTTTGGGTCCAAGCCGGCGACCTTGCGGCGCAGGCTCGACCGGGTGAGCCGGTCAGGGTGTTCGCGGCGGAAGTAGAGGACCTGGGGCACCTGGTGGAACGGCCCGTAGAGGACCAGACCCGCCATGAACGTCCGGTCCGCGTTGAAGTGGCTGCCATGTGGTCCGCGACGCAGTAGCACGTCCGTGCGCATGACGCCGTAGAAGTCATCACCGCCGGGGTCGCGAAGCAGGCTGCGCAACCGGGCCGAGGGAGAGGGGTTGGCGGTGTCGAGCACGTACGGGGTCGGGACGGACATGTTGCCTTCCGAGTCGATTCGTGCATCCCAGGCGTGGACGAGGATGGCCTCGGGATGTTCGCGTAGCCACTCAATGCACACGCGTACGAGGTCCTGGTCGTAGAGATCGTCGTGGGACGCCCACTTGAAATAGCGCCCCCGTGCCAACGTGGGAAGGAGGTTGTGGTTCGGGGCGGCTCCGATGTTGGTCGGTTGGTGCACGTACCTGATACGGGCGTCCCGAGCGGCGTACTCCCGGCAGATGCTCGACGTCGAGTCCGTGGACGCGTTGTCCGAGATGATCAGCTCAAAGTCGGTGAACGACTGTGCGAGCAACGAGTCGAGCGCCTGCCGTAGGTACTTCTCCCCGTTGTACACGGGCAGCCCGATGGTCAGGGTCGGGGGGTCCTGCACGGTCATGGGCCCTCCTCCGCCGGGGTCAGCCGTGGTTCGGGTCCTCGAGCAGCGAGTGGCGCCGGGGCTGGGCTGGGGCGCGGGGTGGCTTCTTCGCGTGCGAGGTGCTCGTGCACGGCTCGATCGAGCTTCCGCCACCAGATCACCGTGGCAATGGAGGTCGCAGCCGCTACACCCCAGCAGGAGCCGCGTGCGCCGTCCAGGGCCGCGCCGACGGTGCCACCGACAAGGTAGAGAGCGGCGTTCGCCAACTGGGCCGCGAGGCTGTGTCGCGAGGCCCCAAGAGCACGCACGCCCGACATGGCGCCGCTCTCAAAGCAGCCGATCGTCATGTTGAGCAGTACTGGGACGAGGATTGCATAGGCGGCTGGCCACAGATCTCCCAGCAGCAGGTCGCCCAGGCCCCGCGGAACCAGCACGAGCATGGCAGCGCCCCACGCCGTCGCGGCCAGCGCCTGGACGCCACCGAGGGCGAGGCAGAAACGCTTCAGTCGCGAGGCGGATCGGCGCATCACCTGCACTGCCTCCGGTACTGCGACCTGACTGATCCCCATCAGGACCACCATGAACGGGCCCATGAGCATCTCGGCCGCGCGAACCTCACCGACCGCGGCCAGGCCGGCGAGCACGCCGAGCGCGGTCATCCGCAGTTGCCGGGCACCGCTGATGCTGACGTTCTCAATGAGGTACCTGCCTCCGAGCGACCGCTGGCTCACGAGCCACGAGCGGATCAGCGCTGGGCGGGGCAGGACCCGACACTGAACCACGCCGAGGGCGGCGGCCACCGCCGCCGTGGCACCGAAGGCGACCAGACACGCCACAACCGTGGGCCGGCCGGTCGTGAGCAGCACGATCATCGCGGCGATCTGCAGGATCGTCCAGAGCAGATCGTTGACGAGCGCGTTGACTGGCTCCCCCCGTGAGAAGAAGGCGTATCGCCAGCTGTCCTGGAGGGTGAGGCCGGGGAGAACGCACCCCAGAGCGACGAACGCCTCTCCGGCGTGGCCCGGCAGGATCAGGCCCACGGCGACGCAGATGGCCCCGCTTCCGGCACCGACACCGATAGCCGTCCCGGTGGACGCCGACACTGCGCGTCGCCATTGCTCGGGGGTCGCATGGCTGAAGCGGACCACCAGCGGGTCGGTAGCGAGTCCACGGGAGGCGTTCAGGACAACCCCATACGTCACGAGCGCCAACGCGAAGGCCCCGAAGTCGTCCGGCGTGAGCGCGCGTACCACCAGGATTCCGAAGATGAAGTTGCCCAGGCTCGAGACCCCTTGGTCAGCTACTCCCCAACCGAGACGCCCGACGGCGGCTCGGCGTCCCGGCTTGCCGGCAGCTGCCCGTTCTGATCTCGCCATCAGACGTGTCGCCCCTTCACCGACTGGATCGCGACCTCGCAGAGTCGACGGAGCCGCCCCCGCATCTCCGCTTTGCCAGCATAGGTAGCGATCCACGGCGAGGGAGCGTTTTGACCCACCTCGTCGGATTGAGGGGCACTCCGTCGGGGCAACGGGCCAAGCGGGCCGTTGGGGCTGCCCACTTTCCGCAAAACGCTACGCGCCGAAGCATCCTCCATGCACCATGAGGGTGCGCGTGGACTTGAGGGAGGCATTCATGCGAGTACTCGTCACCGGTGATCGAGGCTATATCGGCCAGGTCCTCGTCCCGGTGTTCAGGACTGCCGGCCACGAGATCGTCGGGCTCGACGCCAACTGGTACGCGGGCTGCGACTTCGGCCCGCAGTCTTCCGGTTACGAACAGCGGGTCGGCGACATCCGGAACGTGGATCCCAGCATCGCTCGAGGGTTTCGATGCGATCGTGCACCTCGCGGCGATCTCGAACGACCCCGTGGGTCACCTGAACCCTGATGCGACGTATTCGGTCAATGCACACGGTGCCGAGGTCCTGGCCCGCGCGGCCAAGCTGGCTGGGGTGCCGAGATTCCTGTTCTCGTCCTCCTGCTCGCTCTACGGTGCCGCCGGGGACGGTCCGGTCGACGAGAGCTCGCCGTTCAACCCGGTGACTCCCTACGGGGAGAGCAAGGTCCGGGCGGAGAACGCGCTTTCGGCACTGGCCGACGACTCCTTCAGCCCGACCTACCTGCGCAACGCGACGGCATATGGCTCCTCGCCGCGCCTGCGAGCCGACATCGTCGTCAACAACCTCACGGGCACGGCATTCACACGCGGAGAGGTCAGGCTCCAGTCGGACGGCACTCCCTGGCGCCCCCTCGTGCATGCCGCCGATATTGCGGGCGCCTTCCTCGCCGCCCTGCATGCTCCGCGTGACATCGTTCACGACGAGGCCTTCAACGTGGGGAGGGACGAGGACGTGCTGCAGATCCGCGACATCGCCATGCAGGTCGCCGACCACATGCACGCTCCCGTGACGTTCGCGGCCGGGGCGGGACCGGACACACGTGACTACCGGGTGAGCTTTGCCAAGATCACCGAGCTCCTCCCCGAGTTCCAGCCCCGATGGACCGTGGCCAAGGGGATCGCGGAACTGGCGTCTGACATGCAGCGCTATGGCCTGAGCGCCGAGGACTTCGAGGGCCCGCGGTATGTCCGGCTCGCACGCATCCGTGAACTCGTGGCCGCGGGGGCGCTGGACGATGGCCTGCGGCTGCGCACGAGTGAGCCGGTGCGATGAGCGGGCCCAGGTGCCGCTTGTGCGGTGCAGAGCTCACCCGGACCTTCGTCGACCTCGGGATGTCGCCGCCGTGCGAGAGCTACCTTGCGGCGACACAGCTCGACTCGGGGGAGACCTTCTACCCGCTCCACGTGCGCATCTGCTCATCCTGCCTGCTCGTCCAGCTCCCGGCCTACATCTCCGGTGAGGAGATCTTCAGCCACTACGCCTACTTCTCGTCGTACAGCGACTCATGGGTCGCCCACGCGAAGCGGTTCGTCGACGAGGCGGTGGACCGGCTGGGGCTGGGCCCGAGCTCCTTCGTCGTCGAGGTGGCGAGCAACGACGGCTACCTGCTCCAGCACGTCGTCGCCCGCGGCATCCGCTGCCTCGGCATCGAGCCCGCCGCGAACGTCGCCGAGGCCGCGGTGGACAAGGGCATCCCGACCGAGGTCGCGTTCCTGGGCGAGGAGATCGGGCGTCAAAGATCGCGGTCCGTCCACGGCCCGGCCGACCTCGTCGTCGCCAACAACGTCTTCGCCCACGTGCCCGACATCGTCGACTTCGCCAAGGGGCTGCGAGCCCTCGTGGCCGACACGGGGCGGGTGACCATCGAGATCCCGCACCTGCTGCGACTCATCGAGGGCAACGAGTACGACACGATCTACCACGAGCACTACTCCTACCTCTCGCTCCTGACGACCCAGCGGTGCCCTGGCGGCGGCGGGCCTGACGGTCGTCGACGTCGAGGAGCTGACGACGCACGGCGGGTCGCTGCGCACCTGGTCGATGCCCGACGGAGGCTGCTCCGCAGCCCTCCGCTGCGGTCGCGCGTGTCCTGGCGGCGGAGGCTGCGGCCGGACTGGACACCGTCGAGGGCCACGCCGGCTTCGCCGCGCAGGTCGCCACCGTGCGCAACGACCTCGTCGAGTTCCTCATCGGATGCGCTCGCCGTGGGCAGACGGTCGTGGCCTACGGCGCGCCGGGGAAGGGCAACACGCTGCTCAACCACTGCGGCATCCGTTCGGACCTCATCCGATTCTCTGTCGACCGCAACCCGTTCAAGCACGGCAAGTTCCTGCCCGGCACGCACATCCCCATCCGACCGGTCGAGGAGCTCGCAGCGGCCCAGCCCGACTACGTGCTGATCATGCCGTGGAACCTCCGCGAGGAGATCTCCGCACAGCTGGCCGGACATTCGGGTCTGGGGGGGACGCCTCGTCGTCGCGCTCCCGCGGCTCGAGGTTTTCTAGGCAGGACCCGCACAAGGGGGGATCTGAACGTGAAGGTTGTGTTGTTCTGCGGGGGGCTCGGGATGCGAATGCGCTCCGACTCCGAATCGCTGCCGAAGCCGATGATGCCCATCGGCAGCCGCCCGGTCCTGTGGCACGTCATGCGCTACTACGCCCACTTCGGGCACACCGAGTTCATCCTCTGCCTCGGTTTCGGGGCCCACTCAGTGAAGGACTACTTCCTCCACTACGACGAGACGGCCTCGAACGACTTCGTGCTCACCAAGGGCGGCGAGCACGTGGAGCTGCTGGGCAGCGACATCAGCGACTGGAAGATCACCTTCATCGACACGGGCATCGACACGCCGATCGGCGAGCGCCTCCGCCGCGTGCGTCCCTATCTCGACGAGCGACGAGGTCTTCCTGGCGAACTACGGCGACGTCCTCACCGACGCCCCCCTGAACGACATCATCGCCGAGTTCCTCAAGACCGACGCAGTCGGGACGCTCCTCGCCGTCAAGCCACAGGACTCGTTCCATGTCGTCGAGATCGGAGGGGGACACGGAGATACGCGGCTTCCGGCCAGCCGCCGACATGGCCTTCCGCATCAACGGCGGCTACTTCGTCCTGCGGCAGGGCATCTTCGACTACCTGGGGCCGAATGAGGACCTCGTCATGGATGCCTGCGTCGCCGCGGCGCAGGCCGGCAAGATGCGGGCCGTCCCGTACGACGGCTTCTGGGCGCCCATGGACACACTGAAAGAGCGAACTGCGCTGGAGGACATGTACCGTCATGGCGAGAGCCCTTGGGCGCTGTGGCGCAGCAATCGAACCATCCCGCACAAGGCAATGCACCCGATCGACGCCGTCTTCCCCGCCTGACGGCAGGACGGGTTTCACTCATGGGACGGCGCTACCGCGCGGGAGGCGAATGATCGTGTCGGTGGCCACGGCTCAACCCGCCAGCCCGGCAGCATGTCGCTCCTGCGGCGAGCCGTCCCCTCCGCTTGTCCTCGACCTCGGGCAGGTGCCGGCGTCGGACCAGTTTCCACCCGTTGACGCGCCAGGGCCGGATCCCATGTGGCGGCTCACACTCCATGCGTGCGACGGGTGCGGTCTGGTGCAGCTCGGGCCCGGACGAGGTGCCCAGCCCGAGCCCCAAGCGGCTGTCGACTCTTCCACCGCTCTCGAACACGCTGCTGCCTCTGTCGCAGCGGTCGTCCGGGACGAACGTCTCGAGCCGGGCCGGACCGTCATCGAGCTCGACAGCAGCCACGGAGCGTCGTGGCTTCCGTGGTTCGTGGAGGCCGGGCTCGTCGAGGTCGGCCGGGACGAGCAAGCCGATCTCGTCGTCGACGTGCATCACCTCATGCATGAGGAGGACATCGATGCCGTCGTCGCCGCACACGCCGCTCGGCTCGCTGACGGGGGGCGCCTCGTGTGCGAGTTCTTCCACTTGTTGCCGCTCGTCAGGGACACCCTCGTCGACACGATCCGGCATGGACACTTCGTCTACCTCTCGCTCCTGGCAGCAGCGCCGCTCTTCGAGCGCAACGGCCTGACCATCACGCGAGCGGCCATGGTCGACGTCTACGGTGGCAGCCTCAGAGTAACTGCGGCGCGGACGGCGGAGGGCGCCGTCGTCGACGAGAGCGTCGACGACATCCGCTCCCAGGAGCAGGCGGCCGGTCTGGACCGGCTGGACAGCTTCGTTGCACTCGGCGCGCGCGGATCACGGGTCGCCGAGGACTTTCGCACTCACCTCGAACAGCTGGCGCGACAGGGGCGGCGGGTGGCGGGCTACGGCGCACCATCGAAGGCCGCAGTCCTCCTCGCGCTCTCACGGGTCGACCGGACGCTGCTGCCCTACACGGTCGACCTGTCTCCTGCGAAGCACGGGTGCCGCGTGCCCGGGGCCGGGGTCCCGATCCACTCCGTTGAGCGCCTGCTCGCGGACCGCCCCGACGACGTCGTCATCCTCACGTGGGACATCGCCGACGAGGTCGTGGCCCAGTTACGGAGGATGAGCGTCAACACCGGCTGGGCCCCACAACTCCATGTGCCCCTTCCGATCGCGCGCGATCTCTCTCTCGCCTACTGAGTGGCTGGGTAGCTGTCGATGAACCAGGTCGGAGGCAACGCGGACTGCAACGGGCATGCACCGGCTCGCCGGCCCACAAGGTGGCAGGCAGCAGTCCTCCCCATCCTCGCGGCCGGCTTGGGGGCGCTCCTTCTCGTTGGGGACAGCCCAGCGCAGACTGAGGGCGACATCGGCGGTACCGGCCGGCCGGACATCGTCCCAAGGGCGCAGCCCGTGCCAAGCGCACAGCCGCTGCCGGCACCGCCCAGTCCACCTGCCCGCACGTGCGACTCCGACGCACCAGTCGGCCCTCGCAGTCCGCCGCCCGGCGCCGTGGTCGTCACGCCTGCCCAGGACGTCGCGGCCCTGTCCGACCAGCACGCCGAGGGGACGACGTTCTGGCTCGCCCCAGGCGCCCACCACCTCGCAGACGGCCGATACAGCCAGGTCGAGCCCAAGGACGGCAACCGCTACGTCGGAGCGCCGGGCGCGATACTCGACGGTCGCCACCAAAACCAGTACGCCTTCGGTGGCAGTGCGTCCGGCGTCCGCGTCGAGTACCTGACGGTGCAACACTTCGGCAGCCCGGGGGACAGCAACGGCGAGGGCGTGGTGAACCACGACGCCGGCAAGGGGTGGGTGTTGTCTCATCTGACTGTCCAGCGGAACGCTGGAGCGGGTGTCCTGCTCGGCGACGACAATGTCCTCGAGTCGAGTTGTCTGCGAGAGAACGGGCAGTACGGCTTCAGTGCCTACGCTCCGGCTGGCGTTCGCAACATCACGGTTCGGGACAACGAGATCACGCGCAACAACACCGACGACTGGGAGCGGCGGCAGCCCGGGTGTGGCTGCGCGGGCGGAGGCAAGTTCTGGGACGCTCGCCACGTCGTTGTCGCGGGCAACTACATCCACGACAACAGGGGGCCCGGCATCTGGTCAGACACCAACAACGCTGGCCATCTCTACAGCGGCAACTACATCTCCGGGAACGACGCCGAGGGACTGATTTACGAGATCAGCTACAACGCGGCAGTCGTGGGCAACACGTTCGTCCTGAACGGGCGGGCCGCCGGAGCAGCCAATCCCGGTTTCCCCACCGGCGCGATCTACCTGTCAGAGGCGGGCAGCGACAGCCGCGTGCCCACGGAGTACGGCTCGGCCTTCGAGGTGGCACGCAACGTCTTCCTCGACAACTGGGGAGGGGTCGTGGTCTGGGAGAACGCCGACAGGTTCGCTGGATCCCCCTACAACACGAGCACGGGCTATGGGACGCTAGTCAACCCGGAAGCGTCCCTCGAGCGATGCTCGGACCCGAAGCTGCTGCGTCGGATGCCCTACTTCAGCGACTGCCGGTGGAAGTCGCAGAACGTGAGCATCCACGACAACAGGTTCGAGCTCACGCCTGACCGTGTGGGCAACGGGTGCTCGCCCGAGCGCGGGTGCGGCTACAACGCCCTCATCTCGAACTACGGGAGCGCGCCCGACTGGTCTCCCTATCAGGGGACCGTCGTCCAGGAAGACATCACCCTGTCCCAGCACAACCGATGGTTCGCCAACGCGTACAGCGGTCCATGGCGCTTCCTCGTGCACGCGCAGGACAACGACGTGTCCTGGGACCAATGGCGGGCAGGGCCCTACCGCCAGGATGCGGGGAGCACATTGCGCCCCGGCGCCGGCAGCGGGGTGCGAAATGTGCCCGCCCCGGGCGCGTTGACCCACGGCGTTGGTTAGTCTGGAGGGCCCCCACGTCGGCCGGCGTGGGGCATTTCAGCGTTGCCCAGGAGCGGTTCACCCATATGAGTCTCACCGCCGTCTTCGAGGCCTGGACGCAGGCCCCCGACGTCCGTCGCGTCCTCGCCGAGGCCGGGCGCAGCCGGCTCGTCGACATCTCGTCGAGCGACGGCACCCGACCTTTCCTCATCACCGCCATCGCACGCGCCTCGCGGCACACCGGCCCGCTCCTCGTCGTCACCGCGACGACCCGCGAAGCGGAAGACCTCCAGGCCGCCCTCGGCGGGCTGCTCCCGACCGAAGAGGTTGCGGTCTTCCCCAGCTGGGAGACGCTGCCCCACGAGCGCCTGTCGCCGCGCAGCGACACCGTCGGGCGACGCCTCGCCGTGCTGCGCAGGATCGCCCACCCCGACCCTGACGACCCGACTTACGGCCCGCTGTCGGTCGTCATCGCGCCGGTCCGGGCGGCGCTCCAGCCGCTGACCAAGGGGCTGGGCGACCTGGAGCCGGTCAGCCTGCGCGCCGGGGACGAGCGCCCACTCGAGGACGTCGTGGACGCCCTGTCAGCCGCCGCCTACACCCGCACCGACCTGGTCGAGCGTCGCGGTGAGTTCGCTGTCCGCGGCGGTATCCTCGACGTCTTCCCACCGACCGAGCAGCACCCCGTGCGAGTCGAGTTCTGGGGCGACACCGTCGAGGAGATCCGCTGGTTCAAGGTAGCCGACCAGCGCAGCCTCGAGGTCGCCGACCACGGGCTGTGGGCGCCGCCGTGCCGGGAGGTGCTGCTCACTGCCGCCGTCCGCAGCCGCGCCCGGGAGCTGGCCAGTCAGCTCCCAGGCGTTTCCGAGATGCTGACCAAGGTGGCCGAGGGCATCGCCGTCGAGGGCATGGAGTCCCTGGCGCCGGCGCTCGTCGACGGCATGGAGTCGGTCCTCGACGTCCTTCCGAAGGAGCTCGATCGTCCTCGCTCAGCGATCCCGAGCGGATCCGCACCCGCGCCCATGACCTCGTCGCGACGAGCCAGGAGTTCCTCGAGGCGAGCTGGGCGAACGCCGCTGCGGCAACCACGTGCCGGTCGACCTGGAGTCGGTGCTCGGCACGCGCGTCGTACTGGACCATTGCCCAGCTCCGGTCGCATGCGATCGACCTCTGGCCGCCCCTGGTGGACCCTGACGCCCTTCGCGGCCGACGACCGACCTCGTCATCGAGGACGACGACGTCGACGCCCGGCTCGCCGTCGCGACGACCGAGCCGGAGGCGTTCCGCGGCGACACCGAACGCGCAGTCGAGCACCTGCGCGCCCGCACGGCGGATGGGTGGCGCGTCGCCGTCGTGACCGAGGGCCCCGGTCTTGCCAAGCGCGTCGAGGAGGTGCTGCGCGAGCACGAGGTCCGCGTCGAACCGCTCGACGACGTCCCTCGACCCCTGGGACGGTCAGCGTGACGACCGGTTCCCTCGGCCGCGGCTTCGTCCACGAGCCCGAGCGCTTCGAGCTGCTGACCGAGACCGACCTGACCGGACAGCCGGGCGCGGGCACCTCCACCAAGGACATGCGTCGGATGCCGTCGCGCCGGCGCAACCAGGTCGATCCCCTCCAGCTGCGGCCGGGCGACTTCGTCGTCCACGAGCAGCACGGTGTCGGCCGCTTCGTCGAGATGATGCAGCGCACGGTCGCAGGGCGCCACCCGCGAGTACCTCGTCATCGAGTACGCCGCCTCCAAGCGTGGGCAGCCGGGCGACCGCCTGTACGTGCCCACCGACCAGCTCGACCAGGTGACGAAGTACGTCGGTGGCGAGGAGCCGACGCTCAACAAGATGGGCGGCTCCGACTGGACCAAGACGAAGTCGCGGGCCAAGCGCTACGTCAAGCAGATCGCGGCCGACCTCATCCGGCTCTACAGCGCACGCCAGGCGACGAAGGGGCACGCCTTCGGCGCCGGACACGCCGTGGCAGCGCGAGCTCGAGGAGGCGTTCGCCTACGTCGAGACGCCCGACCAGCTCTCGAGCATCGACGAGGTCAAGGCCGACATGGAGAAGCAGGTCCCGATGGACCGCCTCATCTGCGGCGACGTCGGCTACGGCAAGACGGAGATCGCCGTTCGCGCAGCCTTCAAGGCGATCCAGGACGGCAAGCAGGTCGCGATCCTCGTGCCGACGACGCTGCTCGTCAGCCAGCACCAGCAGACCTTCTCGGAGCGCTACGCGCAGTTCCCGGTCAAGGTCGAGTCGCTGTCCCGCTTCCAGTCCGACAAGGAGGCCAAGGACGTCGTCGACGGGCTCGCCGACGGCACGGTCGACCTCGTCATCGGCACGCACCGGCTGCTCGCCAAGGACGTCGCGCTTCAAGGACCTCGGCCTCGTCGTCATCGACGAGGAGCAGCGCTTCGGCGTCGAGCACAAGGAGCTGCTCAAGACGATGCGCACCGCGGTCGACGTGCTGTCGATGTCGGCCACCCCGATCCCGCGCACGCTCGAGATGGCCGTCACCGGCATCCGCGAGATGTCCACTCTCGCTACGCCGCCGGAGGAGCGTCACCCCGTGCTCACCTTCGTCGGCGCCTACGACGAGAAGCAGATCACCGCGGCCATCCGCCGCGAGCTGCTGCGCGAGGGCCAGGTCTTCTTCGTCCACAACAAGGTGAGCAGCATCGAGAAGGCGGCCTCCCGCCTGCGCGAGCTCGTCCCCGAGGCGCGCATCGCGACGGCCCACGGCCAGATGGGCGAGCACCGCCTCGAGCAGGTCGTGGAGGACTTCTGGGAGAAGCGCTTCGACGTCCTCGTCTGCACGACGATCGTCGAGACCGGCCTCGACATCTCCAACGCCAACACCCTCATCGTCGAGCGGGCCGACATGCTCGGCCTCTCCCAGCTGCACCAGCTGCGCGGGCGGGTCGGCCGCGGCCGTGAGCGGGCCTACGCCTACTTCCTCTACCCGCCCGAGAAGCCGATGACCGAGACGGCGCACGACCGGCTGCGCACCATCGCGAGCAACACCGACCTCGGCGCCGGCATGCAGGTCGCGATGAAGGACCTCGAGATCCGCGGCGCCGGCAACCTGCTCGGCGGCGAGCAGTCCGGGCACATCGCACGGCGTCGGCTTCGACCTCTACGTGCGACTCATCGGCGAGGCCGTCGCCGACTTCCGCGGCGACACCGACCGAAGTGCCCGCCGAGATCAAGATCGAGCTGCCCGTCGACGCCCATCTGCCGCACGACTACGTGCCGGGGGAGCGGCTGCGCCTCGAGGCGTACAAGAAGCTCGCGACGGTCGAGACGCTACGAGGCGGTCGACGAGATCGAGGCCGAGCTGCGCGACCGCTACGGCGCGCCGCCCGAGCCGGTCGACAACCTCCTCGAGGTGGCCCGGCTGCGGGTCGTCGCCCGCCGGGCCCGGATCGGCGACATCGGGGTGCAGGGCAAGGTCGTGCGCTTCGGTCCCGTCAAGGACCTGCGGGAGAGCCAGCAGCTGCGCCTCATGCGGCTCTACCCGGGCACGATCGTCAAGGAGGCGCTCGGCACGATCCTCGTCCCGGCCCCGATGACGGCGCGGGTCGGTGGCAAGCCGCTGCGCGACGTCGAGGTCGCTCGCGTGGGCGCGGCAGCTCATCACGGCCGTGCTGCTCGACGACATCGCCGCCGCAGCCGGGGTGGCCTCCGCCGCCTCGAGCGCACCGTAAGATGTCACTCGCGTCCGCCAGAGGAGGAATTCAGTGAAGGCACGTCAGTCCGCGCCCGTTCATCGAAGCGAGTCGCCAGCGGCCGCCCTCGTCGGTGCTCAGTGCCGTCGCCCTGCTCGGCGGGCTGTGGCTTCGAGACGCGGCAGCAGGCGCGCCGCCGTCGTCAACGGCGAGGTGATCCACGAGGACCGAGGTCGAGGAGACGCGCGACCAGCTGCACGGCCGCCAAGTTCGACTTCCCGAGAACATCGTCGTCACCGCCCTCGTCGCCGCGCCTCTGCTCCATGACGCCGTCGCGACGTCCGGCGGCTGGAAGCCGGACGCGACCGTACGCCAGCGTCATCGCGGCGATCCCCGACGCGACCGACACGACGAAGGAGTTCGTCGACGCCGTCGCCCTGCATCCAGTCGCGGAAGATGACGCCAGGCCGACGTCGCCGCGCTACCGCGCAGACCTCAAGAAGGCCACATCACGGTCAACCCCCGCTTCGGCTAGGTCGTGCAGTCCGACGAGGGCCCGGTCTACTTCACCATCGGCCAGCAGCGGCCCAACTGGATCAAGCCTCGCGACCGCGCCGCCAGCGACGTGACGCGCAGTAGCCGGACGAGCTCGCCGCCGCGACGGCGCGCCTCGTCCTGCTCGTCTCGACGCCCCGGGTCGCCCCTGGGCTGCTCACCCGTGACGCGTGGACCGCGCCGTCCCGCGCACGGCAGGTGTGGGGCCGCGCCGGACGAGCCGCAGGGCGCAGGCGGTCGCTCGAGGCGGGCGTCGAGGTGATGCGCGCGCGACCGCTCGGACGCGCCCGTCGCTTGCCCGTGACCTCGTCAGCGCGGCAGCCAGCCGGCGACGGTCGTGTGGGTCGGCTCGGCCGACGGCGACCCCGGCCTCAGCGAGGCCATCGCCGCCGAGGTGAGCCGGCTACCCGAGCCTCCGGACGTCGAGCTGCTCATCGGCTCTTTCGACGTGCCCGGGCGCACGCCTGCTCGACGTCGTCGCCGTCATGGACCGGCTGCGTTCCCCGGGCGGCTGCCCGTGGGACGCGCAGCAGACCCACGAGAGCCTCGTGCCCTACCTGCTCGAGGAGGCCCACGAGGCTATCGAGGCCATCGAGTCGCGGCGACCCGACGCACATGCAGGAGGAGCTGGGCGACCTGCTCCTGCAGATCGCGTTCCAGGCCCGCGTGGCGGAGGAGCACCCGAGCGAGCCGTTCGACATCGACGACGTCGCAGGCGGGCTCGTCGACAAGCTCGTCCGCCGGCACCCGCACGTCTTCGCCGACGTCGACGCGCAGACCCCGGACGCCGTCGAGGCCAACTGGGAGACGATCAAGGCGGCGGAGAAGCAGCACCGGACCCACCCCCTCGAGGGCGTGCCCGTCAGCCTCCCCGCACTGGCCCGCGCCGAGAAGTACATCGGCCGGCTCGACGCGGACCGGCCGCGCGGACCTCGCTCGACGCTCGCCGAGTCGCGCCGGTGGCCTCGGCGCGCGAGCTGCTCGCGCTCGTCCGGCGGGCCCGGGCCGCAGGCGTCGACGCCGAGGCAGCCCTGCGCGAGACGCTGCGCGCAGCTCGCGGCGGCCAGCGAGAGCCACGGCGAGCCCACGCCGACTGCGGCGCTGGCCGCATCGGACAGCTGAGCTCAGCGGCAACGGCGCAATTCCGTGATGCCGTGAGTGCCGGCTCGCGGGCGCTCGTGACCCCGTGCGCGCCGCTGAGCGCGCTCAGTAGGCGCCGCTGTGAGCGAACGACGGCGTGCACGGTGCGGGCCAGGATCGCAGGTCCTGGACGATCGACCAGTTGTCGACGTAGTAGAGGTCGAGGCGGACGGTGTCCTCCCACGAGAGGTCGCGACCGGCCGGAGACCTGCCACAGGCCGGTCATGCCCGGGCGGACGTGCAGCCGGCGCTGGACGTCGGCGTCGTAGCGCTCGACCTCGGCGGGCAGGGCCGGGCGCGGCCCGACGAGGCTCATCTCGCCGCGGAGCACGTTGAACAGCTGGGGCAGCTCGTCGATGGAGAACCGGCGGATGACGGCGCCCGACCCGGGTGATCCGCGGGTCGTGCTCGGCCTTGAAGAGCACGCCGTCGGCGTTCTCGTTGAGGTGCGTGACGCCGACAGCTGGGCCTCGGCGTCGACGACCATGCTGCGGAACTTGAGGCACTCGAAGAGCTGCGCCGTCGCGGCCGACGCGGGTCTGGCGGAAGAGCACCGGACCGCCGTCGTGCAGCTTGATCAGCAGCCGCGAACGACGAGCATCACCGGCGACGCGAGCAGAGCAGCGCAGGGCGGCGCCGATGAGGTCGAAGGCGCGCTTGCAGGCCGCGGGAGGCCGCGAGGCTCTGCGGCTGCTCGACGTGCACGAGCGGCAGGCCGCCGACCGGGCGCATGTCATCCGGCCCGACGAGATGTCGCTGAGGCTCGGCACGACGGCCATCTGCACGTCGTGGCCCTCGAGGTCCCAGGCGATCCGGCGGAAGTCGGCCGCCGACGGGAAGGCGCCCTCGGTGAAGAGCACGAGGTCGGCCTCGGCGGCGAGGCGTCGGAGGCGGTCTCGTTCGTGAAGCCGATGACCGGCACCCCGCCGCGGGGTCTGCTCGACCGGCCGCGAGGACGGCACCAGGGCGCCGACGATCCGGAAGCCCAGCCACTTCTCGCGGCGCAGGACGCTGGCGACCTCGTCGATCCGGCTCTCGGACCCGGAGATGATCACCTTCGTCAGCAGGCGCCCGCGGCGGTGCAGGCGGTGGACGATCCGGCGGGCCGTCCACCGCCACAGCAGCAGCAGCGGCACGCCGACGAGGAAGAGCAGGACGAAGAAGACCCGCGAGAGCTCGAACTTCGTCAGGTAGCTGGAGATCCCGATGGCGCCGGCCGTGAGGCCGGCAGCGCCGAGCACCCGGGCGTACTCGACGGTGCCGACCCCGAGATGGGCCTTGGCGTAGGTGCCCCCGCGCCACGTTGGCCAGCATCCAGGCGACGACGATCCGGCCCGACGGACAGGGCGACCGTGTTGACGTCGTTCGCGACTGGCGGAAGACCGGCGTGTCGACGTGCGCCGGACGGCGGCGAGCGCCGTCGCCCCCACGATGATGACGAGGTCACCGGTCGCGATCCCCAGCTGGAGCAGCCGATGCCCTCGAGCCGCTCGGTGCGCGGCTGCGACCACCGGTCGCGCGCTCAGTCAGGCATCCGCAGTCAGTCTGAGCACGGCTGGCCCCATGTACAGACCAACCCCCCACCTGGCGATCGTAACTCCCCTATTGAGACGCCACCCCCCGTGACACTTCGGAGTATGCCGACCCGGTCACGTCGAGGTCAAGAACCGGTAATGGACTGTCGATCTCATTGCGCGTGTCCGGGTCGCGTGTCACCGAAATGTCTGACCGCGCTTGAGGCCGGTCGGCCCACGTCTCGGGCATCGGGGCCGGGCTCGCGTCGCACGGCCGGGTGCGGTCATCGAGCGGCTCAGGGCCGAGGCACGCATCCGCGCGATCCGCGCGCTGGGTCCGACCGACCTGACCACAGGAGAGCTCAGTGGCCAGCATTGAGGAGATTGGCGCCCGCGAGATCCTGGACTCGCGCGGCAACCCGACGGTCGAGGTCGAGATCCGTCTCGACGACGGCACGTTCGCCCGCGCCGCCGTCCCGTCCGGCGCCTCGACCGGCGCCTTCGAGGCGTCCGAGCGCCGCGACGGCGACAAGGGCCGCTACCTCGGCAAGGGCGTCGAGCAGGCCGTCGACGCCGTCATCGAGCAGATCAACCCGCGGCTCGTCGGCTTCGACGCGAGCGAGCAGCGGCTCATCGACGCCGAGATGATCGGCGCTCGACGGCTCCGCCAACAAGGAGAACCTCGGCGCCAACGCGATCCTCGGCGTCTCGCTCGCCGTCGCGCACGCCGCCGCCGAGTCGGCCGGCCTGCCGCTCTTCCGCTACGTCGGCGGCCCGAACGCGCACGTCCTGCCGGTCCCGATGATGAACATCCTCAACGGTGGCTCGCACGCCGACTCCAACGTCGACATCCAGGAGTTCATGATCGCGCCGATCGGCGCGCCGACCTTCCGCGAGGCGCTGCGCTGGGGCGCCGAGGTCTACCACACGCTCAAGAAGGTGCTGAAGCGAGCGCGGCCTGGCCACCGGCCTCGGCGACGAGGGCGGCTTCGCCCCGAACCTCGAGTCCAACCGCGCGGCGCTCGACCTCATCCTCGAGGCGATCAAGGCGGCCGGCTACGAGCCCGGCAGCGACATCGCGCTCGCGCTCGACGTCGCCGCGTCCGAGTTCTACAAGGACGGCTCGTACGCAGTTCGAGGGCGCGAGCCAAGTCGGCCGACGAGATGATCGACTACTACGCCGAGCTCGTCGACGCCTACCCGCTCGTCTCCATCGAGGACCCGCTGAACGAGGAGGACTGGGACGGCTGGAAGGCCATGACCGACAAGCTCGGCGACCAAGGTCCAGATCGTCGGCGACGACCTCTTCGTCACCAACCCCGAGCGCCTCGCCCGCGGCATCGACGACGGGCACCGCCAACGCGCTGCTCGTCAAGGTCAACCAGATCGGCACGCTGACCGAGACCCTGGACGCCGTCGAGCTGGCCCAGAGCAACGGCTACAACTGCATGATGTGCCACCGCTCCGGCGAGACCGAGGACGTCACGATCGCCGACCTCGCCGTCGCCACGAACTGCGGCCAGATCAAGACCGGCGCCCCGGCCCGCTCCGAGCGCGTCGCCAAGTACAACCAGCTGCTGCGCATCGAGGAGAACCTCGACGACGCCGCGCGTCTACGCCGGCGCCGGCGCCTTCCCGCGCTTCGACGCCGAGCCCGGCACCGAGGGCTGACCGGACCGGCCCACCGACGTGGAGACCGATGCCAGACCGCACCCGGCCGCACCCCCTCCCGCTCGGGTGGCAACGTCCGCCAGCGGGGGGCGCGACCCGACGCGGTCGCGCAGGCGGCGGGGGCGGCAGGATCCACGCGCACCGGCTCGGCCGTCCCAGCAGGGCAGCGAGCGGCCCGCCCACCGCAGCCAGGGCCCGCACCAGGCGGCCGCCTGGCCCGCCGTCCCAGTCGACGCGTGGGTACGCGGCGCGATCCTGCTCGGCATCGTCGTCATGCTGGCGGTGACGCTCGTGCCGACCCTTCGGTCGGTGATCCAGCAGAGCAACGACATGGTCGCCATGCGGGAGAGGGTGGAGCGACAGCGGGCCACCGTGGAGGAGCTGCAGCGAAGCAGGCGCCGTGGAAGGACCCGCGGTACATCGAGGAGCAGGCTCGCCAGCGGTTGCGGTTCGTGCGTGCCGGTGACCGGGCTACTCGGTGACCGTCCGAGAGCCAGCGTCGCAGGAGCAGTCTGCGCAGGAGCCGGTCGTTGCGGCGCCGATGGCCAACGACTCGGCACCGTGGTACGGCAAGGTGTGGCAGTCCATCCAGATCGCCGACCGACCCACCGCGGAGGCTGTCCCGAAGACGGATTCCGGAGCCGGCCACCAGGCCAACCCGCGTGCCAGTCGACCCGGCTGACCTCGTCGCCGTCGAGAGGCAGCTCGGCCGACCCCCTCGCGGCGTGGCCGAGGTCGCCCATCGCTGCCTCTGCGGGGAGCCGGACGTCGTGCGGACCGAGCCGCGCCTACCGGACGGCACGCCCTTCCCCACCACGTACTACCTGACCTGCCCACGGTTGACCGGGGCGATCAGCACGTTGGAGACCGAGGGCGTCATGAAGGAGATGACCGCCCGCCTCGCCGAGGACGGGAAGCTCCGCGCCGGCCTACAGCGCGCCCATGAGAATACCTGGCGAAGCGGGCCGAGCTCGGCGAGGTCCCCGAGATCGCTGGCGTGTCGGCGGGCGGGATGCCGACCCGGGTCAAGTGCCTCCACGTCCTTGTCGCGCACTCGCTCGCCGCGGGCGCGGGGTCAACCCGCTGGGTGACGAGGCGCTCGCGATGCTCCCCGACTGGTGGGTGCCGACGTCGTGCGCCGCGATCCACGCGACAGAGGACGTGGAGGCCGAGCGCCGGGCAGCGGCCGTGAGCGAGCACCATGAGTGACGGGCTGGTGCGCGTCGGAGCCGTCGACTGCGGCACGAACTCCATCCGCCTGCTCGTCGCCGACATCGACCCCGCGACGGGAACGCTGGTCGACGTGCGGCGCCGGATGGAGATCGTGCGTCTTGGGCACGGAGTCGATCGCACCGGTGTCATCTCGGACGAGTCGATGCAGCGCACGCTGGACATGACGAGGACGTATGCCGCTGAGTGCCGTCAGCTCGGAGCGGCCCGTGTGCGTTTCGTTGCGACCTCCGCTTCGCGCGACGCGCGCAACGCAGCGACGTTCGTGGAGGGCGTCCGGTCCGCCTTCACCAGCTCTGGGCGTCGACGCGTCCCGGAGGTCATCAGCGGCGACGAGGAGGCGAGCCTGTCGTTCAGTGGAGCGACTGGCGGTCTGGCTGGCCTGGGGCGCCGGTCCCTATCTCGTGGTCGACATCGGGGGCGGGTCGACCGAGTTCGTCCTGGGCACCGGCCATCTCGAGGCGGCCAGGTCAGTCGACGTCGGCTGCGTGCGGATGACCGAGCGTCATCTCCACACGGATCCACCGACCCGCGAGGAGGTCGCGGCCGCGACCGCCGACGTGGATCGCGCGATCGACGAGGCGGCGGCCACGGTTCCGCTGTCCGGGGCACACACGCTCGTCGGCCTTGCCGGAAGCGTCACGACGATCACCGCACACGCACTGCGCCTGCCCCGCTACGACCCGGAGGCGATCCACCTGTCGCAGCTGCCGGTCGAGCGGCTGACGCAGGCGTGCACGGAGCTGCTGGGCATGACGCGGGCCGAGCGTGCGGCGCTGCCGTACATGCATCCGGGCCGGGTCGACGTCATCGGCGCCGGCGCCCTCATCTGGCGGCGGATCATCGAGCGGGTCTCCGAGGTGGCGGGGGTGGCCGAGGCCATCACGTCCGAGCACGACATCCTCGACGGGATCGCTCTGTCGATCGCCTGACCCGCACGTGGGCGAGTGCCAGTACCCCCGCAGGGATTCGAACCCTGACTTGGGCGATTTTAAGTCGCCTGCCTCTGCCGGTTGGGCTACGGGGGCGGAGCCCTCAGTATGCCGCCCCGCACGGTCACGGTTCCGTCTCGTCCCGGCCCGAACCGAGGTCCCGGGAACTCCGACTGACACCCCGAACGCTTAGGGTAGTGACAAGTCGCCACGCCCATCGAGGGGCACGTGGCCCCAGGTGCTGGGGAGGCACGAACACATGGCAGGTGGAAACCCGGTCTTCGACCGGATCGACAAGCAGCTGCAGCAGGAGCGGTACGCCGGCTTCGGCGAGCCGCAGCGCGGGCGGCAGCAGGGCCCGATGGGCTCGACCCAGGGAGCAACCGCGGGCTACGCCGTGCAGGACGCCGTGACCGCGGACCAGCTCAACGACCTCTACGCACGTCAGGCCGCCGGGCCGGTCGACACGGGCCGCGTGACGCTCGACGACGTCATCGTCAAGAGCCTCGTGCTCTTCGTCATCACGCTCGCCGGCGCCGGCGTCTCGTGGTTCATGGTGGACGCCAACCCGAACCTCGTGTCACCGCTGTGGCTCGGCGGCATGTTCGGCACGCTGATCCTCGGCTTCGCGATGATGTTCATGAAGAACATCCCGACGCCGCTCTACTTCGTCTACGCCGCGGTTCAGGGCGTGTTCGTCGGTGCGTTCAGCTACTTCCTCGCCTCGGCCTACGGCGCCGACCTGGTGCTCACGGCCGTCGTCGCCACGCTCTGCGTGTTCGTGGCCATGTACGCCGGCTACGCGACCGGCCTGATCAAGGTGACCGAGAAGTCCCGGCGCATCTTCATCTTCATGATCGCCGGCTACGCGCTCTTCTCGATCATTCAGGTCGTCCTCCTGATGACCGGAGTCATCAGCGGCTGGGGCTTCGGTGGCAGCGGCATGCTCGGCATCGGCCTCAGCCTCCTCGGCGTCGGCCTCGCGTCCTACTCGCTCGCCGTCGACTTCGACTCGATCGACAACGCCGTCCGCCTTGGCGCGCCGCAGAAGTACTCGTGGCTGCTCGCGCACGGCCTCATCGTCACGCTGGTGTGGCTCTACATCGAGATTGCCCGCCTGCTCGCGCGCATGCGCGACGGGTGACGATCAACCAGCCGTGAGGTCGCCTGTTCCGCAGGAGGTCTCCGACGAGCTACGGCGCGTGGTCGAGAGGTGGCGTCAGCTGCCCCTCGACCGCGCGCTTTCCCGTATGCCGCTGACCTCGGCTCTCGTTCAGCGGCTCGCTGATCGCGTCGCCGGGTTGCGCGGCACGCCGGCTCGGCGGGTGCCCGACCTCGGGCCCGCGGCGATGATGGACCAGCTGACGGTCATGGTCTACGACCTCTTCGCGACCCAGCCCGACGCGGAGGTCACTGACGTGGTGAGCGAGCTCAGCGGCATACGACGGAGCCTCTGACGCAACACACCCGCCACATCGGCGCTCCCCCTGTTGCAACAGGGGGAGTACTGCGATAAGCGGGCGTGTTGCGAGAGGTCGTGGGCTCAGGTGAGGCGCTCGAAGATGACCGCCATGCCCTGCCCGCCGCCGACGCACATCGTCTCGAGGCCGAACTGCTCGTCGCGGTCGCTGCAGGGCGTTGATGATCGTCCCGGTGATGCGCGCGCCGGTGGCGCCGAAGGGGTGGCCGATGGCGATGGCGCCGCCGTTGACGTTGAGCTTGTCGTAGTCCATGCCGATCTGGTCCGCCGACCCGATGACCTGCGCCGCGAACGCCTCGTTGATCTCGTAGAGGTCCATGTCGCCGATGGACATGCCGGCCCGCTTGAGCGCGAGGTTGACGGCGTCGACGGGCCCGAGGCCCATGATCTCGGGGGAGAGGGCGGTCGCCGCGGTCGAGACGACGCGGGCGAGCGGCTCGAGGCCGAGCTCCTTGGCCTTCGTGTCGCTCATGACGACCAGGGCGGCGGCGCCGTCGTTGAGCGGGCAGCAGTTGCCGGCGGTGACGGTGCCGTTCTCACGGAAGACCGGGTTGAGCGCCTGGACCGCCTCGAAGGTGACGCCCGGGCGGGGGCCGTCGTCCTTGGTCACGACCGTGCCGTCCGGGGTGGTGATCGGGGTGATCTCCCAGTCGAAGAAGCCGCGCTTGATCGCGGCTTCGGCGCGGTTCTGCGAGATGACGCCCCACTCGTCCTGCCGGTCGCGGCCGATCCCGTAGGACGTGGCCACGTTCTCCGCGGTCTGACCCATGGCGATGTACACATCGGGCAGCTCCCCGTCCTCGCGGGGATCGTGCCACGTCTCGTTCGTCTCCGCGGTGCGCTTCGTGCGGGCCTGAGCGGCATCGAACTTCGGGTTGCGGTCGTCCTCGCTTGCGCCGCCGGCGCCGGCGAACCCGACGTACTGCGACACGCACTCGACGCCGGCCGAGACGAAGATGTCGCCCTCGCCGGCCTTGATCGCGTGGAAAGCCATCCGGGTCGTCTGCGCCGAGCTCGCGCAGAACCGGTTGACCGTGGCGCCCGGCGTGCCGTCCAGGTCGAGGAGCGTCGCGACGACCTTGGCCATGTTGGACCCGTGGCGGTGCGACGGCTCCGCGCAGCCCAGGTAGATGTCCTCGACGAGGGACTTGTCAAGGGCGGGGACCTTGTCGAGCGCCGCCTGGATGACCGTGGCGGCCAGGTCGTCGGGGCGCACATCCTTGAGCGAGCCCTTGAAGGCGCGCCCGAACGGCGAGCGGGCGGTCGAGACGATGACGGCTTCGGTCACGGTGTCCTCCTGCGGACGGCTGTGTCTGCGGGCACCCGGAGGTAAGCGGGCGCTCAGTTCCACCCGATGGTATGCCGCTGGGCTGCATCTGCGACACCCGCACCCCTATGGTGTGCGTCTCGTCACCCCCCGGGCCCTCCACGGCAATCGAGTGAACAGCTTTCGGGGCCTCGGGTTAGGGTGATCAGCGATGAGCGCGACGACCCGACCTCCCCTTGGCAGCCGCGTCGCTGTCGTTGTCGGCGCGGGCGTGCTGGGACTCCTCGCGGCGTGCACGACGTCCACCGCTCCTCCGCCCAGCTCGAGGGCGGCGTCGGCGACAGCCACGACGAGCGTGCCAGCGCCCAGCGCGGCCGAGATCCTCGAGAAGGCCAGGACGAACGCGGTCAGTGCGAGTTCGGCGGCCTTCACCGGTCGGATCGAGCAGGACGGCACCGAGATGGTCATCGACTTCAAGGGCACGAGCGACGGCTCGAGCGCTGACGTCACCCTGCACCTCCAGGACCAGGGCAAGGTGCGGGTCATCTCAGCGGCTGACGAGGTGTACCTCCAAGGTGACGCACAGTTCTGGAAGTCCCAGGGCCTGCCGGCACCGCCTGCGGCCGACAAGTTCGTCAAGGCACCCGTCGCGGCCGAGGAGCTCACGCAACAGCTCAGCCTCAACTCCTTCCTCGACGAGGCGTTCAACGCCGTGACGCCATCGCAGTTGTCCGACACCGTGGGTTCCGAGACGGTGGGCGGGGTCGACGCCTGGGTGATCACCGACGCCAAGGGCCAGGCCGAGGGAGCCCTCTACGTGTCGAAGTCAAAGTTCGAGATCGTCCGCTTCACGGGCTCGTCGACGAGTCCCGGAGAACTCGACTTCTCGCGCTGGAACGAGGACCTGGGCATCAAGGCCCCCCCGGCGGACCAGGTGGCGCCGCTGGGCTGAGGAGGGAGGGTGCTGCCAAAGGAACGGTCTGCTGTTCGTTTGGCAGCACGGTCAGCGACGAGGCGCGATCTCTGGATCCGTCTCGACCACACCCGCGGCGACCGGCTCATCCTCGCGCACCGGGTCGGCTTGCGGAACCGCGATCGTCGGCCGGAGCCGGCGACGGATCATCGCCCAGCGGCCATGGACGCCGCGGGCCTGGCCACCCACCTCGGCCGGGGCGACCTCGGTCCCGGGGTTGGCCACCGCACGGCTCGCCGCAACGGCAACCGGCCCGACGCCCTCGCCCCGCCACGGGCTCGGCTGAGTCGGGGCGCTGCGCTCGCCGAGGAGGTCGAGCGCTGCGCTCACGGAGGGAAGCAGGGCCGCGGCCACCCGGGCGTAGCCGGCGGGACTCGGGTGGAACCGGTCCGGGCTGAACATCACGTGCGGCTCGGCCGAGAAGGCCTCGCTCAGCAGGTCGCCGACCGACACGGCGCGCCCGCCGGCCTCGACCACGGCCACCGTCTGGGCGGCCGCGAGGTCTCGCGACCACCGGCGCGCGAGGTAGCGCAGGGGCTGAGGCAGCGGCTCGATCGCCCCGAGGTCGGGGCAGGTGCCCACGACGACCTCCGCGCCCGCGTCGCGCAGCCGCCGGACGGCCATCTCGAGGTGCCGGACGGCCAGAGAACGCTCGATCCGGTGCGTCACGTCGTTGGCACCGATGAGGATGACGGCGATATCTGGCCCGGCGACGCGCTCGAGCGCCCGGTCGACCTGGCCCCCGAGGTGGAGCGACTCGGCGCCGATGACCGCAACGTTCGTCAGCTCGACCGGGCGACCGCTGAAGGCAGCCACTCCATTCGCCACGGTCGCCCCGATCGTCTGTCTGGCGTGCTCCGCGCCCATGCCGGCGCCGGTCGAGTCGCCCAGCACAACGAGGCGGATCGGCGCTCCGTGGCCAAAGCCATAGGTCCCTTCGTCGTCCGGTGCCCCGTCGAAGTGCTGGCCCACGATCCGACGGGCCATCAGCGCCTCGATCCGGAGCAGGCCGTAGCCCGCGAGCCCGAGGGCACCCAGCCCAGCGGCGCCCACACCGCCGCCGAACGCAGCGGTCTGGGCGATCTTCCGAGCGCGTCGTGCGCGGCTCATGCAGAACCCCCTCATGGTGGAGCTAGTCCCGGTAGAACCCGGTATCACCGTAACGCGTGGGGCTGACGGGGAATGCCAACCCGGCAACGCGTGAAGGGCAGGGCGAGCGGAAGCCAGCTCAGCGGCATACCTCCTCGCAGTCTCGCCGACACCTCGACCTAGGATGATGCGGTGAAGTACGCAGAGCACATCTCCGACCTCGTCGGCAACACGCCCCTCGTCAAGCTGAGCTCGGTCGTCGAGGACGCCGGCGTCAGGTGCACCGTGCTGGCCAAGATCGAGTACTTCAACCCGGGCGGCTCGGTCAAGGACCGCATCGCGCTGCGCATGATCGAGGCAGCGGAGGATGAGGGGCTGCTCAAGCCCGGGGGCACGATCGTGGAGCCGACGAGCGGCAACACCGGCGTCGGGCTCGCGCTGATCGCCCAGCGGCGCGGCTACTCGTGCATCTTCGTCTGCCCCGACAAGGTCAGCCAGGACAAGCAGGACGTCCTCAAGGCGTATGGCGCGGAGGTCGTCGTCTGCCCGACCTCGGTCGCCCCCGACCACCCCGACTCCTACTACAGCGTCTCGGACCGGCTCGTCAAGGAGATCGACGGGGCCTGGAAGCCGAACCAGTACTACAACCCCGAGGGGCCGAACAGCCACTACGCGACGACCGGCCCGGAGATCTGGGGCGACACCGACGGCCGCGTGACCCACTTCATCGCCGGCGCGGGGACCGGCGGCACGATCAGCGGCACCGGGCGGTACCTCAAGGAGGTCAGCGACGGTGCGGTGCGGATCATCGCTGCGGACCCCGAGGGCTCGGTCTACAGCGGCGGCACCGGGCGGCCCTATCTCGTCGAGGGGGTCGGCGAGGACTTCTGGCCGGGCGCCTACGACCCCTCGGTCGTCGACGAGGTCATCGCCGTGTCCGACGCCGACTCGTTCGACATGACGCGGCGCCTCGCCCGTGAGGAAGGCCTGCTCGTGGGCGGCTCCTGCGGGATGGCGGTCGTCGCGGCGCTCCGGGCCGCGAAGGACCTCCCGGAGGACGCCGTGGTCGTCGTGCTCCTGCCCGACTCGGGCCGCGGCTACATGTCCAAGATCTTCAACGACGAGTGGATGTCGTCCTACGGCTTCCTCCACGACCACGACGAGCAGACGGTCGGCGAGGTGCTCCGCACGAAGTCCGGCGAGATGCCGGCCCTCGTCCACACCCACCCCAACGAGACGATCCGCGACGCGGTCCACATCCTGCGCGAGTTCGGGGTCTCGCAGATGCCGGTCGTCAAGGCAGAGCCGCCCGTCATGTCCGGCGAGGTGGCCGGGTCCGTCAGCGAGCGGGCGCTCATGGAGGCGCTCTTCACCGGCCAGGCGCACCTGTTCGACTCGGTCGAGAAGCACATGGAACCGGGCCTGCCCCTCGTCGGCTCCGGCGAGCCCGTCGGCGCCGCCCGGGACGAGCTCGAGAAGTCCGATGCGATCCTCGTCGTCGAGGACGGCAAGCCGGTCGGCGTGCTGACTCGTGCCGACCTGCTCGGCTTCCTCGCCGACTGAGGCGACAGGCCACAAGACCAGGCCGTATGCCGCTCGGCTCGCCCCAGCGGCCCACCCCCGTGGGTGCCGTCCCCCATCGCGTCGAGTGTGCACTTCGCGCTCAAGGGCAGTCACACGTGACTCAGTCCTTGAGGGCGGCCTTCTTCGCCTTCTTGTACTCCCGCACCTTGACGCGCGACTCGTCGTCGACAACGTCCGCGATCGAGCGGTGGCCCGGCTGGCCGTAGTCGCCAGTCGCCTCCTGCCACCCGGGCGGCGCCACGCCGAACCGCTTGGCGAGCAGCGCGGCGAAGATCTTCGCCTTCTGGTCGCCGAAGCCGGGCAGGCCGCCGATGCGCTTGACCAGCTCGGCTCCGGTCTCCGCGCCGGCCCAGATGGTGGCGGCGTCACCGTCCCACTCGTCGACGATCGCCTGGCACAGCTGCTGGGTGCGCTGGGCCATTGACCCCGGGAAGCGGTGCAGCGCCGGAGGGGTGCGGAAGTACTCGAGCAGCGTCTCCGGCGGGAGTGCCGCGATGGTGGCCGCGTCGAGGTGGTCCGCGCCCATCCGCTCGGCGAGGACGCTCGGGCTCGTGAACGCCTTCTCCATCGGGATCTGCTGGTCGAGCTGCATGCCGACCAGGAGCGCGAGGGGGTCCCGCTCGAGCAGGGCGTTGCCTTCGTCGGTCGTCGCGAGGTGCAGTGCCATGACCACCATCTTGTCGTATGCCGCTGAGCTCGCTCCCGCACGCCCGCTCGGTCCCAGCCCTCCCGCCCTCCACCCCGCAACACACCGACCAATGGCCAAGCCCACCCAGTAATAACCGCAGGGACTTGGCCACTGCTCGGTGTGTTGCGGTCAGGGGCGGTGGGGGTCGGTGTCGACCCAGGTGGTCGTGCCTGCCGTGACGGTGCCGGCGCCCGAGGTGAGGGAGGCGACGAAGCCGGCCAGCTCGTCGAAGCCGTCGGGCTCGACGCCTGCGATGATGCTCACCCCGGCCGCCAGGTAGTCGACGGTGATCACCGTGGTGCCGGCGTGGCCGCGGAGGGCGTTCTCGAGGCGCGGGCCGTCTGCGTGACTCACCTCGACGAGTGCCTCGACCCGCAGTTCGCGCGTCACGAGGGACGCAGCGTCGACTCCGGCGCTGACCGCATCGCCGTAGGCCCGGATGAGGCCGCCGGTGCCGAGGAGGACACCGCCGAACCACCGTGTCACGACCGCCACGACATCGCTCACCCCGCGCCCTCGCAGGACCTCGAGCATCGGCGCTCCGGCGGTCCCGGACGGTTCGCCGTCGTCGTTGCTCCGCTGGATCGCCCCGTCCGGCCCCAGGATGAAGGCCGTGCAGTGGTGCCGAGCCTCGCGGCTGCCCGCCCGAATCGCCTCGATGAACTCGCGGGCCGCCTCCTCAGACTCCACGCGCTCGACGTCACAGACGAAGCGCGACCGCCGCACCTCGATCTCGGCACTGGACCGACCCGCGATGGTCAGGTACGAGCGGAGCGAGCTCAGCGGCATACCCTTTCATCGGCGTGAACAGCGGGACGCCACGAGTATGCCCGTCGGCACGAAAGGACACGAATGGGCTCACACCCGGCGCACGGTCCCGTGCACGGCCCGGTCGACCCCGACGTCACGCCCGATGACGTGCGGACGAGCCAGGTCGACCACGCGCTCGTGCGCGACCGTCTCGACGTGCTCGGGGTCATCGCGGCCGGCGGCGCGCTAGGTGCGGCGGCGCGGTACGCCGCGGGTGAGCTGTGGCCACACCCAGCCGATGGTGTGCCGTGGGCGACCTTGGGAATCAACGTGATCGGCTCCCTCCTCCTCGGGTTGCTCATGTTCTACGTGACCGACGTGTGGCCGCCGCGGCGGTATGTGCGGCCGTTCCTCGGCGTCGGGGTGCTCGGGGGGTTCACGACGTTCTCGACCTATGCGCTCGAGACGCGGGCACTGCTGGCCCAGGGCCAGACCGGCATCGCTCTTGCGTATCTCATCGGGACCCTCGTACTGGCCCTCGTCGCCGTGGTGCTGGGCGCGCTCCTGGGGCGCGCGCTGGCCCGGACCCGGAGGTCGGGGCCGTGACGCTCGTGCTCGTGCTCATCGGGGGGGCCGTGGGAGCGCCGCTGCGGTATGTGACGGACCTGGCGGTGCAGCGGTGGCACGGAGGCCGGTTCCCGTGGGGGACCCTCGTCGTCAACGTGTGCGGGTCGCTGCTGCTCGGCATTCTGCTCGGCGCGGCGTCCGGGCCGTCCGGGCCGTCTGGAGCAGCTGACGCGGCGTCGGCGGGGGTCCTTGCTCTCGTCGCGACCGGGTTCTGCGGGGCCCTGACGACGTACTCGACGTTCAGCTTCGAAACGGTTCGGCTGGTCGAGGACGGAGCCTTCGCCGCGGCCCTTGGCAACGTGCTCCTGAGCCTGGGTTGTGGGCTCGGGGCGGGCGCCCTCGGCTGGGCGTTGGCGCAGGCGGTGCTCTGAGCCTCGCCCGAGTCAGCCGCTCAGTGGCCGCGGAAGGCCTCCTCGAGCCACCAGGACGGCTGGTCACCGCGGACCTTGGCATCGACGAGCAGGGCAGTGTCGCGGGGCCCCTCGACCCACGCCCGGACGGCGTGGAGGTCCGCCGTTGTCCGCACCGTCACCCCCGTGAAGCCGTAGCCGCGGGCGATCGCTGCGATGTCCGTCTCAGGGAAGGTGACGGTATCCATGGGATGCCCGCCCGGCGCGAAGTGGTGGACCTCCGCCCCGTAGGCCTCGTCGTTGTAGACCACGACGACCATTGGCAGGCCGAGACGACGAACCGTGTCGAGCTCGGCCACGCTCATCATGAGACCTCCGTCGCCGACCGCAGCGACGGGGAGCCGGTCAGGCTGCGCCAACGCAGCTCCGATCGTCGTGGACAGGCCCAGCCCGATCGACTGGAACGCCTGGGTGAAGCAGAAGCCTCGCTCGTCCGGAACCCGCAGGAACATGCTCGGGTAGCCCATGAAGTTGCCGGAGTCCACGCCGACGACGCGCTGGGTCGGCAGAAGGTCGTCCAGGGCGATGGTCAGGGTCCGCGGGTCGATCTGGTCAGCAGTGCTTCTGTCCTCGAACGGCACATCGCGCCAAGCCAGCTCGCGGGCGAGGCGTGCGGCGAGCTCCGGCGAGCGGTAACCAGCTCGCCCGGCGGCCCCGGCTCCGAGCTCTTCCTCCAGCAGGGCCTCGTCCACGGCCGCGGCCGTCAGCGCGACATCGCCGTGGATTCCGAAGGCCAGCGAACGGTACGCTCCCAGCGCATCCGCCGTGTCGTCCACCTGCACCACCGTGGCGCCGGGCGCGATCAAGGTGCCGTGCCGCATCGTCCACATGTTCAGGGCACACCCCCACCCCACGATGAGGTCGGCGCCGTGGATCAGCTCGGCTGCCAGCGGGGAGGCGAACCCGCCCGACACGTCCAGCGAGAACGGCTCGCCGACGAAGAGACCCTTGGCCACCGCTGACGTCGCGAGCAGTGCGCCCGACCGCTCCCCGAGCGCGATGAGCGCATCGCGGGCCGCGTGCGAACGGGCCCCGCGGCCGGCCACGAAAACCGGCCTCGACGCGGCGGACAGCGCGGCGGCCAGCCGTTCCACATCGGTGGGTGACGGGGTCGGGGGCGCTGGCGCCTGGGGCAGCTCGATCGTCCCGGTCGACGGCCCGTCCGGCAGCTCGAGGGCCTGGATCTCGAGCGGGAGGTTGAGCACCACGGTGCGGCGCTGGTGCACTGCCCTGGCGACCGCCTCAACCGTGTCGGCCACGGCGGTCTCGGCCGAGGTCACGCGCCGCGCCACCGCGCCTACGGCAGCGGCCAACCCCGACTGGTCAACGTAGAAGTTGGACCGCCGCTGGGTCGCCTCGGCGGTGACCACGACGAGCGGCGTCCGTGACTTGGCGGCCTCCGCGATCCCGGTCATCGCATTGGTGAGGCCACATCCCTGGTGCACGGTCAGGACTGCGGGACGACCGCTCACGCGCGCGTAGGCGTCCGCCATCGTCGCGCCGCCGCCCTCGTGCCGGCTCGCGACGAATCGGGCCCCGGCGGCCACCATCGCGTTGGTCACGTGGAAGTTCCCCGACCCCACGACCCCGAAGACCTGGTCGACCCCGGCGGCGACCAATGCCCGCCCCACCGCCTCGGCGACGAGCACGACTCAGTCCTCGACGAGGGCGAGCACCCGTACCGGCGACCCTGAGCCACCGACGATCTTGAGCGGCGATGCGACGACCACCGCACCGACAGGGGGCAGCTGGTCGAGGTTCTGCAGCTGCGCGAGGCCGTACTTGCCGGCGCCCAACAGGAACGAGTGGCACGGGAAGGCCGGCTCGAACGAGTGCGCGGCCCCGGCATCAGTCCCGACGGTCTCGACGCCGATGCCCTGCAACGGCGACTCCTCCGCCACCCAACGGGCACAGTCGACGGACATACCCGGGCTCGTCGGCCCGGTGTCCGTCCGGTTGATCATCTCCTCCTGCGTGACCCGGCCCGACCATCCCGTGCGGCAGAGCAGCCACCCGCCCTGCGGCAGAGGGCCGTGCTCGGTGGCGAAGGCCTCGATGTCGGCGACCTCGATGAGGAAGTTCGGGTTCTCCTCGACCCGCGACGTGACGTCGAGGACGACGGCGGGAGCCACGAACGCCGAGAGCGGAACCGTCGCGATGTCGTCCCTGTCCTTGCCGCTGACCCAGTGAATCGGCGCGTCGAAATGGGTCCCGGTGTGCTCGCCGGTGTGGAAGTTGTTCCAGTACCAGGCCGGTCCGCGGTCGTCGTAGCGGCTGATCTCCTCGAGCTCGAACCGGGCCGTCTGCCCCAGCTCTGGCGGCAGCTCGAGCAGTGGCGTGTCGCTCGACAGCGGTGCGGTGAGGTCGACGACTCGGACGGCGCCGGAGGCCAGTGCGGCGGTGAGGTCGGACAGGACGGGCATGTGCGGCTCCTCGTTGAGCGGTTCTGCGCCGCAGCGGCGCTCATCCCTGACCGTAGGGCCAACCGGAGACAGTGCCAACCCCCAGGACCTCAACCCGGGAGCGCACCCCGGGACCTCAAGCCGGGGCTCTCATCTGCTCCGTATATCGGAGCAGGATGTGAGCCAGGCGGCCACCTGACCCGGGACTCGTGTGGCGCTCCGGCCGGCGGCGGCACATCTCCCTGACCGTTTCGTCATGAACGTACCGCGCGAGTCGGTTATCGTCACGTAGGTGATCGCGGTCACATCGGAGCTGAGACTGCGACCACGTCCCGGATGGTGCTGAAGCAGGCGGCCCGCCGGGACACGCCGAAGGCGACTCCGCAGTGTCGCGGGGTCCGAAGGGAACTCCCTTGCGAACAAAGAGATTCAGCAGGCTGGCGGCCTGCACGGCAGTTGTAACCTTGTTCGGGCTGGGCCTCGCGGCGCCAGCCGTAGCCAGTCACAGCGATGATCCTCCGTCGGACTACGGCAGCGCCGGAGACCCGACCATCATCGTGCCGATCAACGACAGCGCGGCGGGCGGCACCTACTACCAGCCGTTCACTCGTGTCTACAGCGGCGCGACCGATGAGGGCACGCCGGTCTACATCTACGTGCCGCAGGGCACGCCACTCGACGGCACGGCGCCGACTGGGGTGCATAGCCTCGACCCCGCCTTTGACCACAACCCGGACGACGAGTTCACCCCGTGCGCCGACAACCTCGCCTCGGAGTTCACGCTCACCCAGGAACAGATCGACTACCTGGGCGACGAGTTGACAAACCAGATCGTCGCCGTCGACGAGGCGCACTTCGGCGAGATGGATGCCGCGGATCCCAGCGACCCCGCAAGCGACTCGCTGGTCACCCTGGTCTACAACGTGCAGGACGACAGCTACTACGACTGCGCGGTCACGACCTACACCGCCGGCTACTTCGCGCCCGACTTCATGACCAGCATGGGCATGAACGTCATCATGCTCGATGCCTTCGACTGGGCCAACCGCGTCGGCGAGGACCCGAGCACCGCACCCTGGAGCGACAGCAACGCGGCGAATGATCGGCCCGAGCTCTACGAGGGCGTCATCGCCCACGAGCTCGAGCACCTGCTCATGAACTACTCCGACCCGGGCGAGCTGTCGTGGGTCGACGAGGGCCTCGCGGACATGGCCGCGTTCCTCAACGGGTACGACATGACGGGCAGCCACCTGACCTACCAGCAGGTGTTCCACCGCGAGACCTCGCTGACCCGCTGGGGCGGCGGCCTCGAGAACTACGGCGCCTCCTTCAGCTACTTCCTCTATCTCTGGGAGCAGGCCGGCGGCAACGGTGGCGGCAGTCTCGAACCCGACCTCGAGTACGACGGCACCGCCGGCGACCTGCTCATCAAGCTGATCTTCGAGGAGCAGGCGAACAGCATGGAGGGCGTCCAGGCCGCCATCGACACGTTCAACGCCCAGACGGGAGCGGGACCTGCGCTCGGCCAAGGAGCTGTTCCAGGACTGGGCCGTGACGATGTACCTCGA
Source organism: uncultured Actinomycetota bacterium (assembly GCA_963826445.1). Taxonomy (GTDB): domain Bacteria; phylum Actinomycetota; class Actinomycetes; order Actinomycetales; family Dermatophilaceae; genus Intrasporangium. The sequence goes on from CAWGXD010000029.1 coordinate 221,901, forward strand.
CGACGAGAACTCGGCGCTGTGGAACCTCGAGAACTTCGACCTCGGGCCGGCCTCGGGTGGGTGGACGATCGACATCGCCAACGACCAATTCTGGGACGACCGGGGCTTCTACCGCGGCGCGCAGCCGAGCCCGAAGTTCAACAAGCCCGGCAACCGGCCGCCGTCGAGCGCGCTGCCGTTCGGCGTCTCCTACGAGACGTTCCGCAACCCCGGGCCGCGCGTGACGCTCTCGCTCGAGGGCGACGCGACCGTCCCAGGTCGCTCCGCACTCTGGCTCGACCCACTGGTGGGGCGGCGCGGAGAGCCAGGCCGACTACCTGCTCGGCGTCGACAGCGCGGTCCAGGGCGGTGACACCCTCGGCTTCTGGAACTGGCACTTCATCGAGGAGGGCTGGGACTACGGCTTCGTCGAGGCGCTTGTCAACGGCGAGTGGGTCACCGTCCCGGTCACTCTCGACGACGGCACCGTCGTCTCGACGGACGACAACCCGCACGGCAACAACACCGAGGGCAACGGCATCACGGGCACCTCGGGCGGGGAGTACTTCGTCGACGAGCCGGAGTACGTGCACTACAACGCGGTGCTGCCCGCTGGCACGACGGACGTCCGGTTCCGCTACTCGACCGACGCGGCCTACCTCGACACCGGCTGGTTCATCGACGACGTGACCGTCGACGGTGCCCCGGCGACGGTCTCTGGCGAGGGCGACAAGCCGTGGGTCGAGACAGACGGTGTGCAGGACAACGACTGGGCCTGGCAGGTTGTCGCGAACTGCGACCTCACGCCCGGCACTGTCTCGCCCGGTGAGCTGACCGATGACGCGGGCAACTACGTCTACCGGTTCAACGGCTCGGACGTCACGACGTACACCCTCAACACGAAGTGCGCCAACGGCAACCAGGCCGACTTCGTCCTCGTCGTCTCGAACATGCCGACCGCGCAGGACCCGAGCGATCTGGTGACGCTTGACGCCTCGTACGACTACACGGTCAACGTCGTCCGCGGACAACGCTGACTCTCAACCCAACGGGGGCTGGACCACTGGTCCGGCCCCCGTTGGCCTGCCGCGGAGGACAGTCAGCCCGCGAACCGGTCGAGGACGAGGTCCACGAGTTCGCCAGGTGGAGGCTGGGCCGGCAACAGCAGCGGCGGGGTCACGACATCGGCGCCGCAGTTGGCCGCGAGGTCGGAAAAGTACCCGGGCGCCAGCAGGTACGTGGCGACGACGACTCGCGTCCCTCCCTCGCGTGCCCGGGTGACCGCTGCGTTCAGACGCGGCTCCGCCGCCGAGAGGTATGCCGCTGAGCTCGCTCCGCCGATGAGGTGACCGAGCGCTTCGGCCACGTCTCGACAGTCCTCGACCGCCCGTGTGTCGGAGCTGCCGGCCGCGGCGACGATGACTGTGTCGCCGTCGCGCAGGCCGGCGTCGAGGAGCCGGGTCGCGAGGAGCTGTGCGATGCGTGGATCCGGGCCGAGCGCGGCGGCGAGCGTCGCGTCGGGGTGGGCGGCGACTGCGTGGGCCAGGTCGACATGGACGTGGTAGCCCGCGGAGAGCAGCAGCGGCACGACCCGGGCCGGCGCACCGTCGAGGTCGTCGAGCACCTCGGTGACGCGCGGCTCCTCGACGTCGACGAAGGCAGCACGCACGTCGAGGTCCGGGCGGCGCCCCGCGACGGCAGAGACCAGACCCGCAACCGAGGCCTGTCCGGCAGGCGAGCTCGTCCCGTGGGAGCAGGCGATGAGGACAGGACGCACGCCCCAACTCTGACACGCGCCCGCCAACCCCCGTCCGCCCCCTGATCGAGTGAACAAGAATCGGGCGCAAGGCGGCCAGATTCCGTTCACTCGATCAGGTCGGGTCCCGCTCGGGCGCACCTACTCGGTGATGGGCCCGCGCCCGCGCTTGAGCTCTGACCGGGAGCGCTTCGCCCGCAACCGGCGCTCCTGTGACCCGCGTGTGGGCCTCGTCGCGCGTCGCTGGGCGGGCGGTGGGCTCGCCGCCTCGCTGAGCATCTCGGCCAGCCGATCCCGGGCAGCCCGGCGGTTCGCCAGCTGGGTGCGGTGCTCGCTCGCGGAGACGGTGATGCGCCCGTCGACGAGACGGCCATGCAGTCGCTGGAGCATCCGGCCTCGGATCGGTTCCGGGATGCTGCTCGACGCGGCGAGATCGAAGGTCAGCTCCACCCGGGAGTCCGCAGTGTTGACGCCTTGCCCGCCGGGACCGGAGCTGCGCGAGAACCGCTCCTCCAGCTCGGCCTCAGGCACGACAACGCCGCCGCTGACGACGAGTCCGGCGAAGCCGTGCGGAGCCTTGACCACGCCTCCATCACACCACGGGCTCACGTCACGACGGCCAGGGCGAAGCCGTCCCATCCCTTGACGCCGACGGTTTGGATCGCGGTGGCGTCCAACCGCGGATCCTGGGCCATCGCCTCGAGGCCGGCGCGCACGCCCAGGGCATCCGGGTCCGTAGAGTCGCGGTCGGCGACCGCGCCGTCCCAGATGGCGTTGTCGAGGATGACCACGGTGCCGGGCCGCCCGAGCCGGACAGCCCATCGCACGTACTCGGCGGTGCCCTTCTTGTCCGCGTCGATGAAGACGAGGTCGAAGGGGCCGACCCCGTCCGACTCGACCGCCGGGAGCGTGTCGATCGCTCTCCCGACCCGGACCTCGACGCGGTCGCCGACACCGGCCCGCTCGAGGTTGGTACGGGCAACCTCCGCGTGGTGCGGCGCGAACTCCAGCGTCACGACGCGGCCCTGCGGTCCCACGGCCCGGGCGAGCCAGATCGTGCTGTAGCCGCCGAGCGTGCCGATCTCGAGGACGGTCCGGGCGCCGGCGAGACGCGCGAGGAGATGGAGGAGCTTGCCCTGGTTGGGCGCCACGTCGATGGCAGGGAGACCTCCGGCGGCATTGGCCTCGTGGACCGCTCGCAGATCGTCGTCCTCGTTGACGAGCAGGTCGCCGAGGTAGGCGTCGACGGCTTCCCACGTTGGATCGCTCATGTCCTCCACTGTGCCACTGGAGCGTTCCAGGAGGCCGACGAATTTTATGCCGTATGCCGCTGGGCTCGCTTCCCGAGCCACGTGGCCCTTGGCAGGGGTTGCCAGGACAGGTGTAGGACGGCCTTCCGTCGGGAGGCCGCGGCTGAGCACGAAGACAAGGACGACGCCATGCTCCGGAGCGAAGTCCACGACGTTCTCGGTCACCATGGGGCCCGCTCGGTGCGGGTCACCGCCGCGATGACGGCATCCTCGGTGGCGATGAGCCCAACACGGCGTGCGGGCCGAGGTGCGTGCATCCTTTGGCGGACGCCGTTCCCGGCGATCCCGCCTAGCCTTGGCGGCGTGGACCTCCTGCATGGTTGGCGGCTCGTGGTGATGACCGTCGTCCTCTTCTCCGTGTTCGCCGGATCGGCATGGGCCGAGCACGAACTGACCACGGCGTACGCCGGCGTCCTCGTGCTGGCCAACACGGCACCGCTGCTGCTGCTCGCGCGCAACCCCCTGGCCGTCGTGTTGACCTTCGCGGTGACCTACCCTCTTTGGCTCGATCCGATTGGCGACGAGACGGTCCGGCAGGGCCACTTCCTGCAGTCGCTGCCGACCCTGGTCGCGTTGTACGCCTGTGGTGCCTGGGCGCGGCCGTTGTGGCTGCGTGCGATCGCCCTGGTCGTGCCTGCGTGGATGCTTGGTGCGGCAGCCAGCGGCCTGTGGCCCACCGAGTTCGACGACATCCTCTACGTGGGCCTGGTGCTGGTCATTGTCTGGGGCCTGGGTGTCGTGGAGGGGCGGCGCCGGGTCTACGCCGAGCAGCTCGAGATCCGCACCCGCGAGCTCCAGGAAGCGCGCCTGGCGCTCGCCGACCAGGCGGTCGTCGACGAACGCGCCCGCATCGCGCGCGAACTGCACGACGTCGTCGCCCACGCGATGAGTGTCATCACCGTCCAGGCGGGCGTCGGTGCCCACTTGATGGGCACCCGCCCCGATCGCGCCGCCGATGCCCTGGCGATCATCGAGGGCACCGGCCGCGAGGCGTTGGCCGAGCTTCGCCGGATGCTGGTGGTCCTGCGCGCCGGTGCCGACCCGGCTCACGCGCCACCACAACCCGGGGTGGCCGACCTGCCTCAGCTCGTGGAGAACGCGCGGGTGGCGGGACTCGATGTCACGGTCCAGGGCAATGGCGACTGGCCGACGCTGTCACCCGGCCTGGACCTCGCCGTCTACCGCGTCGTGCAGGAGGGTCTCACCAACGTGACCAAGCACGCGGCCGGCTCGAAGGTCCAGGTCCTGCTGGTCGGTGAACACGGTCACATCTGCGTGGAAGTCCGCGACGACGGCCCTGGGTGTTCCGGCGGCTTCAGCCAGGGACAGGGCCTGATCGGCATGAGCCAGCGGGTCGAACTCTATGACGGGGTGCTGGTCGTCGACGGCAGCGAGGGGTTCCGGGTGCGTGCGACCTTCCCGGTCGAGCGAGTGGGCGAGCCGACATGATCCGGGTCCTCGTGGTCGATGACCAGGCCCTCGTACGCGGCGGGTTCTGCGCCCTGCTCGAAGCCACCGCCGACGTCGATGTCGTGGGGGAGGCCGTCGACGGGGTCGAAGCGGTCGAACAGGTCGCCGAGCTCGACCCCGACGTCGTCCTCATGGACATCCGGATGCCCCGGCTGGACGGCATCTCTGCCACCCGCACGATCCTGTCCCGTCCCGGCGCCAAGCAGCCCCGCGTGCTCATCCTGACCACCTTCGACACCGACGACAACGTCTTCGACGCCTTGGAGGCTGGCGCGGTCGGCTTCCTGGTCAAGGACACCCCACCCGCGCGGTTGATCGACGCCGTGCGGGCGGCCATGGCAGGCGGTGCGGTCATCTCACCGGTCACCACCCGGCGCCTGGTCGACCGGATCGTCGCCAGTCGTGCACCGAGCCCACACCGGGAGTCCCTGGGTGTGCTGGAACTACTGACGCCACGCGAGCGTGAGGTCCTGCAGATGATCGCCCAGGCTCGCTCCAACCGGGAGATCGCCTCCCAGTTGGTGATCTCCGAGCTCACGGCCAAGACCCACGTCTCGCGGGTCCTCGGCAAGCTCGGGGTGACCAGTCGCGTGCAGGCGGCCGTGCTGGCCTACGAGACCGGGTTGGTACGGCCGGGCGACGTACACCCGATGGGGTAGTCGCCGGCCGGGAGTGACGTCCTTCGGCGGACGCGGGGCGACGACGGCTGTCCCTAGCGTCGAGGCATGAACAAACCACTCATAGAAGTTCAGGGCCTGCGCAAGAGCTACGGCCGCCGAGAAGTCCTGCACGACATCGCCTTTGAGGTCTACGCCGGCGAGATCTTCGGCGTGCTCGGCCTCAACGGCATGGGCAAGACCAGCACGGTCGAGATCCTGCAGGGGCTGCGGGACAGAGACGCCGGCCGGGTCCTGGTCGCCGGCGTTGACCCGGCGCGCGCGCGCCACGCGCTGCGTTCGATCGTCGGCGCCCAGCTGCAGTCCTGTGCGCTGCCTGACCGGCTCCGCGTCGACGAGGCGCTCCGGCTCTTCGCTCGCCTCGCCGGGGACGTCGTCGACTGGCACGCGCTGCGGGACCAGTGGGGGCTGGCCGAGCTGGCCCGGACCCCGTTCGGGGCGCTCTCTGGCGGCGAGCAGCAACGGCTCTTCATCGCCCTCGCCCTGGTCAACGAACCTCAGGTCGTGTTCCTCGACGAGCTCACCCAGAGCCTCGACCCTGCGGCCCGTCGCGACACGTGGCGGCTCGTGGAACAGGTCCGAGACAACGGCGCGACCGTCGTGCTCGTCACGCACGACATGGAGGAGGCCACCCGGCTCTGCGACCGGGTCGCGCTGCTCCACCACGGGCGCATCACCGCTATCGACACGCCGAGCGCGCTGGTGGCCAAGTTCGGCGGTCCGGTCCGCACGGAGTTCTCCGCGCCGCCTGCAGCGCTGGCCGGTCTGACGGCCCTCCCGGGCGTGTGGAAGGCGGACCACGACGGCCGCGTCGCCCGCGTCGTCGGTGACGCCACGTCGGTGGTCCTGGTTGCCAGCGAGCTGGCCCGCCGAGGACTGAGTCCCGCCGACTTCACCGTCATCCGGCCCGCCCTGGACGACGTCTTCGTCACTCTCACCGGCGCATCGGAGAATGCCGTCGCCGACGAGGCCACGGCGGTGGCGTCGTGAGTGCCACCACCGCTGTCGCGGCCGTCGAGGCGCGCTTGATGGGCCGCGAGTGGGCGGCACTGGTGTTCGCCTTCGCGTTCCCTGTCTTGCTCATGCTCATCCTCGGCGGAGTGTTCGGCACCGAGGCCCAGCCGGAGTACGGTGGCGTCACTCCGGACGACTACTACGTCGCGGACTACGTGGTCGTCCCGCTGGGCGCCCTGAGCCTGATCGCCCTGCCGACCGCCCTGGCCGGCTACCGCGAGCGCGGGGTGCTGCGCCGTTTCTCCAGCGCGGGGGTCCCATTGCGTGTTGTCCTCGGCGCGCAGGTTCTGGTCACGTCGGCGATGGTCGTGGTCGGTGCGGTCGTGGTGCTTGCCGTGGCCGCGCCCGTCTACGGCGTGCCCGCCGTGGTGGACCCGCTGCGCGCCGCGCTCGGGCTGGTGCTCGGTGGCATGGTGATGATCGGACTCGGCGTCGTGCTGGGGCGCGTTGCCCGCACCGCGCGGTCCGCGCAGGCGCTCGGCCTGCTCGCCTTCTTCCCGATGCTGCTGCTCGGGGCCGGGGGGCCGCCGCGGCAGGTGATGCCGGAGACGATGCGACAGATCAGCGACGTGCTGCCCCTGAGCCGGGTGGCGGCGGCCGTCCGGGAACCGTGGCTCGACACCGGGTCCTCGACCAACGACCTGGTGGCTCTCGTGATCTGGCTGGGTGTCGTCGCCGGGCTGCTGGCGCTGGTCGGCAGGCGTCCAGCATGAGGCACCGATGGTCACTCAGGTGGGCAGGGAGTCTCACATGAACCCCATGAGAACGGCACGACCCGTCGTCCACTTCGAGATCGAGGGCAGGGACGGCGCCGCGCTCAGGGCCTTCTACTCGGAGCTCTTCGACTGGGTCATCGATGTCGACCCCGACAGCCCGGCTGACTACGGCCTGGTGCGAGGGAGCGAGGATGGAGAAGGTATCGGTGGAGCGGTCAGTACCGTTCCGCAAGAGCCGTCCCCGACGTGGCGCGGACCGCGAAGGGACGAAGGGTACGCGGGCCACGTGACGGTCTTCGTCGAGGTCCCGGACGTGGAAGCCGCGCTGGCTCAGGCCCAAAGGCTCGGCGGGGTTCGCATGCAGGGGCCCGATGCCCTGCGGCCTGGTATCCAGTTCGGGAAGTTCCTCGATCCGGAGGGCCACTTGATCGGAGTCGTCACTGCGGCCGAGGTGCGCGGGTAGCCACGGCGCGCTCAGGGGCGGTTGTCGTCGTGGAGCCTGACACTCGACAACTCGACGTCGCCGTTGGGCAGGCGCCACAGGTGCAGTCGCCGGGCCGACGGAGTGCTCTGCTGCAGATGGATCCGCCAGCCGGGTGGGCTGCCTCAGCCGACGGTTGCTCGCTACCTGCGTCTGCTCGAAGAGGTCTTCCTCGTCAAACGAAACCCGGCTTGGTCTGAGGGGAGCCCATTCGGTGCCCTCCTCGAGGGATTCGCAGCGATGGAGATTGCGCGCGGGCTCACGTGGTCTGACGAACGTGTAGACCTCTTCCACTACCGCACCCAGGACAGGGTCGAGGTCGATCTCGTCCTTGAGAACCGACGTGGCCAGGTCGTCGCCATCGACGTCAAAGGCGGCGTCGACGGTGCGACGGGACGACTTCCGCGGCCTGCGCCACCTGCGGGAAAGGCTGGAAGACGACTTCGTGTGCGGCCTGGTCCTCTATACCGGGACCGAGACGCTCCCCTTCGACCCGAAACTCCGCGCCTTGCCGATCAGCGCCATCTCGGAGTCGACGATGTCCTGACGAGCCGCTGTCGGTCAGAGGAGGCCGGCGCGGTCGGCGAGGACTGCGGCTTGGGCGCGGTTGTCGACGCCGAGCTTGGCGAAGGCACTGCCCAGATGCGTCTTCACCGTCGTCTCCGAGACGAACAGCTCTCGCGCCAGCTCAGCGTTCGAGAGCCCTCGAGCCAAGCCGGCCACGACCTCCTGCTCACGCTCGGTCAGCCCGGCCACGAGTCGCGCCGCCTCCGCCCGCTGGGCCGAGACCGAGTCCTCGCGGACCATGGTGAACAACTGGGCAGCGGTCTTCGGAGAGACCGCCCCGAGGCCGGCCGCGACGTCGCGGATGCCCTTGCGGATCTCCTCGGGCGAGGCTGTCTTGAGCAAGAACCCATCGGCGCCGGCCTCGATCGCCCGGCCAGCCACGTCGTCGTGGTCGAAGACCGTGAACATGAGCACCTTCGGCGCCTCGGGGCGCGCCTTCACCGCGCTGACCGCCTCGAGGCCACCCATCCGAGCCATGCGCACGTCGAGGACGATGACGTCGGGCCGGTGTGCCTGCACCCCACTGATCACCTCGTCGCCGTCGCTCACCTCGGAGACGACCTCGATGTCCGGTGCCACGCTCAGCATGTGACGCAGCCCCATCCGCACGATCGGGTCGTCGTCGACGAGCATGACTCGGATCGGGCGCCTCTCAGCCGCAGCCTCTTCCATCACTTCCCCTCCTCGCCAGCACCATCAACCAACCGCCACGGGAGCCGGATCGACACCCGGAAGACGGCCGCCTCATCAGCACCCCACCGCATGTCCCCGCCGTAGTGCTCCACCCGCTCCCGGATCCCCACCAAGCCAGTCCCTCGCCGAGAGGCGTCATCCCCAGCAGGCGGCCACTGGGGCGGCGGAAGGTGGTTCGCCGTTGCGATGACGAGCTCGCCATCAGCCGGACCGCCGCTCACAGTGAGGCGGACGGGCACCGTCGCCGCGTGCTTACGTGCATTGGTCAGCAGCTCCTGCACGATCCGATACGCCGCCTGCGCCAACGGCGGGTCCATTGCCTCGCCGTCCTCGACATAGACGGTTGCGATGAGCGGCATGCCGGCCGTGACGGAGTCGTCGATGAGGGCGCGCACGTCGCGCAGCGTCTTCGTCGGCGCGGCCACGTCCGCATCCCCGGGGTTGCGCAGGATGTTGAGCAACGAGTGCAGCTCCGAGACCGACTTCGCCGCCGTCTCGCGCACGACTTGCGCCGACTGTTTCAACTGCGAGGCAGTCCGTCGCTGCACGGGATCCGCACCCTCGGGCCGATCCTCCACCTCGTCGCCTGCCACCTCGGCCATCGCCTCGAGCGCCCCGGCATGCACGGACAGGATAGAAAGGTTGTGTCCGAGCCCGTCGTGGATCTCGCGAGCAAGCCGCTCCCGCTCGGTCTGCCGCGACACCTGGTCGGTCAGTGTCGTCACCGTCTGACGCTCCGTCTCCGCAACGCCCTCAGCGGTCCGCAGCTCGGCGCGGGTCCGCAGCCACAGCCCCATCCCGACGAAGAGCCCCACCAGCGCGGCTGTCACGACGACCGGCACGTACCAGCCGACCGGCTGTCCGTCGTGGGCGATGATCGTCCGCCAGAAGGAGGTCGCTGCTGGCGTGGCAACCAGGTCACGCCAGACCGCGAAACCCGTCGCGACGGTGACGACGGCTCCCACCCACAGGGCCTCACGCCAGGGGCGCGCAATCACGACCCACATGAGGCTGATGAGCGCGAACGTCGGTCCGAGCTGGACGCACGACGCCGGCGACTCCGAGCAGCGCCAGGGCAACGGGCCATCGCTGCCGCCACTGAACGGCGACCACGAACGCGATCCCCACCAGCGCGATGAGCATGCCCGTGCCACTTGTCGGCTCATCCATGCTTGGCGTCAGTCCCGCGGCAGCCGCCCGCCTGCCGTCGAACCCGCTTGTCGCATAGACGGCGTCGACCAGCACGACCAAGCCCAGCCCCATCGTCCGGAGCCGACGCCCCAGCGCAAGCCGGCGCAGGAGGTCCGGGGACCCGGGGAGCGAGCTGAGCGGCATACGACACAAGGTAGGACACCCCGCCGACACGCGACTCCTCCGTCGGGGCAGCCCCGCCCGCCCGCGATCTCGTCCTTTCGGTCACCGCTTCTGGCCTGCTCGGCCGAGGCGTCGACCCCCTCACGAGAGCCACGCTCGTCCTGCATCGAACAACCGAATCGAAGGACATGGACATGTCGAACTGGCAACCGCCCACCATCCCCGCCCCGCCCGCCCCGCAGCCCGCCCGCGAGAGCTGGTTCGCCCGGCACAAGATCCTCACGCTGCTCATCGCCCTCCTCGCGATCCTCGTCGTCGCGCAGGCGTTCAACAGCGGCTCCGACCCGGCCGCCGTCACCGGACAGCCCACGCCCTCCCAAGCAGCCGACCAACCGGCCGATGCGCCCAGGGAGGCAGCGATCGGGACGCCGGTGCGGGATGGGCAGTTCGAGTTCACCGTCACGAAGGTGAAGCCCGGCGTCACGCGTGTCGGTGGGGACCTGCTGGGGGAGAACGCGCAGGGTCAGTTCGTCCTCGTCCACGTCACTGTCGAGAACATCGGTGCCGAGGCGCAGCTCTTCGCCGACTCGTCGCAGAAGGTCCGCGACGCCGAGGGCCGCGAGTTCTCCGCTGACACGGGCGCCGCGATCTCCCTCGAGGACAACGACGTGTTCCTCAACGAGATCAACCCGGGGAACACGGTCAAGGGCGTGCTCGTCTTCGACATGCCCAAGGACGCGAAGCCGGCATCCATCGAGCTGCACGACTCACCCTTCTCGGGAGGCGTGACCGTCCGCCTCGGCTGAGTCACACCACGAGGCCGTATGCCGCTGAGCTGGCTTGGCCGCCCACGCTGGAGGGGGGTGGGCGGCCGAGTCTCGTGGGCGGACTCGGCGCCGGGCCACTCGAGAATGGGCCGGCACCGCCCCAGTCGATCCCGGGACGATGTCTTCCTGGGAACCCGTGACGTCGCCGAACGACACCGCGCGGCTGACCTTGGTCTCGCGGATGTTCCTCAGCCACAACGGCATTGGTTGTGCCCGTCGACTCAGCTCACCAACGATGGGCCGACCAGTTCTGGGTCGCGCAGCAGCACCGACAGGCCATGCAGGGCCGCAGTCGTCTCAGCGAGATCGACGTCGATGAACGACGCCGTGATGGCCCAGGCTGGCAGGGGGCGCGTGGAGTGAGCGCTGCGGCATTGCTCAGCGATAGTGAGCAGTGCGGCGGGCTTGTGGATGACGCAACGCTTCGACATGCGAGGCACGCCAGACTGTGTGACGATCTGGGACGAATCGACACGAAGACTTGAGGGGGATCGCGCGTGCGCGCTCGCAGGACCTCATGGATGCCGTATGCCGCTGGGCTCGCCACCGCTCTCCTGTTGAGTGGGTGTGGCGGCTCGGTTCCACCAACGGGGCCGGCCACAGCGCCGTTGGTGGCAGAGTCTGATTCGACGGGCGTCGCGTCCGGCGGCACGCCGACGACACGCGCCACCACGACGTCAGTCGAGGTGGATCCGGTCGTGGCCAGGATCCCGAAAGCTGCGCGACCCAACACCCAAGCCGGCGCCGAAGCCTTTGCCAAGTTCTACTACGAGCAGGTCGCGAAGGCGTGGATGCAGGCGGACCCGTCTCTCCTCGATGGGCTGTACAGGGAGGGTCATGCAAGACCTGCACTGCTTTCCGTCGACACGGCTGAGTATCCGGAAACATGCGGTCAGCACGAGCATCGAGCCCTCTCACCGTGCAGAGTCAGCTCGTAATCCACTTCACGAATGGGAAGACGCAGTCGCTGTAGCGGTGGGGCATGAATCGGCTCGTGGTCGATAGTCGATCGACGTTGGCAAAGCTCGATGCGCGGAGGGCGAGGGGTCGTTCGTCTTGACTTGCACTTTCGCGATCATTGGGTCGTGATCGCAGCGAGGTGGAGCAGAGATCGAAGGGCTCGCGCTCGCGGCATCATCGTCGCCGACTCCTGCGTGCTATCTGTGCAACACCGCGGGCTCAGATAGCGGCTCAAGCGCCGGTGGCTGCGGAATGTGGCGCTGCAGTGCGGATCAAGATGGCGCTTACGTCGGGTTGTTGTCGCGTGAGGAGGTGCTGGCGTTGCCGGCGTATCCGGGCGACAAGGGCGCGCCGCGGCCGGAGGGCTCGCCGTACTTCGAGTACGTGTCCTTGCCGGACTGCGCCGTGAACCATCCGGAGCGCGACCAGGAGATCATGTGCGGCCAGGCGCTCAAGCAGTGCCCGCCCGAGCTCGAAGGCAACACGCGGCTGCGCATCTGGCGGCAGCTGGTGACGCCGCCTGACGATCGTAGCCCGTGGGAGGCCGCGGGCGTGACTTGCTACTCCGACGTGGCGCCGGGCGCGCGTCCGCGGCTCACCATGGCCGACCTGAAGGCGGCATTCATGCGCACCCCGTGGGCCAAGCCGACGATCACCACACAGCCAAAGGGAGACGTCACCCTCGTCAACCTCGAGACCTTCTATCGCGTGGCGTGGTCGGGTGCCGGCTTCGAGCCGGACGAGACGGATCGGCGCGTGCTCCGCGGGATCCCGGTCTCGATCCGCCCCAAGCTCGTCGGCTTCACGTACCACTTCGGTGATGGTGGGACGTTGGGCCCGACCGACTCGCTCGGAGGGATCTACCCGGATGGCGATGTCGTGCACACCTATCTCCGGCCGGGGGAGTTCACGACGAGGGTGACGACGACGTTCGGCGCCGATTTCAGCCTCGACGGGGGCGGGACCTGGGATGACATCCCGGCCACCGTCGACGTGCCGGGCCCGTCGACGACCGTCAGGGTCAAGGAGGCCAGGGCGGTCCTCGTCAAGCAATAGGGCCCACTCCCTTGACCTCCACAGGGCCCGCTGCCAAACTGACGAAACCATACAAACCCGGGCATTTTGCGCGCGCTTCTCGCCCTCCACCCTCTTGTGCAATGACGCCTTGAAGGAGAGACAGCCATGCGCTTGAAAGCCATCGGAGTCGTTCTGGCCGCGGGATTGTCCGTCGCCCTCGCCGGTCCATCGGTCGCCGATCCGACCACGGTGCCCGGCGGTCCGTGGGACGACGGCAAGGAGAACGTTCAGGCGATCCACAGCTACGAGCAGCTGTGGAACACCCTGCGCTCAATCGAGAAGAGCTCGGGCGGCGTGGTCGACGTCGCGCCGGCGCCCCTCCAGTCGAATCTCGGCCGTGACATCCCCGTCGCCACCATCGGCTCCGGGCCGGTGGACGTCATGTTCGTCGCCAACCAGCACGGTGACGAGTACGTCGTCAGCGAGGGCATGTTGTCCATCGTGCGCACCCTGTCCGGAAACTCTCAGCAGGCCAAGCAGATTCGGGACGCGCTGACCGTCACGATCGTGCCGCGAGTCAACGTCGACGGGTTCGACGGCGACGTCGTCGACTCGCGAGGCAGGACCACTCCGTGGCGGCAGAACTGGGATCCCACCTGCGTCGCCTTCTGCGAGTTCTACCAAGCCGGTCGTGGCTATGACATCAACCGTTACCACTCCTACAGCGACAGCGCCTATGACCACCCCTACAAGCCCGGCGCCGACGCGGACAACCCGGTGCCGGAGGCGGTCGCCATGCGGCTGCTCTGGGACGAACGCCAGCCCTCCGTGGTGGTCGACTTCCACCACCAGGGCTCGTACGTCGACGATGACGGCCGACTCATCACTGGCTCGATCATGTGGCCCAACGCCACGGAGGAAGCCGAGCGTCTCGGCATCGCAGACGAGTTCGCCGAGACGATCACCATGTCCAAGCGCGCGGTATCGGTCATGCTGACCTCGCTCGAGCAATACGGGTACGCCAACATCACGCGGTACCCGAGCACGTCCACCCCAGGCATCGCGCGCAACGCCTATGGCCTGCTCGGCTCGACGTCGGTCCTCTTCGAGGTCCGGGGTGGCATCGGTGCGAAGTCGAACGGCTACCTCGCCAAGCACGCCGAGGTCTCGGGCATGGCGGTACTCACCTCCGCTGCCGACGGGTCGCTGTGGACGGCGAGCACGGCACCGGCCGACACCATCCGCGAGCGGGGCGACTTCGTCACCAACCCCCACGAATGAGCACCTGAGGGGCCAGGGGAGGGCTGCGGCACTGCTCAGTGAAATGAGCAGTGCCGCAGTCGGCACGGTAAGTTTCGGCTGGGGTCGACACCGCTGAGTACGCGACGGCGGCGTCACCGTCGCGTACCGTCGAACCGTACAACGAGCAAGGAGTCGGATGAGCCAGCCGCAGGACCGACGCAATCCGGCCATCCACCTCCCGGACCCACCCGACCAGCCGGTGCTCCTCACGGTCCACATCTCGCTTCGTGGCACCAAGCCAGAGGTCTGGCGCCGCTTCACGATTCCGGGAGACCTCGACCTCGGCAAGGTCCACGACGGGGTGCAGCAGGTCATGGGCTGGACTGACTCGCACCTGCACCACTTCTCCCTCGGGGACCCTTACGCGAGCCCGTACTTCCTCACGGAGTTCGATGTCGAGGACGGCGAGCAGGGCACGCTCGAGACGGTCGCGCGCCTCGACCAGGTGCTTCACGATCCCGGCGACACCCTCACCTACGAGTACGACTTCGGCGACGGCTGGACCCACACCCTCAAGCTGGAGTCCGTCGACCCGCTGCCTGAGCCCGCCACGTCGGGACCGGGCGAGGCAGCGGGAGCGAGCTCAGCGGCATACCCCCTCGTGTGTCTGGCGGGGAAGGGCGCGTGCCCGCCTGAGGACATCGGCGGGGTCTGGGGCTACGAGGAGGCCGCGGCCTGGCTGCGGACGGGCGGGGACGACGCCCATGAGTTCGAGAACGGGATGACCGGCCACGAGATGCGCGACTGGCTGCCCGACGGTTGGCACCCGGATGACTTCGACCTCGACGAGATCAACGCAGCCCTCGCCCGCCTCGCTCCACGCGACACTGAGACGGCGCTCGGGGGTCTGCCCGTCGAGGTGATCCAGGTGATCAGTCAACTGTCCACGACCGCGCGCTTCGAGATCGACGACTGGCTGGCTGCACCCGGCTGGGACCAGCCGGTCAGCTTCACGGCGGAGGAGGCGACCGCGCTGACCACGCCGTACCGGGTGCTTCTCGACGCGGTCGGTGAGCAGCTCACGCTGACGGCGGCAGGGTACCTGCCACCACGGGTCGTCGAGACGGTCTACCACGACGCGCGGCTGGAGGAGGGGTGGATCGGCAAGGGCAACCGCGAGGACCAGACCTGGCCGGTTCTCGACCTGCGCGAGCGATGTCAGCGCTGGGGGCTCATCCGCAAGGCACGAGGACGGCTCAACGTCACGGCGCGTGGTCGACGCCTGCGCGACGACCCGACGGCGCTGCTGGACTTGGTGCTGCAACGGCTGGCGCTCGATGGAGAGGACTTCGAGCGGGTCGCCGTGGGGCTGCGGCTGCTCGCCGTCGCCGGTGGCGGAGGGTTGGGGCCGGAGAGGTGGGACGCGCCCCGGACCGTCGAGGACACCGCAGCACAGGCTCTGACGATCGCTGGATGGCGTACCGAGGACAGGCAGCCACTCACCCGTGATCACGTCATGCGCGCAACCCGCGACACGATGGACGCCGTGCGTCAGCTCATGCGGTGCGTTGATCGCGATGCGAAGGAGAAGGCCGACCTCGAGCGCCGCCTGGCCCGCGCGATCCTCGACCGGATGGATTGAGCGCCGCCCGAAGCCCGTCGGCGTGGTACTCACCCGCTGATTCGCCAGACGAATCAGCGGGCCATGGGCGGGATCAGGCGTCGGGTTGCAGACGAATCCGGATGCCGGCCCGTGGTTTGCGTCGCATCCACCGCCCGAGGAGATCCTCCATGGCGTTGCCCACCCTGGCGACCGGGTACTTCGCCGACATCGCGCGCCGCACAGCGTCGAGACCGTCGCGGTCCCTGACGATCTGGGCCGTCCCCAGCCAGCATGGGGCACCAACCGCGACCCGGCCCCGGACGTCGCACGGCCGGAGCTCGACGCGTGCGGTGTGCGCGAGGCGCTTCGTCTTGCCGACGCCGTCCATCGTGATGACGACGACTTCGTCCCCGTCACGTGCGACCCACACCGGCGTTGCGACCGGTTCGCCGGACCGCCTGAAGGTCGTCAGGGACACGTACTCGTGTCGAGCGATCTCATCGAGCGACGCGCCGCGGTCGGGGTCCACCCCGCCACCTTAGGTGCGTGGTCGCCCGACCTTGACCCCTGTCGTATGCCGCTGAGCTCGCTCCCCGACGCCAGCAGCCTCCCAGCCCTCCCGGCCCCACCCCGCAACACACCCGGCAAACGACTGCTGGGGCCTGCTGCAGCTGACGGCAGTAGTCGATGAGCGGGTGTGTTGCGGAGGCGGCCAAAGTCCCCCGGCGGGCCCAGCCGACTGACAGAGTGGGGATGCCAGGGCAGTCCGCATGTCGAAGGAGTGGTCATGAACAGGCTCGAAGGTCGGGTTGCGCTCGTCACCGGGGCAGCGAGCGGGATCGGCAAGGAGACGGCCAAGCGGCTCGCCGAGGAGGGCGCCGCCGTGCTCGTCACGGACATCCAGGTCGAGGCCGGTGAGGCGACCGTCAAGGAGGCCACGGCCGCCGGCCACCGGGCGGCGTTCTTCAAGCACGACGTCACGAGCGAGTCCGATTGGGAGGCCGCCTGCGCCAAGGCCGTCGAGGCGTTCGGCACGCTCGACATAGTCGTCAACAATGCCGGCCTGGGTGACCTCAAGACCATCGAGGACACGACGCTCGACGAGTGGAACCGCACGGTCGCCATCGACCAGACAGGCGTGTTCCTCGGCATGAAGGTCGCCGCGGCCGCACCTCAAGAAGTCCGAGCACGCCTCGATCATCAACATCAGCTCGATCTTCGGCACGAGTGGCGGATTCGGCACCTCGCCGGCTTACCACGCGGCCAAGGGTGCGGTCCGCACGCTGACCAAGAACGCCGCGCTGCACTGGGCGACGGAGGGCATCCGCGTGAACTCGGTCCACCCGGGCTTCATCGAGACACCGATCCTCGAGCCGACCAAGGGCACCGACTACTGGAACGCGATGACGTCCATGACCCCGATGGGCCACCTCGGTCAGCCCGAGGACATCGCCGCCGCCGTCGCCTACCTCGCAAGTGACGACGCGAAGTTCGTGACCGGTCTCGAGCTCTACGTCGACGGCGGCTACATCGCCCGCTGAGTCGCAAGCGAGACCGAGCCTAGCGGCATACGACCTCGTGGTGTCCCTGCCCACCAACGGGTGCTGAAGGACTAGCGTCACGAGGGTGACCGACGAGATGCCAGACCCCGACCGCGACCTGACCGAGGAACCCGGCGAGGAGCCCAGCGACGAGCCGACCTTCGCCGACCTCGGTCTGGACGAGCGGCTCCTCAAGGCCTTGCGCGACCTCGGCTACGAGCACCCGTCGCCGATCCAGGCGGCGACGATCCCCGCCCTGCTCGAGGGTCGTCACGTCGTCGGGCTCGCGCAGACCGGCACCGGCAAGACGGCGGCGTTCGCGCTGCCCATCCTCGCGCAGCTCGACCTCAAGCAGAAGACGCCGCAGGCGCTCGTGCTCGCTCCCACTCGCGAGCTCGCCCTGCAGGTGTGCGAGGCCTTCGAGAGGTATGCCGCCCACCTCCGTGGCGTGCACGTGCTGCCCGTCTACGGCGGGCAGGCGTACGGCGTGCAGCTCAGCGCGCTGCGCCGCGGCGTGCACATCGTCGTCGGCACTCCGGGCCGGATCATGGACCACCTCGAGAAGGGCACGCTCGACCTGAGCGAGCTGCGCTTCCTCGTGCTCGACGAGGCCGACGAGATGCTCAAGATGGGCTTCGCCGAGGACGTCGAGACGATCCTCGCCGACACCCCGGACGACAAGCACGTCGCGCTCTTCTCCGCGACGATGCCCGCGCAGATCCGGCGCATCTCGAAGAAGTACCTCCACGACCCCGTCGAGGTCACCGTCAAGGCCACGACGTCGACGGCGCCGAACATCACCCAGCGCTACCTCATCGTGTCAGCTACCCGCAGAAGGTCGACGCCCTGACCCGCATCCTCGAGGTGGAGAACTTCGAGGGCGATGATCGTCTTCGTCCGCACCAAGAACGAGACCGAGACCCTCGCCGAGAAGCTGCGGGCGCGGGGCTTCTCGGCGACGGCGATCAACGGCGACATCGCCCAGGAGCAGCGCGAGCGCACCGTCGACCAGCTCGAAGTCGGCAAGCTCGACATCCTCGTCGCCACCGACGTCGCCGCGCGCGGCCTCGACGTCGAGCGAATCAGCCACGTCGTCAACTTCGACATCCCGACCGACACCGAGTCCTACGTCCACCGCATCGGCCGCACCGGCCGCGCCGGCCGCAGCGGTGACGCCATCTCCTTCGTCACGCCGCGCGAGCGCCACTTGCTCAAGGCGATCGAGAAGGCGACGCGCCAGGCGCTCACCCAGATGAAGCTGCCGACGGTCGAGGACATCAACGCGACGCGCCTCACCCGGTTCGACGACGCGATCACCGCGGCCCTCGAGAGCGACGAGCTCGACTTCTTCCGCGAGGTCATCGCGCACTACGTCAAGGAGTACAACGTGCCCGAGGCGGACGTCGCCGCGGCGCTCGCCGTCGTGCCAGCAGGGCGACGAGCCGATGCTGCTCGAGCTGGAGCCCGAGCCGGTCCGCCCGCGCGACCGTGGGCGGCCGAGACGAGCGTGAGGCCGGGCAGGGCGACCGCGGCGACCGTGCGGCGACCGAGGCGACCCCGTGGCCGCGGCGGCCAACGGTTCGGCGACGTACCGCATCAACGTCGGCAAGCGCCACCGGGTGCGAGCCGCGGCAGATCGTCGGCGCACTCGCCAACGAGGGCGGCCTCGGGACGGCAGGACTTCGGCCGGATCGACATCCGTGCCGACCACTCGCTCGTCGAGCTGCCGGCCGAGCTGCCTGCCGGGCGCTTGGCAGCGGCTGCGCGACACCCGCATCTCGGGACGCCTCATCGACCTGAGCCGAGACGAGCGCCCCAACAAGTCGCACAGTTTCGAGCCGTCCGGCCGCCGCGCACGTAGCCGGACCTAGCCGCCACGAGAGCCCAGTTGCGCGTCCATGGTCCCGATTGTCCTCGTGGAACCGGGAACCATGGGCAATTCGTGCAATGCGAGAAGCCCCGGTGGCGGGCTGGGCCGCGCCACCGGGGCTTCGTTCACGACTACAGCGGTCGGGCTACCTCACGTGCTCAGGGCAGCGTGCGGTCGTACGTGTCGCCGTAGTACGTGCCCAGTCGGTCCCGGTACGCCGGGTTGTCCAGATCTGCACCGTCAGCTCCGGGGAGTCCTTGATCTGGTCCTTGGTCCGGTCCACATAGACCTTCTCGTCGTTCCAGTCGACCCGGTCGATGGTCCCTGCTGGCAGCATGACCTTCCGACCGAAGATCCACGGACCCGTGTCGACGACAACATAGCTGCTGCCGACGTCCATCGTGGCCTCGTCGATCTTGCCGATGTGGCCGTCGATGGCCTCCACGGAGAAGCCCGTCAGATCCTTTCCACGGGCCGACACCTCAGCGCTCTCCCGATAAGTCCAGGCATCCCAGGTGCGAGTAGCCATGGTCTTCTCCTTTCGTTCGAGTGTTGCGTGCACGTGGATCCCTACCCACCTCTCGCGGGACTTCAAACAAAGAAACTTCACGATCCCGTATGCCGCTGAGCTGGCTTCCCGGCGTCCGTGGCCTCAGGCGACACCCTGCCTTCCCGCTGACGGGTCCGCAGGTCGACCGCGCTGGCGATGAGGGCGAGCGAGATGACCGCCGCGGCCAGGCGAAGTGCCAGCGCGGCCGCATTCGTGAGGTCCCCCGAGGCGGCGCCGAGGCCGAAGAAGACGGCCCCGATGAGGGCAATCCCGGCGGCGGTGCCGATGCGCTGTCCGGTCTGGAGGACACCCGCCGCGGTGCCGGCCCGCTCGACGGGCACGTCGTGGAGCGTCAGCGTGATGTTGGGGGAGATGACGAAGCCGCTGCCAAGCCCGCCGAGGAGGAGCGGGCCGGCCAGGGCCCAGGGGAGGGACGGTCCGTCCACCTCGGTGAGCACAACATCGGTGGCGACGAGCCCGACGAGTGAGAGCACCAGACCCCCGGTGACGAGTAGTCGGCCGAAGCGGTGCACGAGGCGGCCGCCGAGCGCAGACCCGGTTGCCGACCCAGCGGCATACGGCGTCACCATGAGGCCTGCGCCGAGGGCGGAGTAGCCGAGGCCCTGCTGGAAGTAGATCGTCAGCACGAAGAAGATGCCGGTGAACCCCGCGAAGAAGACGGCACTGACCGTGGCGCCGGACGGGTAGCCCGGCACGCGGAAGAGCGCGAGCTCGACGAGCGGGCTGCGATCCCGTGCGGTGTAGGCGCTCTCCCACGCGACGAAGCCCGCAATGAGGCCGGCGCCGATGAGCCCGGTCCACCACGGGAACGAGAACCCGTCGCCGCGCCCCCGCTCGATGAGGGGCAGCAGTAGTGCGGCGACCCCCAGTCCGAGGAGGGCCACCCCGACCGGGTCGAGGTCGAGCCGCTCGCCATCGTGCCGGCGGCGCGGCGGGGGCAGCCAGCGCAGGGCGAGCAGGACCGCCCCGACGACGATCGGCAGGTTGACGAAGAAGATCCAGCGCCAACCGGTCTCGACGCCGAGCAGCCCGATGATCAGGCCACCGACAACCGGGCCGACTGCAGTGGACACGCCGATGGTCGCACCGAGCAGGCCAAAGGCTCGGCCACGCTCCCGGCCGCTGAACAGCTCCTGGATGAGGCCGGAGACCTGTGGGTTGAGCAGGCCGCCGCCGACGCCCTGGAACAGCCGGGCCGCCACGAGGACGCCGCTGCTGGGTGCGAGGCCAGCTGCCAGGCTCGAGAGGCCGAAGACGAGCACGCCGGCGATGAACATCGTCCGCCGCCCGATCGCGTCGCCCGTGCGCCCGGCCCCGACGAGCACGAGTCCGAAGGTGAGGGCGTAGCCGGAGACGATCCACTGGAGGTCGCTCTCCGTGGCCCCAACCCCGGCCTCGATCGAGGGGAGCGCGACGTTGACGATGCTGACGTCAAGCAGCGTCATGAACCCCGCGACGAGGCAGACGGCGAGGGCTCGCCACCTGCGGGGGTCCGGCTCGGTCACGTCGGCGTCTCTGGGCCGGGCGGTCCGATGGGCGGAGCGAGCCGCTCCAGCAGCTCCAGGGCGGTGCCGAGGGAGCGGGCTGGTTCGACCGTCGGAGAGACGACGTCCGGGCTGAAGTTCGGGTCAACGAAGACCTCGGTCACGCCCTGTTCGCCGAGGGTGTCGAGGTCCTGTTGCACCTGGTCGATGGACCCGGTGAGGAGGCGTCGCCGCCCATCCCTGTCGCTGACCTCGGTGCCGATCCGGACGACGCCGCGCACGACGAACCGCAGTGCTCCGGGATCTCGGGCAGCCCGCTCCGCAGCGGCCCGCACGGTGTTGATGTCCAGGCCGACGCGGCGCAGGTCCTGTCGGCTCGAGCTGACCCAGCCGTCGGCGATGCGGCCGACCCGCTCGAGGGCCGCCGGGACCGAGCCCCCCATGAGCAACGGCGGGTGCGGCTGCTGGACTGGTTTCGGCTGGACGATGGCCTCCGGCACGTTGACGTACTTGCCCTCGAAGCGCACCGGGTCCGGTCCCCAGATCGCTCGAAGGCATTCGACCGTCTCGACAGTGCGGCCCACCCGCTCTGCGCGACGGACGTTGACGGCCTCGAACTCCTCTGCCGCCCAACCGAGCCCGAGCCCCACGTCAAGTCGCCCGTCGCTGAGAACATCCAGAGTGGTCAGCTGCTTGGCCAGCACGAGGGGCGGCACGTACGGTGCGTTGAGGACGGCGACGCCGAGACGGACGCGCTGCGTGAGCGCAGCTGCGTGGGCCAGCGTGACGATGGGGTCCTGGACCGAGACGTAGGTGGCGCTCCAGTCCGCCCGCATGGGGTGGAGCAACCGCTGGAACGTCCACAGCGACGCGTAGCCGAGCGCCTCGGCCCTTCGCGCGACGAGGCGCACTGACTCGGCCGAGGACCAGGCGCCGGAGACGGGTAACGCGAATCCGAGGTCCATGCCCTCCATCCTCCGCCACGGCTGTTGGTCAGAGCGTGACCGAGCTGGCCCCGCGCCGTTCGTTGAAGCGCTCGGCTGCCGTGCGTCCCCATCCGGTCAATTTGTTCACGACGGGGGAGTCGAGGCGGCGCTGCGCCTCGTGGCCCTCGAGCGTCTCGGACCCGCCGCTCGGCGGTGCCTTCGGCAGCAGGCGGTTCGCCAGGCCCATGACTCGCGTCGTCGTCGTCGGCATCAGACCGTGCACGCGCACCCCGAGGTGGGTGAGGGGCGTGAGCAGCAGCGTCGGCTTGCCGGACAGGACCGCGTCGACCATCTTCCGCGCCGCACGCTCGGCGTCGACTGCGAGGCCCGGGATGGACGCCGCCGGTCCGAACCACGCGTACTCCTTCTCCGCCTCCCCGACGAAGCTGGCGCGTTCATGAGAACCGGTCCGCATCAGGCCGGGCACAATGGTCGTCGCCGTCACACCCGTCCCCTGCAGGGCTGCGGCCAACCCGTCCGAGAACCCCACCGCCCCGAACTTCGCTGTCGCATAGGGGAGCAGGTGTGGTGGGGACACCATGCCGCCGATCGAGGTGACCGTGCCGATGTGCCCACGCCGGCGCTCGCGCAGGTGTGGGAGGACGGTCAGGGCCACGTTGATCGGGCCCCACATCATCGTGTTGACGGCGTCCTCGAAGTGCTCGAAGGTCATCGACTCCAGCGGGCCGACCTGGATGATGCCGGCCACGGTGATGACTGTCTCGATCGGCCCGACCGAGGATTCAACGTCCTCGACCAACAGGCGGACCGACTCGCGGTCGCGCACGTCGCAGACCCGGCTCTCTGCCACGGCGGATCCGCCGAGCTGAGCCACCGCGTCGTCGAGGTCCGGCTCGCTGCGAGCGGCGATGACGACGCGGCGGCCACGTCGGGCGAGCTCCGTGGCGATGATGAGTCCGAGGCCGCGCGAGCCCCCCACGACGAGTGCAACAGGTTGGCTGGTCATGGTCTCTCCTTACCCGGTCGGCCGGTCCGGTGTCACGCACCCGGGTGGCGGGCCTTCGCCTAGGCTTCCGCTTCATGACGACCCGCCTGAATACGCTGTCCGTTGGCACGGCCGGTCCGCGCATCGCCTTCCTGCACGGGCTCTTCGGGCAGGGGCGCAACTGGAACCAGATCGCCAAGGCCCTGGCGGGTCAGGACGGCATGCGGGCGCAGTGCCTTCTGATCGACCTGCCCGACCACGGCCGCTCGCCCTGGACCGAGGAGTTCTCCTTCGAGGCGTACGCCGACGCGGTGGCCGCGACACTGCGGGCAGCCGCGCCCGGAGAGACGTGGACCGTCGTCGGTCACTCGCTCGGCGGCAAGACGGCCATGGTCCTCGCACTCCAGCACCCCGACCTCGTCGACCACCTCGTCGTCGTCGACATCGCCCCCAAGGACTACGGGTCGCTCGAGCGGTTCCAGGGCTACATCGACGAGATGCTCGCCTTGCCCCTCGGCGAGATCCAGAGCCGGGCCGACGCCGAGGCGCGCTTCGAGGAGTCCAACCCAGGGGTCAAGGCCTTCCTGCTGCAGAACCTGCGACGAGACGGCTCTCGATGGCACTGGCAGGCCAACCTCGACCTCTTCGCCGCGGACGCTGCGGCCGGGGCACGAGTCCCGCATCGCCGGCTGGCCGGATATCGGTCGATGGACTGCCGCCCTACGAGGGACCGGTGCTGTGGATCGCAGGCGGCGACTCGCGCTACATCCGGCGCGAGGACGGCGACACGATGCGGCGCTACTTCCCGTGGCCCGGCAGTTCACCATCAAGGGTGCCGGGCACTGGGTGCACACCGAGGCGCCGGAGATCATCGTGGGTGCCCTGCAGCCGCTTCCTCAGCCCCAGCGCTGACCCCCAGACCATTCGAGTGAGCGGCTTTCGGGCCCGAAGGCTGTTCAGTCGATCGGGGCATGCCCCCGGAAGTTGTTCACTCGATTGGGTCAGAGGAGGCGGCGGCCCATGGCCCAGGCGGTGAGCTCGTGCCGGGAGCTGAGCTGCAGCTTGCGCAGAACGGAGCTCACGTGCGTCTCCACGGTCTTCACCGAGATGAAGAGCTCCTTGGCGACCTCCTTGTACTGGTAGCCCCGGGCGATGAGGCGCATGACTTCGCGCTCGCGGGCCGAGAGCCGGTCGAGCTCCTCGTCGATCTCGGCGACCTCACCCGCCGCGGCACCGAAGGCATCGAGCACGAAGCCCGCCAGGCGTGGGCTGAAGACGGCGTCACCGTCGGCCACTCGTCCGATCGCCGTGAGCAGCTCGTTGGCGTTGATCGTCTTCGTCACGTAGCCCCGAGCGCCCGCCCGGATGACGGCGATGACGTCCTCGGCGGCGTCGGACACCGACAGGGCAAGGAACCGCACGGGCTGTCCCGCCTCCGTCTGCACGCCGGCACAGGCACGGATGACGTCAGCGCCGCCGCGCCCGTCGCCGCCGGGGATGTGGACGTCGAGGAGGACGACGTCCGGCTTGGTCTCCTTGATCACCGTGGTCGCCGACTCGACGGCGCCGGCTTCGCCGACGATCTCCAGGCCGTATGCCGCTGGGCTGGGTGTGCTGGTCAGCTCGGCTCGCACTCCGGTGCGGAACATGTGGTGGTCATCGACGAGGACGATGCGGATCGTGCGCGGCGCGGTCATGACGTCTCTTCCTGCGGTTCGGGTGAAAGGCCGGCGTCGCTGCTCCGGCCGGGGTCGGGTGGCCGGGGGCTCGCGCTCGTCCCGGCCGGACTGCCGTTCGCGGGCGGGGTCGGGGACGGCTCCGCGACCGGCAGGCGCAGCTCGATCTCCGTGCCGTCGGCGCGGCGTCGGATGCGCGGCAGAGCCGCCGTGGCGCTCCATGCGCCCGATGATCGACTCCCGCACGCCGGCCCGGTCGTCGGGCACGTCGGTCGAGGTCGAAGCCCTTGCCGTGGTCGCGCACGAAGGCCTCGACGGCGGTCGGGACCGACCTCGACGTAGGCGGCTGATCGGCGGGCTCGGCGTGGCGCACGGCGTTCCAGGCGGCCTCGCGGACCGCCTTGACGAGGGCGTCGAGGTGCTCGTCCATCGGCCGGTCGCCGGTGACGACGAGCTCGACCGGCACGCCATGCAGGTCCTCGACCTCGCCTAGGGCGGAGGTCAGTGCGGCCCCGAGGGTGCCTGCACGTGCGTCCTCGTCGTAGAGGTACGACTGCGCAGCTGGCGCTCCTGGGCGCGGGCGAGCCGGGCGACCGTCGCCGGATCGGACGCACGACGCTGGATCAGGGCCAGGGTCTGCAGCACCGAGTCGTGCAGGTGGGCCGCGATGTCGGCACGCTCAGTGGCGCGGATGCGGGCCGCCTGCTCATCCCGGAGATTGGTCCAGAGGCGCAGGATCCACGGGGCGGCGAGGACGGCAACGCCGATCAGGGCGGCGAGGACCGCGCCGACGACCTGCCAGATCTGTCCTACGTCCGTCTGGCCGATGAGCAGCCCGACGAGGCCGAGAGTGGTCAAGGTGAGGCCGACGACGAGCCAGATCCACTGACAGGCCTGCGCGCGCCGATGGGGTCCGCGTCGTCGAGCTGCGACCAGAAGAAGATCGTCCCGATGACGATCGCGACGATGGGCAAGCAGCACCTGGGGTCGATGCCGACGCCGGCACTGCCGATCCAGAGTGCGCCCGCGATGGCCAGGGCGAGGACGCCAAGAGGGTCACGACGACCGCCTCATTGCCGCTGCGGAGCCACCGCTTGAGGGACTTGAGCGTCGGAGGCCCATTGCCCTCGGTGGGCGAGGTCTCAGTCGACTGCCCAGCTGCCCCGCCGGCTGAGGCTCCCGCCTGCGCCGGGTCGCCCGGTGATGGGGCCGGGGCGAGGGTGCCCTCCCTCATGGTTGCCCAGAGGAACGCGTAGACCGCGAGGCCAGCGCCGAACGGAATCGAGGTCGCGACGAAGATGATCCGGATCACCTTGACGGGGACGCCGAGATGGGCCGAGAGCCCGGCCGCCACGCCCCCGATGAGGCGCCCGCTCGTCGGCCGCACGAGCGGCGGACGGGGAGCCGGCATCCGCAAGATCGGGGGATGCGGCATCGCCTCGCTGGGGTCGGTTCTCGTCGTCACACATCCATCCTGACCCACCTGAGCGCGCGAGGGCGACCATCCGAGGGTTCTTCAGGCGCACTTCAGGGTCACTTCAGGGTCGACCCGCATGGCTGGCCGCGCTGCCAAGGGAGAACCTTGGGTCATGAACCAGCAGACTGACCCCAACCCGAAGGGACATGGCCTCGACGGCCTCTACGACGCCCTGCGCCGCCCAGGCATCGCCAGGGCCTCGGAAGGCAGGTGGTTCGCGGGGGTTGCGTCCGGGCTCGCCCGCCGACTCGGCATCGACCCGCTGGTCGTCCGGGCCGCGTTCATCCTCCTGGGCCTCCTCTTCGGGATGGGATTGGCCGTCTACTTCGTCCTGTGGCTCATCATGCCGGACGAGCGCGGCCGGATCTCGCTCGAGCAGGCGCTCAAGTACGGCGAGGGACACTCGATCTTCCTGCTCATCGTCACCGTCGTTGTCCTCTTCAGTGGTGGGCCCTGGTTCGGCAACGACCAGGGCGGCGGGTTCCGGTTCTTCGGCTTCGTCGCTCTCGCTGTCGGCGCCTGGTGGTTCCTGACTCGCACCGACACCGGAAGGGACCTGCTCACGTCCGCACCGTGGTCCTGCAAACCGCAGGGTGGCACCACTCCGACCGCTACGGCAGGCGAGTCGTCCACCCCCACCTCCGGCAGCGCCAGCGGTGCCGGAGCGTCATCGGGCCAGTCCACGGGCAACGCGGCAGCGAATGCGGGCGCAGCCAGCTGGCCACCGCCCAGCGGAAGCGCGACCACGCCGGTGACCGTTGCGGTCCCCACCCCTCCGCGGGAGCGGACTCGCGGCATCGGCTTCGCCGCCGGCCTGCTCGTGCTGGGAGCTTCCATCCTCACATCAGTGGGGGTCCTCAATGCCGCAGAGCGCCTCGCGTGGCAGGGCAGCCATCTGGCCGTCGCGATCGCAGCGGGCCTCGCGGTGCTGGGCCTCGGCATCGTCATCGCCGGGATCGCTGGCCGCCGATCGGGCTGGCTCGCGCCCTTCGCGGTCACCGCCATGATGGCGGCTGTGTTCACAAGCGTCATGCCGCACGGCCTGACCCAGCCCTTCTCCGTGGGTGAGCGCACCTACGAGCCAGCCGCGCTGACCGGCACCGAGAACTTCCAGCTCGGCATGGGCAACCTGAAGGTGGACCTCACCGGCGCCGACTACAAGGCGGATGGCGTCGAGACCGTGAAGGCATCGGTCGGCCTGGGCGAGCTCAACCTCATCGTGCCCCAGGGTGTGCGGGTCACCGTCAACGCGACGGGTCGGGCCGGGGAGATCGTCGCCAACGACAGCAACGAGGGCGGCGCATCGACCAGCCGCAGCGGCACCTTCCTCGACGAGACGTTCACCTACGGCGCTGAGAACGCGCCCGAGGAGATCGTCGTCAACGCCGAGGTGGGACTGGGACAGATCACGATTGAGACGGGAGCCAACCAGTGAACGCGCATGACCCTGACGAGAGGCGCGACGACACTACGCTCCACATCGAGCAGGTGGACACGCCGACGGGTGACGACCGCGATCCTGACCGCATCGACCCGTCGGATACTCAGCACATACCACATCCAGTGACGCAGCAGATCGAGACCACAGGAACGGCCATGAACCAGCACGACCCCTCCACACCGGGCCCGACGCCCTTCAAGGTGGAGCCCACGACGCCGGTCCCGGACGACGCACTGCACCCGGACGACGAGCCGTCGCCGGCGCCACACCTCCAGATGATGCCGCCTCCGCCCCCGCCCGCGGCCGCAGCACCCCCGCAGTGGGCGCCGTCACGGAGCGCGGGGCTGGTCACCGTCCGCCGAGGGCCGCTGCCGATGACGATCATGCTGGGCCTGCTCAGCATCATCGTCGCCGGTTTCGTCCTGGTCACGAACCTCGCCGGCGCCGACTTCAACCTGCGCGCGGTGGGCCCGATGATGTTCGGCTCCTTCGGCGGCCTGCTGCTGATCGTGGGTCTCATCGGCATCATCGCGGGGGGCCGGGGCCGCGACGATCACTGACCCCCGTCGACCTGGCCACACGTGGTTGTGAGCCCGGAGGGCTGGGAGGTGGCGTTCGTCGGGTTGTCAGCTCAGCGGCATACGGTAGGGATGTCCGCAGGACGACAACGACCCGGCCACGACGCGACGAAGGAGTCCACGTGATCTCGCGCTCCGGCATTGACCTCACCAGTCTCGACCGCACCGTGCGGCCGCAGGACGATCTCTTCCGGTTCGTCAACGGCACGTGGCTCGACACGACGGAGATCCCCGGCGGACCGGGCCCGCTTCGGCACCTTCGACATGCTGCGCGAGGAGTCGACCGCGCGGGTCCGCGACCTCATCGAGGAGGCGCGCCAGGCCGCGCCGACGACGGCGCGCAGCCGGGCACGCCGAAGCGGCAGGTCGGCGACCTCTACGCGAGCTTCATGGACACCGAGCGGATCGAGGAGCTGGGGCTCGCGCCGCTGCAGGCCGCTGCTCGTCGGAGGTCGCGGCGCGTCGACCGACGTCGAGTGCGCTCGGCGCGGCGCTCGGCCGTCTCGCAGCGCGACGGCGTCGACCGGTCCGCTCGCGGCACTCGTGTCGGCCCGACCAGCGCTCGCCGGAGGACTACGTCGTCTACCTCGAGCAGGCGGGCCTCGGTCTGCCCGACGAGTCCTACTACCGCGAGGAGAAGTACGCCGAGATCCGCGACGGCCTACGTCGCGCACATCGGCCGGCTGCTCGGCCTCGCCGGCATCCCCGAGGCGGCGGCCAAGGCCGCGCGCATCATGGCGCTCGAGACGCTGCCTCGCGGCGGCGCACTGGGACAACGGTGGCGAACCGCGACGCGATCAAGACCTACAACGCGCACACGCTCGACGAGGCCAAGGCGCTGGCGCCCCAGTTCCCTTGGGACGCTTGGCTGTCCGGCCTGCAGGCGCCGGAGGGCTCGTTCGACAAGGTCGTCGTCCGCGCAGCCGAGCTTCGTCAGCGGCGCTCGGCGCGGCGCTCGAGTCGACGTCGACGTCGCCGACTGGCGCTCGTGGCTGACGTGGCACGTGCTCTCGGAGTTCGCGCCGCTGCTGCCGCAGTCGTTCGTCGACGAGGACTTCGACTTCTACGGCCGCACGCTCTCCGGCCAGCCGGAGAACAAGCGAGCGGTGGAAGCGCGGCGTCGCCGTCGTCGAGGCGTGCGTCGGCGAGGCCGTCGGGCAGCTCTACGCCGAGCGGTGGTTCCCGCCGGCGGCCAAGGAGCGGATGCAGCACCTCGTCGCCAACCTCGTCGAGGCCTTCCGCCGGTCGTTCGCCTCGCTCGAGTGGATGGGCCCCGAGACCCGCGCCGAGGCGATCGACAAGCTCGACGCGTTCACGCCGAAGATCGGCTACCCCGACGTGTGGCGCGACTACTCCTCGCATCGAGATCGACCCGACCGACCTCGTCGGCAACGTCGCGGCGCAGCACGGCGTTCGAGGTCGACCGCAACCTCGCCAAGATCGGCCAGCCGATCGACCGCACCGAGTGGTTCATGCTGCCGCAGACGGTCAACGCCTACTACATGCCGTCGATGAACGAGATCGTCTTCCCGGCCGCGATCCTGCAGCCGCCGTTCTTCGACCTCGAGGCCGACGACGCCGTCAACTACGGCGGCATCGGCGCGGTCATCGGGCACGAGCTCGGCCACGGCTTCGACGACCAGGGCTCGCGCTACGACGGCACCGGCGCCCTGCGCGACTGGTGGACCGAGGCCGACCGCGAGCGCTTCGACGCGCTGGCGCAGCGGCTCATCGAGCAGTTCAACGCCTACACGCCGGCCGGGCCTCGACGACGTCGCACACGGTCAACGGCGCGCCTCACCGTCGGCGAGAACATCGGCGACCTCGGCGGCCTGCAGATCGGCTACGCGGCCTACCGCATCGCGACCGAGCAGGACGGCATGCCCGAGCTCGACGGCTTCACCGGCCCGCAGCGCTTCTTCATCGGCTGGGCCCAGGTGTGGCGCGGCAAGGCCCGCGAGGCCGAGGCGATCCGGCTGCTCGCCATCGACCCGCACTCGCCGCAGGACGTGCGCGGCAACGCCGTGCGCAACGTCAGCGAGTTCCACGAGGCCTTCGCCGTGAAGCCCGACGACGCCATGTGGCTGCCCGAGGACGAGCGGGTCCGCATCTTCTGACGTCGCGCCGACTAGGCTGCGTCAGAGCGGGAGCTTGAAGCCGACGTGTGAGGGGACGAAGCCGAGCCGCTCGTAGAAGCGGCGCGCGTCGGTGCGGCTCGCGTCGCTCGTCAGCTGGACGAGCGAGCACCCGAGCCGGCGCGACTCCTCGACGGCCCATGTGACGAGCTCGGTGCCGAGGCCCGTGCCGCGCTCGCCCCGGGCCACGCGGACGCCCTCGATGATCGAGCGGGTGGCGCCGCGCCGGGACAGCCCGGGGATGACGCTGAGCTGGAGGGTGCCAACGACGGCGCCGTCGCGCTCGGCGACGACGAGGTGCTGGCCGGGGTCGGCCACCACGCGGTCGTATGCGGCGTCGTACGTCGCCGGGTCGCCGACGTCCTCGCGGGCGGCGCCCAACGGGTCGTCGGCGAGCAGGGCCACGATCGCGGACACGTCGTCAGCGGGTCGCGTCCCGAGATCAGCCAACGGGCTCATGCGGACTCGGCGACCTGCTTGAGCTTGCGCGAGGCCCTTCTCGAGGTCGGGCCCGATCATCTTCTCCATCGACCAGACCTTGCTCATGAGCCGCATGACGACGTTCTGCGGGCCGGTCATGGCCCACTCGACGCGGGTGTCCGCCGCCGTCGGCCACGGGCGTCAGCGTGAAGTCGACCCGGTTGTGCGCCTTCATCGGGGCGGCGAAGAGCAGGTCGACACCGACGCGCTGCGGCTGCCGACTCGACGATCTCCATGCGGCCCTCGCCCGCCTTGCTGTTGCCCCGCCAGGCATAGACGGCGCCGACGCCCGAGTCGGGCCGTCGTAGGCGCGGTCCATCGCCGGGGTCGAGCCCCTCCCACGGCGACCACGCCCGCCACTCGTGGAAGTCGTGTGATCGGAGCGCGTGGATCCGCTCCGGCGGGGCCGCGATCGTGGTCTCGCGGCTGACTCTGAACTCCTTGGCCATGCGCCGATCTGTCACGCCCGGCCTAGCCTTGGTGGATGGGCGACCACGTCCGCCTGGTGCTCGCCGGGGACGTCATGACCGGTCGAGGTATCGACCAGATTCTCGCCCATCCGGGTGATCCCACGCTGACCGAGCGCTACGCCAAGGACGCCCGCGACTATGTCGCCTTGGCTGAACGGGTGAGTGGTCCGGTCCCGGGTACTGTCGGTCCGGGATACCCGTGGGGCGACGTGTTGGCGGTGATGGACGAGAGCACCATCCGCCGTGCGGCTCATGAACCTCGAGACGAGCGTCACCCGGTCCGAGGATCGGGAGCGCGGCAAGGCTGTGCTGTATCGCATGTCACCGGCGAACCTCGTCGTG
>CAWGXD010000030.1:0-57500 GCA_963826445.1 uncultured Actinomycetota bacterium
GACCGAAGTCCGACCAAGCGCCGGCAGCGCCGAGCGAAGCTCGATGCAGCCGTCCTGAAGGCGTTCGAGAAGTCCCGCCGGCTGCACGGCTCCCCTCGGTTGCACGCCGACCTGCGCGAGGCGGGCTGGACGGTGTCCGAGAAGACGGTCGCTGACTCGATGCGCCGGCAGGGGCTGGTCGCGCGAATCGTCAAGCGGCGCAAGGGTTTGACCAAGCGGGACAAGAACGCGCCGCTGTTCCCGGACCTGGTGCGCCGGGACTTCACCGCTGCCCGGGTCAACGAGAAATGGGTGGGCGACATCACCGAGATCCCCACCGCGACGGGCAAGCTGTACCTGGCCACGGTGATCGACCTGTACTCGCGCCGGCTGCTGGCCGCGGCCACCTCGTTGCACCCGGACGCGGAGCTGGCGGGTGCGGCGATCAAGATGGCAGCAGCGGTCCGGGGCGGGCGCGAGCACATCGAGGGCGTCATCTTCCACACGGACCGCGGCTCGACCTACACCGCGAAGGACTTCACCCGGTTGTGCGCCGACAAGCTCGGGGTCCGCCAGTCGATGGGCCGGGTGGGTTCGTGCTTCGACAATGCTGCCGCCGAGGCGTTCTTCTCGACGCTGGAGTGGGAAGTGCTGTCCCGCAACGAGTTCCGCGACCCGGACCACGCCCGGCAGGTCGTCCTCGAGCTGGTGCCACGAGTTCTACAACACCACCCGGCGGCATTCCAGTGCCAAGATGATGTCACCCATCAACTACGAAAACCTCGCCGTCCTCGAGCCCGAGGCCGCATAGGGAAGACCTCCACGATTCGGGGGGAATCTCACTGTCGACACGTGGTCTACGAGCGTCGGCCCACAATTGGCGGTGTGGATTGGGCCCCAGTGGCGGTGGGGTCGCCCTTTCTGGGCGGCGTGACGCTGCCGCTCGTCACGCTCCCTCCTCGAGCGGGTTGGCGCGTATCGAGCAGCTTGGGCACGGACCAGCCTCTTGATGCCAACGGCCCCTGTCGCAGCAGCAATGTGAGGACCACGAGGTCCCGCCCCGACTCCCTCCTCGCACCGCGGCCGTCGCGAACAGCCCATCGCCTGAAGGGTTATGCACATAGGCGATGGCTGCCGCGCCTGACTCACTTGTCTCCGCGCCAATAATAGTTGGGACTCCCGTACTAAAGTTGGATGCGGATGTGATCCCGACACGAGGAAGAGGTTCACGGTGCAGTTCTCGAACCCGTTGGCGGTGGTCACGCCAACGCTCGACGGGCCGGTCCTTGCCGCGCTGGCTGCGGCGGACAGCCCGTTCACGACCGGCCAGCTGACCAAGGTCCTTCATCAGGGGTCCGAGGAAGGGATCCGCAAGGTTCTCCGGCGGCTCACCGCCCAAGGGGTCGTGTCGGCCGAGCGGGTCGGTCCCGCATTCGCGTACCGCCTCAACCGGGCGCATCTCGCGGCGGAGCCCATCGTTGCGTTGGCGGGGCTTCGCGCGACGTTCCTGACCCGGCTCGAGGGGCTGCTGGCCTCGTGGTCCCAGCCCGCGGCATACGCCGCGGTGTTCGGCTCGGCCGGTCGCGGCACGATGCGCCCGGACAGTGACATCGACCTGGTCCTCGTGCGGTCGGACGGACCAGACGAAGCGTGGGACGCCCAGCTCGACGACCTTGTACGCACCGTCACCACGTGGACGGGCAACGACCTGCGCCCGCTCGTGTACACCCTTACGGAGCTGGAAGCGGCCCGAGCCGAGCCGGTCTTACTCGACATCCTCGAAAGTGGCATCACGGTTGCCGGAGAGCGGTCTTGGTTCCAGCGTCGGGTGCGCCCCCGGAGGGCGAGGTAGCCCATGGGCACTCGAACCTGCTCCTCCGATGTGCGCCGCGGCCGGCTGGCCAAGGCCGAGGGATTCCTCCAAGCCGGAGAGGACGTCGGGCTCCTCGACGACAATGGGCAGCTTCGCGACGCCGTCGTGACGCTCTACGTCCACGCGGGCATCGCTGCCTCCGACGTGATCTGCTGCGCCCGTCTTGGGCTGCACGCCACCGGGGACAATCACGCCGAAGCCGTGGCCCTCCTGAAGAAGGCAGGCGCCACCTCGCACCGGCACCTTGCCACCCTGCTCGGGCTGAAGACCAAAGCCGGGTACAGCCACACCCCGGCCAGCGCCGCCGACGTCAGGAAGGCGGCCAGGGCGGCGGCTCAACTGGTCGATGACGCACGCGCTGACACCACGGTCGGCGGCTGACGAACGCAAGCCCCCGAGCGCCCCGGCACTCCGCCCAGATTCCGCCAGAACTCCCAAGACAGCGTCAAACACTCGCAGACGACACACTCCACTGAAGAACTGAAAGACGCTGGCGCACAGGCTGATACGACGTTTCCGCAGGTCACGAGCTTGCGCCCTCGGGAGGTGATGTGGACCTCCTAAAGCGGGTGTCGCAGGTTCGAATCCTGCCGGGGGCACTTGAGCGCGCAGGGGCTCTGACCTGCGAAGATGCTGCCAGCACGGCTTCTCGTCTCACGCGCGAGGGGGATTTTGGGACGGAGATGGCCCCATGTTCCGCCGAGATTCCGACGGCTGCCGTGCTTGGCGAGCAGTGTTGTCCGTTGGCAGGAGCGCCGCGCTCTACCGCGACCCGCTGGGCCTGGCCTACGTCCGCGAGGTAGGCGAGGGGACCGTCACGGGATGTGCGTGGGCCGACTCGAAGCGCATTGCTTCATCACGCTACTTAGGCGCGACACGCTGGGCGGCGGGTCAGGCCGACCTGACCGCATCGCTTAGTGGGTGATCTACAGGGCCACCGCGAGAGAGCCCTTCCTCGCGATGACCGTGGTCACCTGCCTGCTGACTCTGCACCCACGCCCTCCTCTGGGAGCAGGCCCTTCTGGTCGAGCCTGTAGAGCAGGATGAACGCGGGGACGATCAACAGCACGGCAAGAACCCCGGCCACCAGCACAGCCCTGATCGTCCCCGACGGCGCCGCGGCCTGGGCCACCGTCAGGGACTCGGGCAGGAGGTAGTCCCACTGCGCCACGCCCCAGGCGAGGACGAGCCCGCCGGCCGCGATCACCGCAGTCAGACGGCCGAGTCGATGCGGGCGCGCCCGCAGCAGCAGCAGCGCCCCGAGCCCGGCCAGTGCGGAGATCACGACGAGGGGCAGAGCGCGCGAGGTGAGCCCGTCGAAGACGTACGGGGCGTCGCTGCGCGCGACGAACAGACCCACCAGGGCGATGGCGCCGGTCACCACGCCCGCGGCGAGGGCGCGGAGACGGAAGTAGGACACCATGCTCTCGTCCGCCAGCCTGCCGGCGTCCCACACCAGGAGGACCGAAGCCAGGTATCCCGCCACGCCCACGGCCAGGACGCCCGCCGTGATCGAGGTGGGGTTGACCCAGCTGTCCCAGGGGTCGCCGGCCCGGCCACCCGCCGGCACGCGGCCGCTCGCGATCCCACCGGCCACGGCCCCGAAGCAGTAGGGCACGAGGACCGACGAGATGGCGAAGAGGGCACCGAAGGCGCGCCGGAAGCGCGTGCGGACCACTGCCTTGCGAAAGGCGAACCCTGCTCCGCGGAGCACGATGCCGAAGGCGGCGATGGTGAGGGGCACGAAGAACGTCAGCGTGATCGACGCGTACGCCTCGGGGAAGCAGGTCCACAGGACCACGAACGTGAAGATGAGCCACACGTGGTTCGCTTCCCACACCGGGCCGATCGAGTGATCGATGACCTCACGCGGGCGCTCGCCACGCGCCGTCCCTCCGGCGGTCAGGTCCCAGAGGCCCGCTCCGAAGTCCGCTCCCCCGAAGACCGCGTAGAAGGTGACCACGCCGATCAGGACGCTGGCGGCGGCGGTGCTCATGGCGAAGGGACACGTGACGTGGGAGCCGGCTGGCGCGGCCCGTAGGGCGAGTCCGTGTCGTCGAACCCCTCTTGCGCCTCCCGGGCCTCCTGGGCCCGGAACCGGCGGCTCATCGCGAGCAGGACGAGGACGAGGCTGACGCCCAGCAACACGTAGAGCACCGCGACGCCGATGAAGGTGACCCACACCCCCGAGTTGGTGGTGGCGGCGTCCTCCACCCTCATGACGTTGTAGACGATCCACGGTTGGCGGCCGACCTCGCTCAGCGTCCAGCCCGGCCTCCAGGGCGACCACGGCCAGGACGCCGCACACCGAGGCACCGCCCAGGAACCACCTGCTCCGCGGCATTCGTCGCCGGAACAGCACCGACGCCCAGAACCACAGCGTGAACAGGAACAGCAGCGTCCCGAGTCCGACCATCACGTCCCAGGCCAGGTGCACGACGTTGACCTCCCGGTAAGTCGGGCGCTGGTCGGCGGGGACGCTGTCGAGGCCCTGGACCACCGTGGTGCTCCCGGTGCTCGGGTCAGACAGCCAGGACGCCAGTCCGGGGATCCCGAGCCCACCTTCGACCTGCCCGGAGGACGAGAGGCGACCGAGCAGGGTCTCCGGCACGTCGCTGGTGGTCGCCGGCACCAGCTCGATGGCCGCGAACTTGACGGGCTGGTTGTTGTAGACCCACCGGGCCAGCCCGTCGCCGACCCCCATCTGGATGGGCAGGGCGATCGCCGCGACCGTGAAGCCGATGATGAAACCCAGCCGGTGGTAATGGTCGGTGCGCCCGCGTAGCATCGCGGCGGCATACACCGAGGACACAAGGAAGCCTCCGACCACGTAGGCCGCGACCACCATGTGCGCCGCCATGAGCGGCATGGCGTCGTTGAAGATCACTCGGAGAGGGTCGACCGCGATGATGGTTCCCGAGGAGTCGAGCGTGACCCCCTGGGGCGAGTTCATCCAGGCGTTGGCCGCCACCACCGAGACGCTGCCGCACACCCCGGCGAGGACGATCGGCACGCCGGTCCAGAAGTGCGTCCACGGTCGCAGGCGCCGCCAGCCGAAGATGTAGATCGAGACGAAGATGGCCTCGGTGAAGAAGAACAGCCCCTCGAACGCGAAAGGGACACCGAAGGCCTCGCCCCACTGGCCCATGAACTTCGGCCACAGGAGGCCGAACTCGAAGGACAGGACCGTCCCGGTCACCGCCCCCACGGCGAACGTCACGGCCATGTACTTCGACCAGCGCTGGGCCAGTCGAAGGGCATCGGCATCATCGTGCCTGATCCCCCGGTAGTTGGCGATGAGGGACATGGCCGCCCAGGACACCCCCAACGGCACGAGGATGATGTGGAAGGCGAGCGTGAAGGCCATCTGCGCCCGCGCCCAGGGGACCGGGTTCACGTCGGCCAGCACGGGAACAAGCTGGTCCAGGGCCGGCATCATGGCGCTGCCTCCGCCTCTGAGGAAGTGTCCTCGCGCTGGTACTTCGCCAGCAGCTGCAGCTCGCTGTCGTGCCTCGGGAAGGCGAACCACACCAGCACCGCGCCCACGAGCACGGCGAGCAGCCCGGCCGTATAGGCCCAGTCGTCTCCGTCCAGGAACGCCGCCCGCGCGGCCGCGATGATCTGCTCCGAGTACTGCGGGTAGCTCTGCGCCACGTCGGCGGCGCTGGAGAACGACTTGGTGAGCTGTGCCTGGACGCTGTCGGTGATCTGCTGCGGGGCGGTGGCGATGGAGGAGGTGATTGCCGCGGCATAGCCGGCGGTCAGCAGGGCGCCAAACACCGATTGCATGATGGCCCCACCGAGGTCGCGCTGCAGGTCAGCGGTGCCCGAGGCCATGCCGGCGCGCCGGACCGGGACGGAGCCGGTCAGCGAGTGGGACGCGGGAGTTCCGGCAAGGCCGACACCGATGCCGATGAAGGCGTAGGCCGCCGCTATCTGCCAGTACGCGGAGTCCTCCTGCCAGACCAGGAGCATCCACAGGAAGGCCAGGAGCAACGAGACGTAGCCGAGCAGCAGGGTCTGGCGCGACCCGTAGCGCTCGATCAGCACTGCCGACCGCGGCGCGACCAGCACCATGCAGAACACGGCCGGCAGGAACGCGGTCCCCGCGTCGAGCGTCGAGTACCCCAGGACGTTCTGGAGGTACTGCTGGCTGACGAACGCGGAACCCATGAGCGATCCGAACACGATGATCCCCGCCGTCGCTGCGACCCAGAAGATGCGACGCCCGGCGATCGCCAGGTCGTACAGCGGGTTGCGAGCGCGGCGCTGCCGCAGGAAGAAGCCCCCGCCCGCTGCGACGGCGATGACGGCCAGGATGAGCACCAGGCTCGTCTCGCCGGGAACGGGGGCGAAGTTGATGGCGAGCACCAGCCCGCCCACGAGCACGACGGACAGGATGCCGCCGAGGTTGTCGACCGGCTTGGTCGACTCGTTGACGTGGGCGGGCACCAAGACCCATGCCAGGACCAGCGCGACCACGGCCAGCGGCAGGGTCACCAGGAAGACCGAGCCCCACCAGAAACGCTCGAGCAGCAGGCCCGCCACCAGCGGACCCAACGCCGAGATGCCGCCTCCCAGTGCCGACCATAGGGCGATGGACTTTGTGCGCGGTGGTCCGCTCCACAGCGCCGCGATCAGTGCGAGGGTCGTCGGGTAGGCCATCCCGGCCGACAGCCCCCCGAGAATGCGCGCCACGACCAGCAGGTACTCATTCGGGGCATAGGCCGCGAAGATGCACGCCGGGATCGACAGCAGCATGCCGAGGACCAGCATCAGCTTGCGCCCGTAGCGGTCCCCGAGAGCGCCGAGATACAGCACGGAAGCGGCCAGCCCCAGCGAGTAGCCCACCGCGATGAGATTGAGTGAGGTCTGCGTCGCGTCGAAGGCCCGCCCGATCGAGGGGAGTGCGACGTTCGCGACCGAGAGGTTCAGGTTGGCGACGGCTGCCACCGAGATGAGCGCCACCAAGGTGGATCCGGCTCGGGCCGGGACCACCGAGGGCTCGGTTCCGGTCTCAGGCCCTGGGGCCGCCCGCGAGCCCTCCGGCTCGCTCATCCGGGTGCCCCTCCCAGCGCCCGGACGCTCAACTGAGCGCCGTGCATCGGATCGCCTCCTAGCTCTTAGGTGGTTGAACCAGATTAGCCACCTTGTCACCCGACGCCGCCCTGTCACCTCACCCGGACAAGGCGAGGCGCTCGCTGCCCCGGTGGGGATGCTGAGGGGGTTTGCGGGTACCGAGATGGCCGACGAGGGCAGAGCCCGGCCAGCCAGGTGTAGCCGTCAGCCCCGGCGAGGGGTTTGATGGACGGGAGGACGTGTCGGGAGAATGGGAGCGCGTCGTGACCACAACACCTCCGGCAACTGCACGTGCAGGCTCCGACGGCACGACGCCGGCCGCTGACGTGTTCGTGATCTTCGGGATCACCGGCGACCTGGCGAAGGTGATGACGTTCAGATCGCTGTACCGGCTCGAGCGGCGCGGCATGTTGAACTGCCCGATTGTCGGTGTCGCCGTCAACGACTGGACGGTGGACGATCTGGTCGAGCGGGCCCGCGAGTCGATCGAGGGCACTGGGGAGAGCATCGACCCGGGTGTCTTCGACCGCTTCACGGAGCGACTGTCGTACGTGCAGGGCGACTTCGGGGATCCGGCGACATACCAGCGGGTGGCCGAGGCGATCAAGGGCGCCGACAGCCCGGTGTTCTACCTCGAGATCCCACCCTTCCTCTTCGGCCGGGTGGTCAAGGGACTGGCCGAGGCGGATCTGACGACCACGGGGCGCGTCGTGGTGGAGAAG
Organism: uncultured Actinomycetota bacterium; assembly: GCA_963826445.1. Lineage (GTDB taxonomy): Bacteria > Actinomycetota > Actinomycetes > Actinomycetales > Dermatophilaceae > Intrasporangium. The sequence goes on from CAWGXD010000030.1 coordinate 7,654, forward strand.
CCGTTCGGCAACGACCGGGCCTCCGCCCACGCCTTGGCGGAGCTGCTGCACCAGTACGTCGACGAGTCCCAGCTGTACCGGATCGACCACTACCTGGGAAAGATGGGGCTTGACGAGATCCTCTACCTGCGGTTCGCCAACTCGATCTTCGAGCCCGTGTGGAACCGCAACTTCATCGAGTGCGTGCAGATCACGATGGCGGAGGACTTCGGGGTCGAGGACCGTGGCCACTTCTACGACCCCGTCGGTGCGTTGCGCGACGTCGTCGTGAACCACCTCATGCAGGTCGTGTCCGCTGCCGCCATGGAGCCACCGGCCGGACATGACACGCAAACCATCAAGGATGCCCAGGTCGCGTTGTTCCGCGCGGTCACCACGGCGGATCCCGCCCACTACGTCCGCGGCCAGTACGACGGCTACCTCGGGATCCCCGGCGTCGCCCCCGGCTCCACCACCGAGACGTATGCCGCGCTGCGGCTCGACATCGACAACTGGCGCTGGTCGGGGGTCCCGTTCTTCATCCGGACCGGCAAGCGACTCCCGGTCACCCAGACGGAGCTCCGGCTCGTCTTCAAGGAGGCACCCCGGCTGGGCTTCGGGTTGCTGGGTGACCAGCGGCTGGAGTCCGGCCAGCTGGTCATCAAGCTCGATCCATCGACTGGCATCAGACTCAAGGTGCTGGCCCGCCGCGCCGGCTCTCGTGTCCCCGAAAGCGTTCACCTCGACATGGAGTTCGCGGAGGAGGGCGGCGAAGGGGCAACGCCGTACGAGGTGCTCCTCCACGCCGCCATGGTCGGGCAGAGCATGCGGTTCACCCGCCAGGACGGGGTCGAGGAGACCTGGCGGATCATGCAACCGTTGCTGGACGCCGCGCCCCCCGCGCACTCCTACCCCCCCGGGTCGTGGGGGCCGCCGGCCGCGAATGAGCTGACCGCTGGGAGCGGCGGCTGGCACGAGCCCTGGATCGTGAAGCCCTCCATCTGATCCGTCGCAGTCCTCTCTCCGAAACGTCTCTTTGTGCCCTCCAACCTGAAGGAGGCCGGGACCATGAGCCTCTTGTCATCACCGTTCCCGCCGATTGCCGACTACGCCTTCCTCTCGAACTGTCACACCGGAGCGTTGGTGGCTCCGGACGGCTCGGTCGACTGGCTGTGCATCCCCGCGTTCGACTCGCCCAGCGCGTTCGGGAACCTCCTGGACCGGGGAGCGGGCTCCTTCCGGCTGAGCCCGTACGGCATCAACGTGCCGACCCAGCGGTCCTATGTGCCCGGCACCAACGTGATGACCACGACCTGGCACACCCCGAGCGGGTGGCTGATCGTGTACGACGCCCTGACGATGGGGCTGCGGCGCGGTGCGGACGTGGTCACACCGCATACCAGACCCCCGGCTGACGCCGATGCGGAGCACGTCCTCGTCCGGTCGGTGGAGTGCCTCGACGGCTGGGTCGAGGTCGAGCTGGTCTGCGAGCCGGCGTTCGACTACGGCCGCACACCCGCGAGCTGGTCGATCGTCGACGAGGAGGGGCACACCGCGGACGCCTCGGGCGCCGGGCAGGCGTTCCGATTGAGCACCGACCTGTCCCTCGGGATCGAGGGCAGTGCCGCCCGAGCCCGGCACCGGCTGGCCAAGGGAGAGCGCATCTTTGCCGCCCTGTCCTGGGCCGATGGGCGGGACACGCCCGGTGACGTGGACGACGCCACGGCGCGGATCGAGAACACCGTCCAGTACTGGCGCGGCTGGCTCGCCCGGGCGCGAGTCCCCGACCATCCGCTGCGGCACCCCGTGGAGCGGTCGGCGCTCACGATCAAGGGGCTCACCTACATGCCGACGGGCGCGACCGTCGCGGCTCTCACCACGTCGCTGCCGGAGACCCCTGGTGGTGAGCGCAACTGGGACTACCGCTACACGTGGATGCGCGACACGACCTTCACGCTCCAGGCCCTCCACTTCCTCAACCTGGACTGGGAGGCCGATGAGTTCATGCAGTTCGTCGCCGACCTCGAGCCCAACCCCGACGGCGGCCTGCAGATCATGTACGGGATCGACGGCCGGCGCGACCTGACCGAGTCGACCCGCGACGAGCTGTCCGGCTATGAGGGAGCCCGCCCCGTCCGGATCGGGAACGGAGCCTTCGACCAGCGCCAGAACGACGTGTACGGCGCGGTCCTGGACTCACTCCTGCTGCACACCCGTCGCGGCAAGCACCTGCCGCGACGGCTCTGGCCGTTGGTGCAGTCGCAGGCCGAACGTGCCCTGGCGACGTGGCGGGAGCCCGACCAGGGGATCTGGGAGGCTCGCGGAGCACCGCAGCACTATGTGTCGTCGAAGCTGATGGGCTGGGTCGCCCTGGACCGGGCGGCCAAGCTGGCCGCGATCCGCGACGACCCCGAGCTCGAGAAGGCCTGGACGGTCGCCGCGGAGGAGATCCGCGCCGATATCCTGGAGCACGGGGTGAGCGACCGCGGCGTGCTCCGTCAGCACTACGACACGGACGCGTTGGATGCCTCCACCCTGCTCGCGGCGATCTTCGGCTTCCTGCCGGCCACAGATGAGCGGATGCGCAACACCGTCGACGCAATCGCCACCGAGCTCACCGAGCACGGCTTCGTGCTGCGCTATGTCACCGGAGAGACCGACGACGGCCTGTCCGGCAAGGAGGGCACCTTCCTGATCTGCTCCTACTGGCTGGTCTCTGCATTGGCGATTGTCGGGGAGATGAAGAAGGCGACAGGCCTCATGGAACGACTGCTGCGGATCGCCTCCCCCTTCGGCCTGTATGCCGAGGAGTACGAGGTCGAGCGATCTCGTCACCTGGGCAACTTCCCCCAGGCCTTCTCGCACCTGGCTCTGATCGAGGCCGCGGCGCGCATCATCCTGGCCGACCGCCGCGAGGAGATGTCGGTCTGAACGGCCGGCAACGCAGCGCGCCCAGACAGCACCGAGCACCTGAAAGGGAACCATCATGACCGTCAACGCGTCGGTTCCGCTCCGCTCGGTCCTCGTTCTCGGCGGCGGGCTGGCCGGCGTTGCCTGTGCGCTGGAGCTCGGCGACCAGGGGGTCGAGGTGACCCTCGTGGATCGCAACGACTACCACCAGTTCCAGCCGCTGCTCTACCAGGTGGCCAGCTCGCAGCTGCCGGCGGAGGACATCGCCCGCCCGCACCGCACGATCTTCAAGGACCACACGACCGTCCGCGTGGTGAGGGCGGCAGTGACCGCCGCCGACCTGTCGGCGCGCACGCTGACCCTGGCTGATGGTAGGACCTTAACGGGGTCCCATCTCGTGCTGGCCGCGGGTGCACAGCCGAACTTCTTCGGTGTCCCCGGCGCGGCCGAGCACGCGTTTCCTCTCTACTCGGTGGTCGACGCCGAACGCCTGCGACTGCACCTGCAGCGGTTGCTGCAGAACGCGATCGATGCGCCCACCTCTCGGGACCGGGGCGACCTCGATGTGGTCGTCGTGGGTGGCGGCCCCACCGGCGTCGAGACCACCGGCGCGTTGGCCGAACTCATGGACGCCCTCCACCAGAGTGGCCGGCTGGAGGCGCCCAGCCAGATCAGCCTGGTGGACCGCGGCCCAGCCCTGCTCGGCCAGTTCTCCGACAAGGCCCACGGGTACGCCCTGAAGAAGCTGACCAAGGCGGGTGCCGACGTCAGGCTGGGCGTTGGCGTCACCGCCGTCCACCCCGACCGGGTCGAGTTCGACGACGGCAGCACCATCTCGTCGCGAACCGTGGTCTGGGGCGGTGGCGAGTCCGGCGCCTCAATAGCCCAAGGGGCCGGACCGGCCCCGGGTCGCGGGGGTCGCCTCGACGTCCTGCCAGACCTGACCGTGCCCGGCTTCCCCGGCGCCTACGCTATCGGAGACGTCGCCAACATCCCGTCGTCCGACACCGAGCATCCCGTGCTTCCCCAGCTGGGGTCGGTGGCACAGCAGGCGGGCAAATGGGCGGCGAAGAACATCCTCCGCGAGCGGGACGGCAAGACTACGAGGCCCTTCGTCTACCAGGACAAGGGGATCATGGCCATGATCGGGCGCAACGCGGCCGTGGCCGAGGTGGGCAAGCACCGCCACCAGGTGGAGGGCCCGCTCGCCTTCGCCGCGTGGCTCGGCGTGCACGCCATGCTGCTCAGCGGCGTCCACAGCAAGACCGACGCCTTCCTCAGCTGGGCCTGGGACTACTTCGACCGCGACCATGCGGCGACCGTCGAGGCGTCCACGAACCCGCAGCGCCTGGCCTGGGCCGACCACGGCGAGGACCGTCCCCACATCGACCTGGACCCGCCCGACGCCCCGGGCAGCACCGACACGACCGCCTGAGGAGTCACCAATGCCCGACGAGTACGACGTCATCATCGTGGGATCGGGAGCCGGCGGCGGCACGCTGGCCCACCGGCTCGCACCCTCCGGCAAGCGGCTCCTCGTCCTCGAACGCGGCGACTGGCTTCCCCGAGAGATCGAGAACTGGGACGCGAAGGCGGTCTTCGTCGACAACCGCTACGTCTCGGCGGACACCTGGTACGACGAGAACGCGATGCCCTTCCAGCCCCAGATCCACTACTTCGTCGGCGGCGCCACGAAGTTTTACGGCGCGGCGCTCTACCGGCTGAGGGAACGCGACTTCGGTGAGCTGAAGCATCACGGCGGGATCTCGCCCGCCTGGCCGGTCGGGTACGACGTGTTCGAGCCCTACTACACCCAGGCCGAGGAGCTCTACCAGGTCCACGGCATCCGCGGCGAGGACCCCACCGACCCACCGGCCTCGGCGCCATACCCCTTCCCGCCGGTGTCGCACGAGCCTCGCATCCAGCGGTTGTTCGACGACATGACGCGGGTCGGCCTGCACCCGTTCCACTCACCCAACGGGATCATGCTGGACGAGGCCAACGCCTTCGCGAGCATGTGCATCCGGTGCGCGACCTGCGACGGCTTTCCCTGCCTCGTGCATGCCAAGGCCGACGCCGACGTGATTGCCGTCCGCCCCTCGTTGTCGTATCCGTCCGTCACCCTTGTGCGCAACGCGACGGTGCGGCGGCTCGAGACCGACGCGTCGGGGCGCAGTGTCACCTCCGTCGTCGCCGACGTCGACGGCGAGGAGCAGCGGTTCAGCGCCTCGGTCGTCGTCGTCTCCGGAGGTGCGGCCAACTCCGCGAAGCTGCTCCTGGCCAGTGCGAACGACCGGCACCCCCACGGCCTGGCCAACGGGTCGGACCAGGTGGGACGCAACTACATGTTCCACAACAGCCGCGCCTTCCTGGCCGTCTCGACCGACACGAACGACACCAGGTTCCAGAAGACGCTGGGCCTCAACGACTACTACTTCGGCGACGAGGACTTCGAGTTCCCGCTCGGCAACGTCCAGATGGTCGGCAAGTCCTCCGCCCCGATGTACCGCGGCGAGAAGCCGCTGGAGACCAAGCTGGCGCCCACCATGGCTCTCGACCAGGTCGCCGAGCGCGCCGTCGACTTCTGGCTGTCCGTCGAGGACCTGCCGGCGCCGGACAACCGCATCACCTTGGCCCAGGACGGCAACATCGTCCTGACCTACACCCCGAACAACCGCGAGCCGCTGGAGCAGCTGTACCACCGGGTCAAGAAGCATCTCCGCCACCTCGGCATGCACCCCCATCACCTAATCCCGCGCGACGTCTACATGAAGAACGACATCCCCGTCGCGGGCTGCGCCCACCAGTCCGGCACCGTGCGCTTCGGAACGGACCCAGCCACCTCGGTCCTGGACACGAACTGCAAGGCGCACGAGCTCGACAACCTCTACGTCGTCGACACCAGCTTCTTCCCCAGCATCGGAGCGGTGAACCCCGCGCTCACCGCCATGGCGAACGCGCTGCGGGTCGGCGACCACCTCCTGGCGCGGCTGGCCTGACCGGTCGGTATGGCCGTCGAAGGTCGAGAACCGCGGCGAACTGCCTCTCGCCGCGGTACTCGGCCAGCAGCACCAGATTTGGCCCGTCCAGGTGGCAGCTCGGCCAGAACCTCACAGATCACCTCGCCCTTGAGGAGCGACGCTGGTAAGGAACTCCACTCCCTCGCACTGGAACGGGAACAGCTCTCCAACGAAGCGCGTCACATCGGCGGACTTCTTTGCTCAGCAGCTGCATGGGTGGTTTCGGGGCTGCGGTCCTTCCATTCCCCGGGGCGGCTCGAGGTCAACCCACAAGCCTTCTCCGGTGACTGACACCACATTTTACGGAGACTGGGCCGTCGGTCTCCGCGGCATGATCTCTGCAGCTCTAGGCATCCTCATTGTGGCGTCAACGTTGACGACGACGCAGTCGCACAGATACACCGACAGGTCGTGCCCCCCGCTCTCGCCATCGACTCCGTCGGCGTGAAATCTCAGGAACTCGTCGACATCATCCAGAGCGGATTCGTCGTAGCGATCCAGCCAGTCAGGCGACAGCCCACGCAGGTACGGGCTGGTCCAAAGGGTCGCGGGTGATGCGCGGCCCCGGCGGGGCATCGAGGACCGGAACGTACCAGCGTGTAGATCTTGGGCGGCGCCATGCCCTTGATGGCAGGCACACGCGGCGGGGAAAGACCCGTTGTTCCCGGGGGCCCGTCGGGGCCGCGGTCATTGAGCCGTATGCCGCTGACTCGGCTTCGCTGGCAGCGCGCGGTCCCAGCGCGGCCCAGCTGAGCGGCATACGACATCATCTGCCGTTCGCGCCACCGCCACTGATGTGCCGAGTCGCTCACGGATCGAAGCCGGCAGGGTTGCCGGCGCACACTCTCATCAATGGACACTCCGGCGTGCTCGTCACCCGCAGCCTCGGCTGGTCGTGGACGACGGGTCCATCAAGACCCCACCCCGGATGTCCTGCTCGGCGCTCCGCGCGCATGGGAGGACGTGGGAGTCTGTGTACCGGTCGAGCCGGTGTCCCAAGTGGGATTCTGCGCCAGAGTCGCACTCCCGGCGTCGGACAAAGGTGGGGGTTTCCCGTACCAAAAGTTGGGACGTCGCGCCTCTGGTCGCGGCTGGAAAGGCGTTACCGTCGTGCTGGCCTCACCTCCGATGGTCGCTTCTGAGACAGAATCGGGCGTCAGCTCCGCCGAAATTAGGCCGGCTTTCGTGCTCAGCAGCAGGTCGTGACACCCGCTCCACTCGAGCGGGGGTGTCCACTCCAAGGCCTGCCGACCCGTGGCCTCGCGCGTGCTGACGGCATCAACCCGACCACGCGGCACATGATCCACGGCAGGCCCGGTGAACGCCTCACGCTGATGGTCGGGCGGTCGCCCGCAGCGCGGCAGTTGAGTGCGTTGAGTTACAGGTCCATGAGTATTGCAAGCGTCTCGCGGACCTCACCGAGGACAACCGGCCCGACGTTTCCTGTGCGGTCGTGAATGCGAGTCGTGGCGACGGAACGCACATGCTGACACTGCGCGGACGAAGGTGCGGCCAGACGATTGCCCTCGTCGGGGTCGATGATCACCTCGGTGGTGCTCTGACGGATCGTCCGGGTCAAGGGCACGACTTGGACGACGTTCGGTCCCCCCGTCAAGACCCGACGCGCTGTCACGATAATGGCCGGTCGCCGGAGTCCCGCCTCACTCCCGGCCGGCATTCCGAGATCGAGCTCGACGACGTCACCCGGCGTCAGCATTCAGCCACGCAGTCTCTTCGTCGTTGAGGTCCGCGCCAAGGTCTCGCGCCATGGCGTCCTGGCGGAGCGCTCGGATCGCCTTGCTCACGGTCTCGTCGATCGTCTCGTGGCGTTCGGCCGCCAATCGAGTCACTCGCGCGTGCGTGCTTCGACTGATACGGATTGTTGTCGTCTCGGCCATGTCGTCATGATACGCCGGTGTAGATTGATCCGTCTACAAACGGAGGCGAGGACGAGGCTAACGCCAACGGAGTAGGCCGCTCCCGGAGCGGCAGATCTGCGCGGTCAGGCTCCGGCATGTCCCATCCGGGTCCAGAAGATCATGAGCCTTCGGCAGAGACCCTGTTTTGAGGGTCGACGAGGGCCGATCCACGAACGAGAGGACGACTGACAACACGGCCAGCACATTTCGGAGCAGGCCGGCCGCCGATAGGTCAGTGCGACGCGGAAGCAGGGCCTGCTCGCGACGGCGCTCGGTACCCGGCGGCAGTTCCGCGCAGAGGATCAGGCGGGGACGGAGAGGCCCTGCAGCCAGGCCTGCCAGGCCGGCTCCTCGCGCCGCACGTAGTCCGCCGCGTCGGCGGAGAACAGGTACGCCCGTACGCCCGCCGTCGCCTTGCCGTCGCCCTCGTCCGTACGCGAAGACGCTGAGCATCCCGGGCACCGGCGCGGTGAGCCGGACCAGCGTCTGCCGCTCGCCGACGCGCTCGACCGTGCCGGTGGCGCCGCGCACCTCGACCGTCGCGCCCTCGTCGCCCAGCCCGAGCGCGTCGTGCAGGGTCGACCAGAGCGCCTCCGCGTCGCCGGGGTGGGAGGCGGTGGCCTCCAGCGTGCGTGGCCTCCTGGCCGGGGAAGTGCGACAGGTAGAGGCGCAGGTTGTCGAAGAACGGCATCCAGCTCGGGCCCATGTCGTCCCAGAACTCCGACTCCCAGGCGGCGCCGGTCCCGAAGCCGCTGCTGGTGACGCGCACGACGCAGGTGCCGCCGGACTGCGCCTCGACGAGGAACTCCGACGTCAGCGGGCTGAGCGCATCCGGGTCCTTGCCCATGAGGGCGGCCCAGTCCTCCTCGTAGACGATGCGGCGCGGCGGGTCCCAGCCGGTGACCTGGCCGTCCGAGCCCATCTCGGGGCCCATGGTGAAGTGCAGGGAGCCGCCCTCGCGCTCCTCCATCTCGGTCGGCAGCGAACCAGGCGCTCATGCCCTTGGCGGTGGCGATGGCCTGCCAGACCTGCTCCGGGGTGCCCGGGACCTCGACGCTGAACTCCAGGCGGTACGGGACGTTCGGGGTGGTGCTCATGCGTTCTCCTCAGGAAGGGGGTGGGCGGCGACGAGGAGCCGGTGCGGGCGCCCGTCGTCGTGGTGGTAGCGAGCGGCCAGGTCGAGCACCGCGGCGGTCAGGTCGTCCGCGAAGGCAGCCCGGTCGGCGGCCGACCGGAAGCCGATCTGCGTGTCGATGGTCAGCGTCGGCAGGCGCTTGCCGGACGCGCCGGCCCGGCGCGCCAGGGCGCCGACCTCGCGCACCAGCCGGCCGGCCAGCGCGACGAGGTAGCCCGCCGACAGGTGGTCGGCGTTGGCGTCCGGGTCGGCCGCGGACGCGCTGACGGCCGCCGGCGACACGACGTACGACGCCGCCGACGCCTGCAGCACCCGCTCGGTGATGCCCCCGTGCCGGCGCTCCTCGGACAGCTCCACCAGGCCGTGCGCCTCGAGCGCCTTGAGGTGGTAGTTGACCTTCTGGCGCGCGATGCCGACCCGGGCGGCGAGCCCGGCGGCGGAGGCCGGGACGGCCAGCTCGCCGAGCAGCCGGGCCCGGACCGGATCCAGCGCGGCGGCGGCTGCCTCCGCGCTCTCGATGACCTCGACGTCCTGCATGACGCCACCGTGCCATTGACAAGAAAAATTGTCAAGGGACAAGTGGCCTTGACGGAGGAAATTGGGCAACGGCGTGTGAGGGTCCCCGACTCACTCTCTTGGTGGGCAGTCAAGTGATGACCGAGGCTCGGCCCGTGGTTGACTCGTCATTCGAGCACTTCCCGCGCGAACGATCGAGGAAGACATGGCGTCGATGACACAGCGACTCTGGAAGGCCGGCAACGCGGCGTCCGCCTGGATGTACCGGCGTACCGGCGGGAAGGTCGGCGGTAGGGCGAGGGGCGGCAGCCCCGTGCTCCTGCTCACCGTGGCCGGACGCAGGTCCGGGAAGCCGCACACGGTGCCGGTGGCGTACGTCGAGCGCGACGGCGCCTACTACCTCGCGGCGACCGCCGGGGGCCAGCCGAAGGAACCGCAGTGGGTCCGCAACCTCCGCGCCGCCTCGACCGCGACCATCGAGGTCGGCCGCGAGAGGAAGACGGTGTCGGTCGAGGTGCTGCGCGGAGCCGACTCCGACGCGGCGTGGAAGGACGTCATCGTCGCGACCTACCCCTCCTTCGCCCCCTACGAGGCGAAGTCGGGTCGCCGGATCGCGGTCGCGCGCCTGACCCCGACGGCATGAGTAGGCCGACGTCGATGAGGGGTGTTCATGAGACATCCGACACTGTTCCTGACCGTGGGACTCCCGAGCACCGGGAAGACCACTGCTGCGCGTTGCATAGTGACCGAGCAGGGAGCACTTCGTCTGACGAAGGATGAATGGGTGAAGGCTCTGTACGGGCATGAGAATCCGCCCTCCGACAAGACGTGATCGAAGGGCGGCTCATCGAGATCGGGTTGCGCGTTCTCGAACTCGGCAACAACGTCGTCATCGACTACGGCCTATGGGGCCGAGACGAGCGTTCCGCCCTCAGGCAGGCCGCAGCGGAGCTCGGCGCGATGGTGGAGATGCGCTACTTCGAACTCACCCCAGCCGAGCAGCGAAGACGACTCGATCAGCGCCAAGTCGAAGCGCCCCACTCCGCGGGGCCTGCAAGACTCCAGCCATGCCCGACGAGACGATGGAGTTCCTCCTCCACCCGATCGGCACCGTGCTCGGCGGCCGAGATGAGTGGGTCGAAGACGACTGGTACGGCGTTACTGCGACCATCCGCCTGGACGCGTCCCGCTTCGACCATGGCGCCGTCCGAGGCCTCGACGCGTTCTCCCACCTGGAGGTCGTCTTCCTGTTTGACCGCGTCGACCCTGCCAAGATCCGGACCGATCCTCGGCCAGCCCGCGGCAACCCGCAGTGGCCGCCGGTGGGAGTCTTCGCCGGGCATGGCCCGTTCCGGCCCAACCGGCTCGGGGTCTCGCGTTGCCGGCTGCTGGGGATGGACGGGTTGGACCTGCGCGTCGCCGACCTCGACGCGCTCGACGGCACCCCGGTCCTCGACATCAAGCCGTACATGCGGGAGTTCGATCCCGTCGACCCCGTGTCTCAGCCGGAGTGGTCCAGGGAGCTCATGGAGGGCTACTACCGCGCAGAGAAGTAGCGCAACCAGCAGCCGGGTGGACTCGGGTACTGAGCGAGTCCGGGGCCCACGGACTACCTTCCGGCGGCCTCCTGCCCTACAGTCCGCCTCGTCACGGTGATCTGCCGTCATGGGGGTCCGGTGGGTCAGCAGCCTCAGCGGGCGCCATTCCTGGTTTGGTGTCGGAGCCCGGCTGGCGGGTGGGTATGCCGCCCCCGAAGTAGATGGCGACCAGGCCGAGGAGTGCGAGCACCGCCAGCGAGGCCCGCAGGCCGGAGAGGCGGGCGGCCGTGTTCTCGTCCATCACCGCGGTCGCGGTGTCACCGGTGACACCGGCCTCGGTGAGGGCGGCGCTGAGCTGCGAGTCGGGGACGAAGGGCACGCCCGAGGCGAGCTGGACCTGCGCCTGCGACGTCAGGCTCTGAGGAACTGCGGGGTTGTCCTGGATACCGGTGAAGAAGGATGTGGTGAGCGCGGAGATGAGCACCGCCCCGCTGAGGGCCGTGCCGATGGACGATCCGAGGAAGGTCACGGTGTTCTGCAGGCCGCCCACCTCGTCGGTCAGGTCCTCGGGCACCGAGGACACAGTGACGCTGCCCAGCTGGGAGGCGAGGGCGCCGATCCCCAGACCTGCGAGGAGCATCGGGAGCGTGACGATCTCGGGGCCGACGCCGATGTCGAGAGCCGCCATGAGGGTGACCAGGCCGAGAAAGAGCGATAGGAACCCGAGCCGTACCACGCGCCGGGGGTTCGCGTTCGGGAAGAAGCGCGGCACCCCGACGGCCGCGATCAGCAGGGTCACCGAAAGGGGGAGCATGCGCAGGCCGGTAGCGATGGCGGACAGGCCGAGCGAGACCGACAGGAACAGCGGCACGGCGAAAAACAAGCCGGCGAGGAGCAGGTACTGGAAGAAGAAGCCGATGAGCCCGCCGCGCAGGAGCGGGTTGCGAAGCATCGCGGGGTTGATCAGCGCTGCCTGCCCGCGGAGAACCCGCCGGCGTTCCCAGGCGAGGAACCCGAGGAGGACCAGGCCGCCGGCCAGGATGAGCCAGATGACCGCCGACAAGCCGAAAAGGGTCGGCGCATCGGGCTTGGGGTTGATCAGCCCCCAGGAGCCCGCGCGCAGGATGCCGTAGACGACGAGGGCCAGGCCGCAGGCCGACAGCGCGGTGCCGACCAGGTCCATGCGGACGCCGCGCTCCGGCGGCGTGTCGGCCATACGGCGGGTCAGCGCCAGGATGCCGAGCACGACGATGACCTCTCCAGCGAACACCCACCGCCACGACCAGTAGGTCGTGAAGAGCCCACCGATCAGCGGTCCCGCCGCCACGGCGATGGCACCCGCCGCGGCCACCATCCCGTAGGCGCGCGGGCGCTCTGACCGGCCGAAGTTGGCGGCGACGAGAGCGACGATGGCAGGCATGATGAGGGAAGCGCCGATACCCTCCAGCAAGGACCACCCGATGAGCAGCACCGTCAGGTTCGGCGACAGCGAGGTGGTCAGGGAACCGCAACCGTAGATCACGCAGCCAATGGCGAACGCGCGCTTGCGGCCGAGGATCTGGCCGACCTTGCCGCCCGTGATCATGAGCGAGGCCATCACCAACGTGTAGAGGGTGATGGCCGTCTGGATGCCAGTGACCGTGGTCCCCAGGTCCTTGGCGACCGTCGCGATGGACACGTTCATGACCGAACTGTCCAGCGCCATGAGGAACTGGCCGGATGCCAGCGTGACCAGGATGGCGCCGGACGCCGCGCCCGCGGCCGCCGTAGGCGCGGACTCGCTGCTCTGCATGGGGGTCAGGCGAGGGCCTTCGCCTTGAGTGACTCGTACTCCTCTGGTGTGATCGCACCCGAGTCCAGCAGCGACTTGGCACTGGCGATTTGGTCCGCCGCGCTCGCCCCGCCGCCGGAACCGGCCGCAACCTGCTTGATGTACTGCTCCTGCTGGGCCTGCACCTCCGCCGCGTCACGCATCTGTCGGTCGGCCATGCTTCGGCCCCGGACGATGATGTAGATGAGGGCACCCACCCACGGCACGAAGATCAGCAGGACCGCCCACCCGGCCTTGCCCCAGCCGCTCACGTCCCTGTCCCTGAACAGGTCGAAGATGCAGCGGAACCAGACCATGATCGCGGCGATCCAGATGAAGAACCAGAAGCTCCAGAGCAAGACGTCCCAGAAATCAGTCGTGATGTTGTCCATGCCAGTCCTCTCGAGGCGCGAATTCGACCGCTCAGTGGTCGTGAGGACCAGCGTGGTCGATTTCGCCCCGCTCGGCCTCACACCACACGGGTGAGACTGGCGCTTTCGTGGCGAGGTGATCTGTCTCGTCCGCGCGCTATCCGGCCGCGTCGCTCGGTTCAGGTGCGGTGACGCTCGGCCCGCTGCTCGGGGGTCATCTCGTAGCGCCCAGAGTGGGGACCAAGCCGTCGCAGTAGCGCGCGGACGTGACCGAGCGAGCCCAGCGGCATACGGCCAATTCCGTATGCCGCTGGGCTGGCTGCCGCAGGCAGCCTCGCTCCCCGCCGGGCCGAACTTCCGCTGTCAGTCGTGTGAACTCGACTCTCCTGCAGTCAACCTGGGGCGCGCTGTCATCGGCAGCGCTCTTCGTCGCCGTTGACAATCATCACGGCCACCACTAGACATGGCCCATCTCCACCCGGTGATCGCTTTTGGCTCATCTGAGCCACACTCCGCGCGCGAGATCGCCATGTCCTCGCATGCTTCCGTTCAGCCCGAAGTGCCTGAGTCCTGCCCAAAAGGTCCGACGTCGCCCTCGCCCACAGGAGTTCTGGAACATGTCATTCGCCCTACGCAAAAACCTCCTCGCAGGGGTGGTGACCGCTTGCAGCGCCGCGCTGGTCCTCACCAGCCTCGCGCCCGTCCAAGCGGCCCCCACCACTGCCCCCACAACCGATCTCGTCCGGGATGCCGACGAGCCCGCCAGGGTCGTCGAGATCGTCGTGGCCGACACCGCTGAGCTGGACCGCTTGGTCAGCACCGGCGTCGACCTCGATCACGGCGTTCACGCGAACGAGGACGGCAGCCTGACCGTGAGGGCCGTTGTCACGTCGAGCGAACGAGCCACCCTGCAGACAAAGGGTTTCCGAGTCGGCGCCACAGTCCACTCGCCGGCAGACACAGCTGCGGTCGTGGCCGAGCGTGACGCTGCCATCGCAGCGGCCGTCGCCGAGAACGACACCTTTGCGGCTGCCGCCGCGGCCGAGTCCGTCTCCGACGTCAAGGTCATCCGCGCGGACTACTACGAGTCCTATGGGGTCGGATACCTGTCCGTGGAGGCCAAATGGGCCCAGGGCCAGTCGTCCTCGGCGCAGCTCGTCGTCGAGCGCGACAGCGGTCCGGGCACCGCGCTCGGCTCCGGCGGCAGCCAGAACATCAGCCGCTTCGTGGATGCAGGCGTGTACCTGTATCACCGTGGCGCCGCCCAGGTCGGCCAACGGCCCGACAGCATCCGGGTGGTCAGCCCGACCGGCGACAGCACGGTCGTCAACGTCACCGACTGGCTGCCGATCGACGGGGAGGATGCTTGGGGTGGCGCCTACGAGCGGGACTTCATCACGTCGTACCTGACGCCGACCGAGCTGTACCAGCGGATCCAGGCGCTGGCCGCCGAGTTCCCCCACATCTCGGAGATCGTCGAGCTGCCCCACCAGACCAACGGCTACCGCCGGCACGCCCAGGCCGTGCTCGGGACAGCGAACGCGAGCAGAATCGGAATCGACTCGCGTGCGTGGGGACACGAGGGCGGCAACGACATCGTGGTCGAGCTCGTCGCCCCCACCGGGCCCAACGCACCGCTCTCCGTCGCCGTGACCGGCTCAACGATCACGGTGTCGCTCGCCAGCAACGCCTCCGGTGGCGTGTCGAGCACCGCGGCACAGGTTGTCCAGGCGATCAATGGCTCACCTGCCGCGAGCGCGCTGGTGCAGGCCTACACCTACCGCGGATCGGTGGGCAACGGCGTGGTCGCACCGGCGACCGCGACACTGACTGACGGCCTCTCGGCTCCCAGCTCGGTGTCCCGTGACCCGCAGACCGTCCATGCGATCCGGATCGGCAAGGTGCGTGACGGCTCCAAGACCGGCGTCCTGGCCTATGCCCAGGAGCACGCCCGCGAGTGGGTCCCTCCACTCGTCTCCATCGAGACCGCCGAGCGCCTGCTGCGCAACTACGCCCACGACGGCCGCACCAAGCAGCTGGTCAACAACCTCGACATCTGGATCGTGCCGTCGGTCAACCCGGACGGCGGGCACTACTCGTTCTATGACTTCGAGTCGCAGCGCAAGAACATGACGAACCACTGTCCACTGGACGGCAACGCCGACTTCCTCGCGCGCAACAGCTGGGGCGTCGACAACAACCGCAACTACGACACGTACAGCCTCTTCGACGGGTACAACGGTGCGTCGGCGAGCTGCACGAGCGGCACGTATGCCGGGCCAGCCGAGCTGAGCGAGCCGGAGAGCGCGAACATCGACTGGATCGCGTCGGCGAACCGGAACATCAAGTTCTCGATGAACCTGCACAGCTCCGGCAACTACTTCATGTGGTCACCGGGCGCGTACATCACGCCCGGTCGCATCTCGGCGCCGCGACCCACGCTGGAGCAGGAGTCGTTCTTCTGGGGAGCATCCTCGCGGATCCTCACCGAGATCAAGCGGTACCGCGGGATGTCCGTCACTCCCGCCCGCACCGGCCCGATCTCGGATGTCCTCTACTCGGCGGCCGGCAACTCCGGTGACATGCTCTGGTACAAGTACGGCATCTACGCCTGGAACTTCGAGGTAGGCACGCAGTTCCAGCCGCCCTTCGAGAGCGCCAACCCGAGCGGAGCCTCGGCACACGCGGAGTCGCAGGAGTTCGCCAACGGACTCGTCGAACTGCTGCGCGTGGCCTACGACTTCGACAAGGACAAGCAGCGACCCACCAGCACCGTGGTCGCCACGGCGAGCAGCACCGCTGGCATGGTCGACGTGACGTTCGACGTGTCGGAGTCGGCCGCCGTCTTCTACACGCTGGACGGCAGCAAGCCCACGTACTCCTCGACGATGTACGCAGCCGGGGGCATTCGCGAGCCCGGCGAGGTGCTGACCATCCCGGCCGGTACCAGCGTCCACTGGTTCTCGGTCGACTCGGCCGGGAACGTCGAGAAGAACTACCGCCCGGACGGCAGCGGCAGCAACTTCAACGCCAAGACCGTCTCCGCCAGCGGCTGAGCCCGTCGGCCTGGCGCACGAAGCGAGCTCAGCGGCATACGACTCAGATGGTATGCCGCTGAGCTCGCTCACACTGCTCTGCTAGGTCAGGCGCGGCGTTCAGTCTCGAATGGCCGCGGGGGCTTTGATACTGCTCCCTGGGGTCGGTGGCTGTTCTCGGCGCTGCGGGTGCCCGTGGCGTACGAGGGGCCTGGCAGTTACTGCAGAGGGAACGGCGGCTGTGCCCACCAAGGTTCTGGTTCTACGCTCACCTGTTCAACCCACTTGACCCACCAGAAGCCCCGGCGCCCGGGGGCTACCAGCCTGACCGGCCCACCGTGGCCCCCCGAGAGCGGAACGCCGCCGACGTGCGTCGCGAGCAGCAACATCGCTGCATCGTCGCATGGGAAACTCCTGCTGTAGCCGGTGACCGACCGCACCAAGATCGATCCGTGGTCTGGGATCCCGAGCACGGTGTCCAACCGGATACCGCGCCACGACTGCACGGCCCACCAACCGCCCGTGCAGTCCAAGAGCACCGCGCGGGTCGTGTCGCTCATCGCGAGCAGTTGGTCGTAGGAAAGCCGCGCCGCGGGCTCACCAGTCCGCCTGACGAGCAGCTGGTAAGTGCTGGGGTTGATCGAGGGAACATCGTCCGTGAACCACTGCGTGACTGGCATGACGGCGGGCTCCCCGGACCCCGCTTCATAGGAGCCGGTCGCGCGACGGCGGGCACCTGGCAGCTGTGCGACCGACATGGCGGCCTCCATCACGAGGTAAGCCAGGGCCGCGGCACCGCTCAGGGCGATCGCTCGCAAAGCGGTCCGCCGAGTCAGGTCTCCGGCACGAGGGCGCTGCGGCCGACCCCTGACATGGAGCACTGCGAGCGGTACGGCGGCGACTGCCGAGGCGACGTGCACGTCGAGGGCACTGATGCCGGCAACCTGCAGTGGCCCCAACGTGCTGTGCGCAATGCCCGCGGCCAGGCTGACGGCGACCGCCACAGCGAGAGCAGCCGCGAGAGCGTGCCCACGTCGCCGGCGCAGCCCGCGTCGCACGATCACGGTCTTCCACGGGGCGAGCACGAGAAGGCCGAGTCCCAGAACACCGTGCAGGACGCTGACGGCCCTGGATGTGACAGGACCGGCGACGCCGTAGCCCAGCCAGCCTGTCGCGAAAGCACCCGTCAGCAGCAGCAGGAGCGCGATGTTGGTGCTCCTGCCCGGACGCGACAACACGACCATCATTCCAGTGTGCCGCGACCTTGGCTGCTCACTCACGCCAGCGTTCGTGTACCCGAGGAGGCGCCGTGCTGCCGCTCCCGATCCTGGCCTTCTGGGCCTACTCGCTCATCGACTTCTCCCGGACGCCAGAGCGTGAGGTGCGCACCTTTCCCCGGGACACGTGGCTCGCGATCATCACGTTTGGCAGCGTCCTCGGCTGCATCGCTTGGTGGCTCGTTGGACGACCGGATCGCTCGTGAGACCCGCGGGGACCAGTGAGGCCGCTTGCAGGGATCAGCAGCATTCCACGCGGGGCGCCATGGCATCGCAGCACTGCCGAGGACCGAGTTCGGCGAGGGCCATGCCGGCCACGACGAGGAGGCCACCAGCCCAGCCAAGCCAGCCGAGGCCGGACTCGCCAAGGGCAATCGCGATGACCGCAGCGAATACGGGCTCCATGGTCATGACGACGGCGGCGGTCGTTGCGGTGAGAGCAGACTGGGCCCAGGCCTGGACAGCGAAGCCGATGCAGGTGGCAACGATGCCGAGGTAGAAGGCGGCCCGCCAGGCGGCCAGGGTTGTGGGGACGGTGATGCCGTCAGCGCCGGCCACTGCAACGACACCGCACAGCACCGCTGCGACCGTGACGCTCAAGGCGGTCATGCCGTAGGCGTTCTCCCGGGTGGCCCACTGGCTCAGCCCGGTGATGTGGACGGCGAAGCAGGCCGCGCCAGCCAAGGTGAGCGCTGCGCCGAGCGTGGACGGGGCGCTCACGCCGCCGGCGAGGACTGCGATGCCGACCGAGCAGAGAGCGACTGCGGCCCAGCCGGCAGCCCCGACGTGCTCCTTGAAGAAGACGGCGGCGACGACGGGCGTGAGGATGACGGCTGCGCCGGTGAGGAATCCGGAGACCCCTGCAAGGGTGTGCTGCAGCCCGGTGGTCTGGAGCAGGAATCCGGTGGCGAGCGCGACGCCGAGGGCTGCGGAACGCCTCCGATCAGGCCGGGTCAGGCGCGTCACGGCCCGTGGACGTACCAACAGGAGCGCGACGGCGCCGATGCCGAAGCGCCAGGTGAGGAAGGAGGCGGGGTCGAGCTCGTCGAGGGAGTCCTTGGTGACGATGAAGGTGGAGCCCCACACCGCGGTCGCTGCGACCAGCCCTGCGGTGGCAGGGAAAGTCCGCTTCACAACTCCTCCTCCGACCCGTATGGGCCGGTCTTCGACGTCAGGAGCCCCCGGTGCCAGCGGCGGGATGGACTCCGAGCTCGCCGAGCAGGCTCGTGACGCGCCGTCGGATCTCGTCGCGGATGGGGCGCACGGCATCGAGGCCCTGCCCGGCGGGGTCGTCGAGCTGCCAGTCCAGGTAGCGCTTGCCCGGGGTAGAACGGGCAGGCGTCGCCGCAGCCCATGGTGATCACGACGTCGGAGGCCTGGACCGCCTCTGGGGTCAGCAGCTTCGGCGTCTCGGCGGAGATGTCGATGCCGTCCTCGAGCATCGCCTCGCCGGACCGCGGGTTGACCGTTTCGGCGGGTGCCGACCCGGCCGAACGCACCTCGACGCGGCCTCCGGAGAGGTGGTGGGTGTAGGCGGCGGCCATCTGGGACCGACCGGCGTTGTGGACGCAGACAAACAGGACCGAGGTATGGACGGCGCTCTTCATGGCTTCTCCGTGGGCTGAATCGACTGGTGGGGGTATCGATTTCGCAGCGCGAGGCAGACGTACACGAGGCCGACGAGGACGGGGACCTCGATGAGGGGACCGACGACGCCCGGCGAGGGCCTGTCCAGAGGTGACCCCGAAGGTGGCGATGGCGACGGCGATGGCGAGCTCGAAGTTGTTCCCGGCGGCGGTGAAGGCGAGGGTGGTGGTTCGCTCGTAGGTCAGGTGCAACGCCTTGCCGAGCAGGTACGCCGCCACCCCACATGAGGGCGAAATAGGCCAGCAGGGGCAGGGCGATCCGGGCGACGTCGAGCGGACGGCTGGTGATCTGTTCGCCCTGCAGGGCGAAGAGGATGACGACCGTGAACAGCAGCCCGTACAGCGCCCACGGTCCGACCTTGGGCAGGAATGACCGTTCGTAGGCAGCTGCGGCCCCAGCGCTTCTCGCCGAACCGTCGCGACAGGTACCCGGCGGCCAGCGGGACGCCGAGGAAGACGAGGACCGACGCGCCGATCTGCGATGGGGAGACGTCGATCCCGGCCTGATCGAGACCGAGCCATCCCGGCAGAAGCGTGAAGGTAGAACCAGCCGAGAGCGGCGAAGGCGACAACCTGGAAGAGAGAGTTGAGCGCGACGAGCACGGCCGCGGCCTCGCGGTCGCCGCAGGCGAGGTCGTTCCAGATGATCACCATGGCAATGCACCGGGCCAGGCCCACGATGATCAGCCCGGTCCGGTAGGCAGGCAGGTCGGGCAGCAACAGCCAGGCCAGGGTGAACATCAGCGCCGGACCGACGAGCCAGTTCAGCACGAGGCTCCCCACGAGCATGCGCCGGTCGGTCACGACGGCGTCGAGCCGGTCATAGCGGACCTTGGCCAACACCGGGTACATCATGACGAGCAACCCGAGCGCGATTGGCAGCGAGATCCCTTGGACCGCAAGGGGAGCCCATCGCCAGGTCGAGGTCAGGCACGAGCCGGCCGAGGGCGAGCCCCGCCGCCATGGCGGCAATGATCCACACCGGCAGGAACCGGTCCAGCGTGGACAGCTTGCCCCCGACACGAGGCTCGTGCCCAACCCGCAGCTCGGTCTGGGTCATGCCCGCACGGCGCGGATGATGGCGGACTGCGCGTGCTCGTGGACCCGGTGGGTGGGGCGCACCTCCACGTCGGTCCACCCAGCCCCGACGAGGGCGGCGCGGTACTCCTGCTCGGTCAGGGCGCCGGCGATGCAGCCGGTGTAGGCGGCCAGGTCGGCCCGAGTCGCCTCGTCCATGTCGACGTCGGCAAGCACGTCGGAGACCGCGAACCGCCCACCGGGACGCGTGACCCGGGCCGCTTCGGCCAGCACGACGACCTTGTCTGCCGCGAGGTTGATGACGCAGTTGGAGATGACCACGTCCACCGAAGCGTCCGGTAGGGGAATCTCCTCGAGGTATCCGTGCAGGAACTCCACGTTGGCCACGCCCGCGTCGGCGGCGTTCCTCCGGGCCAGCTCGAGCATCTCCGTGGTCATGTCCAGACCGATCGCGCGGCCCGATGGCCCCACGCGACGCGCCGAGATCAGGACGTCACCCCCTGCGCCGGAGCCGAGATCGAGGACCGTCTCGCCCTCGTGCAGGTCGGCGACCGCAGTCGGCACGCCACACCCGAGGGAGGCCTCGACGGCCGCGGTTGCGCCCTCCGCCTCCTCCTCCGAGTAGAGGCCCGAACCGAAGACGACCGTCCCCTCCGCGGTCACATTCCCCTCCAGCGTGCTCGGCCCGCAGCACGACCCGCCCGACCCGCAGCAGGATCCTCCAGCAGCGACCGTTGTCAGCTGTCGCGCGGACTCGGCATAGCGCTGCCGCACGATCTCGCGGATGTCGTCATGTGCGGTCACCTGGACCACTCCCTCTGAATCGATGACTGTCGATACAGCCAGAGTGGCGTGTTGCTTCGATGTTTGTCAATATGGAGCGGTGGTGATTGAGATCCCAGTTGAGGACATCAGCGCGACCTGCGCGCCGGGCTGCGACGCGCCCGCCCTGTCGGTGGCCGACGCGGAGCGGACCGCTGCCGTCCTCAAGGCGCTCGCCGACCCGGTGCGTCTCCGGCTCTTCACCGACATCGCCGTCAAGCCCGGCGAGACATGCGTGTGCGACATGCCCGACGTCGGCGTCTCCCAGCCCACCGTCTCGCACCACCTGCGCAAGCTGCGCGAGGCCGGCCTGATCGACTCGGAACGGCGCGGCACGTGGGTCTACTACCGAGCGACCGACCGCGGCCAGGACGTCCTTCGCGCGGTCCAGACCCTCAGCTGAGCCCGGTGCCGCGACGCCCACTTTCCGTGCTGACGCTGCTCAACGTCAGCTGCGCGCGGTGATGGCGGTAGTGCTTGGGCGTCCACTCGAGCAGGTCCTCCCGCGTCATCCACGCGGTGAAGTAGGGGTCCCAACTGGGCGGGACACTCATCCCTCGCCCCAGCTCCGCCTCGGTCGCACCGTCCGCCCAGCCGAGCAACCATTCGGTGTCGCGCGCCATCCAGCGACGGGCTCGCTCGAGCCCCAGGAGCCGGGCACCGCCGACGCTGCCGATGTAGTTGACCCACTCGTATGGCGCCGTCGCCGCCGCGAGGACTCGCGCGTAGCCGCGAGCAACCGCACCGGGCAGGCGCGAGAATCCGCCCATCACCGGGACCATGACGCGGGCGATGCGCTGGCCGAACCACATGTGGAAGAGCAGCTCCCGGTTGGACCACTTGGTCCCCTCGGAGGGTCTGTCGAGCTCTTCACGCGGGGCATGACCGACGAGTGCCTCGAAGTCCTCCCGCATCCACTCCAACGCCGCACGTAGTTCCGGGGTGAGCGCCATGCCACCAGTGTGCGCCGTTGGACGGAGCCACAGACGAACTGAGCGGTATGCCGCTGAGCCGGCTCAGCGGCATACCGCTGAGTCGTGTTTCCTCCCGCCCTCTCTGACGTGACCCGCTGCCAAGATGCGCACCTCGTGCTCGGCAGCCGTGGCAAGGACGTCGAGGTCCGGGTAGAGGTCGGCGTCCCCCTCGGCCAGCACCTGGAACCCGCCCGCGTACGACAGCGCGCCCACGCCGAGGGTGATGTTGCCCATGAGGTTGAGCAGGGGGAAGACCTCGAGGACCGGGACACCGGCGAAGGACAAGGGCTGCCGGGGACCGACGATGTCGGCGCTGAGCAGGTTGACCCGTTTGCGGATGATGAGCCGGAGCATGAGCCCGCTGAGGATCCTGTTTCTGAAGACCGCGCCCATCGAGGGGTGCGCGAGCGCCTTCGCCCTCGACGTCCCCACCGTGATCCGGCGAAGTCGCTCGATGGGGTCGGCAACCCCGACCGGGAGCTCGACGGCCATCTGGGAGATCCGGTTGCCGAGGCCAGCGTCGCCCTTCCCGCGGCGAAGTGAGACGGGGACGAAGATCGCGAGGGTCAGGTCGTCGACAAGCTCGCCCCGACTGGTCAGCAGGGCACGCGCCCCGGCACAGATCATCGCCAGGAGCACGTCGTTGACGGTGGCCTCGTTCGCCTGAGCAACGGCCTCCACGCCATCGAGCGGGGCGCGGACGAATGCCAGCCGGCGGTGCGGACCGACGAGTCCGCCGAGGCTCGTGATCGGCCCCGGATCGCCGGAGACCAGTTCGCGGGTCGCCCGCCACGACTCCGCCACGGCGCGCAGGGCCTCACGAGGACGGCGGGCCGCCGTGACGGCGCCGCGCAGTGCATGGGCGCGGCGGCGCAGGCTGTCGCCCAACAGCTCCCGCGGAGACGGCTCGGGTGCAGGGGTCCACGCGGCGTCGAGCGCCGTTGGCGACCGGGCCGGCCAGGAGCGCCGCGAGACTGGCGATCCCGGAGACCCCGTCGGCCACGACGTGGTGCAGCCGAACGAACATCCCGACCCGGCCCCCGGCCAGCCCGGGCAGGAACCACATCTCCCAGAGTGGGCGCGTCGGATCGAGGCGCCGGCTGCGGATCCGCTCGACGGCGTCCAGCAACCCCGCCTCGTCACCGGAGGGAATCGGCGGCGCCAGCCGCACGTGCTGGCTCAGGTCGAAGGCTGGTGCGTCGGCCCAGAACGGCCCACCCAATCCGGGGCGCGGCGCCCGGAGCACGTGGCGGAGGCGCGGCAGCGCGTCGATCCGCTGGGCCATGGCCTCCCTCGCCCAGTCGATCGGGAAGCGGCCATCGGCATCGAGCACGCCGGAACAATCCAGGATGAGAATCGCGCCGACGTCCTGCGGCCAGACCTTGTCGGACAGCAGCAGGAGCCGGTCATCGGGGCTCAGCCTGTCGATCGTCATGACTGCCACCTCCGACACCTCATGGACCAGCATCCACGCCGTCCGACGACCGCGAACAGGGCCGAACGGCCCTTGTTGGCCGCGAGCTCGCGTCCCCACGCTGAGCCCATGGGCGCTCCAGAGGTCGCACTGCAACGAATCGTCGCCCGAGTGCTGGCCCGGTGGCCGACCGCAGGACTGGCCGTCGCCGTGATCCGCGACGGCGAGCCGACGTGGTTCCACGACCACGGGGTCGCCGACGTGGCGACCCGGGCACCGGTGACCCCCGACACCGTCTTCCGGGTCGGTTCGCTCACCAAGACCTTTACTGCGGTCGCGATCATGCAGCTCTGGGAGCATGGCCGCGTCGACCTCGACGCTCCGGCGAACGAGTACCTCGCGACCTTCCGGCTTCGCCCAACGCGGCCGGACCTCCAGCCGGCAACCGTGCGCCACCTGCTCACCCACACCGCCGGTGTCGGCTACTGGCGGCGGCTGTCCGACCTGCTCCACCCGGCCTCCGGCGCGGGTGTGGAGGCGCGTCGACTGGTGCCGCTCGGTGAGTACTACCGCCGCGGGCTGCCGCAGGAGGTCCAGCCCGGCACCAAGTGGGTCTACAGCAACCACGGCTTCGCCGCGCTCGGACAGCTCGTGGAGGACGTCTCCGGCCAGACGCTGCGCGACTACCTGCTCGAGCACGTGCTCGACCTGCTCGGGATGGACCACACCGACCTCGTCAGGTCCAACCGAGTGGGGCCTGCGCTGGCGACCGGGTATGTCGTGCGCGCCCGCGGGCTCGTGCCCGTGGCCGACCGGGAGGTCCCGACTCCCGGCGGCGGTGGCCTCTACTCGACCTCGGCCGACGTGGCTCGCTACGTCGACTGTCTCCTCCACGGCGGCGAGGGTGCACGCGGCCGGATCCTGCAGCCGCAGACCGTGGCGCAGCTGTTCTCGCCACAGTTCCAACCGGACGCGCGCCTCCCCGGCATGGGGCTGGGCTTCAACCTCGGCGCCGAGGACGGGCAGCGCACCGCCGGCAAGGACGGTGTGGTGTCGGGCTTCCTTGCCCAGCTGACGATGGCCCCAGGTGCGGGGATCGGAGTGGTGGCGCTCTCCAATACTGGCGGGCTGAGCGCCCAGGGAGCCCCGGTCCCGGTCGGGACCGCCCTGCTGCGTGAGCTCCTCGGGCTGCCCGAGGACCCCGTGCGCACCGACATCCCGCCCCGGCCGGACACCTGGGCCGGGCTGTGCGGATGGTACTCACCTGCCCCCGGTCCGGTGACGAACCTCTTCGCGCGGGCCCTCATGGGCGCCGGCGCCGAGGTCGTCGTCGACAACCACCGGCTCGTCCTCAAGCCGCTCACCCCCGTCCCGGCCCTTCGTCGGGGCATGCCGCTCCATCCCGACGACCCGGACGACCCGCAGCTGTTCCGAGTCGACCTCTCGGAGCTCGGGATGGGCACCCTCCCGGTCGTCTTCACCGGCACCGAGGACGACGGTCAAGCCCGCCGGCTGTGGCTGGATCTCATGGCGTTCGACAAGCGCCCCGACGCGCGCAACCCCCGTCGCCTGGCGGCGGCCAGCGTTCTTACCACGGGTGCGGCCCTCCTCGCCCTCCAGCTCGCGCGGCGCGGCACCCAGCAAGACGAACTGCCCTGAAGGAGAAACGATCATCATGCTCACCGGACCTCACCGGACGGGGGACTGGCCCAGGCTCGTCCACCTTCCCGACGTGTCCCTCTACGTCGACGTCGTCGGGCACGGCGAACCGATCGTGCTCATGCACGGCGGACCCAGTGCCGACCTGTGGACCATGGGCGCCTTCCGGAGACTGGCCTCCCAGTTCACCGTGGTCCTCTACGACCACCGGTGCAACGGCCGCTCGACCGGCTCGCCCGCGTCCACGATGACCTGGGAGAACCTCACGGCCGACGCCGAGGCGCTGCGCGAGCACCTCGGCTTCGACCGGTGGGCCGTCCTCGGCCACTCCTTCGGCGGCCACGTCGCCCTCGAGTACGCCCTCCGCTACCCGGAGCGAGTCTCGCGGCTCGTCCTCGTCGACACGGGCGCGGATGCCCGCTGGTCTCGCGAGAACTCCCTGCGGGTCCTTGCCGAGCGCAGCTACAGCCCGGCCAAGATCGAGTTGGTCCGGCGCTGGTTCACCGGTGAGTTCGAGGCGCGCGAGTACTTGCCGATCTTCTGGCGGATCAGCGGTGCCTACATGCCCAAGCATGGCTTCCGCGGCATGGTTCGCGAGCTTGCCGAGGGCGGCTGGCGCTCCCGAATCCGCCCCGAGCCCTTCCTGTTCGCAGGACGGTCCCTCCTCCCGGGCTGGTCCGTCGTTGACCGTCTCGGCGAGATCACCGCCCCGACGCTGGTCATTGCGGGGCGCGAGGACTTCCTCTTCCCGCCAGAGTGCCAGCGGGAGCTCGTCGAGGCGATTCCCGGGGCACAGCTGGCCCTCATCGACGAGGCCGGACACAACCCGCAGGACGAGATGCCGGCCGAGGTGATGGCCGTACTGCGCCCGTTCCTCGCGGGCGCGCTCCACCCCCGACCGAACCAGATGAGGGCGTCCTGATCGAGACGCGGTCGTAGGGTCGTCCTCATCATGGACGACCGCAGCTTCGGCCACGCAGTCCGAGACCTCGTCTCCCGCGACGCGGACCTCGCGCGCATCGTGCACGAGCACGGCCGGCCAGTGCTGTGGACCCGACCGCCGGGTTTCCCAGCCCTCGTCCTGTTCATCCTCGAGCAGCAGGTGAGCCTGGCCTCCGGGGCAGCCGCCTACTCGCGTCTCACCGAGCACCTCGGAGGCATGTCACCCGAGGCGCTCGCCACATCCACGCCCGAGGAGCTGCGCGCCTGCGGCGTCTCACGGCAGAAGGACCGGTACCTGCGAGCCTTGTCCGCGGCCGTGCTGGACGGCACGCTCGACCTCGCGGGTCTGGCGGAGCTTCCCGACGACGAGGTGCGCCGGGCCCTCGTCGCCCTGCCCGGCATCGGGCCGTGGACCGCGGACGTCTATCTGCTCGCCTGCCTCGGGCGACCCGACCTCTGGCCGATCGGTGACCGCGCGCTGCAGGTCGCTGCGGCGGAGGCGCTCGGACTCGCCGCCGTGCCCGACCCACCAGCACTCACCGTCCTCGGCGAGCGCTGGCGGCCTCTGCGCTCGACCGCGGCCCGGTTGCTGTGGCACGGCTACCTGTCTCGCCGGGGCCGCGCGGAGACCCGGCCTGAGCTGCTTTCCTGACCACGCGTGTGGCTGGGTTGGACTGCGCCACAAACGAACTGAGCCGTATGCCGCTGAGCCGGCTCAGCGGCATACGCCCGGCTTTGGGTTCCTACCGCCACGCAGAGGCTCGGCTTCATGCCACAAGGCAGGGAGCGGCTTTTCTGAGCCCTGGCCCTGGTCAGGCCCTTGTCTTGGTCAGATGCCGTCCGCGACCATCAGATAGAGGGCGGCTCCGACTGCGAGGGCACTCTCGTCGTAGATGACGTCGTCTGCATGGTTGAAGGACCTGTTCCCCTCTCCCTGTGCACCGAGATAGACCATCGCGCCGGGCCACCTCCGCAGGAAGTACGCGAAGTCCTCGATCACCATCGAGGGTTCGGGCATCGCCACCACGTTGCCGGCCAGCTCCGTCTGCCCCAGGCGGGTCTCGAGTCTGGTGATGTAGTCGGCGTCGTTGACCACGGCGGGGTATCCCTCATGGATTGTCAGAGCTCCGGTCAGGCCATGTGATTTCACAACTTCGCCCACCAGGTCATGCATCGCCGCGATGAGCTGGGCTCGGGTGTCCGCGGTCAGCGTGCGGAGCGTCCCCCTGAGGCGGCCCGAGGCTGGGATGACGTTGACGGTGTTGCCGATTCGGGACTCGGTGACGGTGGCGACGACGTGCTCTTCTGTTGCGAGGTTCCCGACCAGCTCTCGCAGGCGGATGGTGATCTCCGAGGCGGCCTCGACCGGGTTTCCGACGAGATGGGGTTGGCTCGCGTGGCCGCCCGGGCCGCGCAACTCGACGGTGAACCAGTCGCCGTAGGCCATGAACACCCCCCGTCGGCACAGGATCGAACCGGGCGCCGCGAGGGCGTGGACGTGCAGGGCAAAGGCCGTCGCCTGGCCGCGGAACGTGAGGTTCGCATGCTCCAGGCTCCGGAGCGCGCCGCGGTCGGACTCCTCACCGGGCTGGAAGACGAGGACGGTGTCCCGCCTCGGCGGGTTGTCGACCAGGGCCTTGGCGGCCCCGAGCAGCATTGCCATGTGCAGGTCGTGCCCGCAGGCGTGCATGGCTCCCGCCACGGTGGACCGGAACGGCAGGTCCGTCCGCTCATTGACCGGGAGGGCGTCCATGTCCGCTCGGAGCACGGAGACGATGTCGTCCGGGGCGGACCCGGGAATGCGGACCGTCACTCCCGCCGCCGCACGGGACTCGCTGACCAGGCCGAGGTCGCGCAGCGTGGAGGCGATGTAATCGTGGGTGCGGGGCAGTTCCAGACCCACCTCGGGGTGCCGGTGGAGCTCTCGGCGGTGCTCGACCATCCACTCCTGCACACCGCGGGCCTGTTGGATCCGCACGTTCATCAGCGCGCCTCTCCGACAGGCCCTGCCGAGGACTCAGCTGTCAGCTGCGCCCCCCGCAGCGTGGTGCTGCGGCCGGCCACCTTCACGGCCTCACGGGCCGATTCGTCCAGGCTCAGCCCAGCTGCGAGTCCGGTGGCCAGCGCGCCGCAGAATGCGTCACCCGCGCCGGTGGTGTCAACGGGGTCGACGCGCACGGCGGGGATGTGGCGAAGCCCGGCCCCGGGCTGGAACACGGCGGCCCCGTCCGCTCCGAGGGTGACGACCACCGATCGCTCGAATCGTAGGGCGGTCAGGCACTCGGCCACGTCAGTGATCGTGTTCGGCTCGTTCCGGCCGGCGAGCTGCCCGAGCTCCCTGCGGTTCGGGACCAGGATGTCGACGCGGGGCAGGACCTTGGCCAGGGCATTCGGGTCCGATGGCATGGGGGCCGGGTTGAGGATGAAAGTGGCGGTCTCTGGTATCGCTTCGACGATCGCCTCCAGAGCGTCGATGGGGATCTCGAGCTGGGCGAGCACTGCCGAAGGCGAGCAGGCGCGGACGGCGTGAGACACCGCGTCGGGTTGCACGGATGAGTTCGCGCCCGGGTCGACGACGATGAGGTTCTCCCCCGCGTCGTCGACGAACACCATCGCGGTCCCGGTGGCGACTGCGGACGCTTGGGTGACCCCGCTGGTGTCGACCCCGTGCCGCCCAAGATGAGACAGATAGTCCTGTCCGGCTTCGTCGGCGCCGACCGCGCCGATGAAGCCAACGTCGCCGCCGAGCACGGCGACGGCGATGGCCTGGTTGCCACCCTTGCCGCCGTAGTCGCGCGCCCGGTCGAGGGCCAGCACCGTCTCCCCGGGCACCGGCAGCGTCGCAACCCGGTAGCTCAGGTCGATGTTGAGTGAGCCGACGACGCAGACGCCGCTCATGACCGCTGGCCCACCCGATCGATCGCCGAGAGGACAAGATCCCAGTACCGCGGAGCGTCCAGGCTCATCGCCACGTGGACGTTGGGCTGCTGGTCGGGATATCGCTGGTACAGGTCGACAACCGTCGTGCCGCGCGTCCACCTGCCGTCCAGCTCCACTGCGACGAAGGCGTTCCGCCAGGCGATCAGGTCGGGGTCGATCAGGCCCGCGATCGTGCAGGGGTCGTGGACCGGTGGGGACTCGAACTCCCAGACGCGGTTGTAGGAGGCCCCGAAGAAGCCCATCCAGGCCGCGCAGGTGCGGCCCACCACGTGGTCCATTGCCGCCATCCGATCGACCACCGACGGGGTCGCCAATGCCTGGTGAGTGAGGTTGAGACCGACCATGCGCACGGGCAGTCCGCTCTTGAGGACCAGGTCGAGGGCCTCCGGGTCGGCGAAGGTGTTGAACTCGGCCGTGGGTGTGTGGTTGCCGCGTTCGGTCGAGCCGCCCATGAAGACGATCTCGTGGATGCCGTCCTTCACCGTGGGATGGTCGAGGAGGAGCTG
Source organism: uncultured Actinomycetota bacterium (assembly GCA_963826445.1). Taxonomy (GTDB): domain Bacteria; phylum Actinomycetota; class Actinomycetes; order Actinomycetales; family Dermatophilaceae; genus Intrasporangium. The sequence continues at coordinate 37,105 of CAWGXD010000030.1, forward strand.
GGCAACGTTGGTGATGGGCCCGGTGGCAGCGATGCTGACCGGCTCGGTGCTGGTCTCGATCGTGCGACGCAGCAGCTCGGTCGCGGTCTCGGGCACGACGTCGAAACCTGGCTTCGGCATGGGGGGCCCGTCCAGGCCGCTGGCCCCGTGGACGTAGTTTCCGAGCGTGGCCTTGCCGTCGATGCCCCCAGCGGCACCGCGCGCCACGGGGATGTCCGTGGCGTGCGCGAGCGTCAGGACCTGCAGGGCGTTGCGGGTTGCGTCCTCGACCGAGCAGTTGCCGAAGGTGGTCGTCACTGCCCGCAGGTCGACGTGGGGCGAGCCGACCGCCAGCAGTAGTGCGACGGCGTCGTCGTGGCCGGGGTCGCAGTCGATGATGAGAGGGCGAGCGACCATCAGGACGCCCGGCCGGCGCCGAGCCAGCGCAGCATGCCACCGACGAGGGTGGCGAATCCGTCCCACTCCAGGAACTCGACCGGGCACCAGTGCGGGCCGATGTCGGAGGTCCACACGAGGGACCGGCCTTCGCCGACCTCGCGCGTCGCCAGGAGGACGTCGTCCCCGACGGTGGCAACGACCTGTGCGTCCGGCTTGGCCGTGACGTAGTTGTAGCCGAGCAGCTGGGGGGCCTCGCCGTTCCACGCTTGGGCGATCTCGTGCTCACCCGAAACGACGCGGCAGTCGGCTCCTTCGGGCTTCTCCACGCGGTCGTCGCTGGTCAGCAGGTCCACGGGCAGCACCTCGGCGATCGGGCTGCGAGCGAAGTTGGCCCGAGCCTGGAAGCCCTGGAAGCTGAGGTAGCCGCCGGCCATCATGAGCCCGCCGCCGGCTCGGGTCCACGAGACCAACGACTCCAAGGGGTTGTCGGTGCGTCGGCCCCTGAGCCAGACCTCGTTGGGCAGGACGAAGGAGTTGTAGCCGATGTCGGAGAGGATGACGACGTCATAGGCAGAGAGCGCCTCGACGGTGCGGGGGAAGCTGTTGGGGACATCGTGTGCGTAGATCTGTTCGATCTCGATGCCTTGGCTGGCCGCGGCCGCGATGAAAGCGTCAGCGCCCGTTTCGAAGGTCGTGGATGAGAAGCTGTCGAAGCCCTTGTAGTGGGTCGACTGGGATATCCAGCTCTCGCCGGCGAGCAGCACGCGCGCCATGTCAGTTCTCCTTCTGTGCGGTCTCGAATAGGGTTCGTGGGTTGGTGGTCAGGAGCTGGTCGACGTCCGCTTGCGACATGCCGTGGCGCTGCAGGCGGGGGACGAAGTACTGCAGGATGTGCCCGTAGCCCGGGCCGCCGTAGTGGCGCAGCAGCGACTTGATGAATATGTCCTGCGAGATGAGCAGCCGTTCGAGGTGCCCCCGCTCCGCCAGACGGCAGAGCCACGTGGCGTTCTGCTCGTCGGAGGGGCACTGCACGCCCTGGTCTGCGTAGAAGACCTCCATGCCGATCATGTCGTACTGCACCCACGCGCCCCTGCGCAGCAGCTGTTCCTGATAGGTCAGGTCATCGCCGGAGGGGCCCATGTGGCAAAGCACGATGTTGGACGGGTTCACTCCTTGCCGCTCGGCCAGGTCGAGCACCTCGTCCGCGCGTCGGAACCATGCGGGCAGGTGCACCTGAACCGGAAGGTGGAGCGTCCGCTGCGCGATGAGGGCGCCTTCGAGGCTGGCTCGCTCGGCGGGCGTGAAGTCGGCGCCTACCCCGATCTCCCCGATGATGCCGGGGTGGATGCCGTCGTCACCCTCGAGGACGTCGCGCACGATGTGTTCCGCGATCTCCTCTGGGGCCAGTCCCTTGACGCGCGCAGGCTGGGCTGCGTCGAGGTAGTAGCCGGTGCCGGCGATGATCTTGACCCCGCTGCGTTCGCTGACTCGGCGCAACAGTGCGAGGTCGCGGCCGACACCGAGTCCCGTTGCGTCGATGATGGTCGACCCGCCCAGTTCCGCAAATCGCCCAACTTCCTCGACGGCGAGCTCCTCGTCGTCGAGCCGGCAGTTGTCGCGATTGCCGAACGGGTCCTGTTTCAGGTCCCACACGATGTCCATCGCCACCGGTCGGGCAGCGAAGTCGTCGGCCTCCCACCCGGTCGACGACGTCTCGTGCCACCACGAGGTGACGTCGTTGATGACGTGCTCATGCGTGAGCGTTGTCCCGAGCTCGGCTGAGTCGACCGGCCCCGAGACGGTCATGACCATGGTCATCGACGCGACCTGACCAGCCGTGCAAAGAGCTTGCTGTTGAGGAAGATCGCGACGATCAGGATGATGCCCTGCACGATGGGGACCCAGTAGACGTCGACCCGCAACAGCACCAAGCCGTTGCTGATGATGCCGAGCGTGAGGGCACCGATCGCCGAGCCGACGATCGAGCCACGGCCGCCCATCAGGCTGGTGCCGCCGAGCACGACGGCGGTGATGACCTCTAGCTCGAATGCGGTGCCCGAGTTCGACGAGCCGCTTGCCAGCCTGGTCGCGGTGATGATGCCGGCTCCCGCGGCGAGCACGCCGGTGATCACCAGCACGGCCATCTGGATGCGCCGAATGTCGACGCCCGAGCGGCGCAGCGACTCGGCGTTCGAGCCGACCGCGACGACGTACCGGCCGAACCGGGTGCGGCTGAAGACGTACCAGGCGATCACCACGATCGCGATGGCCATCCAGGTCGGGGTGTACAGCCCGAGCAGCTTGCCGTTGCCCAGGGGCAGGAGGAAGCCCGAGTCGATCGGGGTGCTGTAACCCTGCGTGATGAGGAGCGCGACGCCCCTGACTGCGGTCAGTGCGGCCAAGGTGACGATGAAGGACTGAAGTCGTCCGTAAGCGGTCAGGGCACCGTTGATCGCGCCGATGGCAGCGCCGATCAGCAGTGTGAGCAGCAGCGCGACGAGCGGGTTGCCGGACTGGGCCAGCAGGGCCAGGGAGGCTGCGGTCAGCCCGACGATGGAGCCGACCGACAGGTCGATCGCACCTGTGGTGATGACGAAGGTCATGCCCATGGCGACGACGACGGTGGGCGCGATCTGGCGGGCGATGTTGACCAGGTTCTCGGTGGTCAGGAACGCGTCGGCCCGGACGCTGAAGAAGACGAACAGCACCGCGAACACGACCGAGATGGAGAGGACTCCGAAGTATCGTCCGATGAACTCGGCTCGGGCGCCGCGATTGAGCCGTGCGGGCTTGGTGATCGACGTCAACGGGATCTCACTTTCCCATCATCGCGGCGACCAGTCCGCTCAGATCTGTCTCGGCGGGTTCGAGCTGTCCGTGGATCGTGCCCTCGTAGAGGACGACGAACCGGTCGGCGACCTCGAACAGGTCCTGCAGGCGGTGCGTGATGAGCACGACCGAGACGCCACGCGTGGAGACGTCCTTGATCAGCTGCAGGACCATCTCGACCTCCTTCGCAGCGAGTGCCGCTGTGGGCTCGTCGAGCACGAGGACCTTGGGGTCGAAGGTGACAGCTCGGGCAATCGCGATCGCCTGACGCTGCCCGCCGGACATGTTCCCGACCTCTTGGCGAGTGTTGGTGATCCGGATGTGCAGCTTGCGTAGCTCCTCGGCAGCTTCGGTGTGCATCCGCTCGCTGTCGAGTCGTCGGGTCACCGGGTGATACGCCTCGCGGCCGAGGAACAGGTTCGCGGTGACATCGAGGTGGTCGCAGAGGGCCAGGTCCTGGTAGACCATCTCGATGCCGTGTGCTCGGGCGGCCCGGGGCCCGGAACCGGTCATCTGCTCGCCGTCGACGAGGATCTCGCCACGGTCCGGGGTCTCGGCGCCAGCGAGCATCTTCATCAACGTCGACTTGCCCGCCCCGTTGTCCCCGACGAGGCCGATGACCTCGCCGGGGGCAATGGTCAGGTCGACCCCCTTCAGCACATCGAGTGCACCGTATGACTTGCGGATGCCGCGCATCTCGACCCGCGGCTGGGATGGGCGAGTCGCCGTGGCGTCCGCCGGTGTGGTCGTTGTCACTGGGGGTCGTCCTCCTTCGGTTCCGCAGCTGGCTGCGAGGGATCAGGGGAAGATCGCGCGGTACGGCTCGACGTTCTCCTTGGTGACGATGGTGATCGGCACGTCGATGAAGCCCTTCGCGGCGGCGCCGCCGAGGATCGCCTTGAGCTCCTTGACCGCCTCGACACCCTCTGTCTTCGGATCCTGCTGGACCACCGCGGTCACCGAGCCGCTGTCGATCCCTGAGATCACCTCTTTGGTGAGGTCCCAGCCGATGATCTTGGTCTTGGCGTCCGCGCCGATGGCGCTGACGGCGCCGACGGTGGCCGGCTCGCCCGTGGTGTAGATGAAGTCGAGTCCCGGCTGGGCCGTCACGAGGTTCTGGGCCGCGGTTGCGGCCTTCTCCTGGACGTTGTCGCCACTGACGCTCTGGGTGTACTTGGCGCCCGCGGCATCGATCGCCTTGCGGAAGCTGTCTTCCCGCTGGTTCTGGATGAACGAGTTCTTCGCGTCCACGACTCCGTACGACTTGCCACTCGCCAAGCCCTTGTCAACCATCCATTGCGCGGCCTCCGCGCCGGCCTTCTCGTTGTCGACGCCGACGAAGGTCTCAACCGAGCCCTCCTCGAGCTTCGCGTCAATCGCGACGACCTTGATCCCCTTGTCCCGAGCGGCCTTGACGGCAGGGAGAACGCCGTTGACGTCGATCGCCACGACGATCAGGCCGGTCACGCCTTGGGTGACGAAGTTCTCGATGTCGCTGTTCTGCTTCGACGAGTCGTTGTTGGCGTTGGCGATCGTCAGGTCACAGCCGACGTCCTTGGCGGCCTGCTGAGCCCCCTCGTTCATCTGGGTGAAGAACGCGGCCGTCTGGTTGATCTGAGTCATGCCGACGACGCACTTGGCGTTTCCCCCGGATGTTGCCCCGCCCGCGGAGGGGGCGGGCTCATTCCCCGTGCTGCAGGCCGAGGTAACCGCCAGAGCCGTCGCCATGGCGACACCGAGTGCGGCCCGGCTGCGGAGTCGAGACGTCTTTGTCATGGGTGGTGCCTCCTGTTCGCTTCGGCAATCGATTGCCGAGATGCGCTGTAATCTACCTCCCGAGGCGGTCCCTGCATATAGCGATTGCATAACGCCCCCCGGATGGAGGAAGCCAATGAAGACGCCAGTCCCCGGTCCGGTACGACCGACCACGATGGCCGACGTCGCCGCCCGGGCGGGCGTCTCGACAGCCACGGTGTCGCGCGTTCTGAGCGACTCACGACCCGTCGCCCCCTCCTTGCGATCGGCAGTCCTCGACGCCGCAGCAGAACTCGGCTACCAGGTCAACTTGGTCGGGCGCGCACTTCGCAAGGGCCGCACCGCCACCGTTGGCTTGCTCGTCCCTGACCTCGACAACCCGTTTTTCTCCTCGCTCGCCCAGCATCTGTCCACCGCGTTCGAGGGATCCGCGACCGATGTGCTGATCTTCAGCGCCGGGGAGGACCTGGAGGTGGAACGGCGAGGGGTCGAGTCCTTCCTCGGCCGGCAGGTCGACGCCATTGTCATCATCCCCTGCGACGAGATCGGCAGCACCGATGCGGTGTTGGCTGCCGCTCAGGGCACCGCAACCATCCAGCTGGACCGGCAGGTGGTCGGCGCCGCTATCCACTTCGTCGGTTGCGACAACGCGGTGGGGATGGCCCTGGTGGCCCAGCACGTGAAGCAGAACGTCTCAATGCCGGACCAGCCAGTGATCTACGTTGGGGCACAAGCGCAGTCGTCATCAGGCCACGAGCGCTACCAGTACTTCAGCAACCACTTCCCGGACCAGCCCACCTTCCTCGGCGAATTCGACGTTGCATGGGGGCAGTCCGCCGTCGACCTCATCCTGGACCAGGGCTTCACCCGCGGCACGATCGTCACTGCGGCCGACATCATCGCCCTGGGCGTCATCTCGGGTCTGCACGTGCGCGGCTACAGGGTGCCGGACGACTTTCGCGTCATCGGCTTCGACGGCATCGGCGTGGCACGCCTTTCGCACCCCACGTTGACAACGATCCGTCAACCCGTCGAGGAGATGGGACGAACCGTGTTGGAGATCATCTCGTCAACGCCGGCGACACCCGCTCCGCGGACCGTCCGTCTCGCCCCCGATTTCGTCCTCGGGGAATCGAGCCCACAAAGCTCACGCGGCGGACGAAGGTAACCCTGCCGTTGAGTTCATTCGCCGTCGATTCGCAGGCTCTGGAGCGCCGTGAGCAACAAGTGGTCAACGGCAGAGTAGTTGTCGGCCGGCGTCGTGGCCGTTGCGGTGTACCCGCGGCCACTGATCGCGTAGTAGAGCTGAACCTGTGTCACGGGAACGCCGTCTGGGGGCGTCCACGTAAAGCTTCTCATGACCCCGGGCCGACCTCCCAGAACGTCTCGCTCCTCGACCCAATGCTCCGTGTAGCCCGGGAAGTCCGTGCGCAACCGGTCGCCTTGGATGCCCGCGTACCGACTGGTGTCGATGCTCGGATCGAGCGGTTCTGCGGAGGCGATCACGTTCGCCTTGCCGTCGGCGGCAAGCAGCGTGATGCTCTCCTTCACAAACCAACCATCCGGAACCAGCGAGGTGATACTCGCTCGGAATCTCGTCAAAGTGCCCTCCTTCTCCGCTTCCTCCAAGAGCTGATTCATCACCTCAACAGCCGCCTGCGAGTGACCACCCTTACTCGCCAGCTCCCCGTACATCCGAACCAGGAACCAGAACGACCAGGCCGCGTAGGCATCGTCCCTGAACAGGTCAAGCGCGGCGCGCCAGTGCTCGCGCGCAACCGGGGCGTCGCCACGCAAGGCCGCTAGAAACCCAATCCGGATCTCGGCGTCGAAGTCGTCAAGATGTGTGTCAGTCGTGGTGCGAGCGAGACCGAGCGCCCGTTCATACTCCGCGAGCGCCGCATCAACGTCGGACGCGAGCAACGCGCGGTCACCGGAGCGCGTCAGGGCGCGTGACAGGGCACCGTTCAGCTGCATGACCGTCGGGGCGTCGCCTTCCCCCCTGCGTAAGTGGGACTGGAGCAGGTCAAGGAATGGTCGTTGCTCTGCCACGTCGCCAACGTCCGCCACGGCGTCGGCGATGCCGATGAGCCGGAAGACTGCCGGCCGATCGAGCTCCGGGGTCCTGTTCACGATGTCCAAGGCCTGGATCGCCTCGCCCTTGGCCGCCGCGAGGTCAAGTCCGTGCAAGTTCAGCCGCATCAAAGCGACGCGACTCTGTGCGACCCGGTAGTGGTGGGGACCCAGATTCGTCTGGTCGACCTCGAGGGCCGTCTGCAAAGCGGTACGGGCCTCGTCTGTTCGGCCACTGACCGTGAGAGTTGCGCCAAGGAGTCGCAGCCCATCGGCGGTGAACTGGTGACGCGCTCCGTATCGATGCTGGAACCTCTCGCTGAGCTGCTGGCTGCCTTCGGCCGCGGGAACCTCTCCGCGCAGTATGGCCAGCAACAAACTAGAGTCCTTGACGTCGTCCCCGAAGCCGCCGATGCGTGACTTGATCTTTATCGAGAGCTCGAGGAAACGAGAGGCTCGGCGGAGGTCACCCGCCTGCAGCAGCACGGCGAACAGATTCTCCAGCACCTCCACGGTGTTGATGTTCTCGACCCCCAGCGTCGTCTCGAACATCTGCAGCGATTCCTCGAGCAGGCGGAGGGCGTCGCCGAGATTGCCTCGGTCCTCCTCGATGATCCCGTGAGTTCTCAGGTCCGCCGCGACGTCCGCATCGGGCGTCGTATCAGGCGTCAGGGTTTCGGCGCCCGCTTCCATCTGCGACTTCGTAGGGTCGACCGGTTGCTGACCCAACGACGCTGGGACAGCCAGGCGGCGATGCAGGTCGAGTGCCCGCTGCGCGAACTCGAGCGCACGGGTGAACTCCCCCAGACGCCGGTGCGTGTCGGCCAGGTCATTCCAGATGGTTGCCTCCAGCCGACCGCCCGGTTCTACCTGTTCCACGAGCGAATGGGCACGCTGGAGATTGACCCGGGCGCCCTCAAGCTGGCCCTGCATCATTTGGAACCTCGCGACGGCCAAGCGGAGACGGGCGCTGAGGCGCTGCTCGACAGAGAGCGTCTCGAGATGCGCAGCTGCCACTATCGCGTGCCGAACGGTCCGGGCACCCCAGCTCCACTGGTCGACCAGGCGCGCATCCGGCATCGCGTCGAGCACCAGTCGGGCGGCGCAACGCGCGAAGTGCTCGCGTGCGGTCGGCTCGATAAGCCGTACGACCGCCTCCTGGCGAGTGCGATGGATGAAGACACCGGAGCCGTCGAACTTGATCAGGGCCTTCTCGACGAGCGTCGACAATGCGGCCATCAGGACAGCCCTGTCCTTGGCCCATCCGCCGACTTCGCGGTCGAGCGATCCGTCCCCTGTCCGCAGCATGCGTCGGGGAATGTCCTCGGCGCCGAGGAAAGCCAGCACGTTCAGGAGACCCACAGCTGCGGGGTCGATTGCCTCCATCTCCTCGATGGCCATCGCCACCTGAGCGGCGACGCTGCTCTCCGCTTCTGCCGAGCGAACAGTCATGATCACCTCTCGTGCGCTCGCAAACGTGCCAGATACCTGCGCGGGGCCATTCCGCCGCGTAGGTCGAGCAGGGCCTTCTCAAGCGCGAGCGGTTCGTAACTGTGGATCGCGCAGATCTCTCGCACCGTTGCGAGGTCGGCTCCGCCACCTGCCGCGTCGAGCAGCAGATTCTCCGCCTCGCTCTCATCGAGCTCGCCGACGGTCAGGAGCCTGAAGTCACCCAACCCGGTGAAGCGCTCGCGCGTCGTGACGAGGACGTCCCCCATCGGCACAGCGGGGAGCCGATCAAGAGCCTCAATCCCGTAGGCGTTGTCGATGACCAGCAGCCACCTTTCCTCCTCGGCGAGCCACGCCTTCAGCGCATAGTCGGCGGACAGGACATCGCTCGCTGGTAGATCAAGCCAGGCCGCAAGTGCACGCCATTCCTCGGCGAGAACCTCCGGCGACTCGGCGGCGATCTTGGCGACGTAGTCGTACTTGTCGTTGTGCGCTTCAGCATGGAGATAGGCCGTGGTCGACTTTCCCATGCCACCGTGACCGGTGAGCACCACCGCGACCCCAGGCTCGCCCTCGAGCCGTGCGTTGATACGGTTCACCAAGTCCTCCCGGGCGCATAGGCGCCCAGTGGGGCGGTTCGCCCACCGCCACTTTGTCCTGAGGCGAGCGCCTTCGGCGGCAGCTGGTGCCCCTTCTTTCCCGTCCACGAGGTCGACGGAAGTCGGGTTGGCCGGGAGGGTAACAGGCGTCAGGTGCTGTTCACGGTGCCTCTCGGCGAGTTCACCGACGTAGTCGACCACTTGAATGTAGGGACGCTTCTCCTCCAGTCCCCAGTATTTAGCGGGAAGCAACTGGTTGTCGCGTTTGGCGTACATCTCCCATTGGCTGAAGCCGTTGTGCTTCGGCACGTCGTCGAGCAGCAAGGTGACGGGCCTAGGGCGGTCGGCCCCATCGAATTGTCTCAGGACGTAGTCGTACTCGTTGTCGAGCACGAAGTCGGAGCCCAGGAGGTACTCGCTCAACAGGAAAACGACGACGTCTGCGCGTTCAAGCTCTGCGAGGATGCGGTCACGCCAGAGATCGCCCGGCTGAAGGGACTTGTCAATGAACAGCGTGATGAGGCCTTCCATCACGAGGCCCCGCATCTGTCGCTCCATGATGCCCATCGCGGCGGAGTCTTCGTGGGCGTAGGACAAGAACACATGGAGCGGCGACCACGGAACGAACGATGCCTCGAGCTCCTCCACACGCACTCCCATGCAGCTGACGCTTACAATTCAGATGCGTTCTGCCCTGGCAAACCAGCCTAAGCCTTGCTGCGTGGCTGGGTGATGGTTTCACCATTTGAGAGGCCCACCAGCACCTTCAACGGCGAGGACCTGGGACATCTGGATGTACGCCTTGGCTCGCCGGACCCTTCACCTGCGCCCGATGAGACTCAATCGTGGCCCGGGTTTCGGTCTCGGCTGGTGATCGAGAGAACAGGTCTCCGGTTCGGACCTGGTCACTCGATCGTGTGTGCCACCCACACCAGGAAACGGCATGCCCTGAGCGGGCTCGGCGGCATATGGCTCGTTGGTCTTGGGTTTGATCCTGGTCGCATGCAGTGCGCGTCGCAGTCGCCGTCAGGCGGCGCGTGAGCGCTGCGGCTCACCCGACGGGGCAACCGCGACCGCGGCTGGCAGCGGACGGAGGAAGATCGTCAGGACCACGCCGACGTAGAGCACCCATGCCACAACCTGGAGGACGGACATCACCGGGGTGATGTTGAACATGCCCTTCAACAACACGGCGTACCAGGCACCGGGCAGGAGGACGGCGCGGATGTCGAAGGCGCTCAACCCCTCCCCCGGCAGGACGCCCGCCTCCTGCAGGTCGTGGACGCCGTAGGCGAGGATGCCGGCGGCGACCACGATGAGCAGGATGCCGGTGTAACGGAAGAACTTCGTCAGGTTGATGCGGACCGCGCCGCGGTAGATCAGGATGCCGAGCAACACCGCCCCGCCAAGACCAAGGACCCAGCCCAGCAGCGGTTGCAGATTGCCCTGCCCGGCGGCCTCCGTCGTTGCGAAGAAGAAGATCGCGGTCTCCAGGCCTTCCCGGCCGACGGCGACGAAGCCGACGACCGCAACGGCGAGGGGGCCGAGGTCGAGAGCCCTGGCGAGACGGCCCTTGAGATCACCGGAGATCGTCTTGGACGCTGCGCGCATCCAGAAGACCATGCCGGTGACGAAGGCGACGGCGATGATCGAGGCGATGCCCCCGATGAGCTCCTGCGTCTCGTGCGCGAGGCCCTGTGCGCCGAACGTGAGCGCCGCGCCCAGGGCCACCGACAGGCCGACCGCCGTGCCGACACCCAGCCAGACGTACTTCAGGGCCCACTGCCGCCCCGTCTTGACGAGGAACGCGACGAGGATGACGACGACGAGGGCCGCCTCGAGGCCCTCGCGCAATCCGATGAGGGCGTTGCTCAGGAGCACGGATCCACCTTTCGTTCAGGAACGCCCTGAGTGGCGTCCTTGCGAGCAAACCATAGGTAAGCCTCACCTAACAAGACGCTGCCCTGAATGCGGACGCTCGGCGGGCCGGGCTGGGAAGTCGCGCTCACGTGCACTCAGATTCCCGCTTGACCTTGACGCAGGGTCAACGTTGCACGCTCGTCGCATGACCACGACACCAGCTATCGACATCGTCGGACTGACCAAGTCCTATGCGGACAACGCCGTGCTCAGGGGCGTCGATCTGAGCGTGCCCTCGGGCTCCATCTTCGCGCTGCTCGGGTCCAACGGGGCCGGCAAGACCACGACCGTGCGGATCCTGTCCACCCTGCTCAAGGCGGACGGCGGGACCGCCTCCGTCAATGGTCACGACATCGCCACCCAGCCCGCGGAGGTCCGCGAGTCCATCAGCCTCACCGGACAGTTCGCTGCCGTCGACGAGATCCTCACCGGACGGGAGAACCTCGTCCTCGTCGCTCAGCTGCGACGACTCGAGGATCCGGGCAGGATCGCGGACGAGCTGCTGGCGCGGTTCGGGCTGACCGACGCGGCGGGGCGGAGGGTGGGGACCTACTCGGGTGGCATGCGCCGTCGCCTCGACATCGCGATGAGCCTGATCGGCAGCCCGCCCGTGCTCTTCCTCGACGAGCCCACGACGGGGCTCGACCCGCAGTCGCGCAACGAGGTCTGGAACACCATCCGCGTGCTCGCGGGCCAGGGCACCACGGTGCTGCTCACCACGCAGTACCTCGAGGAGGCCGAGCACCTCGCAGACCGGATCGCGATCCTCCACGAGGGCCGGATCATCGCGAACGGCACCCTGGCCGAGCTCAAGCAGCTACTCCCGCCGGCCACGGTCGAGTACGTCGAGAAGCAGCCGACCCTCGAAGAGGTCTTCCTCGCGATCGTCGGCCAACCCCAGCGCCGAGAAAGGACCGACGCATGACCACTCACGCCTTCAACGACACCACCGTGCTGACCAGGCGGTCGCTGCGCCACATCCTGCGCAGCCCCGACACGATCATCACGACCGCCATCACCCCGATCGCCATGCTGCTGCTGTTCGTCTACGTCTTCGGTAGCGCGATCGACGTCGGCGGGGGCAACTACGTCAACTACCTGCTGCCCGGGATCCTGCTCATCACCGTTGCCTCCGGCATCGCCTACACCGCCTTCCGGATCTTCACCGATGTCTCGACCGGCCTCTTCGAACGGTTCCAGTCGATGCCGATCACCCGATCGGCCCTGCTCTGGGGGCACGTGCTGACGTCAGTCGTGGCGAACCTCGTCTCGCTCGCGCTCGTCATGCTCGTCGCTCTGGCGATGGGCTTCCGGTCCGGCGCCGGAGTGCTCGCCTGGCTCGCGGTTCTCGGGATCCTCGTCCTCTTCACCCTGGCCCTGACCTGGCTGGCCGTCATCCCCGGGCTCACCGCGAAGTCGGTCGACGGGGTGAGCGGCTTCTCCTACCCGCTGATCTTCCTGCCGTTCATCAGCGCGGCCTTCGTGCCCACGGACGGCATGCCGGGGCCGGTGCGCTGGTTCGCCGAGCACCAGCCGGTCACCCCGATCGTCAACACCCTCCGCAACCTCTACGCCGAGCAGCCGGTCGGCAACGACGGCTGGATCGCAGTCGGCTGGTGCGTCGGCCTGCTGGTCGTCGCCTACGCCCTCGCGATCCGCACGTACCGCAGCAAGATCGCCTGACACCCTCGCCGACCTGCCAGGACAAGTCTGAGAATGGGACCATGCTGACGATCAGCCAGCTCGCGTCGTACGCCGGCGTGACGGTGCGCGCGGTTCGCCACTACCACAGCAAGGGGTTGCTGCCCGAACCTGAGCGCGACCACTCCGGCTACCGGCGCTACGACGCGGCCGCGGTGGTCGAGCTCGTCAAGATCCGCACCCTGGCCGACGCGGGCGTGCCGCTGTCGCGGGTGCGTCAGCTGCTCGCGGCGGATGCGGCGGAGTTCGAGGCGGCGGTCGAGGACATCGACCGCCGCCTGCGTGCCGAGATCCGAGAACGGCAGCGACACCGAGAACGCATCGCCCAGCTCGCAGCCGGCGACAGCCTGGCACTGCCGCCCGAGGCGGTGGCCTACCTCGACCGGATGCGCGAGTTCGGTTTCCATGAGCGGCTGATCGAGATCGAGCGCGACAGCTGGATCCTCATCGCGGCCAAGATGCCCGAGGAAGTGCCGGCCTTCATGGCGATCAAGCGTGTGCAGATCGAGAACGAGGGGCTCCGTCGGCTGTATCTCGACATCGGTGACCTCGTCGACTGCGGGCCGGATGACCCACAGCTGCCTGCACTCGCCGACCGCGTGGCCGCCTTCATCGAGGCAGCGGCGACCGAGTTCGAGGGAGTGGAGGACGTCGCCCCGGTCAGTGACGACCTCGTTGCCCTGCTCGACGCAGCCTTCGTCGACTCGTTCCCGGGCGCGCAGCGCATGCTCACGTTGCTCGAGGAGCGCGGCTGGACGGGCTGGACGAACATCCGGCGTCTGGAGCCCGCGGGGTGACCTCGGCCGATTCGGCCAAAGACCGGCAGCGTCAGAAGAGCTGCCGGAAGTTCGCGCTCGCGAGGTCGAGGAGCTCGTCCCCCCGGCCGGACAGCACGGTCCGGATCGCATAGAGCGTGAAGCCCTTGACCTGCTCGGCCGTCACGGCTGGTGGGATGGTCAGCTCGTCGCGCTCCGTGACGACATCGACGAGCGCTGGACCCTTGTGGCTGAACGCATCCCGGAGCGCATTCCGGAGCTCCTTCGACTTCTCCACGCGAATCCCCCTGATGCCCATGGCGTTCGCCACGGCAGCGAAGTCGGGGTTGACGAGGTCGGTGCCGTAGGTGACGAACCCGGCCGCCTTCATCTCGAGCTCCACGAAGTTGAGCGACGAGTTGTTGAAGACGATCATCTTGATCGGCAGCCGGTTCTGCGTGACGGTCAGTAGCTCACCGAGCAGCATCGCGATGCCGCCGTCACCGCTCATCGTCACGACCTGCCGGCCGGGGAACGCCACCTGCGCGCCGACTGCGTGCGGCACGGCGTTGGCCATGCTGCCGTGGACGAACGACCCGATGAGCCGACGGCCGCCGTGCATCCGGAGGTAGCGCGCGGCATAGATGACCGGCGATCCCACATCTGGTACGAAGACCGCGTCCGGGTCGGCGAGCTCGTCGATCAGGCGGGCCACGTACTGCGGGTGGATCGGCTTGCCCCTCTTTGACTCGGTGGCGAGGTCGTCGAGCTTCGCCCGCGTCTTCGCATAATGCGCCAGCGCATCCTTCAGGTGTGAGCGCTTCTTCCGGTGGTCGAGCAGCGGCAGCAGTGCCCGGGCCGTCTCCCCGACATCACCCACGAGGCCGAGATCGAGTGGCACCCGGCGCCCGAGCTGGTCGCCACGGATGTCGACCTGGATGACCTTCGCCTTGGGCGGATAGAACTGCTGGTACGGGAAGTCCGTCCCGAGCATGAGCAACGTGTCCGAGGACTCCATCGCACGATAGCCGGAGGCAAACCCCAACAACCCGGTCATTCCGACGTCGAAGGGGTTGTCGAACTCGATCCGGTCCTTGCCCCGCATCGTGTGCACGATCGGCGCACCGAGCCGGTCCGCGAGCCGCACCACGTCGTCGTGCGCATCCCCGACGCCGACCCCTGCCAGGATCGTCGTGGCCGACCCGCCGTTCAGCAGCGCGGCTGCCCGCCGCAGCTCGTCGTCAGACGGCAGGACACGGGCGCGCGTCGCCTCGACCCGGACGACCCGGTCGTCGACGACCTCCTCCAGGGCCACGTCCCCCGGGATGACGACGACGGCGACCCCGCGTCGCTCGATCGCGACCCGCATCCCGATCTCGAGGACGCGGGGCATCTGGCTCCGGTGCGCGACGAGCTCCGTGTAGACACTGCACTCGCGGAACATGTCCTGCGGGTGCGTCTCCTGGAAGTAGCCGCTGCCGATCTCCTCGCTCGGGATCTGGGCCGCGATGGCGAGCACGGGCACCCGGCTCCGGTTGGCGTCGAAGAGCCCGTTGATCAGGTGCAGGTTCCCCGGGCCGCAGCTGCCGACGCACACGGCGAGCCCACCCGTCAGTTCCGCGTCCGCGGCCGCCGCGAACGCTGCACCCTCCTCGTGCCGAACGTGGATCCACTCGATCGTGCCATCGCGCCGGAGCGCGTCGGTGAAGCCGTTGAGCGAGTCGCCGGGGACGCCGTACACGCGTCTGACGCCGTTGGCCCGCAGGGTGGCCACCATGTTCTGCGCGATGCTTTGGGCCATTCGTCCTCCTTGCGCGCGGGGTCAGGCGACGAGACGGTATGCCGCTGAGCTCGCTTCCGTTGTCCCGCCGGGTCGCGCATGCGGCCAAGTACGCGCACAGGTCGTAGCGCTGGACTTCTACCCGTCGTCGGGTGAGCCGAATCCGCCGGCCACCCTCCGTCAACCTGCACCCCTTTCATCGAGTGTGCAGTAAACGCGGTGGAACATCGGCGCGAGTGCACACTCGACGAAGAGCTCACCCGGCTGGGAGTGGGCCGGGATCGGCAACGCCCGCCTCCCCCTTCTCGTCGAGTGTGCAGTAAACGCCTCGGAACGTCGGCGCGAAGTGCACACTCGACGAAGAGCTCACCCGGCTGGGAGGGGGCCGGGATCGGCAACGGTGGCCTCCCCCTTCTCGTCGAGTGTGCAGTAAACGCCTCGGAACGTCGGCGCCAATTGCACACTCGACGAAGAGCTCACCCGGCTGGGAGGGGGCAGGGGTCGGGAAGGCCGCCCAGCGGCATACGGACTGGTCAGGCGGCAGAGCCGGCGGCCTCGGCGCGGGCGACGAGCGAGGCGGGCGGCAGGAACCGGTCGCCGTAGCGCTCGGCGAGCTGCCGGGCACGGGCGACGAAGCCGGCCGTGCCGCCGGGGTAGCCCTCGACGTACTGCACGACCCCGCCGGTCCAGGCGGGGAAGCCGATGCCCAGGATGGAGCCGATGTTGGCGTCCTCGACGCTGCGCAGCACCCCCTCGTCGAAGCACTTGACCGTCTCGAGGGCCTCGGCGAAGAGCATCCGTTCCTTCATGTCCTCGAACGGGATCTCGGTGCTGGCGCCGTACGTGTCGGCCAGACCGTGCCACAGGCCGACGCGCTTGCCGTCCTCGTACTCGTAGAAGCCGGCGCCGCCGAGCTTGCCGGTGCGGCCCTGCGCGATCATCGCGTCGACGATCTCGTAGGCGGCGTGGTGCTCGTAAGGCCGGCCGGTCGGGTCGGCCTCCAGGCCGACCCTGGTCTCCTTCTGGATCTTGGACATCAGCGACAGGTTCAGCTCGTCGGCCAGCTGCAGCGGGGCGGCGGGGTAGCCGGCCTGCAGGCCGGCCTGCTCGACGCTGGCCGCGGGGACGCCCTCGCCGACCATCGCGATCGCCTCGTTGAGGAAGGTGCCGATGACCCGGCTGGTGAAGAACCCGCGGTGGTCGTTGACCACGATCGGGGTCTTCTTGATCTGCAGCGCGAGGTCGAATGCCTTGGCCAGCGTCTCGTCGCTGGTCTGGTTGCCGGCGATGATCTCCAGCAGCGGCATCTTGTCCACCGGAGAGAAGAAGTGCAGCCCGATGAAGTCTCCCGGCGCTTGACCCCCTCGGCGAGGGTCGTGATGGGCAGGGTCGAGGTGTTCGAGCCGAGCACCGCGTCGGGCGCCACGATGTCTTCGATCTCGGCGAAGACCTGCTGCTTGACCGCGACGCTCTCGAAGACGGCCTCGATGACCAGGTCCGCGCCGGCCAGGTCCGCGGCGTCGGTCGCCGGGGTGATCCGGGCGAGGAGCGCGTCGGCCTCGGCCTGGGTGGAGCGCCCGCGGGCACGGCCTTCGCGACGACCCGGCCGAGTAGGCCTTGCCCTTCTCGGCGGCCTCGATGCTGACGTCCTTGAGGACCACCTCGATGCCCGCCCTGGCGCAGACGTAGGCGATGCCGGCGCCCATCATCCCGGCGCCGAGCACGGCCACCTTCCGCGCGGCGTGCTTCGGGAAGCCCTGGGGGCGGCTGCCGCCCGCGGTGATCGTGTTCAGGTCGAAGAAGAACGCCTTGATCATGTTCTTGCTGACCTGGCCGGTGACCAGCGAGACGAGGTAGCGGCTCTCGATGTCCAGCGCAGTGTCGACATCCACCTGGGTGCCCTCGACGGCGGCGGCCAGGATCGCCCGGGGCGCCGGATAGTGGGCCCCCTTGAGCTGCTTGCGCAGGTTGGCCGGGAACGCGGGCAGGTTCGCCGCGAACGCCGGGCTGGACGGCGTGCCACCCGGGATCCGGTGGCCCTTGACGTCCCACGGCTGGACCGCGTCCGGGTTGGCGGCGATCCACGCCTTGGCGGTCGGCAGCAGCTGGTCGATGCTGGCGACGACCTCGTCGACCAGGCCGAGCTCCCTGGCCTCGGCCGGACGGTACTTCTGGCCCTGCGCGAGCACCTTCACCACCGCGTCTGCCACCCCGAGCATCCGCACCGTGCGCACCACGCCGCCACCACCGGGCAGCAGCCCGAGGGTCACCTCGGGCAGCCCGACCTGCGCACCGGCACCTCCGCGATGACCCGGTGATGCGCCGCGAGCGCGATCTCCAGGCCACCACCGAGCGCGGCCCCGTTGATCGCGGCGACGACCGGCCGGCCGAGCGTCTCCAGGGTGCGCAGCTGCGCCTTGATCTCGGTGACCGTGTCGTACAGCTGCTGCGCCTGTTCGGGCCGGGCCGCGTACAGGTCGTTCAGGTCGCCGCCGGCGAAGAAGGTCTTCTTGGCCGAGGTGATGACCACCCCGGTGATCTGCTCCTTCTCCGCGACGAGCCGATCGACCACACCGCGCATCGAGGCCACGTAGTCGGCGTTCATCGTGTTCGCCGACTGGTTCGGGTCGTCCAGGGTCAGCACGACCACGCCATCGGCGTCCCTGTCCCAACGGATCGTGCTCGTGCTGGTCGTGCTCGTCATCTCGGTTGCTTCCTTCATGGTCCGTCGGGTCTCAGACGCGCTCGACGAGCGTGGCCACGCCCATCCCGCCGCCGATGCACAGGGTGATCACGGCGCGACGTGCGTCGCGGCGCTCGAGCTCGTCGATCATCGTGCCCAGGATCATCGCGCCGGTCGCGCCCAGCGGGTGGCCCATCGCGATCGCGCCGCCGTTGACATTCAGCTTCTCGTCCGGGATGCCCAGGTCCCGCTGGTACTTCAGCACCACCGCCGCGAACGCCTCGTTGATCTCGAACAGGTCGATGTCGCCGATGGTCAGGCCCGCCCGACCCAGCAGCTTCTCGGTCGCCGGCGTCGGACCGGTCAGCATGATCGTCGGGTCCGCACCGGTCGTCGCCGTCGCCACGATCCGGGCCCGCGGCCTCAGGCCGAGATCCCTGCCGACCTGCTCCGAGCCGACCAGGACCAGCGCGGCCCCATCCACGATGCCCGAGCTGTTCCCGGCGTGGTGCACGTGGTTGATCCGCTCGACCGCGTGGAACTTCTGCAGCGCCACCGCGTCGAAACCGCCCACCTCACCCATCACCGCGAACGACGGCTTGAGCGCGCTCAGCGACTCGACCGTCGTGCCCGGCCGAAGGTGCTCGTCCCGATCGAGCACGACCAGCCCGTTGACGTCACGCACCGGCACCACCGAGCCGGCGAACCGCCCGTCCGCCCACGCCTTGGCCGCCAACTCCTGCGAGCGCACCGCGTACTCGTCCACATCCGTGCGGGAGAAGCCCTCCATCGTCGCGATCAGATCCGCCCTAACACCCTGGGGCACGAAGTACGTGTCGTAGTTCGTCGCCGGGTCCATCGCCCACGCGCCCCCGTCGGAGCCGATCGGCACCCGCGACATCGACTCCACCCCGCCGGCCAGCAGCAGACTGTCCCAGCCAGAGCGGACCTTCTGGGCGGCCGTGTTGACCGCCTCGAGCCCGCTCGCGCAGAACCGGTTCAGCTGCACACCCGCGACCGTGTCCGGCAGGCCGGCCGCGAGCGCCGCGATCCGCGGCAGCACCGAGCCCTGGTCACCGATCGGGGAGACGATGCCCATCACCACGTCATCGATCCGTTGCGGATCCAGGTTCGGGTTGCGCCCACGCAGCGCGTCGATCAGCCCGACCGTCAGGTCGATCGGCTTGACACCATGCAGCGAGCCCCTCTTGCCACGACCCCGAGGGGTGCGGACATGGTCATAGACGTATGCCTCGGTCACGGTGCGATCTCCTTACTCGTCGCCGTCTCGATGGCCCGACACTCGAGCCACCGCCACGCGGTGTCTATCTGCCGGGATTGATGCCACCCCAAGCCGTCGCGTTCCGTCCGGTTTAGGCACGATCGCGCACCTCTCCCGATCGAGGACCAGCCGTAGCGCAAGGTCCACGTAGTAATCGGCGATCTGTTCAGGGGTCGCCGCGCCTCAATGCGGAACCAATCGGCGACCCCGTTGCACAGCGAGAGCACCGCCTGGTGGTCTGGTGGGGATCTCCGGGACCGAAGTCGCCGAGTGTCTGTGCTGCGATCACCTCAGTGAGCACCAACCGTTGGAAGCGGTCTCGCAATTCCACGTGCTTGGGTCGGTGTGTCTCGTCCAGGGAGTCGATCTCCCGGACCAAGCGCGCGAATTTCTGCATGTGGGTCACGTGCAGGACCATGCATCGGATGAGCGCTGTGAAGCGTGTACGGGGATTCGGCCCGGCCGCCGCCAGTGCTGCCTCGGAGCGGCGGGTGAGGTCCTGGTTCGAGAGCGTCAGCAACTCGGTCAGGATGTCCTGCTTGTTCGCGAAGTTGTAATAGAGCCCCGGTACGGTCATCCGTGCTTCGGCCGCGATGCCGCGGACGCTGGTGCCGTGGTATCCCAGCCGAACAAACAGGTCGAGCGCCGCACTAAGCAATGGGTGTAACTGCAGCGGCGGGGTCTCGTAGTGCTGCCATTCCGCGGCGTCGACCCGGGGTGCCTTGGTCGAGGTCGTCACGTCTTTCTTGTTCATGTCTCCGATAGTTTCTTTGGGACCGCCGGCTGTGGTGCCACCACTGCCATGCTGTGCACCCCGCGTGCATGTATTGCCTGGACGCGGACGGCCTGGGGAACGATAGCGCCTGGATCGCATTCACCGGAGAAGGTCAGCACGTCGCCGGGGAAAGACGGTGCCGCGAGGCGTAACTGGAGGAATCTCGGGTCATTCATACCCCACCGCCGATGCCCATGGGCGCAGACCAGTCCGGCTGTTGTCACGATGCTGACGATGATGTCGCGGAGCCCCTGCTGCCGCGCGACAGCGTGGTCGTGGTGGACGGGCTCATCGTTCGTCCGATGCGAGGGCTGCGGCGATCGCTGGGGTTCGAGTGGCCTCCACGGACTCGGCTTCGTCGAGTACGTCGACCCCGGGCTGGGGTCTCAGCGGGACCTGCGTGGCGTTGGCGCTGTA
>CAWGXD010000030.1:62500-98519 GCA_963826445.1 uncultured Actinomycetota bacterium
CTGGAGTGGGCCGAGGCCTACATCGGAGCATTGGCCAAGGGATCCGACGCCGTGCTCTCACATTGGGCCGACCGGGATGACATCGTCCACGACGACCCGTTGCTCGCCCAGCGCAGCCACACACGGACCGACGTCGCGGCCACGTTCGACATCTACGCCAACCAGGACCGTTCGAACGGCTACGGAATCCGCACCTTCACCGCCGACGAGTACTTCCCCGGCGAACGATCTCGGCACCACCCACAGGACCTGGGGTCGCCGAGGACTGCGCCGAGCTTACTGGGTCTACCGACCCACGGCAAGCGCATCACCACCAAGGGTGTGTCAGTCGACATCTTCGACGAGGACGGCAAGATCGTCCGGGAACTCGCCTATTGGGACGCTGTCGGCATCGCCGAGCAGCTCGGCGGGGCGCTCAAGGAAGCCTTCCGCCTGACCGGCAGAGTTCCCCTCACCCACCGATTTGAGCGAGCGGCCCCTCGCCCCTCACCAGGGCAGAGGGGATCGCTGCATTTCGTCGCGGCGCACGTGCGGGCGCCATCGGCCATACGGATGGTTCGGCAGGCGTGCTACATCACCTGCGATGCCAATTCTAGGTGTCGCCCAGTGAGGCCGGCGCTGTACCGCCTGGCGCTCCCCTCCCAGTTCTCGACGTGCACCGCGGGCGGCACCTACCAAGGCAGGCTTCACCGCGTACTCGTCCACATCCGTGCGGGAGAAGCCCTCCATCGTCGCGATCAGGTCCGCCGAAACGCCCTGGGGCACGAAGTACCTTCGTAGTTCGTCGCCGGGTCCATCGCCCACGCGCCCCCGTCGGAGCCGATCGGCACCCGCGACATCGACTCCACCCCGCCGGCCAGCAGCAGACTGTCCCAGCCGGAGCGGACCTTCTGGGCGGCGGTGTTGACCGCCTCGAGCCCGCTGGCGCAGAACCGGTTGAGCTGCACACCCGCGACCGTGTCCGGCAGACCGGCCGCGAGCGCGGCAATCCTGGGCAGCACCGAGCCCTGGTCACCGATCGGGGAGACGATGCCCATCACCACGTCATCGATCCGTTGCGGATCCAGGTTCGGGTTGCGCCCACGCAGCGCGTCGATCAGCCCGACCGTCAGGTCGATCGGCTTGACACCATGCAGCGAGCCCCTCTTGCCACGACCCCGAGGGGTGCGGACATGGTCATAGACGTATGCCTCGGTCACTGGAACTACTTCCTCACTGGAGACTTGCGGGGGTCGAGGTCGGGGTCGGGCCGCGTCGTGACCTGACCAGGGAATGAACCTCGAGGTCGAGCACGGCCGATCCGTGCTGGTTGCGCAGCGTGCCGAGGATGGCCACGAGGCATCGGCCGCGTCCGTCCGGTTCCACGGAACGGATGAGCACGCTGCCCGTCAGGATGTCACCAGCCCGCACAGGACGGAGGAACCGGAGGTTCTGGATCTCCTTGCCGGCGATGACGTCGTAACGGCTGTAGAGCCCGGTCACCGCCAGCCGTTGGAAGATCGAGGCGGTGTGCAGCCCGCTCGCGATGACGTCGCCGAAGCTGCTCTGGGCGGCGGCGTCCCGGTCGACGTGGAAGTACTGCGGATCCCAGTGTGTGGCGAACTCGATGATCTCGTCCACGGTCACCTCGTGAGAGCCGCAGTCGATCTCCTGCCCCACCGGCATGTCCTCAGCGGGCAGCCGTGGCGGCCCAAGGGTCGGCGCAAGGGTTGTGGTGTTGGGACGGCTCATAGGGACCTGGCCACCAGTTCCTTCATGATCTCGTTGGTGCCGCCGTAGATCTTCTGGACCCGGGCAGCGGCGTACATCCGGGCGATCGGGTACTCCATCATGTAGCCGTAGCCGCCGAAGATCTGTAGGCACCGGTCGACGACCTTGCTCTGGATGTCGGTGCACCAGAACTTGGCGAGCGAGGCCCCTGCCGCGTCCAGCTCGCCGGCCACATGGCGGGTGATGCAGCTGTCGACGAGGGTCCGGGCGGCGAGGGCGTCTGCAGCGCACTCCGCGAGGACGAACCGGGTGTTCTGGAACGACAGGAGATCCTGGCCGAAGGCCTCCCGCTCCTTGGCGTACGCCACCGCGTGCCTGACCGCCGCCTCGGCGGTGGCCGCTGCCCCGACGGCGATGATGAGCCGCTCCTGGGGTAGCTGCTCCATGAGCTGCACGAACCCTTGGCCCTCGGCACCGCCGAGGAGGTTGGCGGCTGGGATCCGCATGTCGACGAACGACAGCTCCCGCGTGTCCTGCCCGTGCATGCCGACCTTCTCGAGCACCCGTCCGCGCTCGAAGCCAGGGAGGTCCTGGGTCTCCGCGACGATGAGGGACAGCCCCTTGGCTCCCGGCTCGTCACTCGTGCGAGCGACGATGACGATCACGTCACAGTGAGTTCCGTTGGAGATGAAGGTCTTTGAGCCGTTGATGACGTAGTCGTCCCCGTCCCGTACGGCGCGGGTGCGGACGCGCTGGAGGTCGGAGCCGGTCGTCGGCTCGGTCATGGCGATGGCGCCGACGAGGTCGCCAGAGGCCATGCCCGGCAGCCAGCGCTGCTTCTGCTCCTCCGTGCCGAAGGTCGCGATGTAGTGGGCGACGATGACACTGTGCACGCTGTTGGCCCAGGCGTCGTCGGCGACCCGAGCCTGCTCGGCGGCGATGACCGCCTCGTGGGCGAAGGTCCCGCCGCCACCCCCGTACTGCTCCGGGATGCTGATGCACAGCAGGCCAGCGCGCCCCGCCGCCCGCCAGAAGTCGCGGTCGACCATGCGCTGCTCCGCCCACCGGCCCTGGTGGGGCACGACCTCCTTGTCCATGAAGGTGCGCGCGAGCTGCTGGAGGTCGTCGAGCTCCTCGGTCAGCCAAGGCGACCGGTATCCGTCCAAGATCATCTGTGCCTCGTCCATCTGCCACACAACCATGCCTATACGGTTGTATAGCACTCCGTACGATCGTGCAATGTTGTGATCGGCACACCGCATCATGGAGGGAAGACATGGCACGCCTGCCGACGACGCCACCTCGCGATGACGACCTCACCGGAAAGGCACGCATTCGCAACGCTGCCCTCGGGCTCTTCGCCGAGCACGGTGCAGACGCCGTCTCCCTTCGCACCGTCGCCGCGGCAGCGGGGGTCACCGTCGGCCTCATCGTCCACCACTACGGGACGAAGGAGGCACTGCGCGAGTCGGTCGAGATGGCCATTGTCGAGCGGTTCGCCGAGGCGATCGCGTCGGTGCCGATCGGCAGCCGGCCCGGCGGAGAGGTCGTCGCGGCCCGAGACGAGGCGGTCGCCGACATGCTTCGGGCCAACCCCGCCGTGCTCGACTACCTGCGCCGGGCCATCCTCGACGGCGGTGCACAGCGCCGCGACCTTCTGAGCCGACTGACCGAGCTGTCCGCGCAACAGGTCCACGACCTGCGCACCGCAGGCCTCGCCTCCACGAAGCACACCGTCGGTGAGCAGGTCGTCACGATCATGGTGCGCCAGCTCGGCCGTCTCTTCCTCCAGCCCCTCGTCGACCGGATCTCGGACGAGTTCGCCGAGGACCTCGACGCGTCAGCACGGGTCCAGCTCATCGTCGACGTGAAGCGCTGAGTCCCGCTTCCGTCAAGAACCGGAGGTCCCGAGCTCCGCGGCGTGAGGGGGACCTCCCTCATGGTGATCGAACGCGGCATGCCCGGCTTCGAGGTATCGCGCAAGCTCGACAAGATGGCTGGTGCTCGTCCGACACGGCGGAGCTGTCCTTCACGGACGTGCGCGTCCCCACGAGCCACCTCGTCGGCCCCGAGAACGCTGGCTTCCAGCTCATCGGCACGGCTTTCCTCTCCGAGCGCATCGCCATTGCGGCGCAAGCCTATTCGCAGGCCCAGCGATGCCTCGACCTGACCGTCGAGTGGTGCCGGCAGCGGCAGACCTTCGGCGAGCCGCTCATCGCCCGGCAGAGTGTGCAGGACATCGTGGCCCGCATGGCGGGGCGCATCGACGTTGGCCGCACGTACACGCGTGCCGTCGTCGACCGCTTCGAGGCCGGCGAATCGGTGGGGGCGCTGCTCCCGCAGGCGTGCTTCGCGAAGAACACCGCCACCGAGAGCGGCGAGTGGGTGGCCCACCAGGCCGTCCAGCTGTTCGGCGGCATGGGCTACATGGCCGAGAGCGAGGTCGAACGGCAGTACCGCGACCTGCCAATCCTCGGCATCGGCGGCGGGACCGTCGAGATCCTCTATCAACTGGCCGGCCGCCGCCTCGGCCTCACCAGCTGACGTCGCAACCCGCTGGTCCCGCGCGGGCGCGCCGTGGGTGGAACAGCCCCCACGGGCGTGGTTGAGTGACGTCGTGATGTGCGGTGCAGCCGCAGCCGCAGATGCCTATGACGTGGTCGTGGTCGGGGGTGGGATCGCCGGCGTGTCGGTGGCCTACGAGCTGGCGCTCGATCACACCATGCTTCTCCACGATCGTCACTGGCAGCGTGTGCTCCGCTTCATGGTGCTGAGGTTGCGCGGCAACGGGCCGACCTCGTGGCGCTTGACGCGCTTGACCAGCTCGATCGAGCCGACCAACCGCCCGTGCAACACACCCGCTTACCGCGAGGTCCACACACCTGCAGCAGGGGCAAGCAGCCGGTAGGCGGGTGTGTTGCGATGGAGCGCGCCGGATAGCGTGGGGGCGCTGTTCTCCCTCGAAAGGCTGCCGTGAGCGACCATCCCAGCAGTGCCCCGTCCTCAGGGACGAACCTCCGCATCGAGTCGGGCGATGTCGTGCTCGCCGCGGACGCCTTCGGTGACCCGGCGGACCCGGCCGTTGTGCTCTTCCACGGCGGCGGGCAGACCCGGCACTCGTGGGGATCCACTGCGGCTGACCTCGGCGCCACCGGTTGGCACGCGGTCACCGTCGATGTGCGCGGCCATGGCGACAGCACGTGGTCGCCGACCGGCGAGTACACCCTCGACACCTACTCGAGCGACGTGCGGGCGGTCGTCGACCACCTCGAGCGGCCCGCGGTGCTCATCGGGGCCTCCCTCGGCGGCAACGCGGCGCTCGAGGCGATCGGTCGCTGGCCGGAGCTGGCCCTTGGCCTCGTGCTCGTCGACGTGTCACCGTTCCTCCAGCCGGAGGGCGCGCACCGGATCAGGGAGTTCATGATGGCGCGGGCCGACGAGGGGTTCGCGTCGTTGGAGGAGGTCGCCGACGCGATCTCGCGAGTACCTGCCCTATCGCCCGCGGCCGCAGAGCCTCGACGGCCTGCGCCGAAACGTCCGCGAACGGGACGGGCGCCTCTACTGGCACTGGGACCCGGCCATGTTCCGCTCCGAGCCGCGACGAGGCCGTCCAACGCGACCGGCTCGTCGACCCGGCTCGGCTCGGCGCCGCGGCCGAGTCACTGCGGGTGCCGACGCTGCTCGTGCGAGGCGGAGCCTCGGACGTGCTCAGCCCGCAGGACGCGGCCCGGTTCCTCAAGCTCGTCCCCCACTCCGAGTTCGCCGAGGTGTCCGGGGCCCACCACATGGTCGCGGGCGACGACAACGTCGCCTTCGAGTCGGTGCTCGGCGACTTCCTCGAGCGGCGAGTCCGCTCCCGCCTGGACTTCATCGCCGCCTACTCCTGAGCCGGACAGCGCAACGTCGAGAAGGACTCAGCCACAAGCCAACCGAGGCGTATGCCGCTGAGCTGGCCCAGCGGCATACGGCCACGCGTGTCTCCTCCCGCCCTCTTCAAGCGTCAGGCTCGGCGATGGATCATGAGGGCATGGACAGGATGGAGCCAACGCCTTCACCGGTCGTCGTGCTCGACGGCGGACTCTCCACAGCACTCGAGCAGCAGGGCGCTGACATCGACGGCGACCTCTGGACGGCGCGCCTCCTGGTCGACGCTCCGGAGCGCATCGCCGCGGCTCATCGCGCGTACTTCGCGGCGGGGGCGCAGGTGGCGACGACGGCCAGTTACCAGGCCAGCATCGAGGGCTTCGTCGCCGCGGGCTACACCGAGGCCGAGGCACGTGGGCTCATCACCCGTAGCGTCACTCTCGCGCAGGAGGTTCGCGACGAGTTCGCCAACATCGGATCCCGTCCACGTGTCGCTGCGTCCGTCGGCCCCTACGGCGCCTTCCTCGCGGACGGCTCGGAGTATCGAGGGAACTACGGCGTCCCCCGGACGCGCCTGCGCGACTTCCACCGAAGGCGGCTCGACCTGCTCGCCAGCGCGCAACCCGACCTCATCGCCGTCGAGACGATCCCCGACGTCGTCGAGGCGGAGGTGTTGGTCGAGCTGCTCGACGAGCTCGACGTCCCGGCATGGTTCTGCTACTCGGTGCGCGGCATCACGACCAGTGCGGGCCAGCCGCTCGATGCAGCGTATGCCGCACTCGCGAGCTCGCGCGCGATCGTGTCCGTGGGAGTCAACTGCTCGGCGCAGCACGACGTCCTCGGCGCCATCCAGGCGGCCGTGGCGGCGACGGGAAGACCCGCCGTCGCCTATCCGAACCGAGGTGGGAGCTGGGACAGCCGGGCTCAACGGTGGGCCTACGGCGACCCGATCGACCTCGACCTCGTCGAGTCGTGGATTGCAGCAGGCGCACGATGCGTCGGCGGGTGCTGTGGCACCGGTCCGGCAGACATCGCTGCCCTGGCCACCCGCGTGGCCCAACTGGCACAACCGTCCCGACCAATCGAGTGAACAGCTTCTGGGCACAAAAGCTGTTCACTCGATTGTCCGACTTCGGTCTCCTGCCGCACTCACACACGAGTGAGGGCGTCCTCAGAACCCCACTGCCGCGGTGGGCGCAGCCTCGGTGCGCAGGGCGCGCCACAGCTCGGCGGCGGCGCCGCGCCGACGTTCCTCCACGAGCCCGGCGCGCTGCATCGCGACGAGGTTGCCGCCACCGAGGTAAGCAGCTCCCAGCGCCCCGACCGGAAGGTGCAGGTCGGCCTCGGCGGTGGTCCGCTCGACGGCGGCCCCGCCCCCATCGCTGGCCCGAATGCGCCATGTGCCCTGGTTCCACGGTGCGCTCGGGTCCTCGACCTCGACCACGACGTCGCACGGCTCGCGCCACGTCCGGTCCTGCAGGGCCTCGGGCAGGTCGACGAGCCGGAGCCACAGACTGTCGTAGGTCTCGACGTCGGAGGTCGCCCGCGGCCCCCCGACCCAGTGCAGCAACGGGTCATCGACGCCGATGGTGCGCACCTTGACCGTGCCCATCAGGTCGAAGTCGACCAGCCGTCGGAGCAGGGCCAGCTGGGCGGCCGCCTCACCGACCACTGCCCACACCTCGAGGTCACCGGCCGGCCGGGCCTTCTCCCACTTGTGGCTTCGACGGAACATGGCGAATCCGACGTCGCTCCCATCGCGTCGAGCGAACAGGATCCGCCACGGCTCGCGGTCTCGGAGCTGCTCTGGCTGCTGGTGGCAGATTCGCGCGTAGTACCCGGCGTCCCCCACCACCGAGCCGAGGTCGACCTGGGCGAGGTGGCACTCGCGCATCCGCTTGGAGACCTCCGGATCCGCGGCGGTCGCCAGCTGCGTGGTGACGCCTGCAGCTGCCTCGTCGAGGTGCGGTGCCGTCAGCGACGTGCCGCGCCCCAGGCTGACGGACAGCTCCGTCGACGCCAGCCCGTAGCCGTACCGGCCGTAGATCGCCGGTTCGCTGGCATGGAGGGCGGAGACGTGGGTGCCCGGCTCCTCGTGAACGCGCTCGAGGTGGTCCTTGATCATTGCGGTGAGCACGCCCTTGCGTCGCTGGTCGGGATGGACACCGACCCACGTCAGGCCGGCACAGGCAACCGATCGGGTACGTGTCTGGGAGCCGGGTATCGCCAGCGTCAGCGGGAACACACCGTAGATCCCGGCATAGCTGCCCGGGTCGGCGCCATCCACCTCCGCCGCGAACCGCTGGTTCTCGGACAGGCCGACGAGCTGCTCCTCCGCAGGGCGGTCCGGTATCTCGTCGAACCAGACGATGTGGTCCGTGGCGACGTAGCGGTCGGCGTCCGTGGCCTTGCCGACGCGGATCCGGTTCTCAGTCATGGGCCCAGCCAATCCCCGAGGGCCCCCGTGATTCAAGCCCGTTTCCCGGTCCAGCGGTGCAACTGTTTGTGACGGAACGTGCGCCAGCGGCCCTCGAAGTCCGCCTCGACGCGTTCTGCCCGAGCCTGTTCCAAGGCGTGCAGACGTCCATAGGTGAAGGCGTTGACCCCGTCCAGATGGGCTTGCATCGCCAACTCACGCAGTCGCTGGCGCGCGACGACCGAGTCCTGGTGCTCCCCGAGCGCCGTCTGGATCCTCTTGGCCGCCTTGGCCAGGGACCGTGCCCGCTGGCCCAACGCGGGTGTGGCCATCTCGGCGGCGTAGCGCAGGCGCTTGGCCTTCTTGCGCGCCTCGTGGAAGGCGTGGTCGCGCTCCGTCGAGTCTTCCGCGGCTTCGATCGCGCGGACCTCGCGGCGCAGCCTCTTGACGTCCCGCGCCAGCAGTCGTGGGACGGCCTTCTTGGCGAGAGCGTGCGCCTCTTCGGTGAACGGTGGTGACTCGACCACGTCGTCGAGGGCGTCGAGCAGGCGCAGGTATCGCGCACTGTCGAGCGACTCCAGGGCGCGCTCGCGACCGGTCTGGAAGGCGGCACTCAGCTGGTCGTCGATCCGCGAGGCCACTGGGCCGACCACCAGGTCAGCGGGCTGCTCGGCGAGCTCCTCGCTCAGGTGCTCCCTCAGCACCTGGGCGTCTCGGGCGGGGGCGAACACCTCTCCGAGCCAGCGCAGCTCGTCGCGCACGGGGTCGGTGGTCTCGCGGTCGAGAAGGGGGCGGCCGGTGGCGAGCGCCGATCGCAGCCGGCGTGCCGCGATCCGCAGCTGGTGGACGCCCTCGGCCTCACCGGTCCGGACAGCGGCGTCGTGAGCGTGCAGCCGAGCGATGTGCTCGGCCAGATGCGCCAGGAGCAGCTCGCCGGCCGTGCCCTTCCTCAGCTCCTTGGCTGTCGGCTTCGCGCCCGCGTCGCGCCCGACGTCACCGAGCGTGCGGCTCAGCTTGGACGCGGAGGCGGCCGGGGAGGCACCTGCCGCCAGCAGGTGCTCCTCGACGAGGTCGAGCAGGTCCTCGGCCCCGCCGTCGAGCTCCAGCTCCCACTCGCGCCACGACTGCGCGGCCTCGGAGCGGCTCGATCCCGCGGGGTCCTGAGCATCAGCCAGCCGTGTCGCCTGCACCTGGTCGTCGCAGACCCGCGCCAGGACGACCCCCACACCGTTCCGGAGTGCGTACTCGCGCCGGACGGTGCGCACCTCGGCAACCGGGACAAGTGGGCGATCGCGCACCAAGGCGCGCACGCGGGCACGCAGGGGGGTGGGCACGCCGTCGTCGGCATCGCTGAGCGGCTCGTGCACCTCGGTGCGGCTGTCGCCGGATCTGGGCAGCTTGAGGTGCCAGCCCTCGTCCGTGCCCCCGGTGCGCCGACGTAGGGTCAATCCCCTCCGT
Source organism: uncultured Actinomycetota bacterium (assembly GCA_963826445.1). Lineage (GTDB taxonomy): Bacteria > Actinomycetota > Actinomycetes > Actinomycetales > Dermatophilaceae > Intrasporangium. The sequence goes on from CAWGXD010000030.1 coordinate 71,949, forward strand.
GCCAGGTCGAGAGCCGGCGTGTCGAAGTAGATGGCCTCGAGCTGGAACTCCTCGGGCTGACCGACCGAGCCAACTCCCGCAACGGCCGAGAGATCGGGGAACACCACCTCCGAGCCGACGTCGTACTTTCGCTCGATCTCGTCCTGGTCCGCAGCCATGTCCTCACCATGCCCTAACGCTTCGGTCCACGAAACCGGCGTACGCCGCTGAGGCTCGCACGCAGGCAGCTCCAGGAGCTCGGCGCACTCTCAGTCGCTCACCGCAGGACCCGCGGCAGACCGACGCGCACCATGGTCACGCCCTCGGAGAAGTGCACCAGCGCGTCGCCGAGCGCTGGGCAGGCCCGCTGCCGCCGTCAGGCTCTCGCGGCAGGATCGCAGCGTTGCTGACCGCAGTGGCCAGGGCTCGTGCTCGACCGGCGTGACCAGGAGGCTTCCCAGGTGCTTGGTGTAGGCGCGCCAGCGCCCGGTCAGCCAGACGTCCAGCTCGGTGGGCTCGATTGCTGCGCCCGGCTGGATCGTCAGGTCGAAGGACTCGGGCCGGCCCGTCCGTGACCCGGCATACCGCACGGAGCCGTCCTCTCGCTCGATGCGCAGCCGCGACGCGAAGTACGGAGCACCGCCCAGGGCTCGAGCCGCAGCGGCCACGGTGGTATTGGCGACGTCCAGCGAGAAGAACCACAGCCCATCCGCTCCCCCGGGGCCGCGGACATAGGTGCGCAGGTTGATCTCCGGAGCGCTCGACAGATCAGGCAGGCACCCACCGAGGACGCCGCTGAGGTCCGGGAGCAGCGGCAGTCCCAACGGCCGGACGTCTGCCATGACGTGCGGGACCAGCGTGACCCACGCCGAGCCGTCGTGGACATCCGCGGTGAGACCAGCCGGCAACAGCGCTTCGATGGAGGGGGTCGGCACTCGCCAGTGCACGAATCCAGCCTCGAGCCACGAGGTCCGCAAGATCGGGCGTGGTGATCCGCTGCTCTGCCGTCAGGCCTGCCATGCCTGGACCGTACCCATGCCGGCGGTGCCGATCCGAGCGGGGTTCGCGGCAGGCCCTGCGAGGGTATGGAACTGGTCAGGATCGCAGGGCGCCGGCTGGGGCTCGTGTCGATACGTGCCTTCAGGGCGTCTACCAGTCCCACGAGGCGACCGCGTCCGCGTGTCAGGTCAACAACATCACGTTGCTGCGCGGCATGATCGGACAGCCGGGCTGCTCCGTCTTCCAGCTCAACGGCCAGCCCACCGCGCAGAACACCCGCGAGACAGGCGCCAATGGCGACTTCGTCGCCATGCGCAACTGGCAGAACCCCGATCACGTGGCCGAGCTGGCGCGTCTCTGGAACGTCGAGTCGGCCCAGATCCCCTCGCTGGGGGCCGCCGACCCACGTCATGCAGATGATGAGATATGCCGAGGAGGGCTCGATCCGGTTCCTCTGGGTGAGCGGCACCAACCCGGCGGTCTCCTTGCCCGAGCTGCACCGGATCCGGTCGATCCTCCAGCAGGACCGGCTCTTCCTGGTGGTCAGCGACGCGTTCCTCACCGAGACGGCGGCCCTTGCCGACGTCGTCCTGCCGGCGGCCATCTGGGGCGAGAAGGTCGGCACCTTCACCAACCACGACCGCACGGTGCACATCTCGGAGCGAGCGGTCGCTCCCCCCGGTGAGGCCAAGCCCGACCTGGAGATCTTCATGGCGTATGCCGCTGGGCTGGGTCTCAAGAGACAAGGACGGTGAGCCGCTCGTCAAGTGGCGCACCCCGGAGGAGTGCTTCGACGGCTTCAAGGCCGTGACCCGCGGCCGGCCCTGCGACTACAGCGGTCTGACCTACGACAGGCTGCGGAGCGGGTCAGGCATCCAGTGGCCCTGCAACGATGAGGCGCCCGACGGCACGGAGCGGCTCTACACCGATCATCGGTTCAACACCGACACCGACTACTGCGAGGACTACGGCCACGACCTGACGACCGGGGCAGCCTTCGAGCGCAAGGATACACGCCGACATCGGGGCTGCCGGCCGAGCGATCCTCAAGGCCGCGCATCACCACCCGCCCGCACGAGCCGGTCAGCGAGCAGCGGCCCTTCCTGTTCACCAGCGGTCGCCGCGTCTATCACGGCCGGTCGGAGGCGACCGGGATGATGCTGTTGCTCGACCTGCGGGACGCCTATCTCGTCGCACAGCGCGTCGAGATCAGCTGGGTGATGCTCCTCCAAGCCGCCCGCGCGGCCCGACACGTCGAGCTGGAGAAGGTCGTCACCTCATGCCACGAGGAGGCCGAGGGTACGGCGAAGTGGCTGCGCACCCACATCAAGGTCAGCGCACCCCAAGTCCTGGCCACCGGCTGAGTGACGCCCGCGCTCTTCCGCTGGCTGTACGTGGCGCGAGAACGACCCACTTGCTGAGTTGGTCTGTGCAGCAGAACAACTCAGCCGTATGCCGCTGAGCTGGCTCAGCGGCATACGGCTTGGTTGTGTTCCTCCCGCCGGAGGTTACGCCACGATCAGGCCGGAGCCTTCTCGTAGGCCACCTCCTCCCGCCGACTCAGGGAGACGAGCGCCCAGCCAATGAGCACCTGCATCAGGCCGAGCACGATGGCCATGGCGGCGACCCCGAAGGCGACGACCGACGTGAAGAGCGAGGCACGCAGGAAGGATGCGGACATTGCCGTCTGGCGCAACGGGTCGTCGCGGTCCAGCTGGGCGTAGGTCTTGCCGCCGGTCGCCTCGAGCGCGTGCTTGTCGATGATCTGGGCCTGCGCGTAGGCCGAGAACGGACCGTCCACCTCGTCGCCCGCGAGGAAGGCGGCGTCGTCCGCAACGGTGATGTTGGCGGCCTTCAGCTCGTTGTGGACCATGTAGTAGGTGACGCCCCCAGCGATGACCATCACGATGCCAACGATGGCGACGATCGTTCCCAGGGTTCTTGCGGTGCGGCCGGGCATGCGAGTTCCTCTCTAGTGGACCTGTGCGATCAGTATGGCCGTCAACGGGACTCGCTTGGTGGACCTCGAATCCCTCTACTACGCCGTGTCCCTCGTCCGTGCCGCGCAGCCGTCGCCCCGACTCAGGTCAGCTGCAGCGTCGTCAGGCAGGTCGGGGCGTTCCGCCCGGTGGAGACGGCCGAGGTCGCCGTGCGCCCTTCGTGCGTCACGGTGATGGTGCCCTCGATGTCACGAGGCAGCCAGAAGCCGACGAACCCGTTGGCATAGGTCCGGGTCGGGCCGTCGACCAGGGTCTTGCCGGCCGAGTCGACGATGGTGACATCGACGGTCTGGTCGGCCAGCTCGCCCGTGCAGGTGGTGAGGCTGTGGTAATAGCACTCGTGGGTTCGGCTCACGTACGGCGCGACCGACAAGTAGAACTGTCCGTCCGGCAGCTCGATCTGCGACTCGCCCGAGTCGTCCTTGAGCATGAGCGAGTCGTAGCGGACCGACGCGAGCACGTCGCGCTGCCGCTCACCGCTCTTCTGGTCGAGGGCCCCGATGACCTCGGTGGCACTGCGACCCGAGAGGCCGAGCTTCGTCAGGATGCCCTGCGCCGTCGAGTCGGCCAGCGCCTGGGCCGAGACTGCCGCACCCTGCGGTGCACTTGTCGGGCTCTCGGTGCTGCCGGCACAGCCCGCGACGAGCACGAGCGAGGCCGCTGCTGCAGCCGCCAGCACGAGCGGCGTGCGGCGACTTCGGTGCTGGCGGTGGGCTGGGAACCGTCGGTTGGTCACGGCATCACTGTCCCCGAGCACCCTCAGCGTTCGGCAAAGGGTCCATGAAGGTCTGATGAAGACGGCTGCCCGGACCCCTCGGCTGACCCGGTCTCCCGCGGTCGCCGGTCCAGGAGGACCGTCCGCACGACGAAGCCCACGAACACCCAGAACGCCACGGTGCCAAGGAGCATGAAGGCCCACATCCACCAGGCGAAGTAGCCCCAGCCGTATCCCATCATGATGACCAACTCCTCAGGTCTCTCGTCGGCCAGCTGTCCTCAAGGCTCATGCTGCGTCGGCCGGGTCTGCACTCCGCGAGGATTCCGTGAAGGTTTGACGAAGTTCCGCTCTCCCGATGCCGCTGAACCGTGTGGCGGAGTGGTAGGTGGGCCAGGAATGCGCTCGGAGCGAGCAGACTGGCGCCATGGACTCCCCACGGCCGGAAGCCGCCTCGTCGACTCCCACGGTCCTCGTCGTCGACGACGAGCGCGCGCTTGCGCAGATGGTCGGCTCGTACCTGATCCGGGCCGGGTACACCGTGTCCGAGGCCTACACGGGACCCGACGCGGTGTCCCGGGCCCGGGAGCTCGATCCCGACGTCATCGTGCTCGACCTCGGCCTCCCGGGGCTCGACGGCATCGAGGTGTGCCGCCAGGTGCGGACCTTCTCGGACTGCTACGTCCTCATGCTCACCGCCCGCGGCGACGAGGTGGACCGGATCGTCGGTCTCTCGGTCGGCGCCGACGACTACATCACCAAGCCTTTCAGCGCCCGGGAGCTCGTCGCCCGCGTCCGGGCGGTGCTCCGTCGCCCGCGACGGGGCGCCGACGCGGCCCACCCCGGCGACGGTCCGGCGGAGCAGCCGGCCCGGGTCTTCGGGGACCTGTCCATCGACCCGGCGGGGCGCAGCGTCTCCGTCGCCGGGCAGACAGCCGCGCTGACCCGGACCGAGTTCGACCTCCTCGACGTCCTCTCGGGCCGCCCGAAGTACGCCTTCTCGAGGCGCCAGCTCATCGACGAGGTGTGGGACATCGCCTGGGTCGGCGACGAGCACATCGTCGACGTCCACATCGGCCACATCCGCCGCAAGCTCGGAGACGATCCCGCCGCTCCGCGCTACATCGACACAGTGCGCGGTGTCGGCTACCGGATGGGCAGGGGTTGAGCGGCATGAGCGGCATGAGCAGGGGCAGCTCGTCGAGCGGCCGGGGCGGACTCGCCTCGAGGCTCATGCTCGCCCAGGTTCTCGTCCTCGGCGCCAGCGTGGTCACCGCCGCCGTGGTCGCTGCCATCGTCGGGCCGCCCCTCTTCCACCAGCACCTGCTGGAGGCGGGTCTTGCGCCCGACTCGCCCCTGCTGGCTCACGTCGAGCAGGCCTACCGTGACGCCTCGCTCGTCTCCTTGGCCGTCGCCCTCGTCATCTCGTTGGCCTGCGCCGCCGCGGTGACGTGGTACGTGACACGTCGCATGCAGGCGCCGCTCGGTGCCCTGTCCAACGCGGCCCGAGAGGTCTCGCGGGGCCACTTCGGGGCCCGGGTCGGTGCCTTGGGCGCGGGGACCGAGTTCGACGAGCTGGGCCAGGCGTTCAATCTCATGGCGAGTCAGCTCGAGCAGACGGAGGACACCCGACGGCGCCTGCTGTCCGACCTGGCCCACGAGCTGCGCACGCCGATCGCGACGCTCACGGTCTACTGCGAGGGACTGCGCGACGGCGTGACGACGTGGAACGCCGAGACCGAGCGAGTGATGACGGATCAGACCGAGCGGCTGGCCCGACTCGCGGCCGACCTGGACGACGCGTCTCGCGCGGAGGAGGGGCGCCTGACCCTGGAGCTCTCCGCGACGCCGGTCCGCGACCTCATCTGGTCAGGGGCCCAGGCCAAGCGCGAGGCCTTCGCTCGTCAGGGCGTGGAGCTCGACGTCCGGGCCGCTGCGGCGCCCGATGTGCGCGTCCAAGCCGACTCCCGGCGAGTCGGCCAGATCCTCGACAACCTGCTCGGCAACGCACTGCGCCACACGCCTCGGGGCGGTGCGGTCCAGCTGTTTGCACGGGTGGTCACCGAGGCGGTCGAGATCGTCGTGGCGGACACCGGCGACGGGATGCGCGCGGACCAGCTGCCGCACGTCTTCGAGCGGTTCTACCGGGGCGACACGGCGCGGGACCGTGACCGGGGTGGCTCCGGCCTCGGGCTGACGATCAGTCGCGCCATCGCCGATGCGCACGGGGGCAGCCTGGTGGCCTCCAGCCCGGGTCCCGGCCAAGGGTCGACGTTCACCTTGACGCTGCCGATGGCCCGGGTCGCCTAGCCGGCCAGGCCGAGCGTCAGCTTGCGGCCCGACCACCCAGCCAGGTCAGCGGTGTGCCGCTGAGCCGGCCCAGCGGCATACGGCTGAGTCGTGCGCCGTCAGTGGCGTGCTGCCAAGTGCGCCGGGGTGGAGAGCAGCGAGGCGAACGCGTCGGGCAGGCTCGCTGCCCCGGCTTCGGCGTCGGCCGATGCCCATGCGATGACGCCGTCCGGCCGGATCAGCACCGCGCCAGGCACCTCCAGGGCGGACCCGTCGGCGACGTGGTGGAGCTTCAGACGCAGACCCGTGCCGGCCTCGATCTGCTCGACCGCCTGGTCGTACCCAGCGTGTCCGCGCGGCACGACCAGGGCAAAGCCGTCCGAGGCGAGGTCAATGGTGGATACCGAGTGGTCCTCGTCGAGCCATCGGTGGGGAACCCGCGCCCCAACAGTCCAGCGCCCGTCCCGGGGGTTCTCGAGCGGCGGGTCTGGCAAGTCGCCGCCTGCCACGGCCGAGGACGCGACAACCGCCCCGAGCTCGATCGACGGGTCGTCTAGGGCTTCTTGGAGATCGTCCTTTGGCAGCGATGGGTCCACGCGCAGGACGTAGCGGGTGTAGGCCTGCTCCACCGTGAGATCGGCGATCGGGCGTCGCTCCTGTTCGTAGCTGTCGAGAAGACCCGGGCCCGCGATGCCGCCATGCACCATCGCGAGCTTCCACGCCAGGTTGTGCGCGTCGGCCACGCCGGTGTTGCCACCGAAACCGCCTGTCGGTGGCATGACGTGGGCAGAGTCGCCCGCCAGGAACACTCGGCCGCGACCGAACGACGTCGCCGTGGCGGCACTCGCAGTCCAGTACTGCACGGTCTCGATGTCGACGGGCCTATCGTCTGCCGCCCCGAGCGCCGTTCGGACGAGCTCGACGCACCGGTCCGGCGCCAGGTCACGGGAGACATTGTTGTCGCGAGCGCCGTCGGCGTCGAAGGTGGCGAAGACAGCCAGGAAACCCGACTGCGCGTCGATGGCGAAGCGGAAGAACCCGAGCAGGTGCGGGTGGTTGACGTAGACGACGCTGAGGTTGCGGTCGCCGATGAGGTCACGCAGGTCAGACCTGAAGTAGATCGTCACGCAGTCGGCGACGTCGCCATGTCCGACCAGCGGAATGCCCAGCTGCTCACGGATCCTGCTGTGAGCTCCGTCAGCGGCCACGACATGGTCGGCCGTGATCTCGAGGTCGGCGCCGCCCGAGCGCGGCCGAAGGACCGCCGCAACGTGGTCAGGTCGCTCCGTGAGCGACACGAGCTCGGTCCCGAAGAGGTGCTCGGCGCCGAGGGCCACGGCGCGCTCACGCAGGACCGGCTCGAGTCCGACCTGGGTGATGAAGAGCCGGGAGGTCGGGCTGAGCTCCTCGACGCCGGCGTTGAAGTTCGCGAAGAACGTCGCAATCTCACGCCCACCCAGGCTCTCGACGGCGACGATGGCACCGTTCTGCACGAACTCGAGCGCGGCAGCCTGCTCAACCTCCGACTGGATGCCGACCGATCGGAACACCTCCATGGTCCGCTGGTGGAAGGAGGCAGCGCGAGGATGGATCGCCGTGCCGGAGTGATGCTCGACGAGCAGGTGCGGCACGCCGTGGTGCGCAAGGAGGACTGATGTCGACAGGCCGACGAGGCTGCCACCGACGACGAGGACGGGGACGTGGCGGACGGTCATGGCACTCGGTGTCCTACTCGTTCCGAGTGGCATGCGTCGCTGAGGATGCGTAGTCCGTGTATTGGTACGGGTTGTCGAGAACCTTCGTCTCGGGGATCTCGGGATTCATCCCGGCGATCCATGCCTCCTCGCCGAGCTCGGACCGGAGGTGCTCCACCGTCCTCTCCACCTCGCGGCGCACTGCCGGCAGGTCGATCCCGATGAGGGCGTGGTCGTGCTTGACGACGCGGCCGTTGACGATGACGGTGTGGACGTCGCCGCGCTGTGCCTGGTACACGACGTGACCATATGGGTTGAGCACCGGGAACATCGCCGGCGAGGCGTCGTTCTTGATGAGGACGAGGTCGGCGAGCTTGCCCGGCTCGAGTGAGCCGAGCCGCCCGCTGAAGCCGAGCGCGCGGGCACCACCCAGGGTCGCCCACTCGACCGCCTGCTCGGCGCGCAGGTGAACGTGGGTAACCGTCTCGCCCTTGGCGTGGGCCTCGAGGTGCTCGCGGGCACGGTCCGTGCCGACCGTCGCACGCATGGCTGAGAAGAGGTCCCCGCTCATCCAGACAGATGTGTCCATCGACAGCGACGTGTTGATCTCGTGTGCTCGCAACGCCCAGCTGGGCGGGTAGCCCTGGCCGCAGGTCTCCTCGCTCTCGGAGGCGAGCGACACGTTGCCGCCCGTTGCGGCGATGCGGTTGTAGGAGTCGGCAGTCAGGGTCGCGGCGTGCACGTAGATGGTCCGGTCCTCCATGAAACCGTTCTCGTGCATGAGCCGGATGCCGTCGTCGTTCGTCGCGCCCCAGACGCCGGCGTGCGTGGTGACCGGCGCATTGAGCTCCCGGGCGACCTCGAAGGCCGCCTTCTCGGGGAAGGCAGGGTCGCCCGTCACGTCGAAGGCCATCTGGAAGCCGAGCATGTCGGATCCGCTGAAGCGCCGGGACACGAACTCGCGGAACTCCGGCGCCGCCGACCACTCCCAGGGTCCGGCCTGGATGTTGCCGTAGGCGAGGACGAACCGCCCGGGCACCGACTCGAGAGCGTCGACGGCGGCGTCTGCGTGGTCGACCGTCTGCAACCCGTGCGACCAGTCCACGCTCGTCGTCACTCCAGCATCGAGCGCCTCGATGGCGGACAGGACGTTGCCGGCATGGATGTCCTCCGGCCGGAATGCCTTGCCGTGCTGGAGGTAGTACCAGACGAAATACTGCGTCAGGGTCCAGTCGGCGCCATAGCCGCGCATCGCGGTCTGCCACATGTGGCGGTGGGTGTCGATCATGCCGGGCATCACGATGCCGCCCGCTGCGTCGATCTCGATGGTCCCCTCGGGCACGTCGAGGTTCTGCCCGACGGCCTCGACGTGCGTTCCGACGACGAGGACGTCGGCGTCGTGGAGAACCGTCTTGCCCGCATCCATGGTGAGGACCGTGCCGCCACGGAGGACGAGCGGCCGGCCCTTCTCGAAGTCGCTGCTGGTGATGCTGTGGCCTTCTGCTGTCATGGCTACCTTCCCACTCACGCAAGCACGGACGAGTGTCCGCAGATCGGTCGACTCCCGTTCAGGTCAGCGTCCTCCCGGTCTGTTTCAGTGTCAAGGCCCCGTTCCCTGGGATAGAGTCGAGCGAATCGGACAATCGTCCGGCTGCCTCGTCGCCGGTGCGGACAGGCGGCGGACCCGGCCACAGCCCGCCGCGAACCCCTAGGGAGGTCGTCATGCCGCGTCGCGACGCCGATCCGGATTTCATCGAGTCGATCGCCCGCGGGTTCGATGTCATCAGGGCGTTCCAACCCGGCACGGCGGGGATGTCGCTGAGCGATGTCGCGAGCGCGACCGGCCTGGCCCGGCCCACCGCACGACGCATCCTGCGGACTCTCGAGACCCTGGGCTACGTCCGCTCGGTGGAGGGGCGTCACACCCTGACGCCACGCGTCCTCGAGCTGGGCCTGGCCTACGTCCAGTCGGTCGGCCTCTGGGACGTGGCCCGGCCGCACCTGGAACGACTGGTGGCCCAGACACACGAGTCGAGCTCCGTCGCGCAGCTCGACGACTCGGACATCGTCTACGTCGCGCGCGTGTCGGTTCCGAAGCTCATCGCCCTCGCCGTGCACATCGGCACCCGGTTCCCGGCCCCCGCCACGTCGCTCGGCAAGGTCCTCCTTGCCGACCTGTCACGGAGGAGCTCGACCGGGCTCTCTCCCAGCCGAGCCGCTCCGGCGTGGAGCCGCGGCACCTCCCCATGCACGGGGAGCTGGCAGCGATCCTGCGAGACGTGCGCGCCAAGGGCTGGGCGGCGACGGATGAGCAGCTCGCCCGGGGCGTCCGCTCGGTGGCCGTCCCGCTCCGCAACGGCGAGGGGCGGGTCGTCGCGGCCGTCAACGTCACCGTGCACGCAGCCGAGACGTCGATGGACACCCTGCTGGGGTCGCACCTTCCGCTCCTGCTTCGCACCGCCGCGGACATCAGTGCCGACTTCGCGGCACGCGACGCACTTCCGCTGGCCACGGCCCGCACGGTTTCTTGACAGCGTCCCTCCACGGTCAGACACTCGAAGGATAGCGGACAGTCCGTCCGCTAGACGGACGGTGGAAGGAAGCCCCAGTGGCCGACCCGCATGACTCTCGGACCTCGAATGCGTCCACCGCGGAGCGCGCTCGAGCCGGCGTCGGCTCGTCCGGTCCGCTCGCGGGCCTGCTCGTCGCGGACTTCTCGCGCATCCTCGCGGGTCCCTACGCGACCATGCTGCTCGGCGACCTGGGGGCCGATGTCGTCAAGGTCGAGTCACCGGCCGGTGATGACACGCGGACTTGGTTGCCGCCCACCCGCGGCGACGTCGCGACGTACTACCTGGCCATCAACCGGAACAAGCGCTCGGTGACGCTGGACTTCGCCGATCCGAAGGACCGAGCGCTCGCACACGAGCTCGCGGCTCGCGCCGACGTGGTCATCGAGAACTTCAGGCCCGGCGGCCTGCGGAAGTTCGGTCTCGACTACGCCTCCGTGGCCGAGCGCAACCCATCCGTCGTCTACGCCTCGATCAGTGGCTTCGGGTCCGGCGGTGGGGCATCCCTGCCCGGCTACGACCTCATCGTCCAGGCGATGTCCGGCCTGATGAGCCTCACCGGAGACCCCGACGGGCCGCCCTACCGCGCCGGTATTTCGGTGTTCGACGTCATGTCGGGCATGCAGGCGAGCATCGGCATCCTCGCCGCCCTCCAGCACCGCGCCCGCACCGGCGAGGGGCAGCTGGTCGAGGTCAACCTCCTCTCCACGGCGCTGTCCGGGATGGTGAACCAGTCGAGCGCCTGGGTGGCCGGCGGCGACGTCCCCAACCGGATGGGCAATGCACACCCCAGCCTGTTTCCCTACGAGCCGCTGCCGACGTCTGACGGTGACCTCATCATCACGGCCGGAAATGATGGGCAGTTCAGCCGGCTCTGCGAGGCGCTCGGCATCCCCGAGGTCGCCGACGACCCACGGTTCGCGCACAACCAGGACCGCAACACCCACCGGGACGAGCTCCGTCCGTTGCTGGTCGACGCCCTCGCACGGCGGACCCGCGCCGAGTGGTTCGGGGTCCTCACCGACGCGGGCGTCGCGTGCGGCCCGATCAACACGGTTGCGGAAGGAGTCCGCTTCGCGACCGAGATCGGTCTTGACCCCGTCGTCACGGTTGGCGAGGGCGACCAGGCCGTCCCCACGGTTCGTAACCCGATCACCTTCTCTGCCACGCCTGCCCGCTACGTGTTGCCCCCACCGAGGCTCGGCGAGCACGACGCCGAGATCCGTGCCTGGCTGACGGACCAGCCCGCAACCGCAAGCGTGACGAGGGCTGCCCATGACCGAGCCCGGCTACCCGACGTCCCTCGGCGTCTCGACCGAGGCGACGATCTCCTTGCTCGGTGAGGACATCAGGCCGACCTCATGGGATCGGTCGGCTTCGGCGAGCTCGCCTACTGGCTCATACGCTTCGTCGCCCCAGTCCGGGGGAGGCACGCGTCCTCGAGGCCGTGCTCGTCGCACTCGCCGACCACGGCTTCACGCCGACAGCCATCGCGGCGCGCCTGACCTACCTCTCGGCACCGGACGCGCTCCAAGGCGCTGTCGCGGCCGGACTGCTGGGTGGCGGGTCTCGATTTCTCGGCGTCACCGAAGACTGCGGCGCCTTCCTCGCGAAGGTGCTTGAGCGGCATACGGCACGAAGTTCCCTCGTCAGACGACGACACGGTCGGCTGGGACGAGCTGGGACGGGTCGCCGTGCGGGAAGCACGCGAGGCGGGCAGCTACGTGCCCGGGCTCGGGCACCCGGTGCACAAGGTCGAGCGACCCGAGGACGCCTCGCCTCATGCGATCGCGGAGGAGCCGGGACACTGGGGACCCCACCTGCGCCTCTTCGGCGCCATCGGCCGGGTCCACGAAGAGGTCCTCGGACGGCACCTGCCACTCAACGGCGCGGGCGTCTGTGGCGCCGCCCTCGCCGACATCGACATCCCGCTCGGGCATGCTGCGTGGGGTCGCGCTGCTCGCCCGGACCGCCGGCCTGCTGGGCCAGCTCGCCGAGGAGCAGCGCCGGCCGTCGGCATGGACGTCTACCTCTCCGTCGACCGGCACGCGACCTACGTGCCGCCGAGGAGCCACGTACTGACCGCACCACCACCAACCCACGGGAGGCGCACCAGACATGGCCGAGGTCGTCGCCGTCATCGCCTCGACGCATCACCCCTTCTATCTCCGGGCCAGCACCGCCACGGGTGATGCCCGGCCGCCCTTCGCGGACGAGTGGGTGGCCAAGATCGAGACCTTCCGCGCGACCCTGACCCGCGTCGACCCGGACCTGCTCGTCATGGTGGGCAGTGACCACTTCCACCAGCTCTGGCTCGACAACATGCCCCAGTTCCTCATCGGAAAGGCGCCCTTCTACGACGCCAACTGGTACAACGAGGAGCGCGAGTTCGGCTTGCCCCGAATGCGATTCGCGGGGAACCTGGACCTCTCCTCGCACATCTGCTGCGTCAGGGAATCGACGCCGGCTTCGACCTCGCCTTCAGCAACGAGCTGCGGATCGACCACTCGATCACGTGCCCGATCATCACGCTGCGGCCCGAAGCGGACCTGCCGATCGTGCCGATCTACACGAACATCTTCGCTCCCCCGCTCCCCCAGCCGGCCCGCTTCGTCGAGCTGGGTCGCACCATCCGCCGCCTCGTCGAGAGCTGGCCCTCCGACCTGCGCGTCGCGATCATCGGCACCGGGCACCTGTCCCTCGAGCTGGGCGGCCCACGGCAGTTCGGCCCGCACGGTCCCGACCCTGAGTTCGACCGCAAGGCCGTGGACTGGATCGCGAAGGGCGACCTCGAGGGTTGCCTGCGCCGAGGTGACGCTCGACAGTCTGCACGCGGCCCGGCAACGCAACCCACGGCTTCATGGACTTCATGCTGATGATGGGCGTTGCGGGCGACCACGTCGCCGCCGACTACGTCGACAGCCTCGATCTCTTCCACACCATGGAGGCCTACTTCACATGGTACCCGAAGGGAGCGGTCTCGTGAGCCGGTACCTGATGGACAAGTTCCTCTTCACCGTCGACCGGGACCCGGAGCTCGTCGAGCGCTACCGCGACGACCCGGTCGGCACGGTCACCTGGTGGGAGGAGACGCATGGCCGGCCGCCTGCTGGGGTGCCCACCGCGTCGAGGCGAGCACGTGGCAGGAGCTGACAGCCGAGGAGCGCGAGGCGCTCGCCGCCCACGACTACCCCGCGCTGTTCCGGCTGGGCGCGCACCCGTTCCTCACGCTGACCCTGTTCATCGCGATGTTCGAGCGCGACTACGACGAGCCACTGGGGTTCCAGCTCGCCTACGCCGCCAGGCTCGCCCACTTCTCGCTGCCCTACCCGGACATCGCCACATGATCCGCGCAGCCCACCTCGTCGCCCACGGTCGGCCGCCGGAGCTGGTCCAGGCAACCGCCCCGACGCGGTCGACCGGCCAAGCCGTCGTTGCCGTCACGGCTGCGCCGATCACTCCACTGGACGTCCTCTGCGCCACCGGCACGTCCTACTTCGGGGCCCCCGCGCTGCCGTACGTCCCCGGTGTCCAAGGGGTCGGCACCGTTATCGAGGCCAGCCACCTCGCTGCCGGCACCCGGGTCTGGTTCCCGTCGTCAGCGGGCATGACTGCCGGGCGACGGCAGCCTCGCCGAGCTCGCCCTCGCCACCGAAGCCGAGCTGGTCCCGCTCCCCGACGGCGTGCCGGACGAGGTCATCGCCGCGCCTCGGCCTGTCTGCCATCGCCGCCTGGATGTCCCTGACGTGGCGCGCCCGCCTCCAGCCCGGCGAGGACGTCCTTGTCCTCGGCGCGGGAGGGGTGGTCGGCCAGGTGGCCGTGCAGGCGGCGCGGATCCTCGGTGCCCGTCGCGTCGTGGCGGCCGCACGCAGCGCCGACTCCCGCGAACGAGCCATCTCGTATGCCGCTGACGACGTTGTCGAGCTGCGTGCCGGTGACGACGTGGCGGGCCTCGCCGCCCGCCTCGAACAGGCGTGTGGCGGCCAGGTCTCCGTCGTCATCGACCCGCTCTGCGGAGTCCCCGGATCGGCCGCGGCCGAGGTGCTGGCGGAGGGCGGTCGCCTGGTCAACCTCGGCAGCTCGGCCGGCCCTTCCGCCGAGTACGGGTCGGCCACCCTGCGCAGTCGCAGCGCGGCGATCCTCGGGTACACGAACAACTCCCTGACCAACGAGCAACGGAGGGACGCGCTGACGTCCCTGCTGCGCCACGCGGCGGCGGGCAACCTCACGGTCGACCACGAGACCGTCGAGTGGGACGACCTTCCCGACGCGTGGGCCAGACAGGCCGACGGGCAGGCCCGGCGCCGCATCGTCGTCCGCATAAGCTAGCTACGGTGGACCCTCGACCCGGGACACGGGAGGGCGAGAGCGTGACGGTTCACACCATCGGCCACTCGACACGGCCAATGGAGGAGTTCCTCGGCATCCTGCGCGCCCACGCCATCTCCTCACTCGTCGACATCAGGACCGTGCCAAAGTCGCGTCACAACCCGCAGTTCCACATCGACTCGCTCTCCCGGACCCTGCCGGACGCCCGCATCGAGTATCGGCACCTGCCCACCCTCGGCGGGCTGCGCCAGCCCCGCAAGGACTCCCCGAACCAGGGTTGGCGCAATGTCAGCTTCCGCGGCTACGCCGACTACATGGGGACGCCGGAGTTCGCCTCCGGCATCGAGGAACTGCTCGCCTTGGCCCGCGCGCAACCGACTGCGATCATGTGTGCCGAGGCGGTCCCTTGGCGCTGCCACCGCTCGCTCGTCGGCGACGCCCTTCTCGTCCGTGGTGTCGACGTCATCGACATCTACGACCAGGCCAAGGCCACCCCAGAGACCCTGACCCGCTTCGCCGTCGTCGACGGCCTCTCCATCACCTATCCCGCCGACGACTGACCCACGCCAAACGCGCCCCGGTGGAGCTGCGGCGCGACACGTCGTGATCCTCCCGCTCCTGATAATGCGTGAAGTTGCACCTTCATCAATACGCTCATCCTGTGGCAGTGACCACCGAGCGTGCTGGTCCAGGCCGGGCGACGACGTCGGAACGCGTCCGGTGGGGTGTCGCGGTCGCGCTCGCCTACTACGTGCTGGCCCACTTGGGCCTGCAGCTTTCTCTCGTCGCCGACAACGTCACGCCGCTCTGGCCCCCGACCGGGATCGCCGTGGCGGCCTTCATCGTCCTGGGCCGCTGGGTGTGGCCGGCGGTGGCCCTGAGCGCGTTGGCGGTCAACGTTCAACTGGACGTCGGGGTGTTGGCGGCCCTTGTGACGGCGGCCGGCAACACGCTCGGCCCCCTTGCCGCCGCGCTCCTGCTCGAGCGCCTTGGTTTCCGCCGGCAACTTGACCGGCAGCGGGACGCACTCGCGATCGTCGTGGCCGCCCTGAGCTGCACGCTCATCAGCGCGACGATCGGCTCGGGTGCGCTCGCCCTCTCCGACACCATTCCCGTGGAGCACCTACCCACAGCGTGGGCCGTGTGGTGGACCGGGGACACGATGGGCATCCTCGCGGTCACCCCGTTCCTGCTCAGCCTGCTCCTCTTCCACGAGCTGCCATCCTGGCCGCAGCGGCAGTGGGTCGAGTTCATTGCCATCCTGGTTGCGGTCGTCGTCACCACAACGTGGGCGGCCCAGTCGCTCCAGGTGCTCTTCCTCGCCCTTCCCGCGGTCGGTTGGGCCGCCTGGCGGCTGCAGCTGCGAGGTGCCGCACCGGCGGCTCTCGCCGCGTCCCTCATCGCCACGTGGACCGCTGCCGGCCAGACCGGTCCCTTCCGAGGCCAGCCGCTCCTGGGGCAGATGCTCACACTGCACGCCTTCAACGCCTGCGTCGCCCTGACGTCCTTCGTCCTGGCTGCCCTGGTCAGTGAACGCAACAATGCGGCGGCGGCGCTCCGGGAAGCGGCTGCCGACCTCGAGGACAGGGTCGAGGCGCGCACGGAACAGTTGTCCGCGCTCAACCAGCGCCTCGCGACCGAGATCCGGGAGCGGTTCGAGGCGCAACAACAGCTCAGCCAGGAGGAGGCACGCACTCGCCGCGAGCACGACATCGCAGAGACCCTGCAGCGCACGCTGCTGCCGGAGCACCTCCCCGACGTGCCCGGGGTGGCGCTCGCAGCGCGCTACGTCCCAGCCACGAGCGACGTCCAGATCGGCGGCGACTGGTATGACGTGCTCCCGCTGCCGGGCGGTCGGGTCGGGCTCGTGATCGGCGACGTCGCGGGCCATGGGCCGTCAGCTGCCGCGTCCATGGCGCAGCTGCGGATGGCGCTGCGCGTCTACGCGCTTCAGGACCCATCCCCGGCTTCAGTGCTCCGCAGCGTCCACCGGCTCGTGTCGCACCTGCCCATGCCGGAGATGGTGACGCTGCTCTATGCCGTCCTCGACCCGGTCACCCACACACTGCGTTACACGAGCGCCGGTCACCCGCCCGTGCTCGCGTTCGACCGTACGAAAGCGTCCTACCTGAGCGGTGGACTCGCGCCGCCCATCGGCGTCACCGCCGAGGTGTTCTATCAGGAGGAGGTCCGCGAGCTCGAGCCCGGCGCGACACTGCTGCTCTACACGGACGGCCTCGTCGAGCGTCGGGGCAGCTCGATCATCGAGGGGCTGGACCGGCTGAGTGAGGCCGCGAAGGCCGTGGCCGGCGAGGACCTCGAGCGTCTGTGCGACCACCTGGTCCGTTCGATGATCGTCCTTGGGGACGTCGCGGACGATGTCGCCCTGATCGCCGTCCGCCCCCTGCCGATCGCCGGCGGGCCGCTCCGAGTCACCGTCAAGGCCGAGGCCCAGATGCTGTCCCAGGCACGCGGCTCCCTGCGGCGATGGCTGCGCAACGCCGGCGTCGCGCCCGACGTCGAACATGAACTTCTCGTGGCGTGTGGCGAAGCCTGCGCGAACGTCGTCCAGCATGCCTACGCCGCGGTTCCAGGTGACCTCGAGCTCGAGGCCAGCCTCGATGAGGGCCTGCTCGAGTTGTGGGTGCGCGACCGCGGCCAGTGGCGCGCACCATCCGACCGCGGAGGAGGTTGGGGATTGCAGCTGATGCGAGCCCTGACGGACACCGTCAACGTCCACCGCACGGCCGAAGGAACCGTCGTGCACCTCCAGCGCTGGATCGGCTTCCGCAATGGGAACCGTCCATGACCCGGCGGGCGCGGATCACCTCCGAGGAACACCCGCACGGGGACACGCAGGTTCGCGTCTCTGGTGAGATCGACCTCGCCAACGTCGATGAGGTCCGCCACGCCATCACAACAGCGCTGTCCAGCGATCCCGCCCGCGTGGTCCTCGACCTACGTGACACGACCTATCTGGACAGCACCGCCATCGCCATGCTGTTCCGGCTCGCCCAGCGACTCGGGCATCGGCGACAGCAGCTCCACTTGGTCGTCCCCAAGGAGGCCCCGATCCGGTCGGTGCTCGAACTGACCCGGATCGACACGGTCATCCCCCTGCACGACGCCATCGAGGCCATCGAGGCCATCGACTCGAGGACTGAGCCACGAGCTCCGGAGACCTGGCCAGCGGACTGAGCTCAGCGGCATACGACCATGGCGGGGTCACACGCGGTCGGTCACGACACCCCGAAGGAACGCGAGGTAGTCGTCGACGGAACGCGCGCCCGAGACGGCCGCGTAACCATTGGCAAGGACGAACGGCACGCTGGTGACGCCCATCGAGCGCGCGAGCTCCTCGTCGGCGCGCACCTCCGCCGCATAGTCGTCGGCGGCGAGGACGGCCGCCACGCGCCGCTCGTCGAGGCCGGCCTCCGCGGCGAGTCGTTGCAGCACCTCGTGGTCGTCGATGGCCAACCCCTCGCTGAAGTGTGCGGAGTGGAACCGCTCGTAGGCGGCGCACTGGAGGGCTGGCCCGCCCATCTCGAGGGCGAGCGCACAGAGCCGGTGAGCATCGAACGTGTTGGCCCGGACCGCCGTGTGCCAGTCGAAGCTCAGCCCGTCACCCGAAGCCTCCTCGCTGACGCGCGCGTTCATCAGGCGGCCACCCTCGACCCCGCCGCCGTACGTGCGGCCGAGGTGCTCGGCGACGCCCATCCCCTCGCCGACTGGGAGCACCGGGTCGAGCTCGAAGGCCCGCATCCGCATCATGACGTCATGGGGCCGTTCGAAGGCAGCGATCGAGGCCTCGATCCGCCGCTTGGCGATCCAGCACCAGGGGCACACCAGATCCGACCAGACCTCCAGCGCGACGTGGGTCGTGGACTCCGCTGCGGACTGGTTGGTCATCGCCTCAGTCTTGCATGACCCGGCGCACCCGCCGATGCGCCGAGGCCTCCTCCGCCTGGGACGGTGGGGGCCTCGTGAGGTGGCGTGGACCTCGGCAGATCGGAGTCAGTAGCGACCGTAGCCTGACGGCGTCGTCCAGATCGAGTGGTATCCGATGACGGTGCCGGGACGCTGGGCGTCGATCATGCGGCCGGGGCTGACGTAGATGCCGACGTGGTAGGCCGGGTAGCCGAAGAAGACGAGGTCGCCCGGCTGGGGGTTGCTCACCCGCGTCGCGGACGCCTGCTGCGCGGAGGCGGTTCGCGGGATGGAGATGCCGGCCTGGCGGTAGACCCATGAGGTGAACCCGGAGCAGTCGAAGCCGCTCGACGAGCTGCCGCCGTAGACATAGGGGACGCCGAACATGGACTGGGCGATGCCGACGATGCCCGAGGCGGAGGGCGCCGGGTCCGCGATCGGGGTGCGCTGCGTCGTGCGGGAGGCTCGCTGCGCGGCCTCGCGACGCTCCTGGGCGGCACGCTCGGCCGCCTCGGCGCGCTCCTTGGCCTCGGCGCGGTCCTTCTCGACGACGACGTCCTTGATGACGAGCGGCTGGGCGCCTTGGCCTTGTGCGGGGTCGCCTGCTGGGCGAAGCCGATGGCGTTGAGGGCGCTCGCCGTCTTGAGCGTCGCCGACTGCGGGCCGACCACGGCGGCGCTGCTGGGCGGCGTTCACCGGCGCGGCGATCGGGCTGTCTGCGGCGGCCGGCTGGGCGAACGTCGCGACGAGGCCACCGGAGGCCGCGACGATCGCGGCACCCTTCACGGCCGGCTGCGCGGACTCCTTGGCGATGAGCTTGAGCTCTGAGAGCGGGTTGTAGCGTTCGGGGCTGCGATGGCGGCCGGCAACGTTCTGAGCCACGTGTCATTACCTCTCGACGCCTGCGAGGTGAGCTGTCGGGTTCGGGTGGAGGTACTACCCGGCCCTCGCTCGGACCCGAAGGTCCTCGGAGGACTTAACCCCAAGGACGTCTGGCGACGCCCGGAGATTGGTTCCCCCGCTCCTGCCATGCGGTCTTGTCACGAGCTCCAGACCGGTGGCAGGACTTGGCGATCCGGTCCGAAGCGCTCCCTCGATCCGAGCGAGCCCGCTCAAACTATCCAAACCGCCCATGGTTGTCACGCTTCGATCACGGGTTGGGGACAACTTTTCGGACGGTATCCGCGGGGCGGCCGCCGTCCGAACGAACCTTCGAGCGGCGGGGACGTGTCGCGGCGACTCAGGCGGTACCTGCCGGCGGGCCGGTCTGCCCGAACACGTGGACGGCCAACTCCTCGGGAAGCGACACTCCCGCTGAGCGGTCGGAGCCCTCGGGGCTCACGATGACCCGTCCGTCCGCTCGCACCACCGAGACGGTGTGCCCGGGCATGAGCCCGGCGGAGGTGAGCAGCGCCAGCGCGTCAGGGTCGACCTGCACCGGCTCGCCGATGCGACGGATCGTCACTGTGACGGGCGCCGCACCGGCAGCATGGGTGAGCGCGACCAGACCAGTGAGGAAGTCACCCGACACATCCAGCCCGAGCTCCTCGAGACCGGGGATCGGGTTGCCGTAGGGCGACTCGTGACGGTCCTTGATGAGGCCCAGAATCTTGCGCTCGACCTTCTCGGACATGACGTGCTCCCAGCGGCAGGCCTCGTCGTGGGCGTACTCCCACTCGAGGCCGATGACGTCGACGAGCAGCCGCTCGGCCAAGCGGTGCTTGCGCATGACGCGTGTCGCCAGCAGGCGTCCCTCATCCGACAGCTCGAGATGGCGGTCGCCCCGAGACCGACACGAGTCCGTCGCGCTCCATGCGCGCAACCGTCTGCGACACCGTGGGGCCGGAGTGCCCGAGCCGCTCGGCGATCCGCGCACGGAGGGGGATGATTCCCTCCTCCTCGAGCTCGAAGATCGTGCGGAGGTACATCTCGGTGGTATCGATGAGGTCGGTCACGGTCCTACTCTCTCAAATCCGGCACTCGTCAGGGCGCACGCACAGGAGCCCTGGTCGGGTCGTGACGCGGAACCCAGATCCGTAGCCAGACCGCCCCCAGGACAGCTCCCGCGCCGAGGACGACGGACGCCGCGCCGAGCGTCATGATGGCACTCAGCCCCGACAACGCCAACGGACCCGCTGCCCTTCCCAGGTCGGCGCAGAGGCGCCAGCCCCCGAGGAACTGCGTGCGCGCCTCGGGAGGGGACGCATCGGCACCGAGGGTCATGATGAGACCGGCGCCCAGTCCGTTCCCGAGCCCCAGAACCGTGGCCGCGGCCGTCACGGCCACGAGCGTGGAGCTCAGCGGGAGCAGGGCCATGCCGAGGCCGAGGATGAGCATGCTCGGCACCGCCGCCGCGACCCGGCCGTGCCGGTCCATGAGCCAGCCCGACGGATAGAACAACAGCATGTCGACTGCCCCCGAGACCCCGAAGACGAGGGCCGTCTGGGCCGGCGAGAGCCCGACGGACTCCGCCCACAGCGGCACGAGGGCCTCGCGGACGGCACGAGCACCGGAGACCCACAGGGCCCCGACTCCGAGCGTCAGAAGGACCCGCCGGTGCTCCACGAGAACCGAGCCCACTGACCGCGGCGGCGCCTGCGTGGAGGCGGCCCGCTCGGGGGACGTGATGTCGGGCGCGACGAGGACGAGGACGAACGCGCCCAGGCTCGCGATCCCACCGACGACGTAGGCAGCGCTGATGTCCCATTTCGCGACGACGAGCGCGCCGAGGAACGGCCCCAGGAACCAGCCGATCCGGTGCACGCCCCCGAGGGTCGACAGGGCCCGCGCGCGCATTCGGACCGGGACCGCCTCGGTGAGGTACGCCTGCCGCGCCAGTCCGAAGAGCGAGCCGGCGAGCCCGACGAGGATGACTCCGACGAAGAGGGTCGCGAGCGAACCGGCGAGGGCCGCCACGAGCATGCCGATCGCCTCGACGACCGCCGCCACGAGCAGAGCGCGCCGCTCCCCGATCCGTGCGGCCAAGGCCCCGGAGGGCAGGTCGCCCAGCAGGGTCCCGAGCCCGAGCGCAGCGACGAGGAGGGCGGCGACACCGACCGAGGCGCCCAGGTCGCGCGCCGAAACGGCGATGATCGGTGCGACCGCGCCGGTGCCCGTGGAGCCGAGCAGCGTCGGGCCGTAGGCCGACAGCGCGATGGCCCGAAGCGTCCCGCGCGTCCCCGCCTCGTGAGGCACGGTCATCCTTCGCACATTACGGCTCCAGGGCGGGTCGCCCGGGCCATGGCCACACTGTGGTCACCGCCGTCGCCGACCCCCGTGCTCAGCGATATCGGACGTGCCACGAGGGCCTAACGATTGCGCATCTGCGCTCGCTCCCGCACCCGACGGCGACAAACGATGGCGCTGTGGCCGGACTCTGCAACACGAACCTTCCTGGCCCGCCGTATGCCGCTGGGCTGGCTTCCCAGCGGACGGCGGGGTGGGTGCCGTGACCGTTCCCGGGCCCACATTGTCGGGGTCCCGTGGGACCGTCCTCTCGCTGGGGTTCGTCGCGACGGCGGCGGGCGCCCTCGCCGCGACGCTCGCCTCCTCCGTGGCGACCGTGGTCGTCGGGGTCATCCTCCTCGGGGTCCTGCACGCCATCCTCGAGCTGCGCTACGTCGCGGGCCGCTTCTCCGGTCTGGCCCTCGGACTGGGACGGCGGTTCCTCGCGGTGCTGGCCCTGCTCCTCGCCGGGGCCGTCGTCAGCCGGCTGCTCGTCGGCATCGTCGGTCGACCCGCGCAGCTGGCCGAGATCGTCCTCGGCTACGCGATCGTCTGCTGGGCGATTTCCCGAGTCCTGAGGGCCAAGCGCAGGAGGGTCGCCTGGGCACTGACCGGGCTGGCTGCCACGGCATCGCTGGTCTGGCCGGCATCACTTCCTCGTCCTCGCACACCTGCACCTCGTCGCCGTTCTCGCCTTTCTCTGGGACTGGTCGCGAAGGCTGCCCTCTGCCAGATCGCGGCAGGTGTTCCGGCTGGTGCAGCTGGGGTGGTCGACGATCATTCCGCTGGCCATCCTCGTCGGGACTGCCGATGCCTGGCTGGGGGCGGACACCCACTTGGTGCGGAGCCTCGTAGGGACGGCCACGCCGTCATCGAAGGCGACGTCCGCCGGGTCAGGCCGGGACCGTCCTGGGCATGCGGCTCCTTCGCGGTCTTCGCCTTCCTCCAGACCATGAACTGCTCGTGTGGGTGGTTTCTTCCCTCGTAATGCGCGGACGCCGCCGCGATCTCGAGGGCCGGCTGCCGTGGCTCACGGGGGCGCGCGTCTGGGCGATCGGCTTCCTGGCCCGCCAGTCCTTGCCGTCCTGCTCGTCGGGGACTGATCGAGCGGGTGCTGCTCCACGACGGCCGTGACGCTGCCCACGTCGACGTCGAGGGGGTGCCGCTGCTGCTCGCTCTGATCGCGCGCTACCGGTTGCGTGACGACACCGTGGCGCCCGCCTCGGTCATGACCATCCGGCCCGATCCGGTCGAAGTGCCCGTGCAAAACCACTTGGCGCCCGCTGGCACCGCGACGTACGGTCGTCAAAGAGCTACGGAAGGAGGTGATCCGAGAAGTGATTTCTTCCGGAACGTGTGAGGTGGCCACGCGATAGTCGCGTCCCCACCGACACCCAAGGATGAACCAGGGCAGTCCGACCAGTTCGGGCTGCCCTGTTCCCTTGTCCCCACTGCGTCGAGTGTGCAGTACGCGCCGCCCCCGCGTGGTCGAGTGTGCAGTACGACGCCACACCCGGTCAGGGTTGGCGCCGCGAGAGCGTCCAGGAGCCGGCGTCGGCGAGGTCTCCTTCCCCGGTCCGCGTGAAGACCAGCCGGTCATGCAGGCGGTTCACGCGGCCGGCCAGAACTCCACCTCGTCGCACCGGATCCGGTAGCCGCCCCAGAAGTCCGGGACCGGCACGTCACCCTGCCGCCCGTGGTCCGGGTAGCGCTCCCGCGCCTCGTTCCACCGGCGCTCGAGCTCCTCTCGCCCGGCGGCGGGGCGGGACTGCTCGGACGCCCACGCGGACAACCGTGAACCGTAAGGACGCGTCTCGAAGTACTCCTCGACCTCCTGCCTGCCGATCAGCTCAGCGACTCCGCGGAACCGGACCGCTCGGTAGATCTCCGGCCAGGTCAGGGCAGCTGCGATTCGCGGGTTCGCTGCGAGCTCAAGCGCTTTGGTCGACTGGAGGTTCGTCACGAAGCCCGGCCCGCGCTCGTCGAAGAAGCGCATGAGCACCGTCCGGACGTTGGGAGCGCCAGCGGCATCGACCGTCGCCACGGATAGAGCCATCGGCTCGGACCATCCCCGCGCGCCTGCGCAGCCGCGAGCGCACCATCCACCCACGCTCGGACCTGGAGGTAGGGCACTCGGCACCGTCCGATTCGAGGAGGCCGTCTCCATGCGAGTCGACGTGGAGTCGACGGGCGCCGAGTTGGAGTCGACGCCGCCGGTCCTCGGATCTACCTCTGACCAATGGGGCCACACTAGGGTTTGGCGAGAGGACCCCGACCACGGAGGAGTCAGCAGATGGCAGGCAAGGGCAAGACGGTCGTCCAAGGTCGTCAAGGTCGGAGCCAAGTACGGCCCGCAGGTCTGGGTCGCGACCAAGGCGCTCCACGGGCCGGCGAAGGAGGCCGCGCAGAAGATGATGGCCAGTGAGCGGGCCCGCAAGAGCGCCTTCGACCACGCCAAGTCCCTCTCGGACGGCAGCATCCTCAAGGTCTACGAGGGCGACCAGTCGCTGTGGCTCGTCTTCAGCGGAGACACGGCGATCACCGTCTACCCCTGTCGCCGACGCCGCTGCCCCGCCTCCTCCAGGGTGCGGACCTGACCAAGCGCATCCGTCCCGCGGACAAGCTGACCGCGAAGGACCGCGCCAAGGACGCGGCCACCTCCGCGCTCCGGCGCGGCAAGCCCGGCTCCATCAACTGACTGCAAAACGAGGTCGTATGCCGCTGGGCTTGCTCCCAGCCCCGTCCTCGCTTCCAGGCCCCCCGCCCGCCGTCGAGTGTGGCAGTTGGCGCCCGGCCCGTCGCGGCGCGGACTGCGCACTGGCCGCTCGAGGCGCCCCCGAAGATCACCGAGGTCGAACACACGGCGTCGAACCGATCCCCACGCGGAGCGGACCGCCCGTCCGCTCGACCTGTTCCGCTCGGTGTTCGGTGGCGCCAACACCATCGCCACCGTCGTGCTCGGCAGCTTCCCGATCATCTTCGGGCTGCTCGTTCCGTGACACGCTGTCGGCGACCCTGCTCGGGCTCGGGCTCGGCGCGACGATCCTGGCGCCGATGGCGCTGTTCGGCCCGCGGAACGGCACCAACAACGCGGTGTCCTCGTCGGCGCACCTCGGAGTGCACGGCCGCGTCATCGGATCCTTCCTGTCGCTGCTGACCGCAATCGCGTTCTTCTCCATCTCGGTGTGGAGCTCCGGCGACGTCCTCGTCGGCGGCGCCAACCGCGCCATCGGCCTGCCGACAACGACTTCTCCGTCGGAGTCGCCTATGGCATCTTCGCGCTGTTCGGTGCTCGTCGTCTGCATCTACGGATTCCGGTTCATGCTGCTGGTCAACAAGATCGCCGTCATCGCCGCCACCGTGCTCTTCCTGCTCGGGCATCTTCGCGTTCGCCGGCACGTTCGATCCCGGCTACCCGGGCATCTTCGGCCCGGATGCCGACGCCGCGACCAACGCGTTGTTCTGGCCGTCCTTCGTCGGCGCGGCGCTGATCGTCATGTCGAATCCCGTGTCGTTCGGGGCGTTCCTCGGCGACTGGGCGCGCTACATCCCCGCGCGAGACGCCGGCGTGGAAGTCGATGTCCGCCGCGTTCCTGGCACAGGTCGCCACGCCTGGTGCCGTTCCTGTTCGGACTCGTCACCGCCACCGTCGTCGCCACCAACGCATCCTCATTCATGGACGAGGGCAACTACGTCGGCGGACTACTCGCCGTCTCGCCGGGCTGGTACTTCGTCCCGGTGCTGCCTGATCGCACTGATCGGAGGCATGTCGACCGGGACCACCGCGCTTACGGCACCGGGGCTGGACTTCTCCAGCGTGTTCCCGCGGTTCAGCCGCGTGCAGGCACCGTGTTCATCGGCGTCATCGCGATCGCGTTCATCTTCGTCGGCCGGTTCGCCTTCAATGTGGTGCAAAGCATTTCGACGTTCGCGGTGCTCATCGTCACCTGCACCGCGCCGTGGATGGTCGTGATGATGATCGGCTGGTTCGTCCGCCGAGGCTGGTACGACTCGGACGCACTGCAGGTGTTCAACCGACGCCAGCGAGGCGGCCGGTACTGGTTCACCCACGGCTGGAACTGGCGCGGACTCGGGGCCTGGCTGGTGGCCGCGGCGCTCAGCATCTGCTTCGTCAACATTCCCGGCCAGTTCATCGGCCCGTTGGGCAACCTGGCCAACGGCATCGACCTCTCCATCCCGGTGGGACTCGGACTCGCTGCGGTGCTCTACCCCGTACTGCTGTGGGCCTTCCCCGAGCCGCGCCGATGCCTTCGGCCCGGACGGACCACGCGGCGTGCCCAGCCGGTCCGGCCGCCAACACGCCCATCATGTCGCTGGACCCCGGGCCCGAAACCGCAACTACCGCAGAGGAAGTGCCCGCATGAGCTGGAGCCGCCCATCGGCCCGATCGACGCATCGAAGACGCCGCGGTTCGCGGCCCGGCACGTTCGCCCGGCTGCCCAGCACTCGACCAGGTGCCCAAGGCCGACGTCGTCGTCGTCGGCGTGCCGTTCGACTCCGGCGTCTCCTACCGACCCGGCGCCCGGTTCGGCCCCACGTACGTGCGGGAGGCGTCCCGGCTGCTGCGGCCCTACAACCCGGCCCTGGACGTCTCGCCGTTCGAGATGCTGCAGGTCGCCGACGCGGGCGACATCGCGGTGAACCCGTTCAACATCACGAGGCGATCGAGACCATCGAGGCCGGCGCGCTCGAGCTGACCGCCGACGGAACCAGGCTGGTGACCATCGGCGGCGACCACACGATCGCGTTGCCGCTGCTGCGGGCCGCCGAAACCGACACGGAGCCGGTCGCGCTGGTGCACTTCGACGCCCACCTGGACACCT
>CAWGXD010000031.1:0-49697 GCA_963826445.1 uncultured Actinomycetota bacterium
GACGCTGTGGCGAGACGACGTGATCCCCGACTACCGCGACCCCGGCGGCCTGCGAATCGGACTGTCCCCCTTCTCCACGTCGTACGACGGCTGGAGCGCGGGATGGAGAAGGTCCGCGAGGTCGTCGCCGGCCCAGTGACCGAGGCGGTGACATGTCGAAGGGCCCCGGCGGAGCCGGGGCCTTTCGCACTGCTGCTGCTGACTACGACGGACGCGCGTCCGTCGCCAGGTCACGGTGACCACCTGGGCCCGGTGCCCGCTGGCGCCGTACAGTGGAAGCCGAGTGCGTCACCGCTGCCTGCGACCAGAATCTTCGCGTTGCCAGAGTCGACCCAGAGCATCCCATCGGTGGACAGGCCCGCGAGCTCACGTCGAAGTCAGCGCTGACCGTACGGTCCTGGTCCGCCCCAGTGTACCCGTGAACATGGCTGCCTCGTAGCTGATCGGCGGGTCCAGGCCGGTCAGGTCGGGACCGCCACTGTCGGCGACCACGGCGGGTCCATCGGCAGCAGCATCGTGTCCGTGTCGAACAGTTGCTGTTCCGGCTGCCGACCAGGCCGTTGACCGCTCGACGTCGTACACGTCACCGGTGTTGTAGTCGATCGTCCAGGCGAGGAGCACGTCCGAGCCGTCGACGTTCTCGACGAAGTGTCCAGGTCCGGGGCCGGGTCCGCCCAGTGTCGATGTCGACGTACGGCAGCATCGTCGACGTGTCGGCCCAGTAGTGCCGGGTCGGAATGCGAAGTCCAGTAGCTCATCGGCGGTGCTGAGCTGACCTGGACCTGGGGAGACCCCGGCACCGGCGTACTGGCTGTCACCGGCGTTTCCGTTGGGTGTCCCAGCAGTCCGTCGTCACCGTAGCGGTGCCCTTCGGCTGCGCGGGGCTGGTCGACGAGCTGCATCGCCGAGGCGATCGACAGTTCGCCGACCTACCGGAGCCTTCAGGGTCGGTCCCCGTGCCGGACAGGTTGACGGCGTGCGCCGCGCCGGTGGCCTTGGTGTTCGACACGGGCTTGGCCGCGCCGTACACCGGCACCCGGATCGCCGCCTGGTGCTGCGGCCGCACGATGACGTGGCCGGAGCTGTCGGAGACGAACTGACGGGGCACGCCCAGCTGGTCGCGGTCCATCGTCGGGTCGAGGGTGTGCCGCAGACCGGTCGGGGAGACCGACATGGTCACGGTGACCTTGGCCTTGCCGCCGGCCTTGATGCCGACGCTGGTCTTCGAGAACGAGTAGGTGACGCCCGGCGACGGGTTCACCGCGGCGTACCGGACCTTATAGACCCGCGACCTCGAGCTCAGGTTGCGGATCACCAGGGTGCGATGCCTGACGACCTTGCCGCCCGCCGACCACGGCCGGGACGACGCCGAAGCTCGCACTCACCAGACCCGGCTTGCGATGGCGTAGGCGAGGATCACCGTGTTGACCGCGTAGCTCGCGTCCACCCGGCCGGCGCCGACCCGGGCCGGTCCGTAGCGGTGACCCGACTGGTCGGCCCGGTCCAGAGGTCGTGGCTCGGCGGTGTTCATCACCGCCGCCTTGATCTGCTCGGCGGTCCAGTCGGGTGCTGCACCTTCACCAGCGCCGCGATGCCGGCGATGTGCGGCGTGGCCATCGACGTGCCGGAGAGGACCGGCCGTCGTTGCCGGTGCCCATGCCCGCGGACGCGATGGTGTCGCCCGGAGCCGTCACGTCGGGCTTGACGACGCCGATCGAGCCGTGCGTGCCGCGCGAGGTGAAGCGTCGACAGGGTGTCGGTGATGGCCGGGTTGACGTTCGTGATCGGTAGCGCCAGCGAGCCGTAGAAGGTGACATTGCAGCGTGCCGGCCGTCGACTGCCGGGCGGAGCTTGTCGGTGGCCGCCTTGGGCAGCTGGAAGACCGGGATGGTCGCGCTGCCGGTGATGCCGGCGCCGAAGACGTCGGACGCCGAGGTGAAGATGGCGCCGATGGCGCCGGCGGCGCCGACGTTGTTCGCGCGGGCGGCCGAGCCGCAGCGACGAGTGGCGTCGTTGTCGTCCCACTCGAGCCAGGCGACCTTGCCGGCGACACGTGGCCGCGTCGGCGGGCGACAGTGGCTGCGCAGCCGTCCGATGTTGCGCCGGGTCGGTCAGCTGCCGACCGACGTCGCCGGTGACGTCGGGCTGTTGCCGCCCAGTCGTAGGCGACCGACATCTGGCCGGCCGCGATGCCCGGCGACGCCGGCCGGGGCGTCGACCTTGAGCCCGTCCCGGAGCTGGTAGCCGTCGACGGTGCTGGCCACCGCGAGCGAGCGCGGCGCGTTGCCCGGCGACCCACCGATGTCGGTCAGGTCGCCGGCGTTGCCCGGCGACGATGACCGGCAGCACGCCGTGCGCGGCGAGCGTTGTCGACGACGGCGTTCTCCGGGTCGTCGGCGGCGCCGTAGTCGACGCCGAGCGACATGTTGACGATGTCGAGGTGGTCGGAGAAGTCGCCGTCACCGTTCGGGTCCAGGGCCCAGTCGAGGGCCGGCGATGACCACGTCGGTGGAGCCCTCGCAGCCGAAGACCTTCAGGCGCGTAGAGCGCGCGCCTGGGCGCCATGCCGGGGCCGATCTTCATGCGCATCGAGGTCGTGCTGGCGTCAGCGTGGGGTAGTTGCCGGTGAACGTCGTGCCGTCGGCGTCACGCCGTAGCCCGGCGGCGGTGCCGGCGACGTGGGTGCCGTGCCCGTTGCAGTCCAGCGGGTTGGGGTCGGGGTGCGGGACCGGCTGGTAGTCGGGTCGGGCGCCGTCGGACGTCGGCGTCGTAGTCGTCGCCGACGAAGTCGTAGCCGCCGACGACCTTGGCTGCGGGCGGGCAGGCGTCGCGCCAGGTGGCGGTGTCGGTCGCCTTGGCCGCGTCGTACGCCGCCGGCGGTGCCCGGGCCGCCGAAGTCGGCGTGGGTGTAGTCGATGCCGGTGTCGATGATGCCGACCCGGACGCCCTTGCCGGTGTCGCCGGCGTACTTCCAGGTGTCGTAGCGCCTGGATCAGCTCGGCGGTGTTGGCGTTGGTGGGTCTTGGGGATGATCCGCGAGACCTTCACCACGTCGGGACGCGAGGCGAGCGCCTTCACGCCGGCCT
Organism: uncultured Actinomycetota bacterium; assembly: GCA_963826445.1. Classification (GTDB taxonomy): domain Bacteria; phylum Actinomycetota; class Actinomycetes; order Actinomycetales; family Dermatophilaceae; genus Intrasporangium. The sequence continues at coordinate 3,087 of CAWGXD010000031.1, forward strand.
GGTCGTGTGCACCGCGAAGCCCGGCACCAGGTTGGTGATCGTGTAGAGCCTGGTGGCGTGGCCGTCAGCAGCGCGCGCCGACGGCGAAGGCGCGGGCGGCATTGGCCTGGATGGCGGCCCGAGCGCCGAGCACCTTGCTCGGAGCGGCGTGCTCGGCCTCGACGGCGCCGGCACCCCGGAGCTGCACGAAGTACGCCGCGCGGCCCTGGCTGGACCGGTCGAGGCCGGCTGTCTTGGACTTCCACAGCGAGCTCGAGATCGAGTTCGCGTGGTTCTGGACCTTCGTCGCCTGGTGCGACGGGGACGATGCCTGGGCCGAAGCGCCCCAGGCTGTCGTGACGGCCGTGCAAGCGGCAACGGCCGCCCACCCGGCTCTGCGTGTTCTCGCAGTCACGCACAACCACCTTTCGAGGAGGAGCGGAGGTTCCGATGTGAACCCCCGCGAAAGTGGAGCCGGGTGTGCCCGAACTCACACTGTCCCGGACCCTAAGCGCTGCGGCCACCAACACGTCGCCGGGTACGCCTTTCTGCGTGCCGAGCGGTTCCGTGTTCCCCGCCCGGGCGAGGAGGAGGCATGAACGACGACGCGACGACCGCGACTCGCGGCCCAGATCCACGCCGAGGGGCTCGACGGCTGGCGGGATGCTGAACGGGCTGGAGGTCCGGTTCGAGACAGGTGACTTCGCCGCCGGTGGCCCTGGTGAATCGATCGCGGAGGCCGCCGAGGAGGCCAACCACCACCCCGACCTCGACCTGCGCTACCCCCACCTCACGTCGCGCTGCCCAGCCACGACGTCGGCGGAGTCACCGCGCGCGACCTCCGGCTGGCCCGCCGGATCAGCGGCCTGGCCGCCGGCAGGGCGTGGCCGCCGACCCGTCGGCGGTCCATGTCCTCGAGCTCGCGCTCGACACCGCCGACCGATGGGGATCAGGCCGTTCTGGAAGGCGGTCCTGGGGCTGGCGGACAGTCCGTCCAACGACAACGACGCGGGGACGCCGCCGGCACATTGCCGACCTGTGGTTCCAGCACACGGACTCCGAGATGCCGACCGGCAGCGGTTGCACCTCGACATCACGCGTGCCGCCCGAGGTGGCGCAGGCACGGATCGAGGCAAGCGCTGGCGGCGGGCGGCACCCTGGTGAGCGACGACCGCGGCCCCGGCGTTCGGGGTGCTCGCCGACGCCGAGGGCAACAAGGCCTGCGTCTGCACCAGGGAGTGCCGAGACTGACGCGCGCGGGGGATCCCGAGGGACGGGACGGCTGTACCACGATCTGGGACGGCTGCCACACTGCCTTGACGGCGTCGGGAGGCACCGGAGACCTGAGGCCAATGTGCAGGCGACGACGGTTGCGGCGTGCGGCTTGCCGGCGATACCGACGAGGTTGCGCACCGTCGAGCTCGACGTGAAGACGACGGCGTCGTAGTCGCCGCCCTTGATGGCGTCGCGGATCTGCCGCCGGCGGCGCGGCGCGGACGGTGCGGTAGGCCGTGACGTCGTCGACCTCCCAGCCCATGTCGCGCAGACCGGCGACGAGCGTCTCGGTCGCGATGTCGGCGCGGGGCAGCAGGACCCGGTTGATCGGGTCGAGGACCTCGTCGAACTCGCGGCCACGTCCTCGAGCAGCCCCGCAGCGGACTGCTCGCCGCTCGGGACGAGGTCGGGGTTGATGCCCCACTCGCGCAGCGCGTCAGCGGTGACGCCACCGACGGCCGCGACCTTGAGGCCGGCGAAGGCGCGGGCGTCGAGACCGAGCTCCTCGAAGCGCTCCCGCACGGCGCGCACGGCGTTGACCGACGTGAAGCCGATCCACTCGTAGCGACCGGTGACGAGGCCCTTGACGGCCTTCTCCATCTGCTGCGGGGTGCGCGGCGGCTCGACGGAGATCGTCGGCACGACGTCGGCCGTCGCGCCGTAGCCCGCGAGGCGGTCGACCATGGGGCCGGCCTGGGCCTGGGTGCGCGGCACGAGGACCTTCCAGCCGAAGAGCGGCTTGGTCTCGAACCAGGAGAACTCGTCACGCAGGTCGACGTTGGGCGACACGACGGCCATGGTGACATCGAACGCCTCCTTGCCGCCGAAGACGCGCTCGGCGTCGCCGAGGGTCGTCGGCGACGGACGACTGGCGCACCGTCGTGCCCCGTCGACGAGCGCCACCGGGGACTCCGCGGGGCGGCCTGCAGCCAGCAGGCCGGCGAGGCCGGCGCGGATCGACGTCGGTGCCGCCGAGGAGCACGAGGGTGTCGTCGTCCGCGGCGTAGCCGGGCGAGTCGAGACCGACGGTCGACGCCGAGGACGTGGAGCGCCCGGTCGACTTCGACGTGAGGGGGACACCGGCATACGTCGGCCCGGCGGTGACGGCGGAGACCCCGGGCACGACGTCGAAGCTGAGGCCGGCCTTGCGGCAGGCACGGACCTCCTCGACGAGGCCGTTGAAGGTCGCGGGGTCGCCGTCCATGAGGCGCACGACGAGGCCGCCGGGACGCGACGGACTTCGCGGCCTTGACGACGAGCTTGGCGCGCACCGCCTGGGTCAGCTCCTGGCCCTGCTCGCCGTGGCCGGCGTCGATGATCTCGACGTCGGGGCGGGCGTGCTCGGCGCACGTCGGCCTCGCTGTCATGCGGTCGAGGATGACGACGTCGGCGGCGGCGAGCAGGTCGCGGCCGCGCAGCGTCATCAGGCCGGGGTCGCCCGGGCCGGATCCGACGAAGGCGACGCGCGCCGGCGTCGTCGGGGCCGTGGGGGTCGAGCGCCGTCTGCTCTGACGGCTGGCGGGTACGAGTCACGAAACTTGCTCCGGACGGTGTGGGGCGTGGTCTGGGGCGGGGCGGCGGCCGCGCGGTGGCGGCTGAGGTCGGCGGCGCCGTCCTCGAGCAGGATCCGGGCGAGCCGGGCGCCGAGGGCCTCCGGCTCGGTCGTAGGGCCGACGAGCGAGCGGCGCAGCTCGAGGCGTGCCGTCCTCGCTGCCGGCGAAGGCACGCAGCGACAGCTCGAGGCCGTCGTCGCCCTCGACGACCTCGGCGAGCGCCCGACGGGTGCGGTGCACCCGGCCTCGAGCGTCGCGAGCAGCGAGCGCTCGGCGGCGACGCAGGCGCGGGTGTCGGGGTCGTCGAGGACCGACACGGCGGCCATGACGTCGTCGCGGTCGGCGCGGCACTCGACGGCGAGGGCGCCCTGACCCGGCGCGGGCAGCACCTGGATCGGGTCGATGACCTCGGTGGCCTCGTCGAGGCGGCCGAGCCGGGCGAGCCCGGCGCGCGCCAGGACGACGGCGTCGAGCTCGCCGCGAGGTGACGAATCCGGATTCGGGTGTCGACGTTTCCGCGGATCGGCCGGATCGTCGATGCCGAGCCCGAGCGCCGCGAGCTGGGCCGTGCGACGCGGGCGAGCCGGTGCCGACGACGGAGCCGGCGGGCAGCTCGCCGAGGGTCAGGCCGTCGCGCGCCACGAGCACGTCGCGGCTGTCCTCGCGCACCGGCACGGCGGCGACGACGAGCCCGGGCTCGGGCGCCGTCGGGAGGTCCTTGAGCGAGTGGACGGCGACGTCGATGCGACCCTCGAGCAGGGCCTCGCGGATGGCCGCGGCGAAGACGCCGGTGCCGCCGATGCGTCGGTCAGCAGCTCGACCGCTGACGTCGCCCTCGGTCGTGATCTCGACGAGCTCGACCTCGTGGCCGAGCGTCGCGCAGGCGGTCGGCGACCCAGCGGACTGGGTGGTGGCGAGGGCTGAGCGGCGGGTGCCGAGGCGCAGGGCGGTCATGGCGACCACCCGCTTCGGCGGCGTGGACACGTCTGGCGACGTCCTTGGGCTCGAGGTCGAAGAGCTCGCGCAGGGCGGCGGCGTAGTCGTCGCCGCTGCCCTCCATGGCGAACTCCTTGACCCGCATGGTCGGCGTGTGGAGCAGCTTCTCGACGATGCGGTGCACGGCGAGGCCGACCTCGGCGCGCGTCGCCTCGTCGAGGTCCGGGCAGCCGCTGGTCGAGCCGCTCCATCTCGGTCGCGACGAGGGCGGCGGCGCGCGCGCGCAGGCGCGGCGACGGTCGGGCGCCACGGACTTCTCCATGCGCGCGCGTCAGGTAGTCGGCGACCTCGCCGGTGACGAGCTCGCGCACGCGGACGACCTGGGTGCGTGTCGGCGCGGCCCTCGAGCAGGCGGCCCAGCGCCTGGAGGTCGACGAGCGTGACGCCCGGGACGGCGTGCGGCCACGACTCGACGGGCTCGACGTCGCGCGGGAGGGCCAGGTCGACGACGACCTGGGGTCGTCCTCGCGGCGGCGCGCGCTCGCGGCCGAGCATGTCGGCCGTGATGACGTGGCCGACCGCGCCGGTGCAGGTGACGACGAGGTCGCTCTCGGCGAGGACGTCGGCCAGGTCGGCCCACGGGACGGGCCACGCCGGACGTCGCGGCCGCGAGGCGCTCGGCCCGCTCGGGCGTGCGGTTGACGATGGTGAGGCGAGCCGATGCCCTGCGCGGCGGACGGTGGCCGCGGCGAGCCCGCTCATGCCGCCGGCGCCGACGACGGCGGCGCGCGGCTCGTCGAGGTCGCCGAGGACGCGCGGCGGCCTCCTCGAGGCGCGATCTGCACGAGCGAGACGCTGTGCTGGTCGATGTCGGTCTCGGCGTGGGCGCGCTTGCCGACGCGCAGGGCCTGCTGGAAGAGCGCGTTGAGCGACTCCCCCACCTGGCCCGGGCCTTGGGCCGCGGCGAGGGCGTCGCGCATCTGGCCGAGGATCTGGGCCTCGCCGACGGCCATCGAGTCGAGGCCGCAGGCGACGGTGAAGGCGTGGGCGACGGCGCGCGTCGTCGTAGCGCACGTAGAGGTGGTCGGCGAGCGCCTCGGCCGCGGTGGGGCCGACGGGTCGCTCGGAGGCGCGCGGCGACGAGCGGCCTCGGCCTGCGACGCCGGCGGCGAGCGCGAGCGCCTCGCCGATGGCGGCGACGGCGGGGTGGAAGGCCGGCACCTCCGCGTAGACCTCGAGGCGGTTGCACGTCGAGAGCACGACGGCCTCGGTGGCCGTGGCCGACGCCGAGCACCGCGGCCGCGATGGCCTCGGCGCGGTCGGGTCGCTCGGCGAGCGCCTCGAGCACCGGCAGCGGCGCGGTGTGGTGGGACAGGCCGATGACGAGCAGGCTCACGGGGCGACCACCGCCGCCGGAGGTCGCCCGGCGGCGAGCGACTTGCGCTGCGCGTGGAAGGCGAGGATCTGCAGCTCGGTCGAGAGGTCGACCCGGCGCACGTCGACGCCGCTCGGGCACGGACAGCACGGCCGGGCGCGAAGTTGAGGATCGAGCTGATGCCGGCGCCGACGAGGCGCGTCGCAGACGGCCTGGGCGGCGGGCGCCGGGGTCGCGATGACGCCGATGGCGATCGGGTCGACGGCGTGCTGGTCGGTCGAGCTCGGCGAGCGGCCGGATCGCGACGCTCGACGACGCGCTCGCCGGCGAGGGCCGGGTCGTCGTCGAAGAGCGCGACGATCGCGGAAGCCCTTGGTGACGAAGCCGGAGTAGGAGGCGAGCGCGTGGCCGAGGTTGCCCATCCCGACGATGGCGACGGGCCAGTCCTCGGTCAGGCCGAGGGCCCGGGAGATCTCGAGGGCGAGCGTCTCGACGTCGTAGCCGACGCCGCGCACGCCGTAGGAGCCGAGGTGGCTGAGGTCCTTGCGCAGCTGGGCCGAGCGCACGCCGACCTCGGCCGCGAGCTCTTCGGACGAGACCGACAGGACGCCGTCCTCGGCGAGGCGGGAGAGCGTGCGCAGGTACTCGGGAAGCCGCGCGACGGTTGCGTCGGGGATCTCTCGACGCAGTGCGGGGTCGGCGGACACGCTTGCTCACCGGCTCCTCTCGCTGAGGCGTTCTCACCGAACGCGGAGCACGTGGGGACCCGATCAGGCTAGACGTTTGTGAAGCCATGCACAAAGTTGACGCTGATCCACGCGTATCACGCCACACGAGCGATGGAGTGCCGGCCGGTCGAGGCTCAGGCGCAGGCGCCGGCGCGCAGACCGCGCCTCGTCGACCCGCCAGAAGTCGTGGCGCTGCCCGTCGACGAAGGTCACGGGGATCTGCTCGGCGTAGCGCGCAGCAGCTCGGGGTCGTCGTCGATGGACTGCTCCTGCCACGTGACGCCCAGCTCCGCGGTGACCCGCTCGACGACGGCGCGGGCCTCGTCACAGAGGTGACAGCCGGGGCGACCGATGAGCGTGACGCGAGATCGGGCTCGGGCATGGCACCCATGCTAGGACTCGGCCGTCCGCGCCGGACGTCCCCGCCCCGGCTCACTCCGGCGTCGACGCGTCGTTCCACTAACGGAGGATAGGCTGCGACGCCATCCCTGGCCTCGAAGGGCTGGGCGACGAGTGAGATCTCGGCACCTACCGGAGCCAGCGACCAGATGAGGGCGTTGGGATCGCGATCCTCGGTGGCCGCATCCTGAGTGGCCGGCGCTTCCGACTCACCGTCCCAGACGTCGGAATGGAGCAGGACGTGGGCGACCTGTGCCTTGGCGACCGCCTCGATCACGGCATCCCAGCCCTCCACGGTCGAGCCGGCGCCCTTCGCGTCGCCGAACCGCTCGAGGAGGCGAGCGTCTCGCGCGGCGCGCCGCCGACCCAGCGCCGCATCCCGGGCGGTCGCCTCCGCCGTCTCCGAAGGTGCCGGCGGCTCTGCCACCGGTGTCGAGCCTGACGAGCAGTTCTGCGGTTGGCCCGGAGGCCTGTTCGAGCAGGCAGGACGCCATGTGTTCCTCGCCCTCGAGGAAGACCACGCCGAGCCGGAGGCGCCGAACGAGACGGTCGAGCTCGGCTGCGATCTGGTTGGCGTTGTGCTTCCAGGAGTCCTCGGCGCGTGCCTGGAACCGGCGCTGGGAGGCACCCCCGACGCCGACCTTGCGCAGCTCGTCGTGATCGCCGGTGACGTCGGTGGCCGTGACGATCGCGCCGCTGGGGTCGATGACCTTGATGTCGGCGCCCTCTCGATCGAGACGAACCACGGCGTGGGTCTCCTTGCCGTCGAGTCCGCGCACGACCTCCATCAACCGCGGGACCGGCCCGAAGGAGGACGACTCATGGCGCGGCCGTCCGTCCATGCCGACGTCCAGGACGAGGTGGCCATGGCTCGCGCAGACGACCCGGGTGCGCTCAGCCGCCCCCGTCGGATCCGTCACGGCCTCCTCGAGGACCGCCAGGGTGTCGCCATCGGCGCCGCGGCGCTCCAGCTCACGTCGAGCCGAGCCCCAAGCAGCAAGTCGACGGCTCCGCGTCACCGGGTCAAGGTTGCTGGCGTCGAGTGTCGCGCACGCGAACGGGCCCTCGATGCCGGTGAGGGGCTTGAGCCAGTCGAGCTGCATCGGTGCCTCCCGGCGAGTCGTCTTCCGAGAAACGCTACCCCCGCAGCAGGCTCACAAACAGGGGCCGACGAGCCCACGGCGGAGCTGCCGGAGCTCAGAGGAAGACGGACTTGCGCTGCATGAGCAGGCTGTAGAGCGTCTGCTGGATCGTCTCGCGCACCTGGTCGGTGAGGTCGAAGACGAGCATCGGGTCATCGGCCGCCTCGGGGCCGAAGCTCGGTGGTCTCGATCGGCGGCCCGAACTCGATGAGCCACTTGCTCGGCAGCGGCACCATGCCCGAGCGGCCCGAGCAGCGGGAAGGTCGGCGTGATCGGGGCGTAGGGCAGGCCCGAGCAGCCGGGCGACGGTCGGCATGTTGCCGAGGATCGGGTAGATCTCCTCGGCCCCGACGATCGAGCACGGGCACGATCGGGCACGCCGGCGCGCAGGGCCGCCGAGACGAAACCGCCGCGGCCGAAGCGCTGCAGCTTGTAGCGCTCGCTGAACGGCTTGCCGACGCCCTTGAAGCCCTCGGGCCAGACGCCGACGAGCGCGCCGTCTGCGAGCAGCCGCTCGGCGTCGGTGTTGGCCGCCAGGGTCGTGCCGGAGCGGCGGGCCATCGTGCCGATGAAGGGCATCTGGAAGACGAGGTCGGCGCCGAGCATCCGCAGGTGCCGGTGCGTTCGGGTGCTCGTCGTAGACGGCGACCTGGGTCATGAGCGAGTCCATCGCGATGGTGCCGGAGTGGTTGCCCACGACGAGGGCGCCGCCCACGTCGGGGATGTTCTCGATGCCGCGCACCTCGACCCGGAACCACTTCTGGTAGAGCGGCCGCAGCAGCGGGCAGGTGGACGTTGACGGTGTAGTCCTCGTCGAAGCCGAACTCGTCGACGACGTAGTCGCCGGTCAGGCGGCGGCGCAGGTAGGCGAGGGCCTCGGCGACCTGGCGCTCGACCTCCTCGGCGGGCACCCCGGCCGCGGTGGCGGCCGCGCGCAGCACGTTGACGGCGAGCTCGACGAGCTCGGCCGGGCCGGGGCGCGACTCCGAGGAGAACTCGGCGCCCTCGAGCACCGCGCCGACGAGTCGCTCGGCGCGCGACTGCAGGCCGGCGGCGATTCCGGCAGCCCCGGCCGGCTGCTCCGCAGGAGGATCCGTATGCCGCTCAGCGCGGCTCTGTCGTGGGGCCGACCTCCTCGAGCGGCTCGGGCAAGGATGGGACCGGGTGCAGGGCACGCTCCCGCGCGCGCTGCTCCCGTCGCTCGCGGATGGCCTTGCGGGGCGGCCGCTTCCGCCTGGGCGTGTCCGGCGCCGTCGTGCCCGAGGCGTCACCGCTGCCGGCGCCGGTGCTCTCGTCCAGGCCGGACTTCGGCTGCTCCGGCATGGCGAGCTTGGCCAGCATCACCTCGCGGCGGGCCGCACTGAGCTCGACCGGCTCGAGTGCCGACAGCAACGGTGTGCCGGAACGCCGCCGACGCTCGCCGGAGGCCCTGGCCGCACCGGCCGCGAAGGCGTTGCGCGAGGCGCGGCACCGGTTGGACTGCGGCCTCCTCGCCCTTGTCCTTGCGCGCCGTGCTCTGGCCGGCACGGGCCTTCCGGGTCTCCGCCTTCGGGGTGCTCGACTTCGTCGCGGCGGTCTTCTTCCTGGCCGTCCTGCCGGGGCTCGCCTTCTTCGTGCCGACCTCTGTGGATTCGGGCCGGTCGTTGCGCTCGGTCACTGGTGCAGCCTCTCGAAGACACGGGCGAGCGTCGCGGCTCCTCCACCGGCAGCCCCGCTGACGGCCTCCTGACGTCGCCGACTCCGGGCACGACCGGGCGGAGGTGCTCCGCGAAGTCCTCGAACGCCTCGCGGGTCGTGTACTGCGGGGCGAAGGCGAAGACCTCGCGCATCCGGGTCGTGTCGACCCACGCCCGAAGGCGAGGAAGGCAACCTGATCGGGGGAGAAGTCGGCCAGCCCGCTGCGCTTGACGATGTTGCCCACGATTCCGGCTGTCGCCATCGGGACCGGGACGATCGGGCGGCGGACGAGGGCGAGGCACTGGAGCAGGGTGACGAATCCGTCGCCGGCAACGTTGACGATGCCCACGGAGGGCCCGGTCGTCGCCTGGGCGAGCGCTTCCACGGCGTCATGCTCATGGATGAACTGCATGCGGGCGTCGTAGCCCATCGGGACGGGGACGAGGGGCATGGCGAAGTAGTCGGTGATGGCCGTGCGGATCTGCGGACCAACGACGTTGGCGAGACGCAACATGGTGATCTCGACGTCCGGACGCCGGCGCGAGAAGCCCCGGACGTAGCCCTCGACCTCGATCGAGTCCTTGCCGAAGCCGGTCCGGGGCAGTGGACTTGGCGTTCATGTCCTCGGCGAACATCGCCGGGTCGCGTGGTGAGGAGCCGTAGACGGCCGCGGTCGACTTCACGACGAGCCGTTGCACGCTGTCCGACTTCTGGCACGCGGCGAGCAGCTGCATCGTGCCGATGACGTTGATCTCCTTCTGCGTGACCCGACCGCCCGTGTCCTTCGGCGTGGCGATGACGTTCATGTGCACGACGGTGTCGACCCCGGCCTGCCGGATGATCCGGCCGATCATCGGGTTGCGGATGTCGGCCCGGACGAACTCCGCCCGCCCGATCAAGTGCCGGGGCGGCATGACGTCGACGCCGAGGATGCGCTCGATCTCGGGTTCGGCACTGAGCCGCCGGGCGTAGAGACCTCCGAGGTAGCGGGACACGCCGGTCACGAGCACGACCTTGGCCACGTCTCCTCCTGTCTCCGCACGTCCCGGGTGGGAAGAGGGCGACCAGCGCCCTCGGTTCACTGCGTGGGCTTCGGCACCACCCTACCGACGGGTTCCCATCGGGAGGGGTGGTGGTGGCAGCAGTCGACCCCCGCCCGGAGGGCGAGGGCCGAGACGTGCGGGCCAAGGCCCGCGGAACGCGTCAGGTCACTTCTTGTTGCGACGCTGGTGACGCGTCTTGCGCAGCAGCTTGCGGTGCTTCTTCTTCGCCATCCGCTTGCGGCGCTTCTTGATGACAGAGCCCATGGTTGTCCTTGATCCGTTGACGGTGCAGTGTGCCGACTTGCGCCGACCGCCCGCCAATCGGGAGAGTCGACTCCTCGAGCCGAGCCGAGTGCACAGCCTAGCGTGTCCCCGGGGGCGAGCTCAAAAGCGCTCAAGAGCAAGCTCAGAGAATCGAGAGTGCAGCTTGCGCGCTCGACCGAGACGACCTCACGCGCAATCTGCACTCTCGATGTATCACGCGGTGTCGATGAATGACGTCTGCAGGTACTTGTGCACGGCGTCCTCCGGAACCCGGAAGGAGCGGCCGACGCGGACGGCCGGGAGGTCGCCGCCGTGGACGAGCCGATAGACCGTCATCTTCGACACGCGCATGATCGAGGCGACCTCGGCGACGGTCAGGAACCGCACCTCGGCGAGCTGGCGCTCATTCGACATGTGAACCTCGATCTTCTGGCCAGCACCCGCGCGTCGCCGGCTTCCCCTCCGGCGAAACATCACACAGGTGCAACAAGCAACATTAGGTGCTGATGTGACTGGAGGGGAAGGCCACAGAGTCTGCGTCTCACCGGCCGCAAGCCGACACGCCGATCAAAACGGACCGACTAGATCATCGAGCTATGGCGCGAGCCGGTTCAGGTCGCGCGGGAAGAGGGTGACGTCGCGGATGTTCTCCGCGCCGGTCAGCCGGGCCACCCAACGCTCGAGCCCGATCGCGAACCCGCCATGGGGCGGCATCCCGTGTGCGAAGGCGTCGAGGTAGCCACCAAGCAGGGCGGGGTCCGTCTCGCTCCTGGCCAGTGCGGCGGCGTAGTCGCTCGGACGATGCAGCCGTTGCCCGCCCGTCGTCAGCTCGAGGCCCCGGAACAACAGGTCGAACGAGTTCGAACCCACGGGGGGCTCCGCCCCCCGTGCACCCCCCGAAGACCCGCGTGGCACAGTCAGGTCGTAACCCTCCGGTGCTGTGTAGAAGGGGCGCTTGGCCATCGGATAGCCCTCCACCGCAAGGAAGTCCGAGTCGAACTCGGCTCGAGCCCACTCGCTGAGCGCACGCTCGTGCGCGGGGCTGAGGTCGGGCTCGTCCGGGTCCGCCCCGACGGTCGCCAGCGCGTCACGGAAGTGGATGACCGGGAACTCCTCGGGCACCCGGGGCAGGTCGACGCCGAGGAGCGAAGCGGCGTCAGCGGCATACGTCCTGATGGACTCGACCATCCCGAGAAGGGCGGCCCGGAGGACTGCGAGCACGTCGCGGTGGTCGCGGATGAAGCCCAGCTCCGCGTCGAGCGAGGTGTACTGCGCGAGGTGGCGGACAGTGTCGTGCGGCTCTGCGCGGAAGACCGGCCCGACCTCGAAGACCCGCTCGAAGACCCCGACGAGTATCTGCTTGTAGAGCTGAGGGGACTGTGCGAGATAGGCCGGCTGGCCGAAGTAGTCGACGCGTGAAGACGTTCGCGCCGGACTCGGTCGCGGTCCCGACGAGCTTGGGCGTCACGATCTCGGTGAACTCGAGCGAGACCAGCGCCGAGCGGAAGCCGCGCATGGAGGCGCTCGCGACCTGCCAGGCCGCGCGGTGCCTCGGGTGGCGCAGCGTCACCGCCGCGTGGTCGAGGCGAGTCGGCAGCCCGGCGCCGAAGGTCGGGTCGCCAGAGCTCCGCCGGCGGTGGCAGGGCCGGCTCGGTGAGCGGCGTGAAGACCGGCTCGACAAGCTCCGCGCCACCCGGCGCCGCCGGGTTGTGCACCACGCGCCCGGTCACCTCGACGACTGTCTCCTCGGGGAGGGCACCGAGGCTCGCGATGACCTCGGGGTCCTTCGCGACGACCTGCGCCAGGCCAGAGCGGTCCCGCATCACGACGAACGTCACGCTGGCGAGCAGGCGGCGTCGGTGGACCCAACCGGCGAGGGTCGCTCGTGCGCCTTCGGGATGGGATGCGAGGTCTCGCGCAAGGACGCGGGACCCGGTGCCTATGGATGGGGGTCGTGATGAGTGTTGTGTCGTGGACATTCCGTTCACCTCCTGGGGTCGTGCCCCGGAGGTGCGGGCGATGGGGAATGTCGCTGTGCCACCGCACCTTCGCCGCCGCGGATCGCGGTCGGCCTCTTGTCCTGCTCGGCTCAGGATCGTCAGGCCCCTCATCGCCGTCCGGCCATGGTGCCCGATCGAAAGGGCAGCCCGCACTGCACTTTCGAGCGTCAGTCGAAGTGGATGTCGAGCCCGTGGAGGGGGAACACGGCAGTGCGGGTTGCCATGATGGCGCGGTCGACCTCGCTGCGCCGGGTCGTAGCCCATCTCCCACGAGCGCCACCACAGCGGGCCGTCCTCGGTCGTCAGGTCGCCCATCCGCCGCGGGCCGGGACGCCCGGTCACGCGCTCGACGTGGGCTCGCCAGTCCTCGGGGACCTCCGTGGCCGTCTGAGCGGGACGTGCGCGGCGATGGCCGTCAGGTGCGTCCACGTGCGTGGGACGACGTCGACGACCTCATATCCGCCGCCGCCCAGCGCGACCCACCTGCCATCACAGACCTCGTGGGCCAGCCGGTGGAGCGCAGTCAGCGGCGGACGCGCTGGGCGTCGACCGTCACGGCGAAGTGGGCGAGCGGGTCCTCGGCGTGCGTGTCGCAGCCGTGCTGGGTGACGAGGATGTCCGGCTTGAAGGCGCGGACGATCGGCATGGCGGTGGCGTGGATCGCCCGCAGCCAGCCCGCGTCGGCTAGCCCTGGCGGCAGGGCCACGTTGACCGCGCTGCCCTCGGCGTCGGGGCCGCCGATGTCGGTCGGCCAGCCGGTGCCCGGGAAGAGCGCGCGGCCGGTCTCGTGCACCGAGATCGTCAGGACCCGCGGGTCGTCCCAGAAGATCCGCTCGACCCCGTCGCCGTGGTGCACGTCGACGTCGACGTAGGCGATCCGCTCGGCGCCGTGGTCGAGCAGCCACTGGATGCCGACGGCGATGTCGTTGTAGACGCAGAAGCCGCTCGCCCGGCCGGGCATCGCGTGGTGCAGGCCGCCCGTGAAGTTGACGCGCGTGCTCCGCCTCGCCCTCCCAGACGGCGCGGCACGCCGTCGACGGTGCCCGGTCACGACCCGGGCGCTCGCGTCGTGCATGCCCGACGAAGGCCGGGTCGTCCTCCGTGCCGAGGCCGTAGGCCGGGTCGGCCCGCGGCGGGGTCGACCGACGCCGCCTTGACCGCGGCGACGTAGTCGGCGTCGTGGACGGTCTCGAGCAGCTCGTCGCTGGCCAGCTCGGCACCGACGCACCTCGACCCCGGGGGCGTCGAACACACCGAGGGCCTCGCAGAGCCGGGCCGTGAGGTCCAGGCGGATGGGTGCCATCGGGTGGCTCGGGCCGAAGTCGTACTTCGTGAACGACGCGTCCCAGACGACCCGGGCCTGACTTGGCATGATTGAGACGCTATCGCGGCACGCTGGGCGCGGACTGATGGAGGTAGGGAACCCATGGCGCGCAACCGGCTCTTCGAGGACGACGTGCATCGTCATCGGGCTGGGACGCTTCGGCGCGGCCGTCGCCCTCGAGCTGACCAGGCTCGGTCACCGCGTCATCGCCGTCGAGCGCGACAACGCCCTTGCCGAGAGCTACGTCAACAAGGTGGCCAAGGTCGTGCACGCCGACATGGCGCAGGCGAGCGCGCTCGACATGATCCGCGACGGCCGAGCCGAAGATCGCCGATCGTCGGCATCGGCTCGTCGGTCGAGTCCTCGGTCCTGGCGTCCGCCAACCTCGTCGACGCCGGGGTGCCCTCGATCTGGGCCAAGGCGCTGTCGCCGGAGCACAAGCGCATCCTCGACCGCATCGGCGTGCACCACGTCATCTCGCCGGAGTCGGACTCCGGCCGGCGGGTGGCGCACCTCGTCAACGGCAAGCTGCTCGACTACATCGAGTTCGACGACGGCTTCGCGATCGTCAAGATCAAGCCGCCTCAGGAGACGATCGGCTTCACCCTCGAGCAGAGCCAGATCCGACGCAAGTACGGCGTGACGGTCGTCGGGGTCAAGGCACCCGGAGAGGACTTCACGTATGCCGTCCCGCAGACCAAGGTCTCGGCGCACCACATGCTCATCGTCAGCGGACCGACTGAGCTCATCGAGCGTTTCGCGGCACGGCCCTGACCCGGCCTCAGCGCCCTCCGATCACCCGGCGGTCGTCGGCGAGCGGGAGGACCATGGCGATCTCCTCCTCGCCATCCTCCTCGGACGTCACACCCATCGGGCGCCGCTGGTCCGTCGGCCGGAACCCCATGCCACTCGCGAAGGCGACCGCACGGCCGTTCTCCGTCCCGACCCAGTAGTAGAGCTGGCTCTGGCCGCGCTGCTTGGCCAGGGCGGCGCCGTTCTTGACGAGCTTGGTTGCGACACCGGAGCCACGCAGCTCGGGCTTGACCCAGAGGCCGAAGAGCTCACCCGCCCGGCCCTCCTCGTCGGATGGTGCGGTCCCGACGCTCAGCACTCCGACGGCTGCACCGTCTCGCTCGGCAACAAGGCGGGCCGATCGCTGCATCCGTGCGCGCCAATGGGCCTCGTCGAAGGCCTCCTCCTCGGCCGCGGTGGCGACAAAGGCTTCGGGGGACTCATTCAGTGCCTCGAGTCGAACCGTCCGATAGTCCTTCCACTCATCCTCGCCCAGGTGGCGCACGGTGATCTCGCTCATGGCACCACCATGGCATGCGACCCGATCAGTTGCATCCGAGGGTGGGTGAACTCCTGATGACCCGGACGCCCGGGACGCTCCTTCAGAGAGGGTGCACCATCTCGAGCTCGTGGACGTCCTCGCGGCGGGGATGCGCCGTGGTCGCACCGGTTCGCACGAAGCCACAGCGCTCGTAGAGGGCGATCGCGGGGTCGTTGTGGCTGCCCACCTCGAGAACGACCTCGGCCTTCCCGAGGTGGCGAGCCTCCTCGAGGACGGCCCGGACCAGCGCCTCACCGACGCCGCGCCCTCGAGCGCGCGGCGCGACGTAAAGGCCGAAGAGTGAGGCGGTCCGAGCCCGCCCGGGCTCCCAGTGCGAGCCCAGCCCGGCACTACCGACGACACCGTCCGCATCCCGGGCCTGGACGAGCCAGGCGCCTTCGATGCGCTCGCGCCAGTCCGCCTCGTCGTAGACGGCTTCGTCGGCGTAGGTGTACCAGAACGAGTCGGGAGCGTCCTGGAGCATCTCCAGCCGGACGTCGCGGTGACTTTCCCAGTCGTCGGGGCGCACGACGTGCAGGTGCATGCGGCGAGGATACCGACCGACACCCCCTCCTCCGGTGGCGAACGTCACACGGCGCCACTAGGTTCGCCTGTGATGCCGGCCGAAACGACCGGCATCAGTCACATCAGCCTCCCGATTGGAGCAGCTCAGTGAAACGCAGCTACTTCCTCCCACTCGCGACCGCCAGCGCGGTGGCCCTCGGCCTCTCGGTCGTCGGCACTGCAGGCTTCGCAGCGGCAGCGACAGACGGTGCGGAGACGACCTACCTCGTCCTCGCCCCGGGCGCCGCGACTGATCAGGCCAAGGCGCGTGTCGCCGCGGCAGGCGGCACCGTGGCCGCCGACTACCGTCAGATCGGCGTCATCGTCGCTCGCTCGACCAACCCGAGCTTCGTCACGGACGTGGCCGGACCGGGTGTTGCATCGGCTGGTGCCACGACGGGCCTCGGTTCGGCCCTCGACGAGGGCGGCACCCTCGAGACCGTCGACTCAACTGAGGTGACGGCGAACGGCGCGACCGGCGAGCCGCTTTACAACCTGCAGTGGGACATGCCGCAGATCAACGTGGCGCAGGCCCACGGGGTGACGACCGGTGAGGGCGTCGTCGTCGGCGTCCTCGACAGCGGCATCTCGAGCAGCCACCCCGACCTCGCGACGCAGATCGCCAAGGACAAGAGCGTCTCGTGCATCGGAGGGGTCCAGGACACGTCCGAGGCTGCGTGGAACCCGACCACCTCCGACCACGGCACCCACGTCGCCGGCACGATCGCCGCTGCGGTCAACGGCGTCGGCGTCACCGGCGTCGCCCCCGGTGCCAAGGTGGCGTCGGTGAAGGTGGTCAACGACGACGGCTACATCTACCCGGAGGCCGCACTCTGCGGCTTCATGTGGGCGGCCGACCAGGGCATGGACATCACGAACAACAGCTACTACATCGACCCGTGGCAATGGAACTGCCGCAACGACGAGCGGCAGCGCCCGGTCTGGCAGGCCGTCCAGCGCGCCATCAGCTACTCCCAGAACAAGGGTGTGCTCAACATCGCCTCGGCGGGCAACTCCAACGTCGACCTGCAGCACAAGTTCATCGACAGCGGCAGCCCGAACGACGGCAGCTACCCGCTCGAGAACCGCACCATCA
The DNA here is from genome assembly GCA_963826445.1 of uncultured Actinomycetota bacterium. Classification (GTDB taxonomy): domain Bacteria; phylum Actinomycetota; class Actinomycetes; order Actinomycetales; family Dermatophilaceae; genus Intrasporangium. Next base: position 19,775 of record CAWGXD010000031.1, read on the forward strand.
ACGGCGCCTGCGTCGTCCTGCCGGGGCAGGCCCCTGGTGTCGTGACGGTCTCCGCGACGGGTCCGACCGAGCAGAAGTCCTACTACTCGTCCTATGGCCAGGGTCAGGTCGACGTTGCTGCTCCTGGCGGCGACAGCCGGTTCCGCAGCCAGGGCGCGGTCTCGAACGCTGCTGACGCGATCCTGTCGACGACCTTCAACACCGTCACGAAGGCGAACGGCTGGGGCTACAAGCAGGGCACCTCGATGGCGAGCCCCCACGCTGCCGGCGTCGCGGCTCTCGCTCTTTCGGCCCATCCGAAACTGAGCCCGGGCGCGCTGGCCTCGCTCCTCGAGCGAACGGCCGAGCCGCTCGCCTGCCCGGAGGGCAGGGCCTACAACCCGACGCCGGCTCTCGGTGACACCTACGAGGCGTACTGCTACGGCGGGCAGCGCAACGGCTTCTACGGCGCCGGGGAGGTCGACGCCCTAGCCGCCGTCCAGTAGGCGACACCTCCAAGCAGCTGGTCTCAGACCTGACCAGAGGCCAGCTGCTTGGACCGCGCTGCCGCGGCCTCGATGGCGGTGACGAAGGCGGCCCGGACCTTGTGGTCGTCGAGCTGGCGCAACGCAGCAACCGTCGTGCCGCCCGGCGAACTCACCTGCTCGCGCAGCACCGTCGGGTGCTCGTGGGTCTCCTTGAGCATCGTCGCGGCCCCGTAGAGCGTCTGGACGACGAGCTCGGTGGACGTGGCCCGGGGCAGCCCGAGGACGACGCCGGCCTCGATCATCGCCTCGACGACGTAGAAGATGTAGGCGGGGCCGCTGCCCGAGATCGCGGTGACGGCGTCGAGGTGCTTCTCGTCGAGCCGCACGACCTTGCCGCACGAGCTGAGCAGCGCCTCGGCCTCGGCGAGGTGCTCCTCGGTGCAGTGCCGGCCGGGCGAGATGCCGGCCATGCCCTGGTCGACGAGGGCGGGCGTGTTGGGCATGACCCGGACGACCGACGATGCCCTCGGGCAGGCGCGACTCGAGGTACTCGGTCGTGATGCCGGCGGCGAGCGAGACGACGGTGTTGCCCGGCGCGACGTGGTCGCGGATCTCGTCGAGCAGAGCCTCCATGTCCTGCGGCTTGACGACGAGCACGAGCGTGTCGGCGAGCTCGGCAGCCTCGGCGTTGGGCAGCGCGCGCACGCCGTAGTTCTCGGCGAGCTGCGCGGACGCTGTCCGGGGTGCGCCCGGTGACGACGAGGTCGGCGGCGTCACGACCTGAGCGGATCAGGCCGGACAGCAGGGTCTCGCCCATCACGCCGGCGCCGAAGATCGCAGTGGTCGCCATGGCTCAGTCAGCTCTTCGTCGCCACGCCGCGCAGGAAGAACATGACGTTGGCCGGCTTCTCGGCCATTCGCCGCATGAGGTAGCCGTACCACTCCTCGCCATAGGGGATGTAGACGCGCATCTGGTCGCCGCGGTCGGCGATCCGCTTCTGCTCCTCGGGCCGGATGCCGTAGAGCATCTGGTACTCGAACGACGTCGGCGGTCGCGTCCGCCTGGGCCGCGAGCGCGCCGGCGATCTCGATGAGACGCGGGTCGTGGGTGGCGACCATCGGGTAGCCCTCGCCCTGCATGAGGATCTTGAGGCACCGGACGTAGGACTTGTCGACGTCGCCGCCGGACTGGAAGGCAACCGACTCCGGCTCCTTGTAGGCGCCCTTGCAGAGTCGGACGCGCGATCCCTCGTGCGGCGAGGTCGCGGCAGTCTGCCTCCGTCCGGTGCAGGTACGCCTGCAGCACCGCACCGACGGTCGGGAAGTCGGCCCGCAGCTCGCGCAGAGCCTCGAGCGTCAGGTCCGTCGTCGTGTGGTCCTCCATGTCGAGCGTCACGGTCGTGCCGGCCTGCGCGGCCGCCTCGCAGATCTCGCGCGCATGGTCGAGGGCGATCTTGTTGCCGTCCCCGGGCAGCGCCTGGCCGAGTGCGCTCAGCTTGAGCGAGACCTCGGCCGTGCCGCCCTCGGTGAGGCCCTGCGTCGCGCGAGGGCGGTGAGCAGCGGAGGTAGGCGTCGCGCGTGTGCTGCGCCTGGGCGAGGTCCGTCGTGTCCTCGCCGAGGTAGTCGATCGTCGACAGCCGCCCGGTCGCCGCGATCTCTGCCGCCGCAGCGACGACGTCGGAGTGCTGCGCCCCCGGGACGAAGCGCTTGACCACCGAGCGCGACACCGGCGCCTTCTCGATGAAGTCTCGGATCTTCTCCTGCTTGGACAGCTGAAGTAGCGAGTTGCGCAGCAGGTCGCTGGCGTCCACGGGGACCTCCTGGTCGGTTCGTCGGATGGGGCAGGGCTGGACGGGCCGCCTGGTCAGGGCGCCCATCGCAAACCTACCGCCGTGCGGCAGACTCGCCGCATGGACGCACGCCTCCCCCTCGCTCCTCCCCTGAGTGCCCTCGGCGATGGTCTCGGCCAGGCCGCGACCGTGCTGCGAGCCAATGCGATGGCGGCGGGTCTCGATGCCACCGTGCCCACGTGCCCGGGGTGGACCGTGCGTCGATCTCGTCGCGCACGTCGGCATGGCGCATCGGTGGGCCGCGGGACACGTCAGCGGGTCGCCGATCGACGCGCCCGAGGAGTTGGAGGCGGCTGCCATGTCGGAGCCGGACCTCCTCGGCTGGTTCGACGAGGGAGCAACCGCCCTGCTCCAGGCCATCGTCGACGCACCGGATGACCTCGAGGCGTTCGTCTTCCTCAAGAATGCTCCCGCCCCGAAGGTCTTCTGGACCCGGCGGCAGTGCCACGAGACGACGATCCACGCGGTCGATGCTCTTGCCGCGCGACTCGGGCGGCCGCCCGCTCGCGAGGAGACCTGGATCAGCACTGACCTGGCCCTGGACGGCCTCGACGAGCTGCTTCGCGGGTTCGTCCCGCGCCGCAGCCAGGGCATCCACCCTCCGGACGAGTCGGTCATTCTCGTGCGCCCGGATGACTCCCCCAGCGCTTGGCGACTCGGTATGGGACCCGACCACCCGGTTGAGGTCACGGTGCTCGACGGGGCGAGCTCAGCGGCATACGGCACGGTTGACCGCGAACTGGCCGGGCACCCGGTGGACCTCTATCTCCAACTCTGGAACCGCGGTGCCGAGGTCGACCCCTGGTGGCACGATCTCGTCACCATCACATGGAAGTGAACCGATGCCTGCGCTCGACCACCTGACCAAGGACGAGTTCCCCCGGTCGAACAAGTACGACGCGAAGTGGCTCGTCGACCTCGACATGGGCCCGCACCCGCTGTGGCTGCTCGAGGACCTCGCGAAGGACCTCGACCTCCGGCCCGGCATGCGCGTCCTCGACCTCGGCTCCGGGCGTGGTGCGACGTCGGTGTTCCTCGCCAAGGAGTACGGCGTGCAGGTCGTGGCGGCGGACCTGTGGGTCGACCCGACCGAGGCGGCTGAGGTCTTCTCGAAGGAGGGCGTCGGCGGCCAGGTCCTGCCGATGCGGGTTGATGCCGGGGCGCTGCCGTTCGGGCGGGCCTCCTTCGATGTGATCGCCAGCATCGACGCGTGGGAGTACTTCGGGACGGGCGATCACTATCCGCCCTACCTGGCGACGTTCCTCAAACCGGGCGGGCAGCTCGGAGTCGCGACGCCCGCCCTGACAACCGAGGTGCGCGAGCTCGGCGCGATCCCCGACCACATCGACAAGGTGGTGGGCGCCGAGACCGCTGCGTGGCACACCGCCGAGTGGCTGCGGAGCCAGTGGGAGTTCTCACGGGCCTTCACGTCTGTGACGGCTCGGGAGCAGGCGGACGGATGCGCGAACTGGCTGCTGTGGGAGCGAGCCGTCATGGAGCTCAAGGGACAGATGAGCTCGCCCGTGCAACAGATGCTCGAGGCGGATGGCGGGGCGTTCGTGACGTTCGCGATGGTCACCGGGAGGGTGGTATGACGCTCAGCCATACTGATCTGCGGCACCTGCGGGGCGCCGTGGCCCTCGCGCGGCTGGCTCTCGAGCGCGGGGACGAGCCGTTCGGATCGGTGCTGGTGGGGGCTGGTGGCGAGGTGCTCTTCGAGGACCACAACCACGTCGTCGCCCTCGAGGAGACGCAACATCCGGAGTTCGCGATCGCCCGCTGGGCCGGGGCGAACCTGTCGCGGGAGGAGCGGGCTGCGGCGACCGTGTACACGTCCGGTGAGCACTGCCCCATGTGCTCCGCTGCCCATGGCTGGGTCGGGCTGGGGCGGATCGTCTATGCGGCGAGCTCGGCGCAGCTGGCACGGTGGCGGGCGGAGTGGGGGATGCCGGAGTCACCGGTACGGGCGCTGCCGATCCGCGAGGTCGTGCCGGGTGCGGTGGTCGATGGTCCGGCCCCGGAGCTCGAGGACGAGGTTCGGGCGCTGCACGAGGAGTTCGCCCGCCGCGCCTGAGCCGGCATCGGTCGGGGGCCCGGGTCCGCATGTGGCGGCAGTTCCGGCTGAACCCCGCCATTCCGGGGCCCGGGTCCGCATGTGGCGGCAGCTCGGGCTGAACCCCCGCCATTCCCGGACCCGGGTCCCCATCTGCCGGGCCTGTGGATGAACACCATTGACGGGCCTCCGTTTTCGAGACGCTGTCCGCGTGACGACTGGCGCACGCGATGTAGACGGTGAGGACAAAGCGAAGCTGGAGCTGGCGCCGGGCCTGTTCACCCGAGCAGGTGCGCTGTCCGCCGGGTCGACGGCGTGGTCGTTTCGCCGCTCGCACCGCCAGCTCTTTCACGGCGTCGCACGTTTCCAGGGACGACGTGGTCGATGAGCGTCGTCTCAACGAGGCTGCGTTGTCCATCTGCCCCAAGGGGTCCTACCTCTCGCACTTCTCGGCGGCGCGCCTCTTCGGCGGTGTGGTCCCCGACGATCCCGATGTCCACGTGACCTCTCCGAGGAATCGGCCGAAGGCCCGAGGGATCGCCGGGCATCGCGCGAAGCGCAACCAGCAGGTGACGGCCTGGCGCGGCCTGCGCACGACCCCTCCCATGCAGACCTTCCTCGACATGGCACAGGTGCTGACGCTGGTGGACCTCGTGGTGCTTGGGGACTCCTTGGTGAAGCGAGAACGGTTCACGATGCAGCAGCTCGTTGCCTTCGTCGCGGGGTCGACCGGGCCACATCATCGCCGGGCCAAGCGAGCGGCCGCACTCGTGCGCAAAGGGGTCGACTCGCCCATGGAGTCGCGGCTCAGGCTGCTCATCGTCCTGGCCGGGCTGCCCGAGCCCAAGGTCAACCATCGCGTCGTCGATGCCGACGGGCAGCTGATCTACCGGTTCGACCTCTGCTACCCGAAGTTCGGCCTCGTCATCGAATACGACGGGCGGCAGCACGCGGACTCGCCCGAGCAGTGGCACCGTGACCTCGACCGGGACGAGCAGCTCGACGACTGGCAGATCCGGCGCCTTGTCGTCGTGTCTTCCGGCATCTACAACACGCCGGGCACGACGCTGAGCCGGATCACCAAGGCCATGCGGCAGCGCGGCATGGCCGTTCCAACGCTGTCGGACGAATGGCGGCGGCACTTCCCGAGCCGAGCTGGTGATGTCGCATCGCCGTCATAGCGGCGCCCCGGTCCCCATGTGGCGGGGGATGAGAGCCAGGTCCTCGCCGAACCGGCACCCCGGTCCCCAACTGGCGGGACGCGAGCCGGGGCGCAGGGCGGGAGGAGTTGGACGCAACTATGACCCGGGAAGGCGCTCAGCGGCATACCCCCGGGTAGAGGAAGGGGACCGAGCGGCCGTTTCCGCTCACGGCGAACAGGGGGCCGAAACCTGAGGCGGGCAGGCTCAAGATGGGGAACAGCTCACGCACAGGCTCGCGTTGTGCGGGGTGGCTGCTCACAGCGGGCGTGGATAGCATCGAGATGTATCTCGATCAGTCAGGAGAAGACATGTTTGAACGGTTCACCGACCGGGCCCGACGGGTGGTGGTCCTCGCGCAGGAGGAAGCACGCCTGCTCAACCACAACTACATCGGCACCGAGCACATCCTCCTGGGTCTGATCCACGAAGGCGAAGGCGTCGCTGCCAAGGCTCTGGAGAGCCTGGACATCTCCCTCGAGGGCGTGCGGGCACAGGTCCAGGAGATCATCGGCCAGGGCCAGCAGGCCCCCACCGGCCACATCCCCTTCACGCCCCGGGCCAAGAAGGTCCTCGAGTACTCGCTCCGTGAGGCACTGCAGCTCGGCCACAGCTACATCGGCACCGAGCACATCCTCCTCGGTCTGATCCGTGAGGGTGAGGGCGTCGCCGCCCAGGTCCTCGTCAAGCTCGGCGCGGAGCTGAACAAGGTGCGCCAGCAGGTCATCCAGCTGCTCTCCGGCTACCAGGGCCAGGGCGGCCAGGGTGAGAAGACGGGTGCCGGGGTCGGTCAGGCCACCGGCGAGGGTACCCCTGCGGGGAGCCTCGTCCTCGACCAGTTCGGCCGCAACCTGACGCAGGCCGCGCGCGAGGGCAAGCTCGACCCGGTCATCGGGCGCGAGAAGGAGATCGAGCGGGTCATGCAGGTGCTGTCCCGCCGCACCAAGAACAACCCCGTCCTCATCGGCGAGCCGGGCGTCGGCAAGACCGCGGTCGTCGAGGGACTGGCCCAGGACATCGTCAAGGGCGAGGTGCCCGAGACCCTCAAGGACAAGCAGCTCTACACGCTCGACCTCGGCAGCCTGGTCGCAGGCAGCCGCTACCGCGGTGACTTCGAGGAGCGGCTGAAGAAGGTCCTCAAGGAGATCCGCACCCGCGGCGACATCATCATCTTCATCGACGAGATCCACACCCTCGTCGGTGCGGGTGCCGCCGAGGGCGCCATCGACGCCGCGAGCATCCTCAAGCCGATGCTCGCACGCGGTGAGCTGCAGACCATCGGCGCGACGACGCTCGACGAGTACCGCAAGCACATCGAGAAGGACTCGGCGCTCGAGCGACGGTTCCAGCCCATCCAGGTGCAGGAGCCGACGCTGCCGCACGCCATCGAGATCCTCAAGGGCCTGCGGGACCGCTACGAGGCGCACCACCGCGTCACCATCACCGACGGTGCGCTGGTCGCGGCCGCCAACATGGCCGACCGCTACATCAACGACCGCTTCCTGCCCGACAAGGCGATCGACCTCATCGACGAGGCGGGCGCGCGGCTGCGGATCCGCCGCATGACGGCGCCGCCGGACCTGCGCGATTTCGACGAGCGCATCGCCCACCTCGTGCGCGAGAAGGAGTCCGCGATCGACGGCCAGGACTTCGAGCGCGCCGCTCGGGTCCGCGACGAGGAGAAGAAGCTGCGCGCCGAGAAGGCGGAGCGTGAGGCCCAGTGGAAGTCCGGCGACATGGACGTCGTGGCCGAGGTCGATGAGGAGCTCATCGCCGAGGTCCTCGCGGCCAGCACCGGCATCCCGGTCTTCAAGCTGACCGAGGAGGAGTCGAGCCGACTGCTCCACATGGAGGACGAGCTGCACAAGCGGATCGTCGGCATGGACGACGCCGTCAAGGCCCTGTCCCAGGCCATCCGCCGCACCCGCGCCGGCCTGAAGGACCCGCGCCGGCCAGGAGGGTCGTTCATCTTCGCCGGCCCCACGGGTGTCGGCAAGACCGAGCTGGCCAAGACCCTCGCCGAGTTCCTGTTCGGTAGCGAGGACGCGCTCATCCAGCTCGACATGTCCGAGTACTCCGAGAAGCACACGGTGAGCCGGCTCTTCGGCTCCCCGCCCGGCTACGTCGGCTACGAGGAGGGCGGCCAGCTGACCGAGAAGGTCCGCCGGAAGCCGTTCTCGGTCGTGCTTTTCGACGAGGTGGAGAAGGCCCACCCGGAGATCTTCAACAGCCTGCTGCAGGTTCTCGAGGACGGCCGCCTCACCGACTCCCAGGGCCGGATGGTCGACTTCAAGAACACCGTCATCATCATGACCACGAACCTCGGCACGCGAGACATCTCCAAGGCGAACATGGGATTCTCGGCCGGACCGGACTCACGCTCCGACTACGAGCGGATGAAGTCGAAGGTCATCGACGAGCTCAAGCAGCACTTCCGGCCCGAGTTCCTCAACCGCGTCGACGACACGATCGTCTTCCCGCACCTGAACCGCGAGGAGATCACCCAGATAGTCGACCTCGAGATCGCCAAGCTCGACAAACGGCTCAAGGACAAGGACATGGGCATCGAGCTGACCCAGGCCGCGAAGGACCTGCTCGCCAAGAAGGGCTACGACCACGTGCTCGGGGCGCGTCCGCTGCGTCGCACGATCCAGCGCGAGATCGAGGACGCCCTGTCGGAGAAGATCCTCTACGCCGAGTTCACCTCCGGCCAATACATCAAGGTCGACACCGAGGGCGAGGGCAAGGAGGAGAAGTTCACCTTCAGCAGCATGGCTCACCCGGGTCACCGCCCAGCGGACGACCTGCCCGAGCTGCCGGAGGGTGCGGCGCTCGACGAGGCGCTCGGCGCCGATCTCGTCGGTGTCCCGGACCCGACCCGCGACGTGACCGGCAGCGCCGGCCCGACCGCCGGGTCCGGCACCGAGACGGCCTGACCGACGTCACGCCACCCGAAGGGGCCGAGGACACGTCCTCGGCCCCTTCGTCATACCCAGGTCGTACGCAGGCCGCCCCACCTCCAGACCGACGGGCGACGCGGCGGGCTGCCCGCCCGGGCGAGCCTTGGGGCATGACACAGACTCAGACATCACGCAGCCGTATGCCGCTGGGCGCGCGCTCGCAGGACCGATCCCTCCCAGCCTCAGACGGCCGTCTCGTCGCGCGAGACCTCGTCATGCGCTACGGCCCCGCATCGAACGGCACCCTCCCAGCCCTCGGGGGCGTCACGCTGACGATCGAGCCCGGCGAGAGCGTGGCAGTCATGGGGCCGTCGGGCTCGGGCAAGACGACGCTGCTCCACGTGCTCGCCGGCATCCTCGGCCCGACCTCGGGTCAGGTCCTCTGGAACGACCGCGACGTGGCCAGGCTCAGTGACGCGGATCGGACGCTGTTGCGGCGGCAGGACTTCGGCTTCGTGTTCCAGCAGGGCATGCTGCTGCCGGAGCTGCCGGCCGTGGAGAACGTCGCGCTGCCCCTGTTGCTCGATGGCGTCCGTCGCGGCGAGGCGACCAACCGGGCACGGGCCCTGTTCGAACCGCTCGGCCTAGCCGGGTTGGAGCGGCGCCGGCCCGGTGAGCTCTCCGGAGGGCAGGCGCAGCGGGTGGCCATCGCTCGGGCCCTGGTCGGTCGGCCGGGTGTCGTCTTCGCCGACGAGCCGACCGGCGCCCTCGACCAGACGACGAGCGCCGAGGTGATGCGCCACCTGACCGGCCTCACCTCCCACAGCGGCGCGTCGCTCGTCGTGGTGACACATGACCAGAACGTCGCCGGGTGGTGCTCCCGCGTGGTGCGCATGCGTGACGGCCTCATCGACAGCGCGGAGGTGCAGTCATGACCGCGTCGCTCTCCTTGTGGTGGCGGCTGCGGACGTTGGACGCCCGGGACGACCGGGTGCCCGGGCTGCTGTCGGTCATCGCCTTCGCCGTCGCGACGGGTGCGCTGCTCGTCAGCCTCGGCGGCCTGCATGCCTTCGAGACGAGGAACGCCGATGACGTCTCCGGCCCGGGTGCCCTGTGGCCCACGATCGGTGAGACCTACGTGACCCTGGCGTGGGTCGCCGTCACCTGTCTGGTCATCCCGATCCTCACCCTCGGCGGAGTCGCGGCACGACTGGCCATTGCCCGTCGCGACCAACGGCTCGCCGCCCTGCGTCTCAGCGGCGCCACCTCTGCCCAGGTCACGGTCATGACGCTCGCCGAAGCGGCGACCCAGGCGCTCCTCGGCGCCCTCGCTGGTGTGCTCGTCTGCGCGGCGACCCTCCCCCTGGTGGCCCAGCTGACCTTCCAGGGCCGGACCTTCGAGGTGTCAGAGCTCATCCTGCCGGTCGGCCAGGTCGCCCTCGTCGTCGTGGCCGTGGTAGCCGTGGCCCTCATTTCGGGGCTCTCCTCCCTGGCCAAGGTCGTCATCGGACCGCTCGGCGTGGCGGCGCGGACGACACCGCGTCGGCTGAGCGCCGTACGTCTCGTCGTGGCCCTTATCGTCGGGGTCGTCTGGTTCGTCGCGATCAACACGATGGACCGGCCGGCCCGGGCCACCGCCGTCGTCGTCCTGTCGGCGATGATCCTCGCGGTCAACGGCCTCGGCCCGTGGGTCGTCATGGTGGTCGGGCGAGTCGCCGCGCGGTTGGCGCCCACGTCGGCCACGCTGCTGGCCGCCCGGCGCATCGTCGACGACCCGCGGAGCACGTGGCGGGCCGTGGGAGCTCTCGGGCTCGGCATCATCGTCACCGGGTTCACGACGCTCGCGACCTCGGAGGCGAGCCAGCAACGAGCCGCCGACGCGGTCATGGCCAAGGACATGTCGACCGGTGCCATGGTGACGCTCGCGATCATCACGATCATCGCGGCGACATCGACCGGCGTCGTCCAGGCCGCGCGGGTGCTCGACCAGCGGGCCCAGTACCGCGCGCTCAGCCTCGCCGGCACTCCCCTGTCGACCCTGCACCGGGCGCGCTCGCACGAGATCGGGCTCCCCCTGGCCGTGACGGTCCTAGTTTCCGCCGGCTTCGTCCTCGTCCTCATGCTGCCGTTCCTGTCCTACCTGGACGGGACGCTCGTCCTCCGGTTCCTGGTGGCGGCGGCCGTCTCCGCGGCGACGATGATGGTGTCGGTGGCGGCCTCGCGGGGCCTCGTGCGGCGGGCGGCGGGCGTGACGGCCTGATCGGTATCACCGGTGCCGCCAGCATCGCCCGGTGCCGCCAGCATCGCCCGGTGTCGCCCGGTAGCGCCGCGGTCCGGTCGTCTACGGTTTCCCTGTGATGCTCGGACCTGCACGCCACCGCCGGGTGGCCGCCCTCACCGCCTCCGTCGCCACCGTTGCCATGCTGGCCGCCTGCACCGGAGATCCCGAGCCACCAGCAGGCGGCACCAGCGCGGGCACCACGACGCACTACACCGGCGACGGCGGCGCCAGCTGTCGAGGGCGCCCCGGCCGACCTGGCGTCGCTCGTCGATCGCCTCTACGACGGCGCCGACCTCGGTGACGCCGCCAACGCCGAGACCGTCACGTCCCTCAAGAAACGAACCGCACCGGGCTCGACCGTCCCGCCGGGCGCGAAGGCGGCCGTGGGCTCCTGGTTCGACACGCCCATCGCCGTGGTCACGGCCGGGGACGACGTGACCTTGGCCGTCGGGCCGACCTGGCAGGTCGTCGGGGGCTGGTGGCCCTCGCTCGGCGTCACGATGCCCGCCCTCGGCGGGGGCCCCCGCTGGGTGCTCGCCCTCGGCTCCGATGCACGCAAGGGCCAGAACCTGGTCCGCTCACGGGCCGACACGCTCCAGGTCGTCGGCCTCGACGGCAGGGGCGGCGGTGGCGTCATGGGAATGGCCCGGGACCTCTGGGTGCCGCTCAGCACCGGCGGCAAGGGGAAGATCAACTCCGCGATGGCACTCGGCGGTCCCGCCGCCCAGCTCGACACCGTCCGCAAGGCGACCGGACTGCCGATCGAGGGTTACGCCGTCATCGGCTTCGAGGGCTTCAAGCAGCTCATCGACGACCAGGGCGGCATCCCCATCGTCGTCCCGGAGAAGGTCAACGCCTCGCATGCCCGCCTCATCATCGAGAAGGGGCCACAGGTGCTGAGCGGCAAGGAGGCCCTCGCCTACGCCCGCGAGCGCAAGACGCTGCCCGATGGCGACTTCGGACGCTCGCGCCACCAGGGCCAGCTCCTCGTCGCCGCGGCGATCAAGGCCAAGCTCGCCGGGCCGATCGCGGTGCCCGGCGCCCTGACCAGCTTCAGCACCGTCGGCCAGAGCGACCTCTCCGCCGAGGAGATGCTCACCTTCGCCGCCGGCCTCTACCGGGTCAATCCCACCCAGGTCGGACGCGGCGTCGCAGCTGGGCCCTTCGGCTGGGCAGGCTCGCAGTCCATCGTCGTGCTCGGCGACCAGGCCAGGCGACTCTTCGCGTCGTTCGCAGACGGCAACCTCTCATGAGCACGACCCCGTCAGCCGACGACGTGGTCCTCCGCCGTGCGCGAACCTCCGACATCAAGGGAATCCGCTCCCTCGTCGCCCCGTTGGCCGAGCGCCGGGTGCTCGTGAGCAAGGAGGCGGTGACCTACTACGAGAGTGTCCAGGAGTTCGTCGTCGCCGAGCGCGACGGCATCCTCGTCGGCTGCGGGGCGCTGCACGTCATGTGGGAGGACCTCGCGGAGATCCGCACGCTCGCTGTGACCGACGCGCTGCTCGGCACCGGCCTCGGCGGCCGGATCCTCGAGGCCCTCGTCGTGGACGCCCGCGAGCTCGGGGTCCGGCGGCTCTTCTGCCTCACCTTCGAGGTGCCCTTCTTCACCCGTCACGGTTTCGCGCCGATCGAGGGCCAGGCGGTCTCGGCCGACGTCTACGCAGAGCTGCTCCGCTCCTACGACGAGGGTGTCGCGGAGTTCCTCGACCTCGAGCGCGTCAAGCCCAACACGTTGGGCAACACCAGGATGCTCCGCACGCTTGAATAGCCCGTATGCCGCTGAGTTCACTTCCAGCGCAAGCCAGCTCAGCGGCATACCCCTTTGTTTGTCTCAGGAGTCCCGGGAGGTCGCGTAGATCCGGCGGACCACGTCCTCGATGTTGGGCTCCTCGATCGTCAGGTCGCGGACCTCAGCCCGACGGGAGACGTCGGCGAGCACCGCCGCTGCCGTCGTCTGGGTCGCGTCGAAGGCCAGCCGCTGGCGCAGGCCGTCCGACTCGGAGTCGAGGAGCCGCGCGCGCGGCACACCATCGAGCGGCGGCGTGGGCGCGGCCAGGTCGATGACGAGGACTCGCTGCGCCCCCACCGTGGCGCCCAGGCCCTGGAGGGTCCCGTCGAAGGCCAGCGTGCCGTGGTCGACGACGAGCACCCGGTCGCAGAGCCGCTCGATGTCGCCCATGTCGTGGGTGGTGAGGAGCAGCGTGGTGCCGTGTTGGCGCCGCTCCTCGACGAGGAACTCGCGAAGCCGCTGCTTGGAGAGCACGTCGAGGCCGATCGTCGGCTCGTCGAGGATGAGCAGGCGGGGCGAGTGGAGGAGGGCTGCGGCGATCTCGGCGCGCATCCGCTGACCGAGCGAGAGCGAGCGCACCGGTGTGTCGAGCTGCGGGCCCATCTCGAGCTGGTCGACGAGCCGGGCCGTCCGGGCCCGCGCCTCAGCCGGGTCCAGCCGGTGGATCGCGGCGAGGATGGTGAAGGACTCGTGCAGGGGCAGGTCCCACCACAGCTGGGATCGCTGGCCGAACACGACGCCGACCTGACGGGCCACCTCGATCCGTTGCCGCATCGGGTCGAGTCCGCACGTGCGCGCCTGGCCAGAGGTCGGTTTGAGGATGCCGGTCAGCATCTTGATCGTCGTCGACTTGCCGGCTCCGTTGGCACCGATGTAGCCGACGGCCTCGCCCGGCTGGACGGCGAATGTCATGTGGTCGACTGCCCGGGTGCGCCGCGCGCCACGCCGGAAGTCGCGGACGAGGTCGCTGCGTCTCGATGATCGGTGCCGGCGCGGTATCGGCGCGTGTCACGGTCATCCACCTGCTCCTTGGTAGTGGCGCGTGCCGGCCCGCCAGCAGCTGCCAGCGACGACCCATGCGAAGACTGCCGCGAGGGGGGTGCACCACGCCAGCCAGGTCGGTGCGAGCACGGTTACCCGGCAGGTCGAGGATTGCGACAGTCGGCAGGTAGGCGACGAAGGCGGTCGGGACGACGAAGGTCCAGAAGATCCGCAGCGGGTCGGGGAAGACGCGCTGCGGTCTGCTGGGCAGCGTAGGACCCGCCGTAGGTGAAGGCGTTGGTGAACTCGGCCCCGTCGACGAGGAAGAACTGCAGCCCTCCCGCAGCGGTGAAGAGCGCGGAGAAGATGGCGGTCCCGCTGACGACGGAGAGGATGAGCAGGACGACCGTGGATGTGTCCCACGCGATCTCAGCCCTGGCCAACGCAATGGCGAGAACGACGACGGCGACGGCGAGCCGCCCGATGCGGCGCAGGGAGATGTCGCTCGACATGAACTGGGCGAGCAGCGGCAGCGGTCTCACGTAGAACGCGTCGATCGTGCCGGCGCGAATGTACATGCGGCAGCTGGTCGAGGTGGCCCGACGAACATGTCGGCGAGCGAGAAACAGATGTTGGACAGGGCGAAGACCAGCAGGGCCGCCGTGAAGTCGAGGCCACCGAGGACATCGACGTTGTGGAAGATGACCCAGACCTCGGCGAGCTCCGTGAGCCCGACGCCCACCGTCCCGAGGATGTCCGTGACGAATGACGTGCGGTACTGCAGTTGCGCGCGGATCCGCGAGCGGAGGATGACCCGATAAGGCGTCAGATCAACCACCCTGCACCTCGAGCTGGCGACGGCCACGGTGCAGGACCACCTGTCCGACCACGATGAGAACCGTTCCCCAGGCCAGTTGGCCCGCCAGCGTCATCCAGATGGCGCCGCCATCGACGCGTCCGGACAGGATGTCGAGCGGGTTCTGGAGCATCGCGGGGAACGGCGTCCACTGAGCGAAAGTGCGGAGCCAGTCCGGGAACCACGGGATCGGCACGTAGAGGCCGCACAGGAAGCCGGACGTGATCATCCACACCAGCCGGATGCCGCGCACCTCGATGACCCAGAAGGCGAGCAGATTGATGATGAAACTGGCGGCGAATGCGACCACGACGGCAATGACGACGGAGACGAGCCCGAGGACCCACGAGTCCAGCCCGGGTGGGGCTGCGAGGTCGTAGAGCAGGGCCCCGATGAGAAGCGCTGGTGCGCCACGCAGGATGAGGTTGATGCCCGCGCGGCCGAGGTCTCCTGCGAGGTAGGTGAGTTGCGGGTTGAGCGGCCGGAGGAAGTCGATCGCGATGTCCCCGGTGCGCACCCGGTCGCCGACCTCCTGGAAGCCCCAGAGGTTCACCGCGCCGAGCAACGCTTGGCCCCACCACACGAAGGCGAGCACCTTTGGGGCGTCGTAGCCGCCGATCTGCGTGCCTGCGGACGTGACCGCAGCAACGAGGACTGACGCGCGGATGAGGCCGAAGACGGAGTTGGTCGTCATCCCGGCCAGCAGGGCCAGGCGATACATGGAGTGCCGCCGGAAGCCTGCTCTGACCAGGAGGGCGAACGTTCTCATCGGTCACCCAGCATGGCGGAGAACCTGCAGCCGAGTCCGCATGACATGAAGGGCTGCTCCTGGTCTCAGGCAGGCAGCCGAAAGCGCTTGCGCGGCAGAGGCTCGACGAGGCCATCCGCGACGAGAGAGTCCAGGCATCGCATGACCTGGACTCGCTCGGGCCCGGCGCCTTCCAGCACGGTGAGTGGAAGGGCCCGATGCTCTTCCCGCAACCGTCGCAGGATCTCGCCTCGGACCTGGCGGTCGGTGCCGTGCCAGAGCTGCCCGCGCCGCGGCGGCCCCTCGTGAGCGGGACGGCCGGACACGTTCCAGGCACAGAGATCGGCGACGGGGCACTCCCCGCATCGTGGACCGCGCGCCATGCAGACGAGAGCGCCGAGCTCCATGACGGCGACATTCCACGTGTTCGCCTCCTCCCGTGCCGCCGGTGCCGTGTGCCGCTCGGTCGGCATGGCACTCGCGGCCAGCTCCGTCTCGCCTCGAGTCAACGTCGCGTGGGGAAGTGCCTTGCCCTGCAAGGTTCGCGCGAGGACGCGTCGCACATTCGTGTCGACGACGACCTCCGGGATCCCGAACGCGAAACAGGCGACGGCGGCAGCCGTGTAGGCACCGACACCCGGCAGGTCGAGCAGCTCGGCAGGCGTCCGGGGCACAGCGCCACCATGCCGCTCGACGATGACCGTTGCCGCCTCGTGCAACCGCAGCGCACGCCGGGGGTAGCCAAGTCGGCCCCAGGCTCGCACGGCGTCCCCGGGTGCGGCAGCGGCAAGCGATCCAGGCGTGGGCCACCGCCTCATCCAATCGCGCCAGATCGGCTCGACCCGAGACAGCGGTGTCTGCTGGGCCATCACCTCGGACAGCAGGATTCCCCATGGGGTGCAGTCGGGGTCGCGCCACGGAAGGTCGCGACCGGCTTGGGCGTACCAGCCATTCACGCGCTCACGCAGCACATCGAGCGGCACCAAGCCCAGCGGCATACGGAATCTCGTTCTCCGCGTTAGACGTAACGTTCGAGAATCGACGACTCGGCGAGACGGGACAGGCCTTCGCGGACTGCGCGGGCACGGCCCTCACCGACACCGTCGACGAGCATGAGGTCCTCGATGCCGGCTGCGAGCAGGCGCTGCAGCGACTCGAAGTGGGACACCAGGCGTTCGACGATCGCCGTCGGTAGCCGGGGCACCTTGGTCAACAGGCGATAGCCCTGCGGGCTCACCGGGGCGTCCAGGCTGTCTCCGACGATCATGAAGCCCACCGCCCGGGCGTCGGCTCCGAGGTCGAGCAGCTCGACGGAGTTGAGCGACTCGAGGTTCGCGAGGGCCTCGTCGGCCGTGAGATCCGACTTGGTCGCCGGCAGGTAGTCGCGGATGACGAGCTCGCGGTCGTTGCCGAGGCCACCGACGAGCTCCTCGAGCTGGAGCGCCAGCAAGCGGCCGTCCGTGCCCAGCTCGACGACGTAGTCCTGGATCTCGGCCGAGATGCGCCGAACCATCTCGAGGCGCTGGAGCACCGACGTGACGTCGCGGATCGTGACGAGGTCCTCGATCTCGAGCGCCGACAGCGTGCCGGTCACTTCGTCGAGTCTGGCCTTGTAGCGCTCGAGCGTCTGCAGCGCCTGGTCCGCGCGCGACAGCGTGGTCGGTGAACCCTCGACGACGTGGCGCAGGTTGCCGACGTAGAGCGCGACGACGCCCATCGACTGGCTCACCGAGATCACGGGGAAGCCGGTCTGCTTGGCCACCCGCTCGGCGGTCCGGTGGCGCGTGCCCGACTCGGACGTGTCGATGCTCGAGTCGGGTACGAGCTGGGTCGCCGCACGGAGGATGCGGGTTCCCTCGCGGTCGAGAACGACGGCGCCATCCATCTTGCAGAGCTCGCGGACCCGTGTCGCCGAGAACTCGACGTCGAGGGCGAAGCCACCCGTGCAGATCGACTCGACGACCCTGTCGTGGCCGAGCACGATGAGAGCTCCGGTGCGGCCGCGAAGAATCCGCTCGAGCCCATCGCGCAACTCGGTCCCGGGAGCGACCGCGGCGAGGGCCGCGCGGAGCAGCAGCTCGTCGTCGTCGTTCCTGTCCATCACTTCCCGTTCGGCTGAGGGCGGGGCTGCACCAAGGGTTGGTGGTCCGCAGTCTAAGCGGTGTCACGCGTCAGTGCGGGCGCTGTGCGTCGCGTGGCGAGGCGGCGCATCGTCTCAATCGCCTCGGCGACGCTGCCGACCTCGATCACGTCGAGTCCCTCTGGCACCGGAGCATCGGCCCGGCTGCCGCTCGGAACGACGGCGTGCCGGAAGCCCAGTCGAGCGGCTTCGCCCAGGCGTCGGCCGATTCCCGTTGCCCTGCGGACCTCCCCAGCCAGTCCGACTTCCCCTATGGCGATGGCATCGACCGGCAGCGGCAGGTCGAGGACGGAGGACGCGAGTGCACAGACCAGGGCGAGGTCGGCGGCCGGCTCAGTGACCCGCGCGCCGCCCACCGTGGCCGCGAAGATGTCCTGGGACCCGATCGGTGCGCCAGCGCGCTTGTCGAGAACGGCGATGACCATCGCCAGCCTCGAGGCGTCGAGACCGCTGGACGTCCGCCGTGGCGACGGGAGCGTGGACGGGGCGACAAGCGCCTGGATCTCCGCGACGAGCGGACGGCGACCCTCGAGCGTGACGGTCACACACGTGCCGGCCACCGCGTGGTCGCGCGATCTGACAGGAACAGACCGCTCGGGTCGGCCAACCCAACGATGCCGGCCTCGGACAGGTCGAAGCAGCCGACCTCGTCCGTCGGGCCGAAGCGGTTCTTGACGGCACGGACGAGGCGCAGACGTGAGTGCCGGTCACCCTCGAACTGGATCACGACGTCGACGAGGTGCTCGAGCACTCTGGGACCGGCGATCGAGCCGTCCTTGGTGACGTGACCGACGAGCAGGACGGCGATGCCGCGCTCCTTGGCCGCCCGGATCAGGCTGCACGGCAACTTCACGGACCTGGGAGACGTTGCCGGCCTGGCCTTCGACCTCGGCGCTCGCGATCGTCTGAACGGAGTCGACGACGAGCAGCTGCGGGGCGCTCGCCTCGATGTGGCCGAGGACGGTGGCGAGGTCGGTCTCGGCGGCGAGGTAGAGGCTCTCGGCCAGCGCGTCGATGCGGCCCGCCCTCGCCCGGACCTGCGGCGGCGGACTCCTCGCCGCTGACGTAGAGGCGTGGCTGCGCCATTTCGCGCGGCCCGCGCGCGCGACGTCGAGCAGCAGCGTCGACTTGCCGACGCCCGGCTCGCCGGCGACGAGGACCACGCCGCCGGGCACGAGACCGCCACCAAGGACGCGGTCGAACTCCGGCGACTCCCGTCGGACGCGCCGTCGCCGTCGGGTCACGTCGACCTCGCCGATCGCGCACGGCCGGGGTGACCACCGGTGCCGCGGCGGTGCGCGGCACGCCGTGGCGCCTCCTGCCTCCGCCACACTTCCCCAGGCCTGGCACTCGCCGCACCGGCCCACCCACTTGGCCGTGCTCCATCCGCACTCGGCGCAGCGGAAGCCGGGGAGGACGCCGGCGTCGTCGTCCTGGTGGCCATGGCCGCCACCGTAGAGGTCGGGGGCGACAATCCGGTGAGACAGGGCCGGCCGCCGGACCCGTGGGATCATGGAGACATGGAATCGGTCCTGCCCTACGTGCTCGCCTCGTCCCGACGGTGGGTGTCGCCGCGCTCTTCTACTTCATCATCAAGAGCATTCTCGAGGGCGACAGTCGCGAGCGAATTGCGCTGGCGAAGTGGGAGCCGAGCACGACCGCGCAGGCGCCGAACGCAGCGCAGGCGGCACACCAGCCGTCCACCCCGCGACGAACAGTAGCCACGGATTCGGCGCGAGCTATGCGGCGATCTCGCCGGAAGTCTCTCCACAGTTGCCGCACGCGGCGCATTTCGCTTCGGATCGGTGCCATTGTTCTCGTGTAAATGCATTGGCGGGCTCGACGCGATAAACGATCATTGCACGTCGCTCCCATCGTAACCCCATCCACAAACACTTCAGATGGAGAAACATGGCTCAGCGAGTCGAAGTGGTCCTGATCGACGACATCGACGGTGGACACGCCGACGAAACCGTCTCCTTCGCGCTCGACGGCGTCACGTACGAGATCGACCGTCAGCGACAAGAATGCAAGAAGCTGCGCGACGACATTCGCCACGTGGACCGGACACGCTCGTCGCAGTGGCAGTGCGGCGCAAGGCGACGCTCGCGTCGTCCGCGGCGCCGCCCGCGCACAAAGCGAACCGACCTCGGCGACGGTGCGGGAGTGGGCCCGGGCCAACGGCCACAAGGTCTCCGACCGCGGTCGGATCTCGGCCGAGATCCAGGCGCGCCTACGACAAGGCGCACTGACAGTCGCACCAATTCACTCATCGAGAGGGCCACGGCTCCCGAACGGGTAGCCGTGGCCCCTCGCGCCCCCGTCAGCGACTGGCGGCGTCCGCGATCTCGGCGGCGAGGTCTGCCGTCGCGTCGACCCGCTCGAGGACCTCGTCAGCCGCAGCTGGCGAGCTCGCCTCGCCTGCCGCGCCGGCCTCGATCTCGTCCCACGAGCGCGGCGCGGCCACGGTCGGCGCGCTCCCGGCCGCGCAGGGAGTAGGGGCAGATCGTCGTCTTGGCGGCGACGTTCTGGCTCCAGTCGAGGAAGATCTTGCCCGGGCGCAGCTCCTTGGCCATCTTCCAGACGACGAGGTCGGGGTGCGCCTTGGTCAGCTCCTGCGCGAGCTGCTGGACGGTGTCGCGGATCTCGTCGCTCGTGTGCGCGCCCGGGCAAGCACGGCATACAGCTGGAGTACCCTTGCTGCCGCTCGTCACCGGCACGGTGTCGAGCCCGATGCCGCTGAGTCGGTCGCGCACGATGAGCGCGACGCGGGCGCACTCGTGCAGGCCGGTGCCGGGGCCGGGGTCGAGGTCGATGACGAGCCGGTCGGGATTGAGCGGCACGGCGTCGCGCCCCTCCCCCTCGAAGCGCCACTGCGGCACGTGCAGCTCGAGGGAGTTGAGGTTGGCGAAGAAGGTCAGCCCGGCGAGGTCGTCGATGAGCGGGAAGACGGGGTCGCGCCCGGCGCGACGGATCCACGCCGGCGTGCCGGCGGGGATGTTCTTCTCGAAGAACTGCATGTCGCCGACGCCGTGCGGGATAGCGGATCCGCGTGACCGCGCGGTCGCGCGAGGTGGGGCAGGATCACCGGCGCGATGCGCGCGTAGTAGTCGATGACCTGTGCCTTGGTCGTGCCGGCCGCCGGGATACATCACCTTCTCGAGGCTCGACAGCTTCATCCGCCGGCCGTCGACCTCGACGGTGACCTTCGGTCGGCCTCGTACGCGGCATCACTCACCGCCCCGTGGTCGTCGACGTCGCCGGGGGTGAGGTCGCTCGCGCAGGCCCTTGTATGCCGGCTGGCGCAGGCTGCCCTGCCCGCTCAGTCCCAGCGACTGCACGTCGGCGACGAGCACCGGGTGGACCCAGCGTCGCGCCGAGGGCAGTCCTCGGCGGGGACGTCTGTGGCGAAAGGGGACTCGGCCGACGTCAGAGGCTCGAGGTCGCGCATCAGGGCTGTCCCGGCTTGCCGGCGAGGCCGGAGCCGACGCGTCCCAGGTAGCGCAGGCCGCCCGGCCCGGGCACACCGACGAGCACCGCGCCGAGCCGGTCCTGCACCGTGCCCGTGGACTCGGGCCGCCAGCCGCCGATGACGACCGAGACGCGTGCCCCGGTGCGGCGACTTGAGCCAGTAGGGACGAGCGGAGCGCCGGGCACGGTAGACCGAGTCGACGCGCTTGGAGACGATGCCCTCGAGGCCCTGCTCCTTCGTCGCGGCGTGGAGCAGTCACCCCGTCGTCGAAGGTCGGTGGCGTCTGCCACCGCGGGCCCGGCGAGCTCGAGGCGCTCGAGCGTCGCGCGGCGGTCGCTCCAGGCGCGGCCGAGCAGCTCGACGCCGTAGAGGCGCAGCAGGTCGAAGGTCATGAGGGTGACCGGGCTGCGCCTCGGCGAGCATCGCCGCACGCCGCGCATCGGTGACGTGGAAGCGCTCGGCGATCGCGGCGAACGACGGGATGCCCGTCCCGCATCGAGACGATCTCGCCGTCAAGGAGCATGTCGGCGTACTCGTCGCCGAGGCCGCGCAGCTCCGGAAAGGCGACCGTGACGTCGCGTTCGGTGCGCGACGAAGAGGCGGAGCTCGCCGTCGCTGACGTCGGCCAGCACCCGCATACCGTCCCATTTCACCTCGTGCTGCCAGCGCGTCGCCCGACCGGAATGGTCGTCGTTGGCGTCGCGAGCATGGGGCGCATGGGTGCATTCTTGTTCTCATGCGAGCCATCTGGAAAGGCGCCGTGTCGTTCGGACTCGTCAACGTGCCGGTCCGTCTCTTCTCGGCGACCGAGAACCACGACGTGCAGTTCCGGCAGGTCCACGAGAAGGACGGCGGCCGCATCAAGTACCAACGCGTCTGCTCGATCGACGGCGAGGAGGTGCCCTACTCCGACATCGCCAAGGGCTATGAGGCGGCCGACGGGCAGATGGTCGTGCTGACCGACGAGGACATCAAGAGCCTTCCGATCGCGGTCGTCCAAGGAGATCTCGATCGAGAAGTTCGTGCCGTCCGAGCAGATCGACCCGCTGCTCTTCGACAAGCGCTACTACCTCGAGCCGGACAAGACCGGGCTCAAGCCCTACGTCCTGCTCCGCGACGCGCTCGAGAAGGCCGACCGGATGGCCGCTCGTCACCGTCTCGGTGCGCACCCGGATGACCCTCGCGGTGCTGCGGGTGCGCGACGGCGTCATCGTGCTGCAGACGCTGCTCTGGGCGGACGAGGTGCGCGCCCCGGAGTTCGAGTCGCTCTCGGAGGAGACGCACGCGACGGCCAAGGAGCTCGCCATGGCGTCCTCGCTCGTCGACTCGCTGTCGGGCGACTACGAGCCCGAGGAGTTCGAGGACGACTACTCCGAGGCCGTCGACGCAGCTCGTCGCGACGAAGATCGAGGGCGGCGACATCACGGAGACGCCCGAGGCCAAGGGCGAGGAGACCGAGGTCGTCGACCTGCTCGCGGCCCTGCAGCGCAGCGTCGACAAGGCCAAGGCGGCCAAGACCGGCGGGTACATCGACGACGCCGAGATCCGCGGACGGAGGCGCGGCGCGAAGAAGACCGCGGCCGACACGGCCAAGAAGGCGCACGACGAAGAAGGCCGCCGCGAAGAAGGCGCCGGCGAAGAAGACGGCCAAGCGACAGCCAAGACCACGACGAAGAAGGCGGCGACGCAAGCGAAGGCGAGCTGACCAGGACACGATGCCGCATGCCGCTGGCGACGTTGGTCACGCCGACGGCATACGCCCTCTCGGGCACCCGCTGCGCAAGGATGGGGACGTGCGGACCGCGACGATCGAGGAGCTGCACCCAGCGGCTGCGGACACTGCCCGAGAACCCACGCATCGTCGTCAGCGGGAACATGGCCGTTCCGTGGGAGGCGGTGCGGGCTCTCGACGCAAGCGCTGCCCGAGCTACGTGCTCCACGCGCTCAACGCGCCCGCCGGGCCTGCCCGAACGCGCGACGGCGTGACCGTCGAGACGTGCTTCGTCGGACCGGGCATGCGTCGTCACCCGCGGCTGAGCTACGTGCCGTCGCGGCTCTCGCTCGTCCCGCTGCTCTTCGGCCGCGGACGCTCCGCCCGACGCCGTGCTGCTCCACTGCGCGCCGCCGCGCCACGGCCAGGTCAGCCTCGGTCTGGAGGTCAACGTCCTGCCGGCCGCGCTCGAGGCGTGCCGCGCGCGGGGCGGGCTCGTCGTCGCGGTCGTCAACCCGCAGATGCCCTACACGTTCGGCGACGCCCAGGTGCCGGTCGAGCACATCGACCTCGCCGTCGAGGTCGACGCGCCGCTGGCGTACGCACGCGGCCGGCGACGCCGGACGACGAGAGCCGGCGTCATCGGCGAGCGCGTCGCGGCCATGGTCCGCGACGGCTCGACGATGCAGCTCGGCATCGGCGCCGTGCCCGACGCGACCCTCGCCGGCTGATCGTCGCGCCGCGGCCTCCGGATGTGGACCGAGATGTTCTCCGACGGCGTGCTCGCCCTCGACGCGGCAGGCGCGCTCGACCCGGACCATCCCCTCGTCACCTCGTTCAGCTTCGGCTCGACCGACCTCTACGACTGGGTCGACGGCAACCCGCGGGTGCGGATGATGCGCACCGAGAAGACGAACGACCCCGGCCTCATCGCCCAGCAGCGCCAGATGACGTCGGTCAACACCGCGCTCGAGGTCGACCTCTTCGGCCAGGCCAACGCCTCGCGGATCAACGCCCGCATCCACTCCGGCTTCGGCGGCCAGACCGACTTCATCGTCGGTGCGCTGCACTCCCCGGGTGGCCAGTCGTTCATCGCGCTGCGGTCGTGGCACCCCAAGGCCGACGTGTCGACGATCGTGCCGCTGCGTCGACGAGCCGGTGACGAGCTTCCAGCAGAGCGCCATCGTCACCGAGCACGGCGTCGCGCAGCTCTGGGGGCGCAGCGAGCGGGACCAGTGCCGCGACATCATCGAGGAGTGCGCTCACCCACGCGTGCGTGACGACCTCTGGGAGGAGGCGCAGGCCCTCGGCCTCGCCTGACCCCCAGCCACGCCCGATGGCGCCGATGCGGCCGCGGAGCGAGCCCAGCGGCATACGGCATCGCATTGGGTCGTAGCCTGAGGCCCATGAGCGGACCGAACGCCCCGTCGCGGTGGTGACCGGTGCCACCGCGCGGCATCGGGCGTCGCTGTGGTCGAGGATCTCGCCGCCACGCATCATGTCGTCGTGTGCGGCCGGACAGCCGAGTCGGTCGGCTGCGGTCGCGACCTGCCCTCCGCCGAGGGCTTCGTCGCCGACCTCGCCGACTGCGGGCAAAGCGGGTCGCTCGAGCGGGCTCTTGCCGACCTCGTGCCGCGGCTCCGGCGCGTCGACGTCCTCGTGCACTCCGCCGGAGTCCTCCGCCGGGGCAGCGTCGCCGAGTCGCCGATGTCGGACTGGGGACTGTCGATGACGAGTGAACTCGTTGCGGTCGCAGCGGATCACGCGCGCGCTTCTCCCGGCGCTCCGGACCGCTCATGGCCTCGTCGTGGTGCTCAACTCCGGCGCCGGACTCGATGCCACTGCCACCATGGGCCCGTACAGCGCCTCGAAGTTCGCCCTCCGCGCCTTCGCGGATGCGCTGCGCGAGGAGGAGCGCGGCCACGGCGTGCGGGTGACATCGCATCCATCCCGGCCGCGTCGACACCGACATGCAGCGCGAGATCGATCGACTTCGAGGGAGTGCAGTACGCGCGCGGACGAGTACCTGCGCGTCGAGTCGGTCATCAGTGCGGTGCGGCTCGCGGTGACCGCCACTCCGGAGGCGTCCGTCGACACGCTGACGGTGCGCCCGCGCGGGTTCCGCCCTTGATGGTTGGACCGCGGCTCAGATGCGGCTGGCCCCACGCGTCGGCATGATCGCGAACTGCGTGAAGGTCAGCGCCTCGATGAGCGCGGCCTCACGTTGGTCGCGGGCCATCTTGCGGGTCGCCACCTCGATGATGACGTCACCCGACCAGCCGGTGTCGACGAGGTGCTCGAGGACCTCGCCGCACGGCTGCGACCCGCGGCCGGGCACGAGATGCTCGTCCTTGAACGATCCGAGACCGTCGGCGAGGTGGAGGTGCGCGAGGCGCGGCCCGAGCTCGCGCACCATGTGCAGGGCATCCGAGCCCGCCGTCGCCGTGTGGGACAGGTCCATGGTGACGTTGTCGTAGGGCTGGTCCACCGGGTCCCAGTGCGGGAGGTAGGCGAGCATCTCGCGCCGCGCCGTGCGCCAGGGGAACATGTTCTCCACCGCGAGCCGGATCCCGGTGTCGTGCTCACGCAGGGCCACGCCATCGACGAAGGAGGCGGCGTACTCACGCTGCCATCGGAACGGCGGGTGGAGGACGACGGTGGGCGCGCCGACCTCCAGGGCCAGCTCGATGGAGCGGTCGACCTTGTGCCACGGGTCGGTGCCCCACACGCGCTGGGTGAGGAGCAGCGTCGGCGCGTGGATCGACGCGATGGGCAGCCCGTGGTGCTCGCTCAGCGCACGTAGGGCGCCGGGCTCCTGCGTCACCGGGTCGGTCCACACCATGACCTCGACGGCGTCGTAACCGAGCCGCGCGGCCGTCGCGAAGGCGGTGGCCGCGTTGTCCGGGTACATCGCGGCCGTCGAGAGCCCGATCCGGATCGTCATGGGGTTCATTCTGGGGCACGGCCCCGACGGACGCCGGACGAGGCCCCCGTGACGCGCGCACCTGCCCTGCTCGTGGGTTCCGTCTGGGTCCTGGCCGAGTCCTAGCCGGGCCGGTTCGACACCTCGTCAGGGTCGAGCAGGTCAAGGCGCCGCAGGATCAGGCCCTCCCGGAGCGCCCAGGGACAGATGTCGAGCCGGTCGACATTGAGCAGGTCCATCGCCGCCTCGGCGACGAGGGCACCGGCGAGCATCTGGTGGGCGCGGGCCTCCGACACGCCGGGCAGCGACACCCGCGCCGCTGCGTCGAGACCCTTGAGCTTGTCCACGACCGTCTCGAGATCCGCGCGCCGCAGCTCCCGCGGGACGAAGGGTCCGCTCTCGCGAGGAGCCGCCCCGGCGATCCGCGCGAGCGAACGCATCGTCTTGGACGTGCCGACCACGCGGTCCGGGTTGGGGGCCTTGAGCAGCGGCCGCACCTGTCGGGCGACCGTGGCCCTGATGTACGAGCGGACGGCGCGCGACTCCTCGGCAGTCGGCGGGTCGCCGGGAAGTCGTTCGCGGGTAATTCGCCCGGCGCCGAGCGGCAGGCTGATCGCAACATCCGGGTCCTCGTCGATCCCTGAGGCGAGCTCGAGTGAGCCCCCGCCGATGTCGATGACGAGCAGCCGCCCACTCGACCAGCCGAACCAGCGGCGGGCGGCGAGGAAGGTCACCCGGGACTCGTCGACCCCGCTCAGGACCTCGAGCAGGATGCCCGTCTCGCTCCCGGACCCGCTCGATGATGGTGTCCCCGTTCGGCGACTCGCGCATCGCGGACGTGGCGAAAGCGAAGCAGCTCCTCGACGCCCTGGTCCTCGGCGATCTCGAGACACTCGCGGAGGAACTCGACGAGCCGCGCCGTCAGCTCGTCGCTGATGAGGCCGTCAGGAGTGAGGCTCTCGGACAGGCGCAGGTCGACCTTGTGGGAGAACGCCGGGAGCGGATGGGCGCCGGCGT
Organism: uncultured Actinomycetota bacterium; assembly: GCA_963826445.1. GTDB lineage: Bacteria > Actinomycetota > Actinomycetes > Actinomycetales > Dermatophilaceae > Intrasporangium. Next base: position 46,165 of record CAWGXD010000031.1, read on the forward strand.
GCGCGTCCACGACGAGCAGGTGGACGGTGTTGGACCCGATGTCGATGACGCCCAGCCGCATCCTTCGACATTAGCCGGACTCGGTGAACATCCCCTGAACGGTCCGTGACCGGCGGCTCCGACCCGTCAGGGAGTGCGCCGGCTGAGCGTGAGGGAGGCCAGGGCGAGCGCGAGGACGATGAAGCCCGCGACGATCACCAGTCGACCAGGCGCCGGCGCTCGTCAGCCTCGGCGTGCGCCGTGACCTCCTTCATCGCGTCGACGGCATAGGACAGGGGAAGCAGGTCGGACACGGCACTGAGGAAGGCGGGGAGCCGGTCGCGGTGGACGAGCAGGCCGCAGAGCAGGAACTGCGGCATGATGAAGGCCGGCATGAACTGCACCGCCTGGAACTCGGTGCGCGCGAAGCCGCTCGCGAGCAGCCCGAGCGCAGGACCGAGGACGGCGTCGAGGACGGCGACGAGGACGAGCATCCACAGCGGCCCGAGCGACGTCGAGATCGCACACCCAGATCGCGAATGCCGTTGCGAGGACGTGCCTGGACGATGGCCAGCGCACCGAAGGCCCCGGCGTAGCCCAGCATGAAGTCGGCCTTGCCCATGCGGCGTCGTGAGGAGCCGCTCCAGCGTGCCTGACTGGCGCTCGCGCAGCGTCGCGACCGACGTCACGATGAACATGACGACCATCGGGAAGACACCGAGGAGTGCAGGGCCGATCGCGTCGAAGACCGGGGTGCCGTTGTAGATCCACGCGAGCAGGCCGAGCAGCGACGCAGGGCACGACGATGATGAGCGCGATGGTGCGGTGGTCGCGTGCGGATCTGGCGCAGCGCACGCCCGGTCGTGGCGATGGTCAGGCCGGGGTTCATCGGTCGCCTCTCCATCGGACGCTCTACCGGTCGCCTCGACCAGGGCGAGGAAGGCGGCGTCAGCGTCGGTCTGCCCGGTACGCTCCAGCAGCTCGGCGGGCGTCAGGTCGGCCAGCACCTGGCCGTCGCGCAGGAGGATGAGCCGATCACAGCGGGCCGCCTCGTCCATGACGTGGCTCGACACGATGAGGGAGCGCCCCTGGCCGACGAGGTCATGGAAGTGGTCCCACAGGTCGCGGCGCAGGATGGGGTCGAGGCCCACGGTGGGCTCGTCGAGCACGAGCAGGCTCGGGCTGCCGACGAGAGCGCAGGCCAGCGAGACGCGGGACTCCTGGCCTCCGGAGAGGTTCCGGACGAGGTCGCTGGCATGGTCATCCAGGTCGACCTCGGACAAGGTGTCGGCGACCGCCTCGCGCAGGTCCTGCCCCGTCAGTCCCACAGCCCGGCCGAAGTAGGCGACGTTCTCCCGGACCGTCAGGTCCTGGTACACGCTGAGCGACTGTGCCACGTAGCCGACCTGGTCGCGCAGGGCCTGGCTGCCGGCCGGATGGCCGAGGACTGTCACGGTGCCGGACTCGATGACCTGGACGCCGACGATGGCCCGCATCAGCGTCGACTTCCCGGACCCCGAGGGCCCGAGCAGGCCGATGACCTGACGGGCGGGGATCTCGAGCGACAGCGCAGGCAGCACCCGACGCTTGCCCCGCACGACGGTGAGGTCACGGACGAGAACCGCGGGGCTCGCTTCGGCCTGGGTCATAGCCCCGAATCTACTGGTGCGCCAGTCCACGTCGGTCCATTGACGGCCACCTCCGGCCGATCGAGAATCGAGGTGTCCGGTCCGCCTTTGGATCGACGGACCCAGTAGTGAAAGAAGGGTCGATCCTCATGAAGCGATCGACACACCTACAAGATGTCGTCGCACTCGTCGCCGGCATCTACGCCTTCCTCTCGCCCATCTGGACGACCACCACGACCAGGGCCACGTGGACCATGGTCGTGCTCGGCGTCATCACTGCGCTGGTCGCGCTCGCGGAGATGGTGCGACCCGACATGGTCCCCCTCGAGGGGCTCATGGTGATCCTCGGAGCGGCATTCATCGTCGCGCCGTGGGTCATGGGCTTCAGCACCACCAGGCCCATGGCCTGGACCGCGTGGATCGTCGGAGCCGTCACCTTGGTCGTCGGGGTGGCAGACCTGCAGGTGACCCGAACGCACCGCCGGGACATGACGGCGCCGTCGCACTGACGCCCTGACCGGCCGGACCGGGTCGCTCGGGCCGGTGCGAGGCCTTCGCACCGGCCCCGGCGGCGCCATCACGCACCGGGCACCACGACGACGTAAGGTGTGGCGGTGGCCGAAGCACCCCTCGATCTCCCCCGCGTGTGGGTCGAGTTCACCGACCCTGACGACGCCGGACCAGCGCTACCGGTGTGACCTCACCTGGCTGACGAGCAACTGGACCTGCATCTTCGGAGTCGGGTGCCGGGGGATCTACGCCGACCGCCCGGACGACGGCTGCTGCACCCTCGGTGCGCACTTCACCGACGAGGACGACCTCAGTCGGGTGGCCGCCGTCGTTGCCGAGCTCGGCGAGGACGAGTGGCAGTACCGGGACGTCGGCACCGCGACCGGTCATCGGAGGGACTGGACCGAAAAGGAGGACGGGGCGCGCAAGACGCGGGTCGTCGACGGCGCCTGCATCTTCCTCAACCGGCCCGGCTTCCCGGCCGGAGCGGGCTGCGCGCTGCACCAGCATGCGCTGCTGACCGGCGCCCAGCCCCACACCGCCAAGCCGGACGTGTGCTGGCAGCTGCCGATCCGGCGCAGCTATCCGGACCGTCGAGCTGCCCGACGACACGAGCTACCTCGAGGTGACGATCACCGAGTACGACCGGCGCGGCTGGGGTCCTGGGGGCCACGACCTCGACTGGTACTGCTCCGGCAACCCCGAGGCGCACGTCGGCCGCGAGCCGGTCTACCGTTCGCTGGCGCCGGAGCTCATCGAGCTGATGGGTCGGGCGGGCTACGAGGAGCTGGCGATTCGTGCCGAGGCGCATGTGGCGCAGGTCAAGGCGGTGAGGGCGCGAGGTGCCCGCAAGCTCCTGCCGCTCATCGTGCACCCGGCGACGATCGCGGCGAGCGCCCAAGCCGGGCCGGTCCACGGCGTGAGCGACATCATCGCCTCCCCCAACATCTGGGACACACCAGACGTCTACGAGGTCGAGAACCGCGGCGTCGACCGCGCGGATGTCATCGAGTCGGCGATGCGCGCGATCCACGACTGGGCGGGACGAGACGTCGTCGACATCGGTTGCGGGACGGGATACCACCTGCCGATGTTCGCCCGGACGGCCCGCTCGGTCGTCGGCGTGGAACCCCATCCACCGCTGGCTTCCCTTGCGGCACAACGTATTTCCTGTATGCCGCTGTGCTCGGTTCGTGAGGAGGGTGCAGCCTCGATCGGGGTTGCGGATGCGTCTTTCGACGTGGCGCACGCACGGTGGGCCTACTTCTTCGGGCCGGGATGCGAGCCCGGCCTGGCCGAGCTCAACCGGATCATGCGGCCCGGAGGCGCGGCCTTCGTCATCGACAACGACGCGACGCGGTCGACATTCGGGTCGTGGTTCCGCAGGGCCCTGCCGTCCTACGACCCCCGGGCGGT
>CAWGXD010000032.1:0-18372 GCA_963826445.1 uncultured Actinomycetota bacterium
AAGCTCGCCTCGAACGCGGCCTGCGAGTTGCCCGGGCACGGCTGGGTCACCGCCGAACACGCCCGAGAGGTCATCACCGCCCCCGGCTCGAGCTGGCGCTGGCTGGCCGTGGACCAGCTGCACCGGGTGCGCCCTGCAGCTGGGCACCGACCGGTACCGGCCCACCCCCGCGATGATCGAGCAGGTCCGCGCGATCGACGGGCACTGCCGCGGCCCCGGCTGCCGACCCCGGCCCGGCGCTGCGACCTGGACCACCACGTGCCCTACCCGCACGGGCCGACCACCGTTGCCAACCTCGGCCCGCTGCACCGGCACCACCACAACCTCAAGACCGCCGGCCTGTGGACCTGCACCCCGCTGCCCGCGCCGGACACCCCGCTGGACACGGCGCCGGACACGGCGCTGGCTGCCCGCGACCGGCGCGGCCTGGCCTGGCGCACCCTGACCGGACGCGAGTACGTCGCCTACCCCAAGTCCTGGACCGAGGCCCTGCACGACCCCGACGCGCCCGAGCACACCCCACCGACCCGCCGCGCCAACACGGCCCGGCACGAACACCGCGACCGCGAGGCCAGCAACGAGTACTGGAACGAACGCTACGGCTGGAACGACCCACCACCCTTCTGAGCCCGAGGCGCATCACGAGCGATGGTGCCGCACGCCGGACTCGATCCAACGGCGTGCGGCGCCACGCTGCTCAGGCCTCACGACGACGTAATGGGCCGGGAGAGATGAGGATCGTCGAGATGAGCTGCTCGGCTCAGTCGGACTGCGCGGGGGTGATCGCGTCGATCCGCCAGCCATCGGCATCCCGGATCAGGTCGAAGTCGAGCAGCTCTCCCTGAGCGGCCGGATGGGTGCGCCTGCGCCGGCCGCGTGACGACGACGTAGGCCGACCAGTCGACACGACCCCGGATCGTGGCACGCTCGGCATCACCGCCTGCCGGGGCCGACTCGGCCACGGTGAGGTGCAGGTCGGCGTAGCGGTTGCCACCTCGGAGCAGCGTCTCGATGAGCTGGACGTCAGATTGGTGGGACGCCGAACCAGGCCGGTGGACGGCGTCCAAGCGGTGCAGGTCCCTGGCGACGAGGACGGCCGCCCGCTGGTCAGAGAGCCATTGCATCAGCTCCATCGGGCGAGTCCTCGGAGCCGACCCGTCGTGCTGGACCAGTGCCGCAACCTGCGTGGTCGGTGCCGCCCCAGCTGGACCGCCTCCGGCGACCGCAGTGGGCGAGCGTCCGAGCAGGAGCCATGCTGCCGCACCCACGATCACGATGGTCACGACCGCTGCGAGGACTCGGAGCCGCAAGGGCCGGCGAGGGACCTCTGGAGGTGGCTGCTCCCGCGCGGCATCGGCACGCAGCCGATGGGTCAGCGCAGACGCGTCATCGGCACTCACGACGACCTCGACCGGCTCGGGTTGCACCCCGTCGTAGAGGAGCCGGGCCAGTCGTACGGCCTCGGGCCGGCGAGCCGGGTCGGGGTCAATGCTCGCAGCGATCACCTCGGCGAGCTCGTCGCCGACGTGGCTCCGGACTGTGTCGAGATCCAGGCGCTGGAGCGTGTCCGGAGCGCCGTAACCGGTCAGGCAGAACCACGCGACCGCTCCGAGGGAGAAGACGTCGCTCGCGGTTGTCGGAGCGGCTCCCTCGCGCACCTCTGGGGCAATGAACCCCTCTGTGCCACAGACGTGGCCGCCGTAACCCATGACGCGTGCCGCCCCAAGGTCGAGCAGGAGCGGCCGACCATCCGCCGTGAGCATGATGTTTCCAGCCGAGATGTCGCCGTGGCTGCCACCCGCGGCATGGAGGGCTGCGACCGCTTGGCAGATCGGCGTCAGGATCGTCACCACCTCTCCGGGCCGCAGCTGCCCACGGGTGTGCACCATGGACCTCAGCGGGGCCCCGGTGACGAGTTCGAAGACCAGCGCCGTCCTGCCGTCCGAGAGCTCGATGACGTCGCGCAGTGGCACGAGGTGCTCGTGCCGAACCGCGGCGAGCACCTGCCGCTCGACGGCCCAACCGGACGGATCCCAGTCGGAGCCGGGACGGGGCACCTTGACGGCGACTGCGACGCCGGCTCGGTCCCGCCCGGCCCAGACGACGCTCGTGCCGCCATGCCCGATGATGTGCTCGAGCCGATGGCCGGGGACCTCGGGTGGAGTCGCGTCAAGGGTGCTCACCAGGCCATCGTCACAGGGACGCTCGCAGCTGCGCGGCGGTCATCCACAGGCGCGCCTACCGGATCAGGGCGCCTCCCCCGGCGTGAGGACCTCGACGACCCGCTGGCCCTCGTGACTGGCGCGGGCCGCGTCCACCACGGCGAGGACGTGGACGGCATCCCTCGGGTCGACCGGCATTGCAGCCTGTGGGTCGTCGGAGGTGAGGGCCGCGCCAACCGCGCGATAGAACGACGCCTGGTCCGACGGCCCCACAAGCGGGCCGGGCTCCCGCTGGTCCCCGCGCACCAGCCAGCCGACCGCTGCTCCGTCGTTCTCGAACTCAGTGAAGGCGCTCACCTCGTCGAACTGACGGCCGATGACGTAGGCGCCCGCCGATCCGATGACCCGTGCTCGAGGCCCTGGCGCCCCGTTGACCGACGATGCCATGACATGGCTCACCACCCCCGAGGCGTGCCGGCAGGCGACGAACACGTCGTCCTCGGCGACCATGGTGTGCGTGAAGAGCTCGGCGTAGACCGACTCGACCTCGCCGTGGAGGATGACCGACTGGTCGATCAGGTGGCTGCCGAGGTCGAGGAGCAGCCCCGCGCCCTCTTCGGCCGTCTGGGTCTCCCGCCAGCGTTGCTTGGGAACGGGGCGCCAGCGGTCCCAGCGGTACTCGGCCCGGCGGATCTCGCCCACGAGATCCTGGTCACGCACCGCAAGCAGCGCCGCAAGTTCCGGGTCGAACCGCCGGTTCTGGAAGACCGTCAAGGGCACGCCATGATGTGCAGCGAGGTCCACGATCCGTTGCGCCTCAGATGCGGTCCGGGCCAAGGGCTTGTCGACGACGAGCGCCAGCCCCGCCTCGATGACTCGCTCGGCCTGTGCGGCGTGCAGGCCCGTCGGGATGGCCAGCACCACGAGGTCCAGCCCGTCCACCTCCAGCAGTGCGTCGAGGTCGGGCACGACGAGGGCATCGGGGAGCTCGGACCTCGCTTGTGCGACGCGCTCCGGGTTGGCCGTGGCCAGGGCGGCCACCCCGAGCCCCGCGCCCACGAGCGCCGGCACGTGGAACTGGCGACCGCCCACTCCGTACCCGGCGAGCCCGACGCGAAGAGAACGGTTCCCGGGAAGCGAGCTCGGCGGCATACGGCCACCATAGGGCGAGGGCGGCAGGGCACCCGGGCCACGCGGCGTACCCTGACCGCATGCGGTTCGTGCACCTGGGCCTCGACCCCGACTTCGTCGACTACGAGCACGCCTGGGAGATCCAACGGCAGACCCACGCCAAGGTCGTCGAGGGCGCAGAGCCCGACACGATTTACCTGCTCGAGCACGCACCCGTCTACACCGCGGGGAAGCGCACCGAGCCGCAGGAGCGGCCCAAGGACGGCACGCCGGTCGTCGACGTCGACCGGGGCGGCAAGATCACCTGGCACGGGCCCGGACAGATCACCGGCTACCCCATCGTCCGCCTGCCCGCACCGATCGACGTCGTCGGCTACGTCCGGGCGCTCGAGGAGATGATGATCCGGGTGTGCGCCGACTTCGGCGTCGAGGCCGGTCGGGTCGAGGGCGAGAGCGGCACGTGGATCGCCGCCGACGACAAGGGTCCTCGACGCAAGATCGGCGCCATCGGCATCCGGGTCAGCCGGCAGGTCGCGATGCACGGCTTCGCCCTCAACTGCAATCCCGACCTGTCGTGGGGTGAGGTCATCATCCCGTGCGGCATCGTCGGCGCCGGCGTCACGTCGCTGTCCTCCGAGCTCGGCCGCGACGTCACCGTGCACCGAGGTGCTCCCCCACGTCGAGAAGCACCTCGGCGACATCATCCCGGCGCTCCAGCCGAACCGGAGAGTCCTCGCCTGACGCCTCGGCCTGACCCCACTAGGGTGAGCACGCCAAACTCACACAGGGGGTTCCATGGAGATCGCCGTCCGGACGGTCAGTCTGCGCAAGAGCTACCTCGGCAGGGGAGGTCGTCGGGTCGCTGTGCAGGGCTTGACCATGACGGTCCCAGCGGGCGGTGTGCACGGCTTCCTCGGCCCCAACGGCTCGGGCAAGACGACGACGATCCGCATGCTGCTCGGGCTCATCCGCCCCGACTCCGGCACCGCGGAGCTTTTCGGCGCGGCGGGTGCCGAAGCGAGCTGCCCCAGGTCATCGACCGGGTCGGCGCGATCGTCGAGTCTCCGAAGTTCTTCCCCGCGTTCACCGGCCGCCAGAACCTCCGCCTCCTCGCCGACGCCATCGGCACGCCGCGCCTGCGCATCGACGAGGTCCTCGAGGCGACGCATCTCGGGGACCGTGGCCGGGACCGCTACGCCGGCTACTCACTCGGCATGAAGCAGCGCCTCGCCATCGCGGCCACCCTGCTCAAGGACCCGGACCTGCTCATCTTCGACGAGCCGACCAACGGGCTCGACCCGGCGGGCATCCGCGAGGTGCGCGACACGATGCGGACTCTTGGCCAAGCGGGCAAGACGGTCCTCGTCAGCTCGCACATCCTCGCCGAGGTCGAGCAGGTCGCCGACACCGTCACCATCATCGGCCACGGACGCACTGCTTGCCGAGGGCGCCGTCAGCGACATCCTCGGAGGCGGTGGTGCGCCGCAGGTCCGCATCGGCATCTCCTCGCCGAGCCAGGCGGAGGACGTCCTCACGACAGCCGACGGCTGCGCGTCACCCGCGACGGCGAGCACCTCCTCGTGACGGGTGCGGAGGACCCGGCCGAGATCACGAGAGTCCTCGCCGGCCAGGGCCTCTACGTCAGCGAGCTCACGCCGATCCGGCCGGACCTCGAGTCCGCCTTCCTCTCACTCACCGCCGACGAGGGCCTCGGCTCGGACGCCGATCGAGACGCCGGCGGCCTCGCGACGGGAGGTGGTGGCATGAGCCAGCACCCTCATCACGCCGGACTCGCAGGCCAAGTCGCACACGCGCCCCAAGGGCACGTCGTTCCTCGGTCTGGTCGGCGTCGAGCTTCGGCGCCTGTGGTGGCGCCGCCTGACCAAGGCCGTGCTCGTCGGCGTGGTCGCGTTCACCGGCCTCATGATCTACAACGTCTACAACCAGAGCTCTCCGGAGACCCTGGCCCAGCGGCTCGACCAGTACCAGTCCATGGTTGCCGATGCCGAGCGCCAGAAGCAGGAGATGGAGGCCAACCTCCCAGCAGATGATCGCAGACTGCCGCGAGGCGGAGGCGGCTCAGCGGGAACAGGCGAACGACTCCTCGATCGACTTCGGGTGCGAGCAGATCGGCGAGGTCCAGGTGCCCACCATGGAGGACATGGGGATCTCGCTGCCGATCGCCGACAGGATCACCGCCGAGCTCGTCCCCTATGCGACGTTCGCCTACGCCTTCTTGGTGCTGCTGCTCATGGGCAGCTTCGTCGCCGCCGAGTTCTCCACCGGTGCGATCGGCAACTGGCTCACCTTCAAGCCGCAGCGCATCCGCGTCGCCCTGAGCAAGCTCGCCGCGGCGGGCGTCGGCGGCGCGCTGGCGGGCACGCTCGGCCTCGGCCTGCTCGTCCTCGGCGCGCGGATGGTCGCCACGATCAACCGGCCGGACTCAAGCCTGCGGCTCCCGACGCCGCCACCGCTGGAGGACTCCGTCGCCCAGCTCCTGCTTCGCGGGGTCCTCGTGGTCGTCGGGGCGGGCCTGCTGGGCGCCGCGCTCGCGTTCCTGCTCCGACACACGGCCGGGCTCGTCGGCGTCCTGCTCGGCTACCTGGTCGTGGTCGAGTTCATCGCCGTCCAGGCGTTCCTCGGGGGTCGGCTCAACCCTTGGGCCATCACGCCCAACGCCAACGCCTTCCTCACCAAGGGCCACGAGTACATGGCGCAGTCGTGCACAACGGTGGCCGGCGAGCTCTCCTGCGGCTACCGCACTCAGACGATCAGCTACACGCACGGCTGGGTCTACCTGCTCGTGCTCGTGCTCGGCCTCTCGACGGCAGCAGTCCTCGTCTTCCGACGTCGCGACGTCACCTGACCTCGCACTCTTGCCACCGCAGACCATCGAGCCGTATGCCGCTGGGCTGGCTTTCTGGGCCGACGCTGGCTCGGCGTAGGCTGCAGTGAACCCGGCCACCCTGCAGATCCGGGACCAGTGCCCCCAACGAAGGAGCCCTGTGTCTGTCACACCCGACGGTCGTCGCATGCTGCGCGTCGAGGCGCGCAACGCCGAGACCCCCATCGAGCGCAAGCCGTCGTGGATCCGCACGACGGCCAAGATGGGGCCCGAGTTCACGGCCCTGCACTCGATGGTCAAGGGCGAGGGCCTGCACACGGTGTGCCAGGAGGCCGGGCTGCCCGAACATCTTCGAGTGCTGGGAGGACCGCGAGGCGACCTTCCTCATCGGTGGTGACTCGTGCACCCGGCGCTGCGACTTCTGCGACATCGCCACCGGGCGGCCGCACGGCCCTCGACCTCGACGAGCCGCGACGCGTTGCCGAGTCGGTGCCGCGGATGGGCCTGCGCTACTCGACCGTCACCGGCGTGGCTCGCGACGACCAGCCGGACGGCGCCGCCGGGCTGTACGCCGAGACGATCCGCCAGATCCACCTGCTCAACCCCAACACCGGCGTCGAGATCCTGCCGCCGGACTTCGGCGCGAAGCCCGAGCTCGTCGGCCAGGTCTTCGACGCCCGGCCCGAGGTCTTCGCCCACAACCTCGAGACGGTGCCGCGCATCTTCAAGCGGATCCGCCCGGCGTTCACCTACGAGAAGTCGCTCGCGGGTGCTGACCATGGCCCGCGAGGCGGGCTCGTCACCAAGTCCAACCTCATCCTCGGCATGGGCGAGACCGACACCGAGATCGAGGAGGCGATCCGCGACCTGCACGACGCCGGCTGCGACATCCTCACGATCACGCAGTACCTCCGGCCCTCGAAGCTGCACCACCCGATCGACCGGTGGGTCAAGCCCGAGGAGTTCGTGCACTGGTCCGACGTCGCCGAGGGATGGGGTTCAAGGGCGTCATGGCCGGCCCGCTCGTCCGCTCGTCCTACCGCGCCGGGCGGCTCTGGGCCACCGCGATGCGCAAGTGGGGGCGCGCCGATCCCCGGGCACCTGTCGCACCTCGCCGAGGCGGCCGAGTCGCCCGCCCGCCAGGAGGCGGCGTCATTGGTGGCCCGCGCCGCGAGCGCCGTATCCTGATCCGCATGGCACGCAACAAGGACGGCGACACGCAAGCGCGCCCAAGGAGAAGAAGCAGGGACGGCTGTCCCAGATCCGGGACGTCTACCGGGTCTCCAAGGCAGCAGCGACCCGGCTCATCGGCTGGTACATGCTGCTGGCCTTCCTCGTCACTTCGGCGTGCTGCTCGTCGTCGGCTTCCTGCTCGAGCTGCCGGTGGATCTTCGGCATCTTCGGCGTCCTCTTCGGCATCCTCGCCGCGACGATCATCATGAGCCGACGGGCCGAGCGGGCCGCCTATCGCCAGATCGAGGGCCAGGCCGGCGCTGCCGGCGCCGCGCTCACCTCGATCCGCCGCGGCTGGTACACCGACCGCGAGCCGGTGGCCGCCGACGTCGCCCGTCCCGGCGACATCACGTCGGCCGCCATGGTCTACCGCGCCCTCGGCCGCCCCGGCGTCGTCCTCGTCGGCGAGGGCCCCACGGGCCGCGTGCAGAAGCTGCTCGCCGCCGAGAAGAAGCGGGTCGAGCGCGTCGCCCCCGGCGTCCCGGTCACGACGATGCGCGTCGGCAACGGCGAGGACGAGGTGCCGCTCCCCAAGCTCGCGAGCAAGGTGCAGCGGCTCACGCCCGGCGATCACCAAGGACGAGATGTCCGTGGTCAACAAGCGCCTCAAGGCGCTCGGCGGCATGCGCGCCCCGCTGCCCAAGGGCGTCGACCTGACGCGGGCGCGCATGGACCGCAAGGCCCTGCGCGGCAAGTAGGCCCAACCGCTGTCAGCGAGTGCGGACGATGACCGTGTTGGGCACCTTGTCGTGCAGGCCTCGGCTGTCCCGGTCCCAGATCACCGCTGGGACGAGAGGCAGAGCAGGGCGGTCCGGATGAGTGCCTGCACCAATGTGGCCCGCCCACCGGTGACGTTCCGCACCTGCAGCGCCCATGAAGCGGTGTCCGATCGTGGTCCCGAGCGTCCCGACGAGCAGGATGTTCATCAGGGCGAAGATCGCCGAGCACGATGAAGTTCTGGCCGCCCGTGGCCGGTGTGCTCCGAGAACGGCAGCGGCACCTGGAAGAGTCCACGCGCGATGATGAGCGCGATGACCCAGTCGATGATGATGCCGCACGAGGCGTCTTCCGAACCGGGCAATCGAGCCGGGACCGCTGCTCCGGCAGGCCGAGGCGCTGGCCCGGCCATTCCCCCTCACCGACGGTTCTCGATCGGGGCCCCTCGAGCCAGGAGCCGACATCCTCGCGGTCAACCACGTGCCCAGCCTAACGATCCGCGCGCAAAACTGAGACACGCGGGCTTTGGGGGTGCACGGGGGTTTGGCCCCGTGGGTGCGTTAACACGTGGGAAACATTCGGGTCATGGACGGGAAATCGGACCCCGTTAGCGTCCTCGACGACAGCACCACTTCAGGAGGTTGGATGTTCAGCTCAGCTGACGAGGTCCTCGCGTTCATCAAGGACGAGGACGTCAAGTTCGTCGACATTCGGTTCTGCGATCTGCCCGGTGTCATGCAGCACTTCAACGTGCCGGCTGAGTCGGTCGACGAGGACTTCTTCACGGTCGGGCAGATGTTCGACGGTTCCTCGATCCGCGGCTTCCAGGCGATCCACGAGTCCGACATGAAGCTCGTCCCGGACCCCGCCACCGCGTTCATCGACCCCTTCCGCGTCGAGAAGACCCTCGTCATGAACTTCTCGATCCTCGACCCGTTCACCGACGAGCGCTACAGCCGCGACCCGCGCAACATCGCCATCAAGGCCGAGGAGTACCTCAAGTCGACGGGCATCGCGGACACCGCGTACTTCGGCGCCGAGGCCGAGTTCTACGTCTTCGACGACGTCCGCTTCGAGACGAAGCAGAACGCCGGGTACTACTTCATCGACTCCGTCGAGGCCGCGTGGAACACCGGCCGCGTGGAGGAGGGCGGCAACGAGGGCTACAAGACCCGCTACAAGGGTGGCTACTTCCCCGTCTCCCCCGTCGACCACTTCGCCGACTTCCGCGACAAGGTCTGCCTCGAGCTCAAGGACGTCGGTCTCAACGTCGAGCGCAGCCACCACGAGGTCGGCACCGCCGGCCAGATGGAGATCAACTACCGCTTCAACACGCTGCTCCACTCCGGCGACGACCTGATGAAGTTCAAGTACGTCGTCAAGAACTCGGCTTGGGCTGCCGGGTCAAGTCCGCGACCTTCATGCCGAAGCCGCTCTTCGGCGACAACGGCTCGGGCATGCACACCCACCAGTCGCTCTGGAAGGACGGCGAGCCGCTCTTCTACGACGAGCGCGGCTACGGCGGCCTGTCCGACCTCGCCCGGTGGTACATCGGCGGCCTGCTCAAGCACGCCCCGTCGCTGCTCGCCTTCACCAACCCGACGGTGAACTCCTACCACCGCCTGGTTCCGGGCTACGAGGCTCCGGTCAACCTGGTCTACTCGGCCCGCAACCGCTCGGCGTGCGTCCGCATCCCGATCACGGGCACGTCACCGAAGGCCAAGCGCATCGAGTTCCGCGTGCCGGACCCGTCGGCCAACCCATACCTGTCCTTCGCCGCCCAGCTCATGGCGGGCCTCGACGGCATCAAGAACCGGATCGAGCCGCCGGAGCCGATCGACAAGGACCTCTACGAGCTGCCCCCCGAGGAGCACGCCGCGATCGAGCAGGTGCCCGGCTCGCTCCCCGAGGTGCTCAATGCGCTCGAAGCCGACCACGAGTACCTCCTCGAGGGTGACGTGTTCACCAAGGACCTCGTCGAGGCGTGGATCGAGTACAAGCGCAAGAACGAGGTGGACCCGATCCGCTTCCGCCCGCACCCGCACGAGTTCGAGATGTACTACGACCTGTGACGAGGTAGCCCTGCATTGCAGATCGACGTCCACGTGACGGGTGGCGTCGTCCGCGGTCACGTGGACGGCGACGTCACCGTCTTTCGTGGCATCCCGTACGCCAGCCTGGATGAGCGCTTCGGTGCGCCAAGCCCGGTGCATTCGTGGGACGGCGTGCGGGAGGCCATGACCTTCGGACCATCACCCCCGCAGTCCGGCAGTTTCGGGATGGACTCGCTCGGTGGGCAGGGCGAAGACTGGTTGACGGTCAACGTCTGGTCGCCAGGTCTCGAGGGCGGGCTTCCCGTGATGGTCTGGTTCCAGGGCGGCGCCTACGCATTCGGCATGTCGAGTCTGCCTGAGTATGACGGCAGCAACCTCGCACGAGGCGGGGTCGTGGTTGTGACCTTCAACTACCGGGTGGGACTCGAAGGCTTCGGATATGTGGCGGGGACTCCCGCCAACCGCGGCCTGCTGGACCAGGTGGCCGCGCTTGAGTGGGTGCGAGAGAACATCGGAGCGTTCGGCGGGGATCGCGACCGGGTGACCGTCTTCGGCCAGTCCGCGGGGGCGGGATCGGTGGCGGCGCTACTGGTGATGCCGCGAGCCGCCGGGTTGTTCCGCCGTGCCATCACGCAGAGCATGCCCGGCACCTACTTCACTCCCGTGCTGGCTGATGACATCACGCGGACGTGTGCTGAGCAGCTCGGCATCGAGCCCACTGCGCTTCCGGCGACGGACCCCTGGCGGCTGCCTGCCGCCGGGGACGCAGTCCTGGCGAGGATGGACCGGTTCGCCGCCCGCTGGGGACTGGCTGCGCACGCGAAGGTCTTGTTCTCGCCGGTCGTGGACGGTGATGTCCTCCCATGCACTCCGTGGGAGGGTCTGACGGGCCAGGTCGACCTGATGGTCGGACACACCCGCCACGAGCAGCGCCTGCTCAGTCTGGTGAGTGGATTGCTCGGCAAGGTCACCGAGGCCGACGCCACGGAGGCCGCGACGCTCTTCGCGCCGGATCCCGAGCGATACCGCGAGATCTTCCCCGACCCCGAGGACCGCTACGAAGCCGTGCGTTCGGACTGGCTCTTCCGGATGCCGTCGGTGCATCTTGCAGAGGCTCAACGCGCCGCAGGCGGGCGGGCGCACCTCTACGAACTGACCTGGCCCGCGCCGGGCCTGGGAGGAGCACTCGGCGCCTGCCATGGCCTGGACGTGCCGCTGGTGTTCGGGAACCTCACGGTCGGCCAGCCCGCAGTGCTGATCGGTGACCCCACCCCTGCAGCAGCAGGGGTGTCTGAGCAGATGCAGCATGCCTGGAGGGCGTTCGCCACAAACGGCGACCCGGGCTGGCCGGCCTACGACAACGGCTTGACCCGACTGTTCGACATCGAACCGCGGGTCACGGCCTATCCAGAGCACCTGTCACGCCAGATCTGGAGCGATCCCCCAGGCGTGCTTGATCTGCTCGGTGAGTAAGCCGGGCCCGCGACTGGCACCGGTCGGCCAATGCAGTGACCCCAGCTCAGCCGTGTCGAGAAGGAAGGGCGGGGACGGCAGCGAGCCCAGCGGCATACGGCATGAAGAGGCGCTCACGCGGCGCGCGACGTGCGGGACGTCGCGTAGGCGTCCTCGACGGTCGCGGTGACGTGCTGGTGCGGCCACCTGAGGCCCAGCACGACGATGAGGCCGAGGCAGACGGCGGAACAGAGGGCGACCCCGAGGTAGGGGTTGGTGTGCTGGCCGACCCAGCCGGCGCCGAGATAGCTGGCGCCCGCGGCCGCCACGGCGACCGAGCCGGCCAGGCTGAAGATTCGGCCGCGCATCTCAGGAACGGTCGCCAGCGCAAAAGTCGCCTGGAGCGGCACCATGAAGGCCTGAAGGAGCCCGCTGACGAAGAACAGTGCGACGAGGAGGGCGAGCGGGGGATGCAGCGCCGTGGCCAGCAGGGGCACCGGCATGGCGAGGGCGAGCGGCACGATGGACGCGTTCTGGCGGTGCACGTCGAAGCGACCGATGACGAGGATGCCCACCACCGCGCCAACGATCGGCGTTGCCATGAGGACACCGCCCCACCCGTTGTCCCCGGCGATCGGGATGGCGAGTGCCTCCGGCGCCGCGATGCCGAGGCTTGCCACGGCGCTCAGGGCCATGAGCCGGGCGAGCACCTTGTGCCCGGCGAGGTCGCCAATGGCGCTGCCGAGGTCGTGGATGAAGCCCTTCACCCCCTTGCTGCGACTGCCGTGCACGGGTCTCCTGTTGACGACGACCAGGATCACAACGGCCGCGACGACGAACGTGCCGAAGTCGATGAGCAGGCCGACGCGGGGGCCGAGGAGCGCGACGAGCCCGCCGCCGAGGGCGAGGCCCAGCGCCTGGTTGACCTGCTCCGCCATGGCGCTCAGGCCGACCGCCCGCGCATAGAGCGGTCGATCGTGCTCGAAGAGGTCGGTGATGAGGACGAGGTTCGAGGCGCTGGCCGCCCCGCCGATCAGCTCGAGGAGGAACAGGACGGCGAAGACCCACAGCAGGGACGACGTCGTCATGACGAGCCAGACGAGGGCGAGCACGCAGAGCGCCCGGGAGACATGGCTGACGAGGAGGACGGACTTGTAGGGGAAGCGGTCGACGACCGGCCCGAGCAGACTGCGGCCGAGGAAGGTTGGCACAAAGCTGATGGCGAGCGTCGTGGCAGTGGCCAGCGGCGAGTCGGTCCGCGCAAACACGACGGCGGCGATCGTCACCCGCGCGACGTAGTCGCCCCACATCGAGAAGGCGTTGGCCAAGAAGATCGGCAGGTAGCCCGGGACCCGGAGCATGTCCGCGTAGGAGGGTGCTCGTCTCTGGGCTCCCCGACTCTGGCTCACGGCACGACGCTACCCCGAGGTGGTGAGTCGTAAAAGTTGAAACTGGCGGCCGTGCGTGCCCGACGTGCCACGCGTCGCCAGTGCTCGAGGAGACCGCTCGCCTCCCCAGCGTGCCGGCCGATGATCCGGCCCATTCCGTCGGCGTCCCGGAGGACGTCGGGGACGCTGTCGACGGGGCGGCCGCGCCAGAGGACTCCCGCGTTGCGCAGCATCGCGGCGAGCAGCCACGCCTCCCGCAGGGCCGCCGCGTCGGCGGCCGGGATCAGACCCTCTGCCTCGAGAGCGTCCAGTGCGGGCAGCGTCGCGGTGACCCGGAGGCACGGTGTCGCATGGGCGTGCATCAGCTGCTGGAGCTGCACGGTCCACTCGACATCGGTGAGCCCACCCCGGCCGAGCTTGATGTGGGTGCCCGGATCGGCTCCGCGAGGCAGCCGCTCGGACTCCATGCGGGCCTTGAGAAGGCGGATGTCGCGGACCTGGCCGTCCTCCAGTCCGCCCTCCGGCCAGCGGAGCGGGTTGATCAGCTCGAGGAAGTCGCGGGCGAGGTCGTCAGGCCCCGCCACGGGCGCTGCACGCAGTAGCGCCTGGAACTCCCACGTCAGCGCCCACCGGTCGTAGTAGGTGCGGTAGGCCTCGAGGCTGCGGACGATCGGGCCGTTCTTGCCCTCGGGGCGCAGGTCCGCGTCGAGCGGCAGGGGCGGCTCGGAAGCGCCGCCCGTGAGCAGCTTCTTCAGCTCCTGGACGACGAGGGTCGCCCTCGCCTGCATGCCGGGCTCGTCGGCCGGCTCGTCACCGCTGTCGTGGGCGCGGTGCACGAACATGACGTCGGCGTCCGAGGCGTATCCCATCTCGCCCCCGCCGAAGCTGCCCATCCCGACGACGAGCAGGTCGCCCGCGAGCGGCACGCCCTCTCGCCGCTCCACCTCAGCCGTCGCCGCCTCGAGGGACACGGCGAGCGTGGCGGCGTTGAGATCGGTCAGGGCGGCGCCGACCTGGCGCACGTCGAGCTCTCCGGCGAGGTCGGCCATGACGATGCGCAGCACCTCGTTCCGCCGGATGGCCCGCACGGCGAGGACGGCGTCGGCCCCGCTCTCACGGCGGCTCGCCGCGGCGCGCATCGTCGCTGTCAGGGCCTCCCGCGACCGGGGCTCGAGGCCGCCGGGGTCGCCGAGCATCGACACGCTGTCGGGAGAACGAATCAGCAGGTCCGCGGCGTAGCGGCTGCGAGCCAGACTGTGCGCCAAGCGATCCGCGGCACGTCCCTCGTCGCGGAGCATTTTGAGATACCAGTGCGTCGTCCCGAGCTCGTCGGAGACGCGACGGAAGGACAACAACCCGGCGTCGGGGTCGGCCTCGTCGGCGAACCAGCCGAGCATGACGGGCAGCAGCTGCCGCTGGATGGCCGCACGGCGGCTCACGCCGGTGGTCAGCGCCTCGATGTGGCGCAAGGCGCCGGCCGGGTCCCGGAAGCCGAGGGCGCGCAGCCGCTCGCGCGCGGCCTCGGGCGTGAGGCCGACCTCGTCGGGGCTGAGCCGGGCGACGGCCGCGAGGAGCGGCCGGTAGAAGAGCCGCTCGTGGATCCGGCGAACCTCGCGGGCGACGGCCTGGCGGTCGGCGACGACCGACTTCACGGGATGCGTCCGGTGTCCCATGGCCCGTCCGAGCCGCCGCAGATCCGCTGGGTTGTCGGGCATGAGGTGGGTACGGCGCAGCCGGTGGAGCTGGATCCGGTGCTCGAGGCAGCGCAGGTGCCGGTAGGCGCGGTCGAGGGTGGCCGCGTCGTCGCGGGCGACGTAACCGCCCTTCGCCAGCGCCGCCAGTGCCTCGAGCGTCGTGGCCGACCGGAGCGACGAGTCGGTCCGGCCGTGGACGAGCTGGAGCAGCTGCACGCTGAACTCCACGTCGCGTAGGCCGCCGGGGCCGAGCTTGAGCTGGCGCGCCGCCTCGTTCGCGGGCACGTGCTCCTCGACCCGCCGTCGCATGGCCTGGACGTCCTCGACGAAGTGCTCCCGGCTGGCGGCCTCCCAGACGAGCGGCGAGATGGCCTCCTTGTAGCGCAGGCCGACCTCGCGGTCCCCCGCCGAGACCCACGCCTTGAGCAGCGCCTGGAACTCCCACGTCTTGGCCCACCGCTCGTAGTAGGCCTGGTGGCTGCGGATGGTGCGCACGAGCGGGCCCTGCTTGCCCTCCGGACGCAGGGCGGCGTCCACCGGCCACAGCGCGCCCTCCTGGGTGTGCGCCGAGCAGGCGCGCATCGTCGCCGAGGCGAGCGCCGTGCCCACGCGCAGGGCCGTCTCCTCGTCGACCCCCTCGGCGGGCTCGGCGACGAAGATGACGTCGACGTCGCTGACGTAGTTCAGCTCGCCACCGCCGGTCTTGCCCATCCCGATGATCGCCAGGCGGCACTGCTCGTGCCCGTCGCCGTACTCCTCGCGCGCGATCGCGAGGGCCGCCTCCAACGCGGCCTCGGCGAGCTCGGCGAGGGCCTCCCCGACCCTCGGCATGTCGGCGACCGGGTCCGCGGATGTGATGTCGCGGGCCGCGATCCGGAGCAGGCCCCGCCGATAGGCGATGCGAAGCGCATCGAGTGCCGTGGTGCTCCCGCGCTCCGTCGTCACGGCGGCAACCAGCTCGGCGCGGACTTCTTCTGCCGTATGCCGCTGGGCTCGGGCCGCGTCCACCCAGTGGCCCGGGTGCCGCACGAGTTCGTCGACGAGCGCGGTCGAGGCCCCGAGGACGCCGAGCACCCGGTCTCGGCCGGGCCCCTCGGCCAGCAGCTCCTCGACGAGGGATCGAAGGTCTGTCGGGTTGCCCTGTCTGGTCAGGGACTCGAGGACGCGGACGAGTCCGAGCAGCGCCTGGTCGGGGTCGGCGGTGTCGCCGATGGCCTGGAGAAGACTGTCTGCGAACACGTCGCCCCCTGCGGCGCCGTCACCGCGAAGGGCGGCCAGTGCTGGGTCGGCGAGGTGGGCTGACGGCCCGGTCGGGATGGGCGAAGCCGAGCCGGGCGAGGGTGCCGGTGGTCGAGGTGGTGCGTGACATCCGGTGCCAGCCGCCCGTCGGCTCAGAGGCGCGGCAGGTAGCGGTCGAGCTCGAAGCGCGACACGTCGTGCCGATAGTCCTGCCATTCCCGTCGCTTGTTGCGCAGGAAGAAGTCGAAGACGTGCTCGCCGAGGACGTCGGCGACGAGCTCGCTCCGCTGCATCTCCTCGATGGCCGCGCCGAGCGACTCCGGCAGCGGCTCGATGCCCATGGCGCGACGCTCCGCGTCGGTGAGCTGCCACACGTCGTCCTCGGACTCGGCGGGCAGGTCGTAGCCCTCCTCGATGCCCTTGAGCCCGGCCCCGAGGAGGACGGCGTAGGCGAGGTACGGGTTGCACGCCGAGTCGAGCGAGCGTACTCGATCCGGGTGGACTGGCCCTTGCTCGGCTTGTACATCGGGACGCGCACCAGGGCCGAGCGGTTGTTGTGGCCCCAGGCAGGTGGGCCGGGGCCTCTCCCCCGCCCCAGAGCCGCTTGTAGGAGTTGACGAACTGGTTGGTCACGGCGGTGAACTCGGGCGCGTGCGTGAGCAGGCCCGGCGATGAACTGCCGGCCGTCTTGGACAGCTGGAATCCGCGCCGGCCTCGTAGAACGCGTTGGAGTCGCCCTCGAAGAGCGAAAAGTGGGTGTGCATGCCGGAGCCGGGGTGCTCGGCAAACGGCTTGGGCATGAAGGTCGCGTAGACGCCCTGCACAGCGCGACCTCCTTGATGACCGTGCGGAAGGTCATGATGTTGTCCGCCGTCTGCAGGGCGTCGGCGTAGCGCAGGTCGATCTCGTTCTGGCCCGGGCCGGCCTCGTGGTGGCTGAACTCCACCGAGATGCCCACGATTCGAGCATGGTCACCGCCGTGCGGCGGAAGTCCTGGCCGACGCCGGCGGGCACGTGGTCGAAGTAGCCGCGCGTCGTCGACCGGCACGGGCCGCCCGCCGGCGCCGGGCTCCGGCTTGAGCAGGAAGAACTCGATCTCGGGGTGGGTGTAGCAGGTGAAGCCCATGTCCGCGGCCTTGGCCAGGGTGCGCTTGAGCACGTTGCGCGGGTCGGCGAGCTCGGCGACCCGTCGGGCAGTCAGGACGTCGCAGAACATCCGCGCCGTGCCGGGCGTGCTCCCCGCGCCACGGCAGGATCTGGAAGGTCGAGGGGTCCGGCTGGGCCAGCATGTCGGACTCGTAGACACGGGCGAGGCCCTCGATCGAGGAACCGTCGAAGCCCAGCCCCTCCTCGAAGGCGCCCTCGACCTCGGCCGGGGCCAGCGCCACGGACTTCAGGGAGCCGAGGACGTCGGTGAACCACAGCCGGACGAAGCGGATGTCGCGCTCCTCGATGGTGCGCAGCACGAACTCCTGCTGGCGGTCCATGTGTCGGCATCCTGCCGCATGCCGGTTTCACCGATGTGACGGCACGCGGCCGAGCATCACGCGCCGCATGCCCGCCGCCCCCTTATGGCCGACGCCGCTCCTGACGCCGCGCAGCCGAGGCCATGTCAGACGGCGCCGTGGAGCCCGAGCAGTGCTGCCCGGCCAGACTCGCCGCCGGCGCGTCGCGGCGCACCCCGCACCGGATCCGCACCCACACTGCACAGTGCGAAGAGGCGGCCGGTGGTGCGCCATGCTCACCGCCTACGACCAGTACATCGGCGCAGATCTTCGACGAGGCCGGCATCCCGGTGCTGCTGGTCGGGGACTCCGCCGCCAACAACGTCTACGGCTACGAGACCACGCTGCCGGTGACGATGGACGAGCTGATCCCGCTCGTCCGCGCGGTCAGTCGCGCGGCGCCCGCCGCGCGCTCGTCGTGGCCGACCTCCCGTTCGGCAGCTACGAGGCCTCCGCCGCAGCAGGCGCTCGAAACGGCGGTCCGCTTCATGAAGGAGGCGGCTCGCCCACGCGGTCAAGCTGGAGGGCGGCGGCGCATGTCGCCGACCAGTCGGGACTCTCACGCGGGCAGGCATCCCGGTCATGGCCCACATCGGCTTCACGCCGCAGAGCGAACACGCGCTGGGCGGCTACCGGGTCCAGGGCCGCGGCGACGCCGCCGAGCGGCTCGTCGAGGACGCCGCGGCCCTCGAGGAGGCCGGCGCCTTCGCCGTGGTGATCGAGATGGTGCCCGGCCGACTGCCGCCGCGCAGGTCACCGGGCAGCTGACGCATCCCCACCGTCGGCATCGGCGCCGGGCCGCGACACCGACGCCCAGGTGCTGGTGTGGCAGGACATGGCCGGGCTGCGCGCGGGCAGGATGGCCAAGTTCGTCAAGCAGTACGCCGACCTGCGCGGCGACGCTGCTCGATGCCGCCAAGGCCTACGCCGAGGACGTCGAGTCAGGTGCCTT
>CAWGXD010000033.1:0-15678 GCA_963826445.1 uncultured Actinomycetota bacterium
TACTGCGCCAGCAAGGCCTTCGTGATCTCCATGGCCCTGCTCAACCTGGTCCCTTCGGCCTGCTCGCACTTCTCGTTCCCTGAGACTCGGCTACCCGGACGGACCTGAGCGTGCTACTCGTCCCCCGACAGCCGACCGCGCCTGCTCACCGAGCCCGGCTGGAGTTGCGCTAAGGACAGCCATCATGGCTGGTTTGCGTCGACGTGCCGAGCGCCGTCTGAGAAGGATGCTGGGCACCGACACGTTGCGCCTCGCCACGAGCGGGCCCGGCCCCTCACGCGTCCTCGTGTCACCCGGTGCGGGTGACGCAGCTGCGTCAGGACCTGGGCGAGGATGGGCACGTGTCTCGCGCCAGAGTGCGGATCCCGGGCCGCGTTCCCGTGCCGCCGCTCGAACCGGAATGGCTGATCGTCGATCACCTGCCGCTGTTCCACCGGGTCCACGTCCGCGACGACCACAGCGGGGTCCCAATCGTGCACGTGCACGGCTTCGGGATTTCGGGGACCTACCTCGAGCCGACTGCGGCCGTGCTCGCGGCGGAGCACCCGACCTACGTGCCCGACCTCCCGGGGATGGGCCGCAGCCTGCGCCCGAGGCACGGGCTCGACCTGCCCGGGCTGGCGCGCGCGCTCGTCGCGTACTGTGACGCCGTGGGTGTGGACAAGCCCGTGCTGGTGGGGAACTCGCTGGGCTGTCCGATCATCATCGAGGTGGCTGCAAGCTTCCCGGGAAGGATGGCCGGCGCCGTGCTGGTGTCGCCCGCCGGCGGTCCGAACAACCAGCCGATGGCGCACGCCCTGCGGCAGATGGCCCAGGACGGTTTCCGGGAGCCACCGTCGATGCTGCCGATCGCCGTGCGCGACTACCTGCGCTTCGGCGCCTTGCAGAGCCTGTCGCTGTTCAGGGCGATGACGCGCTACCCGACCCTCGACAACCTGCACCTGTTGGACGCTCCGACCCTCGTGATCGTCGGTGAGCGCGACCCTCTGGTGAAGATCTCGCGGGCGTTCGTGCTGGCCGCGATGCCGCACGTGACGGCAGTGAAGGTTCCCGGAGCACACGCGCTCAACTTCAGCTCCCCCGAGCTGATCGCCGAGTTGGTGGAGGCGCATCTGGCGGGCAGCTCCCTGCTGTCCGGCCCTCTGGCACAGCGCGGCGCGGAGCTGGTCGAGGTCTACGACACGGCCCCATTGACGGATCCAGCCGACGTCAGCGTGCGCTGAAGACCTTCCCGCCGGTGGGACCCCGGCTCTCCCCCGGGGAGATCAGCCCTTGCCGATCAGGTCGCGGAGCGCGGTGAGGACGTCGGGGGTGACTCCCTCAGGCCGCATGACGGCATACCAAGCGTCGACCTGCTCCTCCGTGTACTTGTGACCGAAGCCGCCCGGGACTCCGGTGGAGAACGGGAGGTCGGCGGTGATCTGCCAGAAGGTCACGAACGGGATCCAGATCATGTCGAGCACGTCGTCCCCGTGCGCCTCCCTGATCCAGTCGGGCTCGCTGAAGATGAGGTTCGGGCTCCACCAGACGATCGGGTCCGACGCATGCATGAGGTAGAGCACCCGGTTGCCCTCCCATGGCTTGCCGTCGGGCGGGATGTCCGCACTCGCGTCGCTCGCGAAGCGGACCGTCCGGCCGTCCTTGTAGACCGGCTGGATCTCCGGGCTGCCGCTGTCGCGGTGGTCGCTGAACTCGCGGAAGAGGGTGTTGAAGTTCGGCGGCCCGACGAACAGCGTGCCCGCGGTGCGGTTGCGCAGGTCGAACTCGCCGCTGAACGCCGTCTCCCCACCGAAGGAGCCCAGGCTCTCCCCCGCGACGAACAGCCTCGGCCGATGGTCGGCCGGTAGTCCGATCCAGCGCTCGTACACGGCGTCGAACAGCGCCCGGCCCGCCTCGCGTGCCTTCGACTGGTCGACGAGATAGGAGATCCACGAAGGCAGGTGGGAGTACTGCATGGCCACGGCGGCCGAGTCTCCGCTGAGGTACTCGAAGCTGTCGATCAGTGCAGGGTCAACCCAGCCACTGCCCGTCGTCGTGATGACGAGCAGGTCGGCCCGGTCGAAACCGCCGGCCCGAGCGAGGTCGTCGACGGCCAGCCGGGCCCGGGTCTCTGCGTCATCAGCCGAATCGAGGCCCGCGTACGCGCGGATCGGCTCCTGGGCCGCTTGGTGCACGACGCGCTCGATGTCATCGGCCGAGGGGCCCGACGCGGCAAAGGTGCGCCCCTCCCGACCCAACGTGCCCCACGGCACTATGGAGCCCGGGCCGCCGGACCGCAGCCCCGTGGTCGGCTGCGTGACACCTTCTTCGGTGATCGTGTCTCGCACCCCGAACGCCTCGTCGGCGGCGTTCGAGAGACCTTGGAGCAGCACGCCGCTCACCAGCAGGTAGACCGTGGCGGCCGCCGCTGCCCAGCCAACCGCGGCCGCGGCCCTCGGCCCGATCCACCGGCGCAGCGCACGAGCGAGCCAGCGGTAGAGCCGGCGGACACCGCGTCCGGCCAGGAGCAGCAGGGCGAACAGCAGCACCGCGACGAACGGCGACGCGACGACGAGGGCGATGTTGTACTCGTCGATCTCCATGAGCCGACGGATCTCATACTGCCAGTACTGCCCGAACCCGAACGAGACCGCGAGCAGCACACCCGCCGAAACCGCGAAGGCCCGCCACGAACCTGGGCGCGTCGCGCGAACCCCGCGATCGGCGAAGGCCCGCCAGATCCACGCCGCGAGAACGCCGAGACCATATCCGATCGCCGCGGTGATGCCGCACACGATGCCCTGGAGGAGCCCGCCGCGAGGCAGCAGCGACGGCGTGAAGGACACGGCCGCGAAGATGACAGCACCCCAGCACCCTGGCAGGGTCAGGTCGGCGCGGTTCAGGCCGCGCACCCGCAGCCCGACCGCCGTCCCCTCCGCGCTCAAGGCAGGGGCTGAACCCGACGTGCCTTCCGTGGTCGAGCCAGCGGCCTCACGTACCACTTTGACCTCCCGGACGACGTGGTCCAACCAGCCTCACCTTACGGCCGCTGGACCGTCCCACACCGAAAATGACGAACCGACAGGCCGGGAGGGCTGGGAGGGCACGCGGGTGCGGGTGGAGTTCAGCGGCATACGACCAATGCCGTATGCCGCTGAGCTCGCTTCCCGAGGAGCGTGGCCTTCCGCTCGGGCGGGGTTCAGGTCGTCAGAGAAGTTCGCCTCCCCTCCCCCACGCATCCGTGCGATCCTCAGTCATGGGCACAGCCGTCGAGCCGCCGGGCGGTACGCCGGCCGGGGCGTCCGGGGGACGCATCGACCAGTTTCGTGCGCGCGCCGAGGCCGCCCGCCGACGATATGAGGAACTCGCTCAGCGCCAGCCGCTCTACGGCATTCCGCTGACCTGCCTGGCCACGTACGCCGCCCGGCAGGGGATGCTGCTCGCGAGCGCCATCGCGTTTCGCCTGTTCTTCTGGGTGCTGCCCGTGGTCCTGCTCGGCGTCTCGCTGCTCTCGGGCCTCGGACGAGCCGGCATGGATGCAGCGGTCACCGACGCCACTGGCATCACCGGCGCGGCCCGGGCCGAGGTGCTGCAGGCGCTGTCGCAGGGCCGTCAGTCGTGGTGGATCCTGGCCGTCGTCAGCCTGTTCGGCGTGCTGTGGACCACGATGCTGCTGCGGCGCGCCCTCGCCCTCGTCAATGCCCACCTGTGGGCGACGATGTTCGTCAAGCCCCACACGAGGCAGCTCATCATCTCTGTCCTCTTCTTCATCGCGCTCGTTGCGCTCCTCGGGTTCAGCTCGCGACTGGTCGCCCGCCTCGACGGCCTCTTCCCGGGAGGCCTGCTGCTGACACTGGTCGGGCAGGCCGCTCTTGCCGCCGCCTGCTGGCTTGCGGTCATGTGGCAGCTGCCCGACCGACGGTCCCACTGGACCGACCTCGTTCCCGGCGCGCTGCTCTTCGGGGTCGGCCTCGCGCTCATGCATCTGGTCAGCAGGGTCTACCTGCCGGCACGGTTCGAGCACTCGTCCGCGCTGTACGGCTCACTCGGCATCGCCGCGGTCATGCTCGTCTGGCTGTTGCTGTTCGGGCAGCTCGTCGTGTGGAGCGCGGTCATCAATGTGGTGTGGTTTGACTTCCGGACCACTCGGGATACCGGTGAGATCACCGGCTCGGGTGCCGCAACCGGCACGATCCCCATCGCCCGACCCTGATTGTCACGCTGCGGCCACCAGACGATCACGCCGAGATCTCAGCAGACACGGCTCGTCATCGGTCCGGTCACATCCCGATAACCGGCGCCGTCTCTTGCAACGATCCGCTTCTACGGTCGGTCCATCAGACGTCGGGGAAACGACGCGAGGGGATCATCATGGGAGCACCGAACCACCGCAGGCTTGTGTCCCACGCCGCCACCGCGGTGGTGATCGCCCTGGCCGTGACGGCCTGTGGCGCGGGCGGTGCAGTCGACCACGGCGGCAGCGTGTCGGGCCAGCCGGCCCCCGACCAGCGACGCCTGCCCAGGGACCTGCCGACGACTCGCGACTTCGCCATGAGCGACCCGGACCAGGACCCACTGTCGACGTTCGCGCTCGACATCGACACCGGCTCGTACACCCGGTTCCGCGACGCGGTGAACCAGGGTCGCCGGATCGCCCCCAGCGAGGTCCGCACCGAAGAGTTCGTCAACTACTTCGAGCAGGGCTACGAGGCCCCGCGCGAGGGGCTAGACGTGAGCATCGACGCGGCCGCCCTGCCCTTCCGTGACGGCCACCGTCTGGTCCGGGTCGGCATCAGGAGCGCGGACGCCGACGACGAATCACGTCCCGACGCGGACCTCGTCCTCGTCGTCGACTGTTCAGGATCGATGAACGAGGCGGGCAAGATGGACACGACCAAGATCGCCCTGCGGACCCTTGCCGCGTCGCTGCGGACGACGGACCGGGTCGCCATGGTGTGCTACTCGACTGAGGCGGAGGTGGCCCTCGAACCCACCGCCGCCTCGGACCGCCCGGCGATCGACGGGGCGATCGACTCCCTGCACCCACAGGCGTCCACCAACGCGGAGGCCGGCCTCACCCTCGGCTACGACCTGGCCCGCTCCATGCACACGGAGGGCCGGATGACGCGGGTCGTCCTCGTCAGCGACGGTGTCGCCAACGTCGGCGACACCAGCCCCGGCGGGATCCTCGAGCGGATCAGTACCCAAGCGCGAGCAGGGACGAACCTGATCTCGGTCGGTGTCGGCATCGACAACTACAACGACCACCTGCTCGAGCAGCTCGCAGACCGGGGCGACGGCTGGCACGTGTACGTGGACACGCCCGCCGAGGCCGAGCGAGTGTTCGCCACCGGACTCACCGGCTCGCTCGTCGTGGCGGCGCGCGACGCCAAGGCGCAGGTCGAGTTCGACCCGGACCAGGTGTCGGGATACCGGCTGCTGGGCTACGAGAACCGCGACGTGGCGGACCGGGACTTCCGCAACGACGCGGTCGATGGTGGTGAGGTGTTCGCCGGCCACGCCACAACCGCCCTGTACGACGTCGAACTGCGCGAGGGCGCGAGCGATACCTCTTTCGTCAGGGCCACGGTCCGCTACCTCGACGCCAACGGCGAGCCGGTCGAGCGCACTAGGCAGCTGAGGGACGCCGAGTGCGCCCCGACCATCGACCAAGCCTCACCGCGCCTTCGCCAGAACCTGGTCATCGCGATGCTGACCGACCGGCTCACCGACGGCCCCTGGTCCCACTGGACCGGACCAGGCGACCTGCAGGAGCAGGCTGTCGCCCTGACGGATTCGCTCGACGGTGACCGTGACGTGGCCGAGCTGGTCAGCCTCATCGACCGCGTCACCACCTGAACGAGCAGACGCAGGCATCCACACCGAGCGCTTCGACTGGGTCTGAGAAGGAGAAGCCGTGCGCCACGTCTATCTGACCCGAATCGCCCTGGCCACGAGCGCGATCCTGCTCCTCGCCTGCCTCGCGTTTGCCGCCATCCAGAACTGAACGGGACGGCGGGGTCGGAGAGCCCACCACGTGGGGACGGAGCCTTTCCCTGGGAGCCGGCTCAGCGGCATACGGCATCCGTATGCCGCTGGGCTCGCGCCCACGAACTGGCTCGCTACGTGGGTGGCCGGCCGTCAATGAGAAGATCGGGGACGCCGGACATCCTGTGAACGTGTGAGGGGAGTACCGCCGTGGCCGCCGTGCTCTCGGTCCTGCTGGGCCTCGCGGTGGTCGTTGCCATCACGGCGGTGACGGGGTACTTCGTCGCCCAGGAGTTCGGCTACATGGCCGTGGACCGCTCCCGGCTCGGGGCCCTGTCCGCCTCGGGTGACCCCGCTGCCGGGCGCGCCCTGAAGGTCACGAGGCGCACGTCGTTCATGCTGTCCGGCGCGCAGCTGGGCATCACCGTGACGGGGCTGCTCGTCGGCTACGTGGCCGAGCCGCTCATCGGCACGGCCCTCGCGGAGATGCTCGGGTGGGCCAGCGTCCCGAGCGGCGTCGGCATCGCGGTCGGGACCGTCGTCGCGCTGCTCGTCTCCACCATCGTCCAGATGCTCTTCGGCGAGCTCGTCCCCAAGAACCTCGCCATCGCACGGCCCGAACCGGTCGCCAAGGCGCTGTCGCGGTCCACTCTGATCTATCTCAAGGTTTTCGGCTGGCTGTGTGGATCTTCGACCAGGCGTCGAACCTACTGCTGCGGGCGCTGGGCATCGAGCCGGTGCATGACGTCGAGCACTCCGCCACGCGGCGCGACCTCGAGCACATCGTCGCGGATTCAGGTGAGAGCGGCGAGCTGCCGCGCGACCTGTCCGTCCTGCTCGACCGCGATCCTGGACTTCCCTGCCAGGACGCCGAGCACGCGATGATCCCCGCCCGCGGGTCGACGTGGTCCGTGCGACCGACCTGCTCGGCGAGGTGCGGGAGCGGATGGCCTCGGGCCACAGCCGCTACCCGGTGCTCGACGCACGCCGGTGACGTCGTCGGCGTCGTCCACCTGGAGGACGTGCTCGCCACCCGAGAGCCCGACCAGATGACCGTCGGCACCATGGCTCGCGGCGTCACGGTCGTCCCCACCGTGATGCCGCTGCCCGAGGTGCTGCGGGAGCTGTCAGCGAATGGTGACAAGCTCGCGTGCGTCGTCGACGAGTACGGCGGCTTCGCCGGCATCGTCACGGTCGAGGACCTCGCCGAGGAACTCGTCGGCGAGATCACCGACGAGCATGATCCGTTGGAGCCGGACGCACCGGTCCTCGACGACGACGGGAAGTGGGTCATGTCCGGCGACACCCACATCGACGAGGTCGAGCGTGCGGTCGGTCGCGACCTGCCCCAGGGGCACTACGAGACCGTCGCCGGCCTGGTGCTCAGCCAGCTGGGGTCCCTGCCGGAGGTTGGCACCGTCGTCGACGTTGACCTCGAGCCGGACCCGGGCGACCTCGGGACGGACCATGCGCCGGGTGCGTGGCTCCTCCGTGTCGAGGTCGTCGAGGTGGCGAGGCGGGTGCCGTCGCTCGTGCGGGTGCGCCTGGTGGAGAGGACAGCCGAGGCGTTTGACGAGACGACGGATGAGGCGACGCGATGAACACGTGGGTCATCATCATCGCGACCGTCGTCATCATCGCGCTCAGTGCGTTCTTCGTCGCCGTGGAGTTCGCCCTCATCGCGGCCAAGCGGCACCGGCTCGAGGACGCGGCAGGCTCCAGCCGAGCCGCCCGGGCCGCCCTGCGCAGCGCCAACGAGCTGACCCTCCTGCTCGCCGGATCCCAGCTCGGCATCACAATCTGCACCCTGGCGCTGGGCGCCCTCACCAAACCGGCAGTGCACCAGTGGCTCACCCCGCTGTTCCTGTCCTGGGGATGGCCGCAGTGGTCCGCTGACGTCGCCGGATTCGTGCTCGCCCTGGTGATCGTCACCTTCCTCCATCTCGTGGTCGGCGAGATGGCGCCCAAGTCCTGGGCGATCGCCCACCCGGAACGCTCCGCCACCCTGCTCGCCCTGCCGATGCGCGGATTCATGTGGCTGACCCGTCCGGTGCTCCGGTCCCTCAACTCGATGGCGAACGGTGTGTTGCGCCGCATCGGCATCGAGCCCGCTGACCAGGTCGCCACTGGCCAGAGCCCCGCAGCGTTGCTGCACCTCGTGGAGCACTCCGCCAACGTGGGCGCGCTCGACGCCCGCTACTCCACCCAGCTGACGAGCGCACTCGAGCTCGAGACCCTGACGGTCGGTGAGCTGCTCGGGCCCGACTCCCGGCCGACCGCTGTCGGGGGCTCATCGACGGCCCGTGACGTCCGGCAGGCCTCGCTCGACTCGGGCCACCTGCGGATCCTCGTCGGCGATGGCGGCATTGCCCAGGGAGTCGTGCACGTGCGAGACACGCTGGCGGTGGGGCCGGACACGCCGACGACCTCGCTCATGCGCCCCGTCCTGCACCTCGATTCCGACACAAGGGTCTACACCGCGCTCAAGGACATGAGACAGACCCGCAACCACCTCGCCGTCGTCGTCGAGAGCGGGCAGGTGTCCGGCGTCGTGACCCTCGCTGACCTGCTGCGACGGCTTTTTCCCGAGGCGGATGTCGTGGCGACTGCGTAGTCTGGCCCCAACCATTGACAGGGGAGACGCCGATGTCCACTCGCAGTCGCATCGCCAGCATCACGTCAATTGTCGCCACAGCCGCCGCCCTCGTGCTGTTGGGCGGGACCGCAACGGCGGCCGCGCCGCAGCTCGCGGCCGCATCGAGCGCCGGCCCGCAAAAGGAGATCGACGCCTATCTGCATGCGCACCCCGGTGGCGCTCAGGTGAGTGACAATGCCGTCGCCTACCGGGACGGGGAGGTCGTCGTCGTCTTCCCCGACCGGGGCGAGCGACGCGCACCCGAGGGGCTCGGGGCCAACGTCCGGAGCACCACCTTGGCCGCAAGCGTCGCCGAGGACGTGGGGCTGGCCGCGGCGTCCTTCGCCGGGTGCCCGTCGGGCACGCTCGACCGCTGGTACTGCTTCTACACCGACTCCAACTACGGCGGCCGGCGCCTCCAGTTCCTCAACACGTGCGCGGACTATGCGGCGGACTGGGGCTTCAACAACTCGACGTCGTCGTGGGTCAACACCAACCCGAACAGCCGCATCGTCGCCTGGGACTACCGGGGCGGTGAGGCCCTGTGGGTCGAGGGCTACGGCTTGTCCTATGACAACTGGGTCGGCTCGGCGGACAACGATCGCATGTCGTACTGGACGCGGACCAACTGCTGAGACCACCCGGTTCAGCGGAAGACGACGTAGGCGATCACCGCCGGCACGTCGACCGCCAGGCGACCGGCCCGTGAGGTGAGGACCTGCTCGGAGGCGAGCAACCGGCCGCTTCCCGGGTCGACGATGAGGACGTACCGGGTCGGCAGGCCGCTCAGGTCCGAGTCGACGGCGAAGGCCTGCCCCACTCGGCCGTCGCGATCGGTCATGGCACCGAGCCCATGCACATCCGGCGGCTCGGCCAGCAGGCCGAGCAGTGCCGCCCGGGTCTTCGGGGCGGGGGTCTGTTCCTTGGCGAGATCGGTGACCGCCACGAACAGTTCGGCCGTGCCGAGGGCGTCGATGGGGTGCGCCGTCTCGAGCTGCTCTCGCAGCCCGGCCACGTCGGTCGCAAGCCGCTCGGGGAACATTCGCGGCACCCGGTTCGCCGGGAACACCTCGTCCGACTCCACCTCCCCGACAGCGGGCAGGTCCGTGGCGGTGAGGTCTCCGGCCACCGGCTGTCCATAGGTCGCCCGCCGGTGCCAGGACCCGTCCGCGCGTACCTCCAAGCTCACGTCGAGCGGCACGACCGCGGACCGCACCGGCTCAGCTCCATGGACCCGCGTCGTCAGGTCCCACGTGGCATAGCGGCTGCCGGGGCGGCCCGGCACGCCAGACCCGGCTGCGATGGAGGCCAGCCGGTCGAGTTCGTTCGCGACGGCCGGACCGGTCGTCCCGGGGGCCAGCTGTCCGGTCAGCAGGGGTGGAGTGGCGGCCAGGGCTGGCGGCGCGGAGCGCCAGGGCAGGAAGGGCAGGCCAAGGACGAGGGCGAGTGCGATGCAGCTCGCGACTCCGATCACCGCGAGACGTCGACCGTGGGCGTGCCGCGGCTTCGCGCGCGCCTGGCCCTGCTTCCTGGGCAGCGCGATGATCCGCTCGAGGTCAGCGGCGGCCCGCTTGGCATCGTGAGCTGCCCGCGGATCCGGGACGGGGTTGAGATCCCGCAGTGCCTGCTCGATCATGGCCGTCCTCCCCCTTCTCGGCGGGCCCCGAGTGTCGTGCCGAGACGCTGTGTCGACCCCTGCCGCGAGGAGTTCCCCGAGCGGTCCACAGCCCGCCGAAGCCGCTGCCTCGCGCGATGGAGCCGAACCCCTGCGGCGGCCACACTGCACTCGAGCGCTTCGGCGAGCTGCGCGAGGGGCAAGGCCTCCCACGCCATGAGGAGAAGGATCTCCCGGTCAGAGTCGCTGAGCGTTCCCAGCGCCGCTGACACCCGCTCCAGCTCGGCCCGGTCGACCGCCCGCGCGGAAGGGTCTGCCTCCCGAGCGGCCACTGCCTCGTCGACGAGCTCGAGCGGGTCCGGGACGGTGGCCCGGTTCGTCGCCATGACGACGAGCCGGGCCACCCCGAAGAGCCATCCCCCGATGGGGCTCGGTATGTCATCGAGGCGCCGCCAGGCAACCATGAAGACCTCCGCCGTCACGTCGTCTGCCAGATCTCGATGCCATAGGCGTCGCGCCACGTACGCATGGATCAGGGCGTAGTGCCGCTGGTAGATCAGCGCGAACCGTTGCTGGTCCGATGCGTCACCACCGGTCGCCATGCCCATAGATGTCCGTTCGCCCGGATTCTTTACACCCGGGCAACATCATTCCGTATGCCGCTGAGCCGGCTCCCACTCTCGCGCGAGCGCTGCGCCCTCCCGCGCTCCCCAACCGGCAACCCCCGGTGGTGGAGGCGGCTCATCTGGGTCAGCCGGACATGGTGATGGGCCAGACCCCCTCCACGAAGTCTGGCCCACCAGTCCTTGGGTTCAGCCGCGGAAGGCGTCCTTGACGTCCTCGCCCGCGTCCTTCAGCTGCTCGCCGCGCTGCTTGAGGTCAGCCTCGGCCTGGTCCGTCTGGCCCTCGGCCTCGAGTCGCTCGTTGTCGGTCACCTTGCCGGCGGCTTCCTTGGCCTTGCCCCGAGGTCCTCGGTGATGTTCTTGGCCTTGTCCGTTGCACCCACGTCCGGCTCCTTCCGTTCGGATACTTCCCACCCGTCATTGGTTCCACCGAGATCCATATCCACGAGTCCCGGCAGCCGATTCAACAGCCGTTGAACCGGTCCTGTACTGAGATGTTTGGCAACACTGCGCCACGAGGTGCCCCGCAAGCAGACCCGTGACCTGAGCCGCTTCGCCTACCTGTCCATCGCAGCTGCGATGGTCACGATCACGCTCAAGACCATCGCCTGGCAGCATCACCGGATCGGTCGGCCTGCTCTCCGACGCGGCCGAGTCGGTCGTCAACCTCGTCGCCGCGGTCGCGGTCCTCATCGCGCTCAAGGTTGCGGCGATGCCGGCGGACAAGAACCACCACTTCGGGCACACCAAGGCGGAGTACTTCTCGGCGGCATCGAGGGGATGATGATCTTCGTCGCCGCCCTCGTCATCATGTACACGGCGGTCGAGCGCTTCCTCAACCCGCAGCCCATCGAGAACGTCGGCATCGGCCTCGCCGATCTCGGTCGCTGGCCTCGATCGTCAACGGCGTCGTGGCCTTCGTGCTGCTGCGTGCCGGGCGCCAGCTATCGCTCGCTGACCCTGACCGCCGACGGCAAGCACCTCCTGACCGACGTCTGGACCTCAGCTGGCGTCGATCGTCGGCGTTCTCGTCGTCGCCCTCACGGGCATCGAGCGGCTCGACCCGGTCATCGCCTTCCTCGTCGGCCTCAACATCGTCTGGACCGGGTGGAAGCTCATCCGCGAGTCCACCGAGGGCCTCATGGACATCTCGATGTCCAAGGAGGACAACCGCGCCATCGCCGAGATCCTCGCCCGGTTCGTCACGCGCGAGGTCCACTTCCACGCGCTGCGCACGCGCGTGTCGGGGCACCACCGCTTCGCCGAGGTGCACGTGCTCGTGCCGGGCGCGTGGACCGTGCAGCGCGGCCACGACCTCGTCGAGGAGGTCGAGGACGCCGTGCACGAGGAGTTCGGCGACATCGCCCTGACCTGTCACCTCGAGCCCTCCGAGGACCCCCGCGCCTACGGCGACTACACGGCCGAGTTCCCCGTGCCGACGCACGATGACATCGCTGGCCGCCCACGAGCACGCACGGGGCGACCAGCACCACGGCCCGCATGAGCCCCGCGCACGTCGTCGTCGCCTCGCCGATCGGCGAGCTCACGGTCGTCGCCGAGGACGGCGCCTGATCACGCACCTGCTCATGGACGCCGCGAAGTACCGCCCCGATGACCCCGAGGTCTTCGGCGAGCCGGGCGACCCGCCGGACGCGGAGCCGTTCGCGTCGGCGGCGGTCGCAGCTCGCGCGCCTACTTCGCCGGCACGCTGCGCGAGTTCGACCTGCCGCTCGCCCCGCGCGGCGACGACTTCCACCAGCGGGTCTGGGCGCTGCTGCGCGACGATCCCCTACGGCGAGACCCGCAGCTACGGCGATCTCGCCCGCGCCCTCGGCGACCGCAACCTCGCCCAGGCCGTCGGCACCGCCAACGGCCGCAACCCGATCGCCGTCGTCGTGCCGTGCCACCGCGTCATCGGCGCCGACGGCTCCCTCGTCGGGTATGCCGGTGGGCTGGACCGCAAGCGCTACCTCCTCGCGCTCGAGGAGCCCTCCGCCGACCACGCCGGCCGCCTCTTCTGACGCGATCGAGTGACACAAGAATCGAGGCCCGAAAGCCGTTCACTCGATTCGGGAGGCGGACTGGGGTGACGCTCACATCCCCGGGCCGGAGCGTCCACAGGACATGAAGCGACCGTTCGAGCAGGCCGTCACCGAGCACGGACCGTGGTGCTCCGCGTCTGCCGCGCGGTGCTCGGGCCCGACTGAGGCCGACGACGCGTGGTCGGAGACCTTCCTCTCCGCCCTGCGCGCCTGGCCCGACCTGCCCGACGACGCCAACGTGCGCGGCTGGCTCATCACCATCGCGCACCGCAAGGCCATCGACGTCGCACCGGGCCACGCGCCCGGCGCGCCGTCCC
The DNA here is from genome assembly GCA_963826445.1 of uncultured Actinomycetota bacterium. Taxonomy (GTDB): domain Bacteria; phylum Actinomycetota; class Actinomycetes; order Actinomycetales; family Dermatophilaceae; genus Intrasporangium. The sequence goes on from CAWGXD010000033.1 coordinate 13,200, forward strand.
CGTCGACGAGGTGCCCGAGCGCGCAGCGCCACGGGCCGACCACCCCGAGGACGCACTGCCCGGACGACGCTCTGTGGCGGCCCTCGCCGCGCTCCCGACAAGCAGCGCCAGTGCGTCGCCTACCACCACGTCGCCGGCCTGCCGCACACCGAGGTCGCCGCGCATCGTCGGCGGCACGCCGGCTGCAGCACGCCGTGCTGCCGCCGATGGCATCGCCCGCACTGCGCCTCACCTACGCCCCCGAGAGGAAGTGAACTCCCATGTCTGACAACCTGATCCAGCTCTTCCAGCCCTCCGACGACCGTCCGGCCCGACGACCGCCGTCGCGACGCTGCACGACCGCCTGGTCGAGCAGCGCCTCTGCCAGAGGCTCGCTCGACGTCGACGTACCGCACCGTCGACTCCCCCGTCGGCCGGCTGCTGCTCGCGGCGCACCGAGAACGGGCTCGTCCGCGTCGCCTTCGAGACGCGAGGACCACGACGCGCGTGCCTCGGACCTCGCTCGCGACCGCATCGGATCGCGGATCCTGCGCGGCGACAAGCGGCTCGACGACGCTGGCTCGCGAGCTCGACGAGTACTTCGCCGGTCGACGCGCACGGCTTCGACGTCCCCGCTCGACCTGCGCCTGGCGCACGGGTTCCGCCTCGACGTGCTCGCGCCACCTGCGGCGAGATCCCCTACGGGCCGCACCGAGAGCTACGCCGAGGTCGCCGCCGCCGCCGGCAACCCGAGGGCGGTGCGGGCGGTCGGCACGGCCTGCGCGACCAACCCCGTCCCCATCGTCGTCCCGTGCCACCGCGTCGTCCGTCGGACGGCGGCAGCCTGGGCGGCTACCTCGGGGGGCTTGACGCCAAGCGTTTCCTGCTCGACCTCGAGCAGGCCGCCTGACCGGTTCGACCTTCGACCGGTTCCGAGGTATTCGGTGTCGAGGTTGCGACCATCGCGCCTCTGGAGAGCGAGGCGATACCTCGACCGGAGGTACCTCGAACCAGGGGATGCAACGGTTCGCGCGTCCGGGCCATGTCTTACCCGTGTACGACACTGGGCCCATCTCGACCGACCGGACCGGGGAGCAGATGAGACGCAGGGACGAGGAGGCGTTCCGCACGTTCGTGCACGGAGCGGCAGACGGTGCTGCGCCGACGCGCGTTCCTGCTCTGCGGCAACTGGGCCGACGGCGACGAGCTCGTCCAGGAGGCGCTCGCCGGGTCTACGTCGCCTGGCCTCGCATCGCCACGGGCGCCGAGGCGGCCTACACGCGACGCACCATGATGAACCTCTACCTCAACGACCAGCGCAAACGCAGGCGCGAGGTGCTCACCGACGCGACGCCCGAGCCGGCCGCGACCGACCACGACCGCGAGCTCGCGATGACCCTGACCGCGCTGCTCGCGACCTGCCCGAGAAGCAGCGCGCCGTCATCGTGCTGCGCTTCTGGGAGGACCTCACCGTGCCCGCAGATCGCCGAGTGCACCGGGCGTGGCCGAGGGCACCATCAAGAGCCAGATCTCCCGGGCCCTCGCCGCCCTGCGCGACCGGCTCGCCGAACCACCCCTGACCGGAGCCGAGGCCGTCTCATGACCGATCGACACCGAGCAGCAGACTGCGGAAGGCGCTGGGCGCCATGAACGACCTCGAACCGCCCCGGGACGACCTGTTCGTCCAGCGCGCCATCATCCGCGGCCGGGCCCGCACCTCGCGCCGACGCAATGCCATCCTCGGCGTGGCCGCGGCCCTCGTGGTCATCGCCGGTGGCGGCGGTGCGTGGCTGCTCCAGGGTGGTCCGGCAGGTGGGCCAGGACGGCTGACGGCGGGGTCCGCACCGGAAGTGATCAGCGAGACCAAGGCAGCCAGAGCGGCGCTGGGAGCGACACAGGGTGGAAGCGCTGTGGGCCGCGAGCAGCCGACGCCCTCGGCGGGCCGCGACAACGGACCGGTGCCCGCGGCGGCGGTCGGGAGCGACTGGTTCGTCGGCCCGCTGACACCGCAGCGCGCCGTGATCGAGGGCCTCGCCGCCGCTGACGAGGGGCGCGGAGCACGTCTTCTCCAGCGCCTGCGCGACCGACCCGACGAACACGCAGATCGTCGTGGCCCTGACCCGCCCGGACGGCGCGCTCGAGGACCGTATCCGCTCCGCAATGCCCAGCCGAGAGGACGTCGAGTTCGCCGAGGCCGAACACTCCTACGCCGACAAGGGCGCCCTGGTCCAGCGCATCTCGGCCGACGCGCCGGCGCTGGCGAGGGCGGGGCGGTACGTACGTGTCGAGCGACCGTCACGCAGGACCCTCGCGCGGACCGCGTCGCCGTGGCCGCGTCCGGCACCGATGCCGAAGCCCGGCTCCAGGAACGGTACGGCGCCGACTGGGTCACGGTCACGCTCCTGCCGAAGGGACCGAACGACACGCTACTGACGCCGGCCCGCGCTGACCCGGCCACGCGCGGAGCGGAGCCGGCGAGCGCGACCGGGCTGAGCGGCAT
>CAWGXD010000034.1:0-53459 GCA_963826445.1 uncultured Actinomycetota bacterium
CTGCTCGGGACTCGGGCCGCCCCCGTCTTCGCCGACGAGGTCCAGCGGCTCAACGGCCACGGGATCTTCGTCCTCAGCCGCGCCGTGGTGAGCGACCCCCGCAGCTTCGGCAGTTTCACGGACGGTGTTGGTCCCGAGGGCTCGAGTTTCACGCAGCGGAAGGACGTGCAGTTCGCTGGCCTCGCCGCGCTCGCCGGGGTGGGCCTGCTCCTGCTGACGAGCCTGCTCGCCGGTCCCGCCTTCGCGGTCAGCGCCGCGCGACAGCGCCGAACCCTGGCCTTGGCCGCCAGCAACGGCGCTGACCGGAAGCAGCTGCGACGGACCGTGCTCGGCCAGGCGCTCGTGCTCGGCGTCGGGGCGACCCTCGTCGCCTTGGCTGGAGGAGTCGCCGTTGCCTGGCTGGTCGTGACGTGGTTGAGGAGGACACGCCCAGCGAGTTCTACGGCCCGTTCGACATTCCGTGGCTGGCGGTCCTCGTCGTCGTGGTTGCAGCCGTGGTCAGCAGCGTCGTGTCAGCGCTGCTGCCCGCGAAGGGACTGGCTCGACTCGACATCGTGGCCGTGCTGCGTGGCCAGAACGTGTCCCCGCGGCTGCGCAGGCGGGTTCCCGTCGCGGGGCTCCTCATCGCTGCCGCCGGTGCCGCGGCGACCCTGTGGGCCGCGACAGCGGACAGCCCCAACACCATGGCGGCGGGATCGGTGGCCCTCGTTCTTGGGACCCTGCTCATCGTTCCCCTCCTGCTCGTCTGGCTCGCGCGGCTCACCGGGCGGGCACCCGTAGCACTGCGGATGGCCACGCGTGACGCTGGCCGGCAGCGCGGCCGTGCCACGCCGACCGTCGCAGCGATCCTGGCGGGGGCCGCGGCACTCTCGACGATCTTGGTGGTTCTCGCGAGCGACACCGCACTCAGCGCCCGGTTCTATGTCCCGCGGATCTCGGCCGGGACGGGGTTGGTCAGCACCCAGCACTCACCGGAACACGTGCTGCAGGTCTTGCGCGGAGTTGCACCCGCCGTCACGGCTTCAGCGACCTGGCGCGCCTCGACATTCGAGTACACGCCTCAGAGTCGCGAGGGCGAGGTTCACATCGACGCGGTCCGAACGGGCTGCGACCCGGGCGACGGCATCATGGGTCAGGGGATCTCAATCGGCCCGGACGGCAAAGCCATCCAGCCGACGACGACGTGCGCGACGCTCACCACCATGCCGTACGGCGCTTACGCCGCCATCGCCACGGCGGACGCCGAGTTTCTCGTGAACCGGCTGGGTCTCAGTGCTGAGCAATCCGTCTGATCGAGTCCGGCGGCCTGGTGGTCGCCGACGGCAAGGGCGTTCCGGAGCAGCTGTCCCAGATCGACGATCAGGGCGGCTATACGTTGAGCGCCCCCCACGCGCAGGTGGACGTGGTCGACGGGAAGTTGGTCTTCATCCGCTACGTCGTCACGTGGGACGACAAGGGCCAGAACATCAGCAACACATCGACGTTCGCCTCATTGCCAGCGGACTACGCCGCGCGCGCCTCGTTCAGCACGGCCTTTCCGAGCAAGGAGGCCGGGGCGGTCATGACGACAGAAACCGCCCGGCGGCTCGGCTTCCCACTCGAGTTCAGCGGGATCGCCCTCGACGCGCCGGGCGGCGTCACAGCCACAGACGAGGACGCCATCCGCGCGGCCCTGGCCACCGCCGCGCCCGACAGCGACGTCTATGTCGAACGGGGCTTCCAACCCGCAACCGCGCTCGTCTTCGCCATCGCGGTCGGCATCGTCGGCTTCATCATCCTCGTCGCGACGCTCATCGCCACAGCTCTCACAGGCGGAGGGGCAGGCGATGTCCGGCACGCTCGCGGCGGTGGGCGCCACCCGGCTGACTCGGCGGGCCGTCGCCGCCGCACAGGCAGGGCTCTTCGCCCTGCTCGGCATGGTGCTCGGCAGCCTCGTCGGGCTCGTCCCGGGGATCGCGGTGGCCTGGTCGAGCACGGTGTCGAGCTGGCAGGCCCGGGAGAACGGCGTCGCCGAGCCGATAATCGTCGTGCCCTGCGCCGCAGCTCGTCGGCCCGGTCGTCGTTGTCCCGCTCGTCGCGGCGGCCATCGCCTGGGTCTCGATCCGCCGCCACCCGACGGTCACCCGCCGCCTCACCTGACCTCCCGCGCAGTCGAGTGTGCAGTTGGCGCCCGGCGCGAAGTGCACACTGGACCGAGGAGGGCGGGAGGGCTGGGAGCGAGCGGCGCGTGGAACCGAGCTCAGCGGCATACTTCCACGTGTCCATGGGGCCGGCCACCACCTTTGGGGCGGCGCCGTGTGAGCCCGCCAACTCGTGACTCAGGTCACCTGTGGTGGCAGTCTCAGGAGGGTGCACGGGCGTGAACGGATGGCTACGTTCGGGTAGCAATCCATGACGCCAGCGACCAAAGGACCTCAGATGCAGGCCATCCGCGACGCCATCCTCTCCGGAGACCGCAGCCAAGAGACCTATGCCGGATCGCGATCCCCGAGATCGTACCGGGCCGCGACCGTGCACAAGGACGAGGTGGGCATGTTCGAGGGCCTGGCGACCCGCGACAAGGACCCGCGCAAGTCGCTGCACGTCGACGACGTGCCGGTGCCCGAGCTCGCGCCCGGGCGAGGCGCTCGTCGCCGTCATGGCCAGCGCCATCAACTACAACACCGTGTGGACCTCGATCTTCGAGCCGGTGCCGACGTTCGGGTTCCTCGAGCGCTACGGCCGCACGTCGGAGTTCGCCAAGCGGCACGACCTGCCCTACCACGTCGTCGGCTCCGACCTCTCCGGCGTCGTCCTGCGCACCGGCCCCGGCGTGACCAAGTGGAAGCCCGGCCAGGAGGTCGTCGCGCACTGCCTCTCGCGTCGAGCTCGAGGACGCCGACGGGCCACGACGACACGATGCTCGACCCGCAGCAGCGGATCTGGGGCTTCGAGACGAACTTCGGCGGCCTGGCCGAGCTGGCCATCGTCAAGGCCAACCAGCTGATGCCCAAGCCCGCCCACCTGACCTGGGAGGAGGCGGCCTCCCCCGGGCTGGTGAACTCCACCGCCTACCGCCAGCTCATCTCGCAAGAACGGCGCCGCGCATGAAGCTCGGCGACCGCGTCCTCATCTGGGGCGCCTCGGGCGGCCTCGGCTCCTACGCCACCCAGATGGCCCTGGCCGGCGGCGCGACCCCGGTCTGCGTCGTCTCCTCCCCCGAGAAGGCGGAGATCTGCCGCGCCATGGGCGCCGAGCTCATCATCGACCGCAACGCCGAGGGCTACCGGTTCTGGAACGACGAGGGCACCGAGCAGGACCCGAAGGAGTGGCAGCGCCTCGGCAAGCGGATCCGCGAGCTGACCGGCGGCTACGACGTCGACATCGTCTTCGAGCACCCGGGGCGCGAGACGTTCGGTGCCAGCGTCTACGTGGCCCGCAAGGGCGGCACCATCGTCACGTGCGCCTCGACCTCCGGCTACATGCACGAGTACGACAACCGCTACCTGTGGATGAACCTCAAGCGGATCGTCTCGCTCGCACTTCGCGAACTACCGCGAGGCGTGGGAGGCCAACGAGCTGATCAACCGGGGCCTGATCCACCCGACGCTGTCCAAGACGTACGCGCTCGACGACGTCGGCCAGGCGGCGCTCGACGTGCATCAGAACGCTCACCAGGGCAAGGTCGGCGTCCTCACGCTCTCGCCGGAGGAGGGGCTCGGGGTGACCGAACGTGGGCAAGCGCGCTCGCTTCGCTGCCGCAGATCAACCGCTTCCGCGACGAGAGTGACCCACCTGGCGTGCCCGTCGCGGGCGGACACGTCACGTTCGAGCACGTCATCCCGGGAGCCTCGCGTAGGCTCCCGGGGTGACCTTCTGGCGGCGGTGGACGCAGTACCGGCGTGCGCAGCGCGAGCGCATCGCCGAGGTGCGAGCAGAGCAGAGACGGTGGTCCCGCCGCCCTGCTGCGCCCCCGCGTCCGTCCAGCCCAGGAGCGCCCGGTCCTTGAGGAGGCTGCCTCGCTGACCTGCTCGGCAGCACGCTGCCGCTCGGTGAGCCCGGCCCGGATGCAGCCACCTCGCAGGGGGACGGTCGGCTCGGCCGGGCAACGAGCAACGGCCGGACCGCGACTTCGGCAGGGCCGGCACGCCCGTTCAACCGCCAGTCGCCCTTCTACGTCGGGTTCGTCGGCGCCACTCGGCGTGCTCGCGGCCTATGCGGTCGTCCAGGCCGATCGGCCGGTTGGACACGACGATCACCCTGCTCATCGTCTCCTTCTTCCTCGCCCTCGTCACTCAACCCGCTCGTCGAAGGCCTGACCCGCCAGCGGATGCGCCGCGGGTGGGCGGTGACGATCGTCTTCCTCGGCCTGCTCGCGGTCGTTCACCCTCATCGGGCATGGTCGTCATTCCGCCGGTCGCTGCAGAGGCCACCGAGCTGGCCGAGCAGGCACCCGGCATGCTCGACGACCTGCTGCGCAACCCCTGGGTCCAGGACCTCGACCATCGCTACCAGGTGATCCAGCGGATCCAGGAGGAGATCAACAAGCGCGTCGCCGACGGCAACCTCTGGGCCGGCGTCTTCGGCGGCGTGCTCGACGCCGGCAGGATCATCGCGTCCGGCGTCTTCAGCGTCCTGACCGTCCTCGTCCTCACGCTCTACTTCCTCGCCTCGCTGCCCGTCGGTCAAGCAGGCGGCCTACGCCGTCGTCCCGGCCAGCCGGCGCCCCCGGTTCGATCTCGCTCGCCGAGGAGATCATGCGCCGGGTCGGGTCCTACGCCATCGGGCAGGTGGCCGTCGCGGCGATCAACGCCTTCTGCGCCTGGATCATGATGAGTCTGCTCGACCTCCCGTTCGCCGCCGTGCTGGCCGTGGCCGTCGGCGTTCCTCGGGCTCATCCCGATGGTCGGTGCGACCCTCGGCGCCGCCGTCGTCGCCCTCGTCGCCTTCTTCGACGAGCCCAAGAAGGCGCTCATCGTCATCATCTACTTCATCGTCTACCAGCAGCTCGAGAACTACGCCGTCATGCCGCGCATCATGCAGCAGACCGTGGCGGTGCCGGGCGCCGTCACCGTCGTCGCGGCCCTCGCCGGCGGCACCCTGCTCGGCATCCTCGGCGCCCTGCTGGCCATCCCGTTCGCGGCCGGGGCGCTGCTGCATCTACGAGGAGGTCCTCGTCCCCCGACAGCAGCAACACTGACCTGCCGCTGGCTTCGACGATGCCGTATGCCGCTGGGCTTGCTCCCGCTGGCGGCTCACTCGGGCGTGCTCAGCGGTAGGCGTTGCCTGACGGCCGGGCGTCGCGGCGCTGCCAGCAGCCGGTGTGCCAGTGCCGTCGGTCGCCGAGCCCGCCGACTCCCTCGGCCGGCCACACGACGACGTGCGGCAATCCCCGGCGGGATGTCCTGCTGGCACCCTGGGCACAGGTAGGCGCGCGTTGCCGACGCACCGCTCACGGCGCGCACGGTCCACCGCAGGCCGCGATAGGAGTCCTCGCGCGTCGCGCCGCCCTGGATCCGGTCGACGTCGAGCGGCACGTGCTGGCGCGCGTGCTTGCTCGGTCGGCGTTTCGGTGACACGCCACCCATTCTCCGCAACACACCCGGGAATCTCGAACTCGACCCTGCTGCAACAGTGGCGAGTGCTGAGGTTCCGGGTGTGTTGCAGAGTGGGCGTCGATCCGTCAGGCGTAGGTGCGGAAGCCGCGGCCGGTCTTGCGCCCGAGGTAGCCGGCGGTGACGAGGTGCTCGAGCAGCGGAGCCGGGGCGTAGCCGCGCTCGCGGAACTCGAGGTAGAGCTCGCGCTCGATGGCGAGGGACACGTCGAGGCCGACGACGTCGAGCAGCTCGAACGGGCCCATCGGCAGCGCCGCAGCCGGTCTTCATCGCGGTGTCGATGTCGTCGGCCGTCGAGTAGTTGGCCTCGAGCATCTTGACGGCGTCGTTGAGGTAGGGGAAGAGCAGCGCGTTGACGATGAAGCCGGCGCGGTCGCCACACGTCACCGGGTGCTTGCCGATCTTGGCGCACAGGTCCTGCACGGTCGCGACGACGTCGTCGGCCGTCGAGACGGTGTGGACGACCTCGACGAGCTTCATGACCTGGGCGGGGTTGAAGAAGTGCATGCCGATGACGTCCTGCGGGCGCTTCGTCGCGGCGGCGCACTCGACGACGGGCAGCGACGACGTCGTCGTCGCGAGGATGGCGCCGGGCTTGCAGATCTCGTCGAGGTTCTCGAAGAGGGCCTGCTTGACGCGCGAGGTCCTCGACGACGGCCTCGACGACGAGGTCGACCTCGGCGAGGTCGTCGAGGCGCGTCGTGCCGCGTGATCTTGGCGAGCGCCGCGTCGCGGTCGGTCCTCGGTGGCCTTGCCGCGCTGCGACGGCCTTCTCGAGGCTCTTGGTGAGCGCGGCGCGCACGGCGTCGACCTTGGTGCTGGCTGCGGGCGACGTAGATGACGTCGTAGCCGGCCTTGGCGAAGACCTCGACGATGCCGGTCGCCATGGTGCCCGAGCCGACGACCCCGACCTTGCGCGATCGGCCGCAGACGCGATGCCGTCGCTCACCGTTCGGCCGGGGCGTCTGGCGCGTCGTCGACGACCTGCGAGCTGCCGGGCGCGGCATAGGTGTAGAAGCCGCGCCCGCTCTTGCGGCCCTTGAGGCCCGCGCTGACCATCTGCTTGATGATCGGGCTGGGCGCGTGCAGCCGGTCGCGGCCCTGCTTGTACATCGTGTCGAGGATCTCGTAGGCCGTGTCGAGACCGATGAGGTCCATGAGGGCGAGCGGGCCCATCGGGTAGCCGCAGCCGAGCTTCATCGCGGCGTCGATGTCCTCGCGGCGTCGCGTACTTGCTCTCGTACATCGACACCGCGTGGTTGAGGTAGCCGAAGAGCAGGGCGTTGGCGATGAACCCGGCCTTGTCCCCGACGATGACCGGCTGCTTGCCGAGGCGCTCGGCCAGGCCCTTGACGTCGCTCGAAGATCTCGTCGCTCGTGATGACGGTCTTGATGACCTCGACGAACTGCATGCACCGGTGCCGGGTTGAAGAAGTGCATGCCGACGACCCGCTTGGGGTTGATCGTGGCGACGGCGATCTCGGTGACCGGCAGCGAGGAGGTGTTCGTCGCGAGGATCGCGTCGTCGGCGACGATCGCGTCGAGCCTGCGCGAAGATCTCCTTCTTGAGGTCGAGGTGCTCGGGCACCGCCTCGACGACGAGCTGGCAGTCCTTGAGGTCGTCGATGTTCGAGCGTGAACTGCACGCGAGCGACGAGCGCCGCCTGGTCGTCCTCGGTGAGCTTGCCGCGGGCGACGGCACGGCCGGTGGAGTGCTCGAGGCGCTCCCGGCCCGTCCGACCGCCTCGTCGTCGACCTCGACCGCGACGACGTCGATGCCGTTGCGGGCGAAGACCTCGACGATGCCGGCACCCATGGTGCCGAGTCCGATGACGCCAACCTTGGTGAAATCACGAGCCATGCGGCGAGTCTCGCAGAGGCTGCGATGCCGCACACACCTGTCCCCGGGCGTGACGCTCCCCACGCCACGCCCGGAGCCCGGTCCCATGGACGTTAGGGTGGCCCGGTGCGTCTCGTCATAGCCCGCTGCAGCGTCGACTACGACGGGCGGCTCACCGCCCACCTCCCGCTCGCGACCCGGCTGCTCGTCGTCAAGGCGGACGGCTCGGTGCTCGTCCACAGCGACGGCGGCTCCTACAAGCCGCTCAACTGGATGTCGCCGCCCTGCACCATGGTCGAGGTCGAGCCGGACGAGGCCCAGTCCGAGGACGGCGTCGTGGTCGTGTGGCGCGTCCAGCACGCGAAGTAGCGAGGACCGGCTCACGGTTCACATCCACGAGGTCCTGCACGACTCGGCTCACGAGCTGGGCGTGGACCCCGGCCTCGTCAAGGACGGCGTCGAGGCCCACCTGCAGAGGCTGCTCGCCGAGCACATCCACACCCTCGGCGCACGGCTGGTCGCTCGTCCGCCGTGAGTACATGACGGCGATCGGGCCGGTCGACATCCTCGCCAAGGACCACGCGGGGGCCGAGCGTGGCGATCGAGATCAAGCGTCGCGGAGAGATCGACGGCGTCGAGCAGCTGACTCGCTATCTCGAGCTGATGAACCGGGACCCGCACCTCGCACCCGTGACCGGCGTCTTCGCCGCCCAGGTGATCAAGCCGCAGGCCCGCACCCTGGCGGAGGATCGCGGCATCCGGTGCGTCGTGCTCGACTACGACGCCCTCAGGGGGATCGACGACGCCGAGGCTCGCCTCTTCTGACGGACGTCCGCGTTCACCGCAAGCCCACCGCACGCTCAGCGGAGCTGCGCCACGACGCTGACGAGCAGCGGCGCCACGAGGAGCGAGGGCAGCAGGTCCCCGACCGGGATGTGCCGGACGTTGAGGAGCCGCAAGGCGATGCCGATGAGGAGCAGGCCACCCGTCGCCGTCAGCGCCGCGATGTGAGCCTCGGGCACCACGGCGCCGAGGGTGACGCCGAGGAGGGTCAGCCCGCCCTGGACGACCGCGACCGACACCGCCGACAAGAGCACGCCCACGCCGAACGTCGACGCGAAGGCGACGGCCGCGAAGAAGTCGAGCGCCGACTTGAGCACCAGCTGGTCGATGCCCCTGCCGAGCCCGTCGGAGAGGGACCCGAGGATGGTCAGCGGACCCACGCAGAAGAGCAGGGACGCGGTGAGCCAGCCCTCGATGAAGCGTTCGCGCTCCGCGTGGTCGTGCTGTCCCCCGGACCCATGCCGCTGGACCCAGCCCTGCACCACCCCGGCGAGCGACTCGAGCCGCTCCTCGATCCGGAGCAGCGCGCCGACGATGCCGCCGAGGAGCAGGGCACCCAGCACGATGAGGACGGGCACGCCCGAGCCGACCGTCTCCTCGAGGGCCGGTGAGGTCGACGTCGAGGGCTGAGAGGATCGCGACGAGCAGGGTGACCAGGCCGAGGCAGTCGGTGACGACGCGCCGGACGCGGTCGGGCAAGCGGTTGCCCGCCAGCATGCCGAGGCTGGCCCCGAGCACGACCGCGATGACGTTGACCACGGTCCCGAGCCCGGGAAACCCACCATCCATGCGGCACAGGCTAGGGCGCGACCTCGGCGGGCCGAGGGCCGGTCCACCATGCGTCCGCCCTGGCCGCTACACGTTCTCGTCGAGGCTGTGCAGGCTGGAGCCGTCAGAGTCGACGAGCATGAGCACCGGCTCCGTCGCCGCTCCCCCGCGCACGACGACGACGGTCTCTCCCCGGTGGCGATCGACGATGTCCTCGAGTCCCTCGGACCCGTTCTCGAGGTCACCACGGCCGCTGTGGCACGGCACACCGAGGTCCTCGGCCAAGGTCTCGACGGGACCTGTGTCGGGAACGTCGTCAGCGGCATACACCGCTTGGACCCGCTCCCGGTGGAGCTCGGAGGCGAGCCATTTGACGTCACCCAGCCCACGGGGGGTGACGACGACGATGCGGGCCGCGCACTGGAGGTCGCTCATGCTGTGACTGTATGCCGACGCACGGGGGCAAGCCCCCGTGGACCCCAAAAAACCCGCCTGGCTTGACGCGCGGGGGCAACGCCCCCGTGGACCCCCAAAAAGACCCGCGTGGCTTGGCAGGTTTGATCTCAGGCGGGGGCGGGCTCGAGCGGGGCCAGGCCTCGTGACGCGCGGATGACGCCGACGATCTCTCCCATGATCTCGTTCAGGCCGAAGTCCTTGGGCGTGAAGACCATGGCGACTCCGGCCCCGCGCAACGCCTTCGCATCGGACTCCGGGATGATGCCCCCGACGATGACAGGGACGTCACCGGCTCCGGCATCGCGCAGGCCGCGGAGGACCTCGGGAACGAGCTCCATGTGCGAGCCGGAGAGGATCGAGATGCCGACGACATGGACGTCCTCGGCGACGGAGGCGGCGACGATCTGGTCGGGGGTGAGCCGGATCCCCTGGTAGACGACCTCGAAGCCGGCATCCCGGGCGCGGACGGCGACCTGCTCGGCACCGTTGCTGTGTCCGTCGAGGCCCGGCTTGCCGACCAGCATGCGCAACTTCTCGCCGAGGTCGGCACTCGTGCGCGCGACGGCAGCGCGGACGTGTGCCAGGGCCTCGCCGGGCTCGGCCCCGCCGACGCCGACCGATCCCGTCACCCCGGTCGGCGCGCGGTACTCACCGAACTGCTCACGCAAGGCAGCCGCCCATTCGCCGGTCGTGACGTCGGCCCGCGCACACTCGAGGGAGGCTCCCATGAGGTTCGCGCTCGATGCGGCGTCGGACTTGAGCCGATCGATGGCGGCCCGCGCCCGGTCTCGGCGGGCTGGGTCGGCATCGCGCTGGTCTCGCCAGGTGCGGACCGCTTGGGCGGCCGCCTGCTCCACGGACGGGTCGACCGACTGGATGGCGGTGTCGAGGTCGGCCGTGAGCGGGTTCGGCTCGGTCGTCTCGAATTTGTTGAGGCCCACGATGACCATGGCACCCGCCTCGATGCGGCGCCGGCGCTCGGCGTGGGAGGCGACGAGGGCTGACTTCATGTACCCGGACTCGACGGCAGCGACCGCCCCGCCCAGCTCCTCCACCCGCGCCATCTCGGCCTTGGCGCCCGCGACGAGCTCGGCCACTCTGCGCTCGACGACGACGGAGCCGGTGAAGAGGTCGTCGTACTCGAGCAGGTCGGACTCGAAGGCGAGCACCTGCTGCATGCGCAGGGACCACTGCTGGTCCCACGGCCGCGGCAGCCCCAGTGCCTCGTTCCACGCCGGGAGCTGGATGGCGCGGGCCCGGGCGTCCTTGGACAGGGTCACGGCGAGCATCTCGAGGACGATCCGCTGGACGTTGTTCTCGGGCTGGGCCTCGGTGAGGCCGAGGCTGTTGACCTGGACGCCGTAGCGGAACCGCCGGGCCTTCGCGTCGGTCACGCCGTAGCGCTCGCGGGTCAGCTCGTCCCACAGCTCGACGAAGGCGCGCATCTTGCACATCTCCTCGACGAACCGGACCCCCGCGTTGACGAAGAACGAGATGCGCGCGACGACGTCGGAGAACTCCTCCGGGCGGACCTGGCCGGAGTCGCGAACGGCGTCCAGCACGGCCACCGCCGTCGACATGGAGTAGGCGATCTCTTGGACCGGCGTGGCACCGGCCTCCTGCAGGTGGTAGCTGCAGATGTTGATCGGGTTCCACTTCGGGATCTCGCGGACCGTGTAGGCGATCAGGTCGGTGATCAGGCGCAGTGAAGGCCCGGGCGGGAAGACGTAGGTCCCGCGGGACAGGTACTCCTTGATGATGTCGTTCTGCGTGGTCCCGGCGAGCGCGTGCACCCACTCCCCGGGAGGCTCGCCCGCCGCCTCGGCCTGCCGCTCGGCGGTTACCTGATAGAGCGCCAGCAGCCACATCGCCGTCGCGTTGATCGTCATCGACGTGTTCATCTCGTTGAGCGGGATGGCGTCGAAGAGCGCGCGCCATGTCTCCGATGTGGCTGATCGGCACACCGACCTTGCCGACCTCTCCACGCGCGAGCACGTGGTCGGGGTCGTAGCCGGTCTGGGTGGGCAGGTCGAAGGCCACCGAGAGGCCGGTCTGGCCCTTGGCGAGATTGCGTCGGTAGAGCGCGTTGCTGGCCACGGCGCTGGAGTGTCCCGCATAGGTCCGCATGACCCAGGGACGGTCACGGGACGGTCGGGCAGCGGCAGGCGGAGTGCTCTCGTCGGGCATGGTCCCGAAGGTACCTCCGGCCCGTGGCGACGGGGAGTCGCTCAGGCGGTGAGAGGCGCCACAGTGCGCGGTCCGGCGTGACGCAGAGGCCAGGATGCGGTCGAGTCGGCACCCGCGCAGGAGGCGCCGGGTCCGGTCGGTCGGATCGACGAGCAGGAGCCGTCGCTCCGCCCGGGTGGCTCGGCGGTGCAGGTGCAGGATGACGCCGAGCCCGGTGGCATCACCGATCTCGGCATCTGCCAGATGGAGACGGAGCTCACCAGCGCCAGTGGCGATGACGGCGTGGATGGCGTCACGGATGTCGGGGACGGTATGGACGTCAAGGCGGCCCTCGATGATCACGTCATGCCCATCGGGCGCTTCGAGCACCTCGATCGGTTTCCGCGTCGGCGTCCTTCGGTGGGCATTCAGCGACATTGTGACCCCTCTCAACTGCTGCTGCCGTCATTCATGATGACGCCGCCGGCCTCAAGAAGGTTGCCCTCCGGAGTCAAGAAAGAGTCAAGAAAACCTGCCCTACACCCGGGGATGTTAAAGAGCCCGTCAAGTCGTGGGGAAGATCTCGGAATGTGGACTACTCGTACCAGTGCTCGTCCGGCTCGCGGGTGATGTCGGCGCCGAGCGAGCGGAGCCCCACTTCGAAGTGTGGATAGCCACGGTCGATGTGGTGGACGCCGCTGACGAGGGTGTAGCCCTCCGCGACCAGACCGGCGATGACGAGGGCCGCCCCTGACCGAATGTCGCTGCTCTCGACCGGGGCGCCGGAGAGGAGTGGAACTCCATGCGTCATGACGTGGTGGCCGTCGACCTGCATGTCCGCCCCCAAGCGGGCGAGCTCTTGCACCGTGCGGAAGCGTGCCTCGAAGAGGTTCTCGGTCACCATGGCGCTGCCGTCGGCCACCGCGTTGTAGGTCAGCGCGAATGGCTGCAGGTCGGTCGGAAAACCCGGATACGGCAGGGTCGCGACGTCGAACGCCGCGGGCGCCCGGCTCGCTCGGGCACCGCGACCCGGAAGCCGCGAGCTGTGACCTCCACGTGACACCCCGCCGCTGCCAGCGACTGCAGGGGTGAGCGCAGGTGCTCCGCCACGCCGCCGACCACCTCGATGTCACCGCGCGTCGTTGCGGCGGCGAAGGCCCAGGTGCCGGCGGCGACGCGGTCGGGGAGGACGGCGGTGCTCGGTCGGGTGCAGGGTGTCGACGCCGTGGACGACGAGGCGGGAGGTGCCTGCGCCCTCGATGCGAGCGCCCATCGACGATGAGCATCTCTGCGATGTCGACGATCTCGGGCTCCTTGGCGACGTTGTCGATCGTCGTCGTGCCCCGGGCGAGGACGGCGGCCATGAGGATGTTCTCGGTCGCGCCGACGCTGGGGAAGTCGAGCCGGATGTCCGCGCCCCTGAGGCCGTGCGGGCGCCTTGGCGACGAGGTAGCCGTGCGTCACGTGCACCGTCGGCGCCGAGCGCCTCGAGGCCCGCCGCATGCAGGTCGAGACCGCGGGAGCCGATCGCGTCACCACCCGGCACGGCGACGTCGGCCTCGCCGACCCGGGCGACGAGCGGGCCGAGCACCGAGATCGAGGCGCGCAGCGCCCGGACGAGCTCGTAGTCGGCACGATGCCCGAGCGACTCGGGGACGTCGAGCACGACGAGTCCCGCCGTCGGGGTCGTAGTCGACGCCGACGCCGAGTCGCCGCAGCAGCTCGGCCATGATCGTCACGTCGGCGATGGCCGGCACGTTCGTCAGGGTGGTCCGGCCCGCGGCGAGCAGGGCCACGGCCATGAGCTTGAGGGCGCTGTTCTTGGCGCCCGACGACGGCGACCTCGCCCACGAGTCGGGCACCGCCGACGACCCGGAACCGCTCTCTCACCCTGCAACCCTACCCGATCCGGACGGCGCGGTCGGAGCGAGTGGAGAGTGGCCCCATGGTCAACCTGACGAGGATCTACACGCGCACCGGCGACGACGGCACGACGAGCCTCGGCGACTTCTCGCGCACGAGCAAGAACGACGCCCGGCTGCACGCCTACGCCGACACCAACGAGGCCAACGCCGCCATCGGCATCGCCATCGCCTGCGGTGACCTGACCGACGAGGTGCAAGGCGACGCTGCAGCGGGTGCAGAACGAGCTCTTCGACGTCGGGGCCGACCTGTCGACCCCGCTGCGGCAGACGCTACGACTACCCGCCGCTGCGCGTCGAGCAGCCCTGGATCGACGACCTCGAGCGGGACTGCGACCACTACCTCGAGCAGGTCGAGAAGCTGCGCTCCTTCATCCTGCCCGGCGGGACCGCCGGGCTCGGCCTACCTGCACCTCGCGACGACCATCGTGCGGCGGGCCGAGCGGTCGGCGTGGGCGGCCGATCGAGCACCACGGCACCGAGCCCGGTGCCGAGACGCGGCGTCGGTGGCGTCAACGTGCTGACCGCCAAGTACCTCAACCGGCTCTCGGACCTGCTCTTCATCCTGGCCCGCATCGCCAACATGCCGATCGGCGGCGACATGCTCTGGCAGCCCGGTGGCGGGCGGGTCGAGAAGCCCGAGAAGAAGCGCTGAACCCACCGAACTCGGATCGAGCCTCAGGCCACGTTGACGTTGTAGCCCGGCGGGGCCGCTTCCTGCCACGAGCGTACCGCGGTGTAGTCGGGGCCCTGGAGGGCGAGTTCGAAGGTTGGCGCCGTCGGTGCAGACACGGCGTAGGCGTCGGGCAGCAGTGCCGGGACTCGCTGCGGCGGGCAGCAACCGAGGCGCCTCGAGCAGCAGGCCTGTCGCTGCCAGCGGTGCTTCGGGCGCAGCGAAGACGCCCCCGAGCGTGTACCACTCGAGGGCGTTGTCGCCGAACGCGATGAGCCCGAGGTGCCAGCGGTCGGATGCCGCTGGCGCATAGCCGCAGAGCGTCAGCGGCTGGCCCCCGGCGATGTAGCGCCGTCGCAGGTAGGTGGTCGCGAGCACGACCAGCGCGATGATCAGGAGCGTGCCGATCACGATCTCGGTGGAGACGAGAACGGACGGCACGCGTGAGCCTTAGTTGGTGGTGGTGTGCAGCGATGAGGCGTCGACGTGCTCGGCGACGATCGTCACCACGTCGGAGTCGACGGAGAGGAAGCCGCCGTCGACCGTCACGGTGCGACGCTCGCCGTCGAGGGACTCGATGGTGACGTCGCCCTCGACGAGGACGCCGAGCAGGGGCGTGTGGCCGGGCAGGATGCCGAGCTCGCCGGAGATGGACCGAGCGCGTACGAAGCTTGGCCTCGCCCTCCCAGACCTTGCGGTCGGCGGCAACCATCTCTACCTTGAGCGAACTCACGTGTTCCTCCGGATCGTGGGGGTGTGCTTTGCAGTTTAGTGCCTCTGCGAGGATGCTCCGTACGCGACGTCGACCTGCCGACCGTGGTGCGGGCCGCTCGCGTCACGATCCCTCCATCACCCACTCCAAGGAGCCAACCAGTGAGCACTGCCGTGTCCGACGCCCTCCTCGAGCCGACCCGTCGACCGGCGGCCGTCGCAGCCCTGACCGAGGTCATCGACGCCGAGGTCGCCGACAAGTCCGGCTTCGGCGGCGCGGCCGTCAAGGCCGGCTACGCCGCCGCCAAGAAGCTCGGCGGCGACTTCGTCACGAGCGCCACCGACCGTCTGCTGCCTCAGTTCGCCGCGGCCCTCGACCCGTTCTGGGCCACCAAGGGTGACCAGTCGCTTCGCCGCCCACCTCGCAGGCCAGCCCGAGGCGGCAGCCGACGCCCTGCTCGCCGTGACCGACGCCAAGGCGGAGGGCACGTCGCACGGCGCCGCCGCGAAGGTCTACGGCTCGCTGCGGGGCAAGGCCAAGGAGCAGGTCGTCGCCGCGCTCCCACGTCTCGGCACCGCCGTGGAGCGCCTCGTCCGCAGCTGAGGCGCAGGCCCGGCCGGGTGCCACTGAGCCGGTGACAGACCTGCGGCCCCGCGGACCTCGACGGTCAGCGGGGTCGCAGCAGCACCCACTCCTGTCGATCTTCGAGCCGGTAGTTGGACTCGAGCCAGCTGAGCAGGGGATCTCGCTCGCGCCTGGCCTGACTCACGGGCCAGAAGGCGGGAATGGTGAAGATGCACTCCGGTCTGAGGTTGCGGTCCTCGAGCCACCCGACCACCGCGCGGTTGGCCGGGCCGAACGATCCGAGCCAGACGATGGGGGTGGCAGGGCGGGCATCGGCGAGCAGCATGGCTCCCGGGAGGCCGATCGTGAGGGCGGTCTGACCGGCGCAGACTGGGCGAACCGGGTGTCCCGCTCCGTGTGGTCGACCGACTCCCTGCTCGCCCACAGCCCTGCGTTGGCCCCGATCGAGACCCGCGCGCTCATCTCAGACAGGGGAGGCGAGCGAAAGCTCGTCATCGCGTGGGAACTCGCGAGCACCGCCACGAGCAGTCCGCCCACGACGGCCACTGGAAGGCGGCCGCCCCGCCGTAGGGGCCGGAGCAGTCCCACCGTGACGGCAGCGAGGCCTGGCGAGGTGACCGCCGCGGTCGCGCCCCATGCGGCCGTGGAGGTGGTCAGTGCCGCGACGAAGGAGACGCCGACGACCGAGGCGGCGATGCCGGTGGCGACGTAGCGACCCGCTGGTCCCGCCAACATCCCGCGGCGCGCGAGCCCGACGATCGCCGGCACCGTCAACACGCCGAGGAGCACAGTGCCTGTCACCCCGCTCAGCCAGGCGTAGGTCGTGAACCCGGTCCGCTCCTCCCCTCCACCGATCATGGCCACGCCGACGAGCACCACGCTGCCAGCGAGCAGCAGCCACGCGCGCCGGCCCCGAAGCAGCGCGGCCACCAGTGCGAGCGCGGCTGCGCCGAGCACTAGGGGCGAGGAGAGCACGTCGACGTAGTAGCTGACGGCCCGAATCAACCTGCGGCGAAACGGTACCCGTAGGCCCTGGTACTCGTTCGTGTAACTCAACGTCGCCTCCAGCGCTGAGGACCCGCCCCACCAGAAGGCCAGAGCGATCCCAGCGATCAGAGCCGCGACTGCGCCCGCGCCGATCATCGCCAGGCGCACACGACGGTCACCGCACCAGATCAGGGCGAGGAGTCCGAGCACGGCCGCCGCTGGGGCAGCCGCCACATGGCTCACCGGCGTGAGCGCGATGCAGGCGCCGACCACTGCGCCCCAGCCCGCGCTCCGGCGGGCCGTAGCCGCCAAGGCCGCCGAGGCCGCAAGGAGGAGCAGTAGGGCCGGGGTCGTGTTGTAGCTGATCACCGGGAGGTTGTAGGCACTCGGCACGATGGCAACGGCGATGGCCACCGCCGCCACTCCCCCTCCGAGGTGTGGTGCCGTCGCCCGCCAGCACACGTGCGCCACGATGAGGGCGATCACCACGTAGACGACGCGAGCGACGAGAACAAGGCCATCCGTCCCGACGAGCTGCAGCCAGGCCCACACGAACGGCACTGCCGGCCACGCGCCAAGCACCTGGAGATTCATCTCATCGATGAAGGGGCGGTCCCCCATCGCCAGTCTGCGGGTCAGCTCGACGGCGTGGATGCCGTCGCTCATGTCGACGCCCAGCTGCACCCGCGCTAGGGCCAACACGACGGCGACCGCGGTGAGCCAGGTCAACGGGTGCAGGCCCAGCCATCGCACGGCTGGTTGCGTCCGCCAACGCCCTGCGACGGGACCGGCGCTCGCCAGCGCACCGGCCCCGGCCGGTTGGTCGCTGGCCGGCACCACGTCTGAGGAACGCCTGCTCACCCCACGGGATCGTAGTCAGCCCGAGGGATCCTCGTGGCCGCCTTGATCACGTGCTCCAGCGGCGCCCGAGGAGCGTTGCTCCCCCGGACGGTCCCCTGGTACCCGAGGCAGCTCTGGGTGGAAGCGGTCGCCGAGGTCCTCGATCGCCGTCCGGGCGAAGACCTGCTGCTGCGTCACCACGCGCTCGGCGCGGCCGCTGCCGAGAAACGCGATCGCCCAGTGCAGCAGAGTCGTCACCCGATGCTTGAACCCGATGATGTAGAGCAGGTGGACCGCAAGCCAGAGCAGCCAGGCGAAGAAACCGCTGAAGCGGGCCTTCCCGATCGATGCCACGGCGGAGAATCGCGAGATCGTCGCCATCGACCCCTTGTCGACGTACCGGAACGGCTGGGTCGGGGGCTGACCCGCCAGGCGCCCCTTGACCTGGTCCGCTGCGTAGCGGCCGCTCTGGATCGCCACCTGGGCCACCCCCGGTAGGTGGTCGAGAGCCATCATGTCGCCGGCCACGAGCACCTCGGGATGCCCCGGCAGCGTCAGGTCAGGCAGCACCTCGATCCGTCCGGCCCGGTCGACGCCAGCCCCGGTCTGCTCCGCGAGGTGCGCGGCCAGCGGTGATGCACTGACGCCAGCGGCCCAGACCTTGCACAGCGACTCGATTCGCTCGCGTGTGCCGTCGGTGTGCTCCACGTCGATACCCGTCAGGTCGACATCGACAACCTTGGCGCCGAGGCGCACCTCGACCCCCATCCGCTCGAGCCGCCGTCGCGCCTTGCCTCCGAGCTGCTCCCCGAAGGACGGAAGGATCGTCGGCGCGGCGTCGAGCAGGATGACGCGCGCGTCGTGCGGGTCGATGCGCCGGAAGTCCCGGCTTAACGTGCGATGGGCCAGCTCGGCGATCTGTCCCGCCATCTCGACGCCGGTCGGGCCCGCGCCGACGACGACGAAGGTCATGAGCCGCTTGATCTCCGCGGGGGTCGAGGCGAGCTCGGCGAGCTCGAAGGAGCCGAAGATCCTTCCCCGCAGCTCGAGGGCGTCGTCGATCGACTTCATGCCCGGTGCATGCCGGGCGAACTGGTCGTTGCCGAAGTAGGACTGGCCGGAACCGGCAGCGACGATGAGCGTGTCGTAGGGCGTGACGGTGACCCGTCCGACGGACTCGTGGGTGACCGTGCGCCCCGCGACGTCGATCTTCGTGACCTCTCCGAGGAGCACCTCGGCGTTGCGCTGGCGGGCGAGCACCTCCCGCGTCGAGGGCGCGATCTCGCCCTCGGACAGGATGCCGGTTGCCACCTGGTAGAGGAGCGGCTGGAAGAGATGATGGGTGGTGCGGGCGATGAGGGTGACCTCGACGTCCGCCCCCTTGAGTCGCTGGGTCGCGAACAGGCCACCGAACCCCGACCCGATGACAACGACACGATGGCGTCCTGAGCGGTGACCGCGCATGTCGTCACTCTACGGGCCCTCTACGGGGCGCCGGTCCCTGGCGGCGGCTCCACAGGGTGGAGGAGCGCGAGGTTGTCCGCCACGCCGACCTGGACGTACCGAGCCTTGATCCACTGGAGCAACGGGTCACCCGCCAGCAACTGGCGGACGGGGGCCACGTCCGGTTCGAGATGAGGACGCAGTCCGGTCGGGCATCCCGTCCCGTGAGCCAGTCGACGACCACCTGGTTGGCGTGCCCGAAGCGGACGATCCAGATGATGGGAGACAGGATCCGAGCGTCGCCGAGCAGGTAGGCGGGGGGTTGGTCGTAGGTCAACGCCGTCCGACCACACCGCTGCGCGAGACGGGTCTTGTCCGCGAGGATCCGGACTTCCTTCTCAGAGTTCAGCAGTCCGGCGTTGATGCCGAAACTGACCCTGGTCCACAGGTCTGAAACCGGCGGCGTGCGGTACGACGTCAGGGTGTGGGACGCCGCCAGCAGCAGGACGACCAGGCCTGACAGGACCGCGGCCGGCCAACGACGAGGCCGCCTGAGCGGCGGATTGAACCCACGGGACAGGTCGCGGAGCAGCACGGTGAAGATCGCCACGATCCCGGGCGTGAGCACGGCCGAGGTCGAGCCCCAGGCCGGAGATGCGGAGGTCATGGCCCAGATCACCGGGATACCGAGCAACGTGGGCGGCAGGCCGAGCACGAGCACCTGCCGAGCGATCCGGTCACCGGACCGGAGGGCAAGGATCGCGGCGGGCAGCGCGAGGACGAGGACCAGCGCCGTGGCCGTGAAGCCGCTCGTCCAGGACCACGAGATGACGCTGGCGCTGTCCAGGCCGCCGCGCAGCATCGCGACGCTGAGCAGTGCGACGGCGGCCCCGAACAGCACCGCACGGGCCCAGGCCGGCCAGATTCTCCCGGGCCGCGATGACGGCAGTGACGCAGCCACCAGCGAGACAACCGCCGCGGCAGTGACCACCCAGCCGAACCACGTCCAGTAGGCCGTCGCGGCATGCCGCGCCCTCCATCCCCAATCGGGGCGCAGGCTCTGGTACTCCACGGTGAAGTCGACGGTCGCGCGCACGGCCTCGAAACCGCCCCAGAACGTTACGACGACGAACAGCAGGACGGCGCCCACGGCTGCGGCCCCTGCCATGAGGTAGAGGGACAGACGGCTGCGGCCGAGCAGAACTACGCCAATGAGTCCGGCGAGCAGGCCTGCCGGCGCTGTGACGGGATGGGCAGCGGCACTGAGCGCAAGGGCCGCCCCTCCGACCCAGGCCCAAGCGGCGATGCGCCGGGTGACCGCCGCGATGATCGCGCAGGTGGCCAGGAGCAGGAGGAGTGCCGGCGTCGTGTTGTAGCTGACCACTGGAAGGTTGTACGCGGCCGGGATGACGGCGATCGCGATGACTGCAGCGGAGATGCCCCGCCCGACCACCGGCGCGATCGCCCGCCACGACACATGCGCGATGAGCAGACTGAGCAGGACGAAGTACACCCTCGATGCCAGGATGATCCCGTCCGTCCCGACGGTGTGCGTCCACACCCAGACGAATGGGACCGCAGGCCAGGACCCCATCACCTGCAGGTTCATCTCGTCGACGAAGGGGCGGTCGCCGTCCGCCAGCCGCATCGCGAGCCCGACGACGTGCGGACCGTCGCCGTAGTCGAAGCCGAGCTGCACCCTTGCCAGGGCCCACACGACCACCAGCGCGGTGAAGAGCGTGAGACGGCCAGGCCTCCCCCACGACCGGAGTCGCGCTCGCGTGCCTGTGGTCGAGCCGGGACCGGTGAGGGTGCCGACCGGGCCGGTTCCGCTACCGATGATGCCCCCTCTCGGCCGTTCTGTAGACACGCCCGGTTCAGTCCAGCACACCCCGCTATGGCCCGCCAGTTCCTCCGGTTATACACGGAGCCGGCGCCGACACCCCTGCATGGGGCGCCGGCGCCGGCGATCCGATCTGGGCTACCGCCCTGCGGCTCAGAGGTTCTTCTGGATCTCGGCCCACTGGCGCTCGACGTCGTCGAGGCCGCCACACATGAAGAAGGCCTGCTCGGCGACGTGGTCGTACTCGCCGTCGGCGATCTTCGTGAAGCGCCTCGATCGTGTCCGCCAGCGGGACGGTCGAGCCCTCGATGCCGGTGAACTGCTTCGCGACGTAGGTGTTCTGCGACAGGAAGCGCTGGATGCGACGGGCGCGGTTGACGAGGATCTTGTCCTCTTCGGAGAGCTCGTCGATACCGAGGATCGCGATGATGTCCTGCAGCTCCTTGTTGCGCTGGAGGATCGACCGGATGCGCACCGCCGTGTTGTAGTGGTCGGCTGCGACACGTAGCGCGGGTCGAGGATGCGCGACGTCGACGACAGCGGGTCGACGGCGGGGTAGATACCCATCGACGCGATGTCACGCGAGAGCTCGGTCGTCGCGTCGAGGTGCGCGAACGTCGTGGCCGGGGCCGGGTCGGTGTAGTCGTCGGCCGGCACGTAGATCGCCTGCATCGAGGTGATCGAGTGACCACGCGTCGAGGTGATGCGCTCCTGGAGGGTGCCCATCTCGTCGGCGAGGGTGGGCTGGTAACCCACGGCGGACGGCATACGGCCGAGGAGGGTCGAGACCTCGGAGCCGGCCTGCGTGAAGCGGAAGATGTTGTCGATGAAGAGGAGCACGTCCTGCTTCTGGACGTCGCGGAAGTACTCCGCCATCGTCAGCGCCGACAGGGCGACGCGAAGACGCGTGCCCGGCGGCTCGTCCATCTGGCCGAAGACGAGGGCGGTCTGGCCGAGGACGCCCGCCTCCTCCATCTCGACCATGAGGTCGTTGCCCTCACGGGTGCGCTCGCCGACACCGGCGAACACCGACACACCACCGTGGTCGCGGGCGACACGGGCGATCATCTCCTGGATGAGCACCGTCTTGCCGACACCGGCGCCGCCGAAGAGGCCGATCTTGCCACCCTGGACGTAGGGGGTCATGCAGGTCGATGACCTTGATGCCCGTCTCGAACATCGTGGTCTTGGACTCGAGCTGGTCGAAGGCCGGGGCCTTGCGGTGGATGCCCCAGCGCTCCTTGACCTCGAGCGTCTCGCCCTCCGCGAGGTTCATGCACTCGCCGGTCGTGTTGAACACGTGGCCGAGCGTGACGTCGCCGACGGGGACGGTGATCGGGCCGCCGGTGTCCTGCACGGCCGAGCCGCGCACGAGGCCGTCGGTCGGCTGGAGCGAGATGGCGCGGACCATGTTGTCGCCGATGTGCTGGGCGACCTCGAGGTTGATGTTCTTCGTCTCGCCGGCGAGGGTGACCTCGGTCGTGAGCAGGTTGTACTGCTCGGGCATCGCGTCGGCGGGGAACTCGACGTCGACGACCGGGCCGATGATGCGGGAGATGCGTCCGACGCCGCCCGCGGGCGGGGCCGTCCACGTGGTGTCGCTGACAGTTGCAGTCATGGTGGTCTGCTTCCTTACCTGTGGGCGTTACTTCTTGGCGTCGGCGAGGGCGTTGGCGCCGCCCACGATTTCGCTGATCTCTTGGGTGATGCCGGCCTGACGGGCCTGGTTGGCGAGGCGCTCGTAGTTCTTGATCAGCTCCGTCGCGTTGTCGGTGGCCGACTTCATCGCCCGCTGGCGGGCGGCGAGCTCGGAGGCCGCCGAGCTGAGCAGCGCGGTGAAGATGCGGTTGCGGACGTACTTCGGCAGCAGCAGGTCGAGCACCTCGGCGGCGCTCGGCTCGAAGTCGTACTCCGGCGGGATCTGGCCCTCTTCGTAGCGGCTGCACGCTGAGAAGTCGAGGCCGCGTCGTCGCTCGCCGGCCTCGTCGGCCTCGACGACCTCGAGGGGCAGCAGGCGCAGCACGTGCGGGTCCTGGCGGACCATCGAGCGGAAGCGGGTGAAGACGACGTGGATCTCGTCGTTGCCGCCCTCCTCGGTGTCCTTGAGGAAGTCGGCCGTGATGCGGTCGGCGATCTCCTTGGCGTTCTCGAACGTCGGGGCGTCGGAGAAGCCGGTCCACTCGGCGGCGTAGTCGCGCTTGCGGAACTTGTAGTAGCTCACCGCCTTGCGACCGACGAGGTAGGGCACGACCTCCTTGCCCTCGCTCGGTCAGCTTGGCGACGAGCTCGGCGGCCTCCTTGAGCGCCGCGACGGAGTAGGCACCGGCAAGTCCGCGGTCCGCGGTGATGATGACGACGCCGGCGCGCTTCGCGGTCTCCTTCGCCGTCGTCAGCGGGTGGTCCTCGTTGGTGTTGGTCGCCACCGCGGACACGGCGCGCGTCAGCGCGGTCGTGTACGGCATCGCCTCGGTGGCCCGCTGGCGGGCCTTGACGACGCGTGCGGCCGCGATCAGCTCCATCGCGTTGGTGATCTTCTTGATGGAGTTGACGGACTTGATGCGCTGGCGGTAGATCCGCATCTGCGCTCCCATGTGCTCCGCCTCTCTTGGTCTCGATGAAAAGTCTGTCGGGTTCGGCCGGCAGGCCGTTCCGGATGCCGCTGCCGGCTGGCTCCCAGCACGCCGCCCGGCTGAGCCGCGCGGGCGGGGACCGAGCTCAGGCGGCATACGGCTTGAGTCACTTCGTGCTTGACGATCTTCGCCTGGGTGATCTGGTCGTCGGCGAGCTCGTCGAACTCCTCGTTGCCGGCCTCGAGGCCGTCCCTGCCGGTGCCCCGGAAGGTGAACTTGACGTCGTCGACGACCTTGGTCGAGGGCCGTCTCGGTGTCCTCGTCGAGCTTGAGCGTCTCGCGGATCGTCTGCAGGATCTTGCCGTCGCGACGCAGCGTCTCGAGCAGCTCGGCCTCGAAGGTGCGGACGTCCTCGACGGCGATGTCGTCGAGCTTGCCCGTCGTGCCGGCCCAGATCGAGACGACCTGCTCCTCGACGGGGTACGGGATGCTCTGCGGCTGCTTGAGCAGCTCGACGAGGCGCGCACCACGGGCGAGCTGGGCTCGCGAGGCGGGGTCGAGGTCGGAGGCGAACATCGCGAACGCCTCCATGGCGCGGAACTGCGCGAGGTCGAGCTTGAGGCGACCGGCGACCGACTTCATCGCCTTGATCTGCGCGGCACCACCGACTCGGGAGACCGAGACACCCACGTCGATGGCGGGACGCACGTTGGCGTTGAACAGGTCGGCCTGCAGGTAGATCTGGCCGTCGGTGATCGAGATGACGTTGGTCGGGATGTACGCCGAGACGTCGCCGGCCTTGGTCTCGATGATCGGCAGGCCGGTCATCGAGCCGTGGCCGAGGTCGTCGGAGAGCTTCGCGCAGCGCTCGAGGAGCCGCGAGTGCAGGTAGAAGACGTCACCCGGGTAGGCCTCGCGGCCCGGCGGGCGGCGCAGCAGCAGCGACACGGCGCGGTAGGCCTCGGCCTGCTTGCTCAGGTCGTCGAAGACGATGAGGACGTGCTTGCCCTGGTACATCCAGTGCTGGCCGATGGCCGAGCCGGTGTAGGGGGCGAGGTACTTGAAGCCGGCCGAGTCGGACGCGGGGGCGGCGACGATCGTGGTGTACTCCAGCGCGCCGGCCTCCTCGAGGGTGCCGCGGACCGACGCGATGGTCGAGCCCTTCTGGCCGATGGCGACGTAGATGCAGCGGACCTGCTGCGTCGGGGTCGCCGGACTCCCAGTTGCGCTTCTGGTTGATGATCGTGTCGATCGCGACCGTCGTCTTGCCGGTCTGGCGGTCGCCGATGATGAGCTGGCGCTGGCCGCGGCCGATCGGCGTCATCGCGTCGATCGACTTGATGCCGGTCTGCAGCGGCTCGTGCACCGACTTGCGCTGGACGACCGTTGGGCGCCTGCAGCTCGAGGGCACGACGCTCCTCCGACTTGATCTCGCCGAGACCGTCGATCGGGTTGCCGAGCGGGTCGACGACGCGGCCGAGGAAGTCGTCGCCGACCGGGACCGAGAGGACCTCGCCCGTGCGCTTGACGGTCTGGCCCTCCTCGATGCCGGCGAAGTCACCGAGGATGACGACACCGATCTCGTGGACGTCGAGGTTCAGCGCGAGGCCGAGCGTGCCGTCCTCGAACTGCAGCAGCTCGTTGGTCATGGCCGAGGGCAGACCCTCGACGTGAGCAATGCCGTCACCGGCGTCGGTGACGCGGCCGACCTCTTCGCGGGAGGCCGCGCCGGGCTCGTAGGACTGGACGAACGAGTCCAGCGCGTCCCGGATCTCCTCCGGACGGATCGAAAGCTCCGTCATGTCAGATCTTCTCCTCGGTTTCGACCCGCGCTCAGCGAGTCCGGTGGTGTATCAACAAAGCTGGTGTGTGTCTCGTTTGGGACGCTTTGGGACGTCAGGCGCCCATGGCGCGGCGTGCGCGCGTCGAGCTTGCGGATGATCGGTTCCGTCGATGACCTCGTCACCGATCTCGACCTTGACGCCGCCCAGGACCCGAGGGTCGACGAGGGTGTTGACGTGGACCCTGCCGCCGTAGATCGACGAAAGTCCCGCAGCCAGACGCTCGCGGTCGTCTCGCCGTGAGTGGCACCGCCGAGGTGACTGTCGCCGTCTGCTGGTCGCGTCGGGCCGACGCCGTCTCGAGGTAGCTGCTCACAGTGCGGTCGAAGCGCCGACCGCGCGGGGCGGTCACTGCCTGGCGTGCCAGCGCGAGGGTCTCATCCGCGACCTTGCCGGAAAGCAGGGAGTCGACGAGGGCCGCGCGCTTGTCCGCCGGGACCGTCTGGTCGCCCAGCGCTCCCCTGAGCGGCTCGTTGGCCGCGACGATGCGCTCGAAGTGGAACAACTCGTCCTCGACGCGGTCCTCCCGGCCAGCGGTCTCGGCCGAGGCGATGATCGACTCGATGCCGTAGGCCTCGAGGGTGTCGGACAGGTCACGCTCCGTGCTCCAACGCTGCCCGACGACACCTTTGAGGACGACGAGCGTCTCGGCGCTCACCTTGCCCCCGAACAGCCGCTCCGCCAGGGCTGCCTTCTCCGCTCCCTCACGCGACGGGTCGGCGAGGGCGCGGCGCAGGGTGGCATTGCCGTCAATGACGCCGACGACCCCGAAGAGCTCCTGGGCCAACTCCGAACGACTGGCGGTGGCCGCGAGCGCCCCCGTGAACGCCTCGCGACTCCCGGCCGCTGCTGCACGCGAGGATCCACGCATCAGGCGTCCTCGGTCGTGCTGCCGACCTTCTCCCGGACGACGTCGCCCGCCTCGAGCTCAGCGAGGAAACGCTCGACGATGCCCTTCTGCCGGGTCTCGTTGTGCAGCGACTCACCGACGATCCGGCTCGCGAGGTCGGTCGACATCCGGCCCACGTCGGCGCGCAGGGAGACGAGCGCCTGCTGGCGCTCCGCCTCGATCTGCTTGTGCGCGATGCCGGTGAGCCGGGCCGCCTCGGCGGCCGCCTGCTCGCGCATCTCGGCGAGGATCTGCGAACCCTGAGCCTTCGCGTCCTCACGGATGCGCGATGCCTCGGCACGGGCCTCGGTGAGCTGGGCCTGGTACTGCTCGAGCGCGGCCTGGGCCTGGGCCTGTGCCTCCTCGGCCTTGTGGATCCCGCCCTGGATGGCCTCGGTGCGCTCGGCATAGGCCTTCTCCAGGTTGGGGACGACCTTCGCCTTGACCACCCAGTAGAGGATCCCGAAGGCAACGAGGC
This sequence comes from uncultured Actinomycetota bacterium, assembly GCA_963826445.1. GTDB lineage: Bacteria > Actinomycetota > Actinomycetes > Actinomycetales > Dermatophilaceae > Intrasporangium. The sequence goes on from CAWGXD010000034.1 coordinate 26,451, forward strand.
CAAAGATCAGCTCTGGGAGGTACGGGAGGATCGGCAGGGTCGCCGACGGCTCCTCGGTCTGGCCCGGCATGAGGGCCGGGGCGATGGCGTTGAGTTGCACGGAAACTCCTAGTGCCTAGTGCTGCGGACGGTGCGTGACGAGCCGGCGTCCGGCGGTCAGAGGAAGAAGAGCACCAACCGAAGATGGCGAGCGCCTCGGCGAGGGCGAAGCCGAGAATGGCGATCGGCTGGAGGAGCCTGCCGGACTCCGGCTGGCGGGCCACACCGTTGATGTAAGCGGCGAAGATCAGGCCGATGGCAATGGCCGGGCCGATGGTCGAGAGGCCGTAGCCGAGGAGCGAGAGGTTGCCTTCCACGATGTTTCCTCTTTCGTGTGTTTTTGTGTGATCTGCCGGCACCATGCCGTCCAGATGTTCTTGGGTTTCGATTGTCCCGAGCCGGTCCCGGGACAGTGCCGACGGTCAGTGGTCGTCGACGAGCGCGCCACCGATGTAGGAGGCGGCGAGCAGGGTGAAGACGTAGGCCTGCAGGAACTGCACCAGGGCCTCGAACAGGGTGAAGGCGAAGGCCAGGACCCACGACGGCAGCGCGGTCAGCTTGAGGAAGAAGCTCTCTGCGTTGAGCAGCTCCCAGCCACCGACGATGAAGACGACGAGCAGCATGTGACCCGCGAACATGTTGCCGAAGAGTCGGAGGGCCAGCGTGAGCGGGCGCGTGATGAAGGACGTGATGAACTCCAGCACGAAGATGAACGGCTTGATCCAGCCGGGAAGCCCACCGGGAATGAGGAACTTGAAGTAGCCTGCGACGCCGTGCTTCTGGATGCCGATCGTGTGGTAGACGACATAGACGATGAGCGTCAGGGCGATCGGGAAGCCGATGCGTGACATCGACGGGCATCTGGACGAACGGGGTGATGCCGAACAGGTTGTTGACCAGGATGAAGACGAACAGCGCGAAGAGCAGCGGGACGAACCGGAGGAACTCCTTGCTGCCGATCATGTCCTTGGCGACGCCGTTGCGGATGAAGCCGTAGACGCCCTCGGTGAGGAACTGGCCCTTCGACGGGACGACAGCCGCCTGCTTCGTCGTCGCGAGGAGCCACCAGGCGAGGAGAGCGACCGAGATGGCGACGACGACCATCACACGGGTGATGGAGACCGAGCCGATGGAGAACAGCGGCTGCCAGAAGATCTCCGGCGAGGGCGGGAAGTGGCTCTCATCCTGCGTGGGGGCCACGGTGCCCAGCGTGGACGCCAGCACGTTCAAGCTCACAAGCTCTCCTTGGTCATGAATGTCGAACACACAGGGGCTGAACCGGGCGCGGGACGACCGCGCGTTGCGACCCAGCCGCAGGGCTGGTGTGCCGCCGAAGCGGCTCGGTCTCCCGACGCGCCGCACAGGTTGCGCTCAGCCGAGAATGCTATGGCGTACCGTACCGGAGCCAGATCACGTACAACGACAGGGCCATCCCACCGAGCAGACCGAGCACGACGAGGAAGCCGGTGCCGATCCAGCGGTCCAGCATCAGTCCGAGCCCGCCGAACACGGCCGGCCCGGTGATGAGATAGGCGACGATGGTCGCCGAGGTCTGGTCGGAGGCGAACTTGCCTGCCGAGAGCACCGGGTTGCTCCGCTGTGGTTCCTCCGGGGGGTCCTTCGGGTGCTGCAATGGATCGGTCATGGCGACCTCCGAATGAGAGCGACATCACGACCGCCCCGAGGGCAGTGCGACGTCCGGGTAGATCTCGTGGCGGGCGCGGCGGAAGCCGATGATCTGCCCCACCTGCCAGACGATGGTCTGGATGATGGCAGCCGCGCCGAAGGCGCGTCCGTCCACCCAGCCGGCTCGGCGCAGCACGAGGAACACCGCGACCAGGGCGATGAGCTGGCCGAGGTAGACGACGAAGGCCCCCGCGATGGACAGCCCGGGCTCCCCGGCCACGACCGCGCGAACCGCGAGATGGCCCAGGGCGAAGAAGCCGACGACGACGACGGCCCCGACGAGGGCTGACGAAAGGCCGGCCTGGCCACGCCACAGGAGCGCCACCAGCCCGATGACCGGCACGCTGGCCGCGGAGAGGACGAGGGAGGTCCGGAGCATCGAGCGGGCCGGCGACTGGGCACCGGAACGGCTCTGGCTGGTCCGCACGACTGAGCTACCTCGGGGGGTGGGGATCGGGTTGGGCCGGTTGGCGAGCATGGTCCCTGAGCGCCTCCGGCTGCTTGTGAAAGGTATCACAAGCGCTTGTGTGGCCTCCACTTGGGCAGCCATACCGTGAGCACCACACCGAGCACGACGGCGACCGCGAGGACCCCGAGCGGCCGCCATCCCTCCCACACGACGAACGAGACGGACCCCAGCGCCACGATGGCGGCCCAGAGGTACATGATGAGCACGGCTCGCCGATGGCTGTGTCCGATCCGGAGCATCCGGTGGTGCAGGTGCATGGCATCCGGATGCCAGGGCCGCCTGCCGGCCCGCGTCCGCCGGATCACGGCGAGCACCATGTCGAGCAACGGCAGCAGGAGGACTGCGATCGGCACGACGAGGGGCAGGAAGACGGCCGTGACCTGGTTGGCCGTCACCTCGCTCGGGTCGACGTTGCCCGTCAGCGTGATGGTGGCCGCCGAGAGGAGCAGCCCCAGGGTGAGCGCCCCGGAGTCGCCCATGAAGAGCCGAGCGGGATGGAAGTTGTGCGGGAGGAAGCCGGCGCAGCAGCCGATGAGCGCGGCGCAGATCAAGGTGGCGACGGAGAAGACGTTGGCCGGCACGAAGGCCCGCGAGACGAGATAGCTGTAGATGAAGAACGCGAACGCAGCGATGCCGACCACCCCGGCGGCGAGGCCGTCGAGGCCGTCGATGAAGTTCACGGCGTTGGTCGACGCGATGACGACCACGATCGTGAAGAGCACGAGAACCGGGGTGGGCAGGATGGTTGTCCCGGAGATAGGCAGGGACAGCAGCTGCACACCGGCGTAGGCCATCAGGCCCGCGGCGAGGATCTGTCCGGCCAGCTTGGTCAGCCAGTCGAGCTCGCGGATGTCGTCGAAGGCCCCGACAACACACACGATGCCGCCCGCCGCGAGCACCCCGAGGATCTGGCGGTCCCTGAAGAGGGTGCCGAGGTAGGGCAGGTTGCGCGCGACGAGTGCTGCGGCGACGAAGCCGACGTAGATCCCCACTCCCCCGAGCCGCGGGATGGGGGTCTTGTGGACGTCGCGCTCCCGGACCGCCGTGAAGGCACCCGTCGCCACGGCGAGGCTGCGGACGAAGGGCGTCGCGATGTACGTGACCGCGGCCGCGACGAGAAGGATCAGGACGTACTCGTGCACTCAGCCGCCCCGTGACGGCGGGGTATGCCGCTGAGCTGGCTCAGCGGCATACGCCGGCCTGGTCTGTGGCACGTCTCTCAACGCGGGTACGCGGGGAAGCGCGTCACGAGCTCGGTGACCTCCGCACGTACCTCCCTGCTCACGGCGCCCTCCGGATCGCCGTCCCCCTTGGTGACCGCCGTGTGGATGAGGCGGGCGATCGTCTTCATCTCGTCGAGTCCCATCCCCTGCGTCGTGACCGACGGTGTGCCGACCCGGATGCCCGAGGCGATGTTCGGCTTCTGCGGGTCGAAGGGAATCGCGTTCTTGTTCAGGACGATTCCCGCTGCGTCGGCTCGCGCCTCGGCGTCCTTGCCCGTAACGCCGATGTCCTGGAGGTCGAGCAGCGCGAGATGCGTGTCGGTGCCGCCGGTCGTCGGGCGGATGCCGAGGTCCTTGAGGCTCTCCGCGAGCTGCCTGCTGTTGGCGATGACGTCCGTGGCGTACTGCGCGAACTCAGGTGTGGCGGCCTCCTTGAAGTTGACCGCCTTGGCCGCGATGGTGTGCATCTGCGGGCCGCCCTGCATCATCGGGAAGATCGCCTTGTCGAGCGCTGCAGCGTGCTCGGCCTTGCAGACCAACGCCCCGGAGCGCGGGCCACGCAGCACCTTGTGGGTCGTGAAGGTGACGACGTCGGCGTAGGGCACCGGCGAGGGGATCGCCTTGCCGGCCACGAGGCCGATGAAGTGCGCTGCGTCGACCCAGAAGATCGCGCCCACCTCGTCAGCGATCGCGCGGAACCGCTCGAAGTCGATGAGCCTCGGGATGGCGGAGCCACCGGCACAGATCACCTTCGGCTGGTGCTCCCGGGCGAGCTCCTCGACCTGGTCGTAGTCGATGTCCTCGGTCTCCTTGTCGACGCCGTAGCCCACGGCGTTGAACCACTTGCCCGAGAAGGACACCTTGGACCCGTGCGTCAGGTGCCCACCCATGGGCAGGCTCATCGCGAGGAAGGTGTCACCGGGCTGCATGAAGGCGCCGTAGACGGCCTGGTTGGCCGAGGCGCCGGAGTGTGCCTGGACGTTCGCGTGGTCGGCCGCGAAGAGCTGCTTGGCGCGGTCGATGGCGATCGCCTCGGCCTTGTCGACCTCGGAGCAGCCGCCGTAGTAGCGCCGGCCGGGGTAGCCCTCGGCGTACTTGTTCGACAGGGTCGACCCGAGCGCCGTGAGCACCGCAGGTGAGCTGATGTTCTCGCTCGCTATGAGCTGGAGTCCGCCGCGGATCCGGTCGAGCTCTGACACCAGCACTCCGGCGATCTCCGGGTCGAAGGCCTGGAGGGCCCCGAAGTCGGAGCCGTAGAACGTCGTGTCATCAGCCATGGGGAGATCTCCGTACGTGGTGGCGGGGCGAGTGAGTCATCGTCGCGGGTGCAGCCCAACTCTAGGACGTGGGCCCGGGATGGTGCTCAGGGCTTTCCGGCTGGGAACCGGCGGCGAGCGCCGCATCGATGTCGGCCTGGGCCAGGGCGCCGACTCGAAGGGTCACCGGCGCCTCACCGGTGCAGTCGACGATGGTCGATGGCGCACTGTCGACGCTCGGACCGCCGTCGAGGTACACGGCGACGGACTCCCCCAGCATCTGTTGTGCCTCGTCGAGGCTCCGTGCCGCGGGGGCGCCCGTGGTGTTCGCGCTCGTCACGGCCATCGGACCGATGTCGGAGAGCAGCTCGAGCGCGATCGGGTTGTCGGGCACCCGGAGCGCCACGGTGCCGTTCGTGTCGCCGAGGTCCCAGTGCAAGGCGGACTGCGCCGTGAAAATCACCGTCAGCGGTCCCGGCCAGAACCGCTCCATCAGGGTTTCGGCGTAGCCGGGGACCTGCGCAGCGAGGCCATGAGCGGTGCGGGCCGTCGGGAGGAGCACCGGCGGCGGCATGTCACGGCCGCGGCCCTTGGCGGCGAGCACGGCGGCGACGGCGTTGGCATCGAAGGCGTCGCACCCCACGCCGTAGACGGTGTCCGTCGGGAAGACGACGATCTCGCCCCGACGCACCGCGGCACCGGCCGCAGCCATGCCCTCCGCGCGGCCGGTGGGATCGGTGCAGTCGTAGCGCTCACTCACTCCGCAGAGCCTACTTGGACGCGAGAAGCCGTCGGTTGCCGCCGGGCCGCTTCAGCTGGTGAGGAAGGCGGCCACTCGATCGGTCATCGCCTCGGCTTCCCAGCAGTGCCCGGCGCCAGCGATGCGCTCGCTGCGCACGTCGGGCAGCGCCGCAGCGAGCGCATCGGCCACGACGGGGAAGAACGGCAGCGTCTCCTCACCCGCCAGCGCCAACGTGGGCACGGTCACCGTCGACCACTGCTCTGCCCACGGTCGCAGGTCGGCCTCGTGGAGGATGGCGGCATCGTGGACGAGAGTCGGAGCGACGGCCAGGTAGGCGGGCCACTCGGGGCTTGCACGCATGCCGTCGAACCACTCAGGCGGCATCCCCGCCATGTAGTGCCGGACCAGGGCCTCGCGGTCGCCGGATGAATCGAGGCGGCGCAGCTCAGCGAGGTAGTCGCCGCCGTCCCCCTCTCCCTCCAGGGCCAGGGGTGCTTCCCACATGACGAGTCGCTCGACGCCGATGCCGGCGGCAGCCGCCCACAATGCGAGCACGGCCCCCGATGACGAGCCGAGGACTGCAGCCCGACCGCCGAGTGATTCGACGATGGTCGCGATGTCCTCGACCTCGCGATCGAGGATGCGCTCATCGGTCCGGCCCGTCGTCGCCGAGCCGCTTCCGCCGCGGCCGCGCCGGTCGTAGACGACCGTGGCCACGCCACGGCCAGCCAGGCGTCGCGCAAGGTCCGTTGTCGCCGGATCGTTCGCACGATGCTGCATGGCGGCGTGGACGAGGACCAGGGCGGGGCCTTGACCCGGCGCGGGCCCGTAGCAGTCGAGGGCAAGGCGGGTGCCGTCTGCCGCGGTGACGTGCTCTGTCATGCCGGCCTGCCTGCTTCAGTGGATGCGGGTGTGGACACCGTCCACATTAGCGGCAGAATGGAGACTGTGATCGCTCAGACCCGGCGGGCTGACGTCACGCGCGGACGACCGGTGAGATCCGCATGGTCCTCGACGCCCTCCCACTGACCCGCGCGTGCCAGCGCCGCAGGCAGGGACTGCCCCTGTGAGTCCGCGTGCTCCATGAGCAGCAGGCCCCCCGACCGGAGCAGGCCGGCCGCCGTCCTCGCGACCGCCACGGGGGTCGCCAACCCGTCCTCGCTGCCGCCGTAGAGCGCCAGCTCGGGGTCATGGTCCCGCACCTCAGGGTCCAGCGGTACGGCCCCCACCGGGATGTAGGGCGGGTTGACGGTGACGATGTCGACACCCCCTTCCCAGTCGGGGAAAGCCTGCTCGGTCGCGTCTCCCTGCACGACCTCGACGTCGAGGCCGAGCCGCTCGCGGTTGGCCGCCGCCCACGCGACGGCGTGCTCCGACAGCTCGAGTGAGCGAACCGACACGTGTGGCCGCTCCCGCTTGATGGCGAAGGCGATCGCTCCCGACCCAGCACAGAGATCAACGAGCCGTATGCCGCTGGGCCCAGTCCCAGAGACCCGGTCGACTTCCGCGAGGGCGAGGTCCACGAGCACCTCCGTCTCGGGGCGGGGCACGAAGACCCCGGGCCCGACGTCGAGGGTCAGCGTGCGGAAGTGGGCCCGTCCGGTGAGGTGCTGGAGCGGCACGCGGCGGGCGCGCTCGGCGAGCACAGCGGCATACGCCTGCTCGAACGTGGCTGGGAGGGCACCCCCGACGATCATGAGCCGCCGGACGTCGGCGGCCTGCGTGCCGAGCACGTGCGCGGCGAGCTCCACCGCGTCCACGTCGGGTGACGGGATGCCTGCCTCGCGAAGGCGCGCCGTCCCATTGCGGACTGCCGCGCGGAGGTCGGTCACGGCCCCGCCAGCGCGGCCAGCTTGGCCGCCTCGTCCGCGTCGAGGGCGGACTGGACGACCGGGTCGAGGTCGCCGTCGAGCACCGCGTCGAGGTTGTAGGCCTTGAAGCCGGTGCGGTGGTCCGAGATCCGGTTCTCCGGGAAGTTGTAGGTGCGAATCCGTTCACTGCGGTCCACCGTGCGCACCTGACTGCGCCGGGCGGCGGATGCCTCGGCATCGGCCTCGTCCTTGGCGATCTGGTGGAGGCGGGCCCGAAGAACGCGGAGGGCCGCCTCCTTGTTCTGCAGCTGCGACTTCTCGTTCTGGCAGGAGACGACCAGACCGGTCGGCACGTGCGTGATGCGCACGGCGGAGTCGGTCGTGTTGACGCTCTGGCCGCCGGGGCCAGAGCTGCGGTAGACGTCGATCCGCAGGTCGTTGGGGTCGATCGTCACCTCGACCTCCTCAGCCTCCGGCATGACGAGGACCCCAGCCGCGCTCGTGTGGATCCGGCCCTGGCTCTCGGTCACGGGAACACGTTGGACGCGGTGGACGCCGCCCTCGTACTTCAGGCGGGCCCAGGGCCCCTCGTCCTGCCCGACCCGGCCGCGGGCCTTGATCGAGACGCGGACGTCCTTGTAGCCCCCGAGGTCGGACTCGTTCGCATCCTCGATCTGGGTGCGCCATCCACGGCGCTCGGCGTAGCGGAGGTACATCCGGAGCAGGTCGCCGGCGAAGAGAGCCGACTCGTCGCCGCCCTCGCCCGCCTTGACCTCGAGGAGGACATCGCGGTCGTCGTCGGGATCGCGCGGGATGAGCTGGCGGCGCAGGTGCTCCTCCGCGTCGGCGAGGGCCTGCTCGAGGGCGGGGATCTCCTCCGCAAAGGCGGGGTCCTCGACGGCGAGCTCGCGAGCTGCGCCCAGGTCGTCACGTGCCGCCTGCCAGGCCCTGGCCGCCGCGACGCTCGGCCCCAGGGAGGCGTAGCGCTTGTTCAGCGTCCGGACGAGGTCCTGGTCGGTGTGGATGTCCGGGTTGGAGAGGCGGGCCTCCAGGTCGGAGTACTCGTCAAGGATCGCCTGGACTGACTCATGCACGGTGCCCCACCTTCGTCTCCGGACGTTGCGATGAAAAACGCCGACCCCCGACGACCGAAGTCGTGGGAGCCGGCGGGCGGGAGACCTACTTGGCGGCCTTCTTGCCGTAACGAGCCTCGAACCGGGCGACGCGGCCACCGGTGTCGAGGATCTTCTGCTTGCCCGTGTAGAACGGGTGGCACTGCGAGCAGACGTCGGCGTGGATGACGCCGCTCTTCGCGGTGCTGCGGGTCGTGAACGTGTTGCCACAGGTGCAGGTCACCTGGGTCTCCACGTAGGTGGGGTGAAGGTCCTTCTTCAACGTGATCTCCTCGAGATGAGTGGCCGGGTCGGCTGCAGACCTACGGTCGTGCCAGTGATGCCGTGAACCGGTCCAAAGGAAGAGTGTGCCAGAGGTGGCGCACCCTCCCAAAACGCCGGGTCTCGCCCCCGCATTCCCGGCCCCAGGGCTTGTGTGGTGCCAAGCGAACGCCAAGTTGTTCGTGTGGCACTACGCAGCCCCACTGTCCACAGGGCCCCTGCACGGAACCGCTCGGATCTCCCAGACTCGGTCCATGCCCGACGCGCCGACCATGCCGAAACGGCACTGGCGCACGACCCGGGCCAGGCGCAACGACATCGCGCTGTCCATCGGCGCCCTGCATGCTGGCGTCGCCCACCGACGCGAGCTGCGCGAGGCTGGTTTGACGAGGTTCGACGTGGCTTCGGAGGTAGCGGCTGGTCGCTGGCGCACCGCTGGGCGGCACACCGTCGTCATCGGTAGCGAAGCGCCAGCTGGCGAGGCTCTACTGTGGCAGGCAGTCTGGGAGAGTGGCAGTGGCGCTGTCCTGGACGGGGTCTCGGCGTTGATCGCTGCCGGCCTCAAGAATTTCGATCCCGACCGGATCGACGTCTCCATCCCCGCCAACAACCGGCACCGGCCCGTCGATGGGGTACGGCTTCATCGGCGACGTGAGGTCGGCCCCACCCTGTCCGTCGGCCTGCCGCGGGTGCGACCCGAGCTCGCCACGATCCGCGGGGCTCGGTGGGCAAGGTCTGATCGACAGGCGGCACTGATCGTGTGCCTTGTCGTGCAGCAGCGGCTCGTGCCACCTGGACGGATCCACGCTGCCTGGAACGCGCTCGCGCGCAAACCTCGCGGCTCGTTGCTGACCCAGGTGATCTCCGACGTCTGTGACGGGGTCCATTCGCTCGGTGAGCTCGACTTCGCCCGCCTCTGCCGAGAGCACGGGCTCCCGGAGCCGAGCCGGCAGGTCGTTCGGACGCTGCCCGATGGACGCGTCTACCTCGACGTGACATGGGAGGACATCGGCCTCGTCGTCGAGATCGACGGCGGTCACCACGCCCTGGCGCTGTCACCCGTCGACGACGCGCTACGGCAGAACGCAGTCGTCCTGGCCGGAGAGCCGGTGCTGCGCATTCCAGTGCTGGGCCTGCGACTCGCAAGTGACAGGTTCATGGCGCAGGTTGTTGAAGGGCACCGGACGCTTCGTGCTGCCTGACGTCCCAAAAAACAGTGGTGCCAGGCGAACAACTGGCTGTTCGTCTGGCACCACTTGGCTACGCTTCAGTCGTCGTCGAGCCGGACGCTGCTCGTCTGCTGCACCTGCGTCAGGAACTCGTAGTTCGTCTTCGTCTTCCTGAGCCGGTCGAGGAGCAGCTCGATGGCCTGCTGGGTGTCGAGCCCACCAAGGACCCGACGCAGCTTCCAGACGATCTTCAGCTCCTCGCTGGCGAGCAGGAGCTCCTCCCGCCGCGTGCCGGACGCGTTGATGTCCACGGACGGGAAGATGCGTCGGTTCGCGAGCTGGCGGTCGAGCTTGAGCTCCATGTTGCCGGTGCCCTTGAACTCCTCGAAGATCACCTCGTCCATCTTCGAGCCGGTCTCGACGAGCGCCGTCGCGAGGATCGTGAGCGAGCCGCCGTTCTCGATGTTGCGCGCCGCACCGAAGAACTTCTTCGGCGGGTAGAGCGCTGCCGAGTCGACACCACCGGAGAGGATCCGGCCACTTGCCGGCGCCGACAGGTTGTAGGCGCGACCGAGCTTGGTGATCGAGTCGAGGAGGACGACGACGTCGTGACCCAGCTCGACGAGGCGCTTGGCCCGCTCGATGGCGAGCTCGGCGACCGTGGTGTGGTCGTCCGCCGGCCGGTCGAAGGTCGAGGCGATGACCTCACCCTTGACCGCGCGCTGCATGTCGGTGACCTCTTCGGGCCGCTCGTCGACGAGCACGACCATGAGGTGGCACTCGGGGTTGTTCGTCGTGATGGCGTTGGCGAGCGCCTGCATGACCATGGTCTTGCCGGCCTTGGCCGGAGCGACGATGAGCCCGCGCTGGCCCTTGCCGATCGGGGCCACGAGGTCGATGACACGCGTCGTCAGGCTGGCCCGACTCGGTCTCGAGCCGGAGGCGCTGCTGCGGGTAGAGCGGCGTCAGCTTGCCGAACTCCACCCGCTTGGGCGCGTCATCCGGCGCCTGTCCGTTGACGCTGTCGAGGCGAACGAGGGCGTTGAACTTCTGGCGGCCGACGTTGCCGGTGGGCTGCTCGCCTTCGCGCAGTGCCTTGACGGCGCCGGTGACAGCGTCGCCCTTGCGCAGCCCATGCTTCTTGACCATGCCGAGCGGGACGTAGACGTCGTTCGGGCCGGGCAGATAGCCGGACGTGCGGACGAACGCGTAGTTCTCCAGCACGTCGAGGATGCCGGCCGACGGGGACGAGGACGTCGTCGTCGCCGATCTGCGGCTCGGCGTCGCTCCAGTCCTGGGCGCGAGCCAGTGCGACCCCGCTTGCGGTCCCGGCTGCGCTGACGGTTGCGACTGCGTCGGTTGCCGCGATCCTCGTCGTCGTAGCGGCCACCCTGCTGACCCTCCCGGTTGTCCCGGCTGTCGCGGTGCTCCTCACGATCCTGCTGACCGTCGCCGTCCTGCTGCCGGTCCTGCCGGTCCTGCTGGTCCTGGCGGTTCTGCTGGTCCTGGCGGGTCTGGCGGTTCTGCTGGTCCTGACGGGTCTGACGGTCCTGCTGGTCTGGCGGTCTGACGGTCCTGGCGGTCGTGCTGCCGGTCCTGCTGCGTGCGCGCTCCTGCCGGTCCTGCTGAGTGTCGCGCTGCTGCCGGTCCTGCTGTCGATCGCCTGCCGGTCGGCTGCCGCTCCTGGTCGTCCTGCTGGCGATCGCGACGGTCCCGACGCTCTCGCTGCCGTCGGCCGCCCTCGCGGTCCTGCCCGTCCCGGTCCGGGACCGGGACGTCGGCGCGCTCCGGCTCGGCGCGGTCGCTCCGTACGAGCCGCGCCGCGGTTCTCGTCACGCGTCCGCGCTGGTCGGCCGACTCGTCTCCGTGGCGCTCCGTCGCCCCGACCCGGGCCGCGGTCCTGGCGCGCCGCCTGCGACGACACGGCGGCGACTGCGGCAGCTGCGCGCTCGGCACGCTCCGCCTCGGCGCGGCCAGCCGGGACCTGCGGCTCGGTCGGGCTCGGTGCAGTGGCAGCAGCGGGTTCGGCGGCGCCTGGAGCGCGCACTGCCCGGCGGGCGAGCGCGTGCGGGAGCGGACGGAGCCGATGGGGCGCTCGGCTGCGGCGCTCCCGCTGAGCCGGACTGGCGCGCCTTGATGGCCTCGACGAGATCGCTCTTGCGCATCTTCGCCGTGCCCTTGATGCCCATCGAGGTCGCCACGGTCTTGAGCTCGTCCAGCTTCATTGCGGACAGACCAGACACCGGACGGGTGGTTGTTTCTGACACGAAGGATCCTTCCCCCTCGTTTGCGGCCCGGGAGATTCCCAAGAGGCCGGACTGGGCCAGAGAACTGGCTGATCGAGATCCACGTCGGCGCGCAGCGCCCGAGAGGCGAGCGCCTCAATGTGGGGGTGGTGCACCAGCCTGCGTTCCATGCGGCCGTGGTGCGCCATCGCTCTAGCATCGCGCCGACCACCCGGCTCGCCCGACCACCGCAACACCCCCGCAAATCGGTCGCCGACCCCTGTTGCAGCAGGGGCAAGCGCCCGATATGCGGGTGTGTTGCGGTGGGGTCAGGCGACGACGACGGCGCTGACGCCGCTGGCCGGGATGCCAGGGGTCAGCCGGTCCCAGCGGCCCGACCCCGAGGGGGCGACAACGTCCGTCGATCGGGCCGTGGTCGTCAGGACAAGGACGGTGGGCCCGGCACCGGAGACGACGGCTGCGTGCCCCTCGGCCCGGAGTGCGTCGACGAGGCGCATGGACTCGGGATACGCCTCGCGACGGGCCTGCTGGTGCAGCCAGTCGCGCGTGGCGGCGTGCAGATGCGCCGGCTCCGCGGTCAGGGCGTGGACGAGGAGGGCTGCCCGACCGCTGTTGGCGGCGGCATCCTTGAGCGGCACTGCTTCCGGCAGCACAGCCCGCGCGTGCCGGGTTGCCAGCTGCTGGTCCGGCACGAAGACGACGACCTCGACGTCCGGGTGGAGCACGGGTCGCGCGGTCACCGTGACCGCACCGAGATCGGCGCCGGACCCGTCCGGCATCCAGCTCACGGTGAGGCCGCCGTAGACGCTCGCCGACGCGTTGTCCGGATGCCCCTCCAGGACGCTGGCGATGTGGGTGGCCACCACGAGGTCGACGGGCACGGCTGGCCCCGGTAGCCAGCTCGAGCGGCATACGACAACGATTGTGCCGCAACGACGCCCGCGACGATGGCGGAGGCGGAAGAGCCCAGGCCACGGCCGTGTGGCACGCCGTTGCACGCGTGCAGCCGCAGGCCGACTGGAGCGACCGCGCCGAGCGTGTCCCACGTGTGCCGCATGGTCCGCACGACGAGGTGTGACTCATCCGTGGGCACGTCAGCGGCGCCCTCGCCCCGTCACGGACGACCTCGAGGCCCGGGGTGTCGAGGGCCGTGGCGACGTACTCGTCCCACAGGCCGAGCGCGAGGCCGATCGAGTCGAAGCCGGGGCCGAGGTTCGCGGTGCTCGCGGGAACGCGGATCCGCACGGAGCGTGCCGGCCGGCACGGGCACATGCATCAGCCCTCGAGCCCGAGCGCCCGCGCCGCGGTGTAGGCGTCGACGGGGACCCGGATCGGCGTCACCTCGGAGCCGTCGGGCGTACGCAGGGCCCACTGCGGGTCCTTGAGGCCGTGGCCCGTGACGGTGCAGACGATGCGCAGCCCCGGCGGGCACGAGACCCGCGGCGTGGCTCGCGAGCAGGCCGGCGACGGAGGCGGCCGAGCCCGGCTCGACGAAGACGCCCTCCTGGGCCGACAGGAACCGGTGTGCCTCGAGGATCTGCTCGTCGCGTGACCGCCTCGATCCGGCCGCCGGACTCGTCGCGCGCGGCGATGGCCTGCTCCCACGAGGCCGGGTTGCCGATGCGGATCGCCGTCGCGACCGTCTCCGGGTTGTCGACCGGGTGGCCGAGCACGAGCGGTGCGGCGCCCGCGGCCTGGAAGCCCCACATCCTCGGCAGCTTCGTGGCAGGCCCGGGATGGTCGCTCACGGCGGGATCGGCGCAGTACTCGCGGTAGCCCTTCCAGTAGGCCGTGATGTTGCCGGCGTTGCCGACCGGGAGGCAGTGGATGTCCGGAGCGTCGCCGAGCGCGTCGACGATCTCGAATGCGGCCGTCTTCTGACCCTCGATGCGAGCCGGGTTGACGGAGTTGACCAGCTCGACGGGATACGCCTCGGCAAGCTTGCGGGCGAGGGTGAGGCAGTCGTCGAAGTTGCCGTCGACCTGGAGCAGGGTGGCACCGTGGGCGATCGCCTGGCTCAGCTTGCCCATCGCGATCTTGCCGTCGGGGACCAGGACACCGCAGGTCATCCCGGCCTTGGTGGCGTAGGCCGCGGCCGAGGCGCTCGTGTTGCCGGTGCTCGCGCAGATGACGGCGCGGGCACCGTGCTTGGCAGCGACCGAGATCGCCGTCGTCATCCCCCGGTCCTTGAACGAGCCGGTCGGGTTGAGCCCCTCGTACTTGAGGTGCACCTCGGCACCCACCCGCTCGGACAGCGTGGCGGCGTGGATGAGCGGCGTCCCACCCTCGTGGAGCGTCACGACGGGGGCGCCCTCGAGGAGGGGCAGCCGGTCGGCATACTCGCGGATCACTCCGCGCCACTGGTGAGCCATCAGGAGCCTTCCACCCGCATGACCGAGTTGACGCCACGGACCACATCGAGAGTGCGGAGGCTCTCGACGGTGGCGGACAGGGCGGCATCCGTGGCCGCGTGCGTGACGATGACGAGATTGGCCCGGGCGTTGGTGTTGCCCGCCACCTCTGCGCCATCGCGCTGTTCGCCGTCGCGCTGCTCGGGAACCATCTGCTGGCGGACCGTCTCGATGGACACGTTGTGGTCGGCGAAGGCGGCCGCGACCTTGGCGAGCACACCGGAGCGGTCCGCGACGTCGAGGCTGACGTAGTAGCGCGTAAGGGCATCGCCCATCGACAGGATCGGCAGGTCGGCATAGCTCGACTCACCCGGGCCGAGACCACCACCGACCCGATGACGGGCAACCGCGACCAGGTCGCCGAGGACGGCGGAGGCAGTCGGGTCGCCACCGGCGCCTCGGCCGTAGAACATGAGCTGCCCGGCAGCGTCCGCCTCGACGAACACCGCGTTGAAGGCGTCGCGCACCCCGGCCAGGGGATGCGAGCGCGGGATCATGGCGGGGTGGACGCGCACGGAGACGCCGGCGTCGGTCCGCTCGCAGATCGACAACAGCTTGACGACGCAGTCCATCTCACGAGCCGCCGCGACATCCGCCGGCGTGACCTCGGTGATGCCCTCGCGGTGGACGTCGCTGCCGGAGACTCGGGTGTGGAACGCGAGCGATGCGAGGATCGCAGCCTTGGCGGCCGCGTCGAAACCTTCGACATCGGCCGTGGGGTCGGCTTCCGCGTAGCCCAGCGCCTGCGCCTGCTCGACCGCGTCCTCGAACCCCGCACCCGTGGTGTCCATCTTGTCGAGGACGTAGTTGGTGGTGCCGTTGACGATGCCGAGCACCTTGCGCACCTCGTCACCGGCGAGCGACTCGCGCAACGGCCGCAGGAGCGGGATCGCGCCGGCGACCGCGGCCTCGTAGTAGAGGTCGACCCGATGCTCTGCGGCTGCGGCATAGAGGCGCGGGCCATCCTCGGCGAGGAGCGCCTTGTTGGCCGTCACCACGGATGCGCCGTGCTCCATGGCGCGGAGGATGAGCGAGCGTGCCGGCTCGATGCCGCCGATGACCTCGACGACGATGTCGGCCCGCGTCACGAGCTCCTCGGCGTCCGTCGTGATGAGCGCCGGGTCGACGCCGAGGTCGGAACGGTCCCGTCCGGCGCGGCGCACCGCGATACCGACGAGTTCGAGCGGGGTGCCGACGCGAGCTGCCATGTCGTCGGCACGCTCCGTCAGGTGCCGGGCCACCGCACCACCGACGACACCGGCTCCGAGGAGGGCGACGCGGAGAGGCGTGCTGGCACTCACATCACTGTCCACGTGCGAATCCTCCCGTTCGTGTCCGGGCCGGACGTCCATCGTTTCGCGATCCGGACATGATGACGCAGGATCTCCCGCTCAGAC
This sequence comes from uncultured Actinomycetota bacterium, assembly GCA_963826445.1. Taxonomy (GTDB): domain Bacteria; phylum Actinomycetota; class Actinomycetes; order Actinomycetales; family Dermatophilaceae; genus Intrasporangium. The sequence continues at coordinate 42,294 of CAWGXD010000034.1, forward strand.
CTGAGCTCAGACATCGAGTGCCAGCAGGTCGTCGATCGTCTCCCGACGCACGATGACCCGGGCCACACCGTCACGCACGGCGATGACGGGCGGCCGCGGCGTGTGGTTGTACTGGCTCGACAGGGAGCGGCAGTAGGCCCCCGTGCCCGGCACAGCGATGAGGTCCCCCGGTCCGACGTCGTTGGGCAGGAACTCGTCCATGACGACGATGTCACCGCTCTCGCAGTGTTTGCCGACGACGCGACCGAGGATCGGCGCAGCGTCGGACCGCCGGTTGGCGACGGTGCAGGAGTAGTCGGCCGCGTAGAGCGCGGTGCGGACGTTGTCGCTCATCCCGCCGTCGACAGAGACGTAGAGCCGGCTTGCGCCACCGTCGAGCTCGACCGGCTTGACGGTGCCGACCTCGTAGAGGGTGAAGGTGCTCGGCCCGGCGATCGCGCGCCCGGGCTCGATCGAGATGCGCGGGATGGCCACGCCCTCGGCCCGGCACTCGCGCTCGACGATCTCGGCCATGCCGGCCGCAAGGGCCTTCGGGGCCTGCGGGTCGTGCTCGGTGGTGTAAGCGATCCCGAAACCGCCACCGAGGTCGAGCTCGGGCAGCTCGACACCGAACTCGCGCGCCACGTCCGTGTGCAGGCCGAGCACCCGACGGGCGGACACCTCGAACCCGGAGGTGTCGAAGATCTGCGACCCGATGTGGCTGTGCAGCCCGAGCAGCTGAAGGGTCCGCGGGCGGGCGAGGATCTGTCGGACCGCCTCGACCGCATGGCCTCCCGCGAGCGAGAACCCGAACTTCTGGTCCTCGTGGGCCGTCGCGATGAACTCGTGCGTGTGCGCTTCGACGCCGACCGTGACGCGGACGAGCACTGGCGCGACGACGCCGAGCTCGTCGGCGACGGCGGAGACGCGCTCGATCTCCTCGAAGGAGTCGACGATGATGCGCGAGATGCCGTACTCCAGCGCGGTGCGGATCTCGGTGACGCTCTTGTTGTTGCCGTGCATCCCGATGCTCGCGCCCGGCACGCCGGCGCGCATGGCGACGGCGAGCTCGCCGCCGGTGCAGACGTCGAGGAACAGGCCGTCGTCACGGATCCACCGGGCGACCTCGGTGCAGAGGAAGGCCTTGCCGGCGTAGAACACGTCAGCCCCGCCACAGAGGTCGTCGAACACCTCGGCATACGTCTGCTTGAACTCGCGCGCGCGCGAACGGAAGTCGTCCTCGTCGAGCACGTAGGCGGGCGTGCCGAATTCGCGCGCCAGGTCGACGACGCTGACCCCGCCGACGGTGAGGGCTCCATCCTCGCCTCGACCGACGGATGAGGCCCAGAGGGACGGGACGAGCGCGTTGACGTCGCCGGGTGGTTCGAGCCAGGTCGGCCCGCGGTAGCCGTCGGCATGGAGGGCGCCGGCTTCATGTGCGCGCATGTCTACATCCTCTCCGGGGCCGGGACGCCGAGCCGCGTGAGTCCATTGCGCAAGACGATGGCGGCCGCGGCGGCGAGCGCCAGACGTGCACCGTGGATGCCCCTCACGCGCTCGTCGATGTTCATCGGCCGGATGGGCTGGTTCCACGCATCGGCCCGGGCGGCGAGGTCAGTGACGGCCCGGAGCTGCTGGGCGCGATCTCCCTCGTGCCGGTCCATCCGCTGGGGGAAGTCCGCCAGCGCGACGAGGAGGAGCCGCTCGGCGACGTGACCCAGGTCCTCGCGGCGGTCGGAGGGGCGGATCTCGACCCCGACGGCTCGGGCGTTGCGGACGAGGCGGAGGAGTCGCGCATGGGCCAGCTGGGCGGGGCGCAGTGCCGGATCGCTGCCGAGCCAGACCGGCAGGTCCGTGCGGTGACCGTCGACGTCGACAATGACGTCGACAATGGGGATGCGCTGGCCGGGTGGCAGCCCGTAGGTCGCCTCGTGCTCGAGGACCACGTCGATGATGGCGGAGCGGTCGGCGTCGGCGAGCGTGAGGGAGAGCAACCCCGATGGCGCCACCTCCACGGCGTCGATGGATCGGTGGTCGACGAGGCGTTGTGCGAGCACCCGGCCGAGCTCCAGAGGCTCGAGGTCGAGCTCAGGCGCCCAGCGCTGCGCAACCGGCGTCACCCAGTCCGCTACGACCCCTGCCGAGCGCCCGTCGACCGGCCGGAAGATCGGTCCCGCAGGCGGCCCGGCCTCCGCCTCGTCGGGCAGCTCCCCGACGCGCGCAGCGGTGGCGGCGACCTGCTCGAGCAGCCGGCGCAGCGCCTCGGGAGTCATGCCCGCGAGTCTAAAGACACCATGCCGTATGCCGCTGAGCTCCTCCCCGGTCACCTGCCGTGCCGCTCCTCCCGCCCTCCACAACAGCAACACACCGAGCAGCGGTCAGCCCAGCACGGAAATAGCCGTCTGGGGCTGACCGCTGCTCGGTGTGTTGCTGCGTGTGTTGCGGCGGGGTGCATTCCGCGATCCGGCCTCCGTGCTGCTAACCTCACGTGGCGCACGAAAGTGCACGGCCGCCCCCGTAGCTCAGGGGATAGAGCACCGCCCTCCGGAGGCGGGAGCGCAGGTTCGAATCCTGCCGGGGGCACCGTTGTGATCTCTCGGGACATCGGGGGCCAGACCTACGGAAGGTCGGTCGGGCTGGTGTCATCTCGGGATGCCTGCCGGGGTTTGCTTTTGGACGAGCCCGCTTGCACGCCCCTCAGCAGCTCAGCCGTGCAGGTGTGCCTCGACCGCACGGTGCACGTTGCCGTGGATGTGGTCGGCACCGAGACGCTCGGTCACCCCTTCCCGTTCCAGCACCGCGCGGACTCCCGGCTTGACTCGGGCGAGCCGGAGCGTGACGTCCGCCTGACTGCAGAGCACCAGGAGGTCGTCAATGGTCGCCGAGCCCTGCGAATCGAGGAAGTTGATGCCTTCACAGTCGAGCACCACGCAGCGGGGGCTCTCGGACTGGATCACGGTGCGGATCCGGTCCTCCAGGGCATCCGCGGTTGCGAAGAAGAGGCCGCCGTCGAGGCGGACGACCGCTACGCCCGGGATCTGCTCGTCGTCCGGGTTGTCGATGACGTCCCGGAACACCTGGGTGCCGGGCTCCCGTCCCAGAGTCGGCATCTGCGGCTGCGTGGCGACGGCGATGAGCCACAAGAGCGACAGGCCGATCCCCAGGATGACGCCCGCGAGCACACCGAAGGCCAAGGTGCCGAGAATGGCAACGATCGCGACCCAGAAGTCGAACCGCTGCACCCGGTAGATCCGGCGCATCTCGGGGACGTTCATCATGCCCATGACGACGGCCTCGATGATCAGCGCCCCGAGGACCGGCTTGGGCAGCTGCGAGAAGAGCGGCGCCAGGAACAGCAAGGTCAGCAGGACGGTGACGCCGCTGGTGATCGACGCGAGCCCCGTCTTGGCCCCGGAGTGGTCGTTGAGGGAGCTGGCCGACAGACTCGTCGAGACGGGCATACCGTGGAACACCCCCGAACCGATGTTGGCCGCAGCCTGGGCGACCGACTCCTGGTCCATGTCGATCTGGTAGCGATGCTTGCCCGCGAAGGCGCGCGCGTCGCCGGCGGTCTGTGAGAAGCCGATCAGCATCAGCGCGACGGCAGCGACAATCGCGGTCCCGCCGTGGTCGAGGAGCAGCGACGGGCTCGGGATGTCGAAAGACGGAAGGCCGCTCGGGACGTCGCCGACGAGAGCGACGCCCTTGTCGCCGAAGTCGAAGAGGTACGACGCGATGAGGCCTCCGACGACGAGGACCAGCGCTCCCGGGACGCGCGGAGCCACGTGTCGGATGCCGAAGACCACGACGAGTGACACGACCCCGACGACGAGCGTCAGCAGGTGCGTCTCGCCGAGAGAACCCAGCCAGGAACGGAATTCCTGGAGCGAGTTCGTGCCGGAGGTATCGGTGCCGGTGATCTTCGCGAGTTCCCCGATGACGACATCGATCGCCGCGCCGAAGAGGAACCCGGTGACCACGGCCCGGGACAGGAACTGGGAGATCCAGCCCATCCGCAGGAGGGCGAGCAGCAGGAAGAGAAGTCCGGAGATCAGGGTGATCCCCGCCACGAACGTTGCGACGTCGCCCGGCGCGGTGAGGCCCGCGGTCGCCACCGCGCTGGCCGCCACCGCGGCCAAGCCGGAACTCGGACCCATCGAGATCTGTCGACAGGTGCCGAAGATGGCGTAGAGGACTGCGCCGGCAGCGGCGGCGTACAGGCCGTTCTGGAGCGGGATACCGGCGATACCCGCATACCCGAGGTTCTTCGGCACGATGAGCGCCGCCACGGTCACTCCGGCGATCACGTCCCCCCGAAGCCAGCTCCGGTCATAGTCGCGAAGCCAGCCGACGATGGGCAGGATTCGGGCGATCCCGGGGGCGGCTGGCGGAGCGGACTCGACGGTGCTCATCGGAGCACCCTCACGACGAGGCCCATGTCCAGTCCTCCTTGCTCGATGTCATCCGACACTGGGACGAGGGGTCATTCTTGATCACCCTTCGCGATGTCCCTCGACGATGGTCGCGCGACCGGGGTCGGGAGGGCCAGATTCACCAGCAGGACCCAGCCCGGGTCCAGCGGCATACGGTTGGTTCATGTCCATCGTGAAGATCAACGCCATCTCCGTCCCCACGGCGGCGGCAGCCGAGCTCGAGCGCCGGTTCTCGCAGCGTGCCGGGGTCGTCGACCGGTCGCCCGGCTTCCTCGGGTTCCAGCTGCTGCGGCCGGTCCAGGGTGACGAGCGCTACTTCGTCGTCACGCAGTGGGCGGACGAGCAGTCCTATGCGGCCTGGCGTGATGGTGAGGCGCGAGCCGCCCACAAGGGCGACCATGGCGCGCCCGTGGCGACGGCGGCGGAGCTGCTCGAGTTCGAGGTTGTCCTCGACGTGCGTCCCGCGAGCGGCTGAGGCGGCGGTGGACACCGGGACCTTCGTCCCTTGGCCCGCCGGGCGGCACGCGTGAGGATGACGAGCGGACCGCACGAGTGTGGCTCGCCGGGCAGCAGGCACCCGGCGAGCCCTTCGTTGTGCCAACCGCTGACTCAAGGCCGGCTCAGACGAAGCTGAGCAGGGCGAGAGCGTAGGCGTCCTCGGCGTCCTCGGCCGAGAAGAGCCGGTCGCCATCGGCGGTCGCGATCGTGACGCACCAGCCACCCTCGATGGGGTTCAGTGCGAGGAAGCGATAACCGAGCAGGTCTCGCAGCTGGTCCTCACGCGGTAGCCAGATCGCCTTGTCGAGGGTCACCGAGTCCAGCGCCCACTCCGTCGTGCCGTTGAAGCCGAGGATCGGCTGGCCCTGGTAGGTGTGCACGTCGATGGTCAGCTCGCTGATCCAGAACACCTCGTCGAGCAGGGTGGGCTGGTCGATCATGAAGCGATCGCCCGGCTGGGGCTCCCAGAGCACCCCTTCCGACAGGAGCCGGCGGGCCAGGTCGACGCTGATCATCTGCCCACGGTACGTGCCGAGGCGGCCCCCTGCGCCCCACACCACGGTGGCGCCGCACGGATTCGGGCGTTGACCCATGACCCCCCGGACGCGACGCTGATGCCATGGTGCCCCCGCCCGTCCGTGACCCGGCGCTGGTCGACGCGGTCCGCGTCCGGGTCACGCTCGAGGCACCTGACGGCCCGGCTGAGGTGTTCCTCCTCGATCTCGAGCTCGTCGATCCGGCACCGGCCCACGACGACGCGACATACCTGTCCGCGTTGTCGCCCGTCGTCGAGTTGGTGGACATATCGGATGACGGCATCGTGCGCATCGGCCGCGAGCACCGACTCGGCGCCCACTCAGCCAGCGTCCTCGACGTCGACGTGTCGCTGCCGAGGCCGACTCCCAGGGTCGACGAGACGGATCCGACCGAGCGGAACGTCCAGCACGAGGCCCTGGAGGCCGCCGTTGCGGCGGCATTCCGCTCCGTCATCAACGGGTTCCCCTCGGCAGGGACCGCCGAACTCGGTCATGACGAGGCGCTGGCCCTCGCTCGGCGGCGCGTCGCAGAGGCATCTCCGGAGGGTGGGGCTGCGCGCCTCTCGGTGTCCGCCGAGGAGCACACCAACGGGGAATGGGCTGTCCGGCTGGTCGGTTCGACACCCGCCGGCTTCGAGGTGCGCGTGGGCTTCGTCGACGGCCATCCCGGAACGACCCAGGTGCGGCGGATAGGCACGGGAGAGGTCGTCGACTCCGTGGGCGCCGAATAGGCGCTCTGGCACGATGACCGTGTGCTGATCTCCAAGCCGATCGCCGAAGGAATCAGAGACGGTCGCGTGAGGACGCTCTATCGCCGCTGGGACGCCCCACGGGTCAAGGTCGGCGGCACCCAGCTGACGTCAGCAGGCGTGGTCGCCTTCACCCGGGTCGTGATGGTCAAGGACCTGGACGGGATCTCCGACCGGGCCGCGCGGGCCGCGGGGATGAAAGATGGCGCTGCCCTCCGCAAGGCGCTCGCTCCGCGGGACCGCAAGCCGAGCGCCCGAGGCAGCAGAGGTGGCGAGAACGTCTACCGAATCCACGTGACCTGGGCCGGGGAGGACCCGCGAACAGCCCTGCGCGAGCAGATCCCCGACGCCGCGGAGCTGGCGGAGATCGGGCGCCGCCTCGCTCGGCTCGACGCACGGCCGACCGGCCCGTGGACCCATGAGATCCTGGCCTGGATCCGCGACAACCCGCGCGTCGTCTCCAAGGAGCTCGCGGCCCTGCGAGGGGTGGAGCTGCTGCCGATGAAGGCAGACATCCGCAAGCTCAAGTCCCTCGGTCTCACCATCAGCCATGACGTCGGATACGAGCTGTCGCCAAGGGGTGCCGCCTACGTGGACCACCTGGGAGCAGCGTGATGGCCGGCCGGAGCAATGGCAACGGCCGGACCCTCTTCGGGCCGCTGACGAGGGGCGGGGAGCGCAACTTCCTCGACACGCTTCGGGCCGAGAACGTCGGTGCCCTGCTCCTGCTCGCCTCCAGCGTCATCGCGCTCATCTGGGCCAGCTCCCCCTGGGCGTCGGCCTACCGAACGATCTCGGACACTGTCGTGGGTCCGGCCCAGCTCGGCCTCGACCTCACCATCGCGACCTGGGCGACGGACGGGTTGCTCGCCTTCTTCTTCTTCGTCGTCGGTCTCGAGCTCAAGCGTGAGTTCGCGGTCGGCGAGCTGAGCAGCCCGCGACGGGCGGCGCTGCCCGTCATCGCCGCCCTCGGCGGGATGGTCGTGCCGGCGGCGATCTACCTGCTCGTCAACACCCTGGCCGACGGCGAACCGCGTGGTTGGGCAGTGCCCACCGCGACCGACATCGCGTTCGCCGTGGCCCTCATCTCCGCATTCGGCCGTCGCCTCCCGACCTCGTTGCGCGCATTCCTGCTCACGCTGGCAGTCGCGGACGACTTCGGCGGGATCATCATCATCGCCACGGTCTTCGCCCACGGGATCAACCTGCTCTGGCTGCTCGCCGGCCTGGTGGGCATCGCCGCCTTCGGCTGGCTCGTTCGGCGCCGGACCAACCCCGTACTCCTGTTCATCGTCGGGGCGCTGTCGTGGTGGGCCGTGCACTCGTCGGGGATCCACGCGACGATCACCGGGGCCGCCCTTGCCTTCACCGTGCCGGCGGTGCCTCCGGACGATGCGACCGAGTCGCTCGCCGAGCGGTACGAGCACGTCTGGCGACCCTTCACCGCAGGGTTCGCCGTGCCGGTCTTCGCCTTCTTCGCGGTCGGCATGCCCGTGCGTCCGGACATGTTCGGCGACGCCTTCGGCAGTCCGATCGCTCTCGGCATCATTCTCGGACTCGTCCTCGGCAAGCCGATCGGCATCGTCTCCGCGACCCTGCTCGGCGCGCGGCTCCTGCGGCTGCACCCCGACGCCCGCGGAGCGTGGAATGACCTGCTCGCGGTGTCGTGCACCGCTGGCATCGGCTTCACGGTGTCCCTGCTCATCAACTCGTTGACCTTCGAGGGCAGCGCGGAGGACATCGGCAAGTCAGGAATCCTGATCGCCTCGGTGCTCTCGGCGGTCCTCGCGGCCGTGCTGCTGGCCTGGCGTTCGCGCGTGCACGAGCGACGCGGCGATGCAATGCCCGCCAGCTGAGACCGGAGCAGTTCCGTGGCGAGCGCGTCGCCCGGCGTGGCTTGGGGAAAGAAGCCGGTGCCGTATGCCGCTGGGCTCGCTTGCGTCGTCACCACCGTCGCGATTCGGTGGCCTCAGCGACGTGATCGTGCCTCGAGGTCCGCTACGAGACCAGTCACCTCGGTGACCACCCGCTCGTGGTGTTCCCCACCGTCGATCCCGAGCCATTCGAGGGTGCGGCGGGTCGCCTCCTCGACGCTGCCGGCCCCGAGGGGCAGGACCTGGTCAGCATGGGCATCGGTGACCGGCGCCCCGGCACCGCGCAGGTGGGCGATCCAGGCCGCGACGAGGCGCAGCGGCGCCCCGGTTCACCCGGCCGGCCGTCAGCTCGGCCTGGACGACCGGGACCGCGCGGATCGGGATCTTCTGCGAGCCGTCGGCGGCGATCTGGGCGAGCAGATGGCGGATCGAGGCATTGGAGTAGCGATCGAGCAGGGCCTGCCGGTACCTGTCCACGTCCTCGGCGGGGAGGCTGAGGTGGGGTGAGGCGGCGTCCCACCACTCCTCGACCCAGGACCGGACCTCGGGGTCGGCGATGGCGTCGGCGACCGTCTCGTGGCCCAGCGTCGAGGCGCCGTAGGCCATCAGCGAGTGCGACCCGTTGAGCAGCCACAGCTTGCGCTGCTCGAACGGCCGGACATCGTCGACGAAGCGTCGCGCCCGCGGTGTCCCAGGCCGGTCGTCCGTTGGGGAACTCCCCGGCCAGGACCCACTCCGTGAAGGGCTCGGTCGGCACGGCCGCCGGGTCGTCGACGCCGAGCTGCCGCGCCACCTCGGCCCGGTCATCATCGGTCGTGCGCGGGGTGATCCGGTCGACCATCGTCGTGACGAACGAGACGTTGGCGACAACCCAGGCCTCGAGCAACGGGTCGACGGCCCGGGCAAGGTCACCGACGACGCGCGCGGCCATCGCCCCGTTGTCGGGCACGTTGTCGTTGGGCACGATCGCGATCTCGCCCGGCCTGGGCGGCGCGGCGGGCGAGCAGCCCTGCGGTGAGCCGGCCGGGAGTCGTCGTGACGACGCCTGCGGCCGGGTCCTCCCGGAGGGCGGCGATGTCTTCGGCCACGTCCTCCGCACCAACATCGAGCCCGCCGTCTGGTGCCTGTCGGTACCCCGCCTCCGTGACCGTGATCGTCACCAGGGCCACCAAGGGATCCGCGAAGTAGCCGCGAAGCGCGTCGAGGTCGTCCCCCGGGTGGACGGCGCTCAGGCTGGAAATCACCTCCGGGCGAGCGCCCTCGGGCCCCCGGATGAGGAGCGTGTAGAGCTCCTCCTGTCCGGCGAGGGTCTCCGCGACGGCGGGAGACCGGCCCGTGAAGGCGGCGTAGCCCCAGTCAGTCGGCGTCCTTGGCGTGCTCCGTGTACCAGGCGGCGTGGGCCCGGAAGAAGTTGCCGACTCCGAGGTGCACCATGCGGACGGGCGCTGCCGGGCGCCCGTCTGTCTGACGGCTCAGCCGGCGGGTGCGCGAGGGCGCGCTGGGAGCCGGCTCAGCGGCATACGACTCGTTCTGACTGGTCACGGCGTGAACGCCTTCCGTGGGGCGGCGCAGGCGGTGTCGAGTCTACGAGAGTCGCCACCAGTTGGCGCTCGGGCTTGTCAGGGCTCAGGGCGCCCGCGACAGTGGGGGCGTGACGACAGCGCTGCCCACCTCAGAGGAGTCGCCCGAGCTCGCAGCCCGGCGAGCCGCCGACTCGGGGGGACGGAGGGAGTCCTGGAGCCTGACGCGGTGACCCGCTTCATCGCCGAGCAGCTGGGCGCGTCCGACCTCGACGGCAAGAGCGTGTGCATCATCGTCCCCGATGCCACGCGCACGCTGCCCTATGCCGCTGCTCTCAGGGCCGTGCACGCCGCGCTGCACGGACGGGTCTCGCGAATGACGACGCTCGTCGCGCTCGGCACCCACCAGCCGATGTCCGAGACGGCCCTCGCCCGCACCTCGGCTACACGGAGGGCGCGCTCGAGGACGACCTATCCCGGCATGGCGGTGGTCAACCACGAGTGGTGGGAGCCGTAGACGTTCGCCGACCTCGGCACATCCCGGCGGCGCGCCTCGAGGAGCTCTCCGAGGGGCGGCTTCGATGGACGTCCGGTGCTGCTCAACCGCGCCGTCGTCGAACACGACGTGGCACTCGTCGTCGGGCCGGTGCTGCCCGCACGAGGTCGTCGGCATCTCCGGCGGCAACAAGTACTTCTTCCCCGGCGTCGCCGGCCAGGAGATCATCGACGTCTCGCACTGGATCGGCGCCCTCATCACCTCGGCGGAGATCATCGGCACGACGGACATCACGCCCGTCCGTGCCCTCATCAACGAGGGCGCCGTCCCTCGTCCCGGCCGAGAAACTCGCCTTGTGCGTCGTCGGCGAGTCCGGCTCGCTCGACCTGCACTCGGTCTCGTTCGGCGACACGATCTCGTCGTGGGCCAACGCGGCCGAGGTGTGCGCGGCCACCCACGTCACCTACCTCGACGAGCCGGTCAATCGCGTCATCTCGATCATCCCGCAGATGTACGAGGACATCTGGACCGGCGCCAAGGGCTTCTACAAGCTCGAGCCGGCCGTGGCCGACGGCGGCGAGGTCGATCATCTACGCGCCGCACATCACCGAGATCTCGACGAGCCACCCCGAGATCAACGAGATCGGCTACCACTGCCGCGACTACTTCGTGAAGCAGTGGGACCGCTTCAAGCACATCCACTGGGGCACGCTCGCGCACTCGACCCACCTGCGCGGCGCCGGCACCTACGACGCCGAGACCGGCGAGGAGCGCCTGCGCGTCGGGTCACGCTCGCGACCCAGATCCCCGAGGAGGTATGCCGCGCCGCCAACCTCGGCTACGTCGACCCGGCCTCCATCGACGTCGCCGCGGCGAGGCCGAGGGCGGGGCGTTCGTCGTGCCGAACGCCGGCGAGGTCCTCTTCCGGCTGCGCTGACCCGTCGACCGGCGCACCACCAGCCTCGCTGCACGGACTGGCAACTGGTGACAAACGCCTTCCATGCGACCGTCGGATCTCGACTCAATGGGAGGGGCTCCTGCTGCACGCCGGCGCCCACCCAGCCCAGCGGCATACGACAGC
>CAWGXD010000035.1:0-36091 GCA_963826445.1 uncultured Actinomycetota bacterium
TGCTAGGTCTGTCCCGCGACTTATGGGACATAGGCCGCTCGTTTATGAGTTTGTGATGTGGGTCACTCCAGCCTGAGTAGCGTCGGTAGTTGAGCTCAGCTGAGCCTGCGCGCGACCCCTTAGATGTCTCCGCCCTCCCCCCACACACACCCGACGGAGCCGCGGTCGCAGCGCCTGGCGAGTTCACCGTTCACACCCTTGCGGTCGCATGGGTGATCCAACCTGCAACGGAGAACTTCACATGAATAGCTCACCCATAACGCGTGGCGGTAGCGCTGCTGCCGAGGGCAGCGGCACCCAGCGCCGTCGCTTCACGAGCATGGTGGCTGCCCTGGCGCTCCTCCTCGGCGGCGCAGTGGCGGTAGCACCGTTCGCTTCGGCGGGAACCACGCCACCCTTCACCATCGGTCCCAACGGCCAGGCGGTGGTCCCCGGCGCCGACGCCGACCAGAACCTTCCTGATCTCTTTGGCAGCATCAAAGAGCTTGGGCCGCTGAACTCCAACACGACGAAGATCGGCGTGATCCACAACGACGCGGTGCCGACTCTCGGCGAGACCAACCCGAACGGCCAGGTGGACCTGCGACAGGCATGGATCGGCTCGGCCAGCGACACCGACGGGGCACGACTGGCTCTACTTCGCCTGGGAACGCGACAACAACTCCGGCAGCGGCTTCATCGCCTACGAGTTCATGCAGGACGCGGCGCCTGCCGCCTGTGATTACAGCGGCACCACGGCCAACCTGATCGCGAACTGCAACCCATGGGCAAACCGCCAGGCCGGCGACTTCATGATCCTGTGGGACCAGCAGGGCGGCAGCAGGGACCTGTACCTGCGGACCTGGTCAGGCACCGCGCCGAACTTGGTCCTGAGCGCCCCACAGCTGCTCAACGCGAACGTCTCGGCGGCCGCCTACAGCGCCGACGGGTTCCGCGGCGAGGCCGCGCTCAACCTGACGGACACCGTCTTCGGCGGGTCGCAGGCCTGTCGGTCGTTCGCCAACATCATCCCGAGCACAGTGACCGGCAACTCGGACACGGCCGACTACAAGGACACGATCCTGCAGCCGACCGTCCCAATCGGGAACTGTGAGTCGACCACCGTGACCACGCCCAAGGTCGTCACGGACACCTCGACCAACCCGGACACCACCGCCAACGTGCCCGCGGGCGGCGCCTCGATCGGCACTGGCGTGCTGGCCGTCGCCGACTCTGCGGTCATTGGCATCACGGGGGGCACGGCCACCCCGGCCGGCTCGGTCGCATTCTTCCTGTGCAAGGTCGATTCCCCCGATCTGTGCGCCACCGGCGGAACCAGTGTCGGCTCGGTGAACCTGACGGGCGCCGCGTATCCGGTCACGGTCCAGTCGGCGACCGCCTACGTCACCTCGGCCGGCCGGTACTGCTGGCGCGCGGCCTACAGCGGCGACAGCGACTCCGGCATCAGCGGCTCGAGCGACTCCAGCGCCACTGAGTGCTTCACCGTCAACCCGGTCACGCCTGGGCTCGCCACCACTGCGGGAGCGGATGTCTTCCTCGGAAACCCGGTGACGGACACCGCGACGCTGACGGGCCTCGCGACCCAGCCGGCCAACCCGGTGATCAACCTGACCGGCACCGCCGGTCCGGCAGCGGGCGGGACCATCACGTTCAAGCTGTACGGGCCCAACAACTGCACCACCTTGGCGTTCACCTCGAACACCTTCGCAGTGTCGGGCAACGGCACGTACGGACCGGCATCGTTCACGCCGACGGCTCCGGGAACCTACCACTGGGTCGCCGAGTACAGCGGGAACCTGCCGAACAACAACGCAACCTCGCACAACACCGCGTGCGATGACACGAATGAGGATGTCGTGGTCAACACGGTGCCCTCGTCACTGACGAGCGCGCAGACCTGGGTCCCCAGTGACTCGGTCACCGTCTCGGCAACGGCGGGCGGCAACCTGGCCGGCACCGTGTCGTTCGAGTTCTTCACGAACGGCACCTGCAACGGCGTGTCGGCCTTCTCGACCACGAAGGCAGTCTCCGGGGCCTCGCCAGTCACGGTCCTGTCCGGCAACGCACCTGCGCAGACGGCCACCGGCTCGTTCTCGTGGCGGGTCAGCTACGACAGCACCAACCCGGCGCAGGACGACATCGCGGCCAGTTGCCACGAGGTCTCGAGCCTGACGGTCAACAACAACGCTCCATGATCTGTCGGTTCGACCTGATCTGAGCGAATGGTGGGGTCCGGCTGCGGGGCCGGCCGGACCTCACCGAACCTATGTCGAGAATCGCCCCATGTCTGAGGCGCGGTATCCAGCCGGAGACCTCGGCCTCTCATGCACATGCCGCCGCTTGACGGCATGGAAACCGGGCCCCAGTTCGGGGGCTCGGGCCCGGCGGGTATGCCGCTGGGCCAGCTCCTCGTCAAATGTGCAGTTTGTGCCAGTCGCGTGCGTCGAATATGCAGTTTGCGTACACTCGCCGGCGACGCGAACTGCGCACTCGACGGGGAGGGGGCTGGGCTGGGACTGAGCCGGTGCGTGGGAGCGAGCCCAGCGGCATACGGCCTAATGCTGGTGCTCGAGCAGGTCCTTGCGCCCGGCCCCGAGGACGGTGAGCGGCAGGAGGGTCTTGCCTGTGGGGCCGATCTCTATCTCCGTGCCCATCTGAGGGCACACGCCGCAGTCGAAGCACGGCGTCCAGCGGCAGTCGTCGACCTCCCGCTCGTCGAGGGCGTCCTGCCAGTCCTCCCAGAGCCAGTCCTTGTCGAGACCGGAGTCGAGGTGGTCCCAGGGGAGCACCTCGTTCTGCTCGCGCTCGCGGGTCGTGTACCAGCCGACGTCGACGGGCTGGTCGGCCAGAGCCCGCTCGGCGGCTTTCATCCAGCGCTCGTAGGAGAAGTGCTCCGACCAGCCGTCGAAGCGTCCGCCGTCACGCCAGACCTCCTCGATGACGCGGCCGAGCCGACGGTCACCGCGTGAGAGCAGCCCTTCGACGATCCCCGGCTGGCCGTCGTGGTAGCGGAAGCCGATCGAGCTGCCGTAGCGCTTGTCCGCGCGGATCGCCTCGCGGAGCTTGAGCAGACGAGCGTCCGTCTCCTCCGAGCCAAGCTGGGCGGCCCACTGGAAGGGGGTGTGCGGCTTGGGCACGAAGCCGCCGATCGAGACGGTGCAGCGAATGTCGCGCCTGCCGGAGACACGCCGGCCGGTCTCGATGACCTTCGTGGCCAGCTCGGCAATCTGGAGGACGTCCTCGTCCGTCTCGGTCGGCAGGCCGCACATGAAGTAGAGCTTGACCTGCCGCCAACCGGCCCCATACGCCGCGGCGACCGTGTTGATGAGGTCCTCCTCGGACACCATCTTGTTGATGACCCGGCGGATGCGCTCGGACCCGCCCTCCGGCGCAAACGTCAGGCCGGAGCGGCGGCCGTTGCGGGTCAGCTCGTTGGCGAGGTCGATGTTGAAGGCGTCGACGCGCGTCGACGGGAGCGACAGCCCGGTCTGGGTCCCCTCGTAGCGGTCCGCGAGGCCCTTGGTGAGGTCGGCGATCTCGGAGTGGTCGGCCGACGACAGCGAGAGCAGGCCGACCTCCTCGAAGCCGGTCGCCGCGAGACCCTGCTCGACCATCGCGCCGATGCCGGTGATGGAACGCTCCCGCACCGGGCGGGTGATCATGCCCGCCTGGCAGAAGCGGCAGCCGCGGGTGCAGCCCCGGAAGATCTCGACCGACATCCGCTCATGAACGGACTCGGCGAGCGGCACGAGGGGCTGCTTCGGGTACGGCCACGCGTCGAGGTCCATGACGGTGTGCTTCGAGACTCGCCACGGCACCCCGGGCGCGTCCGATGCGGGGGCGACGCGCCGGATCCGTCCGTCCGGCAGGTAGGACACGTCGTAGAACGCCGGCACGTAGACGCCGCCGGTGCGGGCAAGCCGCAGGAGCAGCTCGCGCCGGCCTCCCGGGCGACCCTCGGCCTTCCACTCCCCCACGATGTCGGTGATCGCGAGGACCGCCTGCTCGCCGTCGCCGATGACGGCCGCGTCGATGAAGTCGGAGATCGGCTCCGGGTTGAAGGATGCGTGGCCGCCAGCGATGACGATGGGGTCCTCGAGGGAGCGGTCGGACGCGTGCAAGGGGATGCCCGCGAGGTCGAGGGCGGTGAGCAGGTTGGTGTAGCCGAGCTCGGTCGAGAACGACACCCCGAGGAGATCGAAGTCGCCGACCGCGCGATGCCCGTCGACCGTGAACTGCGGCAGGCCGGCCTCGCGGAGGGCGGCCTCCATGTCGGGCCACACGGCGTAGGTGCGCTCGGCGAGGGCATCGGGCTGCTCGTTGATGACCTCGTAGAGGATCATGACGCCCTGGTTCGGCAACCCGACCTCGTAGGCGTCGGGGTACATCAGCGCCCACCGAGTCGTCAGGTCCGCGCCGGACGGCCCGTGACCGCCGACGTTCCAGTCCTTGACGGTGGAGTTCAGCTCACCGCCGACGTACTGGATGGGCTTGGTGACCCTCTCCAGCAGGGGCTCGAGGGCATGGAACATCGACTCGCCGGGCATCCGTCAATGGTACGTGAGCGTCGAGTGGGCACTTCGCGCTCACTTCAGGCCGTATGCCGCTGGGCTTGGTCGGCGCGAAGTGCTCACTCGACGGGGTGGCTGGCTCAGTCCTCGGAGTAGAGGGCGTCCAGCTGGTCCTGGTACTTCTCGCTGACGGCTCGCCGGCGAAGCTTCATGCTCGGGGTGAGGTCGCCCATCTCCACGGTCAGGTCGTGGTCGAGGATGGTGAACTTCTTGATCGTCTCCCACCGGTTGAGGCTGTCGTTGAGCTTGTCGACATAGCCCTGGACGAGCGCACGGGCAGCATCTGACGTGACGATCTCGGCATAGGACCTGCCCGCCATCCCGTTCGCAGCGCCCCAGGCGGTGATCGCGTCGGGGTCGAGCGTGACGAGCGCCGTGGCGAAGTTGTGCCCCGCACCGTGGACGAGGAACTGGCTCACGTACGGGCACATGCCCTTGAACTTCGCCTCGATCTCTGCCGGCGCGATGAACTTGCCGCCCGACGTCTTGAAGAAGTCCTTCTTGCGGTCGGTGACGTGGACGAAGCCGCGCTCGTCGATACGGCCGATGTCACCCGTGTGGAACCACCCGTCGGCGTCGATGATTTCGGAGGTCGCCTCGGGCTGGTTGTGGTAGCCGCGCATGACACCCGGTCCCTTGACGAGGATCTCCCCGTCCTCCTCGGCGACCCGGACCTCGGTCCCGGGAAGCGGCCAGCCCACCGAGCCGTACCGGTAGGAGCCGGGCACCGGTTCGTTGACGGTGGTGCCCGACGACGTCTCCGTGAGGCCGTAGCCCTCGACGAGCAGCAGCCCGACAGAGCCGAACCACCGGGCCACGTCCGCGTTGAGGGGCGCCGAGCCGCTGATCATGAAGCGAACCCGGCCGCCGAAACGCTCCTGGATCTTGTGGAGCACGAGCTTCGTGGCCAACCGGTGCCGGCGCGCCAGGCCGGCGGACGGCGTCTCGCCCCTCTCGAGCACGTCGCGCATCTCGGCGCCGACCTTGAGCGCCCAGTCGATCAGCTTCTTCTTGATGCCGGTCTCCTCACCCAGCATGAGCTCGATCCGGCCGCGTGCCTTCTCGAAGATGCGGGGCGGGCCCGCCATGAAGGTTGGCTTGACGATGGCCATGTTGTCGACGATCTTGTCGATCCGCCCGTCGACGGCGGTGGGGAAGCCGATCTGGAGTCCGATGGCGAGCAGCATCTTGCCGAAGACGTGCGAGAGCGGCAGCCAGAGGAACTGCAGATCGTCCTCGCGGATCGTGTCGGTCGCCTGGATGACGGCCCCCTCGTAGACGACGCTGTCCTGCGCGAGGCGCACCCCCTTGGGGCGGCCGGTCGTGCCGGAGGTGTAGATCACGACGGCCAGGCTCTCCGGACCGCAGCTGGTCGATGCGCGCATCGACGGCGTCGGGGGTCGAGGCGAGCAGCTCGCGACCCTTCGCCGCCAGGTCCTCGGTCGTGATGACCCACCCGTCCTCGCTGGCCTCACCGGACATGACAATGACGTGTTTGACGTGGGGGATGTCGTTCCGGCGCTCAGACAGCTTGGCGACCTGGCCACCGTCCTCCGCGAAGACGATGGCGCTGCCGGAGTCATTGAGGATGTACGCGACGTCGTCCGCGATCGTCGTCGGGTAGACGGTGGTCGTGGCACCGCCCGCGCAGACGATCGCGAGGTCGGCGAGCACCCACTCGAGGCTCGTCGTCGACGCGATGGCGACCCGGTCCTCGATCTCGACGCCGAGGCTGATGAGGCCAGCCGCCCACTCCTGGACGGTGTCGTGGGTCTGGCGCCACGTGAGGGTGGTCAGCTCGGCCCCGCCGTCCTTGAAGTAGAGGTAGGCAGGCTTGTCCGGCGTCTCCTGGACCCGTTGGCGGAAGAGCGCACCGACACTGGGCGCGCGGTTGTCGAGGACGGCTTGGTTGACCTTGCGGTCGGCGACGGCGTGCAGGGGCATGCAGGACTCCTTCGTCACGGCTGCGAGACCCCGTCCTCGGCGACGGCGGGGCTCCCGCTTGAGCCGGATGATGCCGCAATCGAGGCCAAACGTCACCCAGTGGAGGCAGATCGGCATCACTCCGTGACCGATGGGTAACTTGTCCTCGGCGCCACAGGCGCTGCTTCGCCGAATCCGCGGCGAGGGTGCTGACGAGGCCTGCCCGCAGGGCGTCCTAGGCGGGCACGGTCGCGGACAGGATCTCGCGACACCGCGCCACGTCCTGCGCGCATCTGCTCGACGAGCGCCTCGATCGACGTCGAACCGCAGGGTCGGCCGCAGGTGGGAGACGAAGTCCATCGCGACGCGCTCGCCGTAGAGGTCGAGGTCGGTGCGGTCGAGGACGTAGGCCTCAACGCGGCGCTGGTGCCCGTCGAAGGTCGGGTTGGTGCCGACCGAGATCGGCGGCCGGGAGGGTGCGGTCGGGCCGCTCCCGGCGTCGCGGTCGAGGCGGACGAGCCACCCGGCATACACCCCGTCGCGCGGGCACGAGGCCCTCGTGGTCCTGGGAGAGGTTCGCCGTCGGGTAGCCGAGCTCGCGGCCGCGGTGGTCGCCGTGCACGACGGTGCCGGTGACGCGGTGCGGGCCGGCCGAGGATCTGCGCGGCGTGGCCGCACCTTGCCGTCGAGCAGCTCGGCGCGCAGCTGGGTCGAGCTCCAGCGACGGCCCTCGTGAGCCGCCCTCGCCGATGTCCTCGAGGGCGATGACGTCGAAGCCGTGCTTCTCTCCCAGCTCGCGCAGCGTGCCGACGTCGCCCGAGTTGCGCACGCCGAAACGGGTGTCCTTGCCGACGACGACGGCGACGGCGCCCAGGGCGTCGACGAAGGTGCCGCTCGACGAACTCCTCCGGGGTCTGCTGGGCGAACTCGCGGGTGAAGTCGAGCACGAGCGCCGCACCGAGACCGACCGAGTCGAGTGCCTCGAGGCGTTGCTCGAGCGACATGACTGCGGCCGGCGCGCGGTCGGGGTAGAGCACGGCGACGGGATGCGGCTCGAAGGTCACTGCCACTGGCGTCGCGCCGCGGTCCCGGGCCTCGCGGACGACGCGCGTCAGGACCTCGCGGTGCCCGCGGTGCACGCCGTCGAAGTTGCCGAGGGTGACGACCGTGGGCCCGAGGTCGGCCGGGATGTCGTCGAGTCCGTACCAGCGATGCACGGCGACCACTGTAGTGGCCGGGCGTCCGCTCGGTCGTCGCGCGCGCTCGGTGACACGGGCTCGCGCTCACCCGGCCGGGGCGAAGACCACGCGCGCTCTGCGCCTCGCCCCGCGTCTCGTCGAGCACGGCGACGAGCCGGCCGTCCGGGTCGATCGCCGCGACGGAGTCGGCGCGGTCGCCAGCGCTGGCGATGCGCTGGCCGTGGCCGAGCCGCGGGCCTCCTCGACCGTGACCTCGTGGACGGGCAGCTGCGACCCTCGCCGCCGCCGCCAGGGGCAGGATGCTGACGCCGTCCGGCCCGCCACGCTCGACCTGGCCGACGAGCTCGGCAAGCGGGACCGCTGCGACGAGGTCGAAGCGGCCGACCCGGGTCCGTCGCAGGGCGGTCAGGTGTCCGCCGACGCCGAGCGCAGCGCCGAGGTCGCGCGCGAGCGCCCGCACGTACGTGCCCGACGACACCTCGACCTCGACCTCGACATCCAGGACATCGAGGGCCGGCCGTCCTCGAGCGTTGCGGTAGTGGGTGCGACCGAGTGCACGTCGAAGCGGCTCACGGTGACCGGTCGTGCGGGCAGATCGACCGCTCCGCCCTTGCGGACGGTCGCATAGCTCCGTTCGCCGTCGACCTTGATGGCACTCACGGCACTGGGGACCTGCTCGATCTCGCCGGTCAGGCGCGCAACGGCAGCAGGCAGGGCCGCCTCGACGGCGGCAGGGTCGGCGACCCCGACGGACGCGGTCGGCTCACCCTCGGCGTCGTCGGTGACGGTCGTCTGTCCGAGCCGGATCGTCGCCCGATACTCCTTGTCGCAGCCGACGAGGAAGGTGAGCAGCTTCGTGCCCCTTCTCCACGCCCAGCACGAGCACACCCGTCGCCATCGGGTCGAGCGTGCCGGCGTGACCGACCCGTCTCGTCCCGCACAGGCGCCGCACGCGGGCGACGACGTCGTGGCTCGTCCATCCGGCCGGCTTGTCGACGACGAGCAGCCCGCTGCGCGGTGCCGTCACCTGGCCTCGACGTCCACGTCGACGTCGAACTCATGCGCCACCTCGTCCGACAGCGGGCGGTCGGCCGGCTTCTTGTAGGGGTCAGGCTCGCCCGCGTGCTTGGCTTTGGCCGCAGCGCGGGCCAGCTCCTCGTCCCGGGCCCGCGTCTGTGCGACGAGGTCCTCGAGGTGGGCCGCCCCCTCGGGGAGGGCGTCGGCGATGAACTCGAGGGACGGCGTCAGTCGGATGCCGATCTGCTTGCCGACGGCGGAGCGGATCCGACCCTTGTTGGCCTCGAGCACGGCGGCGGTCGCCTTGCGCTCCTCGTCGGCGCCGAAGACCGTGTAGAAGACCGAGGCGTGCTGCAGGTCTCCGGTCACCCGGGCATCGGTGATGGTCACGAAGCCCAGGCGCTCGTCCTTGAGCCGGAATTCGAGGTACTCCGCGACGATGACCTTGATGCGGTCGGCGATCTTGCGGGCGCGGGCTGGGTCAGCCATGGCTCTACCTCGTTTCTTCTCGATGTGGATCTGCGGTGCACAGCCCGAAGGCCGCTTACCCACCCTAGCCGCGGCGGAACCGAGCCCTCCGGGAGCCCGCCACGGCGGCAGGGTCGGGCGCCGTGGAGCGAGCCCACCGGCATACGGAATGGAATGGATAATCGAGGGGTCGACTTCGGCGAGGACCCGAGGGCCCTCCGCGGAAGTCGACCCCTCGACGGTGGTCAGACGCGCGGCTTCTCTCGCATCTCGTAGGTGGCGATGAGGTCACCGATCTGCAGGTCGTTGAACGACCCGAGGTTGATGCCGCACTCGTAGCCCTCGCGCACCTCGGTGACGTCGTCCTTGAACCGCCGGAGGCCGGCGATCTCGACGTTCTCCGAGACGACGACCCCGTCGCGGGTGATCCGCGCCTTGGAGCCGCGCTTGATCTCGCCGCTGCGGACGAGCGAACCGGCGATGTTGCCGAACTTGCTCGAACGGAAGATCTCGCGGATCTCCGCCGTGCCGAGCTCGACCTCCTCGTACTCCGGCTTGAGCATGCCCTTGAGCGCCGCCTCGACCTCCTCGATGGCCTGGTAGATCACCGAGTAGTAGCGGATCTCGACGCCCTCGCGCTCGGCGTAGTCCGCGTTCTGCCCTTCGGCGCGGACGTTGTAGCCGATGATGACCGCGTTCGAGGCCATCGCGAGGTTGATGTTGTTCATCGTGATGGCGCCGACGCCGCGGTCGATGATCCGCAGGTCGACCTCCTCGCCGACGTCGATCTTGAGCAGGGCGTCCTCGAGCGCCTCGACCGAACCCGACACGTCACCCTTGAGGATGAGGTTGAGGGTCTCGACCTTGCCGGCCGCGAGGGCCTCGTTGAGGTCCTCGAGCGAGATCCGCTTGCGGGCCTTGGCCAGGCTGGCCTGGCGGTCGGCCGCCTCGCGCCTTTCGGCGATCTGGCGCGCGGTGCGGTCGTCCGGAGCCACCACGAAGGTGTCACCGGCACGCGGCACCGAGGACAGACCGAGCACCTGGACCGGCCGGGACGGGCCCGCCTCCTCGACGTTCTTGCCGTGCTCGTCGAGCATCGCCCGGACGCGGCCGTAGGCCGAGCCCGCGACGATGGCATCACCGACGTGCAGGGTGCCCGTCTGGACGAGAACCGTCGCCGTGGCACCGCGGCCCCGGTCGAGGTTGGCCTCGATGGCGACGCCCTTCGCATCCCGATCCGGGTTGGCGCGCAGGTCGAGCGCGGCGTCCGCCGTCAGCAGGACCGCCTCGAGCAGGCCGTCGATGTTGATGCCCTGCTTCGCGGAGACGTCGACGAACATCGTGTCGCCGCCGTACTCCTCGGCCACGAGGTTGTACTCGGTCAGCTGCTGGCGAATCTTGGCCGGGTTGGCTCCCTCGACGTCGATCTTGTTGACCGCGACGACGATCGGGACATCCGCGGCCTGCGCGTGGTTGAGCGCCTCCACGGTCTGCGGCATGACGCCGTCGTCCGCGGCGACCACGAGGATCGCGATGTCGGTCACCTTGGCACCGCGCGCACGCATGGCGGTGAACGCCTCGTGACCCGGGGTGTCGATGAAGGTGATGGCCCGCTCGACGCCCTCGTGCTCCTTGCGGACCTGGTAGGCACCGATGTGCTGGGTGATGCCACCGGCTTCGCCCGCTGCGACGTCCTCGTTGCGGATGGCGTCGAGCAGTCGCGTCTTGCCGTGGTCGACGTGGCCCATGACGGTCACGACCGGCGGGCGCGCCTCGAGGTCTTCCTCTTCCTCGGACTCGATGCCCGTCTCGAGGTCGATGTTGAACTGCTCGAAGAGCTCGCGCTCCTCCTCCTCCGGGGAGACGACCTGGACGTCGTAGCCCAGCTCCGCGCCGAGCAGCTTGAAGGTGTCCTCGTCGAGCGACTGCGTCGCGGTGGCCATCTCGCCGAGGTGGAAGAGCACCGTGACGAGCGACGCCGGGTTGGCGTTGATCTTGTCGGCGAAGTCGGTCAGCGACGAGCCACGACGCACCCGGATGACGGTCGAGCCGTCACCCCGCGGGACGGTGACGCCGCCGATCGACGGCGCCTGCATCTGCTCGAACTCCTGGCGCTTCGCGCGCTTCGACTTGCGGCCGCGAACCGGACGCCCGCCGCCGCGACCAAACGCGCCCTGCGTGCCACCACGGCCACCCGGACCGCCGCCACGCGGACCGCCGAAGCCTCCGCGGCCACCACCTGGAGCGCCTCCGCCGCCGGGGCCGAAGCCCCCACGGCCACCACCGGGAGCACCCCGGCCGGGACCGCCTGCGGGGCGTTGCCCCGGGCGACCGACCGTGCTGCGCTCCGGCATCATGCCGGGGCTGGGCCGAGGGCCACCGGGACGGGGACCCGGACGCGGGCCGGCACCCGGCGCGCCGCCCTGACGGGCTGCGGGTGCCCCAGGGCGCGGCGCCGGCCGCTGCTGCGGACGCGGCATGCCCTGGCTGGCGCTGAAGGGGTTGTTGCCCGGACGCGGGTCCGCCGTCACCCGAGCGCGAGCGGGTCTGGCCCATGCCCTGGCTCGACGCGAATGGGTTGTTGCCCGGACGGGGCTGGCCCGGCCTCGGCGCAGGGCGCGGACCGGGGGTGGGAGCGCCGCCCTGGCGGGCAGCCGGAGCGGCATCCCCGCGTGCCGCCGGTGCGGCGCCCGCACGAGTGGCCGGGGACGGAGCAGGGCGCGCCGGTGCGGTCGCCGGGGCGGCGGGGGCTGCCTTGGCTGCGGGCGCGGCCGGAGCCGCGGGGGCCGGGGCTGCGGGGGCCTTGGCCGCGGGGGCTGGTGCAGCCGCGGCTGGCGCCGGAGCAGCCGGCGACCGCGGGTGCGGGACGACGGGGTGGGGGCGGCAGGCGCTGCCTTGGCCGCAGGTGCGGACGGCGCCGGTGCGCCTTCGCTGCGGGAGCACCGCTGGGAGCAGGCGAAGCCTTGGCGGCCGTCTTGGCCGCGACCTTGCCGTCGGCTCCGGAGCGAAGCTCCGTCGGGAACGTTTCCTTGATCTTGCGGACGACGGGGGGCTCGATGGTCGACGACGCCGACCGGACGAACTCTCCCTGGCTCTTCAGGTGTGCGAGCAGTGCCTTGCTCTCGACTCCGAGCTCCTTGGCGAGCTCGTAGACCCGGACCTTAGCCACATTTCTCCTGTCTTGGTCCGGCCTGAACAGGAGTGGCCGAACCGTGGGTTATTGCTGGGGCTTGCTCATCGCTGAGGACTCATCGGGTGCTCATAGCGTTTCAACCCGCCTTGTGGTTCGTTGATGATGTGCTGCACTGGTCGCCGGCATGGCGGACCGGTCCCGTGCTGCTACGCGTGCTGGATGCTCGAGATGCCGTGCCACCGCGCTCACGTCGACCGCGGCCTGCAGGCGCAGGGCACGTCCGAACGCCTTGCGGCGCACTGCCAGCTCGAAACACTCGGGGTCGGGTGCAACCACGCACCCCGCCCCGGCATCCGGTGTCCCGGGTCCGGGCGGAGCGTGACCGGGGTGGTTCCCCGTGCATCTCCGTCCGTCGCCGCGACCACTCGCAGCAGTGCCGACCAGCTATCCGTTCCTCGACATCCCACACAGGTGCGGGACGGCTCGGCGCGGAGTCCAGTCCGGTCGGCCACAGACAGTCTACCCGTCGTGCCGCCGAGCTCGGTCCCCGGGCTCTCGCCGGCTCCCGCTCCGCCCGCTCTCTGACGGCCGCAACACGCCCGGCTCCTCGAAAGTCCACGTGAGATTTCATCGGTCCGTCTCGAGGCGCCGGGCGTGTTCGGGGTCGCTGTCGATCGTGCGGGCGGCCTCGGTGTCGGGGCGGATGTCGATGCGCCAGCCGGTGAGCTTGGCGGCGAGGCGGGCGTTCTGGCCCTCCTTGCCGATCGCGAGGCTCAGCTGGTAGTCGGGCACGATGACCCGGGCCGTGCGGGCGGCGGCGTCGACGATCTCGACCGACTGGACCCGCGCCGGCGAGAGCGCGGCGGCGACGAACGCGGCCGGGTCGTCGGCGTAGTCGACGATGTCGATCTTCTCGCCGCGCAGCTCCGTCATGACGGCACGCACCCGCGCCCCCATCGGGCCGATGCAGGCGCCCTTGGCGTTGACGCCGGGCACCTTGCAGTGGACCGCGATCTTCGTGCGGTGGCCGGCCTCTCGGGCGAGGGCCGCGATCTCGACCGTGCCGTCGGCGATCTCGGGCACCTCGAACTTGAAGAGGGTGCGCACGAGGTTGGGGTGGGTGCGGGAGAGGCCGACCTGCGGGCCCTTGGGGCCGCGCTTGACGCTGACGACGAAGCAGCGCAGCCGCTCGCCGTGGACGTACTTCTCGCCCGGCACCTGCTCGGCGAGCGGGCAGGATGCCCTCGACGCGTGCCGAAGTCGACGAGGACGTTCCGGGGGTCCTGGCTCTGCTGGATGATGCCCGAGATGACGTCGCCCTCGCGGCCCTTGAAGTCGCCGAGGATCGCCTCGTCCTCGAGGTCGCGCAGGCGCTGGACGATGACCTGGCGGGCCGTCGAGCGCGGCGATCCGGCCGAAGCCCTCCGGGGTGTCGTCGAACTCGGGGCCGGGCTCGCCACGCTCGGCGCGCTCGCCCTCCTCCGCGGGCAGCAGCTCACCCTCCTCGCGCGCCCAGACGATGACGTGGCCGGTCTTGCGGTCGAGCTCCACCCGGGCGCAGGCGGTGGCTGCCCTCGGTGCGGTGGTAGGCGACGAGCAGGGCCTGCTCGATCGCGGGGATGAGCACGTCGAGGCTGATGTCCCGCTCCCGCTCGAGGGCGCGCAGGGCAGCCAGGTCGATGTCCATCAGTGGTCCTCCTCCGAGCTCGGCGGAGCCCGCGCTCCGTGTCAGCGGCGTCGGGAGCCGACGAGCCTGCGTCGTCCGACCGCTTGAACTCGACCTGCACCGTGCCCCTGCTGGACCGAGTCCAGCTCGATCCCCTCGATGCGGGCGGCGGCCTTCTTCGTGGCCGGGAGCTCGAGGGTCAGGCGATCCGCTCCCACCTCGATGAGTCGGCCCGATGACCGAGCCGCCCTCGTGGACGACCTCGACGAGCCGACCGACCTGGCGGCGGAACTGGTCACGGGACGTCAGGGCCCGGCCGATGCCCGGCGAGCTGACCTCGAGGACGTAGGGCGCCCGGCCCATGACGTCGCGAGTCGTCGAGGCGGTCGCTGACGACACGAGTCGCGTCGGCGACGTCGTCGAGGGAGATGGGCGGCACGGGGCTGGACGTGTCGGCCGGATCCAGGCTGGCGATGTCTGTGTCGACGAGGACGCGGACAACCCTGCGCTTGCCGGCCGGGCTGATGGTGACGTCCTCGATGACGAGCCCGAGCGACGCGAGAGCGGGCTCGATGGTGGCTCTGATCTGCTCGGCCGTGCTCATCGCCCACACCTCCTGCTCTTCTCGAATCCCGGCGCACACCATCGGGGATGCGCGCCGCGTGGATCCACTCTAGCCGCGCGCCGGGTACCCCACGTCCCGTGGGAGGATCTGACCCATGAATGGCGACACCCGGGCGCGCGGGTCCCGGGTGCACCTCCCGACCGTGTCGACCTCCAGACGCCTGTTCCTCGTCGGAGGAGGAGCTGCCGTTCTGGCAGCAGTCACGGGCTGCGGGCTGCGCGTCGACCTCCCCCCGCCTCCGCCGCCGGTGCCGACGAGGCGCCGCGCGCCCGACGAGGCCCTGATCGTCGCCGTCGGCCGGGACCTGGACACACTGCTCCGGGAGTGGCCGGCTGCCACCAAACCTGCCGTGCTCAAGGAGTCCCGATTGCTGCTCACCGAGCTGCGGACGGTGCTGATCGGCCGTCTGACGAACGAAGGGGTGCCCACCGAGGAGATCACCTCGGCGCCGAGTACGGCTGCTGCGGCCGGGCCGCTCCCGGTCGGGGAGCTCAGGAAGAGGCTGGCCGCCCTGCCCTCGGCGCACCTGGAGGCCACGACGAGCGCGACCGCGGAGACGCGAGAACTGCTGACAGCGGCATACGGCACGATCTTCGCCTCAGCAGAGCGCCTCGGCGCAGATGCGGCACCCGCGCCCGAGACGACTCCCGTGCGGCCGCAGCTCGCCGAGCGCACGTCCCCGCTCGTCTACGCCTTCGAGGTGGTGGCGGCGCAGTCCTCAGGGACCCAGCGCCGTCAGGCCTTGGGCACCCTGGAGCGCCTGCGCGGCCTCGAGCGACTGGTCGGGCGCGACGACGCCGCGAGCGGATGGTCCCTGCCCTTCCCCGTGACCGACCAGCGCAGCGCGCGCCGCCTCGGGGACACCGTGCTGAAGCGTGCCGTCGGCGGCCTCGGTGAGGTCCTCGGCGCAGCGCCGACCACCGAGTCGCTCGACGACGTGGCGCGGTGGGTCGCCGCGATCCAGCTCGCGGCGGACACGTGGGATCTCGCACCGGTCGCGTTCCCCGGGATGGAGCAGCCCGACCGGTGATTGACCTCATCCCGCTGCACTTCGCCCATCACATCGCGGGCTTCGAGCCGGATGGTTACGTCTCCGGCGAGGAGTGGCTACAGGCGCTTCCCGGGCTGCTCAGGGACCTGCTGGACGAGTGGGAGCTCGAGCCCACGGGCCGCAGCATGAGCGGCTTCTGCTCCGTCGTGATCCCGGTCCGGGTCCTCCGGACCGGCGACCCGGCCGTCCTCAAGGTGTCCTGGCCGCATCCGGAGGCGGCCACCGAGGCCCTGGCACTCCAGACCTGGAACGGGCATGGCGCCGTCCGCCTCGTCCGGGCGGACCCGGCCCGTTTCGCGCTGGTGCTGGAGCGCCTCGGCACCCGGGACCTGACCGACGTGCCCATCGACGACGCGTGCGCAGTCATCGGCGATCTCCTGGCCACCCTGCGCAGGCCACCGCACCCGCGTGTCCCTCGACTCACCGACTACGCCGCGCGGCAGGCGCTGGAGCTGCACGCCGCGCCGCCAGTCATCCCACGGCGCTACCTCGACCAGGCGGCCGCCCTGGCCCGTGAGCTCGTCGCCCGGCCGCCGTCCGAGGAGCGTCTCCTCCACACGGACCTGCACTATGCGAACGTCCTTGCCGCCGACCGCACACCCTGGCTGGCGATCGACCCCAAGCCCATGGCCGGTGACCCGGCGTTCGAGGTGGCACCAGCCCTCTGGAACCGGGCCGACGAGCTCGGCACCGGCTCACAGGTGCGCTGGTCCCTCCGCCGACGTCTCGAGATCATCTGCGAGAGAGGGGGCTCGACGAGGGGCGCGCGCGAGCGTGGACCATCGTGCGCGAGGCCGACAACGCGCTCGGGGTCGCGGACGACCCGTCGGCGCGCGACCGCGTGAGCCTGGCGGTCATGATCATCAAGGCGATGAACGACTGACGTCTCGACGACGGCAGCCGTCGTGTCCGCGACTCACCAGGTGACCTTGGGCCATCGCCTAGCGTGGGGTGATGAGCAATCGACTCGGCGCGGCCACGAGCCCGTACCTCCTCCAGCACCGGGACAATCCGGTCCACTGGCAGGAGTGGGGTGAGGCGGCCTTCGTCGAGGCGCGGGAGCGCAACGTTCCCGTCCTCCTCTCGGTCGGCTACGCCGCCTGCCACTGGTGCCACGTCATGGCGCACGAGTCCTTCGAGGACGAGCAGGTGGCCCGAGCGCTCAACGACCGCTTCGTCTCCGTCAAGGTGGATCGCGAGGAGCGGCCCGACATCGACACTGTCTACATGTCCGCCGTCACCGCCCTGACGGGCCAGGGCGGGTGGCCGATGACCGTCTTCCTCACTCCTGACGGACAACCCTTCTTCGCCGGCACCTACTTCCCCCGCGACCACTTCCTTCGCGTCATCGACGCCATCGACGACGCATGGCGCACGCGAGAGGACGAGGTACGCGCCTCCGGCCTTCACATCGCCGGCGCCCTTCGCGAGGCGGTCGGCAGCCCTCAGCCGTATGCCGCTGAGCTCGCTGATCTCGACCGTGCAGTCACCGTGTTGTCGGCTCAGTTCGACGCGGCCGCGGGTGGATTCGGAGGCTCACCGAAGTTCCCGCCGTCGATGGTGCTCGAGTTCCTGCTGCGACACCATGCGCGGACCGGTAACGACGGGTCGCTCGGCATGGCGGACCGAACCCTCGAGGCGATGGCTCGTAGCGGCATGTACGACCAGGTCGGCGGCGGCTTCGCACGCTACTCCGTCGACGCGAACTGGGTCGTGCCGCACTTCGAGAAGATGCTCTACGACAACGCGCTGTTGTTGCGGGTCTACGCCCACTGGTGGCGTTTGACTCGCAACCCCTTGGCGGAGAAGGTGGTCCGGGAGACCGCGGGCTTCCTCCTGCGTGAGCTCCGAACCGCCGAGGGCGGGTTCGCGTCCTCCTTGGATGCTGACACGAACGGCGTCGAGGGCCTGACCTACGTCTGGACCCCCGGAGAGCTCATCGAGGTGCTCGGCCTGGAGGACGGGGCCCGTGCCGCAGGGCTGTTCTCGGTGACCGACGGCGGCACGTTCGAGCACGGCACCTCGACCCTGCAGCTCCTCACCGATCCCGAGGACCCAACCTGGTTCGACGACGTGCGCGTGCGGCTGGCCCGGGCCAGGGCTGAGCGCCCCCAACCTGCCCGGGACGACAAGGTCGTCACGTCGTGGAACGGCCTTGCCATCGCCGCCCTCGCGGACGCCGGCGCGATCCTCGACGAGCCCGAGTGGGTCACTGCCGCGGCCAGCTGTGCGGACCTCGTGCTCGATCTGCATGTGGTCGACGGCCAGCTTCGGCGTGCCTCGAGGGAAGGCAAGGTCGGAGAGGCGACCGGTGTGGCGGATGACCACGGCAACCTGGCCGAGGGGCTGCTCGCGCTCCACCAGGCGACCGGTGGGGCGCGGTGGCTCGCCGTTGCGGGGCGGTTGCTGGCCCAGGCGCGGGACCGCTTCGCTGCCGAGGACGGGGGGTTCCACGACACGGCCTCAGACGCCGAGCAGCTCTTCCTGCGCCCGCGGAGCGGGGCCGACAACGCCGAACCGTCCGGCCAGTCCGCTCTCGCGGGTGCTCTGGTGACACTGGGGGCCCTGACCGGCTCATCCGACGACCTCGAGGCCGGGCGCCGCGCCGTCGAGGCCGGCATGGCGCTCGCCGTCCGCGAGCCACGCTTCGGCGGCTGGACCCTCGCGATCGCGGAGGCCCTCGCGGCCGGGCCGCTCCAGGTCGCCATCGTCGGTGATGGGCCTGAAAGCGCCGCTCTGGCGCGCACGGCGTGGCTCGCGTCGAGCCCGGGGCTGGTACTCGTCCACGGGGAGCCTGATGCGCCCGGGGTCCCCCTGCTCGCGGATCGCCCTCTTGTGGAAGGTCACCCAGCGGCATACGTCTGCCGTGGTTTCGTCTGTGACCGCCCGGTGACGACAACCGAGGAACTGAGCCAAGCGCTGACCTGAGGCGACCCACCACCCTCTAAGTCGAGTGTGCAGAAGATGTCCGGGCACGTAACGCACATTCGACGAGGAGCCGGCCCAGCGGCATACGGCCTGGGACGATTGACGGGACGAGGCACCCGCCCCGGGGGCCTTGCCCGCACGCCACGGGCCTCCCCTCCCGTCAAACGTCCCACCACTGAGCACACTCGTCTGAGGGGCCGGGGCGCGCCCCGGCAATCAGCCGCCGGTGTAGGCGGCCAGGCACCGCTGCGCGGCAGCCTCGGCGGCCGCACGGTCCTCGCCCGATGCGATCTGTGCCTCGGCCCAGGCTGCGACGCTGCGCTTCATGAACTCGAGGCCCTCGGAGCTCATCTGCCACTCGAGCGCCTCGGCGTCGTCGAGGTGCTCGCCCGTGGTCAGGTGCATCGAGAGGCCGAGCAGCATCATGTCCCAGCCGATGCCGACCGCGCCGGGACCGAAGTCAGGCCACCGCTCGTCGACGTGCGCTATGTGCTCGACGCGGAGCTGGGACCCCTCGCCCTCCGTGCTGAAGGTGGCGACGACCCAGGAGACCCCCATGCCGCCGAACTCCCACGTAAGGCGGATGCGATCCTGAGGCACACACTCCTCGATGGTGCCGCCGGCGTTGCCCTGAAGCTGGTAGTGGCCGCCCTCTCGCAGGTCGCCGGTGACCGGCATGAGCCAGCGCGAGATCCGCTCGGCCCGGGTGCAGGCGTCCCAGAGGTCGGCGAGCGGCACCGCGTAGGTCTGGGTGAGGACGACCGACTTCGTCTCCTGCCCGTCACGGCTTCCCGTCGCCACGGCGCGGTGGACGGCCTCGAGCTGGTCCAGACGGTTGAGCGTTTCCATGGGGAACTCCTTTGCCGGGTGTGTTGTCTTGTTCGGCGTTGTCGCGCGGAGCCGGTGTCACCGGCGTCTGCGAGGTGGTGGCTCGTCGGCCGCGCCGCAGCTCGGTGCCCAGGGCATCGAGTCGCTGCGACCAGAGAGCCCGGAAGTGCGAGAGCCACATGTCCAGCTCCTCCAGCGGAGCGGGGTCAACTGCATAGATCCGCCGGGTGCCCTCGGCGCGGACCGTGGTGAACCCGTTGTCCCTCAGCACCTTCAGATGCTGGGAGACGGCAGGGTGCGAGATACCGAACTCGTCGCCGATGACCTGCGCCAGCTCACCTGACGACAGCTCTCCCTTGGACAGGAGGACGAGCAGCCGCCGGCGAACCGGGTCACCCAGGACGTCGAGCGCGTGCATGCTCCATTATTTTCATCGTGGCTTAATTAAGTCAATCCGAAATTTCTACAGTGCCGTTGACAGGTAGTCGGGCGCTGCCACGGCGAAGGCCTCACGCGCCAGCTCGCCGCCGGCCAGCAGTGCGGTCGCCCAGATGTCTGCCCAGACGAGCTCCGGACCGATGACGGTGACCGAGCCTGACCGTCCGATGTACCGGCCGGTCGCCGGGTCGTAGAGGTGGGCGCCATGGGCCGCCGTGCCCGAGGTCGCGACGGCTCCGTGCGTCATGGGGACCGTTCGAACGATCGCCGACCGGTCTCGTGGGTCCTCGAGACCGACCCGCCAACTGATCGAGCCGGAGCCGAGCGGCACATCCGCCGGTAGCTCGAGAAGACGCCGTCCAGCCGTCGCAAGGTGGCATAGGCGGCGCCCACCGCCTCGACGGCACGCGGTATCGAGAGCTCATGACCGCGCAGGTGGATGCTCACCGGCATCCCCATCACCTGCTCCACCCAGGCCTGACGCTCAAGCGGTGTCCGTGGACTCTTCATCGTCGGCGTCGTCATGGCGTGCACCTCACGCCTCGACTCTTCGACCGGGCCCTGTGGGTCTTCTGTGCGGTTCTACTGGCCCGTGTGTGAGTGGCGCTGCTCGCACCCCATCCGGATCAGGACCAGAAGCCGAGGAGGCTGCCGCCGATCCGGATGATGAACGCCGAGACGATCATGACGAAGACGGCCCGGACGAAGCCGCTGCCCCGCGCAACCGCCGTACGGGCCCCGATGTAGCCTCCCGCGATGTTGCCCATCGCCATGACGAGGCCGACCTGCCAGAGGACGTGCCCGCCGGGCGCAAAGACGGTCAACGCGCCGAGGTTGGTCGCGAAGTTGGCTATCTTCGCCTTCACGCTGGCCTCGAGGAAGGTGTACCCGAGCAGCCCGACGAGAGCGAAGACGAGGAACGACCCGGTACCGGGACCGAGGGCCCCGTCGTAGACGCCGATGACGAAGCCGGTGAGCATCGCGAGCGCGACGTGCTTGTGCCCGTGGAACCGCTTGATCGACTCCCGGCCCAGATCCGGCCGCAGGATCGTGTAGGCGCCGACGACAACGAGGAGCACGAGGATGATGGGGTAGAACGCCGACTTCGGGATGTGCAGCCCGATGACCGCGCCGCCGATGGCCCCGAGATAGGCGACCCCGGCCATCGGCAGCGCCGTCCGGAGGTCGGCGCCCACGCGCCGGAAGTAGGTCACCGAGCTCGTCGCCGTGCCGAAGATCGAGCTCACCTTGTTCGTGGCGAGCAGCTGCGCAGGGGTCGCGGACGGGATCCCGATGAGCAGGGCAGGCAGCTGGATCAGGCCGCCGCCACCGACGACCGCGTCGATCCAGCCCGCGGCGAGCGCAGCGACGCCCAGCAGGGCGATGACGCCCGGCGTCAGGTCCTCCGTCAAAGGAGGTTCCAGGCGTCGACGATCGTCGCGATGTCGACGAGGTCGTGCGCAATTGCGTCGGGAGTCGCCTCGTGCGACACCTGCTGGTCGACCGGGATCTCCGAGTGCGGGATCCAGATGGCCCGCATCCCGACCTGCTGCGGACCGTGCACGTCCTCGAAGGAGCGGTCTCCGACGTAGGCGCACTCCTCGGCGGCGACTCCCAGGGCATCAGCGGCATGGGCGAAGATCTCCGCCTGGGGCTTCACCCAGGGCACCTCGCTCGAGTAGACGTCTGCGTCGATGAGGTCAAGCACGCCGTCGCGCTCGAAGATGCCCCGGTGGTAGTCGCGGTCCCAGATCGTGTTGGACAGCACGCCGATCCGGATCCCATTGGCCCGCAGTGTTTCCCAGAGAGGACCGATGGACGGGTCGGTGAATGTGTGCGGCTCCCAGAAGGCACGGTAGGCCGCCGTGCCGGCCTCTGTCCGGGCGTCGCCGTGCGGCAGGCCGCACGACTCGAGGATCTCGTGGAGCCGCGCGCTCAGCCCCTCGGTGCGGCCACGTTTCCAGGCGAGGTCCTCAGCGGCATACAGCGCGCTCACGAGCTCGTCGCGCGAGCGCGCCCCAAGACCCGCGCCGTCCGCGAAGGCGGTCCACTGCGCACGCAGGTCGACCGTGTGCCACGGCGTGATCGTGCCGCCCCAGTCGAAGATGACCGCCTTGACGGTCAGCCCCTGGGGACCGCGCGCGGGCGACGCGTCGGAGCCGGTCACGACCCCCGCACCTCGGCGACCACCGACTCGACGGCAGAGTCCAGAGCGACCTCGCGGCGCTCACCCGAGCGGCGGTCCTTGATCTCGAGCCTGCCCTCGGCGAGGCCGCGGCCGACGACGACGATGGTCGGCACCCCGATGAGCTCGGAGTCCTTGAACTTGACGCCCGGGCTGACGCCCCGGCGGTCGTCGACGATGCACGTCAGACCCCGCGCCTCGAGCTCACGCGCCAGGTCCTCGGCGGCCGCGAACAGCGACTCGTCCTTGCCCGCGGCCACGATGTGGACATCCGCGGGCGAGAGCTCACGAGGCCAGATGATGCCGGCGTCGTCGTAGTTGCCCTCGACGACGCAAGCCACGGCACGCGAGACGCCGACGCCGTAGGACCCCATCACGACCGTCGTCAGCTTGCCGTTCTGGTCGAGCACCCGGAGGTCGAGCGCCTCCGCATACTTCTTGCCGAGCTGGAAGACGTGGCCCATCTCGATGCCGCGCGCCCCCTCGAGGACGTGGTCACAGTTCGGACAGGGGTCACCGAAGCGCACCTCGGCCGCCTCGATCGTCCCGTCACCGGTGAAGTCACGCCCGACCACGAGGTCGACCACGTGGCGCCCCGGCTCGTTCGCGCCGGTCACCCACCGCGTGCCCTCGGAGATCCGAGGGTCGAGCAGGTAGCGGATGCCCGTCGTGCCCTCGGTCCCGAGCGCGCCCGGCCCGATGTATCCCTTGACGAGGCCGGGGTGTTCGGCGAACGCCTTCTCGTCGAAGGCCTCCACCTCGGCCGGCTCGACCTGGGCACCGAGCCGCTTCTCGTCGACTTCGCGGTCGCCGGGTACGCCGATGGCGAGCGGCTCGCGGGTGCCGTCGGGGTGGACGAGGGTGACGACGACGTTCTTCAACGTGTCGCCGGCCACCCAGAGGCGGTCCGAGCGCGGGAAATGCTCATTGAGGTGGGCGACGAGGGTCTCGATCGTCGGCGTGTCGGGCGTGTCCTCGGCATGGGCGGCCGGCACCCCGTCCCATCCGACCGGCTCCGGGACGGGGACCTTGACCGCCTCGACGTTGGCGGCATAGCCGCAGTTCGTGCAATGGACGTAGGTGTCCTCGCCCACCTCGGCGGTGGCGAGGAACTCCTCGCTCTTGGACCCGCCCATCGCGCCGGCCATCGCCTCGACGATGACGTAGTGGAACCCGAGACGGTCGAAGATCCGCACGTAGGCGTCGCGGTGGGCCTGGTAGCTCTTGTCCAGGCCCGCCTCGTCGATGTCGAACGAGTAGCTGTCCTTCATGACGAACTCCCGCGCGCGGAGCAGGCCGGCGCGCGGGCGGGCCTCGTCGCGGTACTTCGTCTGGATCTGGTAGATCGACAGCGGCAGGTCCTTGTAGGACGAGTAGAGGTCCTTCACCGTGAGGGTGAACATCTCCTCGTGGGTCGGCCCGAGCAGGTAGTCGGCCTTCTTGCGGTCCTTGAGCCGGAAGATGTTGTCGCCATACTCCAGCCACCGGCCGGTCGTCTCGAACGGCTCCCTGGGCAGGAGGGCCGGGAAGAGCAGCTCCTGGGAGCCGATGGCGTTCATCTCCTCGCGGACGACCTGCTCGACGTTGCGCAGCACACGCAGGCCAAGCGGCAGCCACGTGTAGATGCCGGGGCTCACCCGACGGATGTAGCCGGCGCGGACGAGGAGCCGGTGGCTCGGGACCTCAGCGTCCGCCGGGTCCTCGCGCAGGGTGCGCAGGAACAGGGACGACATGTGCAGGACCACGGGCGGGCTCCTCGGGACGTGGTGGGCAGGGAGGTTGACGACGGAAGGATATCTTCCGTATGCCGCTGGGCTCGCTTCCGTTTCCCCAGCAGCGGGTGCCCCCTCGGGTCACCAGACGGACGGCGCCCAGCGGGCGCCGCGGCTGCGCCTAACGTCGTGGGTCATGGGCGACGTCTACCTCCATGGCCACCATCCCAGCGTCATCGCGTCCCACGGCGTTCGCACCGCCGCCGACTCAGCGGCATACCTGCTCCCCCACCTGCGCGAGGGCGCGTCCGTGCTCGACGTCGGCTGCGGCCCGGGGACCATCACGCTCGACCTCGCCGAGGCGGTCGGGACCGGACAGGTGATCGGGATCGAGCCGGTCGAGGAACCCCTCGTCGACGCCCGCCGCAACGCGGCCGCCCGTGGGGACGCGCGGACAAAGTTCCTGCGCGGCGACGTGTACGAGCTGCCTTGGGACACGGGCACGTTCGACGTCGTACACGCCCACCAGGTCCTCCAGCACCTGGTCGACCCGGTGGCCGCGCTGCGAGAGATCGCCCGGGTCACCCGGTCGGGTGGCATCGTGGCGTTCCGGGACGTCGACTACGCCTCGATGGTCTGGTACCCCGAGACCGACGGCATGACCCAGTGGCTCGATCTCTACCGCCGGCTCGCGCGAGCCAACCACGCGGAGCCCGATGCCGGGC
The DNA here is from genome assembly GCA_963826445.1 of uncultured Actinomycetota bacterium. Classification (GTDB taxonomy): domain Bacteria; phylum Actinomycetota; class Actinomycetes; order Actinomycetales; family Dermatophilaceae; genus Intrasporangium. The sequence goes on from CAWGXD010000035.1 coordinate 24,470, forward strand.
GGCGGCTGCTCGCGTGGTCCCACGCGGCAGGACTCGACGACCTCGCGCCCTCAGCATCGTTGTGGACCTACTCAACGCCCGAGCAGACCGCCTGGTGGGGCGGTGTCTGGGCGCGTCGCAGTCTCGAGTCGACGTTCGCGAGCCAGGCGATCGACCGCGGCCTCGCCGGCCGAGCCGACCTGGAGCGGATCAGCCGGGACTGGACGGCGTGGTCGCAGCACCCGGATGCCTGGTTCGCCATGACGCACGGCGAGCTGGTCGCCACGGTGCGCCGGCCCTAGCGAGCCACCGAGGCCTCCCGGTCCAGCCAGTCGAGCTTGTCGGGGTTGGCCACGGAGTAGACCCGGGTGATGCGCCCCTGCTCGATGGTCAGCGAGACCGCCGCGGCGATCTCACCGCCCACCTCGAGCAGGACGCCGAGGCCGCCGTTGACCCGGGCCGCCCTGGCCTGCGGATGGAGCTCGGCGTACTTCGCCAGGCTGCCCTGCAGGAACGCGACGAGCCGCTCGGCCCCGAAGAGCGGTCGCAGCGCCGCACCCCGCACCTTCCCGCCGCCGTCGGACACCGCGACGACGTCAGGGGCGAGCACGTCCATGAGTCCCTGCAGGTCGCCGGTGTTGAACGCCTGGAGGAACCGGTCGCGGACCCGCTCCTGCTCCGTGCGGTCGACGCTCATCCGAGGCCGGCGTGCGGCGACGTGCTGACGCGCGCGGCGGGCGATCTGGCGCACCGTGGCCTGCGTCTTGTCGACGGCGTCGGCTATCTCGTCGTAGGGCAGGTCGAAGACCTCGCGGAGCACGAAGACGGCCCGCTCGGTCGGCCCGAGCGTCTCGAGGACGGTGAGCATGGCCATCGACAGGCTCTCGGCCAGCTCGATGTCCTCGGCGACGTCCGGGCTCGTGAGCAGGGGCTCGGGCAGCCACTCGCCCGTGTAGTCCTCACGCCGCCGCGCGACGGCGCGGAGCTGGTTGAGGCCCTGCCGTGTCACGATGCGCACGAGGTAGGCGCGCGGGTCGCGCACCTGGGTCCGGTCGACTTTCGACCACCGCAGCCAGGACTCCTGCAGCACGTCCTCGGCGTCGGCCGCCGAGCCGAGCAGCTCGTAGGCGATGGTGAAAAGCAGCGGCCGGTGGGTGACGAACGGGTCGGCATCCATCACACGAGCCTAGGCGCGCGAGACGTCGGACGGCTGCGGCTGGGACGCCACCGGTGGCAGGGGCGGCAGGCCGCAGGTGTCCGAGAAGTGCTCGGAGCGGATGCCGAGCGCCACGTTCCCACGAGCCGTCGCGTTCATGAGGCCGACCCGGGCGTTCAGCTCGAGCAGGGCCGCAGGCCCGAGCTCGGCGAGGAGCGCGTCCGAGAGCTCGTCGGTCACCGCGACGGGCGTCTGGCACATCGCGTCGGCATATTCCATGACACGCCGCTCGATCGGCGTGAAGACCGTCGACTCCCTCCAGCGCGGCACCTCCCGGGCCTTGGCCTCGTCGAGCCGGTGGTTGCGCGACATGAAGTAGTGCAGGTCGAGGCAGAAACTGCAGCCGATGCTCGCGGCGGCGGCCATCGACGCGAGGGACGCGAGGTTGGCGTCCAGGACATCCCACTTCTCGGACTTCCGCCCGACCGCCATGAGGTCCATCATGACGCGGCGGTTGTGCCACATGACCCCGAGCGAGTCGGGCACCTTGCCGAGGAACCGACGGGCACCAACCTTCATCAGCGTGCCGTAGACGCCCGTGACCTCGACTGCGGGAATCCGCGTGGTGTCGTTCATGTCTCCTCCTTGGTCTGTGCAGGTCTCGGATCGACCCGTTGACATGGAGACACCGACCGTCCGGCGTCCGTGACATTCGTCGGGCGCCAAAACGAGGTGCCGCTAGTCGTGGATGCTGGGACATTGGGCCGTATGCCGCTGACCTCCGTCTCGTTCCAGTGCACGCACGACCCGGCTGAGGCCAAGACGTGGTTCGCCGGGCTCATCGCGGACGAGCCCGTCCTCATGTCCGTCATCGCGAGTGTGGCCGACAGCGTCATGTCCGGTGCGGCCAGATACGAGGACCCGCGCTGGTGGGCGGGCCGGGACGCGTCCGATCAGGTCGTCGCGGCGTTCATGCACACGCCACCACACCCGCTGCACGTCGCCCTGGCGATGCCGGACCAAGCCGTGGCGCTCGCCGAGCAGCTTGCCGCGCGGGACGACTCCCTTCCGGGTGTCGGCGGCCGCCGCGGTCCGGCCGCGGCCTTCCGTGACGCCTGGGTCCGACTCACGGGGACGTCGTCACGGACGGTCATGGAGGTGGGTGCCTTCGACCTGCCTGCCCGGCCGACGGTCCCGTTCGACGTGACGGGTCACTACCGCCTCGCCCGACTCGAGGAGCTGGCACTCGTGGACCGCTGGGCCCAGGACTTCAGCGACGCCGTGGAGCACACGCCTCGCAAGGCCATGAGCCTCGCCCACCGCGTCGCCACCGGCCGGGTCGGGCTCTGGATCGACGGGAGTCGCCCCGTCTCGATGGCCCACGCGTCGCCGGCCAACGGCGGCGTCACGCGCATCAGCGGGGTGTGGACGCCCGTCGAGCTGCGCGGCCAAGGCTATGCGACTGCGGTCGTCGCCGCGCTCAGCTCAGAGCGGATGGACGAGGGCGAGTCGTGCATGCTGTTCACCGACCTGGCGAACCCGACGAGCAACAAGATCTACCAGGCGATGGGCTACCGACGCATCGGCGACGACCTCACCGTCGCGTTCTCCTGAGGCGCCCTCCGGCCGGGGATGGTGCACCATCGATGGCGGGTCACCGGTCAGGCGACGCCATGATGATCGTGCGCTCGGGGTCCGGCTCGAGGAGCGCCACGTCACAGAGAGAGGCAACGCGTGACCGGTGGGATGTGAGTGGTCTGGCTCCAGCGCAACGAAAGCGCCGTCCTTGATGATGGCTCGCGCTCCACAGCGGGAAACGCACAGCGCGCAGAAGGTGGCGACCTCGGTGGTCTGGTCGTCGGGCGCCATGTCACAGCAGCACTGTCGTGAAGGCACCCACCTCGCGGAAGCCGCAGCGGGCGTAGGTCGCGCGCGCGGCGGCGTTGTAGTCGTTGACGTAGAGGGAGACCTCCTCGGCCAGTCCGCGGAGGATGTGTTCGACGACGGCAGCCATCGCGGGCACCGCGAGACCCAGCCCGCGGAGGCGGGGGTGAACCCAGACGCCCTGGACCTGCGCGCCTCCCAGCGCCAGCGAGCCGACGTCGGCCTTGAAGATGACCTCGCCGTCCTCGACCCGGACGAAGGTGTGTCCCTGCCGGATCAGCGCTGCGACGCTCGGCGCGGTAGCTGCGGTCCGAGCCGAAGTACGGCGGGTAGCCGATCTCCTCGGTGAACATGTGCGCTGCTGCCGGCAGCGACGAGACCGACCTCGTCCATGGTCGCCGGCCGGACTGTGGGGTCGATGGCGATACCGAGCCTGGACGGGCGGGTGGAGGTGGCGAGGAGTGGTTGGTGACCGCGGATGGCACGAACGGGACCCCACGACGGGCCGAGCCGGCTCCACAGGCCGACGACCTGCTCGCTCGGCCCGAAGATCGAGGCGCACTGCCGTCGCTGGCGCATGATTCGCGCAGCGACGTCCGCGACGCCGGACTCGTCGAGCCCCACCGGCACGACGTTGGCCGAGGCCCAGGCCAGCCCGTCGAGGCGCCCGTCGACCCAGTGTCCGAGCAGGGCGCCCGGGTTGGACCGCAGCGCCCCCTCCTCGATCCGCGCGGCGACAAAGACGTTGGCCGGCCGGTCCCGGGCGCACCACGCCAACGCGGTGTCGCGGTCGGCAGCCGTCAGAGGCCGCACCGGGAGTCGTTGGCGGAGCACTCCCACACTCTGCCCGTCCTCGGGCCACGTGTCATCCCAGCACGCCGTCACGCGTCGCCGGGCGGGGTCGGTCCGTCGGCGTCGAGCCCGCCTTGGGGTGGCGAGTCGAGCCCGGCTTGGCGATCGGCAGGTCCACGGTGAAGCGAGCCCCACCGTCTGGGCTCGCGGCGACGGAGACCTTGCCGCCGTGCAGCGTCACGTGGCGCTCGACGATGGCAAGCCCAATGCCCGATCCGGTGACGCCGTCGGAAGGTCCCAGCACCCTTCCGCCGCCGTCGCCACGGGCGAAACGGTCGAAGACGCGACGTCGCTCGCTCGGCGGCACGCCCGGCCCGGCGTCGTCGACGAGAATCTGCACCACCCCATCCCGCCTCGTGACGCGCACCTCGGTGCAACCGGCTCCATGGGTCTCGGCGTTGCCGACGAGGTTGGCCACGACACGTTCCAACCGACGCTTCTCGACGGCCAGGACGACGCCCTCGGCTGCAGCGTCCACCCGCGTGACGGACCGCCCGGCGGCGGCGTCGGCGGCGTGCCGGACGAGGTCGGCGATGACGACCTCCTCGAGCACCAGCCGGTCCCCCGCGTCATCGCGGGAGAACTCGAGCAGGTCGACGACGAGGACTGCGGAAGCGCTGGACGTCTGCGGTGAGCATGTCCAAGGGCTCGCGCACTGCGCGGGGTAGGGTCTCGCGGCGGTTCTGGATGACCTCGACAGAGTTGAGCATCGTCGTGAGCGGAGTCCTCAGCTCGTGGCTGACATCGAGGGCGAACCGCGACTCCATCGCGACCCGCCGCTGCAGCTCATCGATGGTCGCGTTGAACGACGTTGCGAGCTCGCGCAGGTCTGGGTCATTGTCAATCGGGAGCCGGGCGCTGAGGTCCCCGTGCGCCACCCGCCCGGCCACCCTTCCGAACACGGCCAACGGGCGCAGCGCCAACCGGGTGGCTGCCCGCCCCAGCAGGAGACCGATGATCGTCATGGCCAGCGCCGAGGCGGCGAGGCCAACGGCGAGCTCGCGAAGCATGGCCCCGAGGGCTCCTTCGGGTATCCATTCGTAGAACACGTTGCCGCTGGGTTGGAGCGGGAGGCGCACCACGAAGTAGGGTGACCCGTCGAGAGTCATCCGTTCGGACGTCACCGTCCACGGATCCAGGGCGCGGCCTCAGGTTGTCGGGCAGCTCCTCCGGCCCGAAACCCGGCGCGCTCGACGGCCATTGGCCTCCGACGAGGGCAAGGGCGCTCTGGCCCGAGCGCACCTTGAGGGGCAGTGCCTTTGCGACGGCCTCCCGACCGTGCACGACGGCTGCCTGGACCGCGTCCCTGTCGAGCACCGCCTCCATCACCGCATTGGACTTCGCCTCGCTCACCAGGTTGGCCGAAACCACGAACCAGGCCAGGATCGACAACCCCACCGAGAGCAGTCCCGCGAGCAGGCCGAAGGTGAGCGACAACCGCGCCCGTACGCCGAGGCGCCTCGAAGAGGTGCGAGTGAGCTTTCCCGTAGTGGCCCCCTAGGCGGTCAACCGGTAGCCGAGTCCGCGCGCGGTCACCACGTGGCGTGGCGTCGCGGGATCGCGCTCGACCTTGGTCCGCAGGCGCCGCACGTGGACGTCGACCAACCTGCTGTCGCCGAAGTAGCCATAACCCCAGACGCGGTCGAGCAGCCGCTCCCGGCTGCAGATCTGACCGTCGGCGACCGCCAGTTCGACGAGCAGGCGGAACTCTGTGCGGGTCAGGGGCACCACCACTCCTCCCAGAAGCACGACACCGTCATCGAGGCCGATCGAGAGGTCACCGAAATCCACCCTGCGCGGGACTGCGGTCCGTCGCAGGCTCGACGCGACGCAGGAGGGCACGGATACGCGCCGTGAGCTCTTTGGCAACGAGCGGCTTGGTCACGTAGTCGTCGGCGCCCGCCTCGAGTCCGCCGACCACATCGTGGCTGTCCGTGCGCGCCGTCACCATGATGACCGGGACCGTTGCTCGTCCTGCGCAGCTCGCGGCACACCGCGAATCCGTCCCGTGTCCGGGAGCATCAGGTCGAGCAGCACGATGTCGGGCCCGGTGTCGTCGAGCGAGCTCCAGGCCCTGCCTCGCCGGTGGCCGCCTCGGCGACCTCGAATCCCTCGTCCTCCAGGGCGAGCCGGAGAACCCGGCGGACCCGGGGATCGTCCTCGACCAGTAAGACGCTTCGCCTCACCGCACCAGCGTCAAGCCGCTCGCTGGATGAGTCTCCGACCTCGTGCCCCGAAAGTGTCACAGAACTGTCATGTTGTCGCACTGCGCGTAACAGCACCCTTGCGATCGCGTGACGACGCACCGACCCCGAGCGCCACAGGCCTGCTTGGTCGTGCCTACGTTCGGGTCGTCATCACTTGCAGGAGTCACACGCAGGCGTATCGGCCTGCCGGCCTGCAAGGCAGCCGAAGGAGGACGTGATGACTTCGAGAACCAGGGCCTGCGTCGCGGCCGGCACGAGCGTCGCCACCGCCCTCATCCTGACCGCGTGCAACAGCGCGTCACCCGGGACGGGCGGCGCTGCGTCGAGCGCGGCGGCCGTACGCGGCGGCACGCTCAACATGCTGGGCGCCGGGGACGTCGACTACATGGACCCGAACATCAGCTACTACTCCGGCGGGTACCTCGGTCTGCGGATGTGGAGCCGGCAGCTGTTCACCAACCCGGCCGTCGCGGGCCAGAGACGACTGCCGTGCCGGACCTCGCGACCGAGATCCCCACGGCAGGGCGCGGGCTGAGCGCCGACGGCAAGACCTACACCATCACGCTCCGCCCGGGTGTCGAAGTGGAACACCAGTCCCCGCCCGTCAGGTGACGGCGGCCGACGTGGTCCGCGGCGTCAAGCGCACGTGCAACCCGGCGCCAGCCGTTCGGCGGCCTGCCCGACTACATCGACCTCATCGTCGGCATGCAAGACGTTCTGCGACGGCTTCGCCAAGGTCAAGCCCACGGCGGCGCCGATCGCCGACTACATCGACAACGACCGACCTGCCGGGCGTCGTCGCGAAGGGCGACCAGACCGTCGTGTTCACGCTCACGCACCCGGCGACGTTCTTCGTCGACATGCTCACCCTGCCGGCCTTCTCGCCGGCTCCCAAGGAGTAGGACGCCTACGTGCCCGGCGAGCGCCGAGCTCGCGCAGCACACCCTGTCGGACGGCCCGTACCAGATCGACGCCTACACGCCGACGAAGTCGATCGCCTTCAGTCGGAACCCGGCGTGGAAGGCCGACACCGACCCGATCCGCAAGGCGTACGTCGACAAGATCGTCATCAACGAGACGGGCACGCCAGGACTCGATCCAGCAGCAGCTGCAGACCGGCACCGCGGCAGCGGACATGGAGTTCGACACCTTCCCGCCGCCGTCGCAGCTGCCGGCGCTGATCGCCGCGAAGGACCCCAAGCTCAACCTCGGTCGATGCCGCCTCGACGAACCCGTACATCGTGTTCAACACGGCCTCGCCGAACAACGGCGGCGCGCTGCAAGGACGCAGGTCCGTCAGGCCCTGTCCCACGCCCTCAACCGCGACGAACATGATCCAGGTGCTCGGCGGCCCGACCATCAACCCGCCGTTGACGCACGTGCTGCCGCCGAACATCGTCGGCGGTCGAGCAGAGCTTCGACCTGTACCCGTACGACCTGAACAAGGCGAAGTCGATGCTCGCCAGCGCCGGGCTACCCCAGCCTGACCCTCAAGATCCTCTACCGCAACGCGTCCGAGGGCGAGCAAGGTCTTCCAGACGGTCCAGCAGGACCTGTCGAAGGCCGGCATCAACGGTCGTCGGTGTGCCATCACCCAACGCGGACTTCTACACGAAGTACCTGCAGGTGCCGACCGTCGCCCAACGCGGCGTCTGGGACCTCGCCGCTGGCCGGGTGGGGAGCCGACTGGTACGGCGACGCGGCGCTGTCGTTCTTCAACCCGCTCTTCTCCGGCAAGCCGTCGTTCCCGCCGATGGGCAGCAACTTCGGCCTCTACGACAGCCCGGCGACCAACACGCTGATCAGCCAGGCGGTCCAGGCGCACGACGCGGGATGAGGCCCGTGCCCTGTGGGCCAAGGCCGACCAGCAGGTGATGAAGGACGCGGCGTTCTTCCCGATCACCAACCCGAAGAACGCCAACTACCACGCCACGCAGGTCCACAACGCCGTCTACATCCCGGCCTTCCAGAACTTCGATCCGACGAACGTCTGGTTGAGCGCCGACAAGCAGGGCGGCTGAGCGGACCGAGCGAGCCACCATGGCGCTTCTCGAGGTTCGCGATCTGGGGGTGTCGTTCAACACTCCGGACGGGATCGTCCATGCCGTGCGCGGGCTCTCGTTCGACGTGGACCAGGGCGCCACCCTCGCGGTGGTCGGCGAGTCCGGCTCGCGGCAAGAGCGCGGCCACGCAGGCCATCACCGGCCTCGCCCGGGTGCTCGGGTCACCGGGTCCGCGCGCCTCGACGGTGTCGAGCTGATCGGGCCTCCCGCGACGTGCTGCGGCAGGTGCGCGGGCGCCCAGATCGGCATGATCTTCCAGGACCCGCTCTCGAGCCTGCACCCGTACTACACGGTCGGGTGGCAGATCGTCGAGATGATCCAGGCGCACCGACCGTTCCCGCTCGAAGAGCCAGGCTCGGAGCGGGCGGCGGAGCTGCTCGCGACGGTTGGGATCCCCAACGCCCGGCGTCGGATCAACGACTACCCGCCGAGTTCTCCGGGGGATGCGCCACGCGCCATGATCGCCATGGCCATGGCGCTCGACCCGGCGCTGCTCATCGCGGACGAGCCGACGACCGCCCTCGATGTCACGGTGCAGGCCCAGGTCCTGAGCGTCATGCGCAGCCTCCAGCAGGACTTCGGAGACGGCGATCATCCTCATCACCCATGACCTCGGAGTGCGTGGCGGAGATGTCCGACGACGTCGTCGTGATGTATGCCGGCGGCGTCATGGAGCAGGCGTCGCGGCGCACGCTCTTCTACCTCCACCACCACCCCTACACGGAGGGCCTGCTCGGGTCCCTGCCCGCGCAGGGCAGCGGCGTCGAGCGGCTCACGCCCATCCCCGGCACGCCTCCCTCGCTCATCGAGCCTCCCCGGCGGGTGCCCCTTCGCGCCCCGGTGTCCGCACGTCTTCGACCGGTGCTGGCGCGAGCGCCCGCCGCTCGCGCCGAGTCGACGGTCGACGAGTCGCACCAGTCAGCCTGCTGGCTGCCCCATGCTCGGACGTACTCCGGCGTGACCGCCCATAACGGCGCGGGTGGTGGGTTCCATGCCGTTGAAGGGGAATGACGTGAACGCGCCACTACTGCAGGCGGACTCGGTCACGAAGTACTTCGACTCGGGTTCGCGGTCCGTCGTCGGCCGTCGGACCGTGGATCAGGTCCATGCCGTCGATGGGGTCTCCATGGACATCCAGCCGGGAGAGACCCTCGGCCTCGTCGGCGAGACGGGATGTCGGCAAGTCGACCCTCGCGCGATGCCTCGCCCGGCTCCACGAACCGACGAGCGGAACAATCATCTTCGAGGGAAGGACATCAGCCATCTCGACCGGCGCAGACATGCGCGACCGTGCGGCGCGAGGTCCAGATGATCTTCCAGGACCCCTACGGCTCCTCAACCCTCGGCGCCGGGTCGGCTCGATCATCGCCGATCCCTTCGTCATTCACGGGATCGGGTCCCGGTCGGAACGAAGACGCAAGGTGCAGGAGCTCATGGAGGTGGTCGGACTCAACCCGGAGCACTACAACCGCTTCCCGGCCGACTTCTCCGGCTGGCCAGCGCCAGCGGATCGGCGTTGCCCGTGCCCTTGCCCTGCGCCCCAGCTCGTCATCTGCGACGAGCCGGTCTCGGCTCTCGACGTGTCGATCCAGGCCCAGATCATCAACCTGCTCATCGACCTGCAGGACGAGTTCAACCTCACCTACCTCTTCATCACCCACGACCTGTCGGTCGTCCGCCACGTCAGCGACCGGATCGCGGTCGATGTACCTCGGCAAGATCGTCGAGCTCGCGCCCGCTGGCGAGCTGTTCTCGGCCGCGTCATCCCTACACGCGCGCCCTGCTCTCCGCGCGGCCGGTGCCCGACCCCGACCTGACCGACAGCCGTCAGCGATCGTGCTCACCGGCGACCTGCCAGCCCACCAATCCGCCCTGCGGGTGCCGATTCCATCCCGCATTGCCCGAAGGCCGAGGCGGAGTGCTCCGTGACCGATCCACCGCTTCTGCCCGTCCTCGGCGACGGCGAGGACCATCCGGCGGCGTGCCTCCACCCGCTCGCCGTCGGCGAGGAACTCGTGCAACCCCCACGGAGCCAGCGCCATGACCACGTCAGCCCAGTTCAGCGGCATACGGCATCGAGGAGCAGGCGGCCCTCCCTCCGGGCGCTGGGCGCCGGCGGCACCGGGCGCGATCCAGGGGCGCAGCCCGTGGTACCTCGCGTGGCACGCCTCGCGCGATCGGCGTCGCGATCGATCTCGCTCGTCGTGATCGTCCTCATCATCCTCATGGCGGTCTTCGCGCCGGTCACCACCGCACTGACCGGGCACCGGTAAACGAGCATGCACCGCGACATCGGGCTGACCCCGGAGGGCCTGCCCAAGCCGCCCTCGAGCACCTTCTGGCTCAGGACGGACGACCTCGGGCGCGACATCCTCGTGAGGATCGCCTACGGCGCCCGCATCGCTCGTCAGCGTCGTCGCGACCGCGATGACGGTGACCATCGGAGTCGTCGTCGGCCTGGCGGCGGGCTACCTCGGGGGCGCCGTCGACACCGTCCTCCCCGGCCATCGACGTCATCCTCGGTCCCGTTCCTGCTCGTTGACAGATACCAGACATGCGGTACCGTGACCCGGCGCGACACCGCCATCAGGATGCGATGAGGACGATGCCGCCACGAGCACGAAGTGCATGGCGAGCGCGATCGTCGCGGAGGCGTCACAGCACGAAGGTACCGCGGCTGCGCCCCTGGATCGCGCCCGGTTCTCCCCCCGCGCCCCAGTACCGGAGGAGGGCCGTTGCGCTTCTCGATGCCGTATGCCGCTGAACTGGCTGACGTGGTCATCAGCATGGCTCCCAGTAGTAGTTGCGCGACGGCGAGTAGTAGAGGCCGGCGAATGTCACCCGGCCCCAGGACGGGCGGAGCGGAGTGCGTCCAGCCGACAGTGCGCTGCAGGGCGTCGTAGAATGAGAGATGGTGACAAGCTCGCAGGTCGCAGGTGCGCGATCCGCTCGGCGCTCTCCGTCAGGTCAGGGTCGCGGCACCGGCCGTGCGGAGGGCGGCGCGCGGCGTGTTGGAGTAGCGCGGCCTGGGAGCGGTTCGCCAGCAGTCTCGACTCAACGAGTCTTCCGAAGGTACGTCGCCGCGATACAGTCGCTGGACGTACCGGACGGAGCCGAGGTGACTGCAGTTGAAGAGGGTTGGTCAGGTCAAACTCATCCTGGAGCTGGAGTGAGCAGGTCTCTGCCTGGATCGACACGTCGAGAGCCGAGGACCGGCTCCTGCACCATGACGCGGGCAAGGGCACGGGCTCGCGCTCGCCACCGGGAAAGTAGGCTGGGAAGGCGGCCTAGTGCTCCGCGAGTCCGACCACCTCCAGTGAGCTCCTCCGCCTTGCATTTCTTGCGACCAACCGGCCCCGATACCCGTGGAACTGAGCGTGAAGGGAGTCCGCGATGATCGAGGCCCCCGAGCTCGCGCCGAGGATTTGCAGGGAAGACGATCGTCCTGGAAGGAATTTCTGAACCCTCACCGCCAGTGGTT
>CAWGXD010000036.1:0-39150 GCA_963826445.1 uncultured Actinomycetota bacterium
AGACCCGCTCGTTGACGGCGACCTTGCGCGTCTCGAGCGCCTGCTCGACGTGCTGGACGATGCCACGAGCGGCCTCACGGACGCGTTGGAGGCCCTGCTGCCCCATGCTGACGTCGCTGCTCTCCGCGGACGGGTCGAGAGCTCTCCGCCGGCGTCGCCACCCCCGGCCGAGCCCGGGGTGGCCGGCCGTGCCCTGGCCCCCGCTCTGACCCCCGCCCGATCGAGTGGACAAGAATTGCGCGCGATTCTTGTCCACTCGATCAGGCGGCCGCGTGATCTGGGCGGGCGAGGGGAGACGCGTCACCGCCGGATGAGTGCCCGCCGCCGCCGCCTCCTGACGCCGCCCAGGCCGGCGGAGGTGGCCGGGCCTGGTGGGACACGGTGACGGGCGAGTTTCTCCGCCGCCGAGGGGGAGTCCGCGTCGCTCTACGTCTGTGGCATCACCCCCTACGACGCCACCCACATGGGCCACGCGGCCACCTATGTCACCTTCGACCTGCTCGGCCGGGCGCTGCGCGCCAGCGGGCACACCGTGCGCTACGTCCAGAACATCACCGACATCGACGACCCGCTGCTCGAGCGGGCCGAGCGCGACGGCATCGACTGGCAGCGACCTCGCGACGCGCGAGATCGCGCTCTTCCGTGAGGACATGACCGCGCTCGCCGTCATCCCTCCCGACGAGTACCTCGGTGCCGTCGAGAGCATCCCCACCTTCGTGGGCCCCATCGAGAAGCTCGTCGCCGACGGCCTCGCGTATGCCGTGCCCGCTCCCGACGCGTCGCGCGAGGGTGCGCAGGACTACTACTTCGAGGTGCCAGGGACCCGCGTTTCGGGTCGGTCAGCCACCTCGACGAGGCGGGCATGATGGAGGTCTTCGCCGAGCGCGGGGGAGACCCCGACCGCACGGGCAAGCGCGACCGGCTCGACGCGCTGCTGTGGCGCGCCCACCGTGAGGGCGAGCCCGAGTGGGACGGCGGGTCGCTCGGCTGGGCGCCCGGGTGGCACATCGAGTGCGCCTGCATCGCGCTTGACCACCTCGGAGTCCCCGTCGACGTCCAGGGGGGCGGCACCGACCTCGTCTTCCCCCACCACGAGATGAGCGCGGCTCACGGCCGGGCCCTCGGCGGACGGCGTCCTTCGCGGGCGCCTTCGTGCACCAGGGCATGGTCGGGCTCGACGGCGAGAAGATGAGCAAGAGCCAGGGCAACCTCGTCCTCGTCTCCGAGCTGCGAACGTAAGGCATCGACCCGATGGCGATCCGGCTCGCCCTGCTCGGCCGGCATCACGCGACGACTGGATGTGGAGCCACGACCAGCTCGTCGAGGCGCAGCACCGGCTGGCCACTGGCGCGAGGTCCTGTCGTGCAACGGGGGGCCGGTGGCCGACCAGACCGTCGACGACATCCGTGCAGCCCTCGCCGACGACCTCGACAGCCCGCGGGCCCTCGAGGCGGTCGACCGCTGGGCCAGCCAGTCACTAGCCGCGGCGGCGAGGACCCCGGTGCCCCCGGTGTCCTCGGCCGGGCCCTCGACGCCCTGCTCGGCATCCGCCTCTGAATCCGCCTCTCAATCCGCCTCTCACGATCAGGGGGCGGATCCGTCGGCGTCGGCTGCTGCTCTGACGTCACCGAGCGCGGACTGGTCCGCAGATTGATGCCATCCGAGGTCAGCGGCGGATCAGTCTGCACATCGGTCGTTGTTGGGTCCTGCTCTGACGACACCACGCGCCAACTGATCGGCCGCGTGAACCGGGCCGGACGGCATCCCGGAGGAGCGCGTCAGCGGCCGGTCTGGTCGTCGTCGCGCCCGCGGAGGTAGCGCTCGAACTCGCGCGCGATGGCGTCGCCGCTCGCCTCGGGCAGCTCGGCGGTGTCCTGCGCCTCCTCGAGCGACTGGACGTACTCGGCGACCTCCTCGTCGGACTGCGCGAGCTCGTCGACGCCGCGCTCCCACGCCCGGGCGTTCTCCTCGAGCTCGCCGTGCGGCACGGTCACGCCGAGCAGCGACTCGATGCGGCGCAGCAGGCTGAGGGTCGCCTTCGGCGAGGGCGCGCCGCCGGCGTAGTGCGGCACGGCGGCCCACGCCGAGACCGTCGGGATGCCGGAGTCGGCGGCGGCGTGGCTCAGCACGCCGACGATGCCCGTCGGGCCCTCGTAGCGCGACGCCTCGACGTCGAAGCGGTGGATCGCCGCCTCGTCCTCGGCGGTGGCGGTGACCGGGATCGGTCGCGTGTGCGGCACGTCGGCGAGCAGCGCGCCGATGGTGAGGATCGTCGTGACGCCGAACCGCTCGGCGAGCTCGAGCAGCTCGACGTGAAGGCCCGCCAGCGCATCGACGGCTCGATGCCCTGCACGAGCACGACGTCACGGTCGAAGCCGGTCTCGGTGGCGACGAGGATGCGCGTCGTGGGCCAGGCCAGCACGCGCCGACCCTCCTCGAGCGACGACGCGCGGACGGTTGACCTGGAAGTCGTAGTAGTCCTCGGGGTCGAACGCCGCGACGACCTCGGCGTCCCAGACCTCGGCGAGGTGTCGGACCGCGCTCGTGGCGGCCTCGCCCGCGTCGTTCCAGCCCTCGAAGGCCGCGATGAGCACGGGTCGGTCGAGCTCCGGGACATCCTCGAACTCCAGCACGATGCCTCCTTCACCGTGGTGCGTCGCTGCCACCCCTTCAGCCCAGGCCTCCAGCCTATGTCGCGTGCGCCGTGGCTCCGCGCCGCGCGCGGTGCGCTCCGGCGCGCCGCAGGTATGCCGGCATGCGGCGCGACCGCAGCGCGGGCGGCCCGTCGGACGCGGTCCGTAGAATCGGCGGATCCGCGTCACCCGCACGCCCATGCCGCCGAGAGGAGCCACGTTGTCCAGTCGCCAGCAGCGACCCGACGCCACCGAGAGCCTGACCGCCACCCTCGCGCGAGCGGATCATGGTCCTCGACGGCGCGATGGGCACGGCGATCCAGCGGGACCGGCCCGACGAGGCCGGCTACCGCGGCGAGCGCTTCGCCGACTGGCCGAGCGACGTCCAGGGCAACAACGACCTGCTCACGCTGACCCAGCCCGAGATCATCGCGCGCCATCCACCGCGAGTACCTCGAGGCCGGCGCCGACATCATCGAGACCAACACCTTCAACGCCAACGCGATCTCGCTGTCCGACTACGGCATGGAGGAGCTCGCCTACGAGCTCAACTTCGAGTCGGCGCGCGCTGGCCCGCGCGCGAGGCCGACGCGATGACCGCGCGCACGCCCGACCGGCCGCGCTACGTCGCCGGGCGCGCTCGGCCCGACGACGCGCACGGCCTCGATCTCGCCCGACGTCAACGACCCCGGCGCCCGCAACGTCTCCTACGACCAGCTCGTCGCGGCCTACCTCGAGGCGGCGCGCGGGCTGGTCGACGGCGGCAGCCGACCTGCTCTTCATCGAGACGATCTTCGACACCCTCAACGCCAAGGCGGCGATCTTCGCCGTCGAGACGCTCTTCGAGGAGCACGGCCGGCGCTGGCCGGTCGTCGTCTCCGGCACCATCACCGACGCGTCCGGGCGCACCCTGTCCGGCCAGGTGACCGAGGCGTTCTGGAACTCCGTCCGGCACGTCTCGCCCGCTCGCGGTCGGGCCTCAACTGCGCGCTCGGCGCCAAGGAGATGCGGCCCTACATCGCCGAGATGGCCCGGGTCGCCGACTCCTTCGTCTCCTGCTACCCCAACGCCGGGCTGCCCAACGCCTTCGGTGAGTACGACGAGGCGCCCGAGGAGACCGCCGGCGATCATCGGCGAGTTCGCCGAGGCCGGGCTGCGTCAACCTCGTCGGCGGCTGCTGCGGCACGACGCCCGAGCACATCGCCGCGATCGCCAAGGCCGTCGACGGCAAGCCGCGCCGCGAGCCCGCGGCCGATCGCGCCGGCGATGCGGCTGTCCGGGCTCGAGCCGTTCACCATCACCGACGGACAGCCTCTTCGTCAACGTCGGCGAGCGCACCAACATCACCGGCTCGGCGCGCTTCCGCAACGCTGATCAAGGACGGCGACTACGACACCGCGCCTGTCGGTCGCCGCGCAGCAGGTCGAGAGCGGCGCCCAGGTCATCGACGTCAACATGGACGAGGGGATGATCGACGGCGTCGCGGCGATGGACCGCTTCCTCAAGCTCGTCGCGAGCGAGCCCGACATCAGCCGGGTCCCGGTCATGATCGACTCCTCGAAGTGGGAGGTCATCGAGGCCGGGCTCAAGTGCGTGCAGGGCAAGGCCGATCGTCAACTCGATCTCCCTCAAGGAGGGCGAGGAGCCGTTCGTGCGAGCAGGCCCGGCTCGTGCCGCAAGTACGGCGCCGCCGCGGTCGTCATGGCCTTCGACGAGGACGGCCAGGCCGACATCGCTCGAGCGCCGCAAGGCAGATCTGCGCGCGGGCCTACCGGATCCTCATCGAGGAGGTCGGCTTCCCGGCCGAGGACATCATCTTCGACCCCAACGTCTTCGCCGTCGCGACCGGCATCGAGGAGCACGCGTCCTACGGCGTCGACTTCATCGAGGCGACGCGCTGGATCAAGGAGAACCTGCCCGGGCGCCAAGGTCTCCGGCGGCATCTCCAACGTCTCGCTTCTCCTTCCGCGGCAACAACCCCGTGCGCGAGGCGATCCACGCGGTCTTCCTCTACCACGCCATCGAGGCCGGCCTCGACATGGGCATCGTCAACGCCGGCGCGCTGGTCGTCTACGACGAGGTCGACCCCGAGCTGCGCGAGCGGATCGAGGACGTCGTCCTCAACCGCCGCCCCGACGCCGCCGAGCGGCTGCTCGAGATCGCCGAGGAGCACAACCGGCGCCGGCGAGGCAGCCGAGGCAGGCGAGGAGGAGTGGCGCGCGCTGCCGGTCGGCGAGCGGATCACCCACGCGCTCGTCAAGGGCATCGACGCCCACATCGAGGCCGACACCGAGCTGCTCCGCGCCGAGATCGCCGACCGCGGCGGGCGGCCCGATCGAGGTCATCGAGGGCCCGCTCATGGACGGCATGAACGTCGTCGGCGACCTCTTCGGCGCGGGCAAGATGTTCCTGCCCCAGGTGGTGAAGAGCGCCCGCGTCATGAAGAAGGCGGTCGCCTACCTCATCCCGTTCATCGAGGCAGGAGAAGGCCGACAACCCCGAGCTCGCGACGCCGAAGGACACCAACGGCACGATCGTCATGGCCACGGTCAAGGGCGACGTCCACGACATCGGCAAGAACATCGTCGGCGTCGTGCTCCAGTGCAACAACTACGAGGTCATCGACCTCGGCGTGATGGTGCCGGCGCAGAAGATCCTCGACACCGCCAAGGAGCACGACGCCGACATCGATCGGGCTGTCCGGCCTGATCACGCCGTCGCTCGACGAGATGGTCAACTTCGCCGCCGAGATGCAGCGCCAGGGCTTCGAGATCCCGCTGCTCATCGGCGGCGCGACCACCTCGCGCGCGCACACCGCCGTCAAGGTCGACCCGCAAGCTACGACGGGCCCGGTCGTCTGGGTCAAGGACGCCTCCCGATCGGTCCCGACCGCGGCCGCGCTGCTCAGCGACGAGCGGCGGCCGCAAGCTGCTGGCCGACGTCAAGGCGGACTACGACTCGCTGCGGACGCGCCACGCGGCCAAGCACGACCGGCCGCTGCTCACGCTCGAGCAGGCGCGGGCCAACGCGCACGCCCGATCGACTGGTCGGGCTACCGACCGCCGCGCCCCACCTGCTGCTCCAGCAGGACCAGGACGTCTCGACGTCGGCACCGGTCGGCACGGACCCAGCACGTCCGGGTCTTCCACCACTACTCGCTCGACGAGCTGCGCGCGCTACATCGACTGGCAGCCGTTCTTCAACGCCTGGGAGATGAAGGGCAGCTTCCCCGACATCCTCAACAACCCAGCGAGCGGGCAGGCGGCCCGCAAGCTCTACGACGACGCGCAGGCGATGCTCGACCGCATCATCGAGCGAGCGCTGGCTCACGGCCAACGGCGTCATCGGCTTCTTCCCGGCCAACGCCGTCGGCGACGACATCGAGGTCTACCTCGACGAGCGCGCGCGCCGAGCGCGCTCACCGTCCTGCACCACCTGCGCCAGCAGGGCGAGCACCGCGCGGGCGTGCCCGAACCGGTCGCTCGCCGACTACGTCGCACCCAAGGAGCACCGGGCTGCGCGACTGCGTCGGCGCCTTCGCCGTGACGGCCGGGCTCGGCGCGCAGGAGCGGGTCGCGGCGTTCAAGGCGGAGCTCGACGACTACAACGCGATCCTGCTCGAGTCGCTCGCCGACCGGCTGGCCGAGGCGTTCGCCGAGCGGATGCACGAGCGGGTCCGCAAGGAGCTCTGGGGCTACGCGCCCGACGAGCACCTCGACAACGACGCGCTCATCAAGGAGCAGTACGCCGGCATCCGGCCGGCTCCCGGCTACCCGGCCTGCCCGGAGCACACCGAGAAGGCGACGCTCTGGGGGCTGCTCGACGTCGAGGCCAACACCGGCATCGAGCTCACCGAGAGCATGGCGATGTGGCCCGGGCGCGTCGGTCTCCGGCTGGTACTTCTCGCACCCGCAGTCGCAGTACTTCGTCGTCGGCCGGCTCGGGCCGCGACCAGGTGGAGGACTACGCCGAGCGCAAGGGCTGGACGCTCGCCGAGGCCGAGCGCTGGCTGTCCGCCGAACCTCGCCTACGACCCGGAGGACTGAGCCGGTGCCCGCTCACCCGCCGAGCCCGACGCGTGGCGCTGCCCGCCGCCGTGCTGTGGGACATGGACGGCACGCTCGTCGACACCGAGCCCTACTGGATCGCAGGCCGAGCACGAGCTCGTCGCGGCCCACGGCGGCGAGTGGAACGACGAGTTCGCCCACCAGCTCGTCGGCAACGCCCTCGAGGTCTCGGCCCAGCTCATCATCGACAAGTCGGGCATCGCGCTGTCCGTGCCCGAGATCATCGACGCCCTCCTCGGCGGGTCATCGCCCAGGTGCGAGGGCGGCGTGCCGTGGCGGCCCGGCGCCCGCGAGCTGCTCCTCGAGCTGGGCGACGCTCGGCGTGCCGTCGCTGCTCGTCACGATGTCGTGGCGCTCGCTCGCCGACACGGTCGTCGGAGCCTGCCGGCGGGCGCCTTCGACGCATCTCGTCACGGGCGACGAGGTGAGCCACGGGCAAGCCGCACCCGGAGCCCTACCTCGACGGCCGCGCGGCTCATCGGGGCCGACCCCGCCGACTGCGTCGCCCTCGAGGACTCCCCGGCCGGCGTCCGCTCCGCGACGGCGGCCGGCGTGCCGACGATCGCCATCCCGCACGTCGTGCCCGTGCCGCCCATCGCCGGCGCGGTGCGGGTGTCCACACTGGACGGCCTTGGGGCCCGGGACCTGCTGGCCGTGGCGGCGGGCACGAGGTCCGTTCCAGCCGGCTCCAATCCAGCCGCCTCAGGCGAGTGACGCCGTCCGTTCACTGAGTCTCCTCAGGTTCAGCAGCTGGCGGCGCATCATGACAAGGTCTCCCCACGCGAGCGCCACCTGACGCAGGCGCTCTGGTCCGTGCGCGGGTGCGGCAGCATCAGGTCGCAGCGCAGCACGGTGCCGCGTCCCGTCGGGAAGTGCGCGGTACAGGATGGTGAGCGGCCCGAAGGCGGGCCGCGCCACGCGGTGGGTCAGCTCGAAGGGTGATGCTCCGATCCGGCTCAACGGAGGTCAGGGTGAAGATCTCCGCGAAGGTCTGACCGGGCTCGATCGGGTCGGACCTGGTCATCGTCTGCGGGCTTCGGCGGCCGCGGTTGTCGATGAGGTCGTAGCTGTAGGGAGCCACCCGGCAGCTGTCCGAGCCACCCGAAGACGACGGGAGGCTCGGCCCGGACCCGGACGGCCCGGGACAGGAGCACCTCGCGGCCAGGACGGACCGGTGGGGGGGAGAAGTCCTGCCCCAGGTGGCCCCGCGTCCACGGGAGCCCGGGACCGCGCGGCAGGGGGGCGCTGGTGTGGCGGTGGGTCGTTGTCATGCACCGAGCGTCTCGCGGCGCCCGGTGTGCGGGCATCGCCCGCAGGTCGCGCTGCGCTCAGTCTCGAGGTGGATCCTTCGCCTCTTTGTCGTATGCCGCTGAGCCGGCTCGCGCTTCCGGGCGCGCTTCCAGCCTCGCTCCGTCCCGAGCACTCGTCAGGCTCCGGACGGACCAGGCCCGACTCGTAGGCGAGGACGACGGCTTGCACCCGGTCCCTCAGCCCGAGCTTGCCGAGGAGGTGGCCCACGTGCGTCTTGACCGTGGCCTCGGAGAGGAACAGGCGCTTGGCGATCTCGGCGTTGGAGGCGCCCTTGGCCACCTCGAGGAAGACGTCCTGTTCGCGGGCGGTCAGTTGCTCGAGGACTCGCTGGGCTTCTCCGTCGTCCGTCGCCGGCGCCGCAACCAGGTGTGCGATGAGGCGACGGGTCGTGGGTGGCGACACCACGGCGTGTCCCGCGTGCACCACCCGGATGGCGTCGACGATCTCCTCGGCTCGGGCGTCCTTGAGCAGGAATCCGCTCGCGCCAGCGCGAATGGCGGCGAAGGCGTACTCGTCGAGGTCGAACGTCGTGACCACGATGACCCTGGGCGCGTCCGGTCTCGAGACGATCTGGCGGGTTGCCTCGATGCCATCCATCGGGGCATCCGGACATCGACGAGGACGACGTCGAGCCGATGGCGCAGGCACAGCTCCACCAGCGCCGCCCCGTCCCCGGCCTCTCCGACCAGGTCGAGATCAGGCTGGCTCCGGACGCACCATCGCAAGGGCCGACCGCATCAGCTCCTGGTCGTCGGCGATGGCGACGCGGATCCGGGCTGGCGTGCTCACTGGTGGCTTCCTTCGTCAGGTCGGTGGTCATCGGGTCGGGGGTCATCAGGTTGTTGGGGATCGGGCACCGGGATCCAGGCCTCGACGAGGAACCCGCCAGGTCCGGACGGGTCAGGTCCGGCGCGCTCGAGGTGACCGCCGACGAGGGTGAGGCGCTCTCGCATCCCGAACAGGCCGCGGCCACTCACCCCTTCGGCGTCAGGTGCCTCGGCGACGGCTCCGTCGTCCTCCACCCGGATCCGGAGGCCGCGCGGACTCCACTCCAACTCAACTCTCGCACTTGACCCGGTGGGAGCGTGCTTGACGACGTTGGTCAGTGCCTCCTGGACCACCCGGAAGGCGGCCAGGTCGGCCGTCCGCGGTAGCGAAACCGCCTCGCCGGTGACTTCGAGTTTCACGGGGGTGCCCGTGCGCCTCACGTCGTCGACGACCCGCTGGAGCTCGTCCAGACCGGGCTGCGGGGTGCGGCTGGCGTCATCGTCCTCGCGGAGCACCCCGAGGAGGGAGCGCATCTCCGTCAGGGCGAGTCTGCCCTGCTCCGCGATGGTCGAGAGCACCTCGGTCGCCCGGGCAGGCTCGCTCGTGACCAGCATCCGCCCACCTTCGGCCTGGCCGACGACGACGGCGAGGGAGTGGGCGACGACGTCGTGCATCTCACGGGCGATCCGGCGGCGCTCCGCGGCGCCGGCCCGCTCTGCCTCGTGCTCGAGGTCCTTGCGCGCCTGCTCGATGGTGGCCAGACGCTCCCGTTCGGCGCGCACGGCCCGCTCCTCGAGCGCCGCGACCCAGGCCAGCCTCGTGGCGCGATAGCGGCCCAGCGCCCAAGCCGCCAGGAGCCCGGCTGCCACGGCCGCGGTGATGAAGAGCCGCCACGCCGTCGCACCCTCCCCGGGACTTGTCGCGTATCCGCCGGCGTTCCACAGTCTGGCGACGGTGATGATGCCGCCCACGAGGCCAACCGCCAGCGCGATATGGGGCAAAGGTGGTGTGGTTCTCGAACTGACCGTGTAGAGCAACACGAAGAACACCAGCCCGCTGGGCAGCAGCAGCGCGGAGAACGGGCTGCCGACCTCCTCCGCGGAGGCGCCACCCAGGTCGGGAGCCAGCGCGAGCAGCAGCATCGTTGCCGAGGCGACGGCGAAGGTCGCGACCGGCCAGCGCGACCGGCCGAGCACGGTGGTGTGCAGCACGACGAGACCCGCGATGACGATGATCCGCCAAGCGCCCGTCACGTCGGACGTCCCGACCGCCTCCAGACTGGTGGTGAGCAGGACCGCGGCGAGCATCACGGCCAGTGCCACGTCTGCGAGCACGCCCATCGTGTGCAGCGGCGTGCCCTCACGTCTCACGGGGTCGATGGTAGGGGCCACGCCGCCTTGAGCTGCCTGCGCCTGGTCCTGCCTGGTCTCGCTCACCGGTGCTGGGCTGACCACGCGGAGGCGCCGGCAGCCTCGGCGATGGCGTCGGCCACATCGACCTGGGCGTCGGCGACCAACCCGGTCGTGACCCGGATGTGTGGACCACCCGCAGCCCCGTCGACGACGAAGGGGCCACCGGGGGCCACGGCGATGCCCTGGCTGGCGAGACGCAGGACGGCGGCTGACTCGTCCCTCACCGGCACCCAGATGTTGAGGCCGTCCGTTCCCGGCACGAGGATCCCGTGCTCGGCAAGGCGGTCCGCGACGAGACCACGGCGACGGGCGTACTCGCCCCGCGCGTGTCTGACCTGGGCCTGCGACCCAGGGTCGCCCAGCAGGGCGACGAGAGCGCGCTGGAGCAGTCGACTCGTCCAGCCCTGGCCGAGGGCGCGCGCGTGCCGGATCGGAGCGAGCACCGACGCCGGCCCGCTCACGGCGGCGAGGCGCAGGTCCGGGCCGTAGGACTTGCTGAAGCTGCGGATGTGGAGCACCCGGTCGGGCAGCCACTCGCCGAGGCTCAGGTCGCCGGAGGAGGCGATGTCCCCGGCCGAGTCGTCCTCGATGACGAGGAGGGACGTCGGCGCGAGCAGCGAGGCGAGGCGCCTGGCCCGGGTGGGAGTGATCGAGACACCAGTCGGGTTCTGGCCACGTGGCTGGACCACGATGGCAACCGGTTTGCGTGACAGGCCTGCCGCGACGTCGTCCAGGACCGGCCCGCTGTCGTCCACCCCGACCGGTGCCACGTCGACACCACGGTCCTCGAGCAGGTCGAGCAGCGGCGGGAAGCCGGGGTTCTCGACGAGGACCCGGTCGCCCGGCCGGAACAGCGTGCGCGTGATGAGATCCAGGGCGTCCATCGCCCCGTCCACGACGAGCAGGTCATCGACCACGCAGGGCCAGTTGGCCCGCAATGCGTCGCGGAGCTCTGGCAGCACGGGATCGTCCAAATAGCTGCTCGGCGCAATCTCTCCGCCGACTTGGCCGGGCGACAGGCGCAGGTCTGGGAGCAGTCTGGGGTCGGGCACACCGGTCGACAGGTCGAGGCGGCTGCCGGGTTGATGACGCAGGGCCGTCGTGTAGCGCGCTCCACCCAACCTGTCGGGGGCGACTGTGGTGCCCCGTCGCCCGTCCGAGCGGATCGCACCCGAACGGGCGAGCAGCTGCCAGGCCGAGCTGACGGTGGTGGGCGAGACCATCGAGCTCCTCGGCCACGCGCCGGATCGGGGGCAGCTGGTCACCGGGAGCCAACACCTCGTCGCGGATGGCACGCGACACCGCTTGTGCGAGCCCCTTCGCAGTGGGGGAGTCGAGCCGCGCCTCGAGCGCCGACAGCAGTTCACGCATGTTTGTAATGTAGCAATGTGGCCTTTGTGTGGCTATTGGGTGGCACGTAGCCTCGGTCCCATGACGAAAACCTCTGCACCGACCACGTCCACCATCGAGCACTGGGTCTCGGGCGCGCGTGTGCCCGGCTCGTCGGGGCGCACGGCACCGGTCCACGACCCGGCCACGGGCCAGGAGACGGCGCAGGTCGCCCTCGCCTCGGCGGCCGAGGTCGACGCTGCGGTCAAGACCGCGGTCGCGGCCGCCGAGGAGTGGCGCTCGGCCTCGCTGTCCAGGCGGGCCGCCGTCCTGTTCAGCCTTCCGCGAGCTGTTGCACGCGCGGACCGACGAGCTGGCCGCCATCATCACCTCGGAGCACGGCAAGGTGCTCGCCGACGCAGCGGGCGAGATCGCCCGTGGGCTCGAGAACGTCGAGTTCGCGACCGGCGTGCCGCAGCTGCTCAAGGGCGGCTTCTCCGAGCAGGCCGCGAGCGGCGTGGACGTCTACAGCATCCGCCAGCCGCTCGGCGTCGTCGCCGGCATCACGCCGTTCAACTTCCCCGTCGATGGTGCCGCTCTGGATGTGCGCCAACGCCATCGCCTGCGGCAACGCCTTCGTCCTCAAGCCGAGCGAGAAGGACCCCTCGGCATCACTGTTCCTCGCCGAGCTGTGGAAGGAGGCCGGCCTGCCCGATGGCGTCTTCACCGTCATCCACGGTGACAAGGAGGCCGTCGACGCGCTCCTCGACCACGACGACGTCGCGGCCGTCAGCTTCGTCGGGTCGACGCCGATCGCCAAGTACATCTACGAGCGCGGCACGGCCAACGGCAAGCGGGTCCAGGCTCTCGGCGGGGCCAAGAACCACGCCCTCGTGCTACCCGACGCAGACCTCGACCTGGCGGCGGACGCCATCGTCTCGGCCGCCTACGGTGCCGCCGGCGAGCGCTGCATGGCCCTGTCCGTCGCGGTGGCGGTCGGCGAGGTCGGCGACGGCCTCGTGTCCGCGATCCGGCGACCGGCTGCCGTACGCTCACGGTCGGCGCCGGCAGCGAGCCCGGCACCGACATGGGGCCGCTCATCACCCGCGAGCACCGGGACAGGGTTGCCGGCTACATCGGCGCCGGCGCCGAGGCCGGCGCGAAGGTTGTCGTCGACGGACGCGAGCAGGACGTGCCCGAGGACGGCTTCTTCCTCGGCATGACCCTCCTCGACGAGGTGACCCCCGAGATGACGGTCTACACCGATGAGATCTTCGGACCGGTCCTGTCGGTGGTGCGGGTATCGACCTTCGACGAGGGCCTGGCCCTGATCAACTCGCAACCAGTACGCCAACGGCACGGCGATCTTCACGCGGGACGGGGGCGCCGCCCGCCAGTTCCAGAACGAGGTCGAGGTCGGCATGGTCGGCATCAACGTGCCCATCCCCGTGCCCGTCGCGTACTACTCGTTCGGCGGCTGGAAGGACTCGCTCTTCGGCGACACGCACATGTACGGGCCCGAGGGCATCAACTTCTACACCCGCGGCAAGGTCGTGACGCAGCGGTGGCCCGACCCGGCCACCTCGACCGTCGACCTCGGCTTCCCCCGCACCCGCTGAGAGACAGGCAGATCCATGACTGACACGCACGACCACGCGCACCGTGGTCGCCTCGGCACGGCTCGACGGCATGAGCGCGCGACGAGGTCGACCGGCTCGACCGACAGCACGTCTTCCACTCGTGGTCCGCGCAGGGGCTCATCGACCCGCTGCCGATCGCCGCGCGCGCAGGGTTCGTACTTCTGGGACTACGAGGGCAGGCGCTACCTCGACTTCAGCTCGCCAGCTCGTCAACGTCAACATCGGCTACCAGCACCCGAAGGTCGTCGCGGCGATCCAGGAGCAGGCGGCCCGGCTCACGACGATCCAGCCCGCCTTCGCCAACGACGCCCGCAGCGAGGCGGCCCGGCTCATCACCGAGGTGGCCCCGAGGGGACCTCGACGGTCTTCTTCACCAACGGCGGCGCCGAGGCCAACGAGAACGCCATCCGCATGGCGCGCCTGCACACCGGCCGGCACAAGGTGCTCGCGACCTACCGCAGCTACCACGGCGCGACCGCGGGCTCGATCACGCTGACCGGCGACCCGCGCCGTTGGCCGTCCGAGCCGGGCCAGCCGGGCGATCGTGCACTTCTGGGGCCCCTACACCTACCGCTCCGCGTTCCACTCCGAGACCGAGGAGCAGGAGCGCGACCGCGCCCTGCAGCACCTGCGCGACACGATCATGGTCGAGGGCGCCGCACACCGTCGCCGCGATCATCCTCGAGACGGTCGTCGGGACCAACGGCATCCTCGTCCCGCCGGACGGCTACCTCGCAGGGCGTGCGCGACCTCTGCGACGAGCACGGCATCGTGCTCATCGCCGACGAGGTCATGGCCGGCTTCGGCCGCTGCGGCGAGTGGTTCGCCGTCGACCACTGGGGCGTCGCGCCCGACCTCATCACCTTCGCCAAGGGCGTCAACTCCGGCTACGTACCTCTCGGCGGCGTCATCATCTCGGACGAGATCGCCGCGACCTTCGCACGAGCGGCGCCTACCCGGGCGGCCTGACCTACTCCGGCCACCCGCTCGCGTGCGCCTCGGCCGTCGCGTCGATCAACGCCTTCCACGACGAGGGCATCATCGAGAACGCCCGCGCCTCGGCACGGACGTCATCGGGCCCGGCCTGCGCGAGATCGCCGAGAAGCACCCGAGCGTCGGCGACGTCCGCGGGCTCGGCGTCTTCTGGGCGGTCGAGCTCGTCCGCGACCGCGACACGCGCGAGCCGCTGGTGCCGTACAACGCCGCCGGGAGACGCCGCCAAGCCGATGGGCGGCCTTCGCGGCGGCCTGCAAGGAGCGCGGGCTCTGGCCGTTCACCCACTTCAACCGGACCCACGTCGTGCCGCCGTGCACGACGACGCCGGAGGAGGTGCGAGGAGGGTCTCGCCATCCTCGACGAGGCGCTGCACGTCGCCGACACCTTCACGTCCTGACCAACCACGACAAGGCCGTATGCCGCTGGGCTCGCTCCCGAGCCCAGGGCACTGCCGCACCTACCGTCCTTCACGTCGACTGTGCAGACGATGCCGTCGGAGCCAGTGGTCGATGTTCGCGACGTGTGCGGTCCTGGCGTGAGCATGGCGCCAGCTGTGCGCCAAACGTCCTGTGCTTCCTGATAATTCAGGCCGATGCCGTTCGGAACGGTGATCTTCGAGGCGGCCGGCGGCGCGATGGAGGGAGTGCTCGCTGCGGCAGCGGGCGCGGCCGACGTCTTGGTTGGGACAGCGGAGACCGTTTCCGTGACGGTCGACGTCGCGGTAACTGTCACCGGCTGCAAAGGAGTGCTGGGCGCCGAGCCCGCGCAGCCGGTGAGAAGGAAGGGCAGCGCAGCTAGCGGAACCAGCACCCTTCGGTGTCGAGGGTCGGCGTTGGATGGAGATGGAGTGGTGGGAATGTGCGCAGCTGGCCAAGGCAGGTGTGGTCCCGCCATTTCTCCCAACCTGAGTGGCCGGAGTGCACATTCATGAGGTGCGGGTGTCGGCGCGGACTGCACACTCGAGGAGATCCAGGTGGAGCGATGAGCTCCATTGGGCTGGAAGGGAACTCAGCGGCATGCGGCCTAGTCGTCGATGACGGCGAGACCGCTGAGGGCCGGGTCGACGGCTCGGGTTGCCGCGTCGTCGGGCAGGTCCGGAGGAGTACCGCCCCAAGCCGGACAGAGGCTCCGGTGCTCACACCAGTCGCACAGCCGGCTCGGGCTCGGGCGCCAGTCGCCGAGCGCAGCGGCTCGCTCGATGGCGGCCCACAATGCCTTGATCTTGCGCTCGACCCCGAGCAGGTCCTGCAGATCGGGCTGGTAGCGGACGATCTCTCCGTTGCCGAGGTAGACGAGCTGGAGGAGGTGGGGATCTCGCCCCGGAGGCGCCACAGGACCAGCGCGTAGAACTTCATCTGGAACAGCGCCTTGCCCTCGAAGCGCTCCGAGGGCGATCGCCCCGTCTTGTAGTCGACGACCCGCATCGCACCGTTGGGCGCGACGTCGAGCCGGTCGACGTAGCCGCGCAGGACGAGCCCGTCGACCTCGGTCTCGACATAGAGCTCGCGCTCGGCGGGCTCGAGACGGGTCGGGTCCTCGAGGCCGAACCAGGTGTTGAGCAGCGCTCCGGCACCGGAGAACCATTCGTCAGTCCGGCCGTCGTGCTCGGCCAGCAACTCGAGCATCTCCGGTTCCTCGGACGCGATCCGCTCCCACTCACGCGGGACCAGCGCAATCGCGGCATCGAGCGTGCGCTCGGAGGTCGGCAGGTCGAAGAGCCGCTCGAGGACGGCGTGGACGAGCGTCCCACGGGCCGTCGCCGGGGTCGGGGGCGAGGGCAGCTTGTCGATGACGCGGAAGCGGTAGAGCATCGGGCACGTCATGAAGTCCGAGGCTCGGCTCGGCGACAAAGCGGGGACCATGAGGCGACTGTATGACGGCGGTCGGACAGCGCCCCGGCGGATGGCCTCTGGATGCCCCCGCATGGCCCCGCCCGCCGCGCATAGGCTTCGCCCCATGACCTCACCTGCGCCGGACGAGTCACGACGCCACGGCTGGCGCATCGGCAGCATCGCCGGCACGCCGGTCTACATCGCCCGGTCCTGGCCGGTCATCGCCGTGGTCATCATCGCCGTGTTCGGTCCGGCGCTGGGGCGCTCGGACCGGGGCCCGTCGTACGGCTACGTCGTGGCGGCCGGGTATGCGCTCCTGCTCCTCGTCTCGGTGCTCGTCCACGAGGCCGCACACGCCCTCGCCGCTCGGGCGCGAGGGCATTCCGTGGGACGCATCGTGGCCGACGTCTGGGGTGGCCACACCGTCTATGACGCGACCCGGTCAACGCCGGGAACGACCGCTCTTGTCGCCGTCGTCGGCCCGCTGTCCAACCTCGCCCTTGCTGCCGTGGCCTGGGCCCTCGAGGCCGGCGTCACCAACGAGACGGCCTCGACGCTGCTGCTCATCGTGGCGCGCGCCAACTTTCTCGTCGGCCTCTTCAACCTCCTCCCGGGCCTGCCTCTCGATGGTGGCCAGATCGTCAGTGCCCTCGTCTGGCGCCTGACCGGTCGCAAGGGATCGGGGCTGGTCGCGGCTGGCTGGCTCGGCCGGATCATGGCGGCGGGCACGGTCCTGTGGTTCGTCGGGCGCCCGCTGCTCGAGGGCGAGAGCATCTCGATGTTCGGAGTCGTCTGGCCGGTGGCCATCGCGTTCTTCCTGTGGCAGGGAGCCACGCAGGCGATCCGGGCCGGCGCGATCATCGACGCGACCGCCGGCCCCGTGCGTGACGTGCTCGAGCCGGTGTTGCTGTTCCCGGCGACGGCGACGCTGGGCGAGGTGGGCAGGTTCGCGGGCCCGGCGGGCACCGGCTCCGCCTGGTTGGTCGCCACGGACCAGGCCGGGTGGCCGTTCGGCCTCCTCGACCCCGCCGCAGCAGCCGAGGTTCCCGCCGGGGCGCGGGCCACGACACCCCTCGGCGCGGTCGTCACCTCCCAACCGGCCGAGTGGGTGGTGGCCCTCGACACGGACGCTGTGCTGACGGACCTCGTCCGGGAGATGAGCGAACGCAACCTGCCCGTCATCGTCGTGATCGATGCGACGACGCGACGGGTCGTCGGCGTCGCCACAGCGGACCGGGTCAACGAGGTCGTCGGCGCCGCCCTCGCGCGTCGACGGCGGAGCTGAGTCCCGAGCGCGATTGCCCTGGCCGGCGGCCCTTCGTCCCCAACCCCCTGGGCCCCGTTGCGATTGTCCACAGGCAGGGCGGCGATCCAGCGCGTCGCCGGCTGATGCCCGAGGCTGCTGCCGACGGCCCGCGCAGGACGGGTCACGAAGGGAGCGGAGTGATGTCACGAGGCGTGTCGACCCCACCGACGAGAGCCACTTCGAAGGCCGATGACGGGGCAGCCGGCGACGTGCGCAACGAGGTCCGTCTCTGCGGCCGGTTGAGTGCTCCGGCAGAGGAGCGGACCCTGCCGAGCGGGGACGTCATCGTCACGCTGCGCATCATCATCCCGCGGTCGCGCACGGCGCGAAGAACGGGCTCGTCCGAGGGAGAGGCACGGTCCGGCCAGGTCGACACCATCGACGTGGTGTGCTGGAGCGCGGGGACGCGCCGCGCCGCGCTGCGACTCGAAGCGGGGGTCACCGATCGAGATCGAGGGGTCGCTGCGACGCCGCTTCTTCGGCGACACCGAGTGGGCGCCAGAGCCGCTACGAGGTGGAGGCCGAGACCGTGCGTCGGCCGGGCAGGAGGCGCGTTGCCGGCACCTAGACTGTGCTCCCATGACCCACGCCGCCCGGCCCACGCACGCGCCCCAGCGCACCACCGCGCACCACCGGCGTGGCCCCTTCGAGGTCGGTGAGCGAGTGCAGCTGACCGACCCCAAGGGGCGTCTGCACACGATCACCCTCGAGCCGGGGCGCGAGTTCCACACCCACCGCGGCTACCTGCGCCACGACGACCTCATCGGGGCGCCGGACGGCTCCGTCGTCACGAACACGGCCGGAGTCGAGTACCTCGCCCTCCGGCCGCTGCTCAGCGACTACGTCATGTCCATGCCTCGTGGCGCCGCCGTCGTCTACCCCAAGGACGCGGGCCAGATCGTCCAGATGGCGGACATCTTCCCGGGGGCCACCGTCGTCGAAGCTGGTGTGGGCTCAGGCGCCCTGTCCATGTCACTCCTGCGCGCCGTGGGCGAGCAGGGTCAGGTCCTGTCCTTCGAGAGGCGGGAGGACTTCGCCGAGATCGCGCGGGGCAACGGCCGGGCGTTCTTTGGGGGGGACCACCCCGCGTGGACCATCTCCATCGGCGACCTCGTGGAGGCGCTGCCGCGAACGGTCGAGAGCGCCTCGGTCGACCGGGTGGTGCTCGACATGCTCGCACCGTGGGAGTGCCTCGACGTGGTTGCCGACGTGCTCATCCCCGGCGGGGTGCTCATCTGCTATGTGGCGACGACGACGCAGCTGAGCCGGATCGCGGAGGGGATCCGAGCGCACGGCGGGTTCACCGAGCCCAACGCGTGGGAGTCGCTGGTCAGGGGATGGCACCTCGAGGGCCTCGCCGTGCGGCCCCAGCACCGTATGCACGGGCACACCGGCTTCCTCGTCACCGCGCGACGCCTCGCCCCAGGCGTCGTCCCTCCCGAGCGGAAGCGTCGCCCGGCCAAGGGTGCCTATGGGGCGAGTGAGGGTACAGGAGATGGGCCGCAAACGGCTTCGACGAGTCCGTCGGCCTCGACGAGGAAAACCCCCCGTCGCAGGTGCCCGGGTCGACGCCCTCGACCGAGATTCCCGCGGATGCCTGGACGCCAGAGGCGCTGGGGGAGCGGGTGAAGAGCGACAAGAGGATCCGACGGCTTCGCCGTTCGGTGACAGAAAGGTCCGACGAGTTGTGACCCGTCGGGGTTAGGGTCGAATTGTGACGGCCCCTTCGTGGGGTCGTGCTGACACGCGAGGAGGCCCGCGATGACCGACGAGAGCTGGAACGAGGAGGCCCGCGACCGCGGGCTCGGAGATCTCGGATCGGCTGCGGAGACGAGCCCGCGATCCGAGCCGATCAGCCCCATGGGTGGCGCCGCACGCGCCGCGTCGGCCGGAGGCGGTCCCGGGCAGGCGGACCGTGAGCTCGAGGCGCTGAGGAGCGAGGTGCGTGCGCTGCGCGACGCGTCGAGGACCACCCCCCAGCAGACCCGCGAGCTGGAGGCGCGCCTGAGCCACCTACAGACCTCGCTCCAGTCCCTCTCCACGCAGAACGAGCGTCTCGTCCGCACCCTCAAGGAGGCCCGGGAGCAGATCGTCAACCTCAAGAAGGAGGTCGACCGGCTCGCACAACCGCCGAGCACCTACGGGCTGGTCCTCGATGAGCCCCAGGAGGGCTCGGTCGACATCCTGACCGGGGGCCGCAAGATGCGCGTCGCCGTGAGCCCGTCGGTGGACTCGGCCGAGCTGGCCCTGGGGCGTGAGGTCATGCTCAACGAGGCCCTCAACGTGGTCTCCGTGCACGGGTACGAGCGCGTCGGTGAGGTCGTCACCGTCAAGGAGAAGCTGGGCGATGACCGCGTCGTGGTCGTGACGCACGGCGACGAGGAGCGCGTCTGCCGGATCGCCACCCCCCTCCTGGGAGAGCGGATCCGCGTCGGCGACTCCCTCGCGCTCGACCCGCGTTCCAACTTCGTCCACGAGCTCATCCCCAAGCTCGAGGTCGAGGAGCTCGTCCTCGAGGAGGTCCCCGACGTCGGCTACGAGGACATCGGGGGGCTCGCCGGCCAGATCGAGCAGATCCGCGACGCGGTCGAGCTGCCGTTCCTGCACCCCGAGCTCTTCCGGGAGCATGCCCTCAAGCCACCCAAGGGCGTGTTGCTCTACGGGCCGCCCGGGTGCGGGAAGACGCTCATCGCCAAGGCCGTGGCCGCTTCGCTGGCCAAGCAGGTGGCCGAGCGCTCCGGCCGAGAGACCGGGAAGGGCTACTTCCTCAACATCAAGGGGCCGGAGCTGCTCAACAAGTATGTCGGTGAGACGGAGCGGCACATCCGCCTGATCTTCCAGCGCGCCCGGGAGAAGGCGTCGGAGGGAAGCCCCGTCGTCGTCTTCTTCGACGAGATGGACTCGCTCTTCCGCACCCGCGGGTCCGGCATCTCGAGCGATGTCGAGACGACGATCGTGCCCCAGCTGCTGGCCGAGATCGACGGGGTCGAGCGCCTCGAGAACGTCATCGTCATCGGCGCCTCGAACCGCGAGGACATGATCGACCCCGCGATCCTGCGACCGGGCCGTCTCGACGCGAAGATCAAGATCGAGCGACCCGACGCCGAGGCCGCCCGCGACATCTTCAGCAAGTACCTCACGGCCTCGCTTCCGCTGCACCAGCACGACCTTGCCATCCACGGCGGGGACCGGGACGCGACGGTGGAGGCGATGATCACGGCGGCC
Source organism: uncultured Actinomycetota bacterium (assembly GCA_963826445.1). Classification (GTDB taxonomy): domain Bacteria; phylum Actinomycetota; class Actinomycetes; order Actinomycetales; family Dermatophilaceae; genus Intrasporangium. The sequence continues at coordinate 20,520 of CAWGXD010000036.1, forward strand.
GTGGAGCGGATGTACTCGGAGATGGAGGAGAACCGTTTCCTCGAGGTGACCTACCAGGGCGGCGACAAGGAGATCCTCTACTTCAAGGACTTCAACTCGGGCGCGATGATCCAGAACATCGTCGACCGGGCCAAGAAGCTCGCGATCAAGGACTTCCTGACGACCGGCCAGAAGGGCATCCGCGTCGAGCACATCCTCGCCAGCTGCGTCGACGAGTTCAAGGAGAACGAGGACCTGCCCAACACGACCAACCCGGACGACTGGGCCCGGATCAGCGGCAAGAAGGGCGAGCGGATCGTCTACATCCGCACGCTCATCAAGGGCAAGGACGGCACGGAGCCCGGCCGGTCCATCGCCACGGCCAACACTGGCCAATACCTTTGAGCCCGTCGTGAGCTCCCTTGGCACCCAAGGCAGCTCACGATGTAAAGCCAGCTCAGCGGCATACGGGAAAACAGGTCGTATGCCGCTGAGCTCGCTCTCAGGGTCGCGCTGAGCGGGTGCCCACCCCGGTCGCGAGCGCGCGCCACCCGATGAGCAACACCGCGAGCACCCCCGTGGCCACGACGAGGAAGGGCCAGGCGAAGCTGCGGAGCAGGATCACGCGCAGCAGCATCCCGATGAGCACGGTCGAGAACCAGACGGTGATGCCCGGGCCCACGTCGAGCGGCCACGAGCCCCGGCGGCTGCGGACCACGAGCCACCCGATCGCCGTGCCCACGAGGAAGGGGCACGCGGTGGCGAGGACTCCGGCGAGGGTGCGGCTCTCGGCGTGCGAGGCCCTGCCGATGGCCGCGAAGGCGACGACGAGAATCACGTCGAGTGACGAAGGCGACGGCGGGGTTGCGCCAGAGGGCGCACGCCGGGTCATGCCATCGTCTCGAAGGGCAGCCTGGCCTGTGGCGGAGCGTAGGTGGGGTCGACGCCCTCGAACAGCGAGCGACACGGAGCGGCCATGGTGGATCCGGCTCGATCGCCTCGGCGAACAGCTCCGACACGGAGCGGACCTGCAGCTCCGGCCAGCCCGGCGGCGCCGGGACAGTGTCGGTGGTGACCACCTCGGTGACGAAGGGATGCCCGCGGAGGCGCTCGACCGCCCGGCCCGCGAAGAGCCCGTGGGTGCACACGATAGTCGCCTCGGTCGCGCCGGCGTCCTTGAGCCGGTCCATCAGCTCGACGCATCGAGCCGCCCGTGGCGATCTCGTCGTCGAGGATGATGGCCCGGCGTCCCGGCGACGTCCCCGACGATGGAGTCGATGACGACCTGGTCGTCGGAGATCCGCCGCTTCGAGCCCGGCCGCCACGGGCAGTCCGAGCAGCCGGGCGAACTGGGTCGCGACCTTGGCGTTGCCGAGGTCGGGGCTGACGACGATGCGAGTTCGTCGAGGTCGGTGCCGCGGAAGTGGTCGGCGAGGACGCCGATGGCCGTCAGGTGGTCGACGGGCATCGAGAAGAAGCCGTGGACCTGCGGCGCGTGCAGCGCCATGGTCAGGACCCGGTGGGCGCCGGCCGTGACGATCATGTCGGCGACGAGACGGCCGCCGAGCGAGATGCGCGAGGCGTCCTTCTTGTCGGAGCGGGCGTAGGCGTAGTGCGGCATGACTGCCGTGATCTGCGCCGCCGAGGCGCCCCGGGCCGCGTCGATCATGAGGAGCAGCTCCATCAGGTGCTCCTGCGTCGGGGGCACGAGCGGCTGGACGATGTAGACGTCGCGCTGCCGGCAGTTCGCGAGGAGCTGCGCCTGGAGGCAGTCGTTGCTGAACCGCTTGATGTCGACGGGGGAGCGGGTGACACCCAGGTGGCGCACAGATCCGGTCGGCGAGGGCTGGGTGGGCAGAGCCGCTGAAGACGACGACGTCGTTCACGGGTGATCCCCTCTCGAGGTTCGCGTCACTGTCGACGATAGTCGACCTCGTGGCTCACGTCCCGCCCCATGTGGTTAGGGTCTCGACCATGACGGTTCGCCGGATCATGGGGCTCGAGACGGAGTTCGGCATCTCCGTGCCGGGCGACCCGCTGGCCAACCCGATGTTCCTCTCCGGGCAGGTCGTCAGCGTCTACGCGGCAGCCCACGGGGTGCGCTCGAACCAGTCGAGCTGGGACTACGCCTTCGAGGACCCGCTCCAGGACGCCCGCGGGTGGCAGGTCGACCGGGACACCGCCGACCCGAGCCAGCTGACCGACATCGAGGATCCCACGCTGGCCAACGTCGTCCTGCCCAACGGCGCCCGCTACTACGTCGACCACGCACACCCCGAGTACAGCTCGCCTGAGGTCACGGTGCCCGCGAGCGCCATCCGCTGGGACCGCGCGGGGGACGCCATCGCGCTCGAGTCGGTGCGACTGCTCGCCTCCCGTCCGGGGCAGGCTGTCGTCAACCTCTACAAGAACAACACCGACGGGAAGGGCCAGTCCTACGGGACGCACGAGAACTACCTGATGCCGCGCCGGACGCCGTTTCCCGACATCGTCCGGCACCTCATCCCGTTCTTCGTGACCCGGCAGGTCGTCGGTCGGCGCCGGGCGGGTCGGGATCGGGGTCGACAGTCGCGAGGGGCTGGCTACCAGATCTCCCAACGCGCCGACTTCTTCGAGACGGAAGTCGGGCTCGAGACGACCCTGAAGCGCCCGATCATCAACACGCGCGACGAGCCGCACGCGGTGGCGGACCGCTACCGCAGGCTGCACGTCATCATCGGCGACGCCAACCACCTCGATGTCGCGAACCTGCTCAAGGTCGGGACCACCTCGCTCGTCCTCGGCATGATCGAGGACGGGCACCTGCGTGCGGACTGGTCGATCCGCCGACCGGTGGCCGCGCTTCAGGCCATCTCGCACGACCCCACCCTCCGCACGTCGGTCGAGCTCCAGGACGGGCGCACGATGACCGCCCTCGACGTCCAGTGGCTCTATCTCGAGGCGGCCCGCGCCTGGCTCGACGGACGTGCCGACGACCCCGTGCCGGAGGCGACCGAGGAGGTCATGGGCTACTGGGAGGACGTGCTGACCCGGCTCGGCCGCGACGTCATGGCGGCGAGCGGCCTCGTGGACTGGGTCGCCAAGCTGCAGCTCCTCGAGGGGTACCGGTCCCGCGACGGTCTGGCGTGGGACGACCACCGGCTGGCGGCGATCGACATCCAGTGGGCTGATGTGCGCCCCGAGAAGGGGCTTGGTCCATCGACTCCGGGACCGCGGGCGGCTCGTCGAGCTGATCACCTCCGAGGAGATCCGCGCCGCACAGTCGGCGCCGCCGGAGGACACCAGGGCCTGGTTCCGCGGGGACCTGCGTGAGCCGGTTCACGCCGCAGGTGTTCTCGGCGAGCTGGGACTCGGTCGTCTTCGACGTGCCGGGGCGACCGAACCTCCAGCGCGTCCCGATCCTCGAGCCGGAGCGGGGCACCAGGGAGCAGGTGGGGCCGCTCCTCGACCAGAGCGTTGATGTCGGTCCCTCCTCCGGGCACTGGCCGCTCCAGATTGATCCCAGCGTGATCCCGGATCGCTGCGGGTCCGTCCCGGCGCGACGCGCGCAGGCGCCGCAGCGTGAAACCTCGACGCAGCGAACGGCGTGACGGGTTAGGGTCGAGGTACACGTGATTCGCGTTTCTGGAGGTAGTCATGGCCGGCCAGGAGCACGCCCGACCGCAGCGCAGGGACGAGGAGCCGCCGGAGGCCCCCGACACCCCACCCGCCGACCCCGTCCGGAGCGGCCGTCAAGGAAAACCTGGACGACGACATCGACAGCGTCCTGGACGAGATCGACGGAGTCCTCGAGTCGAACGCCGAGGAGTTCGTGCGAGGGTTCGTCCAGAAGGGCGGCCAGTGACCGGCGGACCCAGCTCGCGGGCGCCGCAGACTCGACGAAGCGTTCCTCGCGAGCGGGTCGTCGTCGTTCACCGAGTTCGTGGCCGGGTACCGGCCGGAGCTGCTGCCGTCCGGACGCCCCCTCCCCGTCGGCGCGAGCATCGAGGCGCCGCACGGCACCACGATCGTGTCCCTCCTTACGGGGACGGCGTCATCATGGCGGGCGACCGCCGGGCGACCATGGGCAACTTCATCGCGAACCGCGACATGGAGAAGGTGTTCGCAGCTGACGGCTACAGCGTCGTCGGCATCGCCGGGACCGCTGGGATCGCCGTCGAGCTGATCCGGCTCTACCAGGTCGAGCTCGAGCATTACGAGAAGATCGAGGGCGCCATCATGTCCCTCGAGGGCAAGGCGAACCGGCTCGCCTCGATGATCCGGGCCAACCTCGCCCTGGCGATGCAGGGCCTCACCGTCGTGCCGACCTATGCCGGGTACGACATCGACAATCGGCGTCGGCCGCATCTACTCGTACGACGTGACCGGCGGCTGCTATCTCGAGGGCGGCCACCACTCGAGCGGGTCGGGCTCGGTCTTCGCTCGGGGCGCGCTCAAGAAGCTGTGGCGCCCCGGGCTGAGTGAGGACACCGCCGTCGCCGTCGCGCTCGAGGCGCTCTACGATGCGGCCGACGACGACTCGGCCACCGGTGGTCCGGACCTCGGCCGGCAGATCTGGCCGACCGTGGCTGTCGTCGACCAGTCGGGTGCCCGCTTCGTGCCGGAGGACGTCCTCGAGAGCCACGTGGCCGCCATCGTCGAGTCCCGCCGCGGCAACCCCGGAGGTGCCCGATGACCATGCCGTTCTACGTCCCGCCCGAGCAGGTGATGAAGGACCGCGCCGATTTCGCCCGCAAGGGCATCGCGCGCGGCCGTTCTGTCGTCGTGCTGGCCTACGACAAGGGCATCGCCTTCGTCGCGGAGAATCCCTCCCGGGCCCTGCACAAGGTCTCGGAGATCTACGACCGGATCGCGTTTGCCGCCGTCGGGCGCTACAACGAGTTCGAGTCCCTGCGCGTCGCCGGGATCCGCTACGCCGACCTGCGCGGCTACTCCTACGACCGCACGGACGTGACGGCGCGCGCGTTGGCAAACACGTACGCGCAGACGCTCGGTGCGGTCTTCACCCAGGAGTCGAAGCCCTTCGAGATCGAGATCGTCGTCGCCGAGGTCGGCCAGACACCCGACGACGACCAGATCTTCCGCCTCACGTACGACGGGTCGGTCGCCGACGAGCGCGGTTTCGTCGCCATGGGTGGAGCGAGCGACGCAGGCCGAGGCCGCCGTTGCCGAGCGCTGGCGCCCCGGCCTCAGCTTGGGCGAGGCACTCCGCCTCGCGGTCGACGTGCTGGCCATCGCTCCCGAGGGCGGCGAGCCCCGCGAGCTCGGCGCCGGACCAGCTCGAGGTCGCCGTCCTCGACCGGGAGCGGCCCCGACGAACCTTCCGCCGCGTCCTCGGTGGGCTGCTCGGCCGGTTGCTCAGCACCGAGGACCCCATCGCCGACGCACCCGTCGACGAAGCGCACCCTGGCCACCCCGAGGTGCTGAGCGGCGAGTCGAACGGCGAGGCTGCCCAAGCCGGGCGACGCCCAGACCGGACCCCACGACGCCGGTCCGCCTCAGGATGGGCAGGGACGCGACGACGGGCCCACGCAGCCGACCTGACCGGCTGTTCGCCCGTACGACCAGCATGACGATGCCGTCCGGCCCATGGGCCGGACGGCATCGTCATGCTGGTCCCGGAACCATCAGTTGGTCCGCACGGGCTCCTTCGACGATGTGCCCTCACCGGTGCGGCCGTCGTGCGACGAGCCGGAGCGGTCATTCCCGTTGGTGGGGATCGCCTGCATCACGATGGTCGTGTCGGACGCTGCCGGGTCGATCGCAGCAGCCTGCTGGGACGCAGACTGCTCCGATGCCGACGGTTGCCGTTCTCCGTGCTGCGGCTCGGCCGGCCGGGCGGGCTGCTCGGCAGCCGGCTGCGGCTGGGCGGAGAGCGCGTCAGCAGCACCGCCGCCAAGGGTGGCGAGCATCTGGCGGACGTTGGCCAGCTGCGAGGTGATGGCATCGCGCTGAGCGGTCGAGGCGGCCAGCTCGCGCTCGGACTCCTCGCGCACGCGCGCTGCATGGTCGCGGGCCTCGGCGATGATGAGGTCGGCCTGGGACTGGGAGCCGTTCAGGATCGCCTGCGCGCGGCCTCGCAGCTCAGCCGCGTCCTTCTCGCGCACCGCTCGCGCAACTCACGAGCCCGCCGGTCGGCCTCCGCCAGTGTCGCCTCGAGGGCCGCACGACGCGTCTCGAACTCCTGTCGGCCTGCTCGCGGCGGGCGGCGAGCGTCGTCTCGAGCTCTGCGGTCGCGGCGCCGGCCTTGGCCCGGTGGGACTCGTACTCGGCCGCGGACTCCTGCCGCTGGGCCGAGGCGACACTCTGTGCCTCGGCGATGATCGCCTGCGCCTCACGGTTGGCCTGGGCGATGACGCGCTGCGCCTCCTCGTCGGCCCGGACCTTCGCCTGCTCCGCGTAGGCGCTCGTGGTCGCCTTGAGCTCGGCTGCAGCGTTGTTGGCCCGCTCGCGGATGTGCTCTGCCTCGACGGCGGCACGGTTGCGCATCTCGGCGGCCTCGGCGTCGGCGAGGGTGAGGATCTGGCCGACGCGCTCGCCGAGCTCGGTGTAGGTCTGCGCTTGCGAGGGTGCTGACTTCTTGAGGTCGGCCATCGCACGGGTCTGCTGGCCGAGCTGGCCGCGCAGGTCGGCGAGCTGGGCATTGAGCTTGGTCAGCTCGACGCTGCGCTCGGAGGCGTCCTTCTTCGCGGCCTGGAGGGTCCGGTTCTGCGATTCGATGAACGAATCGACCTCCTCCGGCTCGTAACCGCGGCGTGAGAACTTGAAGTTTGGTCTGTCGATCATGGCCATCCAAAGGAGAGATGTGGAGGTGTGCGTAGGAAGGGGGGCGGGCCCATTGTTACAGGCCCCACCAAATCGAGACAGAGGGGTCCAGCCTCAATCGGGTATCGAAGGGCGCTGTCCTGCCAGCGACTCGACCACCGCGAGCTCGTCGACCCGGTCCAGCCCGGCCTTCGACCGCGTGCGAGCGGTCCCGAGCGTCTGCTCCCACGCCAATGAGTCCGCGATGGTGTCCTCGAGGGGGCGGCACGCGAGCCCGGCGCCCGCCGCCGACGCCCCGCTGCGGTCCATGAAGGCTTGCCACTCGGGGTCGCGCAGCCACAGGGGAAGTGACCGCGGGCCCATGAACTCCTGGACCTCCAGCCGGCCGAGGGTCTCGCCATCCGCCCTGACGACCTCGCCTGCGAAGCCCGCCACGCGGGCCGCCGTGTCGAGGACGTGCTGGAACGTCACGGCGGGTCCGACGGCGTTGTGCACCCCAGTCGCCCCCGACAGCCCTGCGGACACCAACCACGCCGCCAGGTCCGCGACGTCGACCCACTGGACCCTCTGGTCGGGGCAGTCCGGCACGAGCACGGCTCGACCGTCCTGCGCCGCCTGCGCGAAGCGCCCCGGCCAGTAGCCGAATCGGTCGGACGGGTCGCCGCCGCCGACGATGAGTCCACTCCGTGCGATCAGCGCGGTGCCGCCACGTGCCTCGATGACGGCCTGCTCACAAGCAACCTTGCCTTCGCCGTACTGCTCCGGCGTGGCCTCGTCGGAGTCTAGCGCGGGAAGGAGCGCCGCCGACTCATCCGCCCCCGGCTCGTCATGCCTGGCATAGACCGAGCACGAGCTGACGAGGGCCCAGTGCGCGGAGCGCTCGGCCAGGGCCGCAACCGCGCCGCGCACGTGACCGGGTTGCCGAGCGACGTCGACGACGAGGTCCCACGAGTCCCGGGCGGGCAGCGCATCGTAGGCGGCCGGGTCCGTTCGGTCCGCACGGACGAACCCGCTCCCTGGGGCACCTGACCCGACTCACCCCGCGCGAGGCAGGTCACGTGGTGCCCCAGGGCTACGGCATGGGCAGCGACTGCGCCGCCGAGCCAGCTGGTTCCGCCAAGGACGAGGATGGAGGCCATGTGGCCCAGCAGAGCACGGCCACCATGCCGCCGTCACGTTCCTTCGCCCGCGGCATAGAGAACGGTGCTTAGAGTTGGTGCATGGAGCGGCGGATCTTCGGGATCGAGAACGAGTACGGCGTCACCTGCACGACGCAGGGCCAGCGCAGGCTCACTCCCGACGAGGTCGCGCGCTATCTGTTCCGGCGGGTCGTCGCGTGGGGGCGCTCGAGCAACGTCTTCCTCGGCAATGGCGCGCGCCTCTACCTCGATGTCGGGTCCCACCCCGAGTACGCAACGGCTGAGTGCGACTCGGTCCGCGAGCTCGTCATCCAGGACAAGGCGGGGGAGCGGATCCTCGAGGGGCTCGTCGAGGATGCGCAGGCCCGTTTGCGTGACGACGGCGTCGAGGGCGAGATCTTCGTCTTCAAGAACAACACGGACTCCGCCGGCAACTCCTACGGCTGTCACGAGAACTACCTCTACGGCCGCACCAGCGACTTCCAGCGGGTGTCGGACATGTTCATCCCGTTCCTCATCAGTCGCCAGATCACCAGTGGCGCAGGCAAGGTCGTCGCCACCGCGCACGGCGCCAGCTTCGCCGTGAGCCAACGCGCCGACCACATCTGGGAGGGCGTGTCGTCCGCCACGACGCGCTCCCGCCCGATCATCAACACCAGGGATGAGCCGCACGCGGACGCCGAGCGTTACCGCCGCCTCCACGTCATCGTCGGCGACTCGAACATGTCCGAGACCACCAGCCTGCTCAAGGTCGGCTCCGCGGACCTCGTGCTCCGCCTCATCGAGCAGGGCGTCGTGATGCGGGATCTGGCCCTGGAGAACCCGATCCGGGCGATCCGGACCATGAGCCACGACCCCACGGGGCGGGCGACGGTGCGTCTCGCCAACGGACGTGAGCTCTCCGCGCTGGACATGCAGCGCGAGTACTTCGAGAAGGCGTCCGACTTCGTGGACCGCGAGGGAATGCCCTCACCGGACACCAAGCAGGTCATCGACCTGTGGGGGCGGGCCCTCGACGCGATCGGCTCCGGCGACCTCGACGCGATCGGTACCGAGATCGACTGGGTCATCAAGCTGCGGCTGATCGAGCGGTATCGCGCCCGGCATGGACTCGGCCTCTCGGACCCCAGGATCCTCCAGCTGGACCTGGCATACCACGACATCAACCGGTCCCGCGGCCTGTTCTACCTCCTGCAGAAGCGCGGCCACGCCGCCCGAGTCGCCTCCGACATCGAGGTCTTCCGGGCCAAGGTCCGTCCGCCGCAGACGACCAGGGCGAAGCTGCGGGGCGATTTCATCCGCGCGGCCCAGGCGCATGGCCGCGACTTCACCGTCGACTGGGTGCACCTCAAGCTCAATGACCAGGCGCAGCGCACGGTCCTGTGCAAGGACCCGTTCCGCGCCGTCGACGAGCGCGTCGAGCGCCTCATGGACACGATCTCCCGATCCCCGGCGGTACCCCGATCGCTCTGAACCGTCGGCAGGGCTGGCGCCCCGTCGTGGACGGTGGTCACAAGATCTGGGGTTACAGTGACCGGGGCCCGCCCTCCGGCGGGCGACCTGTGTCCCTCTCTCCACGACCCGGAAGCGTTCCTGTGCGAATTCGATCAGTCGCGACGGCCGCCGTCGCCGTCCTCGGCCTGTCCGTCCTGTCTGCATGTGGTCAGGCCGGGCCCAGCGGACCCGCGCCCACGGGCACGAGTGCCAGCGGAGGATCCACGGCGACGGCGGCCCCTGCACCCGCGCCGGCCGACGACGTCAAGGCGCTGGCCAGCCTCACCGCTTCCGGTCCGGTCGACCTGAAGACCGCACCCAAGGTCGACCTCGGCTCGTTGCCGATCTCGACGGCCTCGGTCCAGCGCAAGGTCCTGGTCCCCGGCACCGGTCCGGCCGCGACGAAGGAGCACACGGTCCGGATCAAGACCCAGATCTACAACGGCACGTCGGGGAAGCTGCTCGACGACGGCTATGCGAAGGGTCGCGGCGAGGAGGGCTACCGGCTCGGGCGCACCGACGTCATCGCCGGCTTCACCGAGGGCCTCGTCGGCGCCAAGCAGGGCGGACGAGTCGCCTTCACGATCCCGCCGGCGAAGGGCTTCGGCGACAGCGGCAACGCGCAGCTCGGTGTCGCACCGACCGACACCATCGTCGTCATCGCGGACGTGGCCGAGGTGCACAAGGGACTCAGCTCGCTCGAGGGCGAGGGCAAGTCGAGCCCGGCCGGCTTCCCGACGGTCGAGTTCCCCGATGGCAACGCCAAGGCGCCGACGGTGACGATCGCCAAGGGAAACCCCCCGACCGAAACGAAGCAGGCCACCCTCATAGAGGGTGATGGCCCGGTCGTCAAGGCGAACCAGTTCATCGCCGCCCAGTACCACGGCGTCCTGTGGAAGGACGGCAAGGTCTTCGACTCCTCGTGGCAGCGCGGTGCGGCAGCCGACTTCCCGATCGGAGCCGGCGCCGTCATTCCCGGGTGGGACAGCACACTCGTCGGCAAGAAGGTCGGCAGCCGCGTGCTCCTCGTCATTCCGCCCAAGGACGGCTATGGCGAGCAGGGCAACCCGCAGGGCGGCATCAGCGGCACGGACACGCTCGTCTTCGTCGTGGACATCCTCGACGCCTACTGAGGGACCGCTGGGCGTCGCCCGCCGAAGCCAACCGCTGCTGACAGACTGGAGACGTGCCGTCCGGCACGCTTCGACGAAGGGAATCCCGATGGCACTCGACCCAGACCGCACCAAGCCGGAGATCGACTTCCCCGAGGGTGACACTCCCGCCGACCTGGTCATCGAGGACCTCATCGAGGGCGACGGTCGCGAGGCCAAGGCCGGGGACACGGTCAGCGCACACTACGTCGGGGTCACGCACTCGACCGGCGAGGAGTTCGACTCGTCATGGAGCCGTGGTGCGCCGCTCGACTTCCGGCTCGGTGTCGGCATGGTCATCCCCGGCTGGGACAAGGGCATCCAGGGCATGAAGGTCGGCGGACGACGCAGGCTGACCATTCCGGCGCACCTGGCCTATGGCGACCGTGGAGCGGGCTCGGCCATCGCGCCAGGGGAGACGCTCATCTTCGTGGTGGACCTCGACGAGGTGCGCTGACCCACCGCCGCTCGACCTCGCTTCAACCCGCTTCACCCCGCAACACACCCGCTAAACGACTGCTCACCCCGGCTGCAGCCGGGGTGAGCAGTCGTTTAGCGGGTGTGTTGCCGAGCGGGTGGTGGTGGGTCGTGGCGGTGGGTCGTGGAGGGCGCCGGTCTCAGCCGAGCATGGCTGCGGCGTGGCGGCCGGCAACCGCCGCGGTCAGGAACGACAGGCGGTCGTCGTCGAACCCGCGTCCCATCGTCGACAGCGGTACCGGCGTGGCGCGGAGTGCGTCGTCGAGGCCGTCGCACCCGACCTCGACGAGAGTGAGCCGTCCCCCGGTCGAGTCGCACAGCGCCTGTGCCTGACTGTGGACGTACGCGGCGAGATCCTCGGTGAGGTCAGGGACGGGGACGTCGGCCGGCACGAGGGCGACCCGCCCGTAGGCCGTCGCGCTGTGGTGCGAAAGGCCACGGTGCCTGGGCCGCTGGTCCGCCTCCGAGACCCGAAGCGATGCGATGGGGTGGCCACCGAGCACGCCGGCCGCGTTCAGGGCCTCACCCGCCGAGGTGCCGGAGAAGCCCCATCGCGTTCCGGTGCCGAGATTGCCCGGCCCCTGCGCGACGACTGCGACGTCCGCGTCGACGACGAGGTGTGCGGCCAGCAGCCCGGTGTGCACGTTGACGGCCTCCAGGTCGCCGCCGTAGGCCTGGCCCACGCTGATGCTGGCCGCGAGCCACTCGGACTCCCGTAGCCCGGCCACGGTGCGTGAGAAATCCGTGGGGAGAGCCCCGCCGTCCGTCATGACGTAGGCCACCCGGGCGTCCGGCGCGGACTCCCGCAGCCCGGCGATGATGGCCGGCAGGGCCGAGTGGAGGTCCGCAACGACGACGGGCATGCCACCGAGGTCGTCTGCGTCACGGAGACGCTCGTGGTTGGGACTGCCCTGCTCGTCGACCCCGAGCACCATGGTCTGCCCCGGCGTGTAGCGCGCCTTGACGAGGTGGCCGTCCAGCGCCGCGACATCTACCGGCTCAGGGAGGTGGTCCGGGGCCGCCACGATGATGGCGACCCCACCCGTGCCCAGGCCACGCTCGAGGGCGGTCGTGTTGAGCAGGACACGCGCACCCGCAGGGAGGTCCCCGACGATGTCGGAGTAGCCCAGCGCGCGGACGGTGTCCCCGGAAGCCAGCTCAGCGGCATACTCCACCGCCCCGGCCCACCGCGAACGCACCTCTTCGATGACTGCCGACCGCCACTGGATCATGGACGCGACCCTACCGACGACACCTGCGCCCTGTTCACGCAAGGGCTCACGCAAGGCTCATGGAAGGGCTCGCGCAGGGCTCACTCGAGAGGGTCGGGAGTCAGGTAGCGTCGGACTGCGCCCGCGCGGGGCGAACCGGATCGGAGGAAGGCGGCCATGAGTGCATCATCCGCGTCGGCGGAGAAGACCGAGCGGCTGCTCAACCTGATCCTCGCCCTCAAGTCGACGCGCCGGCCCATCCCCAAGGAGCAGCTGCGCAGATCCCTGCCGGCCTACGCCGAGGCGCCTTCCGTTGAGGCGTTCGACCGGATGTTCGAGCGCGACAAGGACGAGCTGCGAGAGATGGGCATTCCCATCACGACCACCGTGGTCGACGTCCTCTTCGACGACGAGGTGGGCTACCGCATCGATGCCAGCGAGACGTCCCTGCCCGAGATCAGCTTCGAGCCGGACGAGGTGGCTGCGCTGGCACTGGCGGCGCGCGCGTGGTCCACGGCCAGCATCTCAGGCACGGCCACCGCCGGACTGCGCAAGCTCCGCCTCGCGGGCGTGGAGATCGACGAGTCCCTCGCGGCCGGTGTCGAGCCGCGGATCCGGACGCCCGAGCCTGCCTTCGACCCCGTCCGCGCTGCCCTCTCGGCTCGTCAGCCGATCACCTTCGACTACCGGAAGAACGACGGCTCGGTCAGCACGCGCCACGTCCGGCCGTGGGCTCTGAAGCTCTGGCACGGCCGCTGGTACCTCACTGGCCACGATGTCGACCGGGCCGCGGAGCGCGCCTTCCGCCTCGGCCGGGTCGTGGGCCCGGTGCGGAAGAAGGGGCGAGCGGGGTCCTATGAGATCCCGGCCGACCACGTTCCCGAGGTGTCCCTCGCCGCGCAGGCGCCGGAGCCCCAAGGATCCGCTGTCGTCCGGGTGCGCCACGGCCGCGGTCACGTCCTGCGCCAGGCGGCGAGGAGGACGCAGGACCTCGACCACCGGTGGGCCGAGATCGAGGTGCCCTACGAGCGCGGGCGCACGGAGCGTGACATCGCCGCGCTGGGCAGCCACGCGATCGCCGTCTCGCCCCCCGAGCTCGTCGAGGGCGTCCGCGGGGCCTTGCTGCGCACCATCGAGATCAACGCCACCGATGCGATGGCAGCACACCGGGAAGGCCCTGCCGATGAGTGACAAGCGGATGGCTGGCCACCGGGCATCCGCACCGAGCGGCCCACGGACCACGGCACGGCCGCCACAGAGACCGCGACACAGCGGCTCGGCCGGCTCCTGGACATGGTGCCCTGGCTGCTCCGCCACCAGGGCGTGAGCATCGAGGAGGCCGCCGCGGAGTTCGGCGTCACGGCGGCGCAGATCGAGTCCGACCTCATCTGCTCTTCGTGTGCGGCACGCCCGGCGACACGCACGCCGAGCTCATCGACGCCCAGTGGGACGAGCGGCCACATCTACCTGTCGAACGCCGACGACATCGCGGCGCCGATGCGCCTCACCCGCGACGAGGCGGTGACGCTCACGGCCGGGCTCCAGGCGCTCGGCTCGACGCTCGTCAACCCGAGGTCGTCGAGCGGACCCTGGAGAAGCTCCGCAACGCGACGAGGGCCGCCGACCGCTGGTGGCGGGCAGATCGCGCTCGACCTCGACGACGGGAGCCAGCACTCGGCGATGCCAGTGCTCAAGCAGGCTCTGGCAGCCCGACGGCGCGTCCACCTGACCTACTACGTGGCGACCCGGGACGAGACGACCGAGCGGGACGTCGACATCATGCGGATCGTCAACCTCGACGGGCAGTGGTACCTCGAGGGCTGGTGCCATCTCGCCCCGGCGTGCGGTTCTTCCGGCTCGACCGGATCGAGGCAGCAGCGTCCTCGACAGGACGGCACGCCACCTGCCGGAGGCGACGCCCCGCGAGCTCGACGACGTGTTCGTGCCCAGCGAGAGCGACCTGAGCGTGGTCCTGGAGGCCGCCCCGCAGGCGGCGTGGATCGCCGACTACTACCCCAACGAGGGGGTCGTCCGGAACGCCGACGGATCGGTTCGGGTCACGCTCAAGGTGGCCGACCCGGCCCTCGTCCGTCGCCTCGTGCTGCGGCTGGCCGGCGACGTCCGGGTCGCCTCTCCGTCTGGACTGGCCAATGCCGTGGCCGACGAGGCGCGAGCTGCGCTCGCTGCCTACGGCGAGCCGGGATGACGCGGGAGTGACCTGACCGGTGGATGAGCGGGTGGGCGGCGGGTGGCGGGTGGCGTCATGTTCACGTCGCGCACGTATGCTGGTCATCTGCAGCGTCGATGCTGCCAGCGAACGGCCCGCAATCAAATGGGGGTCCCTGACGTCTGAGGAGACGACACAATGGCTGGTCTTGGTGCCCCCGAGCTGATCGTCATCGCGGTCATCATCATCGCTCTCTTCGGGTGGAAGAGACTCCCCGACATGGCGCGCAGCCTCGGCCGCTCAGCCCGGGTCTTCAAGTCCGAGGTCGACGAGATGAAGAAGGACGGCAAGTCCCCGAGCGACGCCTCGCAGACGACCGTTGCCGGCGACGTCGTCGAGAGCGATGCGAGCGCCGGGCCACCGAGGCGGAAGCCGAGGCCAGGGCCGCGGAAGCTGGGCCAAGGAGGCCGAGGCCCGCGCTGCCAGGCACGCGCGGACGCCGACCGGTTCCGCAGCGATCCCTCTCTCTGAGGGCTCCTGCTGAGCGCTCTCGCCTGAGACCCCCTGCCGACCGACCGAAGCCCGAAGCCGTCTGCCTCAAGGCGATGGCGCTGAAGGCCGACTATGCCGGTGCTGGGACTGGCCGACGACATCGAGCGGTGGCTGGCTGACGAGGCGGTCACCGCCGCAAAGGAGGGTCTGGCTAAGACGACTGGGACGCTGGATGAGGAAGAACCGGCCGATGGTCGCGGCCATCGGCCACCTCCTGGTGACGGCCGTGATCTCGTTGGCGGTCAGCACGGTCCTCGTCACTCGCGAGCAGCGAGAGACGGCCTTTAGAGAGACCGAGCCAGGGAGAAGTCACGTGAGGCGACTGAGGCGGCGGTGTCCCTCGAACGCGAACTGTATATGAGCCGCGTGAACCTCGCCCAGCGCGAATGGGCGCTCAACAACGTGGGCCTGACGAATGCCCTGCTGGAACAGTGTCCCCCCTCGCTTCGCACGTGGGAATGGGCGTACTGCCGCTGGCTCGGGCACATGGAACGCTTGACCTTACGGGCCGCCGGGGATGAGCCCAGCGAGGCAAAGTGGTCACTCCGGGGCGTCTATGGTGTAGCATATAGCCCGGACGGCCGCCGGCTCGCCACCTCGGGGGCCGACAACTCGGTAACCCTTTGGGATGTCGCCACCGGGAAGGCGATTCGCGTGCTTCGCGGCCACACGGACGTGGTCTTCGCCGTAGTCTTCTCCCCAGACGGCTCACTTATCGCCACCGGATCGAAAGACACGACCATCCGCATCTGGGACGTCTCCACCGAGGCCGAGCGTTCACACGCGACGGGCATAAACTCCTGGGGTTCGGGCCCTGGCCTTCAGGCCCGACGGGACCCGGCTCGTCTCCGGTTCCGGGGCGTATCCGATGGCCCCCAACAGGGTCCCGGAGATCGGCATCTGGGACGTGACCCTCGGCCAGCGTCTCCGACTCTGGCTGGGTCACGGGGAGGCCATCCCAGGACGTCGCCTGGGCGCCGGACGGGTCGATGATCGCGTCGGCGAGCCAGGATGATACGGTCAAGCTGTGGGACCCCGTCAGCGGGCAGGAGCTTAGAACCCTGCAGGGACACACCCATGACGTCTACAGCGTCGCATTCAGCCCGGACGCCACACGGATTGCTTCCGCGGGATTTGACCGCATGGTCATCCTTTGGGATGCCAAGACCGGCGGCCTGCTTCATAAGCTGACCGGGCACGACGGCTGGGTGACGACCGTAACGTTCTCGCCCGACGGCCGCCGGATCGTATCAGGGGGAGATGACACCACCCTGCGGGTGTGGGACTCGGCGACTGGCCGGCCGCTCTCGACCGTTCGTGGCCACACGGCTGCGGTCAGCTTCGTCCGGTTCAGCCCCGACGGCTCGGAGTTCGCCTCGTGTCGGAGAACGGGGCTCTTCGGATCTGGGACGCCGAGGTAGCCATCGACGGGGAATCGAGGCAGATCGACCGGTTCGCATTCTCGGGCACGGAGGGGGGGGGTGTCGGGCCCAGCCACATCGTGTACCAGCCCGGATGGCCATAGGCTCCTCACGACCTCGGGAGACTGGCGGCTCAGGATGTGGGACTCGACGACCGGTCGCGAGCTTCCTGGAGTTCCCTGCAACGATCGACCAGCCACTCCCGCTTTCAGCCCCGACGGCAAACGGGTCGCCGCGGCTGTGAACCCGACCAACATGGACGAGCGGAACTCGCTAAATATCTTCGACGCCGACACGGGGAGGCTGATCGTCCCTTCCATCGGCCCGGCCTCGACGACAATCGACGCGGTCGCCTTCGATCCCGGCGGGAGGCTGGTCGCCCGGGGCCTGTTCCGATTCGACTGTGAAGCTCTGGGACTCCGGCGACGCCCGGGAGGTGAGCGTCCTCAAGGGACACACTCAGGGGGTCTTCGATGTCGCTTTCAATCGAGATGGGCGACGGCTCGCGTCGATCGGCTGGGACAGCACGGTGCGGCTCTGGGACGTGGCGGAAGGGCGGTCGATCCACGTTTTCTCCGACGTGGTCGGTCAACTCCGATCGCGTGGGCAACGCCCTGGCGTTCAGCCCGGATGGCCGCCGGCTCGCGGCGGCCAGCGACGACTCGACCGTGGCGGTGTGGAGTCTCGATGATTATCGCCGTCTTCTGACCCTCAAGGGCCACACCCAGCAGGTCAATGCCGTGGCCTATCTCGATGCACGTCGCCTGGTTTCCTCGAGCGAGGACAAGACGATACGCCTGTGGGACGCCGAGACGGGCGACAACGTCTTCACCCTGCGGGGGCACATCAACGGGGTGCTCGGCGTCGCGTGTCGGCCCGACAGGCAAGCAGGTCGCCTCTGCCAGCGTGGATCAGAGTTTCAGGTTCTGGGAGATCGAGGCCCCGTCTCGCGAGGCCCTCCGGCAGCGCCGCGAGGTCTCGATTCTTCGAGACGCCCGGAGGGCCATTCGCCATGGGCGTCCAGGCGATGCTCTCCTGGCGCTAGACGCATTTGCCCGGAACCATCCCCCCTCCGTGAAGATGACGATGCTCCGGTGTCAAGCCCTCCTGGGCCTGGGGAGGCAGGCCGAGGCGATTTCGCTGCTCGGGCCGACGCTCCCGGGCCGCCAAGTCGAAGCCGGGCTCCGATGATCCAGATACGCTCGCGATTTGCGGCGACCTCGCCGCTCTTTGCCTTTCGCTCGGCCGCTGGTCGGAGGCCGAGGAACACCTTGCTTCGCGATCTACTGGCCAATCGCCGCAAGTCCATGAAGGCCGACAGCCCCGAGCTCGCAGGCACTCACACGACTCGGCACTACCCTGCTGGAGCAGTCGAAGTGGTCGGAGGCCGAGTCGCTCCTCCGCGAGTGCCTGTCTATTCGCATGAAGGCCCTGCCCGACGACTGGTTGAGGTTCAACTCCATGAGCCTGCTGGGTGGGGCGCTGCTGGGCCGGCACCGGTACGCCGAGGCCGAGCCGCTAATCCTCCAAGGCTACGAGGGCCTGGTAGTACGCGAGGCGAAGATTCCGCCCGCGGCGAAAGTCCGCATCCCGCAAGCAGCTGCGCGTGTGGTCCGGCTCTACGAAGCCTGGGGTAAGCTGGAATTGGCGGTGGGGTGGAAGACTAGGCTTGGCATGCTCGGCCTGCCGACCGATGTCTTCGCCCGCCCGTGAATCGGTGATCATCGCGGGGTGTCGTTGTCCTCAAGACGGAAGGCCGCAGGGCCTGGTGCTTGCCAGCTTACGCGCAGAGGGGATTATTGGGGTCGGAAGTTCATATTACGGCCTCGGAAATTAATGGACCTATCCCAGGGCGACCTCTTGGGAATCCGCGATGCGGTCGGCAACGCCAAAGGGCCGGGCATCTCGGCACCGGCCCCACGGCGTGTCCTTGTGACAAGGGCGACCTCCCGCGATCTCGTGCGCCGGGCGTCGCCGTGGCTTCGTCATCGACGCTCGGGCCCTGGAGCGGACGTGGCCCGCGGCGGCGACTGGGTCGTCGGCGAGCTCCGGCGAGGCTCGCGAGGGCGACGGCCGGGTCTGTAGAGGGCGTGACCGAACGGGCCAGCCCAAGCAGGTCCTGCGACCGGGGCAAGAGGGCGATTCCGGCGGCGAATTTCACGTTGACGGCCTCGATGAACATCCTCGCCATGAGGCCCTGGCCGAGGGTCCCGGGATGACGGACGTCGGCGAGGAAGAAGCAGTCCAAAGCGTTCCCCGGATGCAGCCGGCCTTC
>CAWGXD010000037.1:0-25815 GCA_963826445.1 uncultured Actinomycetota bacterium
TCGGGCGGGCGGGCAGAGAGCGACCTAAGTTCTCCACGTTCACCCGAGGATGTCGGGAGATCGTGCCAGCAGACCGCCGGCAAGAACGCCTATCGTGGCCGCGCCAGCTCCCCACATCGTCCGACGCACAGTTGCAGGAATGGCTTTCAGGCTCCAGACGATAAGGCGGCGACGATCCCGGCCGCGACGGGTAGAATAAAGCAAGCAGCGAAGATCGCGTGATAGAAGTCGATTCTTTGAAGGGCTTGCGGCATCATGAAGGCGCTGGCCATAGCGCAGGAAAGCAGAACAGCCCGATGCTCGCTCAGTCGAAGCGCTGCTTGCAGCATGACGAAAATCCCCAAAGCGCAGAGTCCCAATAGCAACCATACCGGAATGCCCACCCTGTCGAGTGACGTTTGGGCATTCACAGCGGCTCGGCTTCGTACCACACTCTCAAACGCGCTCAATCCCTGACCGTCTAAGTGCATACCCAGCGGTATTAGGCCCAGTGCCAGTCCCGCAATGTATGGAAAGTAACGTCGTGTCTTGAACAGGAGGGGGATGGCGGCCAGCAATACGAGCCCCATCTCCGGACGCCAGAAGGCTGCGAGACCGCCTAGTCCACCCCCAAGTGCAATCACCCAATCTCGGCGGCCGTGGGCCGTGAGAGCGAGTGACCAAGTGATAAAGGCTAGTCCGCCCATCCATGCATACGCGTAAGGAAAGAACCACCAAAAGAGGCCGCAACACGTTATCCCGGCTGCAACTGAGGAGCGCAGCCCAAGGCCTTTTACCAGTTGCATCACACCAAGGGCAATTGCGAGGTGGTATAGGATGCCCACCGTTCTTTCGACGATGATCGTTGAGCCTGCTATCTCATATGCCACCTGAAGGACACGATATGTGCCTGGTCCATGTGCGAGCGAAGAAATCCAAGTGTGGTGTTGACCCTTGCGTCATCTTTTCGGGATACACCAACAGTGTTGCTTCATCCAGCCGCCTACAGGCACTTGCAGTGTGGCGATCGCCGGGATGACCACGAGTGCAGTCACCAACCAAGTCCAGCGGCTGCCGAGGGACATCAACTGAGGCTTGGAGCTGGCGTGGATGCGAGAATCAACCGCTTGCTTCATGAAATTGCAGTCCCTTGTGAAGATGGCCACGGCGATTGACAAAATCGCCTTCTTGCAGTCACTTTACCCACGGTGGCGCTTCTTGGGCCCACGCGGTGCTCGTGCTGCGCCGGTCTATGAGCGGGCGTGATCGCGGGTTGGCAGTAGTGACCGGCCGCTCCAGGGCTCGGTAACTCAGTGTGCTCACGACGGCGATGCCAAGGCAGGCGACGCGGCTTGGAGCCACGTTCGCCCCTTGGGTGTTGAACCAGACCAGCCACATGACCGGCATGTGCCACAGGTAGAGGCTGTAGGCGCCGCGTCCGATACTGCTCAAGAGGCGCGTTCCGAGGAAAGCGGTGGCCCCGTCGCGGGCTGCCACGCCGGAATCATCGCGAGTGCCGCGAGAGCTGCTGCAGGCATGACGGCGAGCTTCCACGACCAGCTGAGCGTGTAGCCGGGCAGGATCGCGAGGAACCCAAGCGTCCCCATGGCCATGACCGTGCGTGCGCGATCGGAAGTGGGTGGCTCGGTGCGCTCCGAGTGCCATGCCCCCAAGGCCGCTCCTGCAAACATCACTCCAAGGTTCGCGACCGGAAGAGGTAGAACGCCTCGAATGACATGGGGAGCCTACGACATACAGCGCCACGCTATGCCGCCAAGACCTTGGCACCGGGAACATGAACGCTGCTGCGCGGACGAGCCTCAAGGCGAGCGGAGAAGATCAGATAAAAGGCCCATTCGACGGTCAGACTCCAAGTCGGCACGAAGGCCGAGTGATGGTTTGTAGCCGCGAGCCGATGCAAACGCTGTCAGTTGAACATCGCCAGTACCTGCGTCCCGAGTTGCCGGAGAGCGGCCTGAAATGCACCACCGAAAGCAACGAGTGCGGATGCGCCGATCAGCGATAGGGCCATGACGGCGGGCGGGCGTTTCATCCGTGGCCGGGATGAACCGACGAAACGACGGCGGGGTGTCGTCGCGGCCGTACCACATCCTGCTGATCAGGTATCCCGAAAAGACGAAGAAGACGGTGACCCCCGTGTGCCCAAGTGGCGTATAGGGAAGCAAGCCGAAGCTCACACTCAAGTGCATCGCTGCGACGGCTAAGGCCGCAAAGCCACGAATTCCGTCGAGCGCGGGCACAGTGGCCGGTGTGATGAGTCATCTTCAATGCGCTACGCTGTTCGCCGTCACGTGGCCAGCTCCTGGCTGGTTCGTAGATGGTGTAGTCGCCTGCGGCACCGACTCGGTGTGCGCTGGGGGCCGGGTCCCCGCTGCGCACGACAATGACTTCGGGCGGATCATAGGCCCGGGTCGACAAGTCATATCGCAGTGCGAGGAAGTCTAGCAAGGCCGCTTGTCGTTGCCGCGGAAGGCGTCAATCGGATCTCCCAGCCCAAATGGTAACTCCTTCAACCGCGAGCAGCTCCGAGAGCGGTGACGTCACAAGAGCGGGCCGATCAGGTCCGATCTCCGGAGGCGATCTGCCGGGCTATTTGACGGTCCGACCAGACGACCGTAGACCGCTGGTGTACGCCCATCGTGACGACGGCGAGGAGGGCGAGTCCCCCCGCCACGGCGGCAAGGCGAGACCGACCAGGCCCGGGGCTTCGTCCGCGCCCAGGTCCCAGGCTCCGAGGCCCACGGCCGGTCGCGGGGACGAGCCAGATCGCCAGCCAGATGCCATTGCGCGCCGCTTGGAATGTCATCACGAGAAGGCCTGCAACGACTGCGTACTCCCAAATTGGGAGTCTGTAGCGAGGCGCACCGATGAGCAGTACGCGACCGTCGAAATCACCATCAGCCACCCGAACGCGGACCCGAAGTCCACCGGCGCCCATAGACCCTCTCCACGTCTCGCGGCCTCATTGCCGAGAACACCGAGGTAGTACTCGTGGGACCGGAAGCCGGCTGGGGTGACCCATAGACCACCGACCATGACTGCCCCGACGCAGATTGAAGTCGGTGGGTCCCGCCGATCCGATCCAAGAGGAGGTACGCTCCCGCCGCCGCCACACCCACCAACGCGGCGCCATGCAGATTGCCCCAGATGATGACGAGAGGGACCACGAGCCAGATGCGCCGGCTTGTAGATGCTGTGACTCCTGTCAGGAGCAATGCGGCCATCAAGACGAACAAAGGGATCGACCAAACCTGCGCCCGGACCACGCCGAGCGCGGGCAGTTGCCCGGCACGAGGGCAACAAGGGCCAACGCGAGACCGAACCCCGACGCACCGAAACGGCGCGCTGACAGGGCTAGCCCAACCACGGCCATCGCCACAGCGAGGAGCTGCGTCAGAAGAAGGGCTGCGGGGCCGAGCGCGTCGATGAGGAACATCAGCACCTGCCCGAGGACCGGGACGTTTGCCCAATCTCCTGTGTCCGCGGCCATGAAGGGAACGCCGTGCGGGACGGCGCCTTGTGAGACGACAGCGCCGCCAAGGGCGACGAGCCACATGGTGTCCGCGCCGATCGTCACGGTGTGCGCCAGAAGAGCCAGACCCAGCGCCGTGACCACCGCTACCGACGGTGCCCAAGACGCAATGGGCAGGCCACTTCGCTCCGCTATTTGCTGCGTGTGGAGAGACCGTCGGGCGTCCTCGAACGCGAGCCGCCCGGCTCTCAACCCGTCTGGCTCCTGGGTCACCCGGGGGATCCTGTCACGAAACCATCGCATCCGCAGGAGATCCCAGATCTACGCGCGCCCCGGTGGGGGGTCTCGACACCCTTGGCCAGGGGTGTCGCTGAGAAGCCGAACAGATTCCGGGAAACGCGAGACGGCAGGCCATCGGGCCATCTAGCCTTCACGCTGGGCTCGCGATCGGCGCGATACCCTGAAACCCACACTCTTGGGAGGAACGCACATGACCAAGCTCGCTGCCAAGCTGCAGACCCTGCGTAACGAGAAGGGGGCGACGGCGGTCGAGTACGGCCTCATGGTCGCTCTGATCGCTGTCGTCATAATCGTTGCCGTCGCCTTGCTCGGCACAAACCTCAGCACGCTCTTCGACGACGTTGCGAACAGCGTCTGACGCACAGCGCGAGCCTGCGGCGGTGTTCACCCGTCGCAGGCTCGCGCGTCACCGGTCGGGGGCGAGGAGAAAGAGGACAGGTATGCGTCGCTTATTGGGCCGCAGCGACTTCGGGCGCCACTAGCGTGGAGTACGCCCTGATGGCGATGCTGATCGCGCTCGTTATCATCACTGCGGTGTCGACTCTCGGCACCAACCTCAGCACGTTCTTTGCGGACACGGCGACGAGCGTCTGAGATCGTAGGTCAGCGGTTTCGGCTGCGGGCCAAGGGGCGGAGGGTACATGAGGCGCACGAGCGCCGAACGTGGAGCTTCAGCAGTCGAGTTCGCGCTCGTGCTGCCGCTTCTGTTTCTGATCATCGCCGGCATCATCGACCTGAGTCGGTTGATGTTCTACTCGGCGATCGCTACCAACGTGGCTCGCGAGGGAGCTCGTGCAGCTGTGGTGCTGGATCCGGGGAGTGCCACGTATAACCCAGCCAACGTCAGCACTCGAGCTCAGGCGGCCGCATGGGGTTTGAATCCGGCACGCCTCACCGTCACACCCCCCACAACCTGTGACATCGACAAAAATTTGACGGTGAAGGTCGTCTACGACTTCGACTGGCTCATCTTGGGGCCCGCGATGGAGATGATCGGCAGCGGGCCGTCTTCGCTCGGGGACATCGGCGCGAAATCGACAATGAGGTGTCTGTGATGAGAATCAAGAGACGCTCCACGGAACAGGGAGCGGTTGCCGTCCTGACAGCCGTGGTTGTGGGTGCGGTCCTCCTGGCCGTCCTAGCGCTCAGCGTCGACGTCGGCGGCATGACCCTGGAGCGACGGCAGCTGCAGAACGCGGCAGACGCGACAGCATTGGCGCTCGCGCAGGACTGTGCCGAGAAGAACTTGTCCGGGTGCGTGCCGGCTCTCGTGACTGATGTCGAGCCGCTCTTGAACGACAACTCCTGGCTGGACGACCAAAGCGCCTTTGACAAGAGCATCTATCCCTTGGGCGTTTGCGCCAGGAACGTTCCAGCCTTCTCTGCGCTGTGTGCGTCAGCGGGTGGGGCGGAACCGCTTAGCAACCTTGCCAAGTGCCCGCCGCTGCCAGGATGGTTGACTGGCTCTGGAGCCGTCCTTCCCTACGTCGAAACCTACTCGAGGACGTTGACGGACAGCGGATCGACGCTTCTTCCGGCTTTCGGGCCAGATAGCAGCGGTACGACACAGGTGGCTTGCTCGCGTGCGGCCTGGGGGCCAGGAGCTCCGAACTCTGCCAATGTTATTGCTTTGACAATGTCTGAATGTGACTGGGCGAACCAGACCGGCTACACGGGCCCGGGCACAGCCACCTATCCGCCGCCACCTGGACCCGGCGGATATGGGACACCCTCCAACCCGTGGCCCGTTTCGTCCGAGACAACAGTGTTCTCCAAGGGGAACGACACCACTTGTGAAACCTCTGCCCCGGGCGGGACTGCCCAGGAGGCTTCGCTTGGCTTGACAGCATCAGCGCATCCCAGTGCCTTGGAACAGTTGTGAACAACAACTGGGTGCACGGCGACACCGGTAACGACGGATGCGAGCAGGCCGACTTGAACAGGTACCTTGGAACGGTTGTTCACCTCCCCGTGTTCGACTGCCGCAGCAATGCCGTCGGTCCTCATCCGATTCCCTCTGGCTTCAACTGCTCCGCTGGTAGCGGGAACAATACCTACTATCACGTCACTGGGTATGCAGCGTTTTTTCTTACGGGGTGGAAACTGACCAAGGGCACGAAGCCGAGCATTGCCTCGGGGAGATCCACATGCGGAGGTACTGGAGGCGAGGGGGGCAATCGCTGCCTCTTTGGCTGGTTCCTCAAAGATCTTGTTCCCGAGGGCGACATTATCCCATCGGGACCGACGGACCCCGACTACGGACTCGTCATCGTCAAGCCAGCGGGCTAAGCCCGCGAAGTTTAGAAGGAACTTGAGGGACTCATGAATCGCCGATTCGTTGCCGTTCTCGTAGCCATTCTCCTGGCGATCGCCGGGTCGGTGCTCGTGATCAACTACGTACGTGGGGCTGATGATCGCGCCATCGCTGCCCAGCAACCGGTCAAGGTCTACGTGGCCGCCAAACTCATTCCCGCGGGCACCACACTCAAGGACGCTCAGCGCACAGAACTGATCGTGGAGTCGCGCGTAGCGGCGGACGCACTGCCGGCGGGCGCGCTCCAGGAGATCACACCAGACAACAACGCACTACTTGCCCTTTCGGATGTGCAGCCGGGCGAGTTCGTGATGGCGGCGCGTTTCGGGACGCGTCCGATCGGAGAGAAGGCGATCGAAGTTCCCGCAGGGATGCTGGCCATGTCAGTCGAGCTCTCTGATCCTGCGCGGATCGGAAAGTTCGTCACGCCGGGCAGCGACATCGCGATCTATGCGACGCACGGCATGAAGCTCATCGGTGAAGACGACGCGACCAAGGCGTTCAATGAGCTGAACCTCAAGGGAACCACGGTGTTGATTGACAAGGTCCAGGTGATTGCCATGGGCGACACGCCGCTGGCCGCGCCCAAGAAGGCGGACGCTGAGGACGGAGCACAACAGGCACCGAGCTTCCTGGTCACGGTCGCCGTGACGCCGGACCAGTCCATCAGACTGGCGCACGGGATCAACGAGTACACGCTGTATGCCGGCCTTCGTGGACCGGACGTCAAGGTGAACCCGGACGGCCACACTGATGACATGCAGATCTTTGACTACGACATCAGTGCACTGCTGAAGCAGGTGCGACAGTGACCATCCTGTGGGACTTGGATCCCCGGGCCTCGCACGCCTACGGCTTCGCCCTTGGCCCGGACGCGGTGCAGATCTTTGCTGCCGGGCAGGTGGGCAAGGCCCTGCAGGAAGGTAACCATCCTCTCGTGGTCATCGGACCCGACATCGACCTCGAAGCAGCGTGTTCGCTGGCGGAGCTCGAGCGGATCGACCGTCCGGAGCTCGGCGTCATCCTGCTGCGCCACCGGGTGGACGTGACCGCGCTGGCGCAGGCGCTCCGCAGCGGCGTCCGTGAGGTGGTGCAGGTCGGCGACCAGACGGCGCTCAGCTGACGCGATCAAGCGCAGCCTGGACGCTCACCGCCCAGCTGTCCGGCCACGTCGCACCCGGGGGAGCGACGGGGCAAGGTCATCACTGTCTTCTCCGCCAAGGGCGGAGTCGGCAAGACGACGTTGGCGACGAACTTGGCGACCTACCTCGCGTCGACCGGGGCCCAGACCCTGCTCATCGACCTCGACCTCATGTTCGGCGACGTGGCCATCAGCCTCCAAGCCGTGCTGCCGCACGAGCATCGGCGACCTCGTGAGCATGAGCGGGCACCTCGACGAGCAGGGCGTCCATTCGGTCGTCACCCGTCACGAGGACAGCGGCCTGGACGTCATCGCCGCGCCAGCCGATCCCGGCGGATGCCGACCGTGTTCCCGTCGGCCGTCGTCGAGGAGCTGCTCGCGCGTGGCCCGCGGAATGCTACGACTACGTCATCGTCGACACCCCGCCGAACTTCACCGAGCACGTCCTCGCGGCGTGCGACCTCAGCGACCTGACGATGCTCGTCGCCACGCTCGACATCCCGGCGGTCAAGAACCTCCGGGTCGCCATCAACACGCTGGACACGCTGGGCGCGTCCAAGGACGCGCCGGGCGATCGTGCTCAACCGCGCCGACGCCAAGGTGGGGCTGAAGGCCGACGACGTCGAGGCGGCGCTCAAGCACCCGATCTCGGCGCAGCGTCCCGAACAGCCTAGTCGGTGCCGTGCCTCGGTCAACCGCGGGCGTGCCGCTCGTCCTCGACGAGCCGCGTTCGCCAGTCGCTGTCGCCATTCGCGAGATCGCCGACCGCGAGATTCGTGCGCCGCTTCGGCGAGCAGATCTGCAGAACGGCGCCAAGCGGGGCTTCGGTCTGCTGAGGAGCAGGAAATGAGCAGTCTCGCCGACCGGCTTGACGCTGCCCGCGCGCCCAGGTCTACGCAGTCGCACGACCAAGCGCCCAAGTTCGATGTCGAGCGAGCGGAGCGCCGGCAAGCGCCGTGGCGGTGGACCCGTTCGCCGGCGTCAAGGAGCGCGTGCACCAGGCCCTCGTCGAGTCGCTCGGGCCCGCGACTCTACGATCCTCACCTGGCCGAGTCGGAGCTGGCCTCGCAGGTGCGGATGACGCTGCAGGAGGTGATCGACTCGCGAGCAGACGCCGCTCTCCTCGGCGGACCGGACCCGCATCGCCCAGGACGTCTCCGACGACATCCTCGGCCACGGACCGCTCGAGCCCTACCTGCGCGACGCCGGAGGTCACCGAGATCATGGTCAACGGTCCGGACGACATCTTCATCGAGCGCGACGGCAGGATCTTCCCGGTCGATGCGCGCTTCTCGGACGACGCGCACCTGCGCCGCACCATCGACAAGATCGTCGTCCCGCGTCGGCCGGCGTGTCGACGAGTCGAGTCCGATGGTCGACGCGCGCCTGCCGGACGGCTCGCGCGTGAACGCGGTCGTCCCACCCATCGCCCTCGACGGCGTCGCTGCTGACGATCCGGAAGTTCGCTGCCGACCCCTTCACCGATCGGGACCTGATCTCCTTCGGCACGATGACGCCTCCGGTCCGCGACTTCCTCGAGGCCTGCGTGCGCGGTCGCCGCAACATCATCATTTCCGGCGGCACCGGCTCGGGCAAGACCACGACGCTCAACGTGCTGAGCTCCTTCCTGCCCGGAGGACGAGCGCATCATCACCATCGAGGACGCCGCCGAGCTCCAGCTCCATCAGGACCACGTGCTCCGGCTGGAGTCGCGCCCGCCCAACATCGAGGGCCGCGGCGCAGATCGCGATCCGCGAGCTCGTGCGGAACTCGCTGCGTATGCGACCCGACCGCATCATCGTCGGTGAGGTCCGTGACGGCGCAGCGCTCGACATGCTCCAGGCCATGAACACCGGCCACGACGGCTCCCTCACGACGGTGCACGCCAACAGCCCGCGTGACAGCCTCTCGCGTCTGGAGACGATGGTCCTCATGGCAGGCGTGGAGCTGCCGGTGCGCGCCATCCGAGAGCAGGTGGCCGGCGCCATCGACCTCATCGTGCAGCAGAGCCGACTCAAGGACGGTTCGCGACGCATCGTCGCCATCACCGAGGTCGTCGGCATGGAGTCCGACGTCATCACGCTGCAGGACATCTTCACCTTCGACTACTCCGCCGGACGCGACGAGGCCGGCCGCTACCGTGGCGCGTTGGTCCCCACAGGCATCCGACCCGAAGTTCACCCAGGACCTCGCCGACTTGGGAGTCGACCTGCCCAACCAGCTTTTCGCGAGGCTGGCACTGTGATTCTGTTCGTCCGTCGATTGATGGCTGCTCTGGCCGGAGGCGCCGTCCTCCTTCTCCTCGCTCCACCGTCAGCCATGGCTGCCGTCGATGCTTCCCTGAGCGACGTCAAGTCAACCGCGGCCGGGGTGACGGGAGTCCTCACCTTTCGCAGCGCGAACCCTGTTCAGGTCGACGCGGCGACTCTGGTGGCATCCGTCGACGAAACCCCCATAGAGGTGGCAATCACCAAGTCCACTCACATCGAGCGCACTGCCATGCTTGTCATCGACACTAGCGGGTCCATGGGGGCAAGCGGGATGTCAACGGTCCGCTCAGCTACCCGTGCCTACCTCAAGGAGGCGCCGCCAGACGTCTTGATCGGCGTCGTGACCTTCGCGAACACGGCCGGCGTTGACCTCAAGCCGACTGCGGACCGGGCCGCTGTACAACGGGTGGTCGACGGTCTTGATGCACGCGGGGACACGAGCCTCTACGCTGCGGTCAAGGCGGCGACGGGAGCCCTGCCCGCAAACGGAGACCGCAGCATCGTCCTGCTCAGCGACGGCGCCGACACGGTCAGCAAGAATCGACAGCGCGACCTCGCTGCGGCAGTGCCGGGAATCGAAGCAGCGCGGCGTACGTGTAGACGTTGTCCGCTTCAACACGGACGACCCAGATGCTGTGGCGCCCTGCGTGGCTTCGCCGGGGCCAACGGTGGTTCAGTCATCTCGGCCAAGAACACCAAGGATGTCGGTGCGGCGTTCCAGTCGGCTGCGAGGCGCTCCGATCTCAGGTCGAGTTCACGCTCAAGCCAAGCGCAGCCACTGCGGGGCAGCCACACGATCAGTATCTCCGGAAAGGCGGGGACGAGCCGTTCAAGGCCACCAAGCGATCAACTTCGGTGCAGCGCCTCCGCCCGGCTGGTGCAACGCCAGCCGCCTGCGAGCCCGCGCATGCGGCGCCTCCAGCCCTTCGTACTTTTACGATGCAGCACTCGGTGATGCCGTGGTCGCCGCCGGCACCATTGGACTGGCCGTCATGCTGCTCGCTGTGGGCGTCCCTCATCGCCGACCCTTCAGACACGGCGTGAACAACGCATCGCGTCCCTCGACAGTACGTTGTGGGACGAAGGTGGTTTCCCGCTCTGAGCGCAAGCCCAGCACGTTCCGATCGCCGAGCAATTCGTGAACTTCGGGGAACGGGCGATGAGAGACCGGTTCGTCGACGGCGCGGACGATGGAGTTGATCAGACCGCGCCGATCTCCCATTACGGGCGGGGGAGCTGGTTGGTACTGCATGTTGTCGGCGACGTGGTGGCTGCGACCGTCGTTTGGCATTGGTCGTGGCGGGGGATCGCCCTTGCTCGGGGGCGCTGTATCGGCGTCTTCGTCGCCTGGCCAGGCGGTGCTGCGACGTATTGGCATCGCGCCGGCGTGCCAGAAGTTCGAGCAGTCTCTGCCGGACGTACTCATGCTCGTCGCGACGAGCCTGCGCAGCGGTTTCGGTCTGCCGCAGGCGCTCGACGCGGTGGCGCAAGGACGCCGCCGAGCCTGCCGCCAAGGAGTTCTCCCGCGCGCTCGCCGAGACCCGGATCGGCACAGACATCGCCGATGCGCTGGAGCGGATGGCCGACCGCATGGACAGCAAGTCCATGCGCTGGGCGGTCATGGCGATCCGCATCCAGCGCGAGGTCGGCGGCAACCTCGCCGAGACGCTCGCACGACCGCCGCGACGCTGCGCGAGCGGGAGTCGCTGCAGCGGCAGGTGCGCGCCCTGTCGGCCGAGGGCCGGCTCTCGGCCTACATCCTCATCGCGCTGCCCATCGTCCTGTTCGTCTACATGATGTGGTCAACTACGAGTACATCAGCCTGCTGTGGACGACCACCTCGGGACTGATCATGCGTGCATCGGCGGCATCGTCCTGCTCATCGGCGGCATCTTCTGGATGCGCAAAGTCGTCAAGATCGAGGTGTGACGATGACGAACTGCTCTACATCGGCGTCGGGCTCGCATCGGCATTGCGCTGCTCACCGTCGTCCTATCTTGGCGGTCGGCTCGACCGGCCCTACGGGCGTCGCGAAGTCCCTCATCCTCATCGAACAGCGGTCACCCAGCGTTAGGTCGTCAAGACCGAGCTGGATGCCAAGGACCGGCTCGTCGAGCCGATCTTCGACCGGACTCGGCGCTGGCCACACTGCTGTCGCCCAAGCGGGACCAGCTGAGCGTCTTGCTCGAGTGCCTCGAACGGGCGGGCAACCCGGAGCCGTGGACGGTCGAGCGGATCATGGGCGCCAAGGGCGTCGCGCTGATCATCGGCGCTCGTCTGGGCGTTCTACGGCGGCTTCTCCCTGCGCGGCCTCTTCTTCGCCGTCCGTCGGAGGCGGCGGCCTTCTTCCTGCCGGACCTGCTCGTCTACAACGCCGCACTACAAGCGGCAGGAGCAGGAGCAAAGGGCCTGGCCGACGCGCTCGACATGCTGACCGTCTGCGTCGAGGCGGGTCAGGGCTTCGACGCCGCGCTGACTCCAGGTGGCCCGGACGATCGAGGGGCCGATCGCCGGCGAGTTCGCTCGCGTGCTCTCGGAGATCCAGATCGGCAAGTCCCGCGGTGAGGCCTTCGCCGCGATGGGCGAGCGAGTCACGCTTCCGGAGGTCAAGAACTTCGTCAGCGCATCGTCCAGGCCGACCGGCTCGGCCTGCCGATCGCCGCCGTGCTGCGCGAGCAGACCAAGGGCATGCGGCTCGTCGCGACGGCAGAAGGCCGAGGAGAAGGCCCAGAAGGTCACGGTCAAGATCCTCTTCCCGCTCCATGTTCTGCATCTTCCCGGCGATGTTCATCGTCATCATCGGCCCCGGCGCCATCCGCATGATGCCAGACTCTCTTCGGCGGAAATGTCTCTGAGGCAGCTCAACGCTCGGCCGCAAGAAGGAGGTACCCTCCCTGTGCTGCGACAACGTCCCAACCACGATGTGCCGCAAGAGCATCTGCCGCAGCCGTGTCGGTTCGAAGCAAGGCAGCAGAGCAAGCGTTGTCTGACACATAGCTATCCCAGCCAGGCCGCGCGCTGAGAAACGCGCTGTAGCTGCGGATGTGCTCGACGGAGTAGATCTCGACCCGAGAGTCCATCGTGACTCGCACGTGCGGGTGCTTCCATATGAGCCACCCGCCATCCATCCAGTCATTGCAGATCACTGTGCCGTCCGGCAGGGCCGCGATCTTCGCGTCCAGATCGTTGGCCCCAAGGCCAGGCTTGCCCGCAGCGGCCGGCGCGATGACGGCTGCGAGGACAAGGGCGGCAAGACCCAAGCCGAGAGTGACCCGCTTCTCCAAGCCGGAGACGTTGGCCCTGGGTAGTCGGAGGAGCCGCATCACCGCCGCCGCGCTGAGGGGAGCGACGATGGCGGCAGCGACTCCGGCTGTGCGTGATGTACGTCACGGCCAGGACCAAGGCCAGCGCTGTAAGCAGCAGGACGTGAACGACGCGACCTTCGGCGTTCCGGACAGCGTCCACGACGACGAGGAGGATCAGTCCGAGTGCCGCAAGCAGCGTGGGGCTGGTTGGACTGGGCGGCTGCCACTCGGTGATATATGCAGTCACACCTGACACTTGGAAGGGCGACCACAGTAGAACCGGGCCCACCGGCGTCAGGGCGGCAGCCGCGAGTGAGCCCACCGGGATGATGCCAAGTCGTGCGGCCTCGCGCGGTGCCACACGCCTCGACACGAGCAGCCCTGCGATCGTCGCCAGCCCGACAGCTATCCCCATGAACCACATCCCGTGGCTGCAGGCCCAGACCCACGTCAGCGGAATGAGCCACCAGCGGGGCTTGCGGTCCTCTGCCGTGCGCAGCCAAGCGTCAGTCGCGACCGCGGTCATCGCGAAGGTCACGAGCTGTGGACGCGGCGCGATGCTTCCACTCGTGGCGAGAAAGGCGACCGCAACGACGAGCGTCGCGACCAGCGGCGATGACCGCCGCCGACATGAGACGTATAGGGCCGCAAGTACGCCGAGCGTTCCCAGAACGGTCAGCCACACAACCCCGGCCAGTCCCGCCACCTGATCGGCGAAGCTCATCGCCAACTGCGGCAGCCACTGGTTGAGGATCCAAGGCTTCTCCGCCGAGGCACCGAAGGGATCATCGAGCACGAAGTCCCAAGTCTGCCGCAGGTGGTCGCCGCTCGCGATGTGCCAGTACGTATCCGGATCCTTGATCGGCTCGATGACCCGCAGCGCCAAGAACGACATGATCAGGCCCGGCATGACCACCAGCAGCCAAGGCGGCAGCCCACTTGGTTCACGCTGGGCGGTGCCCACTTCCATGGCCTCGGTACGCATCCCCGCGATTCTGCCCCAAACCTTTCGAGGCGTCCGCGGATCAGCCACAATGCGACCCCGTATGCCGCTGGGCTGAGTTACGTCGCGATACCTGCGGCTAGCAGGCGGCGAGCCAGGTCGATCCCGAGGTCTGAAACAGGGGTCTCGCCTCGCGCGAGCAGAGCCTCGACAGCAGGCTGGTCCTCGGGCGGGACAGTCAGCGTGCCGGCTCGGCTCTGGAGTACAGCAGTGCTGTTCGACCCGTCGACGAGGCGTGCTTGGACGAACGGTCTGAGCTGGATCACGTCATCATCCGCGAGTGCCAGAGCCCGTAGAGCTTGGGCGACCGGTGCAATCGGTCCGGGGCGCGCCGAAGCCTGAGCCTTGCGGGCGAGCCGCGCGGCGACCCGCTCGACGGCCAGGCTCTCCATCGAGCGGGCCAACGCCGCACGCAGCCGCTCGAGATCGGACGCGAGGTCATCTGCACGACGCACCTCCACACCCAGATCAAGCGGAGCCCGGGCGTCCTCGGACTCGATGATCGTGGCGAGGGCCTCGGCCACCAGGGCCTCCGCGAGATGCACCCGCGTCCACACATGCACGCCGAGCGTCACATGGGCGCTGACCTCCTCCGTCGCCGTCGCCGAGTGGAGGAACCCTCGGGGGAGATAGAGGCAGTCGCCGGGACGCAAGATCACGTCGAGGAGTGGTGCCTCGGCAGTCGCTGCCTCGACTTGCTCGCGGTAGTTCGTCCACGGCTGGTCCCGGGTTGGCCACACGTGGACCGGCGGCCTGATCCGCCACTGCTTCTCGCCGGCCACCTGCATCACGAACACGTCGTGCACGTCGTAGTGGTCGTTGAAGCCCTGGCTTTGACGCGGCGTCACATAAGCGTTTGCCTGGACCGGGTGCCCAGGTCCTCGGCCAACGTGGAAACGAAGTCGTTGAGGGCGGGCCAGGTGCGATGCAGGCCTTGGAGCACGATCGTCGCACCGTCCGCGAAGAGACGCAGCAGCTTGTCGTCGCTCACCTGGTCGGCAATGCCCGCCCCGACGCCTCCGCCGGACGTGAACGCCGAGTCGGCCAGCGTCTGGCCATTCTTTGCCACCCGGACGAAGGGCGTCCGCAGGCCACGCCTTGACACGAGCTCGTCGACCGCATCGAGGGAGAAGAGGTCGTCGAACGGCTCCGCCAGCTCAGCAGCCCGAGAGACCAATGGTTGCCGACCCAGTACTCCTCCGCGAACACGTCGTAGTCGACCGCAATGAGGCGCGCCAACGCCGAGGGCCGTCGAGCGGCAGCCAACCCTCGGCTGGTCGAGGTGAGCGACATTCAGCGGCCGGCACCCTCGTCGGCGCCGCCGTCGAGCGACTCCTCCATGCCGGCGGTCCCGTCCATCGACCCGGTGCTGGTCGCGCCGCTCTGGGAGCCGGCGTCGGCACCGCCATCAGCACCACCGTCGTGGGCGCTCGTGTCCGCGCCGCCGTCGCCGGTCCCTCGCTGCCGCCGGCGCCGCCATCGGCACCACCGTCCACACCGGACGGGGCCGCGCCACCGTCAGCGGGGCCTTCGTCGGACCCAGACGGGGTTGCCCATGCCCGGGTTGTTCGTCGGGTTCTTGCCAGCTGTGCCGTCCATGCCGGTCTCCGCTCGGCTGCCCATGCCCGTGGTGTCGTCGGAGGGCCAGTGTTCATGTCGTTCGTGTCACTCATCGGTGAAGCTCCTCTCGTCGAGCGGACAACCGGGTCGTGCCCGTCCAACGAACCGGTACCCACGCCGGGACCCGGCTACCCACGCGAGGCGGCGGCAAACCCACGGACCCGTGAGCCAGCGCTCGAGCGGGGCGGGCGCAGCGGCATACGGGATCATCGTCGACACCTCAGGTCGGGGAAATAGACTGTCCGCCAGGACTTCAGCCCCGCCAGCCACAGTCTGCGGAAGGATGTCCAGGTCCACGGGGGCCGTGCCCGTCGCCGTTGCAGTGGTTACACCACGTGGAACTCAATCCGGTAGACCAAGGTGCCGTCGCTGATCGGGCCCGAGTGTGCGGCCCGGTCACGGAGCGCCTCGCGGTCGGTCTCGCCCGAGGCGCGTACGTCATCGTCGGTCACGGCGGAGAAGGGCAGAACCTCGAGGGAGTCGATCTCGATGAGGACGCCGGCGGTCGGGTAGCGGCCACCAACCTTGACTCGCGGGCGGCTCCACAGCCGGATCGAGACGGTGATCTCGCCGCTCGCCACCTGGTCGCGTAGGTCCCGACTGAACATCACCCCGACACGTTACGACTGCCTGGCCGCGCGCCACCCTGAGCGTGGATCACGCCGCGAGCTGATCATCGCGGTTCGGCGGGTTGGGCTCTTTGCCGGATCCGGGGTTCGCGGGCCGTGGTCTCTTCCCGGGCGATTCCGATCGGAGATCGTCTAGTGTCGAGAAGACGGCATATGCCACGTGTGCTCGCACCTGTACTCGTGCTCCGTCAGGTGTGCAGGGAAGGGAGTCCATCCTGACTACCGAACCCACCCCGATGCCCACCCCCGTGGGCATGGGTCAGGACCGCCCGTCCCGCCCGTCTCGCCCAGATCCCCGCGGGTTCCGCCAGCCACTCAAGCGATCCTCGACGTCGTCTCATCGCTCCGAAGCCAAGAGAGCCTGGTCAGGTGAACCAGAACCCAGCAGAAAGGTCTCAGGTGATGCCGGTTCTGTTTGCGGTCAACGAGCAATCCCATGAACTGGAGCTGCTTCAACGGGAACTGGTCAGCCGATATGACGCGGACTACGAGATCGTCTGTGAACAGTCGGCAGAGTCCGCCCTCGCGCGGCTCGAGGTGCTGAAGGCGGCGGGCGCCCAGGTTCTGATCCTGTTCGCAGCCGCTGAGCTGACCTCGATGTCGGGCATCGAGTACCTGCGGAGGGCCCATGAACTGCATCCGCGTGCGCAGCGAGTCCTGCTGATCCCCTGGGGTAACCGGTCGGCATCCAAGCCGATCCTGAGAGCGGTCTCTCTGGGCAAGATCGATCGTTTCGCGACCGTGCCCAGCCGGTCTCCCGACGAGAACTTCCATCACGTCGTCACAGAACTCCTCCGTGACTGGCAGCAACAAGAGCACGAGCGACCCACGGTGGTTACCGTGGTAGGCGAGCACTGGGACGCGCGGTCGCACGAGCTGCGTGACCTCCTGCAGCGCAGTGGTCTCCCGTTCGCCTTCCATGCCACGGATTCGGACGATGGCCGGGCACTACTGCACCAGGTCCAGCGCACTGCTGGTCCGTTCCCGGTGCTTGGTCCGCTTCGACGGCCAGGTGCTGGCCAATCCGACGAATGAGGAGGCGGCGGCAGCCCTCGGCGTTCGGCACAGCTCCCAGGAAGGCGTCTTCGACGTGGTCGTGGTGGGTGCCGGGCCGGCTGGGTTGTCCGCCGCTGTCTACGGCGCTTCGGAAGGACTGCGCACGATTGTCGTCGACCGAGACACGTTCGGTGGCCAGGCCGGCACGAGTTCACTCATCCGCAACTATCTGGGATTTCCGCTCGGTATCGGCGGAGCCGAACTGTGCAGCCGGGCCCTCGACCAGGCCTGGTCTTTCGGGGCGGAAACCTCCGTGCTGCGCGGGGCCTCCGATCTGCGCGCAGATGGCGGCGACCGAATCGTGGTTCTCGCGGACGGTACGGAAATCGCGACGCGTGCCGTCGTCCTGGCCATGGGGGCGAGCTACCAGCGCCTTGCCATCCCCAGCCTCGAGTCGCTCGTCGGGTCCGGTGTCTACTACGGCGGCGGAGTTGCCGAGGCACAGGCGATGGAGGGACAGCAGGTCTACGTGGTCGGCGCGGGCAACTCAGCCGGCCAAGCCGTCATCCACCTGGCGAAATATGCAGAACGCGTGACGATGATTGTCCGGGGCGACGCGCTTGGGGCGAGCATGTCGGACTATCTGGTGCAGATGATCGACTCCGCCGAAAACGTCGATGTGCGGCTGCACAGCACTGTCATCGACGGTGCAGGGGCCGGGCGACTGGAGGAACTGGTTGTCCGCGACAGCAATACCGGCGAAACCCGAACCGTACCCGCGGCCGCCCTGTTCGTCCTCATCGGGGCACAGCCGCATACCCAATGGCTGCCCGAAGCCATCCAACGCGACCAACACGGCTTCATCCTCACCGGTACCGACGTGGTTCCGCCTACCACCGCCGCTGCGGGCGGCGAACCACTACAGCCTCTCCCGCTGGAAACCACCTTGCCCGGCGTGTTTGCGGCCGGCGACGTCCGGCACGGCTCAGTCAAACGCATAGCCTCAGCGGTCGGCGACGGTGGCGTCAGCATCCGATCCGTCCATGAATACCTGACACGCGTGCGCGAAGAATAGTGACGGCGTAACGGCCAAGTTGGCCTAGATTGATGTGCACCGCTCAGGGACGCCCTCGCGAGTAGTCGAGGATCGTCAGTACTCCTTCGATCTGTCGTCTCGGGAGGTACGCAGCGAGTCTCCCAATGATGTCGCGCAACTACGGAAAGTCCCCGATGGGCCATCATCGAGAGCGACGAGACGGTCCATCGGTCGTCAGAGTGCATCTGGCCCGATCGGACGGTAATCGTCGTCACTCGCACGGGTGATCGCTCCGGTGCGGTGGGCACGACCTCGGCCGGGCCGTTGCCATCGCCAGGCGGCGACTGCATCCGGAACCGGAGTACGCACTCCAAGGCGGCCAGCCTTATTGCGGTCCATGCCCTCATCCGAGGGGCGTCGCTCGATCCTGACCTCGTCGAGTGACGACCCGACCCGCGACCGGAGTCGGCGACCGGAGGTCGAGATCACCGGCAGATACGCCTAGGTCTCGGCGTCAATGGGGAGCATCGTGCGGTCGCCAGCAGATACTTGCGGCGGTTCGCGTGGCATCTCGACAAGGGCGATGGCCGGACCAACCCCCGGACCGAGCACTCCGCCAGGCCGGAGCGCCGGCTGCATGTCACGGGCGAACGAGATCCCGAATCTGGATCGGCGGTCGAAGCCGGATACAGGTCCCGGCGGCTCATGGAGACAAGGTGGCGCAGCGGGCCGACCCGAAGGTCAGTCCGCGCTATACCGCTCACGGTCGATCGCGGAGCTGGCAGGATCGAGGAGCTCCATCTGAGGCGGCCGACCCGTGAGCCGGGTGATCGAGAGGCGGCGGCCCGGAGAACAGGTCGTTGTCGGACGAGTCGTCGGCGCGGTGTTCTCGGCCGATGGGCTCGTTGCTGATCGTCCCCCCCGCGTGCGGCCCAGTCTGGCGGCTGACGTCGCGGCGGGTGACCGGGTGGACCCGGATCGAGGAAGGGAACGGTCCATGTCAGCCCGCCGGATGGGCCCGAATCTTGTTCACTCGATTGGGCTAGTGCAGTTTGCACGTCATGAATTGGGTACTGGGTCGTCTACACAACGGCGCGGTTGCCCCCTGCGACCCCTGGCGGGGGCGATCGCGCCTTCCAGTCCCACAGAGAAGCGAGCCATGGACCTCCTGATGCTGACCACCCCGATCGTCGTGATGATCGGTCTCCTCGCGCTGATGCAGCGCATCGAGACCCGCATGACCGAGAAGGCGCCGGTCCGGATCTCGACCAACAAGGCTCTGGGAGGCGCCCACGTGGCCAAGGCCCGTCGTGAGGAGCCCTCGACGTTCCTCGCCACCGCGCCGCTGGCCCTGCTCGTCATCGCTGCCGTGCTTGCCGCGAGCGCGGTCGTCCGCATGGCGTCATGAGCGGCTGACCCAGCCGATTCGACAGACCCGGCTGAGCTGGAAGGTCACGAGCACAGGAGCGAGCCCAGCGGCATACGATCCCGTGGTGCGAATTGACACGCCGGGCCTCGCCACTGACCTCGCCGTCCTCGAGCTCGAGGGCTCGACGATCACGGACCACGGGGACCACCTCGCCATCCGGACGGAGCACAACCCGACGTACTACTCGGGGCAACTTCCTGCTCCTCGAGCGGGCGCCGGCTCCGAGCGAGATCCCTTCGTGGATGGCGCGGTTCGAGGCGGAGTTCCCGGATGCTGCGCACCGGGCCTTCGCGATCCTCGAGGTCGACGCGGATCACTCGGGCTGGAAGGAGCTCGGCTGCACGGTCGAGCTCGACACTGCCCTCGCGGCCAAGCGGCTCGTGGCGCCGCCGCCCCCGGCCGGCGACGCGGAGATCCGACCGCTCTCCACGGACGAGGACTGGGAGCAGTCGGTGCTCGTCCTGGCGTCGGACGACGACGGCGACCCCGAGGCCAGGCTTGCCTTCGAGCGCCTGCGCGCCCAGGCCGAGCGAGAGCAGGCGGACGCCGGGCAGGGCAGGTGGTTCGGCGCGTTCGTGGACGGCCGGCTCGTCTCGCGGGCAGGCATCGTGCTGCTCGGTTCGCGGGCGCGCTACCGCGTCGTCGTGACGCACCCTGACTTCCGTCGGCGCGGCCTGGCCGGCGCCGTCGTCCACGCCGCCGGGGAGTGGGCGCTCGCCCAGCCGGGCGTCGAGCAGGTCGTCATCGTCGCGGACACGGACGGACCCGCGATCAACCTCTACCGGTCACTCGGATTGCGGGAGGCAGGCAGCCACATCAACGTCGAGCGGCGCCCCGGCTGAGGGTGTCAGCGCTCGCCGTCCACAACCCTGGCCCCCGCGTTTCCGACGAAGGTTCGCGGAAATCCAACGGGCAGGTCGGCCGTGCAGTTCAATCGGGATACTTGCTTCGCTGACAACGGGTGGAGGCGCAATGGAGTACCGGCTGCACGGGATTGGCGACCACAAGGCCTCCGGAGCCCTCGGTTCGTTGCCGCTCTCGGCGACGTCCTCGGCCCGTGCTGACGACCATGTAGGTGCGGTTGACGCGTACACGGCGCCGATCGTGCCTGACCACGGGTTGCGGCTCCTCGTGTGGTCTCGCTTTTCCCGCGAGAGCGCGCGTTACCTCTGGTTCATCGCGCTGCCCTTCACCCTGGTGAACGTCGCGGCCGAGATGCGGGCAGCGCCGCCGCCCGCGGACGGTGGGCCCGAGCCCGATTTGGAGAGGGTCGAGACGGTGGATCGGCGCATCGACTCGATGACGAGGTATGTGCTCGGGCCAATGATCACGCTGGGAGCTCTGCTCTGGGTCGTCGCG
This sequence comes from uncultured Actinomycetota bacterium, assembly GCA_963826445.1. Taxonomy (GTDB): domain Bacteria; phylum Actinomycetota; class Actinomycetes; order Actinomycetales; family Dermatophilaceae; genus Intrasporangium. Next base: position 20,875 of record CAWGXD010000037.1, read on the forward strand.
TGGGCCGAGACGGTGCTGCGCCAAGCCGACCTCGGACTCATGCTCGGGTTTGGCCGCTGGAACGGCGTAGCGCGCCTACTCGGCCTCCTCTTCGCGGCGGTCCTTTGCCTCGTCGTGATCCTCAGGGGCCGGTTGCGGCCCGCGGCCTCGGTCTCGCGAAGCCTGGTCCTCACCCACGTCGGCGTGCTGTTGGCAACCGGCGCCGCGCTGACTGTGTTGCAGCCGGCAACGATCCGGCTGGACGATCCAGAGCCACGCTGGCTGGTCGGCTGGCTCGACAACCGGGAGAACTATCTCGACCCGATACGGCTATACGTGTTGGCCGGAGCGGTCGTCGTCATCGGATGGTGGCTGGCGCTGGGCTGGGCCTCGCGCGACGGGGCCTACCGGCAGCTGAACAGCGCGGCCTGGTGGGGCTCCGGTTTCGCCGTGACCAGTGCCTTCGTGTTGCTCAACGCCGGCGGCTCCATCTTGCGGCTGGGTCTGGACTGGCTCAGCCGCTACGTCCGTCTCCGCGTCGAGGGTGGGACGATGCCACTGCGGCTGGCCAGCACCGAGCGATCGGTCCTGCCCCTCAACCGTGGCGGCATGGACGAGTGGGTGGACCTCATCCCGCTCGCTGTCCTGCCACTGCTGCTCATCGTGGCCCTCTGGGTGCTGCTGAGGGGGAAGCGCAAGAGCAACTCCGACGGCCTCGGAGGCGCCAAGGGCGAACGAATGCGGTTGGTGCACACGGCAATCGGCAGGCTGAGCACGAACTCTGGCCTGATGGCCGTGGCTGGCCCGGCTCTGGTCTGGCTCGCCTTCGTCTTCCTCGGCTGGCGCTTGGTCAGCGTCTCGGATGGGTGGCGCTCACTGGCCGTCGTCATCGTCCACGTGCTCGGTGCAGTCCTGACGGTCTGGTTCGTGACTGGGGGTGCAGGAGGAGGCAGGCTGACGCAGGTCCTGTCGTCGGTCGCCGATGTCCTGGGCTTCTGGCCAGTGCGCTCGCACCCGCTCGCCGGCCTCTCCTACCGCCAGCCGGTGGTCGAGGATCTCCGAACGCGCATCCGCGAGCAGCAAGAGCAGGTCCCCGATGACGTCGTCGTCCTCGTCGGACACAGCCAAGGGTCGGTCCTCGCGGCTTGGACGGTGGCCGGACGCTCGGAAGGAGTGGAAGACCCGCCGACGCCCGAGACGATCTATCTCGTCACGTGCGGGTCACCGCTGCGCTCGCTGTATGGCACTTTCTTCACGAGCACGTTCTCCCAGGCGTTCTTCCAGCGGGTGTCGACTCACGCGGCCGGGTGGCTCAACGTCTGGCGCGACACAGATCCCATTGCCACTGAAATACCGGGGGCGTCGAACGAGAAGGTCGCCGACACCGAGAGGGTGCACGGGCACAGCGACTACTGGGTGGAGCCTGTGCAGATCGAACGCATCGCCTCGTGGCATGCCACCGTCGGGGAGGCACTGACGCGGCCGTCACGTGAGGCGGCGTATGTGCGCAAGCGAGCCCAGCGGCATACGGCATGAGCTCGTCAGCGTGAGCCGGCGACCTTCTTGGCGGTGGCCTTCTTCACGGCCTTCTTGCAGTCTTCTTGACCGGGGTCTTCGGCAACGTCCGCGTGTCTGCGATGCGCAACCCGCCGCCCTCGCGGTCGAGCGTGAAGAGGCCGATGGCCTCGGCGAGGTCGCTCAGCTTGGTGTAGCCGTAGTTGCGCGGGTCGAAGTTGGGCGCCTGCTTGACGATGAGGTTGCCCACCGCGCTCAGGCCCGCCCACCCGCTCTCACCGGAGGCCGCGTCGATGGTGGTGCGGAAGAGGTTGACGAGGCGAGCGTCCTGGCGCAGCTCGCCCTCGGTCCTCCTCCTGGTGGGAGGTGCAGCGCCGTCGCCTGGGGGCTGGCCCGGAAGATCTCCGTGTAGACGAACTGGTCGCAGGCCTGGACGAACGGGTCCGGGGTCTTCGCTCGCCGAAGCCGACGACCCGCTTGCCCGACTCCCGCAGCCGAGACGCGAGCCGGGTGAAGTCGCTGTCGCTCGAGACGATGCAGAAGCCGTCGAACGTGCCCGTGTGGAGCAGGTCCATCGCGTCGATGATCATCGCGCTGTCGGTGGAGTTCTTCCCGGCCGTGTAGGCGAACTGCTGGATCGGCTGGATGGAGTGGGCGAGAGGGCCTCCTTCCAGCTCCGAGCTGCGGCGTGGTCCAGTCCCCGTAGATCCGCTTGACGCTGGCGACGCCGAACTTCGAGATCTCGGCGAGGAGCGGCTCGATGATCGAGGCGTCCGCGTTGTCGGCGTCGATGAGCACGGCGAGGGAGGCGTTGCCGTTGGGCACGGTCGTCATGGCCTCATCCTGCCCCTTCCGGGTCTTCACGTGGGTCAGGTGCCTAGGGAGCTGACCTCCACGAGCGTCGACTCGTCATCGCCGGTGACCTGTGCCGTGATGTGGCTGTTGGTGAGCTCGGGTGCAGAGAAAATGGTGTCCTGGGCCCGCTGATCGCCACTGTCGCAAAGGGCTGCGCGTCGGCGTTCCAGTGGACCGTGACCGTGCTTCCGCTGCCCGCGGATTGGAGAGCAGCCACGGCGATCCGCTGAACGAGGCCCGGCCCAAGAGGGCGACCCGGGTCGTCGGTCACGAGACGAACGTCAACTCCACGCTCACGCGCCGCACGAACGCTACGAGTCACCTCGGTGTGGGACAGGCAGGAGCCACGATCCGGTCTCGGATTCGAGCTCTGCGTTAGCGCACCGCCTGCGGTCGGCGTCGCTGAACGGCGGACCCTGGGCAATGCGCCGCAGGAGAGGGACCGATGATGACTCCAGCGTCTGGAGGCGGTCGTTCAGCACTGCCTCTCGTGCGTGTTGGCGACTTTCTCGGAGATGCGCCTGGGCGGTCAGGCCGGCTGACCGGTGGATCTCGGTAGCCGTGCGGTTCAACGCGATTGGAAGAACGTGCCAACCACGGCTGTGCCGACCAGCTGGGGAACCCCTGCGAGGACTGGGCCGATCTGAATGTCATGGCCAGCGACGACATGGCCCAAGGCCGCTGCCCCCGGTATGGAAAGAGCCGACAGAAGAGAAGGCCATGTTCCCCACCGCAGGCCGAGAGCACCGACGAACATGGTGTGGGCACCGACGAACCAGTAGCGCCAGTCCCAGGCACTGGGGTCGACGAGCGTGCCGGCCAGCACGGCGCTCATCGCCGCAGCCGCGAACATGGATAGGGCCAAGCCTGATCGAGTGAGGGACGCGCCCGCCACGAGGACCGTGTTGGCAATGACCAGGACCGAGAGCACTGATGCTACAAGCGGTTGAGTGAACTGGTCCAGCGTGAGGAAACCCATGGCAACATGGCCGACGAGGATTGCCAAGCCGATCGCGACCAGCGGTGTGAAGGTGCTGCGGTCCCAAGCAACCGGCCCGGTGCTCGCCTGCACCGCGAGGTCCCCTGGCCGGCTGCCCTTGGTCACGGGTTCGGTGGTGTCGTCGCCATCCAGGGACCAGCGCAGAGACACGGTGCTTCCGCGTCCCACCGCCGAACTGATCATGGTGTGACCGCCGACCGAGCGCATCCGCTGGTTGATGCCTATAGGCAACCCGGCGGCGCCCGTCCGGTCCTCCCTGCTGCTCGAAGCCGGCTCCGGTCCACGACATCCAGATGAACCGAGGCGGCTCGGAGATAGATCTGCGAGGACTGCTGAGTCCGCGCCAGAGTGACGGGCGACATTGTTTTAACGCCTCAGCTCCTGCGTCCACAAGGGCAGAGGCAACCTCCCCATCGTTGATGTCGCCGCGCACGTTGACGTCCAGCCTCAGGCCGAGCAACTGAGCTCGTCGGGTCAAGCTCTGCACAACGGAGGACCGTGAGACGAACGTCCCGTCGAGCTCTGACAGGACGTCGAACGCGAGCTTGGCCGCTGCCGGGAACGGTACGATCGTCTCCACCGCGGCAGACCAACGTCATTGCCCCGAGCACCCGGTCGTGAATCATGGCATCGACCTTCTCCCGCTCAGCGACCGTCTGGCGTGCGGACTCGATACGCTCGAGAGCTGCCCACAGACCTCGTGTGGCAGTGTCCGTCGCCGCCGCGCGGCACGCTGGAGCAGGTGTACTCCTGCCGCGAAGGCAAGCACGGTGATCAGCTGCACCGAGGCGTCGACCGAAGCAACCTCGAGCCCCAAGACGGGTTTGCGCAGGAGCAGGGCGACCGCCCCAAGCGCTACAGCTGCCAGAATGGCCGCGGCGGCGGCCGAATGCAAACGGCGTGGCGATCAGGGCGAAGACGATGATGTGCATGAAGGGGTGGCCGGTCGGCGCCCGGAGACCCTGGTTGCAGCACGAAGGGCAGCAGGACGAGCAGCAGCCCGTTGAGCAGGACGAGTACCCGCACCGCATCCCTCGGCTGAGCGGCGCGACGCGCTCGCCAGGCACACCAGCCGATCACTGTCAAAGCTCCTGCAAGCACGATGACGACCTTCGCCCGGGTGGGCAGGCGTGCGTGCTCGGAGAACAGATCACGAACCGTCAGCCCGAGAGCCAGGGCGCAGCCGGCTGCGGTCGCGCGGTACAACGCGAGGTCGAGTATGGGCCGAAACGACACGCTCCTGGTCAGGTGCTGTCAGGGCCCGTGAGGTAGCCGTCCTCGACCGCCCGGACGAACAGCTCGGACTTGGTCGGGGCAGGTCGGCCGGCGTCCGAGTACTTCCGGCGTACGCGGCGCAAGTGCTCGCGAACTGTCTCGTAGCTGATCGACATGCGCCGCGCCACGCTCTTCAGGGGCATGCCCGCGGCATAGAGGCGAAGCGCCTCTGCTTCACGCGGCGCCAAGGCGGGAGTCACCCAATCGCGATCTGCGTGAAGCGCATTGGCCCACGTGTTGTTGATGTGGGGATGACCCACGCGACGGTCAGGACAGCCTCGGTCAGGGTGGCGAAGCTCTCGTGCTTGCCGACCACT
>CAWGXD010000038.1:0-77833 GCA_963826445.1 uncultured Actinomycetota bacterium
ACTGTAGCGCTTCGACTAAGGTTGGTCTTGCTGATGACGTAGTCCGGCGCCACGCAGGTCTGGCCGGCGTTGGTGAACTTGCCCCAGACGATGCGCCGGGCCGTCGACGTCGAGGTCGGCGTCTCGTCGACGAAGGCCGGGGACTTGCCGCCGAGCTCGAGCGTCACCGGGGTCAGGTGCCGGGCCGCGGCCTCGAGCACGATCCGGCCGACGCGCCGTTGCCGGTGTAGAAGATGTGGTCGAAGCGCTCGCGAGCAGCGCGGTCGTCTCCGGCGACGCCGCCCTCGACGACGTGGACCGCCGCCGGGTCGAGGTAGCGCGGCAGCAGCCGGGCCAGGCCGCCGAGGTCGCCGGGGCGACCTCGCTCGGCTTGACGACGACGGCGTTGCCGGCGGCGAGCGCACCGACGAGCGGGGCGAGGGTGAGCTGCACCGGGTAGTTCCACGGTGCGATGACGAGACGACGCCGAGCGGCTCGCGCACGACCTTGGCCCGCCCCGGGGCGCAGCGCAGAGCGGCACCGGCACCCGACGCGGGGCCGGCCACGCGCGCAGGTGCTCGAGGTGTGGTCGATCTCGCTGACGACGAAGCCGATCTCGGTGACCCAGGACTCGTCGGCGCTCTTGCCGAGGTCGGCGTCGAGGGCCTCGGCGAGCTCGCCTCGTGGTCGACGAGCAGCGTGCGCAGCGCCCGCAGCTGGGCCGCGCGCCACGGCGTGCGGCTTGGTCACGCCCGCTGTCGAAGGCCGCGCGCGCCGCCGCGACCGACCAGCCGGCGACGTCGAGCCAGGCCGCGACCCGGTCGGCGTCGGCTCCTCCGGCTGGTGGTCGACACGGTCTCGCTCATGGGTCCTTCCTGGGTCAGGCTCCTCAGGCGGCGAGGAGCCGGTGCACCACGGTGTCGGCGAGCAGCCGGCCGCGCCGCGTCAGCACGAGCCGGCGAGTCCCGCACGGCGGCCGTGCCGTCGACGCAGGCCGTCGGCGATGAGGCCGGCCACGGCGGTGCGTCCTGATCCTCGCAGATCGGCGACCGGCAGTCCCTCGACAGGCGTGTGCCGAGCAGCACACGCTCGTCGTAGCGCTGGTCGTCGGTGAGGGTCTCGCGCGCCTGCGCCGGCGACTCCCCGCGCCCAGCCGCGCGGCATACGCACTGGGGTGCTTGACGTTCCACCAGCGCACGCCGCCGACGTGGCTGTGCGCGCCCGGACCGACGCCCCACCAGTTCGTGCCCGACCAGTAGGCGACGTTGTGGCGGCATCGTGTCTGCTCCGACCGGGCCCAGTTGCTCACCTCGTACCAGCCGAAACCGGCCGCCGACAGCACCTCGTCGGCGAGCTCGTACTTGTCGGCCTCGTCGTCGTCCTCCGGCATCGGGACCTGGCCGCGCCGCACCTGGGCGGCGAGCTTGGTGCCCTCCTCGACGACGAGCGCGTAGGCGGAGATGTGGTCGGGTCGAGCGCGACGGCCGCGTCAAGGCTGCGCCGCCAGTCGTCGAGCGACTCCCCCGGCGTGCCGTAGATGAGGTCGACGCTGACCTGCATCCCGGCCGCTCGGGCCGCCTCGACCGCGCGCGCGACGTTGTCGGGGTCGTGGGTGCGCTCGAGGGTCGCGAGCACGTGCGGCACCGCGGACTGCATCCCGAGCGAGACGCGGGTGAAGCCGCCCGCGGCGAGCTCGGCCAGCGAGTCGGGCGTCACGGAGTCGGGGTTGGCCTCCGTCGTGACCTCCGCGTCGGGTGCCAGCCCAAAACTATCCCGTATGCCGCTGAGCACCCTCACGAGGTCACGTGACCTCAGCATCGTCGGAGTCCCTCCCCCAACGAAGACCGTTGACACAGCGGGCGGCTCGACGCCCAGCACGGAGCGGGCCAGGTCGAGCTCGCGAGCGCGGCATCGGCATAGGTGTCGAGCCGATCGACGGCTGACCCGGCCCGGCGGCAAGCTCGGTCAGCGTGTAGGTGTTGAAGTCGCAGTAGCCGCAGCGGACCCGGCAGAACGGCACGTGCACGTAGATGCCCAGGTCAGGCGTGGCCAGGCCCGCCAGGGCCGAGCTCGGGAGCTCGCCCGACGCGGGCGGGGCGTCTCCGTCGGGTAGCGAGCTGGGCGGCATACGGCCATTGTCTCAGGCAGCAGGGCACCTGCTGGACGCGCGCACGCGCCGCAGGGTCACCCCGAGTGCGTCGTGACGCCGTAGCGGGCCCGCGACGCGAGCGCCCACCGGGCCGCAGGGACGCTGACGAGCGCGATGCCGACCATCATGCCGGCGAGCATGAGCCACCCACGCTCGCCCTGCTCGACGCAGAAGAACGTCACGATCGGCGGGCCGATGACCGCCATGACCGAGAAGCCCAGGCCGGCGAAGCCCTGGTACTGCCCCTGCCGCTCGTGCGGGGCGAGACCGAGCTGCAGGCCCCACTGGCCTCCGGAGCCGATCATCTCACCGACGACGTGGACCAGCGATCCGGCGACGAGCACGGCGATGGCGATCCAGTAGCTGCCCCGATCGGCGACGGCGACGATGGCGAACCCGGCTGCGATCCAGAGGGATCCGCGCACGAGAGCCTTCGCGCCGGCTTCCACGGAGTCGGACCGCCGCGAGAAGCGCACCTGGAACAGCGCGACCATCGCGGTGTTGACGATGAGGAGCACCGCGACCATGACCGTTGGAGCCTCGGTGTGCTCGGAGATGTACAGGGCCAGGCCGAGCTCCATGACGAAGAAGTGCAGGGCGTAGAGCCCGGTCAGGGCGGTGATGACGACGTACGGCCAGTCGCGCAGGACCGCGAGGCGGGGCTCGCCCGCGGCCCTCTCGTGCGGCGGCAGGTGCGGCAGCCGGGTACTGTTCCACGCCGCGAAGGCCGTGAAGACGGCGTTCAGCACGAAGACCGCCACATAGGCCCACGCCTCGTCGACGATGAGGGCCAGACCGCCGAAGACTGAGCCGAGACCGAGGGCGGAGTTGGTCACGGCTCGCAGGTACGCCTTGAAGAGCACACCCCGGCCACCTGTCGCCAGCTGAGCGATGACGCCCTGGTTGACTGCGCCGGCGCCCCGCTCGAAGAACGCGAGGACACCGAGCAGGGCGGCGAGCACCAGCGGAGACCGGGCGAACACGGGCGGGGCGCTGAACAGCGCCGCACCGGTCATGAAGAGGGTGAGCATCTCTCGCGGGCCGCGGGTGTCACCGAGATGGCCGGCGGGGACCTGCACGACGATTCCGACGAGGGCCCCCACGGACATGGCGAGGGCCACCTCGGTGGGGCTGAAGCCGACCTGCCTGGTGAAGTAGAGCGCGCTGGTCGTCAGGACGGCCCCCGCGCCGAACCGGTTCGCGAACGAGCTGAGAGCGAGGACCCGCAGGTCCGGGTCGACGGGAATCCCTCGGTGGGTGAGCTTCTCGCCTTGGCTCGCGTCCGCAGTCGTCGTCATCGCCTCGTCTCCCTTTAAGTATCTTGATGTCAAGATATCTGGTGGTCACGAGGGCGGGGCAAGCGATTAATCCCGATCGCTTATCGTCGTAAGGGTGTACCAACCAAGCTGGATCGACCTGAGCGGCGTCGTCAACATGCGCGACCTCGGCGGCCTGCCGACTGCGGGCGGCGACGTCGTCCGCCACCGCCGCCTGCTGCGGTCCGACAACCTGCAGGATCTCTCAGCGCGCTCGGTCAGAGCGCTGCTCGAGGAGTACCGCCTCACCGACGTCGTCGACCTGAGGACCCACGTCGAGGTGGCCAAGGAGGGAGACGGACCGCTCCGCGCCACGCCCGTGCGCCACCACCACTTCACCCTCTATCGCGAGGACACCTACGAGTCGGGCATCCCGGCGGCGGAGCGCGCCCTGCCGTGGGAGCGGGATGAGGCCGTGGCTGCAGCGCGGCGTGGGCAGCGCGAGAAGCGCGGGCGCAGCCACGATGAGTTCTGGTCCGAGCACTACCTGTCCTATCTGTCGACCCGCCCGGACTCCGTCGTCGCCGCGCTGCATGCCATCGCTGGCAGCGAAGGCGCGGCCATCGTCCACTGCGCCGCCGGCAAGGACCGGACCGGCACGATCGTCGGGCTCGCCCTGAAGATCGTCGGAGTGCCGGATGACGTGGTCATCGCCGACTTCGCTGCGTCGGCGCAGAAGGTCCCGCTGATCCTCGAGCGGCTGCGCCTCAGGCCCGCCTATGCCGAGAACATGAGGAACAAGACGGTGGCGCAGCAGTCACCGACGACCGAGACGATGCGGATGCTGCTGCGTGCACTCGAGGCGCGCCACGGCGGCGTCCACGGTTGGCTGAGCAGCCAGGGCTGGACCCAGTCGGACACCGACCGGATGCGCCACAAGCTCCTCGGCTGAGCCTGCCCCTCCCGCCACCCGGTTCGAGGTATTCCACGGCTCCATGGAGCGGACTTCAACCTCGAACCGATTACCTCGAACCGATCGGCTCACCTCACCCGGTGGCCCACCACACGCTCCACCCGCGGCGCGAGGGCCGGGGGGACGGAGCGCTCGTGGGGCTCGGCGTGGGGCGGCACCACCCCCCCGCAACGGCGCGGTTGTCGCGAGTGCCGCTACTTTTTCGCCTGGTCGCCGGCGTCGCTGGAGAGCGCGGCGATGAAGGCCTCCTGGGGGACCTCGACGCGCCCGACCATCTTCATCCGCTTCTTGCCTTCCTTCTGCTTCTCGAGCAGCTTGCGCTTGCGGCTGATGTCGCCGCCGTAGCACTTGGCGAGCACGTCCTTGCGGATCGCGCGGATGTTTTCGCGGGCGATGATCCGCGAGCCGATCGCGGCCTGGATCGGCACCTCGAACTGCTGTCGCGGGATGAGCTCTTTGAGCTTGGTCGCCATCATGACGCCGTACGCGTACGCCTTGTCCTTGTGGACGATCGCCGAGAAGGCGTCGACGGGCTCGCCCTGCAGCAGGATCTGGACCTTGACGAGGTCGGCGATCTGCTCGCCGTCTGGTTCGTAGTCGAGTGAGGCGTACCCACGCGTCCGCGACTTCAGCTGGTCGAAGAAGTCGAAGACGATCTCCGCCAGCGGCAGCGTGTAGCGCATCTCGACCCGGTCCTCGGACAGGTAGTCCATGCCGCGCAGCTGCCCGCGTTTCTGCTGGCAGAGCTCCATGATCGCCCCGACGAACTCGCTCGGGGCGAGGATCGTCGCGCGCACGATCGGCTCACTGACCGACGCGATCTTGCCTTCGGGGTACTCGCTCGGGTTGGTGACGTGAACCTCGGAGCCGTCGTCCATCGTCACGTCGTAGACGACGTTGGGCTGGGTCGAGATGAGGTCGAGGTTGAACTCCCGCTCGAGTCGCTCACGGACGATCTCGAGGTGGAGCAGGCCGAGGAAGCCACACCGGAAGCCGAAGCCGAGCGCGGCCGACGTCTCCGGCTCGTAGACGAGCGCGGCGTCGTTGAGCTTGAGCTTGTCGAGCGCGTCGCGCAGGTCGGGATAGTCGGACCCGTCGAGCGGGTAGAGCCCGGAGAAGACCATCGGCTTGGGGTCGCGATACCCGCCGAGCGACTCCCCGGCCGGCTTGCTCGCATTGGTCACCGTGTCACCGACGCGGGACTGACGCACGTCCTTGACGCCCGTGATGAGATAGCCGACCTCGCCCACGCCGAGGCCCTTCGAGGGGATCGGCTCGGGGCTGATGACGCCGATCTCGAGCAGCTCGTGCGTGGCCTTGGTCGACATCATCACGATGCGCTCGCGTGGGTTGAGGTTGCCGTCGACGACCCGGACGTAGGTGACGACGCCGCGGTAGGTGTCGTAGACGGAGTCGAAGATCATCGCCCGGGCCGGGGCGTCCGCGTCACCGACGGGGTGCGGGATCTGGTCGACGATCTGGTCGAGCAGCGGCTCGACCCCCTCACCGGTCTTGCCCGACACGCGGAGGCAGTCGGCGGGGTCGCCGCCGATGAGCTTGGCCAGCTCCTCGGCGTACTTCTCCGGCTGCGCTGCCGGAAGGTCGATCTTGTTGAGCACCGGGATGATCGTGAGATCGTTCTCCATCGCCAGGTAGAGGTTGGCGAGCGTCTGCGCCTCGATCCCCTGTGCTGCGTCCACGAGCAGCACGGCGCCCTCGCACGCGGCGAGGCTGCGTGACACCTCATAGGTGAAGTCGACGTGGCCGGGCGTGTCGATCATGTTGAGTGCGTACGTCTGTCCACCCGCTTCCCAGGGCATCCGCACGGCCTGGCTCTTGATCGTGATGCCGCGCTCGCGCTCGATGTCCATCCGGTCGAGGTACTGCGCCCGCATCTGGCGCGCATCGACGACGCCGGTCAGCTGCAGCATCCGGTCGGCGAGGGTCGACTTGCCGTGGTCGATGTGAGCGATGATGCAGAAGTTGCGGATCAGGTCCGGCGGCGTTGCGTGGGGCGCCAACGCGGAGCGGGCCATGGGCGACACGGTGGGGAGAACCTCGCGGGGTCGGGGCTGGGATGGACGGTGGGATCAGCCAATCCTCCCATGCTTTCCGAACCGCATTTTCACGTATGCCGCTGGGCTGGCTCCCACGGCCCGCCTGCCCTCACGTGCCCTCCCGCTCTCCCACAACACACCCGCTTGCCGCGTGGTGATGCCTGCTGCAGCACGGTCGAGCACTCGGCAAGCGGGTGTGTTGCGTCGAAAAGTGGTGGAGCGGGTCGACGTAGGCGTGACAGGTTGTCTAGTGGACGACGCACCGACCCGGGAGGCAGCTCATGGAGACCCTCATCACCCGCTCCGACGGCCGCGAGGACGGCGAGGAGTGGACCGAGAACTACGAGCGGCTTCCCGGCGGCGCCGGCATCTCGATCATCCTCGAGTCGACGACGAAGGAGGGCGTCGGGCCGCGGCTGCACCGGCATCCCTACGCGGAAACGTTCATCATCCGCCGCGGCTCGGCGACCTTCACCGTCGGTGTCGGCGAGGACGCGCGCCACATCATCGGCCGCGGTGGTCAGGTCCTCGTCGTCCCGGCGCAGACGCCGCACCGCTTCCGGACCGGCCCCGAGGGCTACGAGGCCGTGCACATCCACGCCAACGCGGAGTTCGTCACCGAATGGCTCGAGTGACCCACCCACCAGCCCGAGTCGGTCAGGTGGGGTAGACGAGGGCGGGGCCGATGACGCGGATGGCGACGTCGTCACCGCGCTGGAGCGGTGCGACCGTCCGCGCCAGGACCCGGATCGGGACGTCGCCGGACCGGACGGTCAGCCGGGCCAGGGCGTCGTGCCCGAAGAAGCTGACGTCATCGACATGGGCGCCCGTCGCTCCGCGCTCGACCCGGGCGTCGACCCGGATCTGCTCCGGGCGGACGACCGCGACGACCGGGCCGTCGGCGGGCAGCACGCTGCCGTGGATCGGGAGCCGGCCGAGGACCGTGTCGACCGTGTGGCCGGCCTTGGTGCCGGGCAGCTCGACGAGGTCACCGACGAAGCGGGCGACATCGAGGTCGGTGGGTCGGTAGTAGACCTCCGTCGGGCTTCCGTGCATGACGAGCCGGCCTGCCTCCATCACGGCGACCGAGTCGGCCATGGACAGGGCCTCCTCCTGGTCGTGCGTCACGATGATCGCCGTGGCGTCGATGGCCCGCAGCACCTGGCTCACCTCGTCGCGGACCTGCGCGCGCAGGCCGGCGTCGAGGGCGGAGAACGGCTCGTCGAGGACCACGACGCGGGGGCTGGGGGCGAGCGCCCGCGCCAGGGCGACCCGCTGCTGCTGCCCGCCGGACAGCTGGTCGGGCCGGCGCGTGCCGAGTCCGCGGAGACCGACGAGCTCGAGCATCTCGTCGACGCGTCGCCGGCTCTGACCCGAGCGGGGCAGCCCGTAGCCGATGTTCCGGGCGACGTCGAGGTGCGGGAAGAGCGCGCCCTCCTGCGGCACGACGGCCACGCCTCGCCGCTCGGGCGGGACCACGGTGAGCTCGTCCACGACCGCGCGACCGTCGATCTCGACCCGGCCGTGTTCGGGACGGATGAACCCGGCAACGATCCGCAGCAGCGTGGTCTTGCCACAACCGGACGGGCCGAGGACCGCCGTCAGTTCACCCGAGGACACGGTGAGGTCCACGTCGGTCAGCGCAGTCGTGGAGCCGAAGGCCTTCGACACGCCCGAGAGCTTTACTTCACTCACAGGTCCTCCGTTGCGGTGAATCGTCCCTGCGCCCGCATGAGCCACAGCGTGGGCAGCACGGCGAGCAGTACGAGGGCGAGCGCATACGGCGCGGCAGCGGCGTAGGCGGCGACGCCGGTCTCGGTCCACAGGCTCGTGGCCAAGGTGTTGGCGCCGGTGGGGCGCAGGAGCAGCGTCGCGGGCAGCTCCTTCATGATCGTCAGCAGGACCAGGGCGGTCCCGGCGGCGATACCCGGTGCGGCGAGCGGGATCGTGACCCGGCGCAGGACCGCCAGCGGTGAGCTGCCGAGGGACCGCGCGACCTCCTCGATGCGCGGCGGGCTCATCGCGACGGCGCCTCGCACGGCCCCGATGCCCGCAGGCAGGAACAGGACGGCATAGGCAATGAGCAGCAGCGGCGTCTGCTGGTAGATCGGTTGGGCGACCCGGACCCCGAAGAAGACCAGGGCGAGCGCGACCACGATGCCGGGCAGGGCATGGCCCGCCCAGGTCGCGGTCTCGATGACGGCACTCGATCGGCTGCGGTGCCGCGCGACGAGCACCCCGATGGGGATGGCGAAGGCCATCGTCGCGGCGGCGCCGAGGACGGCCAGGAACAGGGTCGTGCCGGTGCTCGTGAGCAGCCGCTCGGTGTCGATGCCGGCGGACAGGCCGGTGGCGAACCAGTAGAGCAGCGACGCGACCGGGAAGACCAGGGCGACGACGAGAACGCCGCCGACAGCCACCGACGCAACGGGCCCCAGCGAGCCGAGCCGGTGCAGCTCCGGCCGCCTCGAGACCCCGCCACCGACCCGGGTGTGCTCGACCGGCCGACGGGCCCACCGCTCCCCCACGGCGATGATGACGGTGATGACCACCAGCAGCGTCGACAGGACCGCCGCCGGCGTCCGGTCGAAGGTCGCGGTGTAGGAGGTGTGGATGACCCGGGTGAACACGTCGTACTGCAGGATCGACACCGCCCCGAAGTCACTGAGCGTGTACAGCGCCACGAGCAGGCCACCTGACGCCGCCGCAGGCCACACCTGCCGGGCCGTCACCGTCCAGAAGGTGCGCCATGCAGACCGTCCCAGGCTCCGGGAGACCTCCTCCTGCGCGGGGTCCACCGACCGCATCGCCGCCATGACCGGCAGGTACACGTACGGGTAGGTGCAGGCGGTCAGGACGATGGTCGCCCCGAGGAACCCGCGCGCCCACGGCACGGCAGCCACCCAGGCGAACGCGGCGACATAGCTCGGGATCGCCAGCGGCAGCGGCGCCAGCACGGCAAAGACTCGACGACCCGGCATCGCCGTGCGGGTCACGAGCGCGGCCAGACCGATCCCGATAACGAGGCAGAGCCCGGTGACGACGAAGGCCAGGCCCAGGCTGCGGCCGATGAGCGCGAGCGTGCCGGGACGGGTGAGGATCTCGAGGATCCGGTCCGGCCCCGCCTCGAAGGTACGGACCAGCAGGTAGCCGAGCGGCAGGACGGCGAGGGCAGCGCCCGCGACGGCCGGGACGACGAGCCACCACGGGGGGCGCCCGTGGCCCTCTCGAGCGGGAGCAGCGTCGACCGGACTGGTGGCCGGATCGGCCACCGGTCGCTCGGTCGTCGTCAGCTCGCTCAGGTCAGTCCCACCTCGTTCAGCATGGCCAGGGTCGTCTCGAGGGAGTCGAGCTCGTTGAGGTCGATGCTCGACTTCTCCAGCTCGGCGAGCGGCGGCAGGTCGTGCTTCGAGGTGATGCCGTCGATGACGGGGTACTCCGCGGTCTCATCGGCGAAGTACTGCTGCGCCTCATCCGACAACAGGTAGTTCACCGCCTTCTCAGCGGCCGCCTTCTGGTCGGTGCCCTTGAGGATCCCGATGCCGGCCACGTTGATGAGGGCGCCCGGGTCGTCGGCGCCGAGGAAGTGGATCTGGGCCGTGACCGCGTCGGCGCCCTTCTCGGCGACCCGCTCGTACCAGTAGTAGTGGTTGATCAGGCCCAGCGCGACCTCGCCCTTGTCGACACCATCGAGGATCAGGACGTTGTTGTCGTACTTGCGCGGCTCGTTCGCCTTGAACTTCGTCAGCCACTCCTTGGCCCCGTCCTCGCCCTTGGCCACGCGCAGCGCGGTGACGAAGGCCTGGAAGGACGCGTTGGCCGGCGCGTAGCCGATCTTGCCCTTGTACTTCGGGTCGAGGACGGCATCGACGGAGGTCATCTGCTCGACCTCCGGAGCCTGCTGCGGGTTGAACGCGATGACGCGCGCCCGAGCCGACGTCCCGACCCACAGGCCGCCCGGATCTGCGAAGCCGTCGATCACCTGCTCGGACGCCGCCGGGTCGAGCGACTCGAGCCGGCCGGCCTTCGCCAGCGCGCCGAGCGCACCGGCGTCCTGGCTGAAGAACAGGTCCGCCTTGGTGGCCTCTCCTTCCTCGAGCAGCTGCGCCGCGAGCTCGCTCGAGCCCGCGTAGCGCACCCCCACCTTGACACCGGTCTGCTGCTCGAGGTCCTCCAGCACACCGGCGACGAGGGACTCGCTGCGGCCGCTGTAGATGACCAGGTCCGCCCCCTCGGTCGTGTCGGTCGGCCCGTCGCTGCCACCGCACGCTGCGGCACCAAGAACGGCGAGCGCCGCGACGGACGCGCTGAGGAATCGGCGAAGGTGCACGTGCTGCTCCTGCCCATAGGGGTCAAGTTAGGACATGCTTACCTTAGGGCACCCCCGGGTGGTGCCCTGACATGTGTTCTTCAAAGCGGAACAACGCTCTGGCCCGGGGGGCCGACCTCACTCATTACCGTTGGCCCCATGTCGGCAACCCTGGGACGGATCAAAACTGCACTGCGCAGCCTCACCCGAGCAACGACGAAGCGGGGCCGGGCACCCGCCCGGCGGCATCCGTCGGAAGCGAGCCCAGCGGCATACGCCCCCTATCTGGGAGACGCGACGACGCTGCCCGACATGACGTACGCGCCGAATCCCGACGGTGCGCCGGACCCGGGTGAGATCGTCTGGGCCTGGGTGCCGTACGAGGAGGACCACGCCCGCGGCAAGGACCGTCCCGTCCTCGTCATCGGGCGCGAGGGGAATCAGCTCATCGGGCTGCAGCTGACGAGTCAGGACCACGACCGGGACGAGGACCAGGAGCGCCGAGCCGGTCGCGAGTGGATCGACATCGGGACCGGGGCGTGGGATCGCCGCGGACGCTCGAGCGAGGTGCGCGTCAACCGCCTGCTCCGGCTCGACCCGGCATATGTGCGCCGGGAGGGCGCCGTCCTGTCACTCAACCGCTATGAGCACGTCATCGCCGCAGTGCGCACCCACTACAGCTGAGTTGGTACGCACTGAGCCCCTCGCCCGATCGGGCGAGGGGCTCGGTGAAACGTTCGATGGTCGCGTCAGAGGGACGCGGCCTTCTTGGCCATGGCCGACTTCTTGTTGGCGGCCTGGTTCTTGTGGATGACACCCTTCGACACGGCCTTGTCGAGCTTCTTCGAGGCGGTCTTCAGGGCGTCGGCGGCGGCGTCCTTGTCACCGGAGGCGGCAGCCTCGCGGAACTTGCGGACCCACGTGCGAAGCTCGCTCTTTACCGCCCGGTTGCGCTCGGTGCGCTTCTGGTTGGTCTTGATGCGCTTGAGCTGCGACTTGATGTTTGCCACGTGACGTACTTTCTTGGTCGGAATGGTTGCCGTTAGAGGGCGGCAAAGCTGCTCGGGACCGGGCGTGGGGCACCCTTGCGTGAGCTGCTCTGGATTGCTGCATGCATGCGCGCACGACCTGAGCGCGCACGCAAGGCACAAAGTTACCAGCGGCTCAGCGCCGCCTCCAAACTGGCCGAACCAGACGAGGCCGTATGCCGCTGGGGCCGGTCACTGCGCCGCGCGGGCTCGGGTGATGGTGAGGATCGCCCGCTCCACCGCGTACACGGGATCGCGCCCGCCACCCTTGACCTCGAAGTCGGCCGCCGCCACGGCCTGCACGGCGACCGCAAGCCCCTCGGGGCTCCAGTGCGCCACGGCACGACGGGCCCGGTCGACCTGCCAGGGCGCCAGGCTCAGGCTCTTGGCGACCTGCGCGGAGCTGCCCCGCCCTGCGGAGCCAACCTTGATCAGCTGGCGCAACTGGGAGGCGAGCACCGCCACGATGGGCACCGGGTCGAGACCGCTGGCGATGGCATGGCGCAGCAGCCGAAGCGCCTCGCCGGCCTGGCCGGCGATCGCCGCGTCAGCGACACGGAAGCCGCTCGCTTCCACCTTGCCGCCGTGGTAGGTGTCCACGATCGCGTCATCGACCGTGCCCTCGGTGTCCGCGATGAGTTGGCTGCACGCCGCTGCAAGCTCGCGCACGTCCTTGCCGACCGCCTCGACGAGGGCGCGGACACCGTCGCTCGTGATCCTGCGTCGCGCCTGGGCGAACTCCTTCGTGACGAAGTCCGACTTGTCCCGGTCGGACTTGATCGCAGGGCACTCGATGAGCCTCGCGTGCTGCTTCTTGAGGGTGTCGAGGACCTTCTTGCCCTTCATCCCGCCGCCGTGGGTCACGACAAGGGACACGTCGCTCGAGCGGCGCCCCCAACAGAGAGAGCAGGTCGACCTGGAGCTCGTCCGGCGACTCGTGCAGCCCCTTGACGACGATGCACTTCGTCCCGCCGAAGAGGGACGGGCTCGCATGGAGGATGAGCGAACCGGGCTCATAGCCGGCGGCCTCAACCCGGATCACCTCGGTGCCCGACGCCTTGGCCTGCGTAACGACGCTCGCGACCGCCCGCTCGACGAGCACGTCCTCGGGTCCGCTCACGAGGACGAGGGAGGGAACGGCCGTCTCGGTCATGGCGGTAACCCTGCCATGCGGTTCAGACACTCCGACATCGCCCGTCGCCGGGTCGGCCGATTCAGGGGTCGCGGTGCCGACCGACCCGCACGGGACGCAGGCCGCGCACGACCAGGACGACGCCGACCGCGACGAGGATGGGGCCGATCACCGCCCAGAGCCTGACACCCGACATGCCGCTCCCGCCGATCCAGCCCATCCCCTGACCGAACCAGACGAGGCCGAGGACGACCAGGACGCCGCCCAGCACCAGCCCCACCATGCGACTCATGGTCCGCCTCCATTCCCGGAGGTCGGATGCCTCCGACTCCCCCAGCGTAAGTCAGTGGGATGACAGTCACTCGATCCGCACTTCACACCAGGGGATGGCCGCGGCATCTCGAGCCGCGTCGAGTGGCTCCAGACCCGTAGAGGTCTCCGATGGTGCCCAGCAGGCGGGCTGGCAGCACAGGCCGGCCCGGCAAGCCGGATCTGCCCCATGATCATCACCTTCGGCGGGCGGCCAAGACCCACTCGGAGTTGGGAGGCGCGCCGTCAGTCGAACAGCTGGCCCGTGGCCAGGGTCAGGCCGAGCTGGTCCGCCCTGGCCGCGATGGCCGCCTCGGGACGCTCGAAGTGGTCCACCAGCTCGTCCAGGAGCATCCCCGACTCGGCTGCGTCCCGGAGCTCCTCGTCCTGCTCGTCCGTCCAGGCGTGCCCGCTCGTCACCCCGCTCCTCGCGGACTCCGCGACCGGCGGTGGCGGTGCGACCGGGCGCGGGTGCTCGGTCCCGTCCTGATCGGTGCGGGCCCCGGTCAGCGAGCGCAGAGCCGGTTCCTCCACGGGCAGCGGCGCGGGGGCTGTCTCATCCAGCCGCGTCAGCGCCGCGAGGACCATCCCTTTGTCGGTCGTCGGCCAGAAGGGCGGCAGGGACCGCTGGAGGAAGCCGGCGTATCGCGCTGACATCATCCGCGAGTCGAGGAACGCGACGACGCCGCGGTCGTCGCCCCGGCGCACGAGACGACCCGCGCCCTGTGCGAGACGCAACGCGGCGTGCGTGGCCGAGACAGCCATGAAGCCGTTGCCGCCCATCCGTGCGATGGCCTGCGAGCGCGCCGACGCGAGCGGGTCGTCAGGGCGTGGGAACGGGATGCGGTCGATGATGACGAGCTGGCAGGACGAGCCCGGCACGTCCACCCCTTGCCAGAGGGTGAGCGTGCCGAAGAGGCACGTGCGCGGATCGCGGGCGAACTGGCGCACGAGCGTGGAGATCTGGTCCTCCCCCTGGCACAGGATGGGGATGTCGTCACCCAAGCGCGCCCGCATCACCTCGGCAGCGGTCTGCGCCGCCCGGGTGGACGAGAAGAGCCCGAGAGTGCGTCCCCCGGCTGCGCGGACGAGCTGCTCGATCTCGTCCTGGCTCTCGTCGCTCGCGCCGTCCCGCCCTGGCGGCGGGAGGTGGGCGGCGACATAGGCGATGGCCTGCTTCGGATAATCGAAGGGACTGCCCACGTCCAGCCCACGCCAGGCCGGCGCGCCCTCGCCTCGCAGCCCGATCGTGCCGGCCACGGCGTCGAAGGTCCCGCCGAGCTCGAGGGTGGCGGACGTCAGGACGACGGTGCGGTCGCTGAAGATCTTGTCGCGCACGAGCATGGCCACGCTCATGGGCGCCACATGGAGGACCGGCCCGCGCCGTGGGTCCTGGCCGAGCCAGACGACGTCGAGCTCGCGCTCCTCGAGGATCCGCTCGGCGTTCTCGTGGACCTCCTCGACCGCGGCCCGCGCAACCTGCTGTGCACCGTCGGCGTCCTGACCCGGTGTCGGCTTGAGATCGGACTGGACGACGCGCGCCGAGTCGCGGATGCGCGCCAGCGCGAGGGACACCGAGTCTGGCAGACCGAGCAGCCGGCGTTCCTCCATCGGCTCGAGGGCCGACGCGAGCAGGTCACCCGCCTCGTCGAGCGGCTGGGTGTTCTCCGAGAGTCGACCGGTCTTCTTCGCCGCGGTCTTGACCATCGCTCCGGTGAGCTCATCGGTGATCGTCGCGGTGACCCGGTCGACGAGCTCATGGGCCTCATCGATGACGAGCAGGTCGTGCTCCGGGAGCATCTGGCGCCCCTCGAACGCGTCGATGGCCATGAACGAGTGGTTCGTCACGATGACGTCGACGTCCTTGGCCGCTGCCCTGGCCCGTTCGACGAAGCAGTCGGCGACGAAGGGGCACTTGCTGCCCAGGCACTCCTGCGCCGAGACGGAGACCTGGCGCCAAGCCCTTTCCGGCACCCCCGGCACGAGCTCGTCCCGGTCACCCGACTCGGTCTCGGACGCCCAGGCCCGCAGGCGGACGACCTCCTGTCCGAGCCGTCCGGCGCTCGCGTCGACGGCTGCGACGGAGAGCAACCCGTCATCCTCGTCCGGGAACCCGCCCTCGATCTTGTTGACGCACACGTAGTTGCGGCGCCCCTTGACGAGGGCATAGGTCGGGCGCCTGCCGAGGAGGGGCTCCAGTGCGGTCGCCACACGAGGCATGTCGCGGTCGATGATCTGTGCCTGGAGTGCCAGCGTGGCCGTCGCCACGACGGCGGGCCGCCCGATGTCGAAGGCATGAGCCACCGCCGGCACGAGATAGGCCAGGGACTTGCCGGTCCCGGTGCCGGCCTGGACGAGGAGGTGCTCCCCCCGCTCGATCGCGGCGGTGACGGCTCGCGCCATCTCCACCTGTCCCGGGCGCTCTTTCCCGCCAACCGCGGCGACGGCTGCATGCAGGAGCTGGTCGAGCGTCGGTCGCGGGGCCATTGGCTCAGGGTATTCCGACCCACTCGGACTTCGCGCACGGCTCTCCGCCACTGTGGAGAACACGCCGCGAGCCGCCAAGGTGCGGTTGGATCGGAGCATGACCACCACGCCGTTTCCCTCAGACCTCGACATCGCCTCCGCGGCAACCCTGCGGCCGATGGACGAGATCGGCGCCCAGCTCGGCATCTCGCCGGAGCACCTCGAGCCCTACGGCCGAGACGTCGCCAAGATCGACCTCGCGTTCCTCGAAGAGCCAGCCCAGCGGCATACGGCATCGGCTGGAAAGTACGTCGTCGTCACCGCAGTGACGCCGACGCCCCTCGGTGAGGGCAAGACGACCACGTCGGTGGGCCTGGCGCAGGGTCTCCAGCGCCTCGGGAAACGGGCGGTCGTCGCGCTACGCCAGCCATCGATGGGCCCGACATTCGGGATCAAGGGCGGCGCCGCCGGCGGCGGGTACAGCCAGGTCGTCCCCATGGAGCGGCTCAACATGCACCTCACGGGCGACTTCCACGCCATCACCGCGGCGCACAACCTGCTCGCCGCGATGGTCGACAACCATCTGCACCAGGGCAACGCCCTCGGCATCGACGTCCGCAACATCACCTGGCGCCGGGTCCTCGACGTCAACGACCGGTCGTTGCGCAACGTCGTCATCGGCCTGGGAGCCCGTGAGGACGGTGTGCCGCGCGAGACCGGCTTCGACATCACGGCGGCCAGCGAGATCATGGTGCTGCTCACGCTCGCGAAGTCGCTCTCCGACCTGCGGCAGCGTCTCGGCCGCATCGTCATCGGCTACACCACCGAGGGCAAGAGCGTCACCGCCGAAGACCTCGGCGCCGCGGGGGCGATGGCCGCGATGCTCAAGGACGCGATCAAGCCGAACCTGCTGCAGACCCTCGAGGGCGGTCCCGCCATCATCCACTGCGGCCCGTTCGGCAACATCGCGACCGGCACCTCATCGGTCACCGCCGATCTCATCGCCATCCAGGGCAGCGACTACGCCATCACCGAGGCCGGGTTCGGCGCCGACATGGGCGCTGAGCGGTTCTTCAACGTCAAGTGCCGCGTGAGCGGGCTCAAGCCCGATGTCGCGGTCATCGTCGTCACCGTGCGCGCGCTCAAGTCGCACTCGGGCAACTACATCATCCGGCCGGGCAAGCCGCTGCCTCCCGGCCTGCTGGACGAGAACCCGACTGACGTCCAGGCCGGGCTGCCCAACCTGCGCAAGCACATCGAGATCGTGCGCCGGTTCGGCGTGCAGCCGGTCGTCGCGATCAACGCCTTCCCACAGGACCACGACTCCGAGCACGACGTGATCCGGCGCTACTGCAACGGCATCGGGGTGCGCAGCGCCGTGACCAGACACGTGGCCGAGGGCGGCGCGGGTGCCATCGAGCTGGCCGAGGTCGTCATGGAGGCGGCCCGGGAGCACACGAGCTTCGAGTTCCTCTATCCGCTCGACCTGCCGCTGGAGCAGAAGATCGAGGCCATCGCGATGCAGATCTACGGGGCGGACGGCATCGACGTGAGCCCGGCAGCAGCGAGGGCCTTGCGGGACTACGAGCGCCTCGGCTTCGGAGGCCTTCCGGTCGTCATCGCCAAGACACACCTGTCGATCTCCTCGGACCCCACGCTCAAGGGTGCCCCCCGAGGCTGGCGAATGCCGGTGCGTGAGGTGCGGGCGGCGGTCGGCGCCGGCTACGTCTACGCCATCTGCGGCGAGATGCGGACCATGCCCGGCCTGTCCGCCGCCCCCAACGCCCAGCGGATCGACGTGGACGCGGACGGCAACATCACCGGCCTGAGCTGACCGGCCTCGGCCAATGCGGCCCCGTCACGTGCGGCCGTCCGTGACGAGGGGCGCGCCATCGATCCGGCGCGCCATGAAGACGTCGTCGCGGTACTCGTCGCCCTCGAGCCAGATGGCGCCGGGGATCCGACCGACCTCGACCCACCCGGCCCGCTCGTAGAAGTCACCGAGCCCGAGGCCGCTGCGATAGTCGAGGAGCAGGAGGGTGACGTCGGGCAGGGCCCGCCGAGCGATCCCGACCATTCCGGCGAGCAGCAGGGCGCCCCAGTTCCGACGCTGGGCTGTTGGGTCGATCATGAGCCGCTTGAGCCAGGCGACGTGGGCGAAGCCCGGCTCTCGCGTGTACTCCCAGTAGCCGAAGCCGCGCAGCGTGCCGTCGGGCTCGCGCAGTCCGATGAGCAGCGACTTCCCCGCACGCACGAGCTCGACATGCTTCTCGAACGCTGCGCGGACCCGCGCGACGGGCGCCCCGGGGAGGAAGCCCACCGCTCCCCCAGCGTCGTTGACCCGGACGCCACAGGTCGACGAACTCGTCCACCTCAGTGCGGTCGAGGTCGACCACCCCGACTTCCGGCAGTCTGAGGATGATGTCCGGCTCGTCCTCGGGGAAGTGCGGGTGGACTTCTCGGCCCACCTCGACGAGACCCGCAGCGAGGGCGGTTGCGAGCGACGCGCCGTTGACCGGGGCGACCGCCGCGCGGACCGGTAGGTCGGGCCGGTGCTCGGCGGCCCAGTTCACCACCCCGCGCGCGAGCTCTCGCCCCAATCCTCGTCCCAGCGCCGTGAACTCCAGCCGGTAGTACAGGTTGAGGTGCGGTTCGCCGCGGTCGCGGATCACGCGCAACCCGGCCCATCCGACGATCTCCCCGGTGGCCAGCTCCACGGCCGGGGCGTAGTCGATCCCTTCGGCCCGCCATCGCTCGAGGGATGCGGCGAAATGCTCCCCGCACTCCTGCACCGTCGCCATGGCGGCTGGCTTGTGCACGTAGGTCCGCGGGTCGGTGTGCAGCCGCACGTAGTCCGCCAGGTCCTCCTCGACCGGCCGCCTCAGCCCGAGGCGCGGGGTGTCGATCCACGTGGTCGGTGCGTCGACGACCGATGGGCGGGGTCATGTCCAAGGCCATCCGTGCATCCTCTCCGACGGGACCGACAACGACAGTGAGGGGCCCGCCAGGGTCAAAGTGCGGGAGGCACCCCACGTGCTGGTATGCCGCTGAGCCGGCTCAGCGGCATACGACCCCTTGGTGGGTGGCTCAGGCGACGACGAAGTCAGACAGGTCCGCCTCGACGGACGGCGTCACCCGGGCGCGCACCCGCGTGCCGTCCTCGACGTGCTCGCTCTCGAGGATCTCGCCCTCCTCGTGGATCTTGGAGAGCAGGTCGCCACGGTCGTAGGGCACGAGGGCCTCGACCTCGATGTCCGGCTTCGGCAGCTCGCGTGCGATCAGCTCGCGCAGCTCGGCGATGCCTTCGCCGGTGCGGGCGGACACGGCGATCGAGTGCTTCTCGTGGCGGCGCAACCGGGTGAGGACCGCCGGGATCGGCGATGTCCGCCTTGTTGATGACGATGATCTCCTTGATGTCGTCGCCACCGACGTCGGCGAGCACCTCACGAACCGCGGAGATCTGGCCCTCGGGATCGGGGTGCGAGCCGTCGACGACGTGGAGGAGCAGGTCCGCGTCGCCGACCTCCTCGAGCGTCGAGCGGAAGGCCTCGACGAGCTGGTGCGGCAGGCTGCGCACGAAACCGACGGTGTCGACGAGCGTGTAGACCCGCCCGTCCTGCGGTCTCGGCGCGGCGGACTGTCGGGTCGAGGGTGGCGAAGAGCTGGTTCTGCACGAGCACGCCCGCGCCGGTGAGGCGGTTGAGCAGCGAGCTCTTGCCGGCGTTGGTGTAGCCGGCGATCGCGACGCTCGGGATGCCGCCCTCGCGGCGGCCCTGGCGCTTCGTGTCGCGCGTCGTCTTCATGCCCTTGATGTCGCGACGCAGCTTGGCGATCTTCGTGTTGATGCGGCGGCGGTCGAGCTCGATCTTCGTCTCACCGGGGCCTCGCGAGCCGATGCCCTCACCACCGGCGACGCGGCCACCGGCCTGTCGGGACATCGACTCACCCCAGCCACGCAGGCGCGGGAGGAGGTACTGGAGCTGGGCGAGCTCGACCTGGGCCTTGCCCTCGCGACTCTTGGCGTGCTGGGCGAAGATGTCGAGGATCAGGGCCGTCCGGTCGATGACCTTGATCTTGACGACGTCCTCGAGGGCGCGGCGCTGGCTGGGGGCGAGCTCGCCGTCGGCGATGACGGTGTCAGCACCCTCCGCGATGACGATGTCGCGCAGCTCGATCGCCTTGCCCTTGCCGAGGTAGGTCGCGGGGTCCGGACGCTGGCGGCGCTGGATGACGCCGGCCAGGACCGTGGACCCGGCAGTCTCGGCCAGGGCGGCGAGCTCGCGGAGTGAGTTCTCCGCGTCCTCGGCCGTGCCCTCGGTCCAGACGCCGGCCAGGACAACCCGCTCGAGGCGGAGCTGGCGGTACTCGACCTCGGTGATGTCCTCGAGCTCGGTGGACAGTCCTGCGACGCGCCGTAGTGCGGCGCGCTCCTCCCGGTCGAGCTGGTCCCCGTCATAGAGACGGCCGTACGCCGCTGAGTCGGCTTCCAGCCCCTCGTCGGCGAGCGCTTCGGCTTGGGTCGCGAACAGGTCTTCGCGCTGTGGATGGCTTGGTGCTGTGGCTTCGTGTCATGTTCCTCATAGGGTCCCATTTCCTCAACGACGGCGGCGACACATTTGTGCCCGTGCCCGGCGAAGTACGGTTGCCGGTGATGAGCGAGCGCCCAGATCACTACTTCAGCGCCGAGCCGGCCTCACCCGAGGAGCGCCAGCAGATCCGGGTCCGGCTGGACGGTCGGGACCTCACCCTGACGACCGCCCGCGGCGTCTACTCCCCCGGTCGGCTGGACACTGGCACGGCGGTCCTTCTCTCGGGGGCTCCTGACCCCAGCCCGAGCGGCCACCTGCTCGACCTCGGGTGCGGCTGGGGTCCGATCGCGATCACCCTGGCACTGCGCTCTCCCGGCGCGCAGGTCTGGGGCGTCGACGTGAACCGCCGGGCCCTGCAGCTGGCGGCTCACAACGCCGACGTGGCAGCAGTCACCAACGTCACCTTCTGCGAGCCGGACGAGGTGCCGGCCGACGTCCGGTTCGCGACGATCTGGTCCAACCCCCCGATCCACGTCGGTAAGGCTGCCCTGCACGCCCTGCTCGAGCGGTGGCTGCCACGACTGGCCGAGGACGGCGTCGCACACCTCGTCGTCCAGAAGCACCTCGGCTCGGACTCCCTGCACAAATGGATCAACGCGCAGGACTGGGGACTGGTCTGCACGCGTGTCTCGTCGTCGAAGGCCTTCCGGATCCTCGAGGTCCGGCGCGCCTGAGCCGGCGGTCGACGACTCGAGCCAGCGCCACCCAGCGTTACCCAGTGATCGCCTCGAGGGCCTCGATGAGCCGGTCGACGTCCTCGTCGTCGGTGTAGGGGGCGAGCCCGGTCCGCACTCCGCCGCCGTCGCCGAGACCGAGGGCGCGTGAGCACTCGATGGCGTAGAAGTTGCTCGCCGGGGCGTTGATGCCCTTGTCCGCCAAGGCGGTCCGCACCTCTTGGGGATCCTTCCCGTCGACGGTGAACAGCAGCGTGGGCGTGCGCACCGCGGCGTTGCTGTGGACGCGGACACCGGGCAGCGCCCGGACAGCAGTCTCGAGTCGCTCGCCGAGCCGGTCCTCGTGCTCCTCGAGCGCGCGCAGGCTAGGGACGAGGCGCCCCCGCCGGTCGGACCGGTCAGCCCGCTCGTCATCCCAGTCGGCCGTCGCGAGGCCAGCGAGGAACTCGACCGCCGCGGTGGTGCCGGCCATGAGCTCGTAGGGCAGCGTTCCGAGCTCGAACCGCTCGGGGACGTCGTCGGAGGACGGCAGCAGCTTGTCCATCTCGAGCGTCGCGAGGAGCGCGGGATCCGCCGCCACGACACCGCAGTGCGGTCCGAGGAACTTGTACGGCGAGCACGACCAGAAGTCGGCGCCGAGGGCCGGGCGGTCGACGAGCACGTGCGCCGTGGCGTGGACACCGTCGACCCAGTAGAGGGCACCGGCGTCGTGGACGACCTCCGCGATCTCGGCGACGGGCGGCATCGTGCCGATGAGGTTGGAGGCGCCGGTCGTCGCGACGAGGCGGGTCCGGTCGGAGAGCTGGGCCGCGACGGCGTCGACGGACAGCTCGCTCGTCGTGGGGTCGAAGTCGACCCAGCGCACCGTCGCCCCGACCGCTGCCGCTGCCTGCACCCACGGCCGGATGTTGGAGTCGTGGTCGAGCCGCGTCACGACGACCTCGTCCCCCGGGCGCCACGTCTTCGCCAGAGCGCGCGACAGGTCGTAGGTCAGGGCCGTCGCGCTGCGCCCGAAGATGATTCCCCGGGGGTCGCTGGCGAGCAGGTCGCCCAGAGCGGCTCGGCAGTCGGTGACGATCTGCTCCGCGCGCCGCTCCGCTGGCGTCACCGTGCCCCGGTTGGCAATGGCGGACACCATCGTGTCGTGGACCGCCTGGGCCACCAGGTCGGGCGTCTGGCTACCGCCCGGACCATCGAAGTGGGCGGCTCCCTCACGCAACGCGGGGAAGTGCGATCGGACGGCTGCGACGTCGTAGCTCATGGGCTCATGATCACAGAACCTGCCGGGAACCGGTCGCCGGGTCTACAAGGCGAACTCGCCGTCGGCGACCAGCAACGCCGGCCCAGCGAGCTCCACCCGGTTGCCCGGGAGCGGTGTGACGGTGAGCGTGCCACCCGGCACGTCGACCCGCCAGGGCTTGAAGTCCTCCTCACCGGACCAGAACCGGGTCGCGAGCGCGGCAGCGGCCGCACCCGTGCCACAGGACCTGGTCTCGCCCACCCCACGTTCATGGACGCGCATCGCGATGTGCGAGGGGCCGACCGCCTTGACGAACTCGACGTTGATCCCGGCGGGCTGGTCGGGCTGGACCTCCGGTGGCGCCGTGAGATCGAGGTTCTCCAATTCGATGCCCTCGGGCAGCATGACGACGGCGTGCGGGTTCCCGAGATCGAGGGTGAGCGCCGGCACCGGCTTGCCGTGCCGCGGCCGCACCATGATGTCGAAGCCGTCGCGACGGGCTCCCTGCTCGTCGCCGTAGCGCCACGGACCCAGGTCCACCGCGAAGCCCTCAGGGACCACGCGGACGTGCTTGACCCCTGCCCGGGTCGCGATGGCGAACCGCTCGCCCTGCGCCAGCCCTTCCCGCACCAGGTAGGACGCGAAGACGCGGGTGCCGTTGCCGCACATCTCGGCCAACGAGCCGTCGGCGTTGCGGTAGTCCATGAACCACTCGGCCTCGCCGGCCTGGGCGCGCACGAGGTCCTCGGTGGCGTGGCGCGTCGGCATGATGCGGATCACGCCGTCCCCACCGATCCCGGCCCTTCGGTCCGCCAAGCGCTGCACCTGCGCGGGCGTCAGCTCGAGCGTGCCGTCGGGGTCCGGCACGAGGACGAAGTCGTTCTCGGTGCCGTGCCCCTTCGTGAACCGCGTCATGACCGTCATTGTGCTGTATGCCGCTGAGCTCGCTCCCACGGGCCGCTTTCCTTCCGCTGACACACCGTTCCCGCTTCCAACGATCGAGTGAACAGCTTTGGGACAAAAGCTGTTCACTCGATTGGTCTGGAGGGCTGGTCAGGCGTGGGTCTGCGCGGCTGGCTCGTGCGCGATGCGCGCCGCGTGCACCCGGGCATGGGCGATCGCCTCGGGTGTCGTCGTGAACAGGTGCCGCTCATGGGCGAGCTCGTCGTAGACCCGCAGCTCGCGCAGCACCTTCTCGTGCTGCGGCTGGATACCCGAGAGCATGACCGTGATGCCTTGGTCCTCGAGTCGCGAGATCGTGTCTGCGAGCACGGTCGCCCCGGTCGCGTCGATGACGGTGACCCGGGCCATGCGCAGGACCACGACGCGAACGTCGCTGACGTTGGCCAGCTCCAGGAGGAAGTCGTGGGCCGCGGCGAAGAACAGCGGACCGTCCATGCGGTAGGCGACGATGTGCTCGTCGAGCAGCGCTCGCTCCTCGTCGCTGTGGTCGGTCTCGTCCAAGGGCACCTGGTCGATGCGAGCGGCGCGGGACGCTTGTCGCAGCGCGAAGAAGCCGGCGACGATCAGACCCACGAGCACGGCCATGACGAGGTCGGTGAGCACCGTGGCCAACGCGGTCACGACCAGCACCGTGGCGTCGCCGCGGGTCGAGCGCATCAGGGCCCGGAGGCTCGAGAAGCGGACCATCTGCACGGCGGTGGCGATGAGCACACCTGCCAGCGCCGCGACCGGAATCATGCCGACCCACCGAGCCGCCACGAGCACGACGATGAGCAGGACGACCGCGTGGCTGACGGAGGCCAGCCGGGAGGCGGCACCCGAGCGGACGTTGACAGCGGTCCGGGCGATGGCCGCGGTCGCCGGGATGCCGCCGAAGAGCGGTGCCGCCAGGTTGGCAATGCCCTGACCCAGGAGCTCCCGGTCCGGGTCGTGCCGCTGTCCCACGCTCATCCCGTCGGCCACGGTCGCGGACAGCAGGCTCTCGAGCGCCGCCAAGGCGGCGACTGCCACGGCGGGCAGGATGAGGTCGTCGAGGGCTGCGAGGTCGACCATCGGGAACGCCGGCGCAGGCAGGCCCGCCGGGATGGTCCCGATGTCTCCCAGGTGGAGGCCCAGGGCTCGGTTCGCGACGGTGGCGAGGACCACGACCACGAGGGCCCACGGCACCCCGGGACGCAGGCGTGCCAGGAGGATGATGCCGAGGGCGACGCCGAGCGACATGACGACGGGCGCCAAGGTGAGGCTCTGCGCCCACTGGCCGAGCGCGTCGAACGCGACGCCTAGGACCTTCTCGCCCTCTGCATGCTGGCCGAGGACGGCAGGCACTTGCTGGAGGCCGATGATGGCCGCGATGCCCAGGGTGAAGCCCTCGACCACCGGGACGGGGACGTAGCGGATGAAGCGCCCCGCGCCGAACCACGCGAGCCCGATGAGGATCAGCCCGGCGAGGATGCCCACGACGAGCACGCCGCTCGCTCCGTGGGTCGCGATGATCGGCACGAGCACGACGGTCATCGCCCCTGTCGGGCCGCTCACCTGCACGCGGCTACCACCGAAGATGGCGGCCAGCGCACCGGCGACGATCGCCGTCACGAGTCCGGCCGTCGCCCCCATTCCGGAGCTGACGCCGAAGCCGAGCGCAAGGGGCAGGGCAACGAGGCCCACCATGAGCCCCGCCGGGAGGTCGCGACCGAGTCGCGCCGACGTCCAGTCCGATCGCCGTGGTGACAGCTGGCCGGCGCGCCGCCAGGCGATCTGCGTCCACCGGGTGGTGCGAGATGCGTCGATCGCGCTGCTCATGAGGTCGACGCTCCCGTGAGGGGCCCGGTCGCTGTCCCGGTGAGCTCAGACTCCAGCTCACCCCTGACGATGATGATGCCGGACAGGATCGCGCGAGCGGCGAGCAGCAGGTCTCGAACCTCGGGAACGCTGACGGAGTAGACGACCTCACCTCCGCCGCGCGTGAAGGTCACGAGTGAGGCACGGCGGAGCACGGCGAGCTGTTGCGAGAGGTTGCTCGGCTCGATCTCGATCTGCTCGAGGAGCTCGTGCACGGCATGATCGCGCTCGGACAGCAGCTCCAGGATGCGGATCCGCGCCGGGTGGCCCAGCGTCTTGAAGAACTCGGCTTTCGCCTGGTAGAGCGGCACGCTCACCGGTGACCCTTCCATTGAAGACTTGTTGACTTGAAGACGTTATCAAGTCTTGCGTTTGCTGTCACCCCCGTCTCATTGATTGAACAGCTTTCAGAGTTGGTGCCGGGCCCGTTCGACTGCGGTCATCGCTCGGTACCGCTCCGCAAGGCCGCCTCGTCGGTAGCGAGCAGCATGTCCGCGAAGGTTGCGGTCAGCATCTTGTCGATCAATGGGCCGGTCAATCGGCCGAGCGCACCACCCCTGGGCAGGTATCGGTAGTCGAACGTGGCCAACGTCCCGTCTTCGTCGGGCTCGAGCGTGAGCATGGACTCGGCGTGTTTGAACGGCACCCATGCGCTCGGCTGATTCTGTGTGCCGATCCTGCGCCTCTTCTCCCAGATGGTCACCGTTTCATCCATGCTCCCGATCGGCTTCAGGTCAACGCGGCGGCGAGCCCCCACGCCGCCGGTCTGGTCGCCGATGGGTCTCGTCGCCCGGAGGCCCCTCCAGTGGTTCGCGAGATTCGGAAAGTCGGCGAAAAGGGCCCATAGTGCGCCCAGGGACGCAGACATCCGACGTTGCACCGTGATGTGACGTTCAGGCATGAGGACCGCTCCAAGGGTCCGGGTCGGTGCACGTCAGTGCGCCGTCCATATCCCATGATCGCTACAGCAAAGGCAGCCGCGCAATCGCCCGCCCCACGCCCACATCGGCAAGCTGGAATTCGACGTCGGCATAGGTGCCCGTTGTCGATTCCCAAGCGACTGACGTGCGGCGTGTGACGCTTTGTCACCCGACGAGGGCGAGCACCTCGTCCACGTCCACTCCGCGCGTCGCGTCGACCCAACGAATTCTCGGGTCCGCGCGGAACCAGCTCTCCTGCCGCCGGACGAACCGTCGGGTGGCTTGGGCGGTCTCGGCGATGGCCTCATGCTCGGTCAGCTGCCCGTCGATGACGCTGATGGCCTGGGCGTAGCCGATGGCTCGGCTGGCGGTGAACCCGTCCCTCAACCCGTCGGCAAGCAGGCCCTCGACCTCCCTGCGCAGACCCGCGCGCCACATCTGTTCGACCCGGGCATCTGTCCGCTCGTCCAGGACCGACCGGTCCGCCGACAACCCGACGATGACGGTCGGGGCCACGAACTCGCGTCTCGGCATCGAGGCGCTGAACGGTCGACCGGTCAGCTCGATGACCTCGAGAGCGCGGACGATCCGCCTGACGTTTCCGGGTTGGATCCGCGCCGCAGCTGCCGGGTCCCTCTGGAGCAGAAGGCGATACATGGAGTCGGGACCCGACCTCGAGCGCGTGCGCCTCGAGGTTGGCGCGCACGGTGGGGTCCGTCGGCGGGATCTCGAGCCGGTCGAGCACCGCCCGGACGTAGAGACCGGATCCGCCGACGAGGATGGGCACCCGATCGCGCTCCCTGATGGCCCGGATGTCCGCGCGGGCGGCCTCCTGGTAGGCCGCGACACTCGCCTCCTCGGTGACCTCGAGCACATCGAGCTGGTGGTGCGGGATGCCGCGCCGCTCGCTCCGGGGTCAACTTGGCGGTGCCGATGTCCATGCCCCGGTAGAGCTGCATCGCATCCGCGTTGATGATCTCGCCGTCGAGGCGCTCAGCGAGGTCGAGGGCCAGTCCGCGACTTGCCGGTCGCAGTGGCTCCGACGACGGCGATGATCGGCAGGTCGGCGCGGAGGGCCGTCACATGCCCTCGCTGTGGGCGTGCTCGCGGTCGCGGAACGGCGTCCTCGCTCGTGGCCGAACGGGTCAGGGTCGACGCCGGGCATCCACGTGCCCCCGGGCTTGCCCCAGCCGTTGCGCTTCACGGCCTTGCGGGCCTTCTTGGACTGACGATCGTCCAGGCGGTCGACGTAGAGCGTGCCGTTGAGGTGGTCGTACTCGTGCTGCATGCAGCGCGCGAACCAGCCCGTCGCGTCGAACTCGATCCGCTGCCGTCGACGTCGAACCCGACGACGTGTGCCGGTCGCGGCCCGCTTGAGGGGGAAGGACTCGCCGGGCACCGAGAGGCAGCCCTCGGTCTCCTCGTCGAGGGTCCGGGCGCTCCTGCGGGATCCGGGAGGTGGTCAGCGTCGGGTTGATCACGTGTCCCTGGTCGGGAACGCCGTCCTCGTTCTCCATCTTCCAGATGAAGACCCGCAGACCGACCCCGATCTGCGGGGCGGCGAGGCCGACGCCGTTGGCGGCACATTCGTCTCGTACATGTCCTGGACGAGGGTGCGCAGGCCGTCGTCGAAGTCGGTCACGAGCGCGGCGGCGCGGTGCAGGACGGGCTCGCCGGTGATGACAATGGGTCGAACAGCCATGCGCTGCATCAAGCACGCGACCGGGCCGGCTCCCAACCCGCCTTTCGATGGGAAGCCAGCCCAGCGACGACCCAGAATCTGTCAGACTGCGATCGAAGTGTGGCCGTCCTGCTCGCTCATGGGGTGGCGCAAGCGGGAGCCGAGGGAACCGTCGCCGGTCGTCCCACCGTCGGCATGCCGAGGCTCACCGTGGGCTTGCCACTGCTCGCGGGGTCCGTCCTGCAGCGCCGCCCAAGCGTCCCCGCCGCGCGTCCGACGCACGGCATACGGGACCACCGGTGAGAGCCGGCGTCGGCGACGAGGTGGTGCGGCGCACCATAGGTCACACCGACGGTGACGAGATCGCCGGGGCGCGGGACCTCGGCTCCCTCGGGCACGGCGAAGTGGACGAGGCGGTTGTCGCGGGCCCGCCCGGACAGGCGGTTGGTCGCGGCGTCCTTGCGGCCCTCGGACAGGCGCGACGAGCACCTCGACGTCTCGGCCCTCGAGGCGCCGGTTCTCGGCCCAGCTGACCTCCTCCTGGAGGGCGATGAGCCGGTCGAACCGCTCCTGCACGACCGCCTTGGGCACCTGGCGCGCCATCGTCGCCGCCGGAGTGCCCGGCCGGATCGAGTACTGGAAGGTGAAGGCGCTCGAGAAGCGGGCCTCGCGCACGACGTCGAGCGTGCCCTGGAAGTCCTCCTCGGTCTCGCCGGGGAAGCCGACGATGATGTCGGTCGTGATCGCCGCCTCCGGGATGTGCCCGCGGACGGTGTCGATGATGCCGAGGAACTTCGCGCTGCGGTAGGAGCGGCGCATCTCCTTGAGCACCCTGTCGGAGCCGGACTGGAGCGGCATGTGCAGGCTCGGCATGACGTTCGGCGTCTCGGCCATCGCGAGGATGACGTCGTCGGTGAAGGCCGCCGGGTGGGGGCTCGTGAACCGGACCCGCTCGAGCCCATCGATCTCGCCGCAGGCGCGCAGCAGCTTGCCGAAGGCGAGCCGGTCACCGAACTCGACCCCGTAGGTGTTGACGTTCTGCCCGAGCAGGGTGACCTCGACGACGCCCTGCGCGACGAGGGCCTCGATCTCGGCGAGGATCTCGCCCGGGCGGCGGTCCTGCTCCTTGCCCCGGAGGCTCGGCACGATGCAGAACGTGCACGTGTTGTTGCAGCCGACGGAGATCGAGACCCACCCGCTGTAGGCGGAGTCGCGACGCGTCGGCAAGGTCGACGGGAAGATCTCGAGGCTCTCGAGGATCTCGACCTCGGCGCGCTTGTTGTGCGCCGCGCGGTCGAGCAGGGCCGGCAGGGAGCCGATGTTGTGCGTGCCGAAGACGACATCGACCCACGGGGCGCGCTCGACGATGGTGCCGCGGTCCTTCTGCGCCATGCAGCCGCCGACGGCGATCTGCATCTCGGGGTTCCTCAGCTTGGCCTGGCGCAGCTGGCCGAGGTTGCCGTAGAGCTTGTTGTCGGCGTTCTCGCGCACGGCGCAGGTGTTGAAGACGACGACGTCGGCGACCTCGGGCCGCGCGTCCCGCGGCAGGCTGGCGAGGTCGACGTAGCCGGCCGTCTCGAGCAGGCCGGCGAGCCGCTCGCTGTCGTGGACGTTCATCTGGCAGCCGTGCGTGCGCACGTCGTAGGTCCTGGGCATGGTCTTCCGCATCGTCATGGCATGGACAAGGGTACGTGGTTCGGGCTCAGCCGTCGGACGTCAGGAACTGGGTCGACACGGCGCCCAGTCGTCTGTCCCGCGCAATATTTGACAGTTCAACGAAAGTCCTGCATAGTTGTCATTGAAGGTTCAACCACCAACCCACTAAGGACTGATCATGGGACTGTTCAACCGCAAGGCCGAGGCCACCCAGACCGTTGAGGCCGCTTCCGTCGCCATCAACGACATCGCCGGCGACTACACGCTCGACCCGAGCCACACGCGCATCGGCTTCTCGGCCCGTCACGCCATGGTGACGAAGGTCCGCGGCAACTTCGAGGAGTTCGAGGGCACCGCCCACGTCGACACGCAGACGCCGGCCAACTCCTCCGTCAAGGTCGTCATCAAGGCCGCCAGCGTCACGACGCACAACGAGCAGCGCGACGGCCACCTCAAGACCCCCGACTTCTTCGACATCGAGAACTACCCGGAGATCACCTTCGTCTCGACCAACGTCGAGCGCGACGGCTCCGAGTGGGCCATCACCGGTGACCTGACCATCAACGCGGTCACCAAGTCGATCACCATCCCGTTCGACGAGACCGGCTCCGCGAAGGACCCGTTCGGCAACATCCGCATCGGCTTCGAGGGTGAGACCACCATCGACCGCACCGACTGGGGCCTGACGTTCAACGCGGCTCTCGAGACCGGTGGCGTCCTCGTGAGCGAGAAGGTCAAGCTCGAGTTCGACGTGTCGGCGATCGCCGTGGTCCCGTCCCAGGCCTGAGCGACACCGACCTCCCGAAGGGGGCGGGGACCACATGGTCCTCGCCCCCTTTCTCATGCCCAAAAAGACCATGCCGTATGCCGCTGGGCCTGCTCCCCCACGAACCGCTCAGTCGCGCTGGTGCTCGGGAGCGTCGTTGACGGCGTCGCGGATGACCGGCCAGGCGACCTCGCCCGAGTAGCCCTTGCGCGCCAGCATGCCCGCGAGGCGACGGGCCTGGACGTCGGGCGCCAGACCGGTCATCGTCCGGAGCTTCTTGGCCACGAGTTCCTCGGCCTTGGCGCGCTCGTCGTCGATGCCGACCTGGCCGAGCGCCTCCTCGGCGGTCTCCTGGTCGATCCCCTGCTTGCGCAGCTCATGGGCCAGACCTTTGCGAGCGAGACCCTTCGTGCCCTGCTTCGAGCGGACGAGCATCTCGGCGTAGGCCTCGTCGTCGACCAATCCGACTTCGGTCATCCGGTCGAGGACCCGGGCGGCCACCTCCGGATCACAGCCGCGCTGGCTCAGCTTGCGCTCGAGCTGCGCCCGGCTGCGTGGGGCCATCGACAGCTGGCGCAGCACGATGGCGCGGGCGACCGACTCCGGGTCGGCTTCTGAGCTGGTCTGCTCGGGGTCCTCGGGTGGGGGCGTCCACGAACGACGCCCTCGACCTGGTGCCGCCGCCGCGGCCAGACCCTCTGCTTTCGCGAGGGCGGCCGCGGCGCGGGCCAGCTTGTCGTCGTGGGTCTCGGCCGACACGAGGGCTCAGGCTCAGAACTCGACGGGCACGTCCGAGACGTCGGCGGGCTTGTCCACCTTGGGTCCGACGCCGAGCTTCTCCTTGACCTTCTTCTCGATCTCGTCGGCGAGGTCGGGGTTGTCCTGCAGGAAGTTCCGCGCATTCTCCTTGCCCTGACCGAGCTGGTCGCCCTCGTAGGTGTACCAGGCACCGGCCTTGCGGATGAAGCCGTGCTCGACGCCCATGTCGATGAGGCCGCCCTCACGGGAGATGCCCTGCCCGTAGAGGATGTCGAACTCCGCCTGCTTGAACGGCGGCGACACCTTGTTCTTGACGACCTTGACACGCGTCCGGTTACCGACCGGATCGGTGCCGTCCTTCAGCGTCTCGATGCGACGCACGTCGAGCCGCACCGACGCATAGAACTTCAGAGCCTTGCCACCCGTGGTCGTCTCGGGGCTGTTGTGCACCATGACCCCGTCGACGAAGTAGTTGTGCGTTCCTGCGACCTCGATGTCGAAGCGGTGCATGGACCGCGTCTTTGGCTTGACGTGGACGTCGAGGACGCGCGCCGGGACGAGTACCTGGCTCGGCTCGACGAACTCCGGCTTCACGGTGAACCGCCCGCGGAAGCGCGGGAGCAGCTTGTAGTCCATCGACGGGTGGATGTAGGGCGCGACGATCTCCTGGAAGCGAGCCGTCCCCGCCGTCGTCAGCTGGAGCACGGCCTTCTGGCGGGCGCCGCGCAGCGACACCCGGCACTCCACACCGTGCGTGTCCCTCAAGAAGTCGACCAGTCGCTCCCGGCTGCGCTCGCTCATTGCCTCGACGCAGATTTCGATGCGGCCGCTGCCACCAGCGGTCCGTGCCTGCAGCCCCTTTGACCGCAGTGCGAAGGCCCCGTCGTCCATGTACCAGATCGCGAGCGCGAGGGGCGTCAGCTGCTTGATGACATCGTCGGTCAGGTGCTTCTTGCCGTCACCCCAGTACATGACCTCTCGCAGCTCGCCGAGCTCCGGCAGTGGTGTCAGGTCGACATGCACCGCCCCGTTCGGCCGCACCGACCGGGTCTGGCCGATGTTGCCGAGGAGGGCCGCCTTCCAGTCGAGATAGGCCACCTGCTTCTCCCCATGACCCATTCGGTAACGAACCCCACTGCGCCCACGGGTGTTCGGCGCGAGGTGGCCGTCGCCCATGAGACCACCGAGCACGACCTGCCACTGCTGCTCGCTCAGGCGAGCCGTCTCGTTGACCATGACCCGGTCGCCGGCAATGATCTCGCCTGCCTCGCACCAGCCACCGGGCGTGCGAACCAGGTGGTTCTCGGTCGCGGCGAACTGCGACTTGCCGTTACCGCCGGACTTCGCGACGGTGAACTGGAGGAACTTCTCCGTGACGCCGTTGTCGAACCATCCGGTCACCGGACGGTTCACGATCTCGTTGGTCTCTGGGTCGTAGGTGCGGACCTCGACCGGCAGCTTCTGATTGACGATCTTGCCGATCTTCTCCGTGGAGCCATCGGCGAGCGTGACTCGAGTGCTGTAGCTCATGCAACCAAACATGACGCCGATCTTCTCGCGGAGCTGGTTGATGAAGATCGCTGTCGTACCAGTCGTATTCAACGCACCGGTCAGCTTCCGCAATGCCTGGCTCATGAGGCGGGCCTGGAGGCCGACGTGGCTGTCGCCCATCTCGCCCTCGATCTCGGCGCGGGGCACGAGCGCGGCGACGGAGTCGATGACGATGACGTCGAGCGCACCGGAGCGGATCAGCATGTCGGCGATCTCGAGCGCCTGCTCCCCCGTGTCCGGCTGCGACACGAGCAGGGCATCGGTGTCGACGCCGAGCTTCTTCGCGTACTCCGGGTCGAGCGCGTGCTCGGCATCGATGAAGGCCGCGATGCCCCCGCCCTTCTGCGCGTTGGCCACGGCATGGAGCGCCACAGTCGTCTTTCCCGAAGATTCGGGTCCGTAGATCTCCACGATCCGCCCGCGCGGCAGACCGCCGATCCCGAGGGCGACGTCGAGGGCGATCGACCCCGTCGGGATGACCTCGATGGGTGGGCGGATGTCGTCGCCCAGGCGCATGACGGCGCCCTTGCCGAAGTTCTTCTCGATCTGCCCCATCACCGTGGAGAGGGCTTTGTCCTTGTCCTGCGCCGATGCCATCTCGGTCACCTATCTGCCGTCTGCGCTGCGGTCGTCTACCTTCGACCCCCAGCGACGGCTCGTCCGGTCTCGCTGTCGGGTCAGACGTTAGGTGAGGGCACCGACATCGGGGTGTTCCACGAGACGGCCTGTGGACGACGTCGAGCATGGCGCTCCACCTGTGGATCACACTACCGAACACGTGTTCGACGCGGTGGAGGTCAACGACGACACGCCGACACCGCCGTCAATAATCGGTCACTCCCCACGGACGACGCCCTCGAGCGCTCGGTCGAAAGCGGCATACGTCTGCTCGCCGAAGAGCCAGAAGCGCGACCGCTCGACCACGCCGAACTCCGCCATCGCCTCGACCACCGCGGTGATGGCGACCCCTGCGGCCCGCTCCACCGGGTAGCCGTAGATCCCGCACGAGATCGCCGGGAAGGCCACAACGGCGCAGCCCGCATCCGCAGCGAGCTCGATGCTCCGTCGATAGCACGACGCCAGCAACGCGGCTTCTCCGGCACTGCCGCCGCGCCAGACCGGTCCCACGGCATGGATGACGTGGCGCGCCGGCAGCCGCCCCGCCCCGGTGATCCTCGCGTCGCCGGTCTCGCAGCCGCCGAGTGTGCGGCACTCGGCCAGCAGCTCCGGACCAGCCGCCCGGTGGATCGCCCCGTCCACCCCACCGCCGCCGAGCAGCGACGTGTTGGCCGCGTTGACGATCGCATCCGCCTCGGCGTCGGTCGTGATGTCTCCGCGGAGCAGCTCGATGCCGTATGCCGTTGGGCTCGTTCCCGTCATGGCCTGCCTTCCGGCTGGCCTCCTTGGGCGCCTCGCGCCACCCGGGCGCTCCGGCCCAGGCGACGCTCGGGCGGGATGTCCATGTCGTCGCAGAGGGCCTCCCAGACGGCTCGGGGCGGCTCGCCCTGCTCGAGTGCCTCGAGGACGGTGCGGCCACCGAGCGCACCCAGCACGTGGTCCCGGGCCAGCGACCCGGCGTAGGCCTCGCCGAACTCGTCGTTCATCAAGGTCCAGAAGTGGCTCATCCGCACGAGCCGAGTCTGCCACCGAACCCGGGAACCGCCATGGCGCGAATCGTCGTCTGACCGTTGCCAAACCCGCTGAGGAGCTGGCGAGGAGACCGGTATGGTCGTCCTCGTCCCGCGCGACGGCGGGCTCGATCCAACCAGGGGAATCACATGAACCAGCCGACCGACGGCCCAGTGCCCGTGAACAATCCGTCCCAGCCGGCCCACGCTGGTCCGACGTCGTACACCTTTCCCGGGGCTAGCGAACCGGTCGGGCTCACGGACCCATCCTCGGGTGAAGGCGATCCCGCCCCTGCTTCACCACCGCGCCGCAGGACGAGCCGGGCGCTTCTCGTCGGCGGCGTGGCCACCGTCCTCGTGCTCGGTGTCGGAGGTGCGGTCGCCATCCAACAGTTGAGCGGCAGCGGCCCGCGTCCATCCGATGTCCTGCCGGGCGACACCTTCGGCTACGTCCAGGTGGACATCGACCCATCTGCCGGACAAAAGCTCGCGGCGGTGCGCTTCCTCGGCAAGATCCCCGAGATCAAGGACCTCGAGTCGGGCGACACCCGCAAGAAGCTCTGGGACCTCGCCGTCGCCAAGTCGGACGACGACTGCGTGAAGAACTTTGACTTCGCCCGTGACATCGACCCGTGGCTCGGTGACCGCGTCGGCCTGGGGTTGCGCCCCGGCGGCACGGCTGATGACCCGAACGTCGTCGCCGCCCTGCAGGTCAAGGACCAGGACCAGGCCATGTCGACGCTCGGCCGCCTCGCAGACTGCGGCGAGGGAGGAGACCAGGTCGACCTCCTGGCCAAGGACGGCTACGTCCTTCTCACCAGGCACGGGCAGGGCGACGCCACGCTCGCGGCGATCGAGAAGGGCACGCTGTCGCAGAACGCGACGTTCAGCGGCGACATGGCTGCTCTCGGTGAGCAGGGTGTCGCCACCACGTGGTGGAACGTCGGGCCAATCGCCAAGGAGCTGTCCTCGGCTCTGCTCTTCGGTGTACGGGCGTCGGATGCACCGCAGGACCTCCAGGGGCGGGTGGCCGCGGCGCTGCGATTCGATCCCGGCTACGCCGAGATCGCCGGGATCGCCCGCGGGTTCAGCGGTGCCGCCCAGTCGATCCAGCCCGTGGACGGCGACCTCTCCGACCTGGCCGCCCTTCCCGACGACACGCTCGCCGCGGTGCACGTCTCCGGCGGGGAGCAGCTGCTGGACCAGGCTTGGCCCCAGCTGAAGAAGCAGATCAATGACGTGGCTTCGTCGGGCGGCATGGACGACCCTCTCGGCGAGATCGAGGACGAGCTCGGCCTCGCCCTGCCTGACGACCTCAAGGTGCTCCTCGGCAGCTCCTTCACGCTCGCTCTGCCGGACCAGGAGTTCGGCAGCGATGTCCCCGCCATCGGCGCCAAGGTCGTGACGAGCGACGCCCAGCGCGCGCAGGAGGTCGTTTCCACGATCGAGGACGCGAGCGGCGCGGCCGGCATTCTGACGAAGAGCGTCGACGGGGACCGGCTCTACGTCGCCACCACCCCGGACTACGTCGACCGGCTCAAGTCGGGCGGGAACCTCGGTGACACGGACGGCTTCAAGGCCGCCCTCGGCGACGCGGCCGAAGCCGACTACGCGGTCTACGTCAACCTGGACCGGCTCGAGAAGCTCTACCTCGAGGAGGCCGACGGCGAGGCCCGCGCGGCGCTCGAAGCGATGCGCGCCATCGGCATCTCATCCACGGTGACCGGTCAGGGTGAGGCTGCGTTCGCGTTCCGCCTCGTCGCCAACTGACGGTCCGCCCGTCACGGTTTGAGGTAGACGCGCCGGAGGTTCGCCGGCGCGTTTACCTCAACCGGCGCCGGGGAGAGCTCAGGCAGCAGAAGCGGCGACGACGTCGTCCGAGGGGACGGGCAGCGCCACGGTGGGGGCGAGGCCCTCGGACTCGGCCATGCGGCTCGAGACATCGATGAGGACCTGGGAAAGCGGCAGTTCGAGGGCGCCGCAGATCGAGGCGAGCAACTCGGAGGAGGCCTCCTTCTCTCCCCGCTCCACCTCACTGAGGTAGCCCAACGAGACGGAGGCGGTGGCCGAGACCTCACGCAGCGTGCGCCCCTGTGCGCGCCGGCGCTCTCGGAGGACGTCTCCGAGCTCACGTCGCAACAGGGTCATGCCGTCCTCCTCCAGTGGTCGTATCCGTCGTCGTTTCGGTCGTCGGGTCCATTGGTCAAGTGCGGGAAGCAGGTGCCGCTGCTCCTACCGTACCGCCTGCCCGTCAGGACGGCGCAGGGGTTTGGCCGTCCGCGTCGCGAGCCGAGTCGCGCGGCACAGGGCTCTCGCCCCGCGCGGCGGGGTCCGTCATGACGTCCAGGGCGAGCTCAAGCGCGGCCGCCGCGGCCGCTCTCCGCACGTCGTCGCGCGTCCCCTTCAACCGCAACGCCCTCGTTACTGTTCCCCTCGGTCCCGCAACGGCGAGGTGGACGGTGCCCTCCGGCTTCCCCTCGGCAGGCCCCGGCCCCGCCACACCCGTCGTCGAGATGCCCCAGGCGGCGCCGAGCCGCAGCCTCGCTCCCTCGGCCATGGCGCGCGCGACGCGCGGGTCGACGGTCCCCGCCTCGGCCACGACTGACGCAGGGACACCGAGGAGCGCAACCTTGACGTCAGCGGCATACGCCACGATGGCACCGCGGAGGACGACCGAGGCGCCCGGGGTGTCCGCGATGGCGGCGGACACGAGTCCGGCCGTCAGGGACTCGGCGCAGGCGACCGTCTCACCCACCTCCGTGAGATGCGTGACGATGCGCTCGGAGACGCTCCGGTCGTCGGTCACGGCGCTCTCAGGACAGACCATCAGGGCAGACCATCAGGGCAGACCATCAGGGCAGACCATCAGGGCGCCTGGTCGCCCTGGCCGCGCGCCGCACGCGAGTCCGCTCACTGTTCTCCCGCAGGCTCAAGGCCTGGAAGACGTAGTCGACTCCCGAGACGACGGTCGCGACGAGGGCCGCCGCGAGGATCCCGTGGGCCACCCAGGTCCAGAACTCCGCAAGCGGGAAGACCCAGAGGGGCAGCGTGAGGCCACCGAGCGCGAAGGTCTGGAGCATCGTCTTCAACTTGCCGCCGCGCCCAGCGGGAAGCACGCCATGGCGGATGACGAGGAAGCGGAGCAGCGTGATCCCGATCTCGCGCACCAGGATGACGATCGTCACCCACCACCAGATCTGCCCCAGCAGGGACAGCCCGATGAACGCGGTCCCGGTGAGCGCCTTGTCAGCGATCGGGTCCGCGACTTTGCCGAAGGTGGTGATCTGCCCGTTGCGGCGCGCGAGCCGCCCGTCGATGCCGTCGGTCACCGCGGCGATCGCGAAGACGACCCACGCCCAGAAGCGCCACCACGGATCGGTACCGCCGTCATGGAGCAGGAGGACCGCGTAGACCGGCACGAGCAGGAAGCGGAGCACCGTGAGCGCGTTCGGGATGTTCCAGTCCGTGGGGCGGGGCGAGGGACCCTCACCGTGCGGCAAGAAGGGCGGCTCCGTCATCGCAACTCCGCGACGAGGTCGATGCCCTCGGTCGCCACGACGACGGCGGGCACGAGGTCGCCCACTGCTGGCTGTCGTCCATCGCCAGCCTCCACGTAGGTGACGCCATCGACGTCGGGCCCCTGAAACGCCGTGCGTCCAACGACCCGCCCGTCCTCCGAGTCAACCTCCTCGACGAGGACCTCGACGGCCTCGCCGATCCGCTCCTCCGCGCGCTGTGCGATGAGCTCCTCGACGAGACGCGTGACGCGGTCGACGCGCTCGGCGATGACCCCGGACGGCAGCTTCTCGGCGTAGGTTTCGGCCTCGGTCCCGTCCTCGTCGGAGTAACCGAAGACGCCGACCACATCGAGCCTGCCCTCGGTGAGAAAGGCCTCGAGCTCCTCGACGTCCTGGTCCGTCTCGCCGGGGAAGCCAACGATGACGTTGCACCGGATCCCGGCCTCGGGAGCGGACGCCCGCACCCGCGCCAGCAGGTCGAGGAAGGCCTCGCGCGAGCCGAAGCGTCGCATCCGCCGTAGCAACGGCTCTGACGCGTGCTGGAAGGAGATGTCGTAGTAGGGCACGACGCCCGGAGTCCGCGCCATCGCCTCGAGCAACCCGGGCCGGATCTCGGCAGGCTGGAGATAGCTGACCCGCACTCTCTCGATCCCGTCCACCGCGGTCAGCTCCGGCAGCAGCTTCTCGAGCAGTCCCAGGTCCCCTAGGTCCTTGCCGTAGGAGGTCGAGTTCTCGGAGACGAGGAACAGCTCCTTGACGCCCCGGGCCGCCAACCAGCGTGCCTCCGTGACCACGTCGGCGGGCGGCCGGGACACGAAGGCCCCCCGGAACATCGGGATCGCGCAGAACGAGCATCGACGGTCGCAACCCGATGCGATCTTGAGCGGCGCCCACGGCCGTCCGTCGAGGCGGGCACGGACCACGCGCGGTCCGCTGGCGGGTGCGGGACCCGACTCAGCGGCATACGGCATGGTGTTGTGGCCGGGGAGCGCGACCTGCACGGCCACGTCCTGCCGCGCCACCGGCGAGAGCGGAAGCAGGCGTCGCCGGTCGCCGGGCGCATGGCTCGGCACGTGGCCGCCGCCAAGGATCGTGCGCAGATGTGTGGAGAGGTCCCGGTACGAGTCGAAACCGAGGACCGCATCAGCCTCCGGCAGTTGGTCCGCTAGGTCCTTGCCGTACCGCTCGGCCAGACAGCCGACCGCGACGACGGCGCGGGTGCGGCCGTCCTGCTTGAGGTCAGAGGCCTCGAGCAGGGCATCGATGGAGTCCTTCTTGGCCTGCTCGACGAAGCCGCACGTGTTGACGACCGCCACGTCCGCCTCCGAGGCGTCGTCGACGAGGGTCCACCCCTCCGCCTGCAGCCGGCCGGCCAGCTCCTCCGAGTCGACCTCGTTGCGGGTGCACCCCAGGGTCACGAGGGCGACACTCCGGGTGGGGGCCGCGGCGGGAGGGGTCATGCGACCCACTGTAGATGGGCCGGTGTTCAATGGCTGAATGCCAGACGCGCTCGCCCGTGCACACGCGCTCCTCGCCGAGCACCCGCTCATGGACGGCCACAACGACCTGCCCTGGGAGGCCAGGGTGCAGGCCGGCTACGACTTCGATCGCCTCGACATCTCGACTCCCGTGGCCTCGACGGTCACGGACCTGCCCCGCCTCCGGGCCGGCGGTGTCGGGGGGCAGTTCTGGTCCGTGTTCGTGCCGAGCAGCCTGCAGGGCGACGCTGCGGTGACCGCCACGCTCGAACAGATCGACGGCGTCCACCACATGATCAGGTCGTATGCCGCTGAGCTCGCTCTCGCACGGACCGCTGAGGACGTCGACGTGGCCCGGTCCCAGGGCCGCATCGCGTCCCTCCTCGGCGCGGAGGGTGGCCACTCGATCGGGTGCTCACTCGCCACGCTGCGGGCCCTCCACGTCCTTGGGGTGCGGTATCTCACGCTGACGCACAACGACAACGTGCCCTGGGCAGACTCCGCCACGGATGTCCGTGCCGTGGGCGGGCTCACGACGTTCGGTCGCGAGGTGGTGCGGGAGCTGAACCGGATCGGGATGATGGTCGACCTCAGCCACGTCGCGGCATCGACGATGCGGCACGCCCTCGAGGTGAGCGTCGCACCGGTGATCTTCAGCCACTCCTCCGCCCGGGCCGTGTGCGACTCACCGCGCAACGTCCCGGACGACGTGCTCGAGAGCCTCCGGGACAACGGTGGCGTGTGCATGGTGACCTTCGTCCCAGAGTTCCTCTCCCCCGCCACCGCACAGTGGCGCGTCGAGGCTTCCGCCGCAGCTGCAGAGCGGGGCGTCGATGCCAGGGACTGGGTCGCCTT
The DNA here is from genome assembly GCA_963826445.1 of uncultured Actinomycetota bacterium. Taxonomy (GTDB): domain Bacteria; phylum Actinomycetota; class Actinomycetes; order Actinomycetales; family Dermatophilaceae; genus Intrasporangium. Next base: position 39,776 of record CAWGXD010000038.1, read on the forward strand.
CCATCGCTTCGCCACTGAGTACCGGCGCCAGCACCCGAAGCCGGACGCGACGATCGAGGACGTCGTCGCCCATCTCGAGCACGTGCGTGACGTCGCTGGGATCGACCACGTGGGTATCGGCGGCGACTATGACGGCACCGACACCTATCCGGTGGGGCTCGGGGACGTGAGCGGCTACCCCCGGCTCGTCGCGGCGCTCGTGGAGCGGAAGTGGTCCGACGCGGACCTGGCACAGCTCGTCCGCGGCAACACCCTGCGGGTCATGCGCGACGTCGAGGCCGTCGCCCGGGACCTGCAGGAAACCCGGCGACCGAGCCTCAGGACGATCGAGGAGCTCGACGGCTGACTGGCTCGGACGTCACTGGCGGAAGCGGGCAATGGTGAGGCCGACCAGTCGGGCGACGACCAGCGCGACGTAGAGCATTCCCGTGATCATCTGGAGCATGATGAACGACCGGGCGTGCGGCGTCACCGCGGAGATGTCGGACAGGCCGGTGGACGTCATCGTCGTGATGGACAGGTAGAGCAGCTCGTACCACGAGCGCTCACCAGGCAGGGCCTGGCCGTAGATGGTGAAGGAGTTCGGCCAGATCATCTGGACCGCGACGTAGAGATAGGCGAAACCCCAGGCCACCACGGTGAACGTCGCGCCGGTGGCGAAGAGCTCGTCGCGCGTCACCCAGTTGTCGGCGAACATGTACCGGAGCAGCCCGTAGCCCGTGTAGAAGTAGAAGAGCGCGTGCAGCAGCGAGCTCCAGAAGAGGACCGGATCGCTGTCGGGCCAGACCGCCTCGGCGATGGTGAGGGCGACCACGGGCACGCCGATGACCGCCGCCACCCACGTGTGCGCCGGGGTCGCCTGGACGGCGCGGATGGCGAGGAACAGCACGACGAGGCCGACGAGGCCGAAGAGCATCCGACCGAACTCGCGGAAGTCGCCGAGCGTCGCCGTCTCCATGAAGGGGTACGCGAGCAGGGCCACGAGCTGGACTGCCAGCAGCACGGCGCACGGGGTCTCGACGAAGCCTCGGCGGAGCCGGTCCCAGCGGGTCGGTGGCCCTGGCCGACGCGAGGTCGACGGCCACAGCTCCAGTGATGCGCTCACGACGCCGACTCTAGACCGGAGAGAGCCGCCAGACCGGAGAGAGCCGCCACCACTGTGCTCAGCGCTCGTCGCGCCGATCTGTCAGCTGCCACGCATCCTCCGACTCATCGTCGTCCTCGGTGGCGACCGGGGTCAGGTCACCCGGCTGCCAGGCCGCGACCGGCCCGCCGCGCAGGTCGTCGAGGTCCTCTCCGTGCGCACGGCGCTCGCCGCGCTGGACGACGATCGCCGCCGTCCGGACCTGTCCGTCTCCGAGGGCCATCGGGTCGTATGCCGCTGGGCTGGTCGTGCTTGGAGCGCTATCGTCCGCGGCCGCGTCCTCCACCAACTGTCTCTCGACGATGCTCGGGTCACCGGCGAAGGGCACCGGCTCCTCGGCTGGCTCGGCCGGCTCGTTGGGGTGCGGGACATCCTCTCCGCGCAGCAGCGCCAGGGTCTGCTCGAGGTCGTCCGGACGGACGAGGACGTCGCGCGCCTTCGACCCCTCGCTCGGGCCGACGATCCCCCGTGACTCGAGCAGGTCCATGAGGCGTCCCGCCTTGGCGAAGCCGACGCGCAGCTTGCGCTGCAGCATCGACGTCGACCCGAACTGCGTCGTCACGACGAGCTCGGTCGCCTGCAGCAGCACGTCGAGGTCATCACCGATGTCGTCGTCGATCTGCTTCTTCGGCTGCGCGACCGTGACGTTCTCGACGTAGTTGGGTTTGAGCTGGGTCGTGACGCGCTTGACGACCTCATGGATCTCCGACTCGTTGACCCACGCACCCTGGACGCGCATCGGCTTGCTCGCGCCCATCGGGAGGAAGAGGGCGTCACCCTGGCCGATGAGCTTCTCGGCTCCCGGCTGGTCGAGGACGACACGCGAGTCGGCGAGAGAGCTCGTTGCGAAGGCCATCCGGGACGGGACGTTGGCCTTGATGAGGCCGGTGACGACGTCGACGGACGGCCGCTGCGTCGCTAGCACGAGGTGGATGCCGGCTGCCCGGGCGAGCTGCGTGATGCGGACGACGGACTCCTCGACGTCGCGTGGGGCGACCATCATCAGGTCCGCCAGCTCGTCGACGACGACGAGCAGGTAGGGGTAGGTGGTCAGCTGCCGCTCGGAACCCGGCAACGGCTTGACCTTGCCTGCGCGGACCGCCTTGTTGAAGTCGTCGACGTGCTTGAAGCCGAAAGCCGCGAGGTCGTCGTAGCGCTGGTCCATCTCTTGACGACCCACGCAGCGCCTCGGCCGCCTTCTTGGGGTTGGTGATGATCGGCGTGATGAGGTGCGGGATGCCTTCGTAGGCGGTCAGCTCGACCCGCTTCGGGTCGACGAGGATCGAGGCGCACCTCCTCCGGCGTGGAGCGCATGAGGATCGAGGTGATCATCGAGTTGACGAAGCTCGACTTGCCGGAGCCGGTGGCGCCCGCGACGAGCAGGTGCGGCATCTTGGCGAGGTTGGCGATGACGTAGGCCCCCTCGACGTCCTTGCCGACCCCCATCACCATCGGGTGCTCGTTGGACCGGGCGCGTCTGGCTGCGCAGCACGTCGCCGAGGGCGACGTTCTCGCGGTCGAGGTTGGGGATCTCGATGCCGATCGCGGACTTGCCCGGGATCGGGCTGAGGATGCGCACGTCGGCCGAGGCGACCGCGTAGGCGATGTTCTTGGACAGGGCGGTGACGCGCTCGACCTTCGTGCCGGAGCCGAGCTCGACCTCGTAGCGCGTGACCGTCGGGCCGCGGGTGAAGCCGGTGACGGCGGCGTCGATGTCGAACTGGTCGAAGACGCTGCGTGAGCGACTCGACGACGCGGTCGTTCGTCTGCGCTGCGGGTCTTGTGCGCGGGCCCGGCGTCAGCATGGCGTGGTCGGGCAGGCGGTAGGTGATGTCGCCGCCGAGCGAGAGCTGCTCGACCCGCGCGGGCATCGCGACATCGGCGGCGGGACGAGCTCGGCCTTGGGCCGCCGGTCCTGCGGTGTCGGGAGCGCCGTGGGTGCGGGGGTCGGTGGCGTCGATGCGCCTGGGTCGCTCGCCAACCAGAGGCGCCGCTCGGGCGCGGCGCGAGCAGGCCGGGGGCGGCTCGGGCGCTTCTCGCCGGGGCGCAGGCGCAGCGTCGGGCTCGTCCTCGGCTTCGCGCTCGCGGCCTGGCGGAACGCCTCGTCGCCCTCGCGCTCGGACAGGTCGACCGCCTTGCGCCGGCCCCGCTTGGCGCCTGCCCTCGGCGGTCTCATCCTGTGCCTGCTCCTCCTCGGTGCTCACGGTGCAGCACGAGGTCGCGCAGCTGGCGCAGCCGGTGCGGGATCAGGTTGACGGGGGTCGCGGTGATGACGAGCAGGCCGAAGACCCCGAGGAGGATGAGCGATGGCCAGGGCTCCGTACGGCGAGACCGCCGCCGCGAGCGGGCTCGAGGCGAGGAAGCCGATGATGCCTCCGGCGGCGCGCATGCCGTCGGCGCCGTCGGGCGGGTTGGGGATGCCGTCGGCGAGGTGTGCGAGGCCGCAGGCGGCGAAGGTCAGCGCGATGGTGCCGACGATGATCCGGTTGGTCGCGGCCTCGTCCTGCGGGGCGCGCAGCAGGCGCAGGCCGAGCGCGAGCAGCACGAGGGGCACGGCGTAGGCGATGCGGCCGAACGTGCCGGCGAAGACGGCGTGGACGACCTGGCCGAAGGTGCCGCTGGACACCCCACCACTCGCGGGCGGCAACGACGACGGCCAGGGCGATGAGGGCGAAGCCGAGCCCGTCGCGACGGTGCTCGGGCTCGAGGTCGCGCGCGCTCGTGCCCGACCCGGCGCACCGCCCCGCCGGCCACGTGGGAGACCCCCATCCACGTGTTGCGCACGGCCCGAGCGGCAGAGGGCAGTCCGCCGCCCTTCGCCTTGGCCCGTGGCGCCGGCCGCTTCGTCGTGCGTCCGCCGCCGCCTCCAGAGGTCGACCGGGTCGAGCCCCTTGCCCGCGAGTGGACCCGGCTCCCCGAGAACCCGTCGCGGCACGGCTCGGTGCCGATGAGCTCGAGCGCGCACTGCTGGACCCACGTGTCGCCATGGTGGCACGGTACGTCAACGCCACGCTGAACTCACGCGTCACACGCGCACCACGTCCAATTCGTCCGGCCTGCCTCCGTCGAGTGGGCATTTCGCCCCCGGTCGGCTCCCGGTCGAGTGTGCAGTTCGCGACGCCGCCAGCCCTTCGACAATCGGACCGGGGCGCAATTGCCGGGCTTTATTGAGAGGCCATCGGCGCGAACTGCCCACTCGACGGACGGGGGCCGGCCGGCGCGAACTGCACACTCGAGCCGGACCCAGCCACGCTGGGTCTGAGCGATTGTGTGGGACGAGCTCAGCGGCATACGGCATCAAGTGGTGTCTCAGATGACGACACCGCGGCCCGGCCCAGTGGACAGCGCCGGGACAGCGTCCCCTATCGTTCATGCGCAGGTCATGAGTGCCAGTGACAAGCCCCGGCTCGCTGGCCAGCAACCCTCCTCCGCGGTGGGGTGCTCCGGGTGACGACCAGGCCGTCCTCGTCCGTTCGTGTGACGAGGCCGGCAAGCGCGGACCTGCATCCGGTGGGTCCCCCGACCCAGGAGCAGTGCCATGTCCGTCCTTCCCCAGCACCCGCCACTCTTCCTGCACCGACCGCCCGCGGCGCCGTCCGTGCGCAGCCGCGCGCACCGCGCCGCGACGTGCACCGACGCCGGCCCGCGCGCCTGCCCGCCGTCGTCGGCGCGGGCCTGCGCGTGCCGACGCTCGCCGGCGACGACGGCATACGCCAACCTCGACCACGCCGCGTCGACGCCCGCGCTCGTCGACGGTCAAGGCGGCCGTCGACCGCGCGCTCGAGACCTACTCCTCGGTGCACCGCGGCGCTGGCTACGCCTCGCGGCTGACGAGCGCCTGGTACGAGCAGGCCCGCGACGAGGTCGCCGGGTTCGTCGGGCGCGCGCGGCGACGACACGGTCGTCTTCACCCGCACGACGACCGACTCGTGGGCGCTGCTCGCCAGGCGCTGCCGAGCCGCACGACGGTCTTCGTCTTCGCGCTCCGAGCACCACTCGACCCTGCTGCCCTGGGGCCGCGCCCGCACCGTGCGGCTCCCCGTGCCCGCAGAGCGTCGAGGACGCCGTGCTCGCTGCTCGAGGAGGCGCTGGCCCACGCAGACGCACCCGGCGCGGCACCGACTCGTCGTCGTCGCCGCCGCCTCCAACGTCACCGGCGAGGTGTGGCCGATCGAGCGACTTCGCCGCCGATCGCCCACGAGCACGGTGCCCGGATCGCCGTCGACGCCGCCCAGCTGTCGGCGCACCGCACGCATCGACCTCGCCGCGATGGGACGCCGACTACGTCGCGTTCTCGGGCCACAAGACCTATGCCCCCTTCGGCGCCGGGCGTGCTCGCCGGCCGCGCGGACTGGCTCGACGCCGGCACCCCCTACCTCGCGGCGGCGGCGCGACCCGGGCCGTCACCGAGCACGGCACGAGCTGGGCGACCGGCCCGGCCCGCCACGAGGGCGGCAGCCCCAACGTCGTCGGGGCCATCGCCCTCGCGGCCGCGTGCGCGACGATCGCGCGCCCACCGCGAGGCGATCGAGGCGCACGAGGCGCGCCTGCTGGGCCGGCTGCGCGACGGTCTCGAGGCGATCGACGGCGTCGAGCGTGCTCTCGTTCTTCGGCGACGACCACGACCGCGTCGGCGTGGTGGCCTTCACCGTCGACGGGCTCGACTCCTCGCTCGTCTCGCAGGTCCTGTCCGTCGAGCACGGCATCGGCGTGCGGGACGGCAAGTTCTGCGCCCACCTGCTCGTCGACGAGCTGCTCGAGGACCCGTGGGGCGAGCCACGCCGGGCGAGCGCGACTGCCGTGCGCGCCAGCATCGGGCTCGGCACGACCGTCGAGGCCGTCGAGCGCCTCATCGGTGCGGTCGCCGAGCTCGTCGAAGCCGGACCCGCGGCCAGGTGGACCGCGCGGAGACACCGGCTGGGTGGTCGCGGGCATCGACCCGCGCGACGTCGAGGTGACCGCGCCCCTGGTGACTGCCGGCGCCATCGAGCGTCCCGGCAGCGAGTAGGCGCTGCCCAGATGATCGCGTGGTCCGTGCCGTGGATCGCCACCTCACCGGCCTCGACGACGGTCAGCCCGCGGCTCAGCAAGTGGTCGAGCTGGACGTAGGGCGGCATGCGTGGCCGACGAACGGCCAGGTGCGGACCCAGCCCGCCGCCGCGACCCGGCTGCGCGTCGTCGAGCCCGCGGCGAGGGCCCGGAAGCCGGGGTGCCCGGGACTCGCGTTGAAGTCGCCGGCGAGGAGCGAGCGGCTGGTCACCCGACTGGCGGTCCGCCAGGTCTGCAGCGCCCGGAGGCCGGCTCGCCACTGATCGGTCTCGCCAGCCAAGGGCGCCATGACGTGCACGGCCTTGAGCCGGACCGGGGTGCCACTGACGTCCACGACTGACCTCCGGCTGGAGGCTCGGAGTGTGTGCGTCGACCGGGTCGCCGCCGGTTACCTCCGTGAGCGGGAAGCGCGAGTAGACCATGGTGCCCGTGAAGGAGTCCGGCCGGGTCTCCCCCGCCGCGCTCGATGAACCATTGGTCGAGGCCGGACTCGTCCAGCGCCCGCTCCGCGTCCGGGGTGACCTCGGTGGCCACGAGGACGTCGACGGAGTGGGCCCGCACGGCGTCCATGACCTGGTCGGGTCGGCCTTGCCGAACGAGAGGTTGACCGCCATGACGGTGAGGTCGCGTGGCGCCTCGGGCGACGTGCGTGCGAACAGTCCGGGCAGCGCCATGGTCGCCGCGACCACGACGCGCCACCGTCACGGGCAGCAGCATCCACCACCGCCGCAGCAGGGCCGTCGCGACGAGCGAGCAGCGAGCAGGCCGATCGACGACGAACGGGCCGCGCGTCTGCAGCACGACGACGAGGTATGCCGTCGTGTCGAGCCAGCGCAGCGCGCCGGCGGCGACGAGGCGACGAGCGCACGACGGCGATCGCGACGTCGACCAGGCGACGCGCCTCTGACCCGGCTCGGGCATCGGTCAGGCCTGCAGCACGACCGGGATGATCATCGGGCGGCGACGGATCTTGCCGCCGACCCACGAGCCGACGGCGCGCCGGATGACCTGCTGGAGCTGCTGGTCGTCGCGGACGCCATTGGCGACGGCCTCCTCGATGGCCCGCTCGACCTTGGGGATGACCTGCTGGAAGATCTCCTCGTCCTCGACGAAGCCCGCGCGCCGTGATCTCCGGGCCCGCTCGCGATCTTGCCGGTGGCGGCGTCGAGCACGACGATGCACGTGATGAAGCCCTCGTCGCGCAGGATGCGGCGGTCCTTGAGCAGCGCCTCGTCGGCGCCGCCGACGCTGCTGCCGTCGACGTAGACGTAGCCGCACGTCGACGACACCGGTCGACCGTCGGCCACGCCCGTCGACGAGGTCGACGACGACGCCGTCCTCGGCGAGCACGACGTTGTCGCTCGGGCACGCCCGACGGGATGGCGAGCTGGGCGTTGGCGTACATGTGCCGCCACTCGCCGTGCACCGGCAGGACGTTGCGCGGCTTGACGATGTTGTAGCAGTAGAGCAGCTCGCCGGCGCTCGCGTGGCCGGAGACGTGCACCTTGGCGTTGCCCTTGTGCACGACGTTGGCGCCGAGGCGCATCAGGCCGTTGATGATGCGGTAGACGGCGTTCTCGTTGCCGGGGATGAGGCTGCTCGCGAGCAGCACGGTGTCGCCCGGGCCGACGTCGATGCGGTGCTCGCGGTTGGCCATCCGCGACAGGGCCGCCATCGGCTCGCCCTGGGAGCCGGTGCAGATGAGGACGAGCTCGTCGTCGCGCAGGCTGTCGATCTTCTTGATGTCGACGAGGATGCCGTCGGGCACGCTGGAGGTAGCCGAGCTCGGCGGCGATGCCCATGTTGCGCACCATCGAGCGGCCGACCATGGCGACCTTGCGGCCGGCCTTCTCGGCCGCGTCGAGCACCTGCTGGACGCGGTGCACGTGGCTGCTGAAGCAGGCGACGATGATGCGGCGCTCGGCGTGCCGGAAGACCTTGTCGATGGCCGGCGCGATCTCGAGCTCGGGCGTGGTGAAGCCGGGCACGTCGGCGTTCGTCGAGTCGGTGAGGAAGAGGTCGACGCCCTCCTCGCCCGAGCCGGGCGAAGGCCCGCAGGTCGGTGAGGCGACCGTCGAGCGGCAGCTGGTCCATCTTGAAGTCGCCGGTGTGCAGCAGGGTGCCGGCCTCGGTGCGCACGAAGACGGCGAGCGCGTCGGGGATCGAGTGGTTGACGGCCACGAACTCGAGGTCGAAGACGCCGAGCCGCTCGCGCTGGCCCTCCTTGACGGCCATCGAGTAGGGCCGGATGCGGTGCTCCTTGAGCTTGGCCTCGACGAGCGCGAGGGTCAGCGTGGAGCCGATGAGGGGGATGTCGCCCTTGAGCTTGAGCAGGTAGGGCACGGCGCCGATGTGGTCCTCGTGGCCGTGCGTGAGGACGATGGCCTCGATGTCGTCGAGACGGTCCGCGATGTAGGAGAAGTCGGGGAGGATGAGGTCGACTCCGGGGTGGTGGTCCTCGGGGAAGAGCACGCCGCAGTCGATGACGAGCAGCCGGCCCTTCGTCTCGAGCACGGCCATGTTGCGGCCGACCTCGCCGAGCCCGCCGAGCGCGACGACCCGCAGGCCGTTGTCGGGGAGGGCGGGGGGCGCGGTCAGCTCGGGGTGGGGGTGGCTCACAGGTGTCCTGTCATTCGGTGGTGCGGGCGTCAGGCGTCCGGTGGAGTCAGTGGGCGGTCACGCGGTGGCGACGCGCGAGGGCCGCGCGCACGAGCGTCGCTGCGCGTCGTCGGCTCGCACGAGCGGCAGGCGCACGGTCGGCGGACTCGATGAGGCCCTGCTCGGCAAGGGCGGCCTTGGCCATGATGGCGCCCTGGGTGACGTTCATGACGGCGTCGACGATCGGCGTGAGCGCGCGGTGGACGGCGCGGGCGTCGTCCCAGCGGCCCTCGACGACCGCGTCGGCCATCATCGCGGTAGGCCGCGGGGCCGACCTGCGAGGTCACGCCGACGAAGCCGACGGCGCCGTTGACGAAGTGGGCGAGGTTCATCGCGTCGTCGCCGGAGTACCAGTCGAGGCCGGTCGCCTGCCATCAGCTCGCTGGCGAGCCAGAGGTCGCCGCGGGCGTCCTTGACGGCCGTGATGCGCTCGTGCTCGGCGATGCGCAGGTAGGTCTCGCGGGCGATGGCGATGCCGGAGCGGCCGGGGATGTCGTAGACCATGACGGGCAGGTCGCTCGCGTCGGCGAGCGCGGTGAAGTGGGCGACGAGACCGGCCTGCGGCGGCTTGTTGTAGTACGGCGTGACGGCGAGCACGGCGTCGGCGCCGGCCTTCTGCGGCCAGGCGCACCGACTCGACGCTCTTGGCGGTGTCGTTGCTGCCGGCCCCGGCGATGATGACGGCACGGTCGCCGACCGCCTCGATGACGGCCGCGGAGCAGCTCGTCCTTCTCGTCGCCGAGGTCGTCGGCGACTCGCCCGTCGTGCCCGAGACGACGAGACCGTCGTGGCCCGTGGTCGACCAGGTGCGTCGCCAAGCGCTGGGCCGCGTCGAGGTCGATCGAGCCGTCCGGCCGCATGGGCGTGACCATCGCCGAGAGGACACGTCCGAGCGCGGGTGCGTCTGCCATGGGGCAAGGTTAGCGCCCAGCCGCCCCCACGCCCGGCGCGCACGCCCACGCCGTGGAAGCAGCCTGGGGTCACCGCCGGACGTGGTCACGCAGGATCGGCCGGAGCACGAAGCGAGGCACTACTCGCTCGGGGGTCCGAGTAGTGCCTCGCCACTCCTACCATCGCGGGCCTGCGCGCGGCGTTACACGGCCCGGCGCGGGAATTTCTCCGCGCGTAGGCGGTCAGCGGCGCCGCTCGTAGGTGACCCAGGCGAAGCCGTCGTGCGTCTCGCGCGCTCGTCTCCACCCAGTCGGTCGGGGTCGATCGGCGGGAAAGGTGACCGAGCCCTCCGGGGACTGGTCGACCTCGGTGACGAGGAGGCGGGCGGCATACGGCATGGCCTCGCGGTAGACCTCTCCCCCGCCGACGACGAAGACCTCGTCGGCGGGTCCGGCGACGAGCGCGAGCGCCTCGGCGCAGCGAGTGCGCGGTCTCGACGCCGGGTGGCGCCAGTCCGCGCTGCCGGGTGACGACGATGCTGCGGCGGCCGGGCAGCACGCCCATCGAGTCGAAGGTGCGCCGGCCCATGACCATCGGGTGGCCCATCGTCGTGCGCTTGAAGAACTTGAGGTCCTCGGAGAGGTGCCACGGCATCGAGTCAGCCGTCGCCGATGACGCCGTTGCGCCCGACGGCGGCGATCATCGTCACGTTCGTCATGGCAGCTCACTGCGCCAAGGCTCCCAGACGTGTCGCGGGCTCAGACGGCGATCGGGGCCCTGATGCCCGGCTCGGCCACGTAGTCGACGAGCTCGAAGTCGTCGAGGTCGAACTCGTCGATGTTCGTCTTGCCGGGCGTGATCCGCATCGTCGGCAGCGGGTGCGGGGTGCGGGTCAGCTGCAGCCGCGCCTGGTCGAGGTGGTTGAGGTAGAGGTGGGCGTCGCCGAGCGTGTGCACGAACTCCCCGGGCTCGAGGTCGGTCAGCTGCGCGACCATCTGCGTCAGCAGGGCGTAGCTCGCGATGTTGAACGGCACGCCGAGGAAGATGTCGGCGCTGCGCTGGTAGAGCTGGCAGGAGAGGCGCCGTCGGCCGTCGGCACCGGGCGGCGACACGTAGAACTGGAACATCGTGTGGCACGGCGGCAGCGCCATGTCGTCGACGTCGGCGACGTTCCACGCCGAGACGATGAGGCGGCGGCTGTCGGGGTTGGTGCGGATCTGCTCGATGACCTTGGCGATCTGGTCGACGCGGCGGCCGTCCGGGCGTGGGCCACGATCGCCACTGGTAGCCGTAGATCGGGCCGAGGTCGCCGTCCTGGGTCGGCCCACTCGTCCCAGATCGAGATGCCGCGCTCCTGGAGCCAGCGCACGTTGGTGTCGCCGCGCAGGAACCAGAGCAGCTCGCCGATGATCGAGCGCAGGTGCAGCTTCTTCGTCGTCATCGCCGGGAAGCCGTCGGCGAGGTCGAAGCGCATCTGGTGGCCGAAGACGCTGAGCGTGCCCGTGCCCGGTCCGGTCGGACTTCTCCTGGCCGTGGGTCAGGACGTGGTCGAGGAGGTCGAGGTACTGCCGCACACAGGCAGCGTAGTTGGCCCCGGTGTCACAACCGAGGAGGTGAAGCCGTATGCCGCTGGGCCGGCTCCCCCGCGACCCAGCCTCCCAGCCCACGTCCCCAAACTAAGCCGGGGCCGACTTGTGGAGGAGTTGCGCCCGGGATCACAGCGGCCCCAGAGCCTCCGCCGCGTCGGCGCGAAGGTCGAGAGTCTCCAGGACGGTGAGGAGCTGGCGCTCCTCGTACCGGAAATGGCTCTCCATGATCGCTGCGACGCCCTCGAGGTGGCGGTGCAGCTCCTCGGGCGGCGCGGCCCGATCGATGGCAGCACCGGAGCTGGCCCAACAGGTCCGCGATCATCGAGTGGTCCTGCTCCAGTGCCCTGAGCACGGGTGCCAACTGCGGATGCGCCGCCTCGATGGCCGGGAAGAGGGTCCGGTCCTCGCCCTGGTGGTGGCCGTCGAGCGCGGCGCAGAACCCATGGCAGTGGAGCAGCAGGTCCCGTGAGATGTCTGCCGCCCCCGTTCCGTCCTGCAACGCGGCCCGGGTCACGTCCACGGCCTCACGAAGGCGGGCGTGCACCCGCCGCAGCTCTTGGCTCCATGCGACGACCCTTCCCGTCTGGCCGTCAGTCACGTCGGCTCAGGCGTCGTAGTCGAGGCTGACCTCGTCGGTGACCGGGTGGCTCTGGCAGGCGAGCACGAGGCCGGCCGCGACCTCCTCGGGCTCGAGTGCGTAGTTGCGGTCCATCCGCACCTCCCCCGAGACGAGCCGCGCCCGGCACGTGCCGCAGACGCCGTTGGTGCACGAGAAGGGCGCATCGGGCCGCAGGCGAAGCGTCGCGTCGAGGATCGTCTCGTCGCGGCTCGGCATCGGGATGACGGTCGTGCGCCCGTCGAGGTTGACCGTCACCGTCGCCTCGGGCGGCGCCCCCTCGTCGATGACGACCTTCCGCTTCGGCTCGGTGCCGTCGTCGACGTGGAAGATCTCGTGGTGGATATGGTGCGGGTCGACTCCGCGCTCCGTGAGCAGCGTCTCGGCCGCCGGTGACCATGCCGAAGGGCCCGCAGAGGTACCACTCGTCGACGGACCCGACCTGCAGCGAGCGTGGCGAAGATCGCGTTCGAGCCGCTCCGGGTCGAGCCGCCCGTGAAGAGCTCGACGTCCTGCGCCTCGCGGGAGAGGACGTTGATGAGGTGGAAACGCCCCGGGAAGCGGTTCTTCAGGTCCTCGAGCTCCTCGAGGAACATGATCGAGCTCGTGCTGCGGTTGCCGAAGAGCAGCGTCACGCGCGACCGCGGCTCCTCCTCGAGCGCGGTGGCGAGCAGGGAGATCACCGGCGTGATGCCCGGAGCCTGCCGCGATCGCGACGTGATGCCGTATGCCGCTGGGCTGGGTCGCGCACGTGAAGCATCCCAGCGGGGTCATGACCTCGACGAACGTCCCCGGCGGCGACGACGTCGTTGAGCCAGTTCGACATCCGTCCCTCGGGGACCCGCGCAGCGGCGACCCGCAGGCGACGGCCCGCGGGGTCGGTCGCGCGCGACTGGCAGATCGAGTAGGACTGCCGGACCTCCTCGCCGTTGATGATTGCGCGCAGCGTCAAATGCTGGCCGGGCTCGAACCGGAACTCGTCGGCGAGCTCGGGCGGGACCGCGAAGGTGACGGCGACGGCCTCGTCGGTGAGCCGCTCGACGTCGGCGACGGTCAGCCGTGGAAACGTGCCCGATGGCGCGGCGGGCGAGCGGCCCTCGGTCGGGGTGGTGACGTCGGTCATTTCAGATGGCCTTGAACTCGTCGAAGGGCTCGAGGCACGCGTTGCACCGGCGCAGGGCCTTGCACGCGGTGGAGCCGAAGTGGGCGATCTCCGTCGTGTCGTCGGAGCCGCAGTGCGGGCAGCCGACGACGTGCCGCTGGAGCTGGCAGGAGGACCGGGCCGACGGCCCGCGCCTTCTGGCACCGGCCCGGGCGGCGCGATGCCGAAGCGCTCGAGCGCCGCCCGGCCCTCCTCGGTCATCCAGTCGGTCGTCCACGCCGGGGACAGCCGGGTGCGCACCTCGGCGCGGATAGCCGTGGGCCTCGGCCTCCCAGCCGATCCGGTCGGTGATGGCCTCCATGGCTGGGCAGCCGGAGTAGGTCGGCGTGATGGTCGCGACGAGCGCCTGGGCGTCCTCGTCGACCTCCACGTCGCGCAGGATGCCGAGGTCGGCGATGGAGATGACCGGGATCTCCGGGTCGGGGATGCTGCGAGATCGCCTCAGCCACAGCGGTTTCCGTCGACATGGCGCCATCGGCGCTCACCACGTCGCGCCGGGGTGGGAGCGCGCGATGTGCTGCATCTCGGCGAGGAGGTAGCCCATCGGCGTCGAGTGGACGCCCTCTCGGCCGCCGCGAGAGCGCCGGGTCGGGCCGTCGGGCAGGTCGAGGGTCGCCTCCTCGACGACCGCGGCCACCTGCGACGACGGCCTCGTGCAGCGACGACGGCAGGACGCCGACGCCGGCCTCCGCTGCCGCGACGCATCGCAGTCGTCGTCGTCGAACAGCTCGGCGAGGTAGGGCAGCACGCGCTCGAGCGCCGGCCTGCATGCCGCTGGTGCGACTCCTCGGTCCCGTCGCCGAGGCGCACGACCCACTGCGTCGCGTGGTCGTGGTGGTAGCGGACCTCCTTGAGCGCCTTGCCGGCGACCCCCGCGACGACGTCGTCGCTGGAAGCCGAGCAGAGCGGCATACAGCTCGACCTGGTACGCGGAGAACCACAGCAGCCGGGCCATCTCGCCGCGCGAAGTCACCCCGCTCCTGCTCGACGAGGTGGACGTTGCGCCACTCCCGCTCGTCGCGCATGCATCGCGTAGTCGTCCTCGCTGCGGCCGGTGCCGTCGAGCGAGCCGATGTAGGGGTAGAGCCCCCGCGCCTGACCGAGGAGGTCGAGCGCGATGTTGCCGAGCGCCATGTCCTCCTCGATCTGCGGGGCGTTGGTCATCCACTCGCCCAGCCGCTGCGCATAGACCATCGCGTCGTCAGCCGAGCCGAGCAGGTACTGGCGCGCGAGCAGGATGGCGGCCCGTTCGTCGCGGGGCCAGTCACAGGTACTCGACGTCCTCGGGCACCTCGTAGAACGACGGGTGCCGGTAGACTTGTCGGCGGCCGGGTCGAAGAACGAGTCCTTCTCCTCGGGGCTGCTCGCGGTGATGTCCGTCGGCGCGGACGACCCAGATCGAGACGCCCTCCTGGCGGCGGGTGTAGACGTCGCGGCCGTTGCGCAGCGCGATCTCGGCGTCGGGCGCGTGGAGCGAGCCGACGTGGACGTGCGAGAGCCCTCGCTTGCCGCGGACGAACACCTCCCAGAGCGGCCAGCTCTTCTCGGCGGGCCCGGTGGCGGGTTCGGTCACGCGGCACTCTCCCTTCAGCTCGTGCGGCGTGCTTGCGTGCGTACGCGTTGGCGGCCTCGCGCACCCAGGCGCCCTCCTCGTGGGCGCGCGCGACGGTGCTCGATCCGCTCGGCGTTGCACGGACCGTCACCGCGCAGGACCCGCCAGAACTCGTCCCAGTCGATCGGGCCGAAGTCGTAGTGGCCGCGCTCCTCGTTCCAGCCCAGCTCGGGGTCGGGCAGCACGATGCCGAGCTTCTCGGCCTGCGGGACCATCATGTCGACGAACTTCTGGCGCAGGTCGTCGTTGCTGAACCGCTTGATGCCCCACGCCATCGACTGCTCGGTGTGCCCGCCCTTGGCGGCCTCGCCGGTGTCGGGCGGGCCGAACATCATCAGGGCCGGCCACCACCACCGGTCGGCGGCGTCCTGGGCCATCGCCTGCTGCGCCTCGGTGCCGCGCATGAGGTTCCACAGGATCTCGAAGCCCTGCCGCTGGTGGAAGCGACTCCTCCTTGCAGACGCGGATCATGGCGCGCGCGTAGGGCCCGTAGGAGCACCGGCACAGCGGCACCTGGTTCATGATCGCGGCGCCGTCGACGAGCCAGCCGATGGCGCCGCAGTCGGCCCACGTCAGCGTCGGGTAGTTGAAGATCGAGGAGTACTTCTGCTTGCCGTCGTGCAGCCGGTCGAGCAGCTCCTGCCGGTCGATGCCGAGCGTCTCGGCGGCCGAGTAGAGGTAGAGCCCGTGCCCGGCCTCGTCCTGGACCTTGGCGATGAGGATCGCCTTGCGGCGCAGCGACGGGGCGCGGGTGATCCAGTTGCCCTCGGGCTGCATGCCGATGATCTCGGAGTGCGCGTGCTGGGCGATCTGGCGGATCAGCGTCTCGCGGTACGTCGTCCGGCATCGCGTCGCGCGGCTCGATGCGCTGGTCGGCGGCGATGAGGGCATCGAAGTCGTCCCCGACCGTGCTCGCGTCGGTCCTCGTGCGCCGCCGACCGCGTCGTAGGCGTCGGTCTCGGCCGCGTTCAGCGGCTCGTTCGGGTCGATGACGTCATTGCCATACATGCGTCCAGTATGCGAGATGGGCGCCAGTCGGCGTCCAAAGTCGGCCTGTTCTGGCGGACGTGCTGCGACGCGCCTGAGAGGATGCCGTGGTGGCACACCAGCACCGCACCACCCCGTCCACCACGAGCACGACCACCCGCGCCGGCCCCTTCGCCGACGCCAGCGTCCGGCGTGGCCCGGGTGTCCGACGCCCCCGCCGTGGGGCTCGTGCAGGCCGTCGTGTTCCGGGAGGCGTATGCCGCTGAGCTGGCTCCCGAGGTCATCGCGCAGTTCCAGCCCCGGGCGTTCGCGAACGCCTGGCGGGCGACGCTCGAGGGTGCGGCTGTCCGGCGGACGGACGTGCTGCTCGTCGCGTGCGCGGGTGAGCAGGTCGTCGGTTTCGCCGCGGTCGGCGCCTCCGAGCGACCCCGACGCCGACGACGACACCGCCGAGCTGCTCGTGCTCGGCGTCCACCCGGACGCGCGACGCCAGGGCCACGGCTCCCGTCTGCTCCACGCCGTCGTCGACACGGCGCGCGCCCGCGGACGCGACCGGCTCGACCGCTTGGGCTCTGGCCTCCGCACGACGGCGACGCGCGCTTTCCTCGTCGCGGCTGGACTGGGACCGACGGCGCGCACCGCGAGCGCGTGGTCGGCCGCGGACGGTGAGACCGCCCGAGGAGGTCCGCCTCTCTGCTCTCGCGCCGGAGGCGGCATGACGGACCAGACGTCCGGCCCGCGGAGGAGCGGCGCCTCGTCATCCGCGGAGGCCCTGTCGGTCGGCGTCGCCACCGGCGCCTACGGCATCAGCTTCGGGGCCCTGGCGGTCGCTGCCGGGCTCGACGCGTGGCAGGCCTGCGCGCTCTCCTTGCTGATGTTCACGGGCGGCTCGCAGTTCGCCTTCGTCGGCATCATCGCGGCCGGCCTGCACGCGGCCCCCGCCGCGATCGCCGCGTCCTCGATGCTCGGCGTCCGCAACGGCCTCTACGCCCTGCGAGCTGACCCAGCTGCTCGGGGTCAGCGGGCGCCCGCCGCCTCGCCGCCGCGCACATCACCATCGACGAGTCGACCGCGGTGGCGGTGGCCCAGGACGACGTCAAGCGCCGCTCGCCTGGGCTTCTGGCTGACCGGCCTCACGGTCTTCGCGCTGTGGAACCTCACCACGCTCGTCGGCGCCCTCGTCGGCAACGCCCTCGGGGACCCGCAGACCTGCGGGTCTCGACGCCGCCGCCTGCGCCGCGTTCACCGCCCTGCTCTGGCCGCGGCTGAAGAATCGTGACGCCGTCGCGATCGCCGTCGTCGCTGCGGTGGTCGCGGTCGTGCTGTCCCCGCCACGCCGCCCGGCGTCCCGGTCATCGTCGCGGCGCTGGCCGCGTTCATCGCCTGGCGGGAACCGCGCGCGAGCACTGAGGTCGAGGTCGATCCGGAGCAGTCCCAACCCGGCCCGGACTCGACGCAGCCCGAGCGACCGTCGCAGGTGAAGTCATGAGCATGTGGGTCGCACTGCTCATCGCAGCCGCCGTCGCATTCGGGCTCAAGCTCGCCGGCTACCTCGTGCCGGCGGACCTGCTGGCCGAGCCGCACGTCAAGCGCATCACTGCGGCGCTGCCCGTTGCTCTGCTCGCCGCTCTGGTTGCCATCCAGACCCTGACCGGCCCGGGCGGTGCCTGGACGCTCGATGCGCGCCTCGCCGCGGTCGGCGTGGCGGTCGTGGCGCTGATCTTCCGGGCGCCGTTCATCGTCGTCGTCGTCCTCGGCGCGGCGACGGCCGCTCTCCTGCGGCTGGCCGGCTGGGCCTGATGGCTGACGCGGACGACGTGCGGCGCCTGGCCCTGACGTCTGCCGCACGTCGTGGAGATCGAGAGCGACGGCTTCGACTTCCGGGTGGGCAACAAGGGATTCGTGTGGTCCTACCCGGAGCGCAGCCCGGGCAGGCGCCGGGTGATCCGTACCGACATCGCCGTGCTCTTCGTCGGCGACGAGGCCGAGAAGCAGGCGCTGCTCCTCGGCGAGCCGGACCTGTTCTTCACGACTCCCGCGTACGACGGCTGGCCGCTCGTCATGCTGCGTCTCGAGGCTGTGGACGACCAAGCGGCTCGACGAGCTCGTCATCGATGCCTGGCGCATGCGCGCCCCGGCTGACCTCGCTGCCGATCTGCCCGACATCTAGCGACTTCCCAGGCCAGCCCTCGGTGGCTGTGGTCACTCGAGGCCGAGGTACTTCTCCAATCCCACGGTGATTCCGGGATGGTCTGCGACGGCGCGGACCGCGGCGATGACGCCCGGCATGAAGGAGGCCCGGTCGAACGAGTCGTGGCGGATCGTCAGCTGCTCGCCCGCGTTACCGAGGAGCACCTCCTGGTGCGCGACGAGCCCACGCAGCCTCACCGAGTGCACGTGTATGCCGCTGAGCTGGGCTCCGCGAGCGCCTTCAGGATCGTGGGTGGTTGCGTCTGGGACCTCGGGCAGGCCGGCCTCGTCGCGCGCGGTCCCGATCGAGCGCCGCCGTCCGTGCGGCCGTCCCGGACGGCGCGTCGACCTTGCCCGGGTGGTGCAGCTCGATGATCTCGACGGATTCGAAGTACGGCGCCGCCTTGGCGGCGACCGACATCATGAGCAGGGCCCCGATCGCGAAGTTCGGCGCGATGAGCACGCCGACCCCCGAGCCGGTGCGGGCGGGCGGAGCCCCGTCGAGCTGATGCCGGAGGGATGCCAACCGAGCCTCATCCCAGCCGGTGGTGCCGACGACGACGTGAACTCCCCGGTCGACGCAATGGGCGACGTTGTCCGGTGATGCAGCCGGGACCGTCAGCTCGACAGCCACGTCGGCACCGCCGAGGTCCCCCAGCTCATCACGCGAGCCGTAGGCCCCGACGAGCCTCAGTCCCTCAGCCGCCCCGACCGCCTTCACGGCCTCGGAGCCCATCCGGCCGTTCGCGCCGATCACCGCAACCTTGATGTCCGTCACGACGAAACCCTATCGATGCCGGAGAGGGAGTCCGTGTTTCGGGACGAAAGGCCCACCTTCACCCACGGTCCGGATGGACACTGGAAGGGATCGAGGGAGTGGTCATCATGCGCGATCCTGCTTGCACCAACCTCCGGCGCGTCCGAAGGATCCTT
Organism: uncultured Actinomycetota bacterium; assembly: GCA_963826445.1. Lineage (GTDB taxonomy): Bacteria > Actinomycetota > Actinomycetes > Actinomycetales > Dermatophilaceae > Intrasporangium. The sequence continues at coordinate 58,607 of CAWGXD010000038.1, forward strand.
CTCGCCCCTCTCGCGGCCGTGGCGCTGCTGGCCGGGCTCCTACCCGCCCTCGCGCCACCTGCTCAGGCCGCACCACTGTTCGGACACGACATCTCGTGGCCGCAGTGTCCTCGAGCGTGGGAGGGTTCGACCTGCCGATGCCCCCGGACGGCACTCAGTTCGTCATCGCGGGCCTGACCAAGGGCTTGCCGTTCACCGAGAACCCGTGCCTCGCCTCGCAGGTCGACTGGGTCCAGACCCGCAACAAGCCTGCACACGCGTACACCATGGCCGCCTTCCCGACGAGCGCGCAGCTCAGCACCTACGGTTCGCAGGGACCCTGGTCGACGAGCACGCGCGCCGGCCAGCTGTCGAACGTCGGTTATGCCGAGGCGACCTACGCCGCAGGTAGCCTCGACCGCGTCGGTTGGACGCCGCCCGTGGTGTGGATCGACGTCGAGCCGCGGCCGGCGCAGCCCTGGCCCACCAGCAACGCCGCCCAGCAACGCGAGAACCGCTACGTCATCGAGGGATTGATGCGCGGACTGCGTGACAACGGCTACGCCTACGGCCTCTACTCCTTCACCAACGGCTGGCAGGAGATCACCGGCGGTTGGCGGCTCCCGGGTGTCCCCGTGTGGGCGACGGCCGGGCAGCTCGACTACCCCAACGAGGCGCTGGACCGGTGCACCCAGCCCAGCTTCTCGGGTGGCCGCGTGTACCTCTCGCAGTGGTACGACGACACCCGGGACTATGACCGGACCTGTGGGACCTACGGCTTCAGCAACCTGCCGATCCCGGCCTCGACGCTCTCCAACTCCACCGCGGACTTCAACGGTGACTGGAACAACGACGTCCTCGCGCGGTGGACGGCGACCGGCACGCTGCATCTGTACGCCGGCCAGGGCAACGGCCGGATCGCCTCCCACGTCCAGATCGGCAGCGGCTGGGGACCGTTCAACGCACTGGAGACGGTCGGTGACTTCAGCGGTGACGGCGCACTCGACGTGCTCGCCCGCGACCCGGCCACGGGCTACCTGTGGATGTACCGAGGCACGGGAAAGGGCGGCTGGTCCAGCTCCCGTATTCGGGTGGGCACGGGCTGGAACCCGTTCAACTCCATCATCGGCCCCGGGGACTTCGACGGCGACCAGCGCGTCGACGTCCTCGCCCGCAAGGCCTCAACCGGCGAGCTGTTCCTCTACGCCGGGAACGGCACGAATGGGTTCAAGAGCGTCCGTCGCGTGGGCACCGGCTGGAACATGTTCAGCACCCTGGTTGGCGCCGGGGACGTCAACGGCGATGGACGGGCGGACGTCCTGGCACGCGAGTCGAGCACCGGCTACCTGTGGCTCTACCCGGGCAACGGCTCCGGCGGTTGGCTGCCCCGCGTCCGGATCGGCTCCGGGTGGAACGGCTTCACCGCCATCATGAGTCCCGGGGACCTCACCGGCGACCGCGTGGTCGACGTCGTGGCCCGCGACCGCAGCGGTGACCTCTGGCTGTACGCGCGCACGGCGTCCGGAGGGTGGCGCAGCCGGGTCCTCATCGGGGCCGGCTGGAACGGCATCAACGCGATCTTCTGATCGCGGGCGACCCCGACCCTCTACGTTGAAGCGGCCCGGAACCGCAAGGTTCCGGGCCGCTTCACATCGGCGTCCGAGACTCAGGCGTCAGCCGGCTCCTCGGCCTTGGCGGACTCGGCCTGGGCGTCGGACTCCCCCTCGGGGAGGACCGCCGCGAGCGAGAGCTTGCCGCGCGGGTCGATCTCCTTGAGCTCGACCTGGATCTTCTGGCCGATCTTGACGACGTCGTCGACGTTGTCGATCCGCTTGCCACCGACGAGCTTGCGCACCTCGGAGATGTGCAGCAGGCCGTCCTTGCCGGGCAGCAGCGAGACGAACGCACCGAAGGTCGTCGTCTTGACGACCGTGCCGAGGAAGCGCTCGCCGACCTCGGGCATCGTCGGGTTCGCGATGGCGTTGATCGCCGCGCGAGCCGCCTCGGCCGAGGGGCCGTCGACCGCACCGATGAACACCGTGCCGTCGTCCTCGATCGAGATGTCGGCGCCCGTGTCGTCCTGGATCTGGTTGATCATCTTGCCCTTCGGGCCGATGACCTCACCGATCTTGTCGACGGGGACCTTCACCGTGATGATCCGCGGCGCGTACGGGCTCATCTCGTCGGGCACGTCGATGGCCTCGGCCATGACGTCGAGGATGTGCAGACCGCGCGTCGCGGGCCTGGGTCAGCGCGCCGGCGAGGACCGACGCCGGGATGCCGTCGAGCTTCGTGTCGAGCTGGATCGCCGTGACGAACTCCTTGGTGCCGGCGACCTTGAAGTCCATGTCACCGAAGGCGTCCTCGGCACCGAGGATGTCGGTGAGCGCCGCGTAGCGCGTCTCACCGTCGACCGTCGTCGGACACGAGGCCCATCGCGATGCCGGCGACCGGGGCGCGCAGCGGCACACCGGCGTTGAGCAGCGACAGGGTCGAGGCGCAGACCGAGCCCATCGACGTCGAGCCGTTCGAGCTGAGCGCCTCGGACACCTGACGGATCGCGTAGGGGAACTCCTCGCGCGTCGGCAGGACCGGCATGAGGGCGCGCTCGGCGAGCGCGCCGTGGCCGATCTCGCGGCGCTTCGGCGAGCCGACGCGGCCGGTCTCACCGGTGCTGTAGGGCGGGAAGTTGTAGTTGTGCATGTAGCGCTTGCGCGTCACGCGGGTTCAGCGTGTCGAGCTGCTGCTCCATCTTGAGCATGTTCAGCGTCGTGACACCCATGATCTGGGTCTCGCCGCGCTCGAAGATCGCCGAGCCGTGCACGCGCGGCAGGACCTCGACCTCGGCGCCGAGGGCGCGGATGTCGGCGAGGCCACGGCCGTCGATGCGGACCTTGTCGCGCAGGATGCGCTGGCGGACCAGCTTCTTCTGCACGCGCACGGAACGCGGCCGAGACCTCCTTGTCGCGGCCCGCGAACGGTCCATGCACATCGCTGCCTCGCCCTCGCCGACGAGCCTCAGATGCGGCGCCGCCTTGATCTCGTCGAGCCGGTCCTCGCGCTCGGTCTTGCCGGCGATCGTCAGCGCGGCAGCCGTGTCGGCCGACGCGGCGGCCTCGACGGCGGCGTACACGTCGTCCTCGTAGTCGAGGAAGACCGGGAAGTCCTCCACCGGCTTGGCGGCCTCGGCGGCGAGCTCGGCCTGTGCCTCGCAGAGCACCTTGATGAACTTCTTGCGAGGCCTCGAGGCCCTCGGCGACGACCTCCTCGGTCGGCGCCTGCTTGCCCTCGTTCTTGACGAGGTCCCACGTCGACTCGGTCGACTCGGCCTCGACCATCATGATCGCGACGTCGTCGCTCCGTCGGCGTTCTTCACGACGCGACCGGCGACGACCATGTCGAAGACCGAGCGCTCGATGTCGGAGAAGTTCGGGAAGGCGACCCACTGGCCGTCGATGAGCGAGACGCGCACGCCACCGATCGGGCCGGAGAACGGCAGGCCGGAGATCTGCGTCGAGGCGCTCGCGGCGTTGATGGCGAGCACGTCGTACTGGTGGTCGGGGTTCAGCGAGAACACCGAGATGATGACCTGGACCTCGTTGCGCAGACCCTTCTTGAAGGTCGGGCGCAGCGGCCGGTCGATGAGGCGGCAGGTGAGGATCGCCTCGGTCGAGGGGCGACCCTCGCGGCGGAAGAACTAGCCGGGGATCTTGCCGATGGCGTACATGCGCTCTTCGACGTCGACCGTCAGCGGGAAGAAGTCGAACTGGTCCTTCGGCTGCTTGCCCGCGGACGTCGTCGACAGGAGCATCGTGTCGTCGTCGAGGTACGCCGATGACGGCGCCGCCGGCCTGCTTGGCCAGGCGGCCGGTCTCGAAGCGGACCGTGCGGGTGCCGAAGCTGCCGTTGTCGATGACGGCTTCGGCGAAGGTGATGTCTGGACCCTCCATGTGGGCCCTCGCTTTCTTTTTCTCATGTGCCCGCGCACATCGTCGTTGTGTGCGTGGTTTCTTCGGGCGGCCCGCCGACCACTGGGCGTCGGGCCGCACCACGACGAAAGGCGGTCTCCGCAGGACGCGGTGACCGCCTTTCGTCACGTGTTCATCGACGCAGGCCGAGTCGCTTGATCAGCGATCGGTAGCGCTCGATGTCGGTCGCCTCGAGGTAGCGCAGCATGCGCTTGCGACGGCCGACGAGCAGGAGGAGACCACGACGGCTGTGGTGGTCGTGCTTGTGGGCCCGAGAGTGCTCGGTGAGGTCCTTGATGCGCTGCGTCAGCATCGCGATCTGGACCTCGGGGGAGCCGGTGTCGCCCTCCTTGGTGGCGTACTCGGTCATGATCTGCTTCTTCACGTCAGCTTCCAAAGGCATGGATGACCGACTCCTTCTCTTCTCGTTGCGCGGTGCTCCAGGGCATGTCCACCTGGGCGCTCTCGATCCGCGGCCGGTCAAACGGCGTCTCCAAGCGTAACAGCGGGCCTCCCTCGTCCCCTAATCGTCTGCCGCCTCGCGGCACGGCCGGGGCCGGAGTGGTGAGCATCGATGCCCTCACCGGACGAGCGGCTGAGCTGTCCGCCGGGGCGGCGCTGTCCGAGCGGAACGTCACGGTGCCGTTGCGGAGCCCGTCGACGACGTCGTAGCGGCGGCCCGAGCGGCCCTTCGGCGCTGAGTCGACCGAGCTGACATCATCGATGGCGAGCCGGCGGATCGTCTCGTCGACCCTCGGGGGCGTCGAGCACGATGAAGACCTGGGCGGCAACGGCCTTACGCGGGGCGGTGAGGTCCAACCGCACCGGCTGGCACCTTTCCGGCGACCATGCTCCTGTAGGCAGTTCGAGCTTCGTGCTCTTCGTGCTTGGGCCGGCCATGTCCTCATACCAGTGGACCTCCAGACGGCTCCCCTCGGATGCCTGGCGGACGTTGGCAACAAGGGTCAGCTGCTGCCCTTGGACGACCGGAGACCTGTGGTCCGGTGACATCACGGCCGTCTCGGTGCTGAGAGGCGTGCGCGCCAGCTGGACCCCGCGGCCGGAGGAGTGGCACGACGCGTCGCCGCTCACCGTTGCGTACTTGCCCAGGGACCAGGCCGGGACCGCCCCGTCCGACGCTCCAACGACGGTCGGCTCGAAGGAACCCGTGCCGAATAGCACGTCGGTGCCGGCCCGGACCTGGTCGTTGAGATCGGGAGCGGGCGCGAGCCACCAGCCGGGACTGATACGGCGCAACTCGTTCTTGGCCAGCTCCGCCTTGGCGGTGGTCGGGGTGGTTGGGGGCTTGGCGCCACCCAAGGGAACCGCCGCAGAGTCGCGGTTCAGGACCACCCCGCCCTCGACCCAGCCGGAAGCGATGCGAGCCACCGACTCGGCCACCGCTCCGACCGCGGGCCGGGGACGGTAGTCATCGATGAGGATGGGATCGGTGTCGGCCCGGACGAGCTGGGCAGCCGGCGTTCCACCCTTGGCATTGAACCGGGCATCGACGCGCAAGAGGTAGGACGGGAGTGTCGACGCAGAGGTCCTGGTCGAAGGCGAGGTTACCGAGGGACTCCGCGAACAGGTTGGAACCGGTGTGCACGAGCCCGCCGACAACGTGTGGATGGCTGCCCACCACGAGCTGGGCTCCGGCCTGTTTCGCCGTCTGGGCGAGATCTCGGACCTCGCGGGTCTGCGAGCGGCGGTACTCGGCACCACCATGGATGGTCACGATGACGAGCGGTGCTTGCTGGCGCGCCTTTTTCACCGCCGCCGTGAGCAGCGAGGGATCGCACTCCGCCGCGCCGCCGTGCCGAGCTTCCGCGACGTAGGAGGTGCCGGAGCGCCGACCGTCGACCGTGGTGCAGCCGACGAAGGCGACGCGGTTCCCACGCACCGTCAGGACCGCCGGTTTCCACGCCTCTGCCACGGTCGACCCAGCGCCGAAGTGCTTGACGCCAGCTGCGTCTAGTGCGGCGATCGTGCCCTTCAGCCCGGCGTCGAGGCCGTCGAAGGTGTGGTTGTTGCTCAGCGACACCACCTCGACCCCGGCATCGGCGAGGGCCTTGGCCGAAGCAGTCGAGCTGGTGATGACGAGGTCCTTGGTCGGGTGCAGGCCCTTTGGGCGCTTGCCCGCGCCGTTCCAAGGGTCCGCCACAAGGGCTGTCTCGAGGTTGACGACGCTGAGGTCGGCGTCGTCGAGGAGCGGACCGACCTCGGACAGGATGCCGGCGATGTCGTTCGGCGTAGCTCCGTGCTTGAGGATGGGGCCGCGACCGGCTACGTCTGCGTAGTAGCGGCGGCCGAACATCACGTCTCCACCGAACCTCAGCGAGACGGTCTCATCCGGCTTGGCGGTCAGCCGCAGATCGGTGGCGGAGCCGGGCTCCGCTGCCACGCTCCTCGGCAGATGTCCTTCCGCCGAAGCGGTCACGACTGCCGCCCGAGGATGTTCCAGCGAGAACCGGCCGTCGCCGTCCGTCGTCACCCGGTTGGCGTCGAGCCACACCTCGGCACCGGCGAGCGCGGTCCCTTCCTCGCTTCGCACGATGCCGGTGATGAGGGATCGCGGGTCGGTCGCCTGCACCGGCGTGTCGGCCAACTGCGCGACGAGCGTGACGGAGAGCGCCACCGCGACGGTCGCGAAAGCGGGCAGCGCAAGGCTCACCGGCGAACGGCGCGTCACGAGAGAGCTCCTGCCCAGGCGAGCCCCGCCGCGATGAGGTTGGTCAGTGCGAACACGCCGAGCCCGACGAGGACGGTGCCCCAGATCGTCCGCTCCCAACCCTGTCGCTGGGCATCGTTGGCGATGAGCGAGGGGACGATGAGCGTGGCCACCGTGAGGCCGAGCCACGGTACGTACTCGCCGTGGGTGAGCCACTGGATGGCGCAGGTCGGCACTCCAGCCCACCAGTGCGCCCACGAGGATCATCGCGGACACCTTCCTGCGGCCGAAGAGCAGCAGCCGCGGCATCATCAGCTTGACGACGATGAACCACGTCACCGCGGCGACGGCGGCGGTGAACAGGAGGTCGCCCCACCGGGGACTGACGAGTGCCAGGTAGGCCCCGGTGATGAAGCCGCCGGAGCGGATCCCGAGCCGACCGTGGACGAGGATCCCGATGAGAACGCTGAGTGCCACGGCGACGATGAGCAGCTCTGGGGGTAGCCGAGCGTGGCTGACAGCTGGGCCGCCTCTACGGGCTTGTTACCGGGCAGGATTGCCAGGATGCTGGAAACGACGTAGGCGAACGCGACCAGAATCCCCATGGTCGCCGAGATGGCGAGCACCGTCCGCCTCGGGCGCTGCCGAGCCATGTCGTGGGCGATGATCCCTGGGACGAGAAACCCGATTCCGGCGAGGGCGAGCAGCGCCGGGTCGAGCTCACCGAGCGCGTGCGCCACCAGCGTGCACGCCATGATGAGGGTCAAGCCGACGAGCACCTCGGCCTCGAACTTGCGCCGGCCGTAGAGGATCCACCTGGCGCCGAGCACCTTGCTGACGATGACATGCGTGAGATACCCGACGCCCAAGGTCACTGCGACGGCGACAGGGCGCACAACCGACAGCGCGAGATAGGCCGGGACAATCGACCCGCCGGTCGTCAGCTGGGCCCTCTCGTAGAAGACGACGCTGATCATGACGCCGACGACGATCGTGAGACGGACGACGTCAGGCGAGAGGACGTAGGCGCTGGTCATCGGTCGGACCGCCTCGCCGTCACAGGCACGCGACGCGAGGCAACGCGATGAAGACGGGCGGTGCCGGCGGGAGCCCGGTGCGGCCGACTCGCCTCCACGATCTCGTCGAAGACGTTCTCCCCGTCGTACTCGGCGAAGTGCTCCAGCAGCAGCTCCGCCTGATGGGTGTGGATGTTGACCATTCCGATGAGCACGCCCGACTGCCCCGGGATGAGGTCGGCGATCCCGTCGAGCAGCTCGTCCAGGGTCGGCTTGACGTCGTCTCCGAAACTGTGGATCCGCGACGCCGGGTAGCCGCCCTCGACCATGGTCCGAGTGACCTGTGACTCGTACGCGCCCAGGGTGATGACGTGATCCAGCTTGATGGGCGAGGTCGTGGGGCACCATCTGGGCGAAGAGCTCCGCCCGCCGTCCTCGGTCGGTCCGGTTGTTCAGGAGGGCGACGACCGACCCGTCCTCCGGAAAGTACGGGGCGAGCGTCCTTGAAGGAGCCGATGACGCTTTCCCGGTCGTTCGCCGCGAACAGCGGAATCCAGAGGACCTGCTTGTCGCGAACCGGGTACCACTTGAGACGGACGACTCCGACGTCCGGGACGGACTTCCACATGCCCTCGATCGCACGCTGCCGAGGAATGCCGAGCAGGCGCGCCACCTCGAGGCCGATGGCCACGTTCTCCTTGAACTGCACGTAGTCGAAACCCGCCATGTCCTCGTCGCTGACGGTCAACGGGTCGGCGTGCACCAGACGCGACCGCAGAGGGGCCTGCGTTGCCCTCCAACCGCTGACGTAGATGGGGCCGGTCTTCTGCGGTGATGAGCACGCCGTTCGTGGGGATGGTGGCCGACAGTGAGTCGGCGATCTCCTCGAGGGTCTCGCCCATCTCCTCCTGGTGGTCCTCACGGACGTTGGTGATGATGGTGATGTCCGAGCGCACCATGAAGTCCTGGGAGTACTTCTGGTAGAGCGGTCGTACCGCCATGCACTCGATGACGAGGGCCTCCACCTCGCTCGTGACGTGCGCGGCGACGACGTCGATCTGTTCATTGATCGTCGGTGCGCCGCGCCGGATGATCGGCGTCTCCTCGCCCATCGGGCCGATGACGCGCGCGGCCGAGCCGGTGGTCTTGGCCACGGTGACGAAACCGCCCTCCCGGAGGACGCCTGCGACGAGACGAGTGACCGACGACTTGCCGCGGATGCCGTTGACGTGGATCCGCACGTCGAGCTGGTCCAGCCGTCGTTGGTGCTGACGCACGGCGGTCCCCCAGAGCGTGACGATTCCGGCGGCCGCGAGGAGGAGGATCCCGAGGCAGACGAGCGAGGTGGTCATGCCGAAAGCTGGCCTTGCGCAGAGCCTTCGGACAGCAGGTCGAGCGCCTCGCCCACGAGACCATCGGCCCGACCGTCAGCGTGGCTTGCGGCGACGAAGGCCGTCCGCAGCGCGAGGTGGTCGGCCACGAACTGTCGGCTCCGGTCGAGCGGTCCCGAGAACGTCGCGGCGCTGGCGGCGAGGGCGATACGTCCAAGCGCCTCCGTGCCTGCCACCGCGTCCGTCGCCGGCATGATGACCGCGAGGGTGCGCTCGTCCAGGGCGAAGACGACGTCCAGCTGGCCGGTGACCGACTCGACGTTGCGGGCGACGGCACGTCGTGCCGTTGCGACGGCTGGATCCTCCTCGACGTCGGAGGCATAAGCGAGAGGGCTGGACTCGACCACGGCCAGCGACAGCGGTTCCCCCGTCCGGTGCGCTCGGCCGAGCCTCCTCCTCGAGGCGGAACATCCCCACGTCTGCGCTGAGCACGCCCAAGGCGCTCGACGCAGGTGAGATGGTGCCGACGACGGGTCTGGCCATATGGTCGAGCGAGGTTCTCAGGTGCTCACCCAGGATGCCCACGACCCACGCTGCCACGATCACAGTCAGCAACCTCGGCCCCGATGACGAAGAACCTCACGAGCGGGAGAAGTCGCCGCTCAGCCGCTTGAGGACTGATGAGCCCTGCCGCACCCACCAGCCCGATGACGACGCCGAGGTAGCCGTCGCGCGCGAGCGATGCGCCTATGGCGGCCAAGGATGACGACGGCGAGCATGATGCTGACCACGCCGGACTCGACGCCGACGAGGACACCGGCACCGAAGACCGCGATGACGGCCATCGCGAACCGAGGCCGGAACTCAGTCCAGGCCGTCATTGCTCGGTCCGACACGGTCATCACCCCCTCGGAGGCGCCACTTCGCCAGGGCGAAGACGACCGCGAAGAGCGCTGAGGCAACGAGACCCGAGACGAGTTCCCCCAGCCCACGGAGCGGCGACTTCTTCAAGAACGTGCACGCGTCACCCCAGATCAACCGGCCAGGACAGCACGATGCGGGTGCCCCTTGACGAGGCCAGGGCGTAGATCCCCGGGCCGACCAGTCGAGTCTCGCTACCGGTGACGGAAAGGCTCACGCCGGCCGCTCGCCCTGCTCCAAGCAGGGAGCGGTCCATGTCGACGCGGGCGGCCGCCACTCGGCTCAGGTCAGTGAGACCGAGGGAGCCCCCTCGAACGTCGATGGTCAGCTCTGCGACGACGGTTCCCTCAGAGGGTGGCCGTGTCGGCACCACGAGTGGACACGACCACGGACACGTCTTCTGGGTCGACCACGGCGAGGGCGGCGCTGACAGCACGCATGACGGCCGTGTGGGCGTCCCTCGGGGCGCCAGCGACGGGCACCGGGCTTTCGAGGCCGTAGACGTGCGGAGTCGGAACGCCGTGCAGGCGACCGGCATCGCCAGCGGCATGCGCGACGACGGCAACGAGGTCGAAAGTGCCGACGCCGACGTCCAGTGCGCCGACGGCCCGGACGAAGCTCCTGAGCCGAGCGGCGAGGGCGTCAGCCCGCTCGAGCATCGTCGTGGGCCTCACTCGGCCCGACGCTGAACGGTCGCGTCTGCAGCGTCGCGTCCCGTGTCGACGAGTGCATGGAACCGGCCCCCGCTCACGCACCGCTCCAGGTCCGTCGCGACATGGGCGATCGCCTTCGCCCCAGAGACGCGCTCCATGCTGTACATGCGAGCGGAGAGCAGGTCGGCGACGGCCATCAGGTGCCGCACGTCGTCGTCGTGCCAGTGCCGGAGCACACGGTCGAACGCCGCGACGACACCGCACGGTCTGCCCGCCGAATCGCGCACCGGCACGATGACCGCCGAGGCGAGCCCTTCCAGGTCCCAAGTGGACAGCCCGGCTGCTGCCGTGTGGTCGGCGAGGTCGACGGCCACCACGGGCCCGGTGATTCGTGCGAGCAACGTGGGAAGGAGCTGCGCGGCGACCGGCCCTCCGGGAGCTGGCCGGTCGAACTCCTCCTTGGGCCACCAGCGCGTGGTCTCCGGACGCAGGGAGGCCACCCCCAGCCGAGTGCCCGGAAGGGCGGCGGCTGAGCGCGCGCACGAGAGCAGCAGATCGACATCCGCAGCGGCTCTCGGGTGAGCCCGCAGGGACCGGTGCGTGTCCGTCACTGTTCCTCTGTCCGGGTAGGGACCGGTTGTCAGATTGACCCAGCTCCCCCCAGCGGCAGGCCGCGGTTGACTGTACCAGCCCGGATGGGGGCGGGACGAGTTGAGTCCGAGCGCTGCTGGTAACCTCAACGCCGTCGTCTGCCCAGACTCCCGATGGTGCAGGCCGGCACTCAGTCCCTGGTCCTTGAGGAAGCGCGCGCGTGCACGACTCACCGAAACACCGACCCGCAGCCTGGAGGTCACGCCCCTCTCGGTTCGTCGCCATCGCCGTTGCCGCATTACTTGGGCTCGGTGCCTGCGCCACGGAACCGATCGCGCTCCACGTGTCTGACTCTTCGCACACCATGCCTGAGGACGCAAGCGAGGCGCCCGCGACGGAGCTGGTCTACGAACGTCTGTCCGACCCGCCTCGGACCGTCGTCAAGGACGGCTCGGGACAAGTGGTCGCGACGTTCACGGACGGCGCCCGCACGGTGGTTGTCACCGGACCGGAGCGCACGTTTGAGGAGCCGACGGCCACCGAGGCGACGGTGACCACCACCAACTGGGTTCGACTGGCCCCGCGCGAGTGGTCCAAGGGTGCAGAGCCGGGAGGACTGGTTCGAGCCGTGGTTCGACGCCGCCCGTCGGAGCAAGGCGAAGGACGTGCTGGGCATCGCCTTCGAGTACGTCGAAGGCGCCCCGGACGGAAAGAAGGACGGCCTGCGGATCAAGGGGGACGCCTCGTTCGGGCCGCCCAACAAGACCGGGTCGGGCCGGCTCGAGGCGAACGACTTCTACGACTACCTCGGAATCGACTCGGAAGTTTCCCGATGTGGGGCTCGAGCGTGCCGAGGCGCGACGTTACGGGTCGCTCGACTGCTCCGGCTATTGGCGCATGGTCCTGGGTTACCGGATGGGCCTGAAGCTGCGTGGCTCGAACGACGCCGGCCCGGGACTCCCGCGACGCGCCTACGCCATCGCCGAGCACGGCCCCGGAGTGGTGGTGGTGCCGGACAAGGGACGCACCGCGACCGACTACGACGCCCTCCAGATCGGAGACCTCGTCTTCTTCGAGACCGAGAACGGCGGGGTGCTCGACCACATGGGCATGTACCTCGGCATCGACTCCTTCGGGCGGCACCGGTTCCTCTCGAGCCGGGCTGGGGCGAACGGCCCGACGATGGGCGACATCATGGGGACGTCCGTGCTCGACGACGACGGCTTCTACTCGCGCGGCTGGTACACGGCACGCCGCATCTGAGGGCAGTCGAACCGTATGCCGCTGAGCCGGCTCCCATCGTCACGTGACCCGGGAAGCCGGCTCAGCGGCATACGTCATGGTGGTGTGGCGCGAGGGGCTCGATGGAGGCGGGGTTTGCGGACGGGAGGATCCCTATGTGCGTGTTTGTGTGCGTGAGGGCCCGGGTACGTGCACCGTACTCGGGGCAATACTCAAAGGAGCGAAGCACCACATGATCATCCTTGGACTCATCCTGCTGCTCATCGGATGGCTGGCCAGCATCAGCATTCTCACGACGATCGGCATCATTCTGATCGTCATAGGTGTGGTGCTGTGGATCCTGGGAGCCACGGGTCGCGCGGTTGGCGGACGCAAGTACTGGTACTAATCCATCGAGCCTCATCGTGGAAAAACGCCCCCGCTCTGCGGGGGCGTTTTCGCGTCCGGGGGGTGTGCGGTGCCTTTTGCGACGGACCTTCATAGACTCAGGAGGAACCCAACGACGGGAGCACGATGACACGCGCGACGAGCCCCGAGAGCGGGCTGGATCTGCAACGGACCGAGACGGTGCGGCGGCTCGCGGAGCAGCATGCCGACGAACGCGGGGCCTTGATGGTCGTGCTGCACGCCGTCCAGTCCGAGCTCGGCCACATCGACCGCGGTGACGTCGAGGCGATCGCCGACGTGCTCAACCTGTCGCTCGCCGACGTCCATGGCGTGGTGTCGTTCTACAAGGACTTCCGCACCGAGCCATCGCCTGAGCACACTGTCCACCTGTGCCGGGCAGAGGCGTGCCAATCCGTGGGCGCGGAGGCGCTGTACGCCGACGCGCGGCGTGAGTTCGCCGGGCGGGAGGACGTCGAGGTCGACGAGGTCTTCTGCCTCGGCAACTGCGCCCTCGGTCCCTCCGGAATGGTCGACGGCCGCCTCCACGGGCGGCTCTCGTCCGAGCGCCTTCTCGGCCTCACCGAGGCGTGGGTGAGATGAGCACGAGGGGTGCAATCACCGTCTACGTGCCCGGCGACTCGAGCGCGGTCGCCGTGGGAGCCGACGAGGTCGCGGCAGCGCTGGCGGACCACGTCGGCGTGAAGGTCGTGCGCACCGGCTCCCGGGGGATGCTCTGGCTCGAGCCGCTCGTGGAGGTCGAGGCGCCGGGCGGTCGGGTCGGGTACCCGAACGTCACACCCGGTGTGGTGGTCGGACTGGTCGACGAGGGGTTGCTCTCCGCGGCGGCGGTCGGCGGGTCGATCGGCGTCGTGGACGAGTACCCATGGCTCTCCCGCCAGCGACGCGTCTCCTTCGCCCGGGTCGGGGTCATCGAGCCGACGAGCATCGCCGACTACGAGGCGCACGGAGGGTGGCGCGGGGTGCGCAGGGCGCTCGAGCTCGATCCGGCGGCCGTGGTGGCGGAGGTGACCGCGTCAGGCTTGCGCGGCCGAGGTGGCGCCGGGTTCCCCACGGGGGTGAAGTGGCGCACCGTTCTCGAGGCGTCGGCCGATGTGAAGTTCGTGTGCTGCAACCTCGACGAGGGTGACAGTGGAACCTTCGCCGATCGGATGCTGGCCGAGGGGGACCCCTTCACCCTCATCGAGGGCATGCTCATCGCTGCGCATGCGGTGGGTGCGCGGGAGGGCTACGTCTACTGCCGGTCCGAGTACCCGGCCGCGGCTGCGGTGCTCCGCCGGGCCATCGACGTCGCCTACGCCCACGGCTGGCTCGGCGAGCGCATCCAGGGCAGCGACCTCTCGTTCGACCTCTTCGTCCGCCTCGGGGCCGGGGCCTACATCTGCGGCGAGGAGACCTCGATGCTCGAGTCGCTCGAGGGGCGGCGTGGCGAGGTCCGGGCCAAGCCGCCCATCCCGGCCATCGAGGGGCTGTTCGGCCGGCCGACGGTCGTCAACAACGTGCTCACGTTCGCGGCGGCGCCGATGATCCTCGCCGATGGCGGCGCAGCCTATGCGGCCCTCGGCTCCGGGCGGTCCCGGGGCACGCAGGTCTTCCAGCTCGCCGGCAACATTCGCCAGGGCGGCATCGTAGAGACCGACTTCGGGGTGTCGCTGCGAGAGCTCGTCGAGGACTTCGGCGGCGGCACGTTGTCCGGCCGGCCGGTGCGGGCAGTGCAGGTCGGTGGGCCGCTGGGAGCGTACCTGCCCGCGGACGGACTCGACGTGGCGATGGACTACGAGGCCCTCCTCGAGGTGGGGGGCATGCTCGGGCACGGCGGGATCGTCGTCTTCGACGACACGTTCGATGCGGCACGGATGGCCCGGTTCGCCATGGAGTTCTGCGCCAAGGAGTCCTGCGGCAAGTGCACGCCGTGTCGGGTCGGCTCGGTCCGCGGCGTCGAGACCATCGACCGAATCATCGCCGGGACCGACCGGGAGCGGAACCTGCTCCTTCTCGACGACCTGTGCACCACGATGACGAAAGGGTCGCTCTGCGCCATGGGCGGCCTCACCCCAATGCCGGTGCAGAGCGCGATCCGGCACTTTGCGGAGGACTTCGACAGGAGGACCCCATGACTGCATCCCATGCGTCCCATGCGTCCTATGGGACGGACCGGTACTTCCCCGAGCCGGACTACGGCACTCCGGCGGTCGGCGGCGGTTCCACGGCGCACGTCACCATCGACGGAATCGGCGTCGACGTGGCCGCGGGAACGTCCGTCCTTCGCGCGGCCAAGGAGGCGGGCGTCGAGATCCCGAAGCTGTGTGCCACCGACTCCCTCAAGGCCTTCGGGTCGTGTCGGCTCTGCCTCGTCGAGGTCGAGGGTGGCACGGGGACGCCGGCTTCGTGCACGACCCCCTGCGTCGACGGCATGGTTGTGTCGACGCAGACAGAGCAGGTCCGCGACCTGCGTCGCGGAGTCATGGAGCTCTACCTGTCCGACCACCCGACCGACTGCCCGGGGTGTGCCCGCGGGAACTGCGAGATGCAGGGGTTGGCCCGGCAGGTCGGCGTGGCCGAGGTCCGCTACGGGCTCGGCGGAGCCAACCACCTGTCCGATGCCGTCGACGTCTCGAACCCCTACTTCGCCTTTGACCCGAAGGCGTGCATCGTGTGCTCGCGCTGCGTCCGGGCCTGTTCGGAGGTCCAGGGGACGTTTGCCCTCACCGTCGAGGGACGCGGCTTCGACTCCCGCATATCTGCGAGTGGAGCGTCGAGCTTCCTTGAGTCCGAGTGCGTCTCGTGCGGCGCCTGCGTGCAGGCATGTCCCACCGACGCCTTGACCGAGAAGTCCGTCATCGAGCTGGGCATGCCGACACGGTCCGTCGACACGACCTGCGCCTACTGCGGTGTCGGCTGCTCCTTCCGGGCCGAGGTGCAGGGCACCGGCGACGACACCCGAGTGGTCCGGATGATGCCGAGCAAGGCGGGCGGCGCGAACGAGGGCCACTCGTGCGTCAAGGGTCGCTTCGCCTACGGGTACGCCTCGCACCGCGACCGGCAGCTCTCGCCGATGGTCCGCGACTCGATCCACGACGACTGGCGCGTCGCGTCCTGGGACGAGGCGATCGACCGGATCGCCTCCGGTTTCAAGGACATCCAAACCCGGCACGGCGTCGGCGCAATCGGCGGCATCTCGTCCTCACGCTGCACCAACGAGGAGGTCTACGTCGTCCAGAAGATGGTGCGAGCGGCTTTCCGCAACAACAACATCGACACGTGCGCCCGCGTGTGCCACTCCCCCACGGGCTATGGCCTGAACCAGACCTTCGGCACGTCGGCCGGCACCCAGGACTTCGCCTCCGTCGAGCACTGCGACATCATGCTGCTCATCGGGGCCAACCCGACGGACGCACACCCCGTCTTCGCGTCACGGATGAAGCGACGCCTGCGGGAAGGCGCGCAGATCATCGTCGCCGATCCCCGCCGCATCGATCTGGTCCGGTCACCGCACGTGGAGGCGTCCCACCACCTGCCGCTCCTGCCGGGGACCAACGTCGCATTCATCAACGCGATGGCGCACGCCATCGTCACCGAGGGACTGCACGACGAGGAGTACCTGCGCTCGCGGTGCGAGAACGTCGACGAGTACCTCGCCTTCATCGTCGGTGCGGAGAACTCGCCCGAGGCCACCGCGGCTGCGACCGGGATTGACCCGGAGGAGCTGCGTGCCGCCGCTCGGCTGTACGCCGCGGGCACCGAACTCCGCGATCTACTACGGCCTCGGCGTCACCGAGCACAGCCAGGGCTCGACGATGGTCATGGGCATGGCCAACCTGGCCATGGTCACCGGCAACATCGGCCGCGAGGGCGTCGGCGTCAACCCGCTGCGCGGGCAGAACAACGTGCAGGGCTCCTGCGACATGGGGTCCTTCCCGCACGAGTTGCCCGGGCTACCGGCACGTCTCCGACGACGACGTCCGCGACATCTACGAGAAGCTGTGGGGCAGACGCTCGACCCCGAGCCCGGGCTGCGGATCCCCAACATGTTCGACGCCGCGCTCGACGGCTCGTTCCGGGCGCTGTACGTCCAGGGCGAGGACATCGCCCAGTCCGACCCCAACACCCAGCACGTCACGGCGGCGCTGAGCGCGATGGACCTCGTCGTCGTCCAGGACCTGTTCCTCAACGAGACCGCGAAGTTCGCCCACGTCTTCCTGCCCGGCACGTCGTTCCTGGAGAAGGACGGCACGTTCACCAACGCCGAGCGCCGGATCAACCGGGTGCGCCCGGTGATGCCGACCAAGACCGGCAAGGACGAGTGGGAGATCGTCTGCGAGATCGCGCACCGCGATGGGCTACCCCATGTACTACGACCGACCCGCGGCCAGATCATGGACGAGATCGCGCCCACCACCCCGACCTTCGCCGGCGTCTCGTTCGCGCGGCTCGACGAGGTCGGCAGCATGCAGTGGCCGTGCAACGACGGGGCACCCGACGGGCACGCCGATCATGCACGTCGACGGGTTCGTCCGCGGCAAGGGCAGGTTCATGCTCGACCGTCTACGTCCCGACGACCGAGACGCAGCACGCCGGAAGTTCCCGCTCATCCTCACGACCGGCCGGATCCTGACCCAGTACAACGTCGGCGCGCAGACCCGGCGGACGGCCAACATCGACCTGGCACCCCGAGGACGTCCTGGAGATCCACCCGCACGACGCCGAGGTGCGCGGCATCCGCGACGGCGACCTGGTGACGCTGACCAGCCGGGTCGGGGAGACGACCCTGCGCGCGCAGGTCTCCGACCGGATGCCGGCCGGCGTCGTCTACACGACGTTCCACCACCCGGTCACCGGGGCCAACGTGGTGACCACCGAGAACTCCGACTGGGCGACCAACTGCCCGGAGTACAAGGTCACCGCCGTCCAGGTCGGCGTCGCCAATGCGGGCGACGAGGCGCTCGCGCATGCAGCCGAGGCGGTGACGTCACGGTGAGCGCACACATCCCGGCCGAGATTCGCCTGGGCGACGAACATATGCCGGGCCTTCTGCCATCTGCCACAGGACGCGGCGACCGCAGCGGTCGCGACGACACGCCTGACCAAGTTCTGGGACCCGAGGATGCGACGAGCTCTCGTCGATCGGGTCCGGGAGGGCGATCCACGCATCGATCCCCTGTTGGTCACGGCGACGAGGTCGTACCTCAGCAGCAAGGGTAGACCGCGCCGAGGTGGCCGAACCCTCTGGCGGCTGAGCATTCCCCGCCCCAACCTCCCCGTCGAGTGTGCAGTTCGCGCCGCACGCCTCTTCCGTCGAGTGTGCAGTTCCCTTCGCGCCGTGTAGGACTGAGTTTGCGGTGTGCGGTCCCCAGAGCGGAGTTTGCATGCCCAAGCAAGGTGCGAGCGGCCAACCACAGCGGTTCGTCCGGCACGGAGGCCGGGCCACCGAAGGCGAGCACCATGTCGACTGCCGAGCTGGACTGAGTGATGCGGCCCGCCGTCTGCTTCGGCAAGGTCATCCATTTTGGTGAGCATGATCGGCATCCAAAGTTCGCTCCATTCGCCGGCTGCCGCCGAACGTTCGTGCCAGGGCCAGTTCCGTCCGTCTGCCAGCGCAGAGATCGACTCGGCGAAGAGCACCCGCTCTGTACCTCACGTGCGACGTCGTAGCGGTTTGCCCGGCTTCACCTCTACGTAGTTGGGACGAGACGCGACGGATCGGCTTCCAGCTCCGCCCACACCGTCCGTCCGGAAGTCGGCCGCGGATTCACATCCCACGGCGTTCCAGGTAGGACGGGTCACGGCCGGGAGGAGACCCGTTCTCCCGAGAGCAGGATCGGTCCGCTTTTACGAGCACGGCAGCCGGTCCGGCGACAAGGGCGTCGGCGAACGCCGTCCCACCTGCGACGAAGGCGCTCGCCGGCGGTCCGCCTCGGCGGCTGTCCATCTCCTTGGCGATGTTGACTGCGACGACGTAACGGTTGGCTCCCCGAGCCGCTTCACCGTGCGGCCCGGCTTGGTCAGGGCCCTCTCCACGTCCGTGGACACGGAGGCCGTGCCACCGGTGATGTAGACCGTGCCGTTCGGCTTCAGGACCCGGTCGATCTCTGCCGCGACTCCCGAGTGGAGAGTCGCATTCGGGTAGGTGAGGAGGACGGGCCGCCGAACTCCCCCGCCAGCGGCCCGCCTGCCAGTGCGTCGGCATAGGCGAGGCCGCCTGAGACGAAGCCACCACGTCAGCGGATTTGGTCATCGAAGAAGGCAGTACTCGTGTTGATGCCGACCTCGTAACGGTTCTTGCCCGAGATCCGGTAGGGATCGACATAGGGCATCTCGCCACGGAAGGACAGCGTCCGGTCAGGCTGGCCAGCCTCGCTCCACCACTCGAGCGCCTCGACAATGTCGGCGGCGTCAACCTCCCGCTGGCCAAAGCCAACCGTGACCGTCCGAAGAGCGGTCCTCCCACATACA
>CAWGXD010000039.1:0-64256 GCA_963826445.1 uncultured Actinomycetota bacterium
AGCTGGCGAGGGGACTCGAACCCCTAACCACCTGTTTACAAGACAGGTGCGCTACCGATTGCGCCACGCCAGCGGGAACCTCGCCGGGCAGGTGAGGAACGCCGAAAGCGTAACCGAGCCCAGCGGCATACGGAAAAAGAAGGACGGCCCCGCAACCACCCAGGGGGAAGTGGTCACGGGACCGCCCAGTTCGAGGATGCCAGTCAACGCTCAGGGGAGGCGAATGACCTGGCCGATGTAGATGAGATCGGGGTTGCTGATCCTTCCGCGGTTGGCCCGGTACAGAGCATGCCAGCCGCCGTACACGCCGTGCTTGGCCGCGAGCTCGGACAGGGTGTCGCCGGCTCGCACCATGATCCGCGCCCCCGTGCCGGTCGAGCGTGCCGGGGCCTGCCGGACCGTCTGCCGCTGCGGCGCGTAGGACTTCTTGGTCGACGTCTTCTGCGTCGTCGAGCTGGTCGAGTTACGGCTGGCCCGAACGGGGGAGCTCGTAGCGCCACCGTTCCACCTCGTCAGGCCGGCGCGAACGGAGCACACCGGCCAGGCGCCGGGGCCCTGCCCCGAGAGGACCCGCTGGGCGATCGCGATCTGCTGGGACCGGCTCGCGAGGTCAGCGCGCGACGCGTATCTGAGGCCGCCGTACCCCGCCCAGGTGCCCTGAGCGAACTGCAGGCCCCCGTAAAAGCCGTTGCCGGTGTTGATGTGCCATCTGCCGCCGGACTCGCACTGGGCGACGCGGTCCCAGACGGAACCGTCCGCCTTGGCCGATCCGGCGGTGGCAATGCCGCCGAGGACGGTGGCGGCGCCAGCGAGGCCGACCCCTGCCATCCTCTGTTTGACCCGCGGATGTTTGGCGGCAGCATGCTTCGACTGGTAATGCATGGGTGTTTCCTTCCTGACGGGCGCCTGCGGAGTTAGCTGTCGGGTTGGGACCGTCAGGTTGGCCCCGTCGCTCTCGCGACTTCACCCCAAGCCGGCGATTCGTCGGCGATGTGGGTTCCCCGTCCTCGCGCGGACCCGGTGATCCGGGTGATTTCCCTGGCTCGCGAGGCTCGGCGCATCAGGGACCGCTATTGGTGGCTTTGTTCACTTTTGCGCCACAGAGTGTGGAGCCAGTGTGGTGCCGACGGACCGCTGCGCGAGGAGGCGCCGGGGTCATGGCCGAGGCCATGACGGTTGACGCTACGGGACGAAGCGGCTCGAGACAAGGAAATCCGAGACGTTTCGTGATCGTGTCGTGACCATTCCTTTACACGGATTTTGGCCGCAGCAGCGCGTCACGGCCCGAAAGGGCTGCCCCCGAACGGCGCCCACGTGCTGCTTATCCCGCGGCTCAGAGCCACCACGACGAGCACCACGCCGCCGCTCGCGAGCGTGGCTGCCACGATCTGCGTCGGCAGGCCATCGGGTGCCACAGTGCGCACGATCGAGCGCGTCCCGCGACGCAGAGAAGCGCCGCCCGGCCCCCACCACGCCATGGCGAGCGCGAGGGCGCCGCCGAAGACAAGGGTGGCCGGCGTGCCCGGATCCAGGTCGCTGCCGGTCGTCCCGCCGAGCATCAGCGCGCCCGAGAAGACGCCGGCGACCGCGACGGAGACGGGCAGGATCATCGCAAGGACCGTGGCGACGGCTCCGAGGGCAAGGTGCCAGGGGCTGGTGACCACCGCCCAAGGGACGTCGCTGGGGCGCCTGCCGTGGTCGTAGCGCCGCAGCACGAGGCCCGTCATCGACCGGTCCACGGCGCGCGCGAGGACCGACCAGGTGACCAGGACGACGACCGCGACGCCGGGCCACAACGCGAGCAGTCCCAGCCAGGCCGCTCCCGCCGCCCAGAGCGTGCCGGTCCGCTTCGCCAAGCCGATCCGCGGATCACCTTCCCGCACAGGGACGTTCAGTTCAGCGTTGTCTTCGACTTCAATGTCGCCGTATGCCGCTGAGCTCGCTCCCCCACCAGTCGCCGGCCAGGCGCGTGGCGGGGTCTGCGGGCCGCGCGCCACCGGGGCCGGTGCCGCCGTGGCCGGTCCGATCGGAGGAGGCATGGGATGGGCCGCCCCTGCAGTCGCGGCCGCGCCTGCAAGGGGTGACGGTCCGGTCCGGCGAGCAGCCTCGTCGATCGACGGGAAGACCGCCGTGCCCCGCGGTTGGAAGACCTCCGTCGAGCCGGACGGCGGCGGGATGGCGTGCGACGTGTCGTCCCGGGGTCCACCCCGGGGATTGGGCACGGTGGCCGCCCTTCCCGCGGCGAAGCGCGCCAGCGCGTCGATCACCTCGTCGGCGTGGGGGCGCTGGGCAGGATTGGGAGACAAGGAAGCCCGGAGGAGAGGGACGAGCCGAGGATCGACGCCATCGAGGTCGACTTCACCCGCACGGACCTTGGCGAGCACGACGTCCATCCGGCCGCGACCGAAGGGAGGCCGGCCCGAGGCCGCGAAGGTGATCGTCGCCGCCCAGCCCCACCAGTCGGTGGCATCCGTGATCGGGGCGCCCTCGACGAGCTCCGGCGAGAGGTAGCCGGGCGTGCCCATGACGAGGCCGCCCATCGTGTGGCGCACGTCGTCCTGGATGTGGGCGATACCGAAGTCGATGAGGACCGGCTCGCCGTCCTCGAGGAGGACGTTGCCAGGCTTGATGTCGCGGTGGACGACCCCGCTCGCGTGGATCGCCCGGATCGCCTCCGCCGTCCCGCACGCGAGGCGCAGCAACGCGTCGGGGTCGAGTGCCCCGTGTGCCTCGACCCAGTCGTCCAGAGCTGGACCGGCGACGTACCGCGTCACGATGTACGGGCGTGGGGCCATGACATCGGCGTCGACGACGCTCGCCACCCGCGGGTCGCGGACCCGCGAGAGCGTGTCAACCTCGCGCCGCAACCGAAGCCTCGCCTCGTCATCGTCAGCCACGTGGGGGCGCAGCACCTTGATCGCAACAGCGCGCCCGCGCGGGTCGAGTGCCAGGTGGACGACACCCATGCCGCCCTCGCCGATCTCCTCGACCAGGCGGTACCTGCCGATGCGCTCTTGCGCTGGCGGGTCGGAGTCGCCCGCAGCGGCTGCACCGCCTGCACCGTCAGCGCCGGCGCGCCGGCCACCCGACGAGGGTGCAGGCACCCAGCGGGTTCGGTCGTGCGCAGCCATGCCCCTACGGTAATTGACCGCGAGGCTGGGCGAGCCCGCCTCGCGCGGGCCCGTGGTCAGTCTGTGATGTCAGAGGGTGATGTCAGGGGGTGATGTCAGAGGGTGATGTCAGAGGGTGATGTCAGTGGGTGATGTAGTCCCGCAGCTGGTCGCGCTCCGACTGAAGCTCGGACAGACGGGACTTGACGATGTCACCGATGCTGACGATCGCGGCCAGCTTGCCGTCCGCGTCGACGATGGGGACGTGGCGCACGCGCAGCTCGGTCATCGTGCCCGCCATATCAGCGATGTCATCGCTCGCTGAGCCGGTCGTGACGTCGCTCGTCATGATCGACGCCACGGTGCCGTCGAGGATGCCGGGCCCTGACGAGTGGAGGTGACGCACGACGTCCCGCTCACTGACGATCCCGTCAACGTGTGTTCCGTCGGCGCTGACGACGCAGGCACCGATGCCGTGCTCGGCAAGCTTTGCGAGAAGGGTGGACACGGTGTCGTCGGATCGGACGGTGACGACCCCGTCACCTTTTCTGCGCAAAACGTCTGAAATCTTCACGCTTGCCCTCCTCGGCGGTCGGCTGTGTGGAGGCCCGGGCGACCTGGCCGGCTCTCCCTTGGGGTCGACCCTAGAACGGGACTCCGCGGGGCGCCAGACCTCGGTGGCTAGAGTGAGACACGTCTAACGCACGCTCGGCGAAGGTCACTGCTCGTGGCTGACCGATGACCGTGTAACGCGAGGAGATGATTCGGTGACGAGTTCCAGGAAAACCTTCGACCTCGTCGTCGCGGCGAACCGCCTCCCGGTCGACAAGCAGGTTGACGAGGACGGGAACGTCGACTGGCAGCGCAGTCCCGGGGGTCTCGTGACCGCGATGGAGTCGGTGATGCGTAGCCAACCCCGGTGCCTGGGTGGGCTGGTCCGGTGACGCTGGCGAACCCCCTGCCCCCTTCGACGAGAACGGCATGCACTTGCGGCCCGTGGGCCTGACCGCCGAGGAGGTACGGGACTTCTACGAGGGCTTCAGCAACGACACGCTGTGGCCCATCTACCACGACGTCATCGTCCCGGCGTCCTTCCATCGCGAGTGGTGGTCGGCCTACGAGCGGTCAACCGCCGGTTCGCCGAGGCGGTCGCCGAGGTGGCCGCGCCCGGCGCCCGGGTCTGGGTCCAGGACTACCAGCTCCAGCTCGTGCCGGCCTTCATCCGCGAGCTGCGGCCCGACGTGCGCATCGGCTGGTTCAACCACATCCCGTTCCCACCGGTCGAGCTCTTCGCGCAGCTGCCGTGGCGCAGCCCGTTGCTCGAGGGGCTCCTGGGCGCCGACTTCCTGGGCTTCCAGCGGCAGGCCGACGCCCGCAACTTCGTGCGGGCCTGCCGACAGCTCCTCGGTCTAAGGACCAAGGGTGAGCGGGTTGCACGTCCGCGAGCAGTCCCTCCGAAACGTCCGGGCCAGCGCGATCCCGATCTCCATCGACTACCAGGGCCTGGAGGCGCTCGCCAAGCGGCCTGACGTCATGGGGCGTGCCAGGGAGATCCGCGCCAGCCTCGGGAACCCGGAGGTGCTCATGCTCGGGGTCGACCGGCTCGACTACACGAAGGGGATCCGGCACCGGCTCAAGGCCTACGAGGAACTGCTCAAGGAGCGCCAGCTCGGCCCCCCGACGTCACCCTGGTCCAGGTCGCGACCCCCAGCCGAGAGCGCGTGGAGGCCTATCGCTACCTGCGGGGGGAGGTCGAGCAGACCGTCGGGCGCATCAACGGAGAGTTCGGCAGTATCGGGGCTCCCGCGGTCCACTACTTGCACCACTCCTACCCTCGCGAGGAGATGGCGGCGCTGTTCCAGGCCGCGGACGTCATGCTCGTGACGCCGTT
Organism: uncultured Actinomycetota bacterium; assembly: GCA_963826445.1. Taxonomy (GTDB): domain Bacteria; phylum Actinomycetota; class Actinomycetes; order Actinomycetales; family Dermatophilaceae; genus Intrasporangium. Next base: position 5,002 of record CAWGXD010000039.1, read on the forward strand.
GCGGGACGGGATGAACCTCGTCGCAAAGGAATACGTCACCTGCCGCCACGACCTCGGCGGCGCACTCGTCCTCAGTGAGTTCACCGGGGCCTGGCACGAGCTGCACCAGGCCTTCGCCTGCAACCCGCACGACATCGAGGGCCTCAAGCAGGCGATGCTCCGTGCGGTTCACACACCGACGAGGGACAGGCAGCGGATCATGCGCGCCCTCCGGCGCCGCGTCGCCGACCACGACGTCCAGCGCTGGGCAGGCCGCTTCCTCGCCGCGCTCGACGCGGCCCCTGACAACCCGCCGCCCGACGCCCGCGGTGGGTCGCCGTCCGCGCCGGTCGCGCCGCCGGAGTCGGCGCCTCTCGCCCCCGAGTCGCCCGTGCCCGTTGACGTCGAGGCGGTCCCGGCCAGCACAGGCGTCTCTGAGTGACGTCTGGGAGCACCCTCGACGAAGCACTCGGGCGGGCGGCCGCAGCCGAGTCGCTGCTGCGTGGCCACCGACTTCGACGGCGTGCTTGCGCCGTTCGACGTCGACCCCATGGCCGTGCGGGCCGCCGCGGGCGGCATGGAGACGCTGCGGGCGCTCGCTGCCCTGCCTGCGACGACGTCGCGATCGTGTCCGGACGTGACCTCGAGGCGCTCGGCACCCTGACCTCCGTCGCCGAGGACGAGCCGATCGTGCTCATCGGCAGCCATGGCGCCGAGTCGACGAGCGCGGCCGTGCGATCTGCCATGGAGGCCGCGGCGGTGAGCACCGAGGACGACGAGGCGACTCGCAGCGCTCGATGCCGACATCGAGTCGCCTCGTCGCCGAGCGGCATCCGTTGGCCACGGTCGAGCACAAGACCGCCGCAGTCGTCGTGCACACACGGGGCCTGTCACGGGACATCGCCGATGCGGCCGATCGCGGAGGCGCGCGAGCGTGGCCCTGACCCATTCCGGCGTCAGGGTCCTCAAGGGCAAGTCGGTCCTCGAGCTGTCGGTCTCGCACGCCGACAAGGGCTCCGCGGTCACGGCGCTCGGGCGAGACCGCGGCGTGACGGCCCGCATGTATTTCGGCGACGACGTGACCGATGAGGACGTGTTCACGCGGATGACGCCGGCCCGAGGACGTGACGGTCAAGGTCGGGCCCGGCTCGACCGCGGCGCGCTACCGCGTCGACGACATCCCCGCGGTCGTCGCTGCCCTCGAGCAGCTCCTCGCCACCCGCCGCACCGCCCAACCGGGCAACACGCCCGGCAGCTCATAGCTCCGCACGGAAATTTCAGGGACGAGTTCCAAGCGTCCGGGCGTGTTGCGGAGTTATGGCCCGAGGGCTCGGGGCTTGGGGTCAGGGAAGTGAGGCAGTGGCCGGAGGCCCCCGGGTCAGCGGCGGAGCGCGCCGGTCGAGCCGCGCACGACGAGCTCGGGCCGGAAGACGTACTCCGCCCGGGGAGACGGCTGGCCGGCGATCTCGTCGAGCAGCGCGCGAACCGTGGCCGCACTCATCGCGGGCACGCTCTGACGCACCGTCGTCAGCGGCGGGTCGGTGAAGGCGATGAGCGTCGAGTCGTCGTAGCCGACCACCGAGATGTCCCGCGGCACGTTGAGGCCCCGCTTGCGCGCCTCCCGGATCGCACCCAGGGCCATCAGGTCCGAGCCGCAGACGATGGCCGTGCAGCCCTGTCGATGAGCCGGCCAGCAGCGGTCGCTCCACCCTCGACCGAGAACAGTGACCGCTCGATGAGGTCGCCGACGTCGGATCGACCGAGCAGCGCCTGCATCGAGTTGCGGAAGCCGGCGATCTTGCGGATGACCGGGACGAACCGGTCCGGGCCGACCGCCAGCCCGATCTCGCGGTGGCCCAGGCTCACGAGGTGGTCGAGTGCCAGCCCCATCGACGCGACCTCGTCGTTCGAGATGAACGGCGCGTCGACGCCCTCGATGTAGCCGTTGACGAGGACGAGCGGCAGGCCGCGCTCACGCAGGGCGGTGTAGCGCTGGGGGTCGGCGTTCGTGTCGGCGTGCAGGCCCGAGATGAAGATGATGCCGGCGACACCGCGGTCGAGGAGCATCTGCACGTAGTCGTCCTCGTGCACTCCCCCGGCGGTCTGCGTGCACAGCACGGGCGTGAAGCCGTTCTGGGCCAGGGCGTTCTCGATCTCCTGGGCGAAAGCGGGGAAGATCGGGTTGGTCAGCTCGGGCACGATGAGGCCGACGAGCCCGGCGCTCTTGCGGCGCAGGCTGCTCGGGCGGTCGTAGCCGAGGACATCGAGAGCCGTGAGCACCGACTGGCGGGTCCCCTCCGCGACCCCCGGCTTGCCGTTGAGGACGCGAGAGACGGTTGCCTCCGACACGCCCGCCTGGGCGGCGATGTCCCTCAGTCTTGCCTTCACGACCCGCCTTTCTGCTTCGCTGCCCAGCTTCGTTTGGTCCGAGCGGGATGGCTGGAGGCTACGGCCTTGCAACAGTCTTGCATAGATTTTCAGCGAATCTCGTCCAGAATCTTGCAAAGACTTGCAAGGGAGTGCTTGACTCCGGTCACCACGGTGTTTCACCCAACCAAGGAGTAAGAATGCGTCGCACCGCCAAGGCCGCCGCGGCCGTTGCGGGCATCAGCCTCGCCCTAGCCGCCTGCGGCGACTGCGGGCACCCCCAATGAGCCCGCAGCCCAGACCAGCGCGCCCACTGCGAACCCCGCTGACATCAAGGCCGACCTGACGTGGTGGGACACGTCGGACGCCACGAACGAGGGCCCGGCCTTCAAGGAGCTCATCGCCAAGTTCAACAAGACCTACCCGAACGTCAAGATCAACTACCAGTCGGTCCCGTTCGGCGAGGCCCAGAACAAGTTCAAGACCGCCGCCGCGGCGAAGTCGGGCGCGCCCGACATCCTGCGAGCCGAGGTCGCCTGGGTGCCGGAGTTCGCGTCGCTCGGCTACCTCTACGCGCTCGACGGCACCGAGCTGCTGGCTGACGCCGGGGACTACTTGGAGACCCCGCTGTCGCTCGACCAAGTTCAACGGCAAGACGTACGGCGTCCCGCAGGTCACGGACTCCCTCGCCCTGCTGTACAACAAGAAGCTGCTCACCGATGCCGGCATCACGGCCGCCCCCAAGACGTGGGCCGAGCTGAAGGCGGCCGCCGCCACCATCAAGCCGAAGACCGGCAAGGACGGCGCTATTCATCAACGCCGGAGGGCTACTTCCTGCTGCCGTTCATCTACGGCGAGGGCGGCGACCTGCGTCGACCCCGCAGGCAAGAAGATCATCGTCAACTCCCCCGAGACGTCGCCGGCATCAAGAAGGCGCAGGACCTGGTCAAGTCGGCGCCGCGGTCGCGAAGCCGCCGGCCACCGACTCCTACAGCAGGCATGATGACCCTGTTCAAGGAGCGGAAGGTCGCCATGATCATCAACGGCCCGTGGGAGGTCAACAACATCAAGAGCGCGACGACCTTCGGCGGCCTCGAGAACCTCGGCATCGCGCCGGTCCCGGCCGGCAGCGGCGAAGGCCGGCGCCCCGGTCGGCGGCCACAACTACGTCGATCTGGTCCGGCATGCCGCCAGGAGAAGGCGGCCGGCGCCATCGCGTTCATCAAGTTCATGAACTACGCCGAGAGCCAGGCCTTCCTGGCCGACAAGCTGGGCCTGCTGCCGACCCGCAAGTCGGCCTACGACGTACGACAAGGTGAAGAACAACGCGATCATCACGCGCGTTCAAGCCGGTGATGGAGGCCGCCGTCGCGCGGCCGTGGATCCCCGAGGGCGGCAAGTTCTTCGGCCCGCTCGACGAGGCCGCGACCGAGGTGCTCGTCCAGGGCGCAGACGCCAAGGCCACCCTCGACGAGGTCGCCAACAAGTACAAGACCGAGGTCGTCAAGGACTACTCCACTCAGTGAGCCGCGCTCACTGAACCGTGTGGTGGCGGTCGGGACGATCCGTCCCGCCGCCACCGCACGACGTTCGCCCCACCGCTTCGCCGCCTCCAAGGAGCAGGAATGCAACGGCTGCGGCGCCAGCTTCGGACAAGTACTGGTACGCGTGGGCGATGGTGGCGCCCGTCGTCATCGTGCTGGCGTGCTGGTCTTCTATCCCGCTGGTCCGGGGCATCTACATGTCCTTCACCAACCTCAACGAGGCGAACCAGGTCGCCGAGATCTGCACCAAGATCGATCAGGGGCGCCGAGGTCTGCGAGCCCAACCCCAACGCTGGACTTCGTCGGGCTGGACAACTACATCGACGTGCTCACCGGCCAGGTCGGCGAGTTCTGGCAGCGGTTCGGGGTCACGCTCATCTGGACCGTGGCCTGCGTCGTCTTCCACTACGCGATCGGGCTGGGCCTGGCCGTGCTGCTCAACCGGCCGATCGGGGCCGCGGCCTCTACCGGGTGCTGCTGATCCTGCCCGTGGGCGGTCCCGGCCTTCGTCAGCGCCTTCGCCTGGCGGTTCATGTTCGACCAGCGAGTTCGGCCTCTTCAACGGCGTGCTGACCGCGGTCGGGCTGCGAGCCGGTGGCCTGGTTCGACACGACGGACGTCGCTGATCGCCGTCGATCATCGCCAACATCTGGCTCGGCGTGCCGTTCATGATGGTCGCCCTGCTCGGCGGCATGCAGACGATCCCGGCCGAGCTCTACGAGGCGGCCGAGCATCGACGGGGCGACGCCGTGGCAGCGATTCGTCAACGTCACGCTGCCCGGGCCTGCGATCGGTCGGCATGACGGTGATCCTGCTCGGCACGATCTGGACGTTCAACATGTTCCCGGTCATCTTCCTGGTCACCGGCGGGCAGCCGGCCGGGCAGACCGAGATCCTGGTGACCGGCGCCTACCGGGCCGCGTTCCAGGGCATCCGCAACTACTCGCTCGCCTCGACCTACGGCGTGCTGATCCTGTCGATCCTGTGGTCTTCTCCATCGGCTACCGGCGAGCTGCCTGCGCAAGCAGGGCGAGGTGTGGTGACATGAGCACACTCGTCCGTCGCCCGGTGCCGCGGCCGTCGATCCGCCGACCGGTCGCGCGACGCGTTCGGTGGCTCGTCGCCCTGCACGCCACCCTGATCGTGGCCGCCTGCATCGCGCTCTTCCCGATCGTGTGGGTCGCTGCTCTCCTCGTTCAAGCCCGGCGTCTGGGTCAAGAGCAGCGACCTGAGCCTGGTCAAGGAGCCGACCCTGGACAACTACCGCTACGTGCTGACCAACACCGACTTTCCTCAGTGGATCCTCAACTCGGTGATCGTCGCGGCGTTCACGATGATCATCGGCGTGTTCATGGCCGCAACCACCGGCTACGCCATGTCCCGCTTCAACTTCCCCGGGCAGCGGTCAGCTGATGCTGGATCTTCCTGATCACCCAGATGTTCCCGGTGGCGATCCTCATCGTGCCGATCTACGTCGATCATGTCGAGGCTCGGCCTGATCAACACCTACGCGTCCCTGGTCATCGCCTACCTGCACCGTCGCCGTGCCGTTCTGCGCCTGGATGCTCGAGGGCTACTTCGACACGATCTCCGACGTCGCTGGACGAGGCGGCCGCGATGGACGGCTGCGGCCCGTTCGCCACCTTCTGGCGGGTCATGCTGCCGCTGGCCCGCCCCGGCCTGGCCGTGACCGCGTTCTTCACCTTCCTGACCGCCTGGGGCGAGGTCGCGTACGCTCGGCGTTCATCCAGACCGACAACAAGTTCACCCTGGCGTACGGCCTGCAGACAGTTCGTGCCCAGGCCGCTTCAACCCGCAGTGGGAGCTACTGACCGCCGGCTGCCGTGCTCATCACGTCATCCCCGCCGGGCATGGTCTTCTTCTTCGCGCAGCGCCACCTCGTCTCCGGCCTCACCGCCGGCGGGACCAAGGGATGATCGACGCCACCCGACCACCACTCGACCGCAACTCAACCCACCGCAGAGGCGGGGGGTCCGGTGGACCAAGCCCAGCGGCATACGACATGATCAAGGGGCCCCACCCCGAGGGCACCTTTACAACGGATCGTCCGGCACGTTCCTGCCGGTGAAGGAAGGCAATGAAGCCATGGCAACAGTGACGTTCGACAACGCGACGAGGCAGTATCCGGGCAACCCGATCCCCTCGCGTCGACAAGCTCAACATCGAGATCGCGGACGGGGAGTTCCTCGTCCTCGTCGGTCCCTCCGGATGTGGCAAGTCCACCTCCCTGCGCATGCTCGCCGGCCTCGAGGAGGTCAACGGCGGCCGCATCCTCATCGGCGACCGCGACGTGACGAACCTGTCCCCCAAGGACCGCGACGTCGCGATGGTGTTCCAGAACTACGCGCTCTACCCGCACATGACGGTCGCCGACAACATGGGCTTCGCGCTCAAGATCGCCGGCGTCGACAAGGGCGAGATCCGCAAGCGCGTCGAGGAGGCCGCCAAGATCCTCGACCTCGACGCCCTACCTCGACCGCAAGCCGAAGGCCCTCTCCGGTGGCCAGCGCCAGCGCGTCGCCATGGGCCGCGCCATCGTGCGCTCGCCGCAGGTCTTCCTCATGGACGAGCCGCTGTCCAACCTCGACGCCAAGCTCCGCGTCCAGACCCGCACCCAGATCGCCTCGCTCCAGCGCCGCCTCGGCGTCACGACGGTCTACGTCACGCACGACCAGGTCGAGGCCATGACGATGGGTGACCGCGTCGCGGTCCTCAAGGACGGCATCCTCCAGCAGTGCGACAGCCCGCGCCGGATGTACGACCACCCGGCCAACGTCTTCGTCGCCGGCTTCATCGGCTCCCCCGCGATGAACCTCATGGAACGTCCCGGTCATCGACGGCGGGGTGGACCTGCGCGGCCACGTCGTCGCCGATCGCCCGCGAGGACCTGCTCAAGGGCGTCGGCAACAACGTCACCTCGGTGTCCGTCCCGAGGACCTCGAGACTGTCGTCCGACGCGCTCGGGCATCCCGGTCACGGTCGACGTCGTCGAGGAGCTCGGCGCCGACGCCTACATCTACGGCTCCGCCAAGCAGCAGCTGCTCGAGGCCACCGGCGAGAACGCCGACCGCCGTGCCGTTCATCGCGCGCGTCGACGGTCGCCGCCCCCCGGAGAAGGGCGAGAACGATCTACCTCAAGCCCGAAGCCGGCCACGTCCACATCTTCAACGCCGACTCGGGTCTGCGCGTCGGCGACTGACCGTCGCCCACCCGCACGAGTGAGGGCCCGCGCCGCGACCGTGGCGCGGGTCCTTCCCGTGTGGCTCGTTCACGACACCCGCATGCCGTATGCCGCTGAGCTCGCTCCCAGCTCACCGGGCGTCCCTGCCCTTCCCAGTCGCGTCACGAGGGCAGGTCCGTGCGGGAGCCAGCCCGGCGGCATACGGCATGCACGTGCCACGATGGGGCGTGAGCCCTGCGATCACCACGGCACGCCCCGAGTCCGCCCTGCTCGACCTGCCCTGGTCGACGCCGCTCGAGGAGTGGCCCGAGGCGGTCCTGGCGGCGCTGCCCCGCGGCATCTCGCGCCACGTCGTGCGCTTCGTCCGGCTCGGCACCACGCGTGCTCGCCGTCAAGGAGATCAAGGACGAGCATCGCCGACCGTGAGTACGCGATGCTGCGCAACCTGCGCCGCCTCGACGTGCCCTGCGTCGAGCCGTTCGGGGTCGTGCACGGCCGCACCGGCGCCGACGGCGAGCCGCTCGACGCGTGCCTCATCACCCGGCACCTGCAGTTCTCGCTGCCCTACCGCGCGCTCTACAGCCAGAACCTCCGCCCGGACACCGCGGTGCGGCTCATGGACGCGCTCGCCCTGCTCCTCGTGCGACTCCACCTCGAGGGCTTCTGGTGGGGCGACGTGTCGCTGTCCAACACCCTCTTCCGGCGCGACGCCGGCGCCTTCGCCGCCTACCTCGTCGACGCCGAGACGGGCGAGCTGCACGCGCAGCTGTCCGACGGCCAGCGCGAGCACGACCTCGACATCGCCCGGGTCAACATCGCCGGCGAGCTGATGGACCTCGCCGCCGGCGGCTTCCTCGAGGAGCACGCCGACCCCTTCGAGGTCGTCGGCCTCGATCATCGAGCGCTACCACACGCTGTGGGACGCGCTCACCGGCACGGAGCGGTTCGAGGTCGGCGACCGCTGGCGCGTCGACGAGCGCATCCGCCGGCTCAACGAGCTCGGCTTCGACGTCGACGAGCTGCCGATCACGACCGACATCGGCGGCACCGAGATCGTCAGATCACGCCCAAGGTCGTCGACGCCGGCCACCACTCCCGCCGCCTGCTGCGCCTCACCGGCCTCGACGTCGGCGAGAACCAGGCCCGCCGCCTGCTCAACGACCTCGACTCCTACGCCGCCGCGACCGACCGGCAGGGCGACGACGAGGAGATCGTCGCGCACGACTGGCTGACGAAGGTCTACGAGCCGATCACCCGCGCCGTGCCCCGGGAGCTCACCGGTCGCCTCGAGCCGGCGGAGATCTTCCACGAGGTGCTCGAACACCGTTGGTACATGAGCGAGCGTCGCCGGACACGACACGCCCATCGAGGAAGCCCTCGCGCGACTACGTCGCGACGGTGCTGCCGAGCCAAGCCGGAGGAGAAGTCCGTGCTCGGCGTCGACACCGAGGAGATGCCCGTCATCGCTTGGGACGACTGACCGGGCTCTGCTCCTCGTCGCCTGAATCGGACGGTTCGGCAGGGACTCGCATCGCCGCGCGTCGAGAGGATCTGGCCGAAGAGGACGACGATCCACAGCAGGAACGTGACGAGGTGGACCGACCGTGCACCACAGGCAGATGGCGTGGATGCGGAACAGCTCGGCCCAGACGAGGTAGAGCGCCATCCCGAGCCCGACGGTCAGCCACCCGAGGCGGAGCGCAGTCCAGCCAGGGCTCCGGCCGGCGCCACACCGCGGGAGCAGCAAGAGGGTGACGGCCACGAAGAAGAGCAGCCCGAGCAGCGCCACGGGCACCCCCATGAACGTGCACCAGGCGCTCGACGTGACCTTGCCGCAGTCGATGACCCCGGTGATGCTGCAGGCGAGCGTCGCGTTGGCCGTGAAGTGCTCGAAGGTCAGGTACGCCGAGACGAGCAACCCCACGATCGACAGGATCAGCGAGGTGGGCGCGAGCCACCGGGGTCGGGAGATCACTTCTGGACCAGGGCCGCCGCTGCCGTCACTCCGGGGCTGGTGCAGACGTTGGCCGGCTGGCCGCCGGTCAGCTGGCACACCTGCGCCGAGATCATGTTGGCGTTCGCGTTGATCGACGTGCCGACGTCGCCGGTCCCGGTCTGCATCTGGCCGACGATCTCGTTCCAGCCGTTGTCACCGGTGTGAGCGAGCAGCGGCTCGAGCGGGATGCCCGAGCCGGACATCTCGTGCGTGCCATAGAACGTCCACGGGATGCCGCCCTGGGGGTTGTACTTCTTGAAGAGCGCATCGACGTCGGACGGCAGGGTCTGCAGCGGCTTGTGCTCGCGGTCGCTCGTCTCCCAGGCACCGAACTTCACGTAGTCGCTGGTGTACTTCGTGTTGGTGAAGGTGACGGTCGGGATGTTGCCGTCGTTCACCGCGGACCGGGTCGGCGCGAGACCCTCGAACGTCCCGAACCGCGACAACGCGGCCACCATGGCCCAGCGCTCCGAGGCGCAGTACGGGCAGAACTCGGCACCGACGTAGATCACCCGCGGCTTGCCGTCCTCCTTGAGGACCTCGCCGCCCTGGACCTTCTGCGGGACCGCATTGGCCTCGGTGGGCGCACCGGCCGCGTCGAAGGCCGACGCCGGGATCGAGGTGAGCTTGGGGATGAACGCGGTGTCGGACGCGGCTGTCTGGCCACCACCGTCCTTGTTGTTGGCCACCACGACACCCACCGCCACGGCGATGATGACGACCACGACCGCCACGGCGGCTGCGATCATCTGCTTCTGCTGCCGCTCCTTGCGGGCCTGCGTGGCCCGCATCTCCGCAGCGCGCGCCGCCACGTCGGCGCGATTGCTCTTCCCCACGAGTCACCTCGTCCTGTTGTTACTACACGTCGTAGGAGACACTAACATCCCAAAGAACCAACTTTCGGACGGTCGTCGAGGTTCCCCTGGGTTCCATCATCCGGCTGTGTTGCGGAGGTCATGCGCGGCGCTGGCGGGCGATCTCGTAGAGGGTGACACCCGTGGCCAGCCCCGCGTTGAGCGACTCGACGGCCGAGCTCATCGGGATGGAGACGATCTGGTCGCACGTCTCGCGCACGAGCCGCGAGAGGCCCTTGCCCTCGGAGCCGGTGACGACGACGAGCGGCTCGGACGCGAGCGACTGAGGTCGGGCAGCTCGACGTCGCCGTCCATGTCGAGGCCGAGGACGAAGAAGCCCGCCTTCTTGAACTCCTCGAGGGTCCGGGTCAGGTTGCTCGCCTTCGCCACGGGGATGCGGGCCGCGGCCCCGGCCGACGTCTTCCACGCCGATGCGGTCATTCCCACCGACCGACGCTCGGGCACGACGACACCGTGACCACCGAATGCCGCGACGGACCGGACGATGGCCCCGAGGTTGCGCGGGTCGGTGATGCCGTCGAGGGCGACGACGAGCGGGATGCCGGGCATCTCGGGGTCGATGAGGTCGCTTCGGGTCGGCGTACTCGTAGGGCGGCACCTGCAGCGCCAGGCCCTGGTGGACGCCACCGTCGGTGAGCCGGTCGAGCTCGCCGCGAGGCGTCTCGAGGATGGCGAGGCCGCGCTCGCGTCGCGAGCTTGAGCGCCTCCCGGACGCGGTCGTCGGAGTCGATGCGGGTCGCGACGTACATCGTCGAGACGGGGACGTCGGCTCGCAGCGCCTCGACGACCGAGTTGCGGCCGTAGACCATCTCGCTCGAGCCCTTGGCGCGCCGCTGCGAGCGGCCCGTTCCGGCCGCGCCGCGGGGCCGCCGGCACCCGCTCGTTTGGCCGTCGCCTTGGCGCGCTTGTGGGCCGGGTGGTACTCGCGGTCGGACGGCCTTGGGGGTCGGGCCCTTGCCCTCGAGCCCGCGTCGACGCTGGCCGCCGGAGCCGACGGTGGTGCTTCTTGCCGCCCTTGCGCACGGCGCCGCGCCGCTGGGAGTTGCCTGGCATGTCAGGCCTTCCTCGCCCGTGGCGACTGGTCTTTGAGCCGGAGCCGTTCGTGCGGACGCAGCGACCACTGGGCCCCGGACTGGGTGTCGGTGATCGCGATGCCGACAGCCGCCAGCGCGTCGCGGATCTCGTCGGCCCGCTCGAAGTCGCGCTCCTGTCGCGCCGACTGTCGCGCCTCGAGCCTGGCCCGCACGAGCGCGTCGAGCGCCGCCTCGGCGGCCGAGCGACGCTCGCGTCTGCCGCCTTGCAGCCCAGTGCGCGCGCAAGCGGGTTGACGCCAAGGACCTCGGTCATGGCAACGACGCGAGCGGCTGCCGCGAGCGCCGCCTCGTCGTCGTCCTCGTCGAGGGCGACTGTTGCCGGCCCGCACCGTCTCGTGGATGACCGCAAGCGCGCCCGGGACGCCGAGGTCATCGTCCATCGACTCGACGAACTCCGCTGGGAGCATGGCTCGCGCCGCCTGGCTGTCGACGGGCACGGCGATCTCGCCGCGGCGGGCCGCCCGCTCGAGGAAGCCCTCGATGCGATCGACCGCCGCCGCCGCCTCGTCGAGGGAGCCGGGGTGGTACTCGATCATCGACCGGTAGTGCGCCGCCGTGAGGTAGTAGCGCAGCACGATCGGCCGGGTCGACCTCGAGCAGGCGCCGCACCTCGAGGGCGTTGCCGAGCGACTTGCCCATCTTCTGGCCCTTGACGGTGACCCAGGCGTTGTGCAGCCAGTAGCGGGCGAAGCCGAGCCCCGCCGCCCGCGACTGCGCCTGCTCGTTCTCGTGGTGCGGGAAGCGCAGGTCGATGCCGCCGCCGTGGATGTCGAACTCGTCGCCGAGCCAGCGCCGGGCCATCGCGGAGCACTCGAGGTGCCACCCGGGGCGACCGGCCCCGAACGGGGTCGGCCAGGACGCGCTCTCGCGGCTCGTCGGACTTGCGTCCCTTCCACAGGGCGAAGTCGCGCGGGTCGCGCTTGCCTCGCGGGTCGGCGTCGTCGGCGCTCACCATGTCGTCGAGCGACTGGTTGGACAGCGAGCCGTACTCCGGCCACGACCGCACGTCGAAGTAGACGTCGCCGCTGCCGTCGGGCGCGGCATACGCGTGGCCCTTCTCGACGAGCGTCTCCATGAGCGAGACCATGTCGGGCACGTGGCCCGTCGCGCGCGGCTCGTAGGTCGCCGGCTTGACGCCGAGCGCGTCGAGCGCCTCGGTGGTCAGGCGCTCGTTGCGGTAGGTGAGGGCGAACCAGTCCTCGCCGGCCTCGGCCGCCTTGCGCAGCACCTTGTCGTCGATGTCGGTGACGTTGCGCACAGCGTGACTCGTAGCCGTGGCCCGTCTCGAGCCAGCGCCGCAGCACGTCGAAAGCGACGGCGAAGCGGATGTGCCCGATGTGCGGCGCGCCCTGCGTCGTGAGTCCACAGATGTACATGCCGACCTTGCCCGCTCTCGCGCGGCGATGAAGTCGCGCAGCTCCCGGGTGGCGGTGTCGAACAGTCGTAGACTCACCCGCCGAAGTCTATCGGCGCGCCCGACTGCTCCCGACAACTCGAGCCGGCGCCCCATCAAAAGAAGGCCAGCCAGACGCGATAGAAAGAACACTCTCGGGGTTGCTCGGCCCAAAAGCCGTTCTCTCGATTAAGGATTGGGCGCCCGACTGCTCACGACCACGCGAGCCGGCCCAGCGGCATACGGCATCTCTGGAAATTTGTTCGGTGCTAATCCACCGTGGGTGCCCGCGAACCGGCAAGATCTGGCCGGACTGCCTTAGGCAGTCCTTAGTCGGCGCCGGGGTGGCGTCGGTCTATCTCAAGGGAGAGTTCATGAGGATCAGCACCGTCGCGCGCCATCGCCGGCGAGCCGTTGCTGTCGTCCCCACCATCGCACTCGCAGCCGCTGGACTGGCTGCGACTTCGGTGTCTGGGGCCGCGACAGCGGCACCCGCCGATTCGCCCACCGGCGCATCGGAGTCAAGCGGCTACTACATCAACTACGCCGCACCACAGATCGAGCGGGCGTACGCCAACGACAAGGCCGTCGGCTCGATCGCCAAGGGCAAGGTCGACGTCAAGGATGTCGTCGCCCGCGCGGAGGCGTTCGACGCCAAGTACGCCCAGGGCAACCCGGTCACCGCACGGGAGCTGGCCAAGCTCGAGGCCAAGGCGATCACGTCGGGGAAGAGCCCCAAGTCGATCAAGAACCGCTACAAGGGCGCGAAGTCGACGCAGGAGGCCAAGCTCCTGACGATCCTCGTGGAGTTCAACGAGAACGCCAACGACGACTTCACCGGCGTCCAGGTCCCCGAAGCCTTCGGAGCAACGACCTGCAAGCCGGGCTCGGTCCAGAACGGACCGCTGCACAACAACATCCCGAACCCCGCCACCGGCGCGATGAAGGACAACAACTCGTTCTGGCTGGACGACTTCTCTTCTGAGCACTTCAACAAGATGCTCTTCACCGACGAGGGCATCACCGAGCGGGTGCGCCCCGACCTGACCGGCCCCGACGGCAAGCCCGGCATCGACATCTCCGGCTACACGATGAAGGCGATGTACGAGGAGATGTCGCACGGTGCCTACACCGTCACCGGTGCGGCGACGCCGTGGGTCACGGTGAACCACTCGGAGGCCTACTACGGCGCGAGCGTCTGCCACCCGAACGACGAGGGCGTGTACGAGGCCGGCGCCATCCAGGACATGCAGGGTCACCCGGACAACCCGCTGGGTCCCGGCCAGCTCCCCATCGACGCGGTGGCTGCACTCGCAAAGGCACAGCCCGACTTCCCCTGGGCCGACTACGACATCGAGGACCAGGGCGACGTCGACGGTGACAACAACTACTACGAGCCCGACGGCGTCATCGACCACGTCGTGCTCGTGCACGCCGGTGCGGACAAGTCCGGCGGCGGCGGCAAGGAGGGCACCTACGCGATCTGGGCGCACTCGTCGGCCGTGGCCGGTGGGGCTCCGATCCCCGGGACCGACCTGAAGCTGTCGAACTACATCGTGCAGCCCGAGGACTCCGGCGTCGGCGTCTTCGCGCACGAGTACGGCCACGACCTCGGCCTGCCCGACCTCTACGACACCGCCAGCGGCGGGGACTCCGACATCGACTTCTGGGACCTCATGTCGTCCGGTTCGCACTCCGGCCCGATCTTCCAGTCGATGCCGACGCACATGGGCCTGTGGGACAAGTGGGTGCTCGGCTGGGCGGACCCCGTCGAGATGAACCCCGGTGATGACCCGAAGGCGGTCATCGTCGGGCAGAACTCGCGCCCGCTCAAGGGCACGGCCGACGGCGTCAAGATCAACCTGCCGACCAAGGTCGTCACGCTGGCCACCCCGCACAGCGGCGACAACATGTGGTGGGGCAACAACGACCAGAACTGGGCCAAGAACACCCTGACCCGCTCGGTCGCCGTCCCGAACGCGCCCGATGCCAAGTTCTGGATGTGGAACAACTACGTCATCGAGAAGGACTGGGACATGGGGTTCGTCGAGGTCTCGACCGACGGCGGCGCCACGTGGACCGAGCAGAAGGTCTACAACGAGGCCGGCGCCGCGGTGACGACGCCGGACGGCTATGCCGACCCCAACGGCCGCATGGCTGACTACGGCGGCAAGAAGTACGGCCTGACCGGCTCCACCGGCGGCTGGGCGCACCACTACGTCGACCTTTCGGCGTGGGCGGGCCAGACGATCCAGGTGCGCCTGCTCCAGGCCACGGACGCGGCCTTCGTCGAGCGCGGCTGGTTCGCCGATGACTTCTCGGTCACCGGCGGCGGCGCGACGACGTGGTCCGACGCCGTCGAGGGCGGCGCGAACGGCTGGACGGCTGCGACGGGCACCTTCGTGCAGGGCTCTCCGGTCGGGGCCGGCTGGGTCGTCGACACCGGCACCAGCTCGCGGGCGCAGTACTACCTCGTCGAGTGGCGCAACTTCGACGGCTTCGACGAGGGCCTGAAGTACGCCTACGACACGACCTACCAGGACGGCGAAGGCCAGTGGAAGGTCGAGAAGATCAAGTACAACGCCCCGGGTGCGCTGGTCTGGTACCGCGACACCTCGTTCGGCAACGCCAACCACACGCTCAACAACCTCACGTCACTGCCGAGTGAGGGTGCCAAGGGTGGCCTGCTCATCGTCGACAGCCACTACGAGCCGCTGCGTCGCTCCGGTGCGAACGCCGCCGCGGACCCGTCGACCCTGAAGAACCTGCCGTCCCGTCCGCAGTCCTCGAACGCCGCGTTCGGCCTCCAGCCGACGTACACGTTCAACGAGTGCCAGCTCAACGGCCTGGGCACCGAGGTGTGCAACACCTTCGAACCGCAGGCGCCGGTGAAGTCCTTCACGGACAACAAGGGTTGGTACCCGGGCTTCGAGCTGCGGTCCGATGGCCGCATCTTCTACCGCGACGCCGACGCCTCGACTGTCGTTCCGTCGAAGGGCAACGCTCCGTACAGCACGCGCTTCGTCGACAGCAACGGCACGGCGCTCACGCAGTACTACGGGGCCGACATCGGTGCCATCACTCCGATGGGCTCTGGCAACCCGGCTGACGAGGGCGTCGGCTACGGCACCGTCGTCACCGTGGCGAAGTCGATGTTCGGCAACCAGGCAGCCCAGATCAAGATCACCCCGCCCACCCCGTGAGTGGCTGACTCGATCACTGGCACACCAGAGGGCCCGTCCCCCGTTCCGGGGGGCGGGCCCTCCGCCTGCCCGACCCCACTCGAAAGGACAACATTCGGGGCCCGCACAGCCCAGAAGTTGTTCTTTCGATCAGGGATGTCGCCGCCGCTCAGGGGCGGAAGACCACCAGAGCGGTCGCGATGGCGGCGACGCCCGTCGCCGCGGCCGGTGAGGCCGAGGCCGTCGGTGGTCGTGCCGCTCACCGAGACGGGTGCTCCCACGACCTCGGTCAGCAGCCGTTGGGCCTCATCGCGCCGGGTCCCGATCTTCGGCCGGTTGCCGATGACCTGCACCGAGACGTTGCCGATCTGGAACCC
Source organism: uncultured Actinomycetota bacterium (assembly GCA_963826445.1). Classification (GTDB taxonomy): domain Bacteria; phylum Actinomycetota; class Actinomycetes; order Actinomycetales; family Dermatophilaceae; genus Intrasporangium. The sequence goes on from CAWGXD010000039.1 coordinate 21,011, forward strand.
AGCCCGGCGCACCAGCCGCGCCGCCTCGGCGAGCAGCGTCGCGCCCGGAGGCTCCCGCCAGCTCGGGACGGTCGGTCCCGAAGTGGGCTGCCGAGGTCACCGATCCCCGCCGCCGAGAAGAGCGCGTCGCACGCCGCGTGCGCCGCCACGTCGGCGTCGGAGTGCCCGTCGAGGCCCGCGCTCGCCCGGCCACAGCAGTCCGGCTATCCACAGCTCGCGGTCAGCGCCCTCGGGAGCGAAGGCATGGACGTCCACGCCGATGCCCACCCTGGGGAGGCCGCTCAGTCAGGCGTCCGCCTTCCAGTCGATCGGGCCGCGATACAGCTTGTGGGCCGCGGCCTGGGCGACCGGCTTGACGACAAGCGTGTCGATGTTGACGTGCTGCGGCAGGCCGACGACGAAGCCGACGCACTCGGCGACGTCGGCAGCGACGAGCGGACGGTCGACCCCGTCGTAGACCTTGTCGGCGGCGGCCTGGTCGCCGTGGAGGCGCGTCAGCGAGAACTCCTCCGTGTGGACCATGCCCGGGCCGGATATCGACGACCCGGACGTGCTCGCCGTTGAGCTCGAGGCGCAGCGTCTCCGAGATGACCGACGTGCCGTGCTTGGCCGCGGTGTAGCCGCCGCCACCCTCGTAGACGCGCTCGCCGGCGATCGAGCTGATGTCGACGATCGTCGCCCGCGGCGAGCGGCGCAGAAGACGGCAGGACGGCCTGGGTGACGCGAAGCGTGCCAAGGACATTGGCGTCGTACATTCGCTGCCACTCAGCGGGGTCACCGTCCTCGACGCGGGTCACGCCGAGCGCGCCTCCGGCGTTGTTGACGAGGACGTCGCAGCGACTGATTCCGGCCACCGCCTCGCGCACCGACCCGTCGGGTCACGTCCATGACGATGACGGAAGCCGCGCCGGGAACGTCCACGTTGATCGCCGTGGCCGTCTCGTCGAGCCGCTCGCGTCGACGGCCGGAGATGACCACGTGAAAGCCGTCGCGCGGCCAGCCGTCGAGCCGATGCCGCACCGATGCCGGTGCCGCCACCCGTGATCAGGGCCGTCGGCTGGGATGACTCGTCAGCGCTCACCCTGCGAGGATACGGGCCGCCGCTTCGAGGTCGGCCGGCGTGGTCACCTTGAGCGCGCGTGGATCGCCCTCGACGACGAGCACGCGCTCACCGAGACGCTCGACGAGACCGGCGTCGTCGGTGGCCTCGCTCGACTCCGCGTGCGCCCGCTCGAGCACGTCACGGCGGAAGCCCTGCGGCGTCTGGACCGCGCGGAGCGGCGATCGCTCCGGCGTGGCCACCACCCGTCCGCCGCGTCGACCTGCTTGATCGTGTCGACGACCGGAACGCCCGGGACGACGGCCACCGCGCCGTCGGCGAACAGCGGCGACGACGCGGCCGAAGACCGCGGCCGGGGTCGAGGCACCGCGCCGCGTCGTGGACGAGCACGATCTCGACCTCGGTCGGAGCAGTGCCGCCAGACCAGCCGCGACCGAGTCGCCGCGCTCGGCCCCGCCGGCCACCACGGTCACGCGCAAACCCGAAAGCTGTTCACTCGATTGAGCGGGGGAGGCTGGCCCGCCAGGAAAGGGTGGTCGCGCGGACGCCACCCCCGGCTGGGAGCAAACCCAGCGGCATACGGCATCGGCGTCCTCCAGCCACGCGGTGGGGGACACGACGACCACCTCCGCCACGTCCGGACATGCCAACGCCCCTCGCAGGGCGTGCCCGAGCAGGGGCACGCCCGCGAGGGGCACGAACGCCTTGGGCACATCGGCGCCCAGACGCGAACCGGAGCCGGCCGCGACGACGATGACGCCGACGCGACCGGCTCCGGCACGGCGGGCTGTCCGATCAGGAGGCGAGGACCTCGTCGAGGATCGGTCTCGGCCTTGTCCTCGTCGGTCTTCTCCGCGAGCGCGAGCTCGGAGACGAGGATCTGGCGCGCCTTGGCAAGCATGCGCTTCTCGCCGGCGGAGAGGCCACGGTCCTGGTCGCGGCGCCACAGGTCGCGGACGACCTCGGCAACCTTGATGACGTCACCGGAGGCCAGCTTCTCGAGGTTCGCCTTGTAGCGGCGCGACCAGTTGGTCGGCTCCTCGGTGTGCGGGGCGCGCAGGACCTCGAACACCCGGTCCAGACCCTCCTGGCCGACGACGTCGCGGACGCCGACGAGGTCACAGTTCTCGGCAGGGACTTCGATGGTCAGATCGCCTTGAGCGACCTTGAGCTTGAGGTAGAGCTTGTCCTCTCCCTTGATCGTGCGTGTGTTGATCTCTTCGATCAGTGCCGCCCCGTGGTGGGGGTACACGACCGTCTCGCCGACCTTGAAAACCATGTGCTGTTTTCCCCTTTCGCGACCTCCAGATTATCACGGATCGGCTGCGCGGCGATCTCGGCGCGGCGGCATCTGCGCAGGTCAGAGCCTTTGTCGCCCTCGCCTTGCCGTCTCATCACGTCTTGACAACCGGCCGCTGCGCTGCTTTCACGCGCGCTCAAGGGCCTTGGTCGACGGGCCGACCTCAAGCCATCCACCACTGATCCGCGCCACTCCAACCGGGTCCCCCACGAACGCCGTGGGTTCGCCGGTAGGCTGTCGCCCGTGATGCGCCGATTCCTCGCCCAGACCGCCCGCGCCCGCCTCGCGTTCCCGGCGCACCGCCGCCGTTCTCGGCGGTGTCGCCGTCGCCACGCTCGCCAGCGGCTGCATGGTGTTCAACCCGGTCCAGACCGACGTGCCCTACGAGCCGGCGGACGGCATCTCGGCCGAGGTCGGGAACCTCGCGATCCGGGACCTGCTCCTCGTTGGCGGTGGCGGCCAGACGGCCGTCGTCTCCGGCGCGGTGATCAATCTCGGTGACGAGCCGATCAGGGTCCAGGTCGTGCCGCAGCGACCAGGCGGCCTCAGGCGGCGGCTCGGAAGTCGCGGCTGGGACCGCGCGGGCACGTCAACCTGGCCGACAAGGGCTTGCGGTTCGAGGGCCTCGCGGCGAAGCCGGGAACGATCGTCCCGGTCGCCGTGACCGCACAGCCGGGTGGGACCACGATCGTCGACGTCCCCGTCCTGGCCGCGACTGGCCCCTACGCGACGGTGACCCCGGCTGCCGGCAGCCCCGAGGCGACCACGACCACGCCCGCGAAGGCTCCGACCCACGACGCCCACCCAGACGCCCACCGAGACGCCCACCGAGACGCCCACCGAATCACCGACGGGGACGCCCACCTCGTCGCCCACGACGAGCTGACCGAGCGGGCTCCGTGCCAACCGACCCTCGGCCGCCCGCGGGGCCGGTCAGCTCGCCTCGAACTTGTAGCCGAGGCCCCGGACGGTGACGATGTGCACCGGGTCGGCCGGGTCGGGCTCGATCTTCGCGCGCAGACGCTTGACGTGGACGTCGAGGGTCTTGGTGTCGCCGACGTAGTCGCTGCCCCAGACCCGGTCGATGAGCTGCATGCGGGTCAGCACCCGGCCGGCGTTGCGCAGCAGCATCTCGAGCAGCTCGAACTCCTTGAGCGGCAGGGACGTCGGGCCGTCCCGTCGACGCGTGACGGTGTGCCGCTCGACGTCCATCCGGACCGGGCCGGCCTCGAGCGTCGGCGGGAGCAGGTCCTCGGGCTCGGCCAGCCGGCGCAGCACCGCCTTGACTCGGGCGAGCAGCTCACGGCTCGAGTAGGGCTTGGTGACGTAGTCGTCGGCGCCGATCTCGAGGCCCACGACCTTGTCGATCTCGCTGTCCTTGGCGGTCAGCATGATGACCGGGACGGATGACCGCTGGCGCAGGGCGCGGCAGACGTCGATGCCGGACAGGCCCGGGAGCATGAGGTCGAGCAGGACGAGGTCGGCGCCGTTCTTGTCGAACTCGGCGAGCGCCGTCGGGACCGGTCTCGGCCACGGCGACGTCGTAGCCCTCCTTGCGCAGCAGGTAGGACAGCGGGTCGGAGAACGACTCCTCGTCCTCGACGATCAGGATGCGACTCAAGGCTGACCTCTCGTGGCTCTGGCCGCGGTGGCCGGATGTGACTGGACTGGAGCTCGCTCGACGGCGCTCCGGAGGACCGTGCCGGGTCGGCCGGGCTGCGGAGCACGGCAGTCGGGCTGCGAGCCCGAGCCGGACTCCGCTGGCCGATCGTCGGGCGGCGCCGCCGGGAGCGAGATGGTGAAGGTGGAGCCCCGGCCCGGGCTCGGACCACACGGTGACGGTGCCCCCGTGGTTCTCGGCGACGTGCTTGACGATGGCGAGGCCCAGACCGGTGCCCCCGGTGGCCCGCGAGCGGGCCGCGTCGACCCGGTAGAAGCGCTCGAAGATCCGCTGCTGCTCGTCCGGCGCGATGCCGAGGCCCTGGTCGGTGACGGCCACCTCGACGAGGCCGGCGTCGCGCCGACGCGTCGGCACACGCCGACCCGCGTGCCGGGGTCGCGAGTAGGCGATGGCGTTGCCGACGAGGTTGCCGATGGCGGTGGTCACGAGCTCGGCGGTCGCCCCAGACCTCGCAGCCGGCCTCGCGTCGCCGATGGCGAGCTCGATGTCGTTCTCCTCGGCGAGCGAGGCGGCAGCGGTCGACGGCGTCCTGCGCGCACGCGCCGACGTCGACGAGCGTCGGGTCCGTGACGACGTCGGCGCCCTGCAGGCGGGACAGCTCGACGATCTCCTTGACCAGACGGGTCAGCCGGCGCGACTCGACGCTGATGCGCGTCGGCGAAGCGCTGCAACCGCCTCGGGGTCGTCGTGCGGCGTCGAGCACGGCCTCGGCGAGCAGGGCGATGCCGCCGACGGGGGTCTTGAGCTCGTGGCTGACGTTGGCGAGGAAGTCGCGCCGGATCTCCTCGACGCGGCGCGCCTGGAGCGGTCCTCGACGAGCAGCAGCACGTGGTCGCCGCCGAGCGGCGCGACGCGGGCGGCGACGACGAGCCGGGCCGTCACCGATGCCCTTGCGCAGGTCGAGCTCGACCTCGCGGATCACCCCGTCGCGCCGCACCGCCCGGGCGAGGTGGAGCAGCTCCGGGTGGACGAGCTCCTGGCCGCGCACGAGTCCCTGGGCGACGGCGGCCGGCGAGTTGTTGACGACCCGGTCGGCGCGAGTCGACGACGATGCCGCTCGAGCGGAGCACGGCGAGCACCTCGGCGACGCCCGGGCGGCAGGTCCGGCGGTCGGCGCGACGACGACCCGCTCGCGGTCGGCGCGGTCGGAGCAGGCGCACGGCGAGCACCGCGACGCCGCCGAGCGCGAGGCCGGCGATGCCGACCGAGCGTTGCCGCGGTCGTCGGATCCACGACACTCAGGGTACGCATTCGGGTGGCACGCTCCGACCAGCCGGTGCCTCGGCATGCGGCGGCAGAACCGAGTGTTCACCTGCAGGCCGCCCTCCATTCACGCTGGACTGCGAGCCTCGGCCACCGAACGCCGCCGGCACGAACCGCACGAGACGAGGAAGACCATGCGCGACCAGTTCCACGAGGACCTCGACACGATCTCGGACCAGCTCGTCGAGCTGACCCGGCTCGCGGGGTCCGCCATGTCCCGCGCCACGACCGCCCTGCTCGATGCCGACGTGCACCTCGCCGAGTCGGTCATCGAGGCCGACAAGCAAGCTCGACGACATCCGCATCGAGCTCGACGAGCTGTCCATCGACCTGCTCGCCCGCCAGCAGCCGGTCGCCACCGACCTGCGCATCGTCGTCACCGTCGATGCACATGAGCTCGGACCTCGAGCGGATGGGCGACCTCGCCCGCCACGTCGCCAAGGTCGCCCGGCTGCGGCACCCCGACTCCGCCGTGCCGCCGGAGCTGCGCTCGCACATCCTCCAGATGGGCCAGGTCGCCGAGGCGATCGTCGCCAAGTGCGGCTCGATCATCGCGAGCAAGGACGTCGACGGCGGCGATCGCGCTCGAGAAGGACGACGACGCGATGGACGAGCTGCACCGCGAGCTGTTCGCCGCGCTGCTCGACGAGGACAGCGCCGTGGCCGCGCGGCTCGTCCTCGACCTGACCCTCGTCGGCCGCTACTACGAGCGGTTCGCCGACCACGCCGTGTCGGTGGCCCGGCGCGTCATCTACCTCGTCACCGGTGAGTACGACGCGAGGTCAGCTCGACCACGAGGAGCGGAGGACGCCGACGTCTCGCGGATCGACGCACGGCTCCAGGCCCATCGGACATCCGAGACGCTCGACGCACGGGTCCTGGACCGTGGCCTCTCCATAGACGCGCGTCGCGGCGGCTGGTCAGCGGCCCTGGTTGGCGACGGCCTCGGCGGCCGCGCGCGGCGGCCTCGGGGTCGAGGTAGCGGCCGCCGCGGGTCACCGGACGGAAGTCGTCGTCGAGCTCGTAGACGAGCGGCATGCCGGTCGGGATGTTGAGGCCCGGCGATGTCGTCGTCGGAGATGCCGTCGAGCGTCTTGACGAGCGCGCGCAGCGAGTTGCCGTGCGCGGCGACCATGACGGTCAGGCCGTCGGCGAGGTCGGTCTGGATCTCGTTCTCCCAGTAGGGCATGCATCCGCGCGACGACGTCCTTGAGGCACTCGGTGCGCCGGCATCGCGGCGCCGAGCCCGGCGTAGCGCGGGTCGCCGCGCTGGCGAGAACTCGTCGTCCGTCGTCGATGGGCGGCGGCGGCACGTCGTAGGAGCGGCGCCACAGCATGAACTGCTCCTCGCCGAACTGCTCGAGGGTCTGCTTCTTGTCCTTGCCCTGCAGCGCGCCGTAGTGGCGCTCGTTGAGCCGCCAGTCGCGCTTGACCGGGATCCAGTGCCGGTCGGCCGCGTCGAGCGAGAGGTTGGCGGTCGTGATCGCGCGGCGCAGCACCGACGTGTGCACGATGTCGGGCAGGATGCCGGCCTCCTTGAGCTGCTCGCCGCCGCTGACGCGCCTCGGCGCGGCCCTTGTCGGTGAGGTCGACGTCGACCCAGCCGGTGAAGAGGTTCTTGGCGTTCCAGTCGCTTTCGCCGTGGCGGAGCGAGGACGAGCGTGTAGGTCATGGCGCCAGCCTAGCGACGGCCGGATCAGGCGTCCGACCGCGTCGTCCAGCAGGTGCCGGAAGGCGTCGAGGTTGCGCGTCGACTCCCCGCGCGAGACCCGCCAGGCCCACTCCTTCCTCATCGACCCGAGGAAGCCGAGCGCGAGCAGCTCGTTGAACGACGTCGTCGCTGGCCGCGAGGACGACGCCGAAGAGCTGGTCGAGGTGGTCGGCGTCGACCGCGACGGTCGGGACCTCGCCCCGGAGGTAGACGTCGCCGTCGGTGTCGATGGCGTAGGCGAGCCCGTGCAGCCGCAGGTTCTTGCGCAGCAGGGTGCGGTAGAACGCCTCGTGGTTCTCGTCCGGGTTGCGGATGACGAAGGCGCTGACGACTCGTCGTGCGGTCGCGCACGAGCAGCGACACGACGGTCTTGAGCTTCTTCTCCCCGGGCAGCGTCACGACGTACTCCCCGGCGCGCCCGCCGAGCTCCCAGTCGAGCCCGACCGAGCCGAGGTATGCCGTGAGGCGGGCCTCCGCCTGCGCGCGCGGCGAGTCGTCGGCCGGCGTGGTGTCCTGCGGCTCGGCGCTCACGGGATCACCGCCGTCGGGACGCCGACGAGGCCTGGCCCTCGTCGATGGGCGACTCGTTCGTGCCGTCGGCGCTCGCGCATCGCCTGACGGTAGACCTCGAGGAGCCGGTCGGTGGTCGCGGCCCAGCCGAACTGCGCGGCGTGCGCGACGGCCCGCCGACCCCAGCGCCAGGCGGCGCGGGTCGTCACGCAGCAGCGACTCGACGGCGTCGGTCCAGTCGCGGACGTCGTGCCCGTCGACGAGCACGCCGGCGTCACCGACCGCGGTGGGCAGGCCGCCGACGTCGGCGGCCACGACCGGGGTGCCGCACGCCTGGGCCTCGATGGCGACGAGGCCGAAGGACTCGCGAGTGGCAGGGCACGAGCGACGAGGTCGGCGGCGCGGTACCACTGCGCGAGCACCGGGCGCTCGACCGGCGGCACGAAGCGGACGACGTCGTCGATGCCGAGCGCGCGCGGCGAGCTCCTCGAGCTCGTGCGGGCGGGCGAGGCCGCTGCCGCTCGGGCCGCCGAGGACGGCGACCGTGAGGCGCGCCGGCGCAGCCGGGTCGCGGCGCAGCAGCTCCGCCGCGACCCGGAGCAGCACGTCGGGGGCCTTGAGCGGCTGGATGCGACCGACGAAGAGGAGCAGCTCGCCGTCGACGGGCAGGCCGAGCGCGCGCCGCGGCCTCGCCCCGGTCGCCGGGGGTGAAGGTCGACAGGTCGACCCCGGGGGGGACGACGGACACCTTGGCCGGCGGGGCGGCATACAGCTCGATGAGCTCGCGGGCCTCGTCGTCGGTGTTGGCGATGAGCCGGTCGGCGGCCTCGACGACCTGGACCTCACCGATCTCGCGGCCCCGCGGCTCGGGCGTGTCGCCCTCGGCGAGGTGGAGGTTCTTGACGCGGGCCATGGTGTGCATCGTGTGCACGAGCGCGACGCGCCACCGGTCGGCGGCGAGCCAGCCGACCTGCCCCGAGAGCCAGTAGTGCGAGTGGACGAGGTCGTAGTGGTCCTCGGGGACCGAGCAGACCGGCCTGCATGATGCCGGCGGAGAAGGCGCACAGCTGGCCCGGCAGGTCCTCCTTGGCGAGCCCCTCGTAGGGGCCCGCGGTCACGTGGCGCACGCGCACGCCGGGCACGAGCTCCGCCTCGACGGGCGTCTCACCGGTCGTGCGGCGGGTGAAGATGTCGACCTCGACGCCGCGCGCGGCGAGCTCCTTCGCCGTCTCGGCGACGTAGACGTTGAGGCCGCCGGCGTCGCCGGTGCCCGGCTGCTCCAGCGGGCGAGGTGTGGACGCTGATCATCGCCACGCGCTCGGCTCGACCGCCATCGGCATCCCTTCGTCCTGCTCCGCTGCCGCCTGCTCCTCCTCGACTCAACCACACCGCCGATTCGATGTATTCCGCGGTCGCTCGTGACCGTGGAATGCACCGAGCCGGGCGTCGCGCGCCGTGACGCTAGGCTGCGGACGTGCCTCCTCGCCAGCGCCCCGTCGGCACGGTGACGCGGGGCACGACGAACCCGAACCGGCTGCGCCGCTGCGACCGCTGGATCGCCGGACCGCAGGCGTGGCGGCTGCGGCGCAGCCCCGACCCGCCCGTCGTCGTCGACCTCGGCTACGGCGCCTCGCCGGTCACCGCGGTCGAGCTGCACGACCGGCTGCGGCCGCGTGCGGCCCGACGTCCAGGTCGTCGGCATCGAGATCGACCCGGCCCGGGTCGCGGCCGGCAAGCCGCTGGAGCGCGACGGGCCTGAGCTTCCGGCTCGGCGGTTTCGAGGTCCCGCTCGACGACGGGAGCTCGGCCGACGGTCGTGCGCGCCTTCAACGTGCTGCGGCAGTACGCCGAGGACGAGGTGCCGGCTGCGTGGGCGCGCGTCCAGGAGCGCCTGGCGCCGCGACGGCCTGCTCGTCGACGGCACGTGCGACGAGATCGGCCGGCGCGCCGCGTGGGTCGCGGTCGACGCGACGGGGCCGGTCAGCCTGACCCTGTCGCTGCGGCTCGGGCGGCCTGGAGCGGCCGTCGGACGTCGCCGAGCGGCTGCCCAAGGCGCTCATCCACCGCAACGTCGCCGGGCGAGCCGATCCACGCCTTCCTCGCCGACCTCGACCGGGCGTGGGCCCGCAGCGCGCCGCAGTCGTCGTGGGGTGCGCGCCAGCGGTTCCTCGCCGCCGCGGCCGAGGTCGGTGAGCGCTGGCCGCTGCTCGACGGCCCGTCGCGGTGGCGGCTCGGGGAGGTCACGTCGACTGGTCGCCGTGCGGACGGCAGTGTGCCCCGACGGTCCCTGACGCGCTCGTGGCGGACGCGTGGTCCTGTCAGCGCGCGTAGTCGTCCTCGAAGGCGCTCGATGTCGGCCTCGTCGAAGTGGCCGAACGCCACCTCGAGCAGGCGTCCTGGCTGCGCGCCGGAGTTGCCCATGCGGTGGTCGAGCCGCGCGGCACCCAGACGGTCTCGCCGGGCTGGCGCATCCACGTCGCGGTCGTCGACCGTGACGTCGATGGGCACGTCGAGCACCTGCCACATCTCACCGCGGTGGTCGTGCCGCTGGAGCGAGAGCCGGTGGCCGGGCTGCGACGGTGATGATCTTGACGGTGACCTGCTCGTTGGAGACGAACTGCTGGAAGTTCCCCCACGGGCGCTCCGCGACGAAGATGTCCTCGGTCGGGTTGCGGTCGCCCAGCGCGTAGTCGTCGGGGGTGTGATGCGACAGCGGCTGGTGGCCGGCGTCATCCACGTCCGGCAGCTCCGTCGCGGTCGACTCAGCGGTCTGGTTGGTCGGTCATGCGCTCCCCTTTGGCTCGTGAGTGCCCAGTGTGCCGCATCGCGGCAGTGCTCGGGCGCCAGTTCGACCCGACGGTCACCAGCTGGCCCCGCGTCCCGCCGATCCCGCGCACCTGGCGCAGGGCGGGGCGCACATCGGCGAGGTAGACGGCGGCGCCCACGAACGCGAGCAGTCCGAAGATGGAGAGCGGGTTGAAGATCGTCACGAAGCCGATCGCGACGGCCACTCCGAGCAGCACGAGCCAGAAGGCGCGCGTGCGCTTGCCGGCCGCGAGGTAGGCCCGCTCCGGGTGGCGCAGGGCGTCGACGAACGCGAAGACCTCGCAGCCAAGGGCGACGATCGCCGATGACGAGTTGGACGGCGCTCTGGAAGCCGTAGAACAGCTGCATGCTGAAAGCCTAACTGCCGATGGGGCGGCAACCACCACGCCGTCATCACGATCGGGTCGAGTTGGGGGATCTTCCGGGGTGATCCCCCAGGCCCGCGACGCCTCACTCGCGTTGCGAGCGGGTCACGCGTCCACGACGAGTGTGACCGGTCCGTCGTTCGTCGAGCGAGACGGCCATCATCGCGCCGAAGCGGCCGGTGGCCGACCTCGACGCCTCGAGCACGAAGCGCAGCCACGACGGCCTCGACGAGGGGCTCGGCCACCGGCCCGGGTGCGGCCGCCGACCACGAGGGCCGCCGACCCTTGCGGGTGTCGGCGTAGAGGGTGAACTGGCTGACGACGAGGACCGGTGCGGCGGCGTCGACGAGGCTCTGCTCGTCGCGCAGGATGCGCAGCTCGGCGATCTTGCGCGCCATCCGCTCGACCTGCTCCGGCCCGTCGTCGTGCGTGACTCCGACCAGGGCCACCAGGCCTGGACGGGAGATCTCTCCGACGACCTCGCCATCGACCTCGACCCTCGCGCGCGTCACCCGCTGCAGCACCGCCCTCACGGCAGCGTCAGATCTCGACCGCGACGACCGCGCCGACGGGCTGACCATGGCCCAGCACGGGTTGATGCTCGAGGGCGGTCGAGCGCCCCCTCGTCCTCGAAACCGAGCCTGCGGAGCACGGCCGCGACGACAACCGCGCGCGCACGTGAGCCGCCGTCCGCGATCTTCACGGCGATCCCGCGTCCGTCGGCCAGCCCGACGGCATAGACGGCCTCCGCGCCGTCCTTGGCAACGAGACCTGGCGACGCGACGCATCAGCGTGGTCACGTCACGTCGTGTGCCGCCGACGTATTCGGGGAAGTCCTGCATCGCCTGCGCGACCCGCGCCTCCGGGCCTTCCTGCGCCGCGGCGAGGCGGCCGAACGATCGCGCGAGCCCAGCGAGCGGGATCGCGTGGATCGGTGCCCCACACCCGTCGACGGCAACAGCCGACGGCATCGCGCCGGCCAGCTCGGCGACCGTCTCGGAAATCGCGACCTGGAGTGGGTGGCGCGGTTCGCGGTACGTCGCGATGTCCCAGCCGTTGGCGACGCACGTGGCGAGCATGGACGCGTGCTTGCCGGAGCAGTTCTGCACGATGGACTGCTTGGGCAGCCCGGCGGCAATCCACGCGGTTCGAGCGACCTCGTCGTAGGGGTAGTCAGGCGTGTTCTGCAGGTCCGACTCGGAAAGACCCGCCCGGGCGAGGATCTCTCGGGCGGCGTCGACCTGGAACTCCTCGCCGGAGTGGCTCGAGCAGGCCAACGCGAGAAGCGCACCATCCGAGTCGAGGCCGTGGCGCAGCATGGCGAGGGCCTGGATGGGCTTGCTCGACGAGCGAGGGAACACCGGACCCGCCGAGTCGCCCACCTCGAGCTCGAGGCTTCCGTCCGGAGCGGTGACGACGGCCAGCCCGTGATGCACCGACTCGACGAAACCACCCCTGACGACGTGTGCGACGACGGGCGCGCTGGTCAGGGCCGACGAGGCCCTTGCGTCAACGGGCAGGGACAGTTCGGCGTCGGCGGGCACGCCCCGAAGTATGCCGCAGGACGGCAGTCGGGCCGCCACCCCATGAGGGTGACGGCCCGATCGTGTGCCGTATCGGTCACTGCGCGGTCTTCTTGGCCGCGGTCTTCTTCGCGGGGGTCTTCTTCGCCGGAGCCTTCTTGGCGGTGGCGGTCCCCGTGGACTTCTTGGCGGCGGCGCTGCGCGCGGCGACCTTGCGGGTCGTCGTGCCCTCGACCTGGGCGGCCTTGCGCGTCGCCGCACCCTGTCGAGCCGCTGCCGAGCGGACGGCGGTGCTGCGAGCCGGCGTGCGCTTCGCCGGGACAGGCTCGGCGGCCCGCTCGACGGACTGGACCGAGGACTCGACCTGGGCTGCGACCTTCTGGGCGTCGTCGGTCACCGTGTCGGCGAGAGTCCTGGCGACCTTGTCGCTCTCGGTGCGCGCCGTCTTGGCGACCTTGCGTCCACGAGCCATGACGGACTCGGACCGCTCGGCCAGGCCGACGGCGGCCTTGGTGCCCTCGGTGCGCAGGTCGGCAACGACCTTCTCACCCCGCGCTGCGGCGGCGTCGTACTGGTCCTTGGCGTTGCTCGCGATGACGAGGCCCTGGTTGAGCACCTGGGCAGGGAGCTCCTGAGCCTGCTTGACGAAGCTGTCGGCGTACTGCGTCGCGATCTTCTGGAGCTCCGCCGTGCGCCCCTGGAGCTCGTCGAGCCGCTTCTGGAGGTCCTTCTGCAGCTGCTTCGCCTCCTTCTTGGCACCCTTGCGCAGGTCGAGCGGTCCGGGCCTGCTTGGCGCGCGACCTCGAGCTGCTCACGGGCGTGCCGGACCGTGTCGACCGCGATGTTCGCGGCGCCGACGACGGCGTAGAACGGCGTCGGGTCGACGTTCAGACGTCGGGTAGCCGGCCCTCGATCGTCGATCTGGCCGCGCACGTCGGCGACGGCGGCCTCGGCCTGCTTCTGGGCGTCCTTGACGGCCTTGGTGATCTTCTTCGGTTGAGAGCCATCTCAGTTCTCCTTCTCGGTTGACCTTGGGCTTCCCAGCGGTGGCGCTGGCGGGTGGTGCGGCGGCGGGCGGGTGCGCGGCGTCCGGCGCGGGTCTGGGTCGTCTCGTCGGGCCGACGAACGACAGGTAGATCTCGACGAGCACCGCGCGCTGCCGGTCGGTGAGGACCGGGTCTGCGGCGATGGCTGCGAGGACGTCCGGGGCGGCGGCCGGGTACCCGTTGGTGAGGACCCGCTCGTCGAGAATTCCGGCCCGGACGTAGAGCGACTCCGCCGACACCTCAGCCCCTTTGCGATCTGCTGCAGGATCTCGGCGCTCGGCTTCTTCAGGCCCCGCTCGATCTGCGACAAATAGGGATTCGAGATTCCGGCGATCTCGGCGAGCTGCCGCAGGGACAGCTGGGCGTTCTCGCGTTGCTCACGCAAGTACGCGCCGAGATCGGGAAGTAGCTGCTCACACCTCCATTATGCTAACTAGAGCAAGCAGAATGCAAACTCAAGGCAGCGTGAGACGGCACACACAACCGCGCCAGCCGCAGTACCTCCACGTGGCCTACCCATGGGATGCAGAGTGAAACGAGCGCGGTCCCAGCCACCCGTCATCGCAGGCGACGACGCGAGCGAGCCCAGCGGCATACGGCATCGAGGGAGGATCACCCCCGTCAACCGACGATTCGGGACTCCCGGTCATAGTTCTTCCCAAGAAACATTGGCGCCTGGGCCCACCGGAAGGCGAAGACCATGACGAGCAACGTCGCAACGTACGGCAACATCGACACGAACTGGTGCGGGATCCCGATGCCGACGACCTGGGCGCGCTGTGCGAGAACGTCCATGGCGGCGAAGAAGGCCGAGCCGGCGAGGATGAACTGCGGCCGCCAGCCACCGAAGAAGGCGAGTGCGATCGCGAGCCAGCCGCGGCCCGCGACGATCCCGTCGGCGTAGACGCCCGAGAAGGCCATGGGCAGGTACGCGCCACCGATGGCCATGAGGGCCGCGCCGATCGTGCCGGCGAGCATGCGCGTGCGCGTGACGTCGATGCCCAACGAGTCCGCCGCCTTGGGATTCTCACCGACCGATCGCAGCCGGGTTCCCGAGTCCGTCCGATACAGCCACCACCAGAGTGCGATGGACAGGGCGATCGCGATGATGACCAGGACGTCCTGGCCGAAGATGACGTCCGGGAGCGGCTTGATCCGCGGTGGTTGGTCCTGGCCGATTACCACTCGGTACAGCAGCGCGGCCAGGCCCCCGGACAGGAAGAACAGCGCCAGGCCGACGACGAACTGGTCCATCCGCAGATAGGTGGTCGCCCACGCGAGCAGGGCACCGAACAGGGCGCCGGCGAAGGCAGCAACGACCAAGCCCATTGCGTTGGAGCCGAACTCGAGAGAGATGAGGTAGCCCACGGCTGCTCCCAGCAGCATGAGGCCCTCCTGGGACACGTTGAAGATGCCGGCCCGCCCGGACAACATCGTGCCCTGGGCCACGAAGAGGAACGGGACCATCGCCGTGATCACAAGTGCAAGGAAATCCATCAGGGCACCGCCACTCTCGCGCGTCGTGCGGACACTCGCCCCACGACGACGTCAGACATGAGGATGAAGAGCAGGATCAGGCCCTCCAGGATGAGAACCAGCTCGGCCGGGGCGCCGGAGACGCGCTGCATCGAGCCGGCGCCGACCTCGAGCACGGCAATGCCGAACGCGACGAACGGAAGTGCGACGAGCGACGCCGCGGGCGATGAGGCCGATGATGATCCCGAGCAGGAGGTAGTTGGACTGGATTCCCTCGAGCATCCGGTGGTGGACTCCAGCGACCTCGATGCCACCAGCGAGGCCGGCGAGCGCGCCGCCGACGACCATCGACCCGACCGCGACCCCTCCGTGCGGATGCCGTGGACGTGCAGCAGCCCGCTCGTTCAGACCAACCGCGCGCAGCTCGAAGCCGGGAACGCTGCGTCTCGCGAGGAACGCGAGGGCGATCACGCAGGATCACCACCAGGACGACGCCGGCGTGCATGCGGCGGTCGTTCCGATGGTGGGCAGCTCGCCGCCCGCACCGATCGGCAGGGTGACCGCCCCGCCGGCCCCCACGTCGGGCCAGGTGTGCGAGGCGAGGTAGTCGAGGATCTCGAAGCGAGACGAAGTTCAGCAGCACCGTCGACAGGATCTCGTTGACCCGAAAGCGGTCCATGAGCCATGCCGCAATCCACGGCCCACACGGCTCCAGCCAGGACGGCGGACACGAGGAGCAGCGGGAGCAGCACCGGCAGAGCGAGCTCGGTGAAGGTGATGCCAACGGCGGCGCCCCGACGGCGCCGAGGATCAGCTGGCCCTCGCCTCCGATGTTGAAGCGGCCGGCCGCCAGCGGGATCGTGAAGGCAAGCGCGAGGAGGGACAGTGCCATCCACTTGTGCAGGGTCTGCGACCATGCCGAAGGCGTTCCGGAACGAGTTCGTCAGGATGGCGCGGAATGCCTCGAGTGGATCATGCCCGAGAAGCGCGATGATCACGGCAGTGACGGCAAAGGCAGCGAGCACCGCCAGGACATAGGGGACGGCGCGGCGCAGGACGGTGGCGACATTCATGCCCCGACTCCGGTCATCAGCCGTCCGAGTTGATATGGGTCGGTCTCGCCGCGCGGCGTGTCTCCGACGAGTCGACCCGAGTAGATGACGCGCACGCGGTCCGCGAGGGCGATGACCTCGTCGAGGTCCTCCGAGATGAGCGATGATGGCGGCGCCGGTCGCGGCCGCCCGCCGGATCCGCTCGTAGACGAACTGGGTCGACGCGATGTCCAGGCCGCGAGTCGGGTTGTGGAGGACAAGGACCTTCGGATCGCGTGCGAAGGCCCGGGCGAGGATGACGCGCTGGATGTTGCCGCCCGGACAGCTGACCGCATGGCGTCGAGGCACTCGGGGTCTTCACCCGGAACTCCCTTATGGCAGCTGCCGTCGTGCTCACGGGCACTCCCCAAGGGATCGAGACCGCGGCGGGCACACGACCGATGCGAACCGAGAACGAGGTTCTCGGTGATACCCCTCCGCGGCAGGATCCCGTCTCGCTGACGGTCCTCCGGGACGTAGACGACGCCGGACTCGAGCCAGTGCGCTGTAGGACGCGCCGACGAGTTCCGTAGCCGTCGAGCGCTGAACGACCCGGTCGGCCGGGACGCACGCCAGTGAGAGCCTCCGCTAGCTCGACCTGGCCGTTGCCGGCCACACCGGCAATGCCGAACGACCTCGCCCTGGCCGCAGCTCGAAGGCGACCGTATCGGACGAGTCTCGGAGCATCTCCGGGGCCGGGGACCATGAGGCTCTCGGACGCCGACTCGCACTGGGCCTGCTCGGGTCGACGGCTCGACATCGGGCAGCTCGATCGCTCGCTTGGCCCAACGTCGTTTCGGCCGAGCGCAACGGCTGACGGACTCGGACACTGCGCCAGGCGTCGTCGCCGACCATGAGGGCGGCCAGCTCGTCGGCGGTCGTCTCCGTCATCGCGCGACGGTCGCCGACCCGCCGCCCGTCGCGCATGACGGTCAGCGTCGTCGCAGACCGCCATGGTCTCGCGGATCTTGTGCGTGATGAGGACGACCCTCATGCCCTCGTCGACGATGGCCCGCATCGAGCCGAAGAGCGAGTCCACCTCCTGGGGGGTGAGGTTGGTCGTGGGCTCGTCGAGGACGAGCACCTTGGCGCCGCGGTAGAGGGCCTTGAGGATCTCGACGCGCTGACGCACGCCAACCGAGAGGTCCGCGACCCGGCGCTCGGGTCGACGGCGAGACCGAACCGGTCGGACAGCTCCGCAATGCGGCCGGCTCTGAGCGTCCACACGCCATACGGTAGTCGGTGCCGAGGACGACGTTCTCGGTCACGGAGAACACGTCGACCTGCAGGAAGTTCTGGTGAACCATGCCGATTCCGGCCGTGATCGCGTCGCGGGGGGAGGCGATGGTCACACCTCGCCCGTCGATCTCGATGGACCCACTGTCCGGTGCGTAAAGGCCGTAGAGGACGTTCATCAGGGTCGTCTTGCCGGCGCCGTTTCCGCCGAGCAGACCGTGCACCTGCCGAGGCCCCACCTCGAACTCGACTCCATCGAGCGCGGTGACGGATCCGAACGTCTTACGAATGCCGCTCATGCGCACGGATGGCGGGACGGCGCCCTCCGCCGCCGGTTGAACTGCTGTCACGTCACGCGTCTCCGAAACTGACCGGCACCGGGTCAGCCGACCTGCTGGTCGTCGAGCTTGACCGTGATGGTGCCGTCCTCGACCTTGGCCACTGCCTCGTCGACGGCGGTCTTAACGTCTGCCGGCACGTTGTCGCTCACGTTGATGGTGACGCCGGTCTCGAAGCCGAGCGGGTAGCGACCGGTGGTCGTGCCGGCCTGGATCTTGTCGAGGACGTCGGCAAGCGGCTTGGTGAAGTCGTAATCGAGGGAGCCGGCGTAGTGCTCTCCTGCGGCTGCCGACTTGTCCGTGTACTTCGCGGTCACCCAGCCGGCACCCGCTGGCTTGCCCTCGAAGGCCTGGAACGTGCCTGTCGCACCCTGGTTCAGGGACCCCACGATGACGTCCGCTCCGCTGTCGAGCAGCTGCGTGGTGAACTGCTGCGCCTTCGCAGCGTCGTTGAAGTCACCCGTCCACACGGGCTTGAGAGTCACGCTGGAGCCGCTTTCCTCGAACGCCTGCTCCATGGCGTGCACCTCAGCGAAGGAGAACGGGAGCGACAAGCCTCCGACGTAGCCGACGGTCCCTGTCTTCGAGAGGTTCGCGGCGAAGACCCCCATGCCGTAGAAGCCGAGGTGGAACTGGCGGTCGATGGTCCAGACGTTGGCCGGCAGGTCCTTGTACTCACCGTCGTACTCGGCGATGAAGTTGACGTCGGGGTTGTCCTTGGCGACCTTGACTGTTGCGTCGGCGAACTGCGAACCGTGCGTCCAGATCACCGTGTTGCCGTCACCCACCGCCTCGTTGAGTCTCGCCTCAATGTCCGGAACGGCGACTTTCTCGCTGAAGCTGACCTCAGCACCGTTCTCCTTGGCGGCGTTCAGGGCCGCGAGGCCGATCGCGTTGTAGTCCGCGTCGTTGGTCGGTCCCGAGAAGATCGCAGCAATCTTGAGGTCGCCGCCAGTTGCCTCGCCCCCGGTAGGTTCGCCCCCGCTGCCGCACGCGGCAAGTCCCATGGAGCCCGCAAGGAGAGCTGCAAGCGCGAAGGAGTGGAAGCGGAGACGGGTCATGGCAGTTCCTCTCGGCGAGCTCCGCTGAGCGACGGCCGGTGTGACGTACGCGACTTCGGGTCCGGTGTTTCGCACGAGTGTGACGTCCGCGCACGAGCCCACTCACTGGCATACTCTGCCCAGAAACGAGGCGTGGCTTGGCACATCTTCGCCCGTGCGCAGGCGCCTCGGAATGCGATGAGGACCCTGCTGACGGTGTCAGCGGGCGCGACGGTCCTTGACGGCGAGCAGCTCCCGCGCCTCCGCCGTCGACATCGGGGGGCGTTGCATGATCGTGGCGAGCTCGGCAGCGCGAGCGACGAGCTCCTGTTGTGCGTCGACCGGCTGGCCCTTGGCGAAGACGAGGTTGTCCTCCATGCCGACCCGCAGGTGGCCGCCCGCCGACAGCGCCGCTGCGGCGATCGGCAGGTGGGTGCGGCCGATCCCCGTCGCCGACCAGCACGTCACCTCGGGAGGGAGCATGCGCGACCCCGGCGAGCAGGGTCTGCGGCGTGCCGGGCATCGCGCCCGGCACGCCCGGTGACGAAGTCGACGTGGACCCTGCCGCCGTAGGGCAGGCCGCACTCGTCGATGAGCCGGCGCAGCGCGTGCACGTGCCCGAGCTCGAAGAGCTCGAACTCCGGCACGACCTCGCGCTCCTGGGCCTGGCGGTAGAGGTCGACCATGAAGCCCCACGGGTTGAGGAAGACGCCGTCGCCGAAGTTCGTCGTGCCGCAGGTGAGCGAGCACGAGTCGGGGTCTGCGTCGAGGACGGTGAGGCGCTTCTCGAGCGGGTCGGTGACGGCCCCGCCGGTCGAGAGCTGGACGACGAGGTCGGTGGCCTCGCGCACGCCGACGACGGCCTCCTTGAGCAGGACGGGGTCGAGCGTCGGACTGGTGGTCGGAGTCGCGGACGTGGATGTGGATCAGCGCCGCACCCGCCGCCTCGCAGGCGACGGCTGTCTCGACGAGCTCCTCCGGGGTCGTCGGGAGGGCCGGGACGTCGGCCTTGGCGGTCTCGGCCCCGGTCGGGGCGACGGTGATCAGGGTGCTCGCGGCGCTGCGTGCGGGGCGGTCGTCATGCCGCCATCCTGCCAGCGGCCCGTGACTGGCCGCGTGGCGGTCAGGGCGCGACGATGACGGTCTGCGCGGCACTGACGCCGTCGACGACCAGCATCGAGCTCGGGGTCGGTGTTGCGCTTGATGACCGCGAGCGCGATCGGACCGTCGGTGTGGTGCCGGCCGACCGACGTCACGTGGCCGACGACGCGCTCACCCGCGCGAACCTCGGCGCCCCGCGGACGGCAGGGCATGACCCGAGCCGTCGACGTGGAGGAAGACGAGGCGCCGCGGCGGGCGGCCGAGGTTGTGCACGCGGGCGACGGTCTCCTGCCCGCGGTAGCAGCCCTTGTGCAGGTGCACCGCCGTGCGCAGCCAGTCGACCTCGTGGACGATCGTGCGGTGGTCGGTCTCGAGCGCCGAGCCGCGGCCGCCAGGCGGCGATCCGCAGCGCCTCGGCGGCCCAGAGGCCAGCCAGCGGCCGATCACCCACTGCCGCAACGAGATCCGCGCGCGGGACGATGACCTCGCGCCACGCACCGCTCGCTGCCGGGGTGGTCCTCGACCGGACCGTACGCGGTCGTGTCGCCGACGAGGTCGGGCCATGGGTCGCGCCAGGCGAGCGGCTCGCCCGGCGGCGGACTCGGCTCGCGTGGGGCTCGCCGAGCACGGCCCAGTCGGCGGTCACGTCGGCGACCTCGACACGCAGCATGAAGCGCATCCTGTCGAGCCACTCACGCAGCGCCAGCGCCGGCGCCCGGCTCCGTCGTGATCCACGTCGTCTCGCCGTCGTCGACGAGGTGGAGCGAGTGCTCGACGTGGCCCTTGGGAGTGAGGATCAGGGCCTCGCGCGACTCGCGCGGCCCGAGGTCCGAGCGAGGTGCTGGGTCGTCAGCGAGTGCAGCCAGCTGCAGCCGGTCGGGGCCGCGTGACCGTGAGGACCGACCGGTGCGAGAGGTCGACGACGCGCGAGCCCCTCCTCGAGGAGCGCGCTGCTCGCGCATCGGGTCGCCGTAGTGGATGGCGACGCCCGCGTCGAGGCCCTCGCCGGCCACGGCGCCCGGGGCGGTCGAGCAGCGGGCTCGCGATGCGACGGACGGGAAGCTGCAGCTCATGTCGGCTCACCCTCGTGCAACGCCCTTCGCAGCCACCGCTCATCCCGGCGAACGCCGGTCATCCCGTCACCCGACGCGCTTGAGCGTGCGCCGACACGTGGCTCTGGAGCTCCTGGCCGACGGCGGCCATGTCCATGACCCACAACAGCTGCGAGTCGACGAGGCCGTACATCCGGGTCGCCGCGTTGTACTCCTTGGCGCCGGGGGCGCGCAGGACGCCGTCGGTCTTGAGCTGGATCTTGGCCGGCTCCATCGTGCCGTAGTAGAGCTCGAGGATGCCGGTCGGGTGCGCGAGCAGCAGCTCGACCTCGCCGTCCTCGCAGCGGGCCGCCAGAAGCCGGACTCGACCGCCGCAGGGCGCACCCGCTCGCCGGTCTCCGAGTCGAGGATCCAGGCGCGGCTCTCCCACTTGAGGAAGCCGCGCCCGTCGTGGGTCACCTCGATCTCCTGGCCGAAGTGCGCCGACTCGATCGTCGGGTAGCCGACGACGCCGGCGCCCTCCCAGCGACCGATGAGCCAGGCGAGGGGACGCAGCGGCTCGGGGAGGTCCTGGTCGAGGTTGAACATGCGCGCGATCGTAGCCTGAGCGCATGGACGCACCCGCACGCTCGCTCGTCGTCAAGCTGACCTCCGGCGTCGAGTCGCCGGAGCGCCTGTCGCAGGCCTTCACCGTGGCCTCCACCGCGGTCGCGAGCGGGGTCGACGTGTAGCCTGTGGCTCACCGGGGAGGCGACGTGGATGGCCGTTCCCGGGACGGGCTGAGGAGTTCGAGCTGCCGTATGCCGCCGAGCTCGCTCCCTGCGCGACGCCGTGATCGCGGGTGGCCGGCTCACCGTCTGCACCCAGTGCGCGGCGCGAAGGGACCTCACCGAGGATGCGCTCGTCGCTGGGGTGACGATCCGCGGCGCGGCCGCCTTCGTCGAGGAGGTCATGGCGCCGGGCGCCCAGGCCCTCGTCTACTGACCCCGCTCCCCCGGGTTGAGGTAAACGCGCCGACGAACCACCGGCGCGTTTACCTCAACCCGCGGGAACTCAGGTGAGGACGGTGAAGACGTGCACGAGGCACCGAGCATGAGCACGGAGCCGACGCCCGCGCCGACCTGACCACGGATGCCGAGCATCGCCGGCTGCAGCGCGAAGACCCGCCGCCAGGACCACGACAGCGAGCCCGCACCAGGCAGCCACCCCGACCGCCGCCCAGCCTCCGACCTCGTCGACGAACAACCCGGCGACACTGCGCCGGCAATCGCGGCGAGCAGGGCGACGACCCCGAGGAACGGGGCGAGTCCCGCGCTTGCGGACCAGCAGGTCGGCCACCACCGCGGCGGCGGCAGCGGCCATCGCGACAACGAGCGTAGTCGCGACCCCGGGGCACGTCGGCCGAGCGACGACCGCCAGGGTGGCCGAGGCGATGGCGACGAGGCCGCCGAACGACGCGAGCAGGGTGAGGACGAGCCCCTCCCGGCCCGTCTTGCCGGACGAGCTGGCCCATGAAGGACAGGAGGATGCCGAACGCGACCGCGGCGGCCGTCCACGTGAGATCGTCGCTCAGCGAGGTGAAGCATGATCGCCGGTGCGGCGACGAGCAGCACGATCGACGTCGCCCGCGGCGTGCGCGAACCGGCGAGCACGCGGCCAGCCCCACGCGAGCACGAGGGACGAGCGACGAGCGTGGCGACGAGGACGAGTCGGAATCCGCCTGCTGTCGCCACGGCCAGCACCGCCGCCGCGGCGACGACGGCGCCGATCGTCACCGGGCGCACGCGGTCGGCACCCGTGGGTGAGAGCGGGAGTCGGAGGGAACCACCCTGGAACGGCTCGGAATCGATGCTGGAGCCGGTGCTGGAATCGGTGCCGCCGACGGTCGGACCGTTCGCATCAGAGGCATCGGTGGCGTCGGGCACGGTCGTCATTGTGCATTACCCACCCGCGAACGGCGGCAGGACCTCGAGGGTCGCGCCCGACGCCAGCACCGCGTCCCGGCCAGCTGCCCGCCCATCGAGAGGAACGTCGCCACTGTCGCGACTCGCGCCAGGTCCGGGTGCGCCGCCACCGCCGCGGCCACCGCGTCGGACACCGTGGCGTCGGCGCCGAGGCCGAGCCGCTCGCTGTCCACCCCGGCAGCCTCCCGCGCCGCGGCCCAGTAGCGCACCGTCACCGTCTGCTCGGCCGAGCCGACCTCGCCCATCTCGCTCCCGTCCGCATCAGCGACTCATCGAGTCTCGTCGTGCATCCAGTCCCTCTGGCGCAGGTGACCAGTCTCGCCTATCCTGCATGGGATGGCCCGGCTGCTGCTGCTGACGAACGCGCTCGCCCCGAGCGCCGAGGTGCTGCCTGCGCTCGGGCTGCTCAGCCACCCGGTGCGCGTCCTGCCCGCCGAGGCGACCGCCCTCGTCGACTCGCCCGACTGCGACGTCGTCATCGTCGATGCGCGGCGGGAGCTCGCGAGCGCACGGTCCCTCTGCCGGGTGCTGCGCACGACCGGGATCGGCGACTCCGCTGCTGGCCGTCCTCACCGAGGGCGGCCTTGCTGGTCTCACGGCCGAGTGGGGACTCGACGACGTCCTGCTCGACACCGCCGGGTCCGGCCGAGGTCGACGCCCGGCTGCGCCTGGCCATGACGAGCGGCCAGGACGACGAGGCCGACCTCGGCGTACCGATCACCTCGGGCGACGCTCGTCATCGACGAGGCGACCTACTCGGCGCGATTCCGCGGCCAGCCGCTCGACCTGACCTACAAGGAGTTCGAGCTGCTCAAGTACCTCGCCCAGCACCCGGGCCGGGTCTTCACCCGGGCCCAGCTGCTCCAGGAGGTCTGGGGCTACGACTACTACGGCGGCACCCGCACGGTCGACGTCCACGTCCGTCGCCTGCGCGCCAAGCTCGGGCCCGACCACGAGGCGCTCATCGGCACCGTGCGCAATGTCGGCTACCGCCTCGTGCCGGACAAGGCCACCAGCGCGTGAACATCGAGCTGCGTGACGGCCAGCCTCTCCGGCCCGGGGAGGTACGCCAAGTCCTCCACATCGCCGAGGAGGCCGAGGCAGCCGACGGGTCGCCACCCCTGTCGGAGCAATTCCGCCTGTCCGTCGAGTCGGGCGACCCGGACGTCACACACGTATTGTCGTATGCCGCCGAGCCGGCTCTCGCAGGCTACGCACAGGTCCGCGCGGGGTCGGGTGACGAACCCCCCTCCGCCGAGCTCGTCGTCGGCCCCGGAGTGGCGCCGCCAGGGGTGGGGTCTGCGCTGCTGGCGGCCCTCCCCCAGGACGCGCGGGTGTGGAGCCACGCCACGGGACGGGCTGCGACGGCAGCCGACGCGTTCGCCCGAGCGAGCAGGGCTTGAACCGATTCGATCCCTGCACGTCATGCGGCGCTCGCTCGTGGACGGGCCGCCCTGGCCGGCTGCGGCCGTGCCGGAGCGCTACTCCGTCCGCAGCTTCGAGCCGGCCGCGACGAGGACGCCTGGGTCGCGGTCAACGCCGCGGCGTTCGCTCCCACCCCGAGCAGGGGGCGCTGACCCGCCGGGACCTCGAGCAGCGGATGGCCCAGCCGTGGTGGGACCCCGAAGGGTTCATCCTCGTCGTCGACGAGTCGGCCGCCCGCGATACCGACCACATCGCCGCCTTTCACTGGACGAAGGTCGACCCTCCCGACGGCGACACCGGCGAGGTCTACGTCGTCGGCGTCTGCCCGGACCGGCAGGGCGAGGGCCTCGGCAAAGCGGTGACGGTCCTCGGGCTGGACCACCTCAAGGCGCGCGGGCTGCGCGACGTGGTCCTCTACGTCGACGAGGACAACGTCGCAGCCGTCCGGACGTACGCCAATCTGGGTTTCACCGACCGAGAGGTCCACCGCCAGTACGCACTGGTCAAGACGCACGATCGAGCTGAACAGCATCCGGGACAACGCCCGAAAGCTGTTCACTCGATCAGGTTGGGTCCGCCCGTGTGGCAAAACGATGTCACGATGGGGACATGAGCACCGGCAGTCTCGAACGAACCGACCTCGAGGGCCGGGACCCGCAACGCGAGCTCGAGACGACGCCGGAGGTGAGCTCGTTCACGAGCACGCGTGCCGCACCGACGGGCTCCCGTCGCGGGCGTCCGGACGGCCGGTTCATCGGCGCGCCGGGCACAGCGCCGGAGCAACGCGGCGCGGAGGACCTGCCCGCCGACCGCTATCTCGAGCGAGAGCTGTCCTGGCTGCAGTTCAACGAGCGCGTGCTCCAGCTCGCCATCGACGCCGACCGTCCCGCTGCTCGAGCGGGCCCGGTTCCTCGCGATCTTCTCGAGCAACCTCGACGAGTACTTCATGGTGCGGGTCGCCGGACTCAAGCGCCGCATCGCCACCGGCCTCGCGGTGCGGACCGCGGCCGGGCTCGAGCCGCGCGAGCTGCTCGAGCAGATCGCGCGGGTCGCGCACGAGCTGCATGGCCCAGCACGCCGTGGTCTTTCAGCACGAGGTGCGCCCCGCACTCGAGGCCGAGGGCATCACCATCGTCCGCTGGGACGACCTCGACGAGCAGGAGCGCGAGCCGCTCCACTACTTCTTCGCCGACCGCGTCTTCCCGGTCCTCACGCCCCTCGCCGTCGACCCGGCCCACCCGTTCCCCTACATCTCCGGGCTGTCCCTCAACCTCGCGGTGCTGCTGGTCAGAACCCGAAGACCGGCAACGAGCACTTCGCGCGGCTCAAGGTGCCGCCGAGCCTCCCGCGCTTCATCCGCGTCGACGAGCCTGACGACCGACGCGGGCGCCGTCGCAAGCGGTTCGTGCCGCTCGAGGACGTCATCGCCGCGCACCTCGACCAGCTCTTCCCCGGCATGGACGTGCGCGAGCACTTCTCCTTCCGGGTCACCCGCAACGAGGACGTCGAGGTCGAGGAGGACGACGCGGAGAACCTCCTCACCGCGCTCGAGAAGGAGCTGACCCGGCGCCGCTTCGGTCCGCCGATCCGGCTCGAGGTCGAGGAGGACATGGACGACCAAGGTCCTCGACATGCTGAGCCGCGAGCTGCAGATCAGCGACCGCGAGATCTACCGCCTGCCGACGCCGCTCGACCTCACCGGCCTGGATCCTCACGGACGTCGACCGCTCGGACCTCGAGTACCCGAAGTTCTGTCCCCGGACCCATCCCGACTTCGCCCCGACGGAGAGCGCCAAGGCGAGCGACCTGCTGGCGGCGGTGCGCACCAAGGACGTCCTCGTCCAGCACCCGTACGACTCGTTCTCGACGTCGGTGCAGGCCTTCATCGAGCAGGCCGCGGATGATCCCCACGTGCTCGCGATCAAGCAGACCCTCTATCGGACGTCGCGGGGACTCCCCCATCATCGACGCCCTCATCGATGCGGCCGAGGCGGGCAAGCAGGTGCTCGCCATCGTCGAGATCAAGGCCCGGTTCGACGAGGTGAACAACATCTCGTGGGCCCGCAAGCTCGAGGAGGCGGGCGTCCACGTCGTCTACGGCGTCGTCGGCCTCAAGACGCACGCCAAGCTGTGCCTCGTCGTCCGTGAGGAGCCCGAGGGGCTGGTCCGCTACTGCCACATCGGCACCGGCAACTACAACCCCAAGACCGCGCGCACCTACGAGGACTTCGGCCTCCTCACCTGTGACCCGCAGGTCGGCGAGGACCTCACGCGCCTGTTCAACCAGCTGTCCGGCTTCGCGCCCCGGAGCCGGTTCAAGCGGCTCCTCGTCGCCCCGCGGTCGGTGCGCTCCGGGCTCATCGAGCTGATCGAGGCGGAGGTCGCGCTCACGCAGCGGGGAAGGGTGCCCCGCGGCCGGATCGCCTTCAAGGCCAACTCGATCGTCGACGAGGAGATCATCGACGCGCTCTATCGCGCTAGCAGGCCGGGGTGCAGCGTCGACGTCTGGGTGCGCGGCATCTGCGCCCTGCGCCCCGGGGTGGAGGGGATGTCCGAGAACATCGCGTCCGCTCGTTCTCGGGCGGTTCCTCGAGCACTCCCGTGTCTTCTGGTTCGACCATGGTGGGGACCCGCAGGTGTACATCGGCAGCGCCGACATGATGCACCGCAACCTCGATCGCAGGGTGGAGGCGCTCGTGCGGATCGCCGACCCGCGGCACCTCACCGAGCTCGCCGAGCTGTTCGACCTCGCCTTCGACGACCGGACGTCGCGCTGGGACCTGTGCGCGGACGGTCGCTGGGTGCGGCACCATCAAGACGAGGCCGGCGCGCCGCTCACCGACCTGCAGGCCGCCCTCATCGAGCGACACGACAAGCGGCGGAAGGCGCGCGGCGGTGAGCCGCCCGCTGACCGGCGCGTGGCGGAATGCGCGACGGGGCCCTCGCGTGTGTCCACGGCGGCGTGCCGAGTCACGGTCGGCTGACTGGCGTCCGTCATCCCGGCCGCGGGCACGCTGCCGTGGCGTCGCCGCGACGGACGACTCGAGGTCGCGCTCGTCCACCGGCCCAAGTACGACGACTGGTCCTGGGCGAAGGGCAAGCTCGACCCCGGCGAGCCGCTCTGCGTGGCCGCAGTCCGGGAGACGCTCGAGGAGACCGGCCTGCAGGTCCGCCTCGGTATCCCCCTGCCGGGAGCGACGTACACCGTGCTGGACGGCGAGGGTGCACCTGCGACGAAGGAGGTCCACTACTGGGCCGCACAGGTGGTGGGCGGGGCCGGCAGTCCTCGAGCACGAGATCGACGAGGTCCGCTGGGTCGATGCGCGCACGGCCCACGAGCTGCTCGACTACGGCCGCGACCGGGAGCAGCTCCTCGCCGTCGTCCGGGCGGACGCGAGGACGGCCTCGAGACGTGGCCGCTCGTCCTCGTCCGGCACTCGAAGTCACGACCCCGGAGCAGGTGGAAAGGCGACGACCGCCTGCGCCCGCTCGACGCGGTCGGACGCGAGCAGGCTGACGACGTGGCCCGCATCCTGGGGGCCTACGGCGTCGAGCGGGTCGTCTCGTCCTCATCCGTACGCTGTGTTCAGACGGTCGAGCCGTATGCCGCTCGGCTGGGAACCGGGATCAGGGCCAAGGACTCACTGTCCGAGGAGGGCTTCGCCGCGGATCCGGGACCGGCGGTGGCGCACCTGCACAAGCTGCTCGATCGGGCGCGGCCCGTCGTGGTGTGCACGCATGGTCCGCTCCTGCCCACCCTGCTCGAAGTGCTGCGGAGCCGACTCCGTGCGGACTCGACCTGCAGGGTCTCCGCCGAGGAGGAGCTCAGCTCCGCTGGCGGGTCATCGATGCGCAAGGGAGAGGTTCTCGTCGCCCATATGACGAGCTCAGGCGACGCCGCCCGGGTGGTCGCGGTCGAACGCATCGACACCTGATCAAATCCACCATCGTGCCCCTGCGTCGGGAACGGCGCAGCGCGGGCCAGATGGGCGCACGGAATCGTCGACAGCCGTTCACCTGCGGTTCACCGGGAGGGTGCAATCTGTCATTCAAGGCTCCTAAGTTCGGCACTGGTTCGACAGCCCGGGCGTGACGCCGGACCGGTCGACCGACGTACTGAAGAGCCACCCCATCGAGAGGGATCATTCCGTGTCTGTTTCGCGTGTCAGCGCCTTCGGCGCCCTCGCCCTCACCGGCGTTCTCGCGCTCTCGGCCTGTGCGACCGAGAACCCTGCACCGTCCGACGGCAACACCGCTGCCGGCGACCCCAGCAACGCCGCCGCCGTGGCCGACTGCTTCACCGGCGACCTGAAGGCTGAGGGGTCGTCCGCGCAGAAGAACGCCATCGACGAGGCCATCTCCGCCTACCAGACCGCGTGCACCGACGCCACGATCGACTACCAGCCGACCGGCTCGGGCGCGGGCATCAAGCAGTTCATCGCCAAGCAGGTCGACTTCGCCGGCTCCGACTCGGCCCTCAAGACCGAGGAGAAGGACGGCATCATCGAGGCCCAGGAGGCCAAGAACTCCTGCGGCTCCGACGCCTGGAACCTGCCCATGGTGACGGGCCCGATCGCCATCGCCTACAACGTCAAGGGCGTCGACAAGCTCGTCCTCAACGCGGAGGTCGCATCCCAGATCTTCGACGGCAAGATCACGACGTGGAACGACCCGGCCATCGCCGCGCTCAACAAGGACGCCACCCTGCCGGCCACCCCGATCAAGGTCTACTTCCGTTCCGACGAGTCGGGCACGACCGAGAACTTCACCAAGTACCTCAAGGCCGCCGCACCGTCGGCGTGGAGCTACGAGACGAGCAAGAAGTGGGCCGGCAAAGGCGAGGGCAAGGAGAAGTCGGCGGGTGTCGCCACGGCCACCAAGGGCCAGGACGGCGCCATCACGTACGTCGAGTGGAGCTACGCCCAGCAGAACCAGCTGTCGATGGCCTCCATCGACACCGGCTCCGGACCTGTCGAGCTGACCGCCGACTCGGCCGGCAAGACGGTCGCCACCGCCGAGCAGACCGGCACCGGCAACGACCTGGCTCTCAAGATCGACTACGCCACCAAGGAGGCGGGCGCCTACCCGATCGTCCTCGTGACGTACGAGATTGTCTGCTCCACGTACCCGGACGCCGAGACGGGCAAGAAGGTCAAGTCCTTCCTGAAGACCTTCGCCTCGGAAGAGGTCCAGGGCGGCCTCACCGCACAGGGCTACGCGCCGCTCCCTGCGGAGGTTGCCAGCAAGGTTGAGACAGCGATTGACGCCATCTCCTGATCGTGACGCAGTGGGGCGGGTGCCGGGTTCTACCGGCCCCGCCCCATCCGCCATGTGCACGCCCGTAACCACCCCTCAGTCCAACCCGAGCGAAAAGGCCTGACGTGCCCACAGTGACCGGCGTCTCTGCCACAGACGAACTGCCCGGCCCGGATGGCAAGAAGCCCCTGACCGGTGACGAGGCATCCACGGGACGACGACGTGGTGACCGACTCTTCGGCGGTGCGGCGACCCTCTCGGGTGTCGTCGTCATCGCAATGGTCTCGCTCATCGGGATCTTCCTTGTCGTGCAGGCCATTCCGGCCCTGACGAACAACTCGGCGAACTTCTTCACGAGCCGGGTCTGGGAGCCGGGTGGGGAGCAGCCCGCCTTCGGCATCCTGGAGTTCCTCTGGACGACCGTCATGGCGTCGCTCATCGCGATGATGCTGGCGGTGCCCGTGGGCGTCGGTGTGGCGCTCTTCCTCACGCAGTACGCGCCGCTGTGGATGCGCAACCCCGCCGGAGCCCTGATCGACCTGCTCGCCGCCGTCCCATCGATCGTCTACGGACTCTGGGGCCTGTTGACCTTCCGGAGCTTCGTCAAGCCGCTCGAGGAGTTCCTCCAGGACAAGCTCGGCTGGTTTCCCCTCTTCGCCCCGACCGGTATCTCCGGCGGCACGATCTTCTTCATCGGCATCGTCCTCGCGATCATGGTCCTGCCGATCATCACTGCCCTGTCCCGCGAGGTCTTCGACCAGACGCCCACCGCCCACAAGGAGGGCGCGCTGGCCCTCGGTGCGACGCACTGGGAGATGATCCGGACCGCGGTGTTGCCCTTCGGTCGGCCCGGCGTCATCTCCGCCTCGATGCTGGCCCTGGGTCGAGCCCTCGGCGAGACGATCGCGGTCACCTTCCTCGTCTCCGCCCTGGCTCCCGGAAACCCGTGGACCTGGTCGCTGTTCAACGGCGGCGAGACCTTCGCGTCGAAGATCGCCAACAATGCGGCCGAGTTCAGCAACCCGAACAAGACCGGCGCCTACATCGCGGCAGGCCTCGTCCTCTTCGTCCTGACGTTCGTCGTCAACAGCGTCGCCCGCATCGTCATCGAGCGCAGGAAGGCCTTCACCGAATGAGCCTCACGACGACGAAGGACCAGATGCCGGACAACGGCGCCACGGATGGTCTGGAGACGCCCCCCGGTGGTCCGCCGGCCGACGACGCCGTGCACCAGATGGACAACCCGCACCGGGTCCGCTCGATCAAGGACGTCCTCGCCCGGGTCATCATGTGGGGCGCCTTCTTCGTGGCGGTGGTCCCCCTCGTCTGGATCCTGTGGACGGTGATCAGCCGGGGCATCCACATGGTCACGACCAGCGCCTGGTGGACGACCAACCAGCGCAACATCAACTCCGACGACTTCGGCGGCGGCGCGCGTCATGCGATCGAGGGGACGCTGCTCCAAGCAGGCATGACCGCGCTGATCTCGATCCCGATCGGCGTGCTCACGGCCGTCTACCTCGTCGAGTACGGCCGGGGGCGGCTCGCGAGGGCGATCAGCTTCATGGTCGACATCCTCTCCGGCGTCCCGTCCATCGTTGCCGCCCTGTTCATCTACGCGGTCTGGGTCACGACGTTCGGCATCGACCGCAACGGATTCGCGGTCTCGCTCTCGCTCGTCCTGCTGATGATCCCGACCGTCGTCAGATCGACGGAGGAGATGCTCAAGCTCGTCCCCAACGAGCTGCGCGAGGCGTCCTACGCCCTCGGGGTCCCGAAATGGGTCACCATCGTTCGCATCGTCCTTCGGACGGCCTTCTCGGGCATCGTCACCGGGATCCTGCTCGGGCTCGCGCGAGTCATGGGCGAGACGGCACCACTACTCATCCTCGGGCCCTACACCAAGAACTTCCAGCGCAACCTGTTCGAGGGCAACATGGCGACCTTGCCCACGATGATCAACCAGGACCGGAGCGACTTCGCGCTCGCTACCGCCGCCGAGCGGATGTGGGGCGCCGCACTGACCCTGATCATCCTCGTCCTCCTCCTCAACCTCATCGGCCGAGTCATCGCCCACTACGGCTCCGTCAAGAAGTAAGAGAAAGCGAACCCTTCGATGGCAAAGCGAATTGACGTCAGCGACCTGGACGTCTACTACGGGGACTTCAAAGCCGTGGAGGGCGTGACGCTGACCGTCGAGCCCCGGTCGGTCACCGCCTTCATCGGCCCCTCCGGCTGCGGCAAGTCGACCTTCCTGCGCACCCTCAACCGGATGCATGAAGTCATCCCCGGTGGCCGGGTCGAGGGGAAGGTCCTGCTCGACGACCAGGACCTCTACGCTCCGTCGATGGACCCGGTCCGGGTGCGTCGCACGATCGGCATGGTGTTCCAGCGACCCAACCCCTTCCCCACGATGTCGGTCTACGACAACGTCGCTGCGGGACTGCGGCTCAACGGCGTCCGGAGCAAGAGCACTCTGGACGGCATCGTCGAGGAGTCCCTCAAGGGCGCCAACCTCTGGAACGAGGTCAAGGACCGCCTGGCCAAGCCGGGCGCCGGACTGTCCGGCGGCCAGCAGCAGCGCCTCTGCATCGCCCGGGCCATCGCGGTGCAGCCGCAGGTGCTGCTCATGGACGAGCCCTGCTCGGCCCTGGACCCGATCTCGACGCTCGCGATCGAGGACCTCATCAACGATCTGAAGACCGAGTACACGATCGTCATCGTGACGCACAACATGCAGCAGGCTGCCCGCGTCTCCGACCGGACCGCGTTCTTCAACCTCAGGGCCACCGGAGAGCCCGGCCGTCTCGTGGAGATCGACGACACGACGAAGATCTTCAACAACCCGTCGCAACAGCAGACCGAGGACTACATCTCCGGCCGCTTCGGCTGACGCACCATCGATCTGAAGGTCGGTGGGGCGGGCGCTGTCAGGGGGTGCCCGCCCCCTTCATCAAGACTCCACTCGACGCAGGGGTCACGCGGGTGCGGGGACGAGCTCAGCGGCATACGGCCAAACCATGCGCCCCAAACGGCGCGGATCAGCGGAACAGCCCCGTGACGTACCAGGTGAGCGCCGCGACGAGGCCGGCGCCCGGGAAGGTGAGGACCCACGCACCGACGATGTTGCCGGCGACGCCCCAGCGCACCGCGGAGAGTCGCTTGGTGGCGCCGACGCCCATGATGGCCGACGTGATGGTGTGCGTCGTCGAGATGGGCGCTCCGAACGCCATGCCCGCGACATAGAGAATGGACGCCGCCGTCGTCTCCGCGGCGAAGCCCTGCGGCGGGTCGAGGTGGATGATCCGGCGGCCCAGGGTGCGCATGATCCGCCAGCCACCCGCGTACGTACCGAGCGAGATGACGATGGCAGACAGGACGAGCACCCAGATCGGGATGGTGTCGCCGCTGTGGTATCCCGAGATGTTGAGGGCGAGGACGACCACCCCGGCTGTCTTGGCGGCATCCTGCAGACCGTGCCCGAAGGCCATGGCGGCGGCGGATGCGGTCTGGGCGTGCCGGAAACCACGCTGGACGCGGCCCGGCTGCGCCCTGCGGAACAGCCAGAGGATGGCCGCCATGACCAGGAAACCGAGGGTGAGCCCGACGAGCGGGGAGACGATCATCGGGATGACGACCTTGGTGAGGATGATGTCCCACTTGACGGCCACCCCGGCGGCGAGGGCCGCACCGCCGAGCCCCCCGATGAGGGCGTGCGACGAGGACGATGGGAGCCCGAACCACCAGGTGAGCATGTTCCAGCCGATGGCCCCCACCAGTGCCGCCGCGACCAGCCAGAGGCCGTCGATCCCGGACGGCTGCTCGATGATGCCCGACCCGATGGTCTGGGCCACCTTCGTGCCGAAGAAGGCCCCGACGAGGTTCGCCACGGCGGCCATGCCGAGAGCCACACGCGGCGTCAGCGCACGCGTGGAGACCGACGTGGCGATGGCGTTGGCCGCGTCGTGGAACCCGTTGGTGTAGTTGAAGCCCATCGCCAAGGCGACGACCACTGCGACGGGGAGGACGTCCAACACGGCGTCAGGACTCCTTGACGGCGATGCCCTCGACCGTGTGCGCGACGTTCTCGAAGGAGTCGGCCGCGTCCTCGAAGCCGTCGATGATGCCCTTCATCTTGATGATGTGCACGGCGTCGACGTTCGTGCCGTTGAACAGCTCGACGAGCATCTTGCGGTGCAGCTTGTCGGCCTGGTTCTCCAGGCGGTTGATCTCGATCCAGTAGCCCGAGAGGTCCTTGAGCGAGCGAAGGTTGGGCATCGCCTCGGCGGTCACCTCAGCCATCCGGGACAGGATCTCGATCTGCTCCGTCATGCCCTTGGGCAGGTCGCCGATCCGGTAGAGGGCGATGAGGTCCGCCGTCTCCTCGATGTGGTCCATGCAGTCGTCGAGCTGGACCGCCAGGGCATGGATGTCCTCGCGGTCGAAGGGGGTGATGAACGAGCTGTTGACCTTCTTGATCACAGCGTGTGTGGCTTCGTCAGCCTCGCTCTCGAGCGCACCCAGCCGCTCGGCGACACCGGCCCGACCCGCGGGGTCCATCTCGAGGAGCTTGGTCAGCTCCTTCGTTGCTTCGACGAGAAGTCCCGCGGAGGTGGCGAAGAGCGAGTAGAAGCTCGTGTCCTGGGGAGTCAGGCGAAAGCCCACGTTGGGTACTCCGGTCGCTTGGCAGTCGGTCGGGACGATGCTACGGCCACGAGGACACCGGCGTGCAAACTGGCGTACATCCCCACGACACCATCCCGTCATGTGTGGGCAGCGGATCCCCTCCGACGGCCTCAGTTCTCGGCGTCGCGTCCGCTGGGAGCCTCGCCGGAGTCCCCGGTGTCTATGCCGAGCAGGGCGTCGACCTCGTCCGGCGTGAAGTGACGCGTGCTCGTGGACGCAGCGACGACCAGATCACTGACGAGCTCGATCTCGTCGGCGAGGTCGCCATCGACCAGATCGTTCGTACGGTCGTCACTCATGGGCCAAGGGTAGATCCCCGCAGGCCGGCGTGGAGGGGAAGGGGGCCCTAAGAGCCGCGATTGCCCCCGCGACATCCCGAAGGGGCATCATGGGGCCATGGCCCCTGACTCCGGGAGCACACCTGAGGACGCCAGTGCCCCGACGTGGACCTCCGTCGAGCGGGGGGCGTTCATGTTCGGGCGGTGCGACCGCTGCGGCTTCCAGAGTCCGGCCCGACGCGCCATTCACTCCCTCGAGTCCGACATGCGCGCGCACGAGGTCCTCTGTCACGCGGAGGAAGCGGTCGGAGGCACCACGGAATCGCGTCCTCCTGAGCCGTCCACGGTGAGGGGATGAACCGGACGAGTGTTGCGTCGGGCCGGGAGCGCCTCTCGGCACGAGGCCGCTCGCAGCGGCTGAATTTGGGACCCGGGGCTACCGCGACCCGACGCCCGTCAAGGATAGGCGCCGCTTCCCACATCACCAAGCCCAAGGCGGTGCGGGTCCAAGCCCACGACAAACTGGACGTATGCCGCTGAGTCAGCTCAGCGGCATACGAACCCTTGGGTCGTTGGCTCAGTCCAAGGCCTCGGCCCGCCACAGGCGGGCGGAGGCGGCGAGGTCATCCGCCATGCCAAGGAGGTTGGCCGCGTGCTCGGCCGCCTCACTGCCGGAGGAGACGTCCGCCCGGCCCGCGGACACGACGCGGCAGAAGGCCGACGCACGCTCCAGCGCCACGGCAAGGTCGCCGCTGAAGACGCCGCGGAGGATCTCGTCGATGAGCCGCTCCATCTCGTGCGGCCCCGGCGGCTCCGCGGCGCCGGCGACGGCGTGGTCGGGCGTCGTGAAGCGGATTCCCGCGGCGTACTCACGGCTCGCGTCGTGCGGGGAGCGGCGCACCCACTCCCGGAGAACGTAGAGGCGCCACAGACTCCCGGGCAGGCTCCGCGCCGGTCGTTGCGACCACAGTTCCGCCACCGTCGACAGACCGATGTCGTCGACGAGCGCGACGAGGCGGTCGGTCACGGCAGGATCCGATGCCGCGCGTCCGGCATGAACGAGCGCCGCCGCCGTCTCGTGGGCGACGTGGATCTGCTCCGTCGGGTCGTACGCTCCCCCGTGCGCCTCGAGCGCCGAGGGGCTGAAGAAGGCGGGCCGTCTCGGGCCGCGGCGCTCGCTCTCGCTCATCCCGGCAGGCTAACCCCGCGCGGTCCCTCGTGTGCGGTTCGGGGCTCGCTGCGGGACGTCGTAGACTCCCACCGTGGCCCGGGCGGCGCTTGACCGGCCGGGCGCGGGCCTCTAGCTCAGTGGGTAGAGCATCGGACTTTTAATCCGCCGGTCGTCGGTTCGAGCCCGACGGGGCCCACCACACGTTTGCGCAGGTCAGGGCCGGTTTTGCGCGACCGGAGAACCTATCCCGAGGGGGCGCATGGGGGCGCTGTGGCACATTTGTGGCACAGCGCGATCGCGGAGGGTGTGCCACTGGTTGCGATTGCCGGGGGCCGAAGCCTCGGAGGCTGGCCCCTCGACGGGCTCCCCTGCGCCCCGGGTCCGCCTGAACCGCGTGGGCTCTCCCCCCGTCGTCAGCGGCGACAGAACCCGGATGCAGCGTCGATCGCGTCAGACGCCAGTCTGTCTGGATCTCATCAGCTGAGACCTTGGGCGAGCAGTGACCCCATGGCGTCGCCTACGGCGTCGAGGTCGTCCCCGAACAGCCCGGCGTAGACATCCAGGGTCATGGCTGCCGAGGCGTGCCCGAGCATCCGTTGAACCGCCTTGACGTTGGCCCCGGCCGCAATGGCCAGAGAGGCCGCGGTATGGCGCAGGTCGTGCGGGGAGACGCCGTCCAGGCCTGCTGCGCGGCAGGCCGGCTCGAAGACGCGGGCTCGCCAGTTGCCGAGCCGGAGCACGCCGCCACCTGGAGCCGTGAAGATGAGGTCCTCCGGACCCTTGGTGCGGACGACGTGGGCGATCCGCTCGGCCAATGGGCCGGCCACCGGAACAGAACGGGACTGGTGTGTCTTGGGGGTCGACCACACGATCTTGCCGCTCACCTCCGTGCACGACTCCGCCACCTGAAGGCGACGTCGCTCTGCATCGAACCGCTTGACCTTGAGGGCAGCGAGCTCTCCGAACCGGAGACCGGTGAAAGCCAGTGTCAGGACGCACAGCTCGTCGCCGCCGGCGGCGCGCGCCAGACGGAGCACCTGCTCGGCGGTGAGGAAGACCGGCTCGGCCCGCACTTGGCGAGGCAGGTTTACGCCAACAGCTGGGTTGCGGGCGATGCGCCCGTCGGCGACAGCGGCGTCGAGGATGAGGCTGAGCACGCGGTGGATCTGGCGGACGGACCCCGGCTGCAGCCCATTCCCCACGAGTTCGGCGATCCAAGCGTTGACGTCGCTCTTGGAGATCTTCCCGAGTACGCCACGTCCCCCACTTGGGAACGATGTGGCGCCGGACGATGCCTCGATAGCGATTCGCGGTCGAGGCCTTCAGATGAGGAAGTCCCTCTGCCCACTGCTCGGCAAAGGGGCCAAACGCGGCCTTGGCAGCAGACGGGTCGATGTAGTGGCCGCGATGCATCTCGGCCCGGAGTTGGTCGAGCCACCGTTGCGCGTCGACCTTGCGATCGAACGACTTCTTCCGCTGCCGCCCCGCCGGATCTCTCCAACGGGCTAGCCAGCGGCCGTCGCGGGGGTCGCGGGTGACTCTCGCCATCTCAGCTGGCTTGGTCCAGTGCCCAGCGACGGACGCTGTCCGGGTCGAACCGGAGGTGCTTGCCGAGGCGGAGCGCGGGCGGGCCGTCACCGCGGTGACGCCACTGATAGAGGGTTCCCACAGGCACGGCCAGGAATACGGACACGTCCCGAATCGTCCACAGGGGCGGAAGCGTCGCCTCGCTCTGCGTGGTCTCCGTGCTCACGGTTCCTCCTTGGCTGATGCCGCGACGTTGGGTCGCCCCCTTCACTCACCCCAAGGGGCCGGCCGGCTCCCTGCGGTCACCCGGCATCCAATGAAAAGAATTCGCTGGCAAGTGACCGCCCGCCAGCGTTTCTGAACCTAGGGATGCTGAAGGGAGTCTCTATGCACATCGAGCCCGGCGGTCGATGCCGCCCTGCTCTGCCGCCTCCATGGCGAGGACCGCCGGCAACGGCCGCGAGTGCGCCGCATCACGCGCCCTTCGACCCCGGCCATCATGGCCAGGTCCAAGATCGCTCCACCCGTTTGGGTTTGGGCCCGAGGCGCTGGTCGGCCACGACCTGCTCGGCTGTCGTGGTGGTGCCGCTGGGTAGCCGCGACGAGTTACGCGGCGCTGGACAGGCCCTCAGCCGCGACACCAAAACGACGACGGCCCCGGTGACGACCTCCAGGCCCACGAACCGGCGTGGGTCGCCCTCGGTGCGGCGTGCGCACACCTGCCGAGGGTCAGCGAACAGCCTGCTCTCGAAACGAGGGCGGGCTCGACGGCGTGGGCTGGAATCGACGCGAGGTCGGCTCTTTGGGGGGGATTCCCACACCCATGTCCACTTCAAGGAGACACCGAGATCACCCGCCCACCCTTCCCCGCGGACTGGGCAGCTTGCAGAAGCGGCATTGACTCGTGACGGGGAATGTCTCCAGCGCGCCGCGGTGGGCAGCGACCTCGACAGGTGGTATCGAGCCAACGAGCGGCAGGACGGGCTGCGGCCCCCGCCAACAAGTTGGCAGGGGCCGCAGCGGTCGGTCTACGCGCAGATTGGGGTTCTAGATCCTGAGGTCCAACGATGCTACATCGGGCCCGACGGGAGAGGCATGGGTGTCGACCAAGTCATGGGGATCGCCGGCCCACACAGACTGGCAGCCGGCGAGGGAACGTGCACGGCGTGCCGGCTTAGGGGCGCTTCGGGCTCGGTGCCGGCGGGCGATCGCGGGCGCCAGTGCGCACTGACAGCGGAGGACGCGTAGGAGGCCCGCTCGATGTTCTCGGCGCTGCTTCGAGCGAGTACGTCGCGGACCGGGGCTATCAGCGGGATCAGCCGGTTGTGGTGAAGGTCGCCCGCGCCGACGCTCTCCCAAGGTCGTCGAGGTCGCCGGGCCCTTGGGCGGCCATTTCCTGACCGGCCAGCTCGATCATCGCTTGAGCCTGGGGCTGCCAGCGATGTGTCATTCGCGGCTCCCCGGGCGGCGCAGGCGAGCTCCACTCCGGCCGCGGTTGCGACCGCGACGACCGGTGCAGCCTCTCGCAGATCGGCGCGCTGGGCGATCAGCGTGGGGTCTGCGAGAACCGCCTTGTCGTGGATCAGCTCGCGCATCGCCGCTGGAGGTCCGCGTCGACGGCCCACAGCTGCGGGTCCACACGCCGCGCGTCCGGGCTGGTCAGGGCGCTCCAGTGACCGGCCACGCGGCTCGCGGTCCCCATCGCGGCCTCCAGAGCCGGCGCGGTCCGGTCCTCGAACGTCGCTCGGGTCGGCGACGCCGGTGTGTGCGGCGGTTCGCATGAGGACCAGGCACGCGCGGTGCACCATGGCCTGGGTCCGCGCGATCGAGGCCAGGTTCGAGGGCGTCGCGGCCGCGGCCATGGTTCGGTGCGCCTGCAGGTCCCAGCGGGCGATGGCATCCGAGAAGCGGGCGAAGCCGGCATACCCGTCTTGACTTTCACCGCTCAAGGAGGTGGCGAGTCCGGCGCCGAGGTAGCTGCCGGCGAGCTGCTCGAACGCGGTGAGGCGCTTCAGCGCTTCCTGCCCTCGGGGAATGCCGCGTGAGACCCCGGCCCAGGCCTCCCCCATACCTGGCCTCTCTTCCAGCGCGCGGACGTGCTCCCGGACAGCGACGCCGACGGCTGGGCGCCGACGTAGAGGGCGTGCATCGTCCGGGCGCGGGCCGCTTCGACGTCACGGACGGACTCAGGCGATCGCGGAAAGGACTCGGGCGAGGTGTGGCGTGCAACGAGATCCCTGGCAACGCTGAATGCTTCCGCCACGCGCACGAGTCGCTCGTCGGACGGACCGTCGCCGGGCCAGCCCTGCCGCAGCTGGGTGCGGTGCATCCCGTGAGAAATGGCCTCTAGCTGGTCGATGCGCTGGCCACGGCTCGACTGGGCCCCAGGGAGGGCCGGCAGCGCCGCCCACAGTTCGGCAGCGGCCTGGACCACTTCACCCACGTGCGCAACATGGACGGCGCGTCTTCTCCGTGACGTCGAACAACAGCGCTCGGGTCTCAGTGTCGGCCTCGAGCAGGAGCTCCCCGACGCTGGGGCTGACTCGGGCGCTCATCCGCGGACCTCGCGAACCAGCTCCGCCAGCCGCACGACAACTTGGGAAGCCCCGAGCGGCAGCGCGTCGATCGGGACGCCGCTCAGCAGCCCATCCGCCTCCCGCAGCGCCTCCACCGGGTCCGCCGGAAGCGGCACCTCGTCGAGCCCGAGAACCTGCACATCCGGCGAGACGAGCCCGGCGGTGAGCGCGGCAGACAGATGGATGTCCTGGGCGAGGGTGTACCTCGGGCTGAGCGGGCCCTCAGCTTCGGCTTGCGCCCACACACATCGGGCAGTCGCCTCTGCAGTTCCCCCGACGCGGCCCAAGATCTGGATGGGGTCAGGGCAGGTTACGATGTTCGGATCAGGCATGGTCGCTCCTCTTTCTCGGATCTGGCCTCCCGCACGACGGGAAGCCCTCCTGAACCACCTAAGGCGCTTCCCAGGGCGGCACGGTCGGCTATGCCCGAGCTTGCAGGGATTGCCACTTGTCACCGAGAGCACCGTTGCGTGTTGAGCTCGGCCCGTGGTGTCCTCCCTTCGGCACGAGCTGGCCACGCGAGACGCACCCTCCCCCTGATTCCGCACCATCCCGAATATCTGTCCCTGCCAGTGGGCAGCCGTCAGCAATCGCCTTCGCACCGGCGCATGAGCAAAGCAGAGGCGATGGCTGAATGAATCCCTGGGCATGCTGAGTCGGTCGGCAAGCTCGTCCGTCCCTCTCGCCTCTGAAATCGGCCCGCGATGCGCATCCGTCGGGAGCATGCCGTCGTACCGACCCGTTGGAAGGTATCCGAAATCTGGGGACCTATTCAGGTACGAGGTCGCGCGGCCTTGGACGTCGAGGCCCAGGTGAGTGCTTCAAATCCTGTCACTCCGACCAGTCCGAAAAGGGCCCCTGATGTCGACGGCCACGGGAAACTGCCCGTAGGCGGTCACGAAGCTGCCCGGTCGCGGTCATGAGTTCTGCCCGCTGACGGTCGCGGGATCTGCTCGACACGAAGTCCGTTTGCCTCGCCCGTGTGCTGGTTGGGGCCCCTCCTCAGGTGACGGTGGCGGTTCTGAAGCGCTGTCGTCATCCTGCTGCGCCGGCTGAGCGGCACGGAGCGGGCCAGCTGACCGATCCGTGATGCGACATCGGGCCGCCGCGTAGGCCTCCTGAGGGCCCGCTTGTTCGGCCTTGCTCACCAACAGGCTGAACGCCGCTAGCGGAGAAATGCTCCTCGCCGCCCTCGCTCGGTGGCGGCAGCCGCATGCCGACACTTCAGATCCCGTCATAGCTCCGCTCCGCATGGCCTAATCGACACGCCACCGGTCGCGCTGAGACCCTGTCGGACCACCTAGGGTTGCTGGCTGTGACGAGCAATGAGCTAGTTCTCTTGGATGGCGCCTTCGCCGAGTGGCGGAGTGGACTCGATCCGACGGTGAATGAGGACCGAGCGTTCGAGATCTTCGCGTGCACCCAGGTACTACGGGACCTCGACCTCTCGGCCGATGAGATCGAGCGCGGCGTGATCGGTGGTAACAATGACGCCGCGATCGATGGCGCGTACGTCTTTCTGGGTGACACACTCTTGGCCGAGGACAGCGAGGAGCTGAGCGACGACTACGCACCGGGGAAGCTGGCGAAGGAGACCTTACTCAGCTTGCATCTCGTACAGGCGAAACGGACCGCCTCCTTCGCCGAGACAGCGATTGACAAGCTCGCAAGCTCAGCGAAGCGGCTCTTGGATCTGGCCGAGTCGGAAGATGATCTCGCACTCTTGTACTCATCGGAGGTGCTCGAGCGGATCGGTCTCTTCAGGGCAGCACTGAGCAAGTTCGCCGGTAGACACGTCAAGGTGGGCATCCACTTTCACTACGTCACCCGTGGCGATACAGATGCCGTGAACACGAAAGTGGCCATCAAGTCGAAACAGTTGGCAGCACAGTTTTCGAATGTCATGATAGGCGCGGATGGCACGTCCAACCTTGTGGCGCCAAGGAACTGTGGAGTCTTTTGAGCACTCTGCCCTCGTACACGCTGCAACTGACGTTCAAAGAATCGGCAACTAGCGGCAACAGCCACGTGGCGCTCGTGACACTCCGTGACTATTTGGAGTTCCTTCGGGACGAAAGCGGAGCGCTTCGTCGGCACATTTTTGATTGGAACGTGCGGGACTACCAGGGTGAAGTCGAGGTCAATAGGGAGATTCGACGATCGGTCCTCGAGGAAGCTCTTCCGGAATTTTGGTGGCTGAACAATGGAGTAACCATCGTCTGCTCCCGAACCTCCATCGTGTCGAAGACCTTCAGCCTCGACGACGTCCAGGTCGTCAATGGGCTCCAGACCTCCCAGACCATTTACCACGCTCTTCGCGACGCTGGTACGGATCACCCGGCGCTGGAGCGAATGGTGCTGGTCCGGATCCTCGTCACTGGTGACGATACGGAGACTCGTGACCAGGTCATCCGGGCAACGAATCGGCAGACCTCGGTGCCGGCTGCATCCCTGCGGGCGACTGATGAAGTCCAGCGGAAGATCGAGGCGTACTTCCTGTCCCACGATTGGTATTACGACCGGCGCAAGAACTACCACCGAAACCAGGGCAAGCCCGAGCGCGCATCGTTGGTATCCCCTTGCTCGCCCAAGCAGTGATGGCCATGGGCCTCAGCCAGCCCGACAATTCGCGCGCTCGGCCGTCGAGTTTGCTCAAGAGAGATACGGACTACAAGCAGATATTCGACGAGGGACTACCGCTGGTCGTCTACCTATGGCTCGCCAAGACGCAACGGGCCGTCGACGCCTTCCTCCTCTCAGAGCGGGCAGGCGTGTCCGGGTCCCAGCGGACGAACCTTCGCTTCCATTTGGCGATGTTGGCGGTGGCAGTACTCCACGGAGGCAGAGTCTTCAGCCCATCCCAACTGAAGGCTCTGGCGGAGCAAGATGCGAAGGTTGGTGACGAACTCCTGGAGACCTGCTTGCGCGCACTCCAGGCGCACATGGGCGCCTTCGCGAGGGAGACCGGGGACTCACCGGACAAGGTGGCGAAGGGTCCGGATTTCGTTTCTCATCTCATCGACGATGTCATACCGGCGCTGCTCTCCGAGACCGCGGACCATGAGTCGCCCCCGACAGCCTCGGACGGCGACATGAGCATCGAGTGAGCGTGCGGCACATGTCTCGGAAGGCCATCTTCTAGCTGTGAGCCACGGTGTCGGATGACTGCGTCCTTCTACCAGCAGCTGGCAGTGGCGCCGGCCGAGCGAGCGATTCAGCTTCACCGGCTCAGACCACTTGGGACCACCAGGACCGGGTCCACCGCTCGGGGATCTTCGGCTCCGCTGCCGTAGCGTGTGCTACTCGGCTCGGATGCACGACGCGAAAGGGGGGAATGTGCCGTAGGACAGGAAAGCGGTCGACATGAGCCGATGCGGTCCGTGGCGCACCGCCGGCATCGAACTCTGGGACGTTGTGGACCGATCTTGGCGCGTGTTCGTACGCAACACGAACGAGCTTGTGAGCTTTCTTGCCACGCCATCGCGTGATCCCGCAATTTTGCGGTTGATCCTGACCGGAGGTCCCTTAGAGTCATCTCGGTTTTGGGGGCTCATCGAACTTAGCCGGGCAGTGTGTGGTGAGTCGTGGCTGACGCCCGCCGGTGTTGGCGGGTGCAGGCCCACCGTATCCGGCGTCTCTGGTTGACCGGGTTGCGGAAGCCGAAGATGCCCCGGCCGACGTGCTTGGCGAGGCGGTTGTAGCCCTCGGAGCGAGCAATACGAGATGGAACCAGTAGATGACAGT
>CAWGXD010000040.1:0-372058 GCA_963826445.1 uncultured Actinomycetota bacterium
CCGTCTAGAACGCCCTAGGTTGGGGGCGTGAATCGTGGCGACCAGCCGACGCTGCACGATGGCGATCTCCTGCTCCGGCCCTGGGCGACCAGTGACGTGGAGCAGTCCCTGCAGTTGCACGACGCGGAGATCGCGCGATGGTTCAACGTCCCTGCAGCGCCACCGAGCCGAGTTGAGCACGCCGTGTGGGTCGCTGACACGCATGACGAGTGGGACTCGCGCTCCAAGGCCACGTTCCTTGTCGAATGGCAGGGCATGGTGGCCGGGTCGGTCGACGTCAGGCGCGTCGCCAACGGTGTCGGC
The DNA here is from genome assembly GCA_963826445.1 of uncultured Actinomycetota bacterium. GTDB lineage: Bacteria > Actinomycetota > Actinomycetes > Actinomycetales > Dermatophilaceae > Intrasporangium. Next base: position 304 of record CAWGXD010000040.1, read on the forward strand.
TCCCTTTCGTGGGTTATCTACGCCCCGTTCCGGGGGCGCGGCCTGGCGGGACGCGCCGTGCGGCTCCTCGTCGACTTCGCCTTCGCCGAGCTGGGCCTGAGCCGGGTCGAGGCCCATGTCGACCCGCTCAACCGGCCGTCCCTCCGAATCGCCCTGCGCGCCGGCCTGCGGCGGGAGGGCCTGCTCCGCGCCAACGCCCGGCTCGGCGGCGAACCCCATGACACCGTCGTGTTCGGCCGGCTCAAGGACGACCCGGCGCCCGGCACACGGGAGGGTTTCACCGCGATGCTCGACTCGGCGCTACCGGTCAAGCGGGCCATTGCGCAGGGCGTCCTGCGCAACGAGCGCGGCAAGGTGCTCCTTTGCGAGCTGGCCTACAAGCGCGAGTGGGACCTGCCCGGTGGAGTCGTCGATCCGAACGAGTCCCCTGCCGATTGCGTCGCCCGGGAGGTGCAGGAGGAGCTCGGCATCACGGTTCGCCCGCGCGGCCTGCTTGCGGTCGACTGGATGCCGCCATGGCTGGGCTGGCGCGACGCCGTGCTGCTCGTCTTCGACCTCGGCACGAGCCCGTCCGACGTGGTGGAGCGGGCTGTCCTCGAGCACCGAGAGATCCGCGCGCTGCACTGGGCCGACGAGTCGGTCTGGTCGCAGCGGGTCGCGCCGTACAACGACCGGCTGCTCCGTTCGATCGGGTCCATCGCGCTCGATGACCCACGGGTACCGGGTGCGCTTTACCTCGAGGACGGGAACCCCACGCTCGAGTCGGAACCCCGCGCCTGAGGTCACTGGGGCTCGGGAACCCGGCTCAGCGGCATACAGCAGGCAATGACGCCACGTGGTGGGCGCGGTGGTCAGGCGATCCCGGAAGGGCGAGATGCCAGATCGGGTCGATCGCGACGCCGACGAAGAGGATCGTCAGGTAGGTGATCGACAGGTGGAACAGGCGCATCGGGCGCGCTTGAGCTCCGGGATCCCGGCCTTGGCGCCGGACAGCAGCCGGTGCGACTCGGCGAGGAAGACCCGCCGGAGAGCGAGCGCCACGACCGTGTAGATCCAGCCCATGCCGCGCAACGGGGACAGCAGCAGCGAGGTGAGCACCATCGCCCACGCGTAGATGGCGATCTGCCTTGCGACGACGATGGGCCGCCGACGACCGGGCAGCATCGGGACGGGGCCTCGGCGTAGTCGTCCTTGAACCTCATGGACAGCGGCCAGTAGTGCGGCGGGGTCCAGAAGAAGATGACCACGAAGAGGATGAACGGCGGCCCAGGACAGGGAGTTGGTCACGGCGGACCAGCCGACGAGGACCGGCATGCAGCCGGCGGCGCCGCCCCAGACGATGTTCTGCGCGGTGCGGCGCTTGAGCAGCAGCGTGTAGCCGACGACGTAGAACAGCGAGCGCCGCCGAGCGCGAGCCAGGCGCTGAGCCAGTTGACGAGCAGCCCGAGCCAAGCGGTCGACACGACCGCCGAGGGCGATGCCGAAGATGAGGGCACCCCGAGGGCTGACGGTGCCGGTGACGAGAGGCCGGTTTCTTCGTGCGGTGCATGACCGCGTCGATGTCGCGGTCGATGTAGCAGTTGAGGGTGTTGGCCGAGCCGGCCGAGAGCGTGCCGCCGACGAGGGTTGCGAGGACGAGGAGAAGGTCGGGGACACCACGCGCGGCGAGGAACATCACCGGGACCGTGGTGATCAGCAGCAGCTCGATGATCCGGGGCTTGGTGAGCGCCACGTACTGCCCGATGAGGAACCTGAGCCCGCTGCCGCCAGGACCGTGGAGCGCCGAGAGGTCGGCGCGGGGGTCCACCGTTGTCACTACAGTCCTCGTCATCCGTTGTCGCGCCCGGCTCGCCCGGTGCGCCGTAGCGCGACCGGTGGCAGGCAGGTCCGCCCGCAGACTAGCCCGTGCTGTGGCGGGGCAGGTGACCGGTGATGGATCCGGGTATGGGACCAGCCGTGTAGGTGTCACCCGGCCGGGCAGCCGCGCAGCGGTCTGCCTCGTGCCCAGCGCCACGCACTAGGCTCGTGATGTCACGCGCCGCACTTCATCTGGCCAATAAGGAGACCCGTCCCGTGCCCACGACCAGTGCAACCGCAACGGAGACCACATCCAACCGAGGCAGGACGGCACCCAGGGACCTCCTGGCCAAACGGAGCAAGAACCTGGCCAGGCCGGTCGCCGACGAGGCCGGCTGGTCCGACGTCGACCTCCGCGCCGTGGACACCATCCGCGTCCTCGCTGCGGACGCCGTCCAGAAGGTCGGAAACGGGCACCCGGGGACGGCGATGTCGCTCGCGCCGCTGGCGTACCTGCTCTACCAGAACGTCATGCGCCACGATCCGTCGGACCCGTCGTGGCTCGGCCGGGACCGCTTCGTCCTGTCGGCGGGTCACTACGAGCCTGACGCAGTACATCCAGCTCTACCTCAGCGGTTACGGCCTGACGCTCGATGACCTCAAGGCGCTGCGCACGTGGGGTTCCAAGACCCCTGGCCACCCGGAGGTGCACCACACGGTGGGCGTCGAGATCACCACGGGCCCCCTCGGCTCCGGACTCGCCTCCGCAGTTGGCATGGCCATGGCGCAGCGCCGCCAGCGGGGCCTCTTCGACCCTGACGCGGCGGCGGGCACGAGCCCGTTCGACCACCGGATCTATGTCATCGCCTCAGACGGGGACATGGAGGAGGGTGTCAGCCACGAGGCCTGCTCCCTCGCGGGCCACCAGGAGCTGGGCAACCTCACCGTGGTCTACGACGCGAACCAGATCTCCATCGAGGACGACACGGACATCGCGTTCAGCGAGGACGTGGGGAAGCGGTTCGAGGCCTACGGGTGGCACGTCGTCACCGTGGACTGGCGGGGTGACGGCGACGGGGCGGACTATGTCGAGGACGTCGACGCGCTGCTCGCTGCGATCCGGTCGGGCGAGCGGATGACCGACAAGCCCACCCTCGTCGTTCTCCGCACGATCATCGCGTGGCCGGCGCCGACGAAGCAGGACACCGGCAAGTCGCACGGCTCTGCGCTCGGTGAGGAGGAGGTGGCGGCCACGAAGGAGTTGCTCGGCTTCGACCCGAAGAAGTCGTTCGTCGTCGAGCCGGCCGTGCTGAAGCGGGCCCGTGAGGTCGTGGCGCGCGGCAAGGCGGCCCACCGCGAGTGGAAGACGTCCTATGCGGCGTGGCGCAAGGCGAATCCGGACCGCGCGGCCCTGCTCGACCGCGTCGTTTCCGGTCGTGCCCCCGAGGGCCTGGCCAAGGCGCTGCCGAGCTTCCCCGCCGACGAGAAGGGCATCGCGACGCGCGCGGCCTCCGGCAAGGTCCTCACCGCACTTGCGCCCGTCATGCCTGAGCTGTGGGGTGGCTCCGCCGACCTCGCCGAGTCCAACAACACGACGATGGAGGGTGAGCCGTCCTTCATCCCGACGTCGAAGCAGACCAAGGTCTGGCAGGGCAACCCCTACGGTCGCACTCTGCACTTCGGGGTGCGCGAGCACGGCATGGGGATGATCCTCAACGGCATCGCGCTCGAGGGCCTCACGCGACCCTACGGCGGGACGTTCCTCATCTTCTCCGACTACATGCGGCCGGCTGTGCGTCTCGCCGCACTGCAACAGCTGCCCGTCACCTACGTGTGGACTCACGACTCGGTCGGCCTCGGCGAGGACGGGCCGACCCACCAGCCGGTCGAGCACCTGGCCGCGTTGCGCGCGATCCCCGGCCTCGACGTCGTCCGCCCCGCAGATGCCAACGAGACCGCCGCCGCGTGGGGCCAGATCCTCACCAACGCGACCGGACCGACCGCCCTCGCCCTCACCCGGCAGCCGGTCCCGACCTTCGACCGCAGGACGCATGGCAAGGCGAGCGGCGTCGCCAAGGGCGCCTATGTCCTCGTCGAGGAGTCCGAGCCCGGCAGCCCGGACGTCATCCTCGTCGCGACCGGCTCGGAAGTGCAGCTCGCGGTGGAGGCCGCCAAGCAGCTCGAGAAGTCCCGGATCGCCACGCGCGTCGTCTCGATGCCCTGCCGGGAGTGGTTCGAGAGGCAGTCGAAGGGCTACCAGAACAAGGTGCTGCCACCCGAGGTGCGCGCCCGGGTCAGCGTCGAGGCCGGCGTCTCGATGGGCTGGCACGACATCGTCGGCGACGCCGGCCGCACCATCAGCCTCGAGCACTTCGGCGCCTCCGCCGACTACAAGACGATCTTCCGGGAGTTCGGGATCACCGCCGAGGCCGTCGTCAAGGCCGCGAAGGACTCGATCAAGGCCGCCCAGGCCGCGGTCCACGCGCCCGCCATCACCGAGACCAATCCGCGTAAGCGCGACTCGAGCGGTGACACAGATGTCAAGAGCTCCATGCCCCGCGCCGCCGCCAAGAAGTCCGCGACAGCGCACACCTCGAAGAGGAAGTGACCACCATGACAAACCCCAACACCAAGGCCCTGTCGGACGCCGGCGTCTCGATCTGGCTGGACGACCTGTCCCGTGAGCTGATCGAGACCGGCAAGATCGCCGAGCTCATGGAGGAGCGCAACGTCGTCGGGATGACCTCCAACCCGACGATCTTCCAGCAGGCCCTGTCCTCAGGGGACCGTTACAACGATGACCTGGCGGCCCTGACGAGCAAGGGCAAGAGCGCCGAGGAGATCGTGCACGAGCTGACGACGGCCGACGTGAGTGACGCGTGTGACCTGTTCCGGCCGGTCTACGACCGAACCGGCGGCGTCGACGGCCGGGTCTCGATCGAGGTCGACCCCCGGCTGGCCCACGACACGGAGCGCACCATCGAGCAGGCCAAGCAGTTATACGCCGACGTGGACCGGCCCAACGTCCTCATCAAGATCCCTGCGACCGAGGCGGGGCTACCGGCGATCACAACGGTCACGGCGGAGGCCATCAGCGTCAACGTGACCCTGATCTTCGCGTTGGACCGCTACCGCGCCGTCATGAACGCCTACCTCGAGGGGCTCGAGAAGGCGCACGCGGCGGGCAAGGACCTGTCGAAGATCTACTCCGTCGCGTCGTTCTTCGTCTCGCGCGTGGACACCGAGGTCGACAAGCGACTGGACGCCATCGGGACCGACGAGGCGAAGGCTCTGCGCGGCAAGGCCGGGGTCGCCAATGCCCGCCTCGCCTACCAGGCCTACGAGGAGGTCTTCAGCACGCCACGCTGGAAGAGCCTCGCCGATGAGGGGGCCAACGTCCAGCGCCCGCTCTGGGCATCGACGGGCGTCAAGGACCCCGCCTACCCGGACACCCTCTACATCACCGAGCTCGTCGCCCCCGGCGTGGTCAACACGATGCCGAGCAAGACGCTCGAGGCGACCGCGGACCACGCAGAGATCAAGGGCGACACGGTGACGGGCAACTATGCTGACGCGAGTGCCGTGCTGGACGGCCTTGCCGCCCAAGGGATCTCCTACAACGACGTCGTCCAGGTCCTTGAGGACGAAGGCGTCGAGAAGTTCGAGAAGTCGTGGACCGCGCTCCTCGCCGGCGCTGCTGAGGAGATGGAGAAGGTGCGGGCATGAACGCCCTGTCCGTCAGCGCGTCAGGAGCAGCTGCGGACGCGATCGAGCGGCACGTCCCTGACCTCGTCCGGGACTCGGTGGCGAGTCGGCTCTTCGCCAAGGACGCCACCCTGTGGGGTCCTGAGGCGGAGTCGGAGGCGAGCATCCGCCTCTCCTGGGTCGGCCTCGCCACATCCTCCCGGCCGCTCGTCGGGGAGATCGCAGCGCTGCGGGAGGTCTTTGCGGAGGAGGGGCTCGACCATGTCGTCCTCTGTGGCATGGGCGGGTCCTCGCTCGCGCCGGAGGTCATCTGCGCCACCGCAGGCAAGCCCTTGGTCGTGCTCGACTCGTCCGACCCGGACTACGTGCGGCGAGCCATCAACGACGACCTCGAGCACTCGGTGGTCGTCGTGTCGAGCAAGTCGGGCTCGACAGTGGAGACCGACTCGCAGCGACGGGCCTACGAGCAGGCCTTCACGGACGCAGGCATCGATCCCGCTGCCCGCATCGTCGTCGTCACCGATCCGGGGAGCCCGCTCGACGCCGAGGCGCGGGCAAAGGGGTATCGCGTCGTCAATGCCGATCCCAACGTCGGTGGGCGCTACTCGGCGCTGACCGCCTTCGGTCTCGTGCCGAGCGGGCTCGCGGGAGTGGATGTCTCGGCCCTGCTCGACGAGGCGGAGTCGGTCGCCGACCTGCTCGCCGCCGACGACGCCGCCAACCCGGCCCTTCGGCTGGGGGCCGCTCTGGGTGGGACCGATCCGCTCCGCGACAAGGTGGCTCTGCTCGACGACGGCTCCAAGATCCACGGCTTCGCCGACTGGGCCGAGCAGCTCATCGCCGAGTCCACCGGGAAGGACGGCACCGGACTGCTGCCCGTCGTGGTCCAGTCGGAGCAGGACCCCGAGATCAGTGGCCCGCGAGCGACGTCCTCGTGGCCCGTCTCGTGGCGGCCGACGACGAGACCCGCCCGAGCGGCGACAGCGTCCGTGTCGGCGGGACGCTCGGCGCCCAGATGCTGCTCTGGGAAGCGGCCATCGCCGTGTCAGGGCGACTGCTCGGGATCAACCCGTTCGACCAACCGGACGTCGAGTCCGCGAAGCAGGCCGCTCGCGGGCTCCTCGAGGAGCACCGGTGAAGGCACGGCGCCGGCCTTCATGGACGGGGCTGTCGAGGTCCGCGCACTGGGGGGTGGCTGGTGGGTCGGCGGCACCGTCGACGAGGCCGTCACGCACTGCTCGGGCAGGCCGGCGAGCGCGGCTACGTGGCGTGATGGCCTACTTCGACCGGCTGAGCGATGCCGGCCTCGCGGCGCCGGGGCCACTGGCCGCGCGCACGGCGCGGCCGGTCGACTTCGGCTGGGGCCCGCGGTTCCTCCACTCCACCGGGCAGTTCCACAAGGGCGGGCCTCCCGTGGGGGTCTACCTCCAGATCACCTCCGCCCCGCACGAGGACCTTCCGGTACCGGGACGGGACTTCACCTTCGGGAAGTTCATCGCGGCACAGGCAGGCGGCGACGCACAGGTGCTCGCCGACCACGGGCGGCCGGTCCTTCAGCTGCACCTGACCGAGCACGACGCCGGACTGGCCCAGGTCCGCAAGGCGCTCCAGGCGGAGACCACGGATGAGCCCGGCGCGGGTCGCCCATGCGCGTGAACCCGCTGCGCGACCCGCGCGGACAGGCGCCTGCCCCGGATCGCGGGTCCCTGCGGCCTGGTCTCTTCGGCGTCACGGGCGACCTCGCCCGCAAGAAGCTCATGCCCGCCGATCTACGACCTCGCCAACCGCGGGCTGCTGCCGCCGGGCTTCTCCCTCGTCGGCTTCGCCCGGCGCGACTGGGCCGACGCAGGACTTCGGCAGGTCGTCCATGAGGCGGTCAAGGAGCACGCCCGGACGCCGTTCAGCGAGGACGGTCTGGCGCAAGCTCGTCCGAGGGCTTCCGCTTCGTGCCGGGCACGTTCGACGATCGACGGCGGCGTTCGACCTGCTCGCCCAGACCGTCGATGAGCTTGACGCGTTCGAGGCACTGGCGGGAACCACGCCTTCTACCTGTCGATCCCGCCGGCGTTCTTCGCCCCGGTCTGCGAGCAGCTCGAGCGGTCGGGGCTCGCGGAGGCGGATGGGGACTCGTGGCGACGCGTCGTCATCGAGAAGCCGTTCGGGCACGACCTGCGTAGCGCACAGCGAGCTCAACGGGATCGTCGAAAGAGTCTTCCCGCCGGACGCATCTTCCGGATCGACCACTATCTCGGCAAGGAGACGGTCCAGAACCTCCTGGCCCTGCGGTTCGCCAACCAGCTCTTCGAACCGGTCTGGAACGCGCACTATGTCGACCACGTGCAGATCACGATGGCCGAGGACATCGGAATCGGCGGCCGGGCCGGCTACTACGACGGCATCGGTGCCGCCCGCGACGTCATCCAGAACCACCTGCTACAGCTCCTCGCCCTGACGGCGATGGAGGAGCCGGTGTCCTTTGACGCCAATGAGCTGCGCGGGGAGAAGGAGAAGGTCCTGTCGGCCGTACGTCTGCCTGAGGACCTCGACTCCCACGCCGCCCGCGGGCAGTACGCCGCGGGATGGCAGGGCGCCACCGAGGTCGTCGGCTATTGCGAGGAGGACGGCGTCGACCCCGACTCGACGACCGAGACGTTCGCCGCCGTGACGCTTGAGGTCGACACCCGGCGCTGGGCCGGTGTGCCCTTCTACCTGCGCACGGGAAAACGCCTGGGCAAGCGGGTGACCGAGATCGCGGTCATCTTCAAACGCGCACCGCACCTGCCCTTCGAGCACACGGCGACCGAGGAGCTGGGCAAGAACGCCGTCGTCATCCGGGTCCAGCCGGACGAGGGCGTCACGATCCGCTTCGGGTCGAAGGTGCCGGGCGCGGCAGATGGAGGTTCGCGACGTGACGATGGACTTCGGCTACGGATCGGCCTTCACCGAGAGCTCGCCCGAGGCCTACGAGCGCCTCATCCTCGACGTGCTCCTCGGAGACCCGCCGCTCTTCCCCCGCCACGAGGAGGTCGAGCTGTCCTGGCGGATTCTCGACCCGCTCATCAGGCACTGGCAGCGCAACGGCAAACCCGAGCAGTACGCCGCCGGCACATGGGGACCGCCCTCGCCGCCCGGATGCTCGAACGGGACGGTCGCACCTGGAGGATGCCGTGATCCGCGACCTCACCTACACGACCACGGCTGCGGTCAGCAAGACCCTCGTCCGGCTGCGCAACGAGGTCGGTGCGATGGCGCTCGGTCGGGTCCTGACCCTCATCGTCGTCGATCGACGACAGCGACGCCGCCGAGGCGATCGACATCGCCACCCATGCCAGCCGCCAGCATCCCTGCCGGATCATCGTCCTCATCTCCGGTGACGCCGTGGTCGCAGCCGCCTCGACGCCCAGATCCGCGCTCGGCGGTGACGCGGGTGCGAGCGAGATCGTCGTGCTCCGCCTCTACGGGCCGCTGCCAAGCATGGTCCCAGCGTCGTCGTCCCGCTCCTGCTACCCGACTCCCCCATCGTCGCGTGGTGGCCCGGATGAGGCACCCGATGACGTCGGGAACGACCCCATCGGGACGATGGCGCAACGGCGCATCACCGACGCCGCCCAGCACCGCGAACCCACGCGTCGTCCTCCGGAAGCGCGCCGAGACGTATCGCACCGGGCGACACCGACCTGTCCTGGACCCGGATCACCCGCTGGCGCGGCCTGCTCGCAGCCGCGCTCGACCAGCCGCCCGTACGAGACGGTGACCGGCGGCCGTCGTCTGCGGAGCGCCGGACTCGCCATCGACCGACCTGCTGGCCGCGTGGCTGGCCCAGCGGCTGAAGGTGGCGGTCCAGCGCGTCGCCACGCCGCGTGGGCTCGGGCATCAGCGCGGTGCGCCTCGAGCGCAAGAGTCGGACCCATCGACCTGGTCCGCCCCGGCGACGTCGTCGCCACATTGTCGCCAGCCGGGCCAGCCGGACCGCCGGATCACGCCTGCCCCGTCGCGAGGCCAAGGAGTGCCTCGCCGACGAGCTGCGCCGGCTCGACCCGGACGACGACTACGAGGAGGCGCTGCTGCACGGCATCGAGCAAGCTCACCCCGGTGCGCTTCTCGGCGCTCGAGCGGCCGCTCGCGCGGGCAAGGCCCCAATCCGGACCAGTCGCGACGGCTGGCCGCCCGCGCTGCGGCGCGTCGACTCCGCGAAGGAGGCGATGGCGATGGTCACCGCCCCCCGGCCCCGGACACGACCACGACGGCCCAGGTGCGCGCCGCGACGCAGCGCAAGCTCGCCGGCGAGCCCACGCCCACCGCGAGGAGAAGAAGGCCACCGAGGAAGCCGCCGAGAAGACCACCGAGAAGGAACCCAGGAGCAAGCGGACCACCCACACCGAGAAGGCCTCGGTCATCGACTCCCGAGCCGGTCGTCGTCGTCCATCCGGACAAGCAGTCCCTCGCTGACGCAGCGGCGGCTCGGCTCGTCACGGCCCTCCTCGACGCGCAGGCGCGTTCCCGAGGCCCAGATCGCCCTGACCGGCGGGTCGCTGGGCTCGGCGATCATCGCGTCCGTCACTCAGCTGCCGGCCGCACGCGGTCGACTGGCAGCGGGTCCGCGGTCTGGTGGGGCGACGAACGGTACCTGCCGGCAGGGTGACCCCGACCGCAACGACACGCAGAACGACGAGGCGGGCCTCACCGCGCTGGGCCTCGACCCGGCCAAGGTCCACCGGGTGGCCGGGACCGGATCACGTCCGACAGCGCCGAGGCAGTGCCGCGGCCTACGCTGCGACGATCCAGCAGCACGGACAGGCGAGCTTCGGGACGTCGTGCGTCTTCGGCGTGGGCCCGGACGGCCACGTCGCATCGCTCTTCCCGCACCACCCGGCGCAGCGCGTCACGGACGCCATCGCCGTGGCCGTGCACGACTCCCCGAAGCCGCCGCCCGACCGGGTTAGCCTCACCTTCGAGTGCTTCGAGCGCTCCCGCGAGATGTGGTTCCTCGTGGCCGGAGGGGACAAGGCCGAGGCCGTCGCGGCCGCGCTCGACCCCTGCCTCCGACCGGTGGGACGTGCCGGCCTCGGCGCCGAAGGGCGCCGAGGCGACGCGGTGGCTCATCGACGCCGCGGCCGCCTCGCGTCTTCCCTGGACTGCACCACAGACAGTCGTATGCCGCTGAGCGGCGCGCGCGCTCAGCGGCATACGGAACGTGGGTGCCCGGGATGATGCCGCCGATGGCGGCGGCGTCGTCGGCCAGCCGCGGCTGTCACGGGTGCCTCACTGGATGAGGCCGCGCTCGCGCAGGCGTGCGTCAGGGCCTCGTCGAGGATGGCGGCGCCGTCGGCGTCGCTGCGGCGCTCCTTCACGTAGGCGAGGTGCGTCTTGTAGGGCTCGACCTTCGGCGGAGCCGGAGGGTTGTCCTTGTCCTGGCCGGCCGGGAAGCCGCAGCGCGGGCAGTCCCAGATCTCGGGCACCACCATGCCGGGCTCCTCGGCGAAGCTCGGGCGCGTCTCGTGGCCGTTGGAGCACCAGTAGGAGATGTGGACCCGGGGGGCCGCGTCGCCGCGCTCGGCCTCACCCATCGGGCCGGCGCCGACCCGGCTTCCTCGAATTGCGTTACCGCTCGCCATGTGTCGTCCTCTCAGCTCGCGAAGCGGGCCAGCAGGCCCAGTCCGATGATCGCCGCGGCCCAGACCGAGGCCACGGCCACCGTGAAGCGGTCGAGGTTGCGCTCGGCGACCGACGAGCCACCGAGCGAGGTCGACATGCCACCGCCGAACATGTCCGACAGGCCGCCACCCTTGCCCTTGTGCAGCAGGATGAAGAGGGTCAGGACCAGGCTGGACAGCACCAGCAGGACCTGCAGCACGATGCGAACCGCATCCACGTGGTCACTCCAAATCGTCGGGCTATCGGGCGCGGCCCGTCGGATCGGTCGGGGCTTTGGTGGGCCACGGGACAGGATACCTGCCCGGACCGGCTGGACCGAACGAGCGGCGTGCGTCTCGCCCGTTGGGCTCAGGTCGCCGCGACGTGGTCGCGGTAGCGGCAGATCGACGCGAACTCGGCCGGGTCGATCGACGCGCCGCCGACGAGGGCGCCGTCGACGTCCTCCTGGGCCATGATCGCCGCGACGTTGGCCGACTTGACGCTGCCGCCGTAGAGGATCGCGCACGCCGTCGGCGACGTCGCCGCTGTACAGCTCGGCGAGCAGGGTGCGGATGGCGGCGCACACCTCCTGGGCGTCTTCGGGCGTGGCCACCTCGCCGGTGCCGATGGCCCAGATCGGCTCGTAGGCGATGACGATGCCGCGTCGCCTGCTCCTTGGTCACGCCGTCGAGCGCCGCCGCGCAGCTGGGCCACGACGTGCTCGACCTGCCGGCCCTCCTTGCGCACGTCGAGCGCCTCGCCGCAGCAGAGGATCGGCGTCAGCCCGTGCGCGTAGGCCGCCTTGACCTTGGCCGCCACGACGTCGTCGGTCTCGTCGTGGTACTCGCGGCGCTCGCTGTGCCCGACGATGACGTAGGTGCACCCGAGCTTCTCCAGGAAGGCGCCGGAGATGTCGCCGGTGTAGGCACCCGACGCGTGCGGGGAGAGGTCCTGGGCGCCATAGTGCAGCTCGAGCTGGTCGCCCTCGACGAGGGTCTGCACGGATCGGAGGTCGGTGAAGGGCGGGAGCACCGCGACCTCGACGGCGGCGTAGTCGTGCTTGGCGTCGCGCAGGGTCCAGTCGAGCTTCTGCACGAGGTGGGTCGCCTGCAGGTGGTCGAGGTTCATCTTCCAGTTGCCCGCCATGAGCGGCACGCGGCCCGCGGGCTTCTCCCCAGCCATCAGGCGTCTCCCGCCCGGTCGTCGGCGTCGCCGTCGAGGACGGTGAGACCGGGCAGCTCCTTGCCCTCGAGGTACTCGAGGCTCGCACCGCCCCCGGTGGAGATGTGGCCGAAGTCGGTGTCCGCGAAACCGAGCTGCCGTACCGCGGCGGCGGAGTCGCCGCCGCCGACGACGGTCAGGGCGCCCGTCGCGCGTCACGTCGACGAGCGCCTGCGCGATCGCCTTGGTGCCGGCGGCGAACGGCGCCATCTCGAAGGCGCCCATCGGTCCGTTCCAGAAGACCGTGCGGCAGTCGGACAGCTTCTCGGCGAAGAGACGGCTGGACTCCGGGCCGATGTCGAGACCCATCCGGTCGGCAGGGATGGCGTCGGCGGCGACGACGTCGTGCGCGGCGTCGGCGCTGAACGCGTCGGCGACGACGATGTCGGCGGGCAGGACGATCTCGACGCCCTCCTCCTCGGCCCGCTCGAGGTAGCCCTTGACCGTGTCGATCTGGTCGGCCTCGAGCAGGCTCTTGCCGACCTCGTGGCCCTGCGCGGCGAGGAAGGTGAAGACCATGCCGCCACCGATGAGGAGCCGGTCGGCGGTGCCGAGGAGGTTGCCGATGACGCCGAGCTTGTCGGACACCTTGGCGCCGCCGAGGACGACGGCGTAGGGCCGCTGCGGGTCCTGGGTCAGGCGGCGCAGCACGTCGACCTCGGCCTCGACGAGGCCACCCGTCGCGTGCGGGAGCAGCCGGGCGACGTCGTAGACGGAGGCCTGCTTGCGGTGCACGACGCCGAAGCCGTCGGAGACGAAGACGTCTGCGAGAGAGGCGAGCTGCCCGGCGAACTCGGCGCGGCCCTCGTCCGTCTTGGCGGTCTCGCCGGCGTTGAAGCGGAGGTTCTCGAGCAGCAGCACCCCGCCTTCCTCGAGGTGCTGCCACCGCGGCCTGGCGCTCGGGACCCACGGTGTCCTCCGCGAAGACGACCGGCGCGCCGAGGACCTCGCCGAGCCGCTTGGCGACGGGCGCGAGCGAGTACTGCGGGTCCGGCGCGCCCTTGGGGCGTCCGAGGTGGGCGCAGACGATGACGCGCGCCCCCGTCTCGGCGAGCGTCCTGATCGTCGGTGCGCGACGCGCGGATGCGGCCGTCGTCGGTGATGGTCGTGCCGTCGAGCGGCACATTGAGGTCGGAACGGACGAGGACGCGCTTGCCGCGCAGGTCCCCGAGGTCGCCAATCGTCTTCACGCGCGTTGCCTCTTCGGTCGGGTCAGGTTGGTGACGGGTACGAGGTGGGTGCTGCGGAGTGGCGCTGCGTGCCCGGAGTCGTCAGAGCGACTGGCCGACGAGCTCGACGAGGTCGACGAGGCGGTTCGAGTAGCCCCACTCGTTGTCGTACCAGCCGACGACCTTGACCTGGTTGCCGATGACCTTGGTCAGGCCGGCGTCGAAGATGCACGATGCCGGGTCGGTCTCGATGTCCTTGGAGACGATCGGGTCCTCGGTGTAGACGAGGAAGCCCTTGAGCGGGCCCTCGGCGGCAGCCTTGACGGCGGCGTTGACCTCCTCGACCGTCGTCTCGCGGCCCGCCTCGAAGGTGAGGTCGGTGGCCGAGCCGGTCGGCACCGGGACGCGCAGCGCGTAGCCGTCGAGCTTGCCCTTGAGCTCGGGCAGGACGAGGCCGACGGCCTTGGCGGCGCCGGTCGTCGTCGGGACGATGTTGAGCGCGGCGGCACGGGCCCGGCGCAGGTCCTTGTGCGGCGCGTCCTGCAGGTTCTGGTCCTGCGTGTAGGCGTGGATCGTCGTCATGAGGCCCTTGACGATGCCGAACTCGTCGTTGAGGGCCTTGGCCATCGGCGCGAGGCAGTTCGTCGTGCACGAGGCGTTGGAGATGACGGTGTGGTTGGCGGGGTCATAGAGGTCGTGGTTGACGCCCATGACGATGGTGATGTCCTCGTTCTTGGCCGGGGCCGAGATGATGACCTTCTTGGCGCCCGCCGTCGATGTGGGCCTTGGCCTTCTGCGCGTCGGTGAAGAAGCCGGTGGACTCGACGATGACGTCGGCACCGACCGCCGGCCCAGTCGATCGCGGCGGGGTCGCGCTCCTCGAAGACGCGAATCGACTTGCCGTCGACGATGATCGACGTGTCGTCGTAGGTCACCTCGCCGGGGAAACGGCCCAGGATCGAGTCGTACTTGAGCAGGTGGGCGAGGGTCTTGTTGTCCATGAGGTCGTTCGTGGCGACGACCTCGATGTCGGCTCCGGAAGCCAGGACGGCGCGGAAGAAGTTGCGGCCGATGCGGCCAAAGCCGTTGATACCAACGCGAACGGTCACTGCTGTGCACCTCTTCGAGTGAGACTGTGTCGGACGGTGGTCAGACCTGGGGCCGCGACGCTGCGACGTCCGATCACGTCCACCCTAGTGCGTCACCGCGGCGCGAGGCGCGCAGTCTCAGCGGGTGAGCGTGCTCACCGCTCACGCGCGCGGGTCGGCCGGTGCGCCGGTCGCCGAGCTGCTCAGCTCGTCGCAGCATGTCCGGGCGTGAGGTTCGCCTCGGTGCCGGGTATGCCCGAGCTCCTCGGCGCGCTTGTCGGCCATGGCGAGCAGCCGACGGATGCGGCCGGCCACGGCGTCCTTCGTCATCGGTGGCTTGGCGAGCTGGCCGAGCTCCTCGAGGCTGGCCTGCTTGTGCTCGAGGCGCAGCGTCGCCGGCCTCACGCAGGTGGTCCGGGATCGTCGTCACCGAGGATCTCCATGGCCCGCTCGACCCGGGCGCCGGCGGCGACGGCGGCGCGCGCGGAGCGGCGCAGGTTGGCGTCGTCGAAGTTGGCGAGGCGGTTGGCGGTGGCGCGGACCTCGCGCCGCATGCGGCGCTCCTCCCACGCCATGACGGCGTCGTGCGCCCCGAGGCGGGTGAGCATCGCGCCGATGGCGTCGCCGTCGCGGATGACGACGCGGTCGACGCCGCGCACCTCGCGAGCCTTGGACTGGATGCCGAGCCGACGGGCTGCGCCGACGAGGGCGAGGGCGGCCTCGGGCCCGGGGCAGGTGACCTCGAGCGCCGACGAGCGGCCCGGCTCGGTGAGCGAGCCGTGGGCGAGGAAGGCGCCCCGCCAGGCCGCCTCGGAGTCGCACGTCGACGCGCTGACGACCTTGGGCGGCAGGCCGCGCACGGGGCGCCCGCGGGCGTCGATGAGGCCGGTCTGGCGGGCCAGCGTGGCGCCGTCCTCGACGACCCGCACGACGTAGCGGCGACCCTCGGCGCAGCCCACCCGCGGCGAGCACGAGGACGTCGCTGCGGTGGCCGTAGACCTCGGTGATGTTGCGGCGCAGGCGTCGCGCGGCGTTCGCGGTGTCGAGCTCGGCCTCGACGACGATCTGGCCGCCGATGATGTGCAGCCCACCGGCGAAGCGCAGCATCGTCGACACCTCGGCCTTGCGACAACAGGGCTTGGTGACCTCGAGTCGCGAGAGCTCGTCCTTCACCTTCGCTGTCATCGCCATGCGGCGTCATCCTGCCACCGGTCAACGCACCGTCCGATGCAGCCCGATCGAGTGAACAAGTTCGGTGCCAGAGTCGTTCGCTCGATCATGATGGGGCGACCCCGACTCCGGTCCGCAGCCGGCGCCGGTCGGCGCTCAGGCGATGATGTCGCGCAGCGCCGCGGCCAGCCGCAGCGGGTCGTGCACACCGGGCCGCCGCCGGGCCTCGACGGGAGCGACGACGAGCTCGGCCCCCAGCGTCGGCGGCGGCGGCGCGCAGGGCGTCGGCGCGTCGGGCACGACGCTCGGGTCGGCGAGCACGGCGTCGAGGCGCAGGTCAGGAGCGTTGGCGGCGAAGGAGGCGAGGTGGTCCTCGGCCCGGAAGTCGCGGGTCTCGTCCCTTGTGCACCTCGAGGTTGAGGTTGAGCAGCGCGACGGGCCGGCGTCGCGACGAGCGCGTCGGCGAGGTCGGGCACGAGCAGGTGCGGCATGACCGACGTGAACCACGAGCCGGGGCCGAGCATCACCCAGTCGGCCTCGGCGACGGCGTCGAGCGCCTCGTGGCACGGCGGCGGGCAGGTCGGGCAGGATGCCGATCGAGGAGACGATGCCCGGCGACGACGCGACGCGGTGCTGTCCACGCACCTCGACCGTCTCGTCGGCGCCGTCGGGGTCGTGGCCGCGGATCTCGGCGACGATCTCGCAGCGGCTCGGCCGCCATCGGCAGCACGCGCCCGCGGGCGCCGAGCAGCCGGCCGACGAGGTCGAGGCCCTGCGACGGTGTCGCCGAGCAGCTCCCAGATCGAGACGATCATGAGGTTGCCGAGGGCGTGACCGGCGAGGTCGCCCGTGCCCGCGAAGCGGTGCTGCAGCACGTCGCGCCACGTGTGGCCCCAGTCGCTGTCGTCGCAGAGCGCCGACAGCGCCATGCGCAGGTCGCCGGGCGGCAGCACGTCGAACTCGTCGCGCAGCCGGCCGCTCGACCCGCCGTCGTCGGCGACCGTGACGACGGCGGTCACGCTGTCGGTGAGCAGGCGCAGCGCGGTCAGTGACGCGGCGAGGCCGTGGCCCCCACCGAGAGCGACGATGCGGCGGTGGTGCGGGGCCGAGGGCAGCAGCGCGGAGCGGTCACGAGTCGGCACCGTTCACTCCCGCCCAGGTCGCGGTGGACGACGAAGGTGTCGACCCGGTCGGTCTGCCCGAGTCGGGTGCTGAGCGCCTCGGCGGTGGCGACGGAGCGGTGCTTGCCGCCCGTGCAGCCGACGGCGACAGTGACATAGCGGCGGCCCTCGCGGACGTAGCCCTCGATCATCGTCTCGAGCAGGTCGGAGGCCCGGTCGAGGAACTCCTCGGCGCCGGCCTGCTGCCATGACGAACTCGGCCACCGGCGCGTCGCGTCCGGTCAGCGGCCGCAGCTCGGGCACCCAGTACGGGTTGGGCAGGAAGCGCATGTCGAAGACGACGTCGGCATCGAGCGGGCAGGCCGTACTTGAACCCGAACGACATCACGGCGATGCGCAGCTGCACCCGCCGGTCGCCGGCGAAGAGCGAGGACAGCTTGGCGGTCAGCTGGTGGACGTTGAGGCCCGAGCTGTCGATGACGACGTCGGCGCTCGAGCGCAGGTCGAGGAGCAGCGCGCGCTCGCGCTGGATGCCGTCGAGCAGGCGGCCGTCGACCCTGCAGCGGGTGCGGGCGGCGGACGCTCTCGAAGCGGCGCACGAGCGCCTCGTCCGTCGCGTCGAGGAAGACGAGGCTCGGGCGCTCGCCCCTGGCTCGCGGCGGCGGCGATGGCCTCTGCGAGCATGCGCGAACCAGCCGCGCGACCGCACGTCGACGACGACGGCGACCTGCTGCGTCGGGCTCGGGGTTGCGCTGCCGGGCCTCGTCGCGCAGCTCGGCGAGGGCCGGAGCAGCTGGGGCGGCAGGTTGTCGACGACGAGCCAGCCCGAGGTCCTCGAGGACGTTGGCGGCCGTCGTCCGGCCGGCGCCGCTCATGCCGGTGACGATGACGATCGGCGCGTCGGCCAGCGGCGCTGCCGCGCTGGGGTCTCGGCGTCGGCGGTCATTCGAGGACTTCTCCCGTCGTGAGGTTCACGGCTGGCTCCGGCGCTGCACCCTCAGCCAAGTGGCGTGACGATGGCAGCGGCAAGCGACGGGCCCGATGCCGGGCACCGCCATGATGTCCTCGGCGCCGCGGCCGCGCAGGCGTTTGACCGAGCCGAAGTGGCGCAGCAGCGCCTTCTGGCGGCTGGCCCCCAGGCCCGGGTATGCCGTCGAGCTGGCGAGGTCGTCATCGCCTTGGACCGCCGCTGGCGGTGGAAGGTGATGGCGAAGCGGTGTGCCTCGTCGCGCAGCCGCTGGAGCAGGTAGAGGCCCTCGCTCGTGCGCGGCAGGATGACCGGGTGGTCGGTCCGCGGCAGCCACACCTCCTCGAGGCGCTTGGCGAGGCCGACGAGAGCGACCTCCTCGATGCCGAGCTCGTCGAGCACCGCCTGCGCGGCGTTGACCTGCGGCAGGCCGCCATCGACGACGACGAGGCTGGGCGGGTAGGCGAAGCGTCGAGGGCGGCCGGTCTCGGGGTCGATGGGCCCGGACGCCCTGTTCTCATCGGCACCAGCATCCGCGTCGTCAGCCGGATCGACACCGCCAACGGACCCGCCTGCGGGTTGGCCGTGGCGTCGTCCCGCCGGCACGACGCCCGTGGACAGGTCGAGGTCCCCGGCGCCCTCGGCCTCCTCGAGGTAGCGGCGGAACCGGCGGGTCAGCACCTCGCGCATCGCGGCCGTGTCGTCGACGGTGACCGGCTCGTCGCTCGCCCCGCCCTGAGTCGCCCCCCGGACGATGAAGCGGCGGTACTCGCTCTTGCGCGCCAGCCCGTCCTCGAAGACGACCATCAGGCGACGACGTTGGTGCCCTGGACGTGGCTGACGTCGTAGCACTCGATCCGCAGCGGCGCCTCGTCAAGGCCGAGGTAGTCCTGCAGCTCCTGCAGGGCCTGGCTGCGCAGGGTGAGGTCTCCGGCGCGCGCCACCTTGTGCCGGGCCAGGGACTGCTCGGCGTTGCGCCGCACCGTCTCCATCAGGGTGCGCTTGTCACCGCGCTGCGGCACGCGAACGCTGACGGCCGAGCCGCGCAGCCCGACGAGAGCCAGGCCGCGACGGCCTCGAGGTCGGCCGGCAGGCGGGCACGAGCACCTCGCGCGGCACCGCATACGGTCGCCGCTCCTGGTCGACATCGCCGTAGACCTGCTGGAGCAGGTGCTCGACGAGCGAGGGGAGGTCCTCGCTCTCCTTCTCGACGACCCAGCCCCGCTGGCCCCGGATCCGCCCGCCGCGCACGTGGAAGACCTGCACAGCGGCCTCGAGGTCGTCGTCGGCGAGGGCGAAGACATCGGCATCGGTGGCGTCTCCGAGGACAACGGCCTGCTTCTCGAGCGCCTTGCTCAGTGCGCCGATGTCGTCGCGCAGCCGGGCGGCCTGCTCGAAGTCGAGCTCGGCCGCGGCCTCCCTCATCCGGGTCTCGAGACGCTTGACGAAGCGGCTCGTGTTGCCGGACATGAAGTCACAGAAGTCCTCGGCGATGGCGCGGTGCTCCTCGGCGGTGACCCGGCCGACGCACGGCGCCGAGCACTTGTCGATGTAGCCGAGCAGGCACGGCCGGCCGCTCGCCGCGGCGCGCTTGAAGACGCCGGAGGAGCAGGTGCGCACGGGGAAGACCCGCAGCAGCAGGTCGAGGGTCTCGCGGATCGCCCAGGCATGGCCGTAGGGACCGAAGTAGCGGGTGCCCTTGCGCTTGGCGCCCGCGCATCACCTGGGCGCGGGGGAACTCCTCCCCCATCGTCACGGCGAGGAAGGGGTAGGACTTGTCGTCGCGGTACTTGACGTTGAACCGCGGGTCGAACTCCTTGATCCAGGAGTACTCGAGCTGCGAGTGCCTCGACCTCGGTGCGGACGACGGTCCACTCGACCGACGCGGCGGTCGTGACCATCGTGGCCGTGCGCGGGTGCAGGGCGGCGATGTCCTGGAAGTACGAGGACAGCCGTGGTCGAAGGGACTTGGCCTTGCCGACGTAGATGACGCGCCCGTGAGCGTCCCGGAAGCGGTAGACGCCCGGGTCGAGTCGGGATCTCCCCCGGCTCTGGGGCGGTAGGTCGTCGGATCGGCCACAGCTCCACCCTATGTCGGGTCACCGACGCGCCCGTACGCCGCTGGGCTGGGTCGCGAGCCCACCCGCGGACCTGCCCGGGGGCCGGTTCACGACACGGAGAACCGGTCTCCTTGCACGTGCACGGTCATCGCGTGCCAGGGGCTGGTTCGCCGTGGCTGTCCGGGGTGGGGGCACCCGACGTCAGGTCGAAGTGGCTCTGGTGGCACGGGCAGACGATCTGGCTGCCTTCGAAGGGGCGACGGCGCAGCCCTGATGGGGGCACGTCGCGTAGAAGGCCTTGAACTGCCGGCGGTCGGCTGCGTCACGACGATCTGCTGGTCGGGGAAGATCTTGCCGCCGCCGACCGGGATCTCGGCGACAGGCGTGCCCGCGGGGCTCGGGGTGGCGCCGCCACCCCCGGCCGCCGAGCTGTCACCTGGGTTCTCCGGAGCGGGCACGGGAGGGCTGCTGCAGGCCGCCAGCGTCCCTGCACCGACCCCGACTCCGATGGCACCGATGAGCACGGTCCTGCGGCCCGTGACAGGCTCGGTCATGCGGTTCCCTTCTGCATTCGCGTCGTTCGCGTCGGACTCGTCGATCGGGTCGAGCGCGCTCCTCCCGCATCCGACGTCCGGGCCTTGGTAGCGGACGGTCGTGCTCGATGAGGAGGACTTCGTCGCGGCGGCCGTCGTGCACTGGCCGCCGTGCGGCCCACCTTGCCCTTCGTGCCTGTGCGGGTCGCTGTCGCCGGCCTGTGACGTCCGTGTTCCCGGGCGCCTTCGCGCGCTTGCAGTCGACCGCTCCGGTCGTGCGGGCGGTCCGCTCGAGGATCGGCTGGAGGAACCGCCCGGTGTGGCTCGCCTCGACGTGGGCGACGTCCTCGGGGGTGCCCTCGGCGATGACCATCGCCCCCGCCGGAGCCGCCCTCGGGACCCAGGTCGATGATCCAGTCGGCGTTCTTGATGACGTCGAGGTTGTGCTCGATGACGATGACCGTGTTGCCCTTGTCGACGAGGCCCTGGAGGACGTCGAGGAGCTTGCGGATGTCCTCGAAGTGCAGACCGGTCGTCGGCTCGTCGAGGACGTAGATGGTGCGCCCGGTCGAGCGCTTCTGCAGCTCGCTCGCGAGCTTGACCCGCTGGGCCTCGCCACCGGAGAGGGTCGGCGCCGGCTGGCCGAGTCGGACGTAGCCCGAGTCCGACGTCGTTGAGCGTCTTCAGGTGCCGCGCGATCGCCGGGACCGCCTCGAAGAAGTCGGCCGCCTCCTCGATGGGCATGTCGAGCACGTCCGCGATCGTCTTGCCCTTGAAGTGCACCTCGAGCGTCTCCCGGTTGTAGCGGGCGCCGTGGCAGACCTCGCACGGGACGTAGACGTCGGGCAGGAAGTTCATCTCGATCTTGATCGTGCCGTCGCCGGAGCAGTCGTCGCAGCGTCCGCCCTTGACGTTGAAGGAGAACCGGCCCGGCTGGTAGCCGCGCACCTTGGCCTCGGTCGTCTCGGCGAAGAGCTTGCGCATGTTGTCGAAGACGCCGGTGTACGTGGCCGGGTTCGACCGCGGCGTGCGCCCGATCGGGCTCTGGTCGACGTGGACGACCTTGTCGAGCTGGTCGAGTCCGGTGACCGTCTTGTGCCGGCCGGGCACGTGGCGTCGCGCCGTTGAGCTTGTTGGCGAGGACGTTGTAGAGGATGTCGTTGACGAGGGTCGACTTGCCCGAGCCCGAGACCCCCGTGACCGCGACGAGGTTGCCGAGCGGGAAGTCGACGGAGACGTTCTGGAGGTTGTTCTCGCGGGCCCCCGTCACGGTGAGCTGGCGTCCGTCGTGGCCGCGCCGCACGTCGGGCAACGGGATCTCGCGACGGCCGGAGAGGTACATGCCGGTGAGCGAGTCGGGGTGCTCGAGCAGGCCCTTGACCGAGCCCGGAGTGCACGACGTGGCCGCCGTGCTCGCCGGCGCCCGGGCCGATGTCGACGACCCAGTCGGCCGTGGCGATGGTGTCCTCGTCGTGCTCGACGACGATGAGCGTGTTGCCGAGGTCGCGCAGGCGCGTCAGCGTCTCGATGAGCCGGTGGTTGTCGCGCTGGTGCAGGCCGATCGACGGCTCGTCGAGGACGTAGAGGACGCCGACGAGGCCCGAGCCGATCTGCGTCGCGAGCCGGATGCGCTGCGCCTCGCCGCCCGAGAGCGTGCCCGCCGGCCGGTCGAGCGAGAGGTAGTCGAGGCCGACGTCGAGCAGGAAGCCGAGCCGGGCGTCGATCTCCTTGATGACCCGCTCGGCGATCTGCTTCTCGCGCAGCGTGAAGTCGACGGTGTCGAGGAAGCCGGCCGCCTCGTTGATGGCGAGCCCACAGACCTCGGAGATGTTCTTGCCGCCGAGGAGCACGGCGAGCGACTCGGGCTTGAGGCGCGCGCCCTTGCAGACGGGGCACGGCACCTCGCGCATGTAGCCCTCGTAGCGCTCGCGGCTCCACTCGGAGTCGGTCTCGGAGTGGCGCCGCTTGATGAACGGGCACGACCCCCTCGAAGCCGGTCGTGTAGGAGCGGTCGCGGCCGTAGCGGTTCTTGTACTTGACGTGGACCTTGTAGTTCTGGCCGTGGAGCAGCGCCTCCTTGGCGCGCGCCGGCAGCGCCCGGAACGGCGCGTCCATCGAGAACTTCATGTCCTCGGCGAGCGCGCGTCATGACGCGCTGGAAGTACTCGGCCGAGCCGGACCCCTGCGCCCACGGCTGCGATGGCGCCCTCGGCGAGCGACAGGTCGTCGTCGGGCACGACGAGCTCGGGGTCGACCTCGAGCTCGGTGCCGATGCCGGTGCACTCGGGGCACGCGCCGAAGGGCGAGTTGAACGAGAACGACCGCGGCTGGATCTCGTCCATGCCGAGCGGGTGGTTGTTGGGGCAGGCCATCTTCTCGGAGAAGCGCCGCTCGCGCTCCTTGGTCCTTGGCGTCCCGGTCGACGAAGTCGATGATGACGATGCCACCGGCGAGGCCGAGCGCGGTCTCGACGGAGTCGGTGAGGCGGCGCTTGGCGCCGGTGTCGTCACCCTTGGCGACGAGGCGGTCGACGACGACCTCGATCGTGTGCTTCTGCTGCTTCTCGAGCTGCGGGCGGCTCGGAGAGCGAGACGACCTCGCCGTCGACGCGCGCGCGCGAGAAGCCCTTGGTCTGCAGCTCGGCGAAGAGGTCGACGAACTCGCCCTTGCGGCCCTGCACGACCGGCGCGAGCACCTGGAAGCGGGTGCGGTCCTCGAGCGTCAGCAGCTGGTCGACGATCTGCTGCGGCGACTGGCGGGTGACCGGCTCGCCGCAGACCGGGCAGTGCGGGCGGCCGGCGCGGGCGAAGAGCAGGCGGAGGTAGTCGTAGACCTCGGTGATGGTGCCGACCGTCGAGCGCGGGTTGCGGTTGGTCGACTTCTGGTCGATCGAGACCGCGGGCGAGAGGCCCTCGATGAAGTCGACGTCGGGCTTGTCCATCTGGCCGAGGAACTGCCGGGCGTAGGCCGAGAGCGACTCGACGTAGCGACGCTGGCCCTCGGCGAAGATCGTGTCGAACGCGAGGCTCGACTTGCCCGAGCCCGAGAGCCCGGTGAAGACGATGAGGCTGTCGCGGGGCAGGTCGACGGACACGTCGCGCAGGTTGTGCTCGCGCGCGCCGCGGACGACGAGCGAGTGGGGGTGGTGCCGGTGGGCGTAGCAGTCACGCGCCCCATGCTAGGTGGGTCCACCGACAGTCCCCCATCGGCGGCACGAGGTGGACCGTATGCCGCTGCGGCCTGCTCCCGACGTCCCCGCGGACCGCCGCCACGCGGGCCTCCGGCGGGCGTGCAGGGGGGCGGAGCGCCCCCATGGGACGGCATACTGCATGAGTATGAGCGGGAGCCAGCCGACCTCGAACGTCACGCCGATCGAGGACTACGCCGTCCTCGGCGACCTCGGCACGGCCGCCCTCGTCAGCCGACGCGGGCTCGATCGACTGGCTCTGCCTGCCGCGCTTCGACTCCCACGCCTGCTTCGCGGCGCTCCTCGGCACTCCGAACAACGGTCGGTGGCTCATCGCGGCCGGTCGACCACGATGCCGGACGACGCGGCGGCTACGTCGACGACTCCTTCGTCCTCGAGACGACCCACGAGACCTCGACCGGGGTCGTCCGGGTGACCGACCTCATGCCGCTCGGCGACGGACGAGCCGACGTCCTGCGCCGCATCGAAGGCGTCGACGGGCACCGTGCGGATGCGTCCACGAGTGGATCGTGCGGTTCAGCTACGGCCGGACCCGCCCGTGGGTGAGCCGGCACACCGAGGACCGCGAGGCCGCGATCGACGAGATCATCACCGCCATCGCCGGACCCGACATGCTCGTCCTGCGCGGTGCACGGCTCCCCCACGCCGAGCGACGGCCCCACGTCGACGAGTTCGACGTCGCCGCCGGGGAGAGCCTCGCCTTTCGACGACGTGGTTCAGCAGCCCGAGACGATCCCGCCGCCGCTCAGGGTCTCGAGCCCGCATCGCCGAGACCATCGAGCGGAGCCGCCAGTGGGCGGCCCGGAGCGACTACGACGGCCCGTACGCAGAACGCCGTGACCCGCTCGCTCCTCGTGCTCCGCCTGCTCACCCATGGAGTCACCGGCGGCATCGTCGCTGCACCCACGACCTCCCTGCCGGAGGACTTCGGCGGCGAGCGCAACTGGGACTACCGCTTCTGCTGGCTGCGGGACGCCGCGCTGACTCTCGAGGCCCTGCTCGGATGCGGCTACGTCGAGGAGACCGAGTCCTGGCGCCAGTGGCTGCTCCGCGCCGTCGCGGGCGACCCGGAGGACATCCAGATCATGTACTGCGTCGACGGCTCGCGGGACCTCCCGGAACGCGAGCTCGACCACCTGCCCGGATATGCCGACGTCGCGGCCGGTGCGAATCGGCAACGGCGCCGTGCAACAGTGGCAGACCGACGTCCTCGGCGAGGTCATGATCGCCCTCGAGCACGCTCGCCAGCAGGGACTCTCCGACAACCAGGACTCGTGGATGCTGCAACGGGTCCTCATGGACAACCTGGCGGAGCGCTGGCAGGCCCAGGACAACGGACTGTGGGAGGTCCGCGGCCCCCAGCGCCATTTCACCCACTCTCGGGTCATGGTCTGGGCCGCGTTCGACCGGGCGATCCAGGGCGTCGAGGAGCACGGGCTCGAAGGTCCGGTCGACCGCTGGCGGGAGCTGCGTGAGCAGGTCCGCGCCGAGGTGATGGAGAAGGGCTGGAACGAGGAGAAGCAGACCTTCGTGCAGCACTACGACACGACCGAGGTCGACGCGTCGCTGCTCACGCTGTCAGCAGTTGGCTTCATTGCCGGCGACGACCCGAAGATGCTCGGGACGATCCGCGCCGTGGAGCGCGAGCTGATGCGGGACGGCCTGGTGCTGCGCTACCGGACCGAGGCCGGCGTCGACGGGCTGAACGGCGACGAGCACCCCTTCCTGGCGTGCTCGTTCTGGCTCGTCACGGCCTACGCGAAGGCGGGCATGCTGGCCGAGGCAACGGCACTCATGGACCGCCTCGTCGGGCTGGCCAACGACGTCGGGCTGCTCTCGGAGGAGTACGACCCGATCCACAAACGCATGGTGGGCAACTTCCCCCAGGCGTTCTCGCACCTCGCCCTGGTCGGCGCCGCCCTGGCGCTGGCCGAGGCCACCGGAAAGGCACGGCATGCACCTCATTGACCTGTCCACGACCCATTTGCCCAGCGAGACGGAGCGGCTCGTGGCAACGGCCGAGCGACTGGGAGACCCTGACGTCCGTGCTCCCTCACTGTGCGAGGGGTGGACGCGCGGGCACGTGCTGACCCACCTCGCCCGCAACGCCGAGGCGCTCTCGCGCGTGTGTGCGGCAGTGCTGACCGGCGAGCCCGACACCATGTACGACTCGGCCGAGGCGCGCGATGCCGACATCGAGGCGGGAGCCGCACGGTCGGGGGCCGAGCTTGCCTCGGATGTCCGGACGACGGCGGCGGCGTTGGCGCCCTTGATCAGCCGGCTGGGCGTCGAACACGTCGGCACCACCGTGGAGCGAGTGCCGGGCGGACAGCTCATCTCGGCCGAGCGTGTCCCGTTCATGCGCCTGCGCGAAGTTGTGTGGCACCACGTCGACCTCGATGCCGGCTACGGGTTCGAGGAGACGCCCGACGAGCTCGTCCACCTCTTCCTCGATGATCTGGTCGCTCGACTGGCTTCGTCGGACGGCGCTCCCGGACTCGAGATCCGGACCGACGAGGGCGACGAGTGGACCATCGGGGACGGCGGCGCGACCATCGCCGGCCCGCGCTGGGGCGTGCTGCTCTGGCTCGGCCGGAGTCGCCCCGACGGGCTCAAGGAGCCGGCAGCCTCGCTCCCCCACCTGCCGTTCGGAGGTTGAGCCATGTCCGACACCTACACCGGACGAGTCGTGGCGGGCGGGCCCGTGGACGTGCGGGAACTGCCGCACGTGACGATCCGCAAGCTCGCCGTGTCGCAGATGAGCAACAACGTCTACCTGCTGACGTGCAGGACGAGTCGTCGCCAGCTGCTCATTGACGCGGCCGATGACGCGCCGCGCATCCTGGAGCTCGTCCGGGACGGCGGTGACGGGCTGGACGCCGTCCTCACCACGCACCGGCACTGGGACCACGTGCGGGCCCTTGAGGAGGTCGTGGCTGCGACGGGGGCTCGCACCCTCGCGGGCGCCGAAGACGCGGACGGGCTGACGGTCCCCGTCGACGAACCTCTGGGACAGGGGGACCAAGTACGGTTCGGCGAGATCACGCTGGACGTCATCCACCTGCGCGGGCACACCGCTGGCTCCGTCGCCCTCGCATACCGGAATCCGGAAGGCGCCACGCACCTGTTCACCGGCGACTCGCTCTTCCCTGGGGGCGTCGGCAACACGAAGAATCCGGGGCAGAGCTTCGACTCCCTCATCGAGGATGTGACGGCGCGGATCTTCGACGTGTACGACGACGACACCTGGTTCTATCCGGGCCACGGCGACGACTCCACCCTCGGCGCGGAGCGGCCGCACCTCCAGGAATGGCGCGAGCGTGGCTGGTGACGAGCGCTGAGCCCCGCTGAGACGAGCCCAGCCGTCCGTCAGGACTACGCCGGAACGGTCACCTGGTCCGAACCCGCATCGAGCTCGGCGATGAGGGACTCGAGCTCGGCGCGCACGACCTCGACGTCGTAGGGCACGTTGGTCACGACGAAGTGGCGCCTCGGGTTGTTGGCGACGCACAGACCGATGCCCAGCCGCGACCGGCCATGCTTCTGGTTCCAGAGCCGCTCCAGAGGAGTCCCGTCCCAGGCAGGGGGTGCGTGCAGCCAGCCCTGCATGACGACCAGGGAGTCCTCCGGGTCGGGGCGGCGCTTCGGAGCATCAATGGCAACGACCGTGATCTCGCCCATGACTTGACGGTACGACGACGGCATGGTTTGTGTCAGCACTTCTGGCCTCAGGAGTCCCGCGTGTCACATGGAAGGATGACGTCCGTGTCTCCCGGCCGCCAGTTCCCGACCCCAGGTCACCCTGACCACGCCCTCGCCGATCCATGAGGATCGATCGCTCGACCGCACCGCTCCTCGTCCTCGGCGGTGTCGTCTCAGTCCAGTTCGGTGGGGCGCTCGCCGCCACGCTCGTGCCGAGGATCGGGGCGGTCGGCTCGGTGTTGCTGCGCCTCACCTTCGCCATGGTCATCCTCTGTGCCGTGGTCCGACCTCGGGTCCGTGGGCGCTCGCGCAGGGCCTGGGTCACCGTGGTCCTCTTCGGCCTCGCGCTTGCGGCCATGAACACGGCCTTCTACTCGTCGCTCGCCTACCTCCCGATCGGCGTCGCAGTCACCGTCGAGTTCCTGGGGCCGCTCACTCTGGCCGCCGTGCTGAGCCGGCGACCGAGAGACGTCGCGGCGGTGCTCGCCGCGGGTCTGGGGGTCGCGCTCGTCTCCGGGGCGACCGGCGCCTCATGGGGCCGGTTCGAGCCGATCGGCCTGTTCTGGGCGGCGGTGGCAGGGGCGATGTGGGCCGCCTACATCGTGCTCAGCCAACGCACCGGGACCCTCTTCACCGGCCTGGACGGACTGGCCCTGGCCCTGGTCGTGTCGACCGCCGTCGTGGCGCCGTTCGGGCTCTTCTCCGTCGACAGGTGGACGCCTGAGATCGTGGGCCTCGGCCTTGGCATCGCGGTGCTGAGCTCCGTCCTGCCCTACTCCCTGGAACTCGTTGCCCTTCGGCACCTGAGCCAGAGCGTCTTCGGCATCCTGCTCAGCATCGAACCAGCCGTGGCCGCCCTCGCCGGTCTGCTCGTCCTCGACCAGGTCCTCGACCGTGGACAGGTGGTCGGCCTGTTCCTCGTCGTCATCGCGAGCGCTCTCGTGCTCAGCGCGAAGGCGAAGCCGGATCCCCCGGACATCGTGGTCGGCTCCGGCTGAGCCCCGGATGTCAGCTCGAGCCGCGACGCGAGCCGGAATCCAGGTCGATCGGAGCGGTTGGGCCGTCTGCCGCACGGGCGTCGCGGCGCGTCTTGAGCAGGCTCGCAACCGTCGTGACGCCGAGGATGAGGACGATGGCACCCAGCGAAACGGTGATCGGGATGTCGGGCACACCGTGGATCGGCTCCCCGCCATTGACGAACGGCAGGTTGTTCTCGTGCAGGGCGTGGAAGATCAGCTTGACGCCGATGAAGCCGAGCAGGACCGCGAGACCGATGCTGAGGTACACGAGGCGCTTGAGCAGGCCGCCGATGAGGAAGTACAGCTGGCGCAGACCCATCAGCGCGAAGATGTTTGCCGTGAGGACGAGATACGGCTCCTTGGTCAAGCCGTAGATCGCGGGGATCGAGTCGAGCGCGAAGAGCAGGTCGGTCGTCCCCAACGCGAGGATGACGATCATCATGGGCGTGATGAGGCGCTTGCCATTCCGCACGATGGTGAGATGGACCCCGTGCCACTCCTTGGTCGCCGGGAAGGTCTTCTCGACCCACACGAGGAAGCGGTTCTCGTGGTACTCGTCGTCGTCGGTCTCCCCACCCTTGGCCAGCTTGATCGCCGTGTAGATGAGGAAGGCCCCGAAGATGTAGAAGACCCAGGCGTACGCGTTGATGACGACGGCGCCGAGGGCGATGAAGATGCCACGGAGGACGATGGCGATGACGATGCCGATCATCAGCGCGGACTGCTGGAACCGCTGCGGAACCCGGAAGCTGCTCATGATGAGCAGGAAGACGAAGAGATTGTCGACCGACAGCGAGTACTCGGTGAGCCAGCCGGCGTAGAACTCACCCGCAAACCCCCCGCCCCACTCCCACCAGACGAAGAGCCCGAACAGGACCGCAGCGGTCACGTAAAAGGCGAGGTGGCGGCTGGCCTCTGCCATGGAGGGAACGTGAGGCCGGCGAGCGATGACGAAGACGTCGATGATCAGCACGACCGTCATCAACCCGATCGTGACAAACCAGCCCCAAGCGGGGACGTTCATGTGGGCACCTTCCGGTTACAGCGTCGGTCAGGACAGCGTCAGCAACCGGAGGTCTCTCCCGCCCAGCAGGCCGGCCGACGGGCCCGGGACCGACTGAGTCGGAGCCGTGATGACGAGCCCGTCGCTTCGGGGATACTCCCCTCCGTGAACGCCTGAGTCTTACATCCCACGGCCCTGCGTTCAACTCGCGTCTGACCGGTGGACTCGTCCTGGTCGGAGGGTCCGTTCAGCGGGTGGCCGCGGTCAGCTGCCGGAGCTCCTTCTTCAGCTCGCTCACCTCGTCCCGCAGCC
Organism: uncultured Actinomycetota bacterium; assembly: GCA_963826445.1. Lineage (GTDB taxonomy): Bacteria > Actinomycetota > Actinomycetes > Actinomycetales > Dermatophilaceae > Intrasporangium. The sequence goes on from CAWGXD010000040.1 coordinate 30,013, forward strand.
GCGCCGCCAGCTCGAAGTGCAGCTCGGCCGCCGCCTGGTGCATCTGCGCGGTCAGCTCCTGGATCAGGCCCGACAGATCCGCGGCGGCGAGGTCCGACGGCCTCTCGCCGCGGACACCCACCGACACACCGACGTCCGCCGCCACCGCACCTCGCCCGGCGCCGCTCTTCCCGCGGGACTGCATGCGCCCGGAGCCGATGAGCTCCTGGGTGTCGGCGTCCTCCCGTTGGAGCAGGTCGGTGATGTCCGCGATCTTCTTGCGCAGCGGCTGCGGGTCGACTCCCATCTCACGGTTGTAGGCGAGCTGCTTCTCCCGGCGGCGGTTCGTCTCGTCCAGCGCGTCCTGCATCGAGGGCGTGACCTTGTCGGCATACATGTGGACCTGACCGGAGACGTTGCGGGCGGCGCGACCGATGGTCTGGATGAGCGATCGCGTCGATCGCAGGAAGCCCTCCTTGTCGGCGTCGAGGATCGAGACCAGTGACACCTCGGGCAGGTCGAGCCCCTCACGCAGCAGGTTGATCCCGACGAGCACGTCGAACACGCCGGTGCGCAGCTCCCGCAGCAGCTCGACCCGGCGAAGTGTGTCGATGTCGCTGTGGAGATAGCGGACGCGGATCCCCTTGTCCAGCAGGTAGTCGGTGAGATCCTCGGCCATCTTCTTCGTCAGCGTCGTCACGAGGACGCGCTCGTTCTTGTCGACGCGCAGCTGGATCTCGTGGATCAGGTCGTCGATCTGGCCCTTCGTCGGCTTGAGCACCACCTCGGGGTCGACGAGGCCGGTCGGGCGAATGATCTGCTCGACGGGCGGCCCGCCCTTGGCGGACTTGGCGAGCTCGTACTCGCCCGGCGTCGCGGAGAGGTAGACCGTCTGCCCGATCCGCTCGAGGAACTCCTCCCACTTGAGCGGCCGGTTGTCCATGGCGCTCGGCAGGCGGAACCCGTGCTCGACGAGCATCCGCTTGCGGGACATGTCGCCCTCGTACATCGCACCGATCTGCGGCACCGTCTGGTGCGACTCGTCGATGACGAGCAGGAAGTCCTCCGGGAAGTAGTCGAGCAGGCAGTTCGGGGCCGACCCCGGACCGCGACCGTCGATGTGTCTCGAGTAGTTCTCGATGCCGGAGCAGAAGCCGACCTGCCGCATCATCTCGACGTCGTAGGTCGTGCGCATCCGCAACCGCTGTGCCTCGAGCAGCTTCCCCTGCTTCTCGAACGTCGCGAGCTGGTCCTCGAGCTCGAGCTCGATCCCGCGAATCGCCCGGTCCATCCGCTCCGGCCCGGCGACGTAGTGCGACGCCGGGAACACATACATCTCCTGCTCCTCGTGCATCACCTCGCCGGTGACCGGATGCAGGGTGTAGATCCGCTCGATCTCGTCCCCGAAGAACTCGATCCGGATCGCGAGCTCCTCGTAGACCGGGATGATCTCCACCGTGTCACCGCGCACCCGGAACGTCCCGCGCGTGAAGGCGAGGTCGTTGCGCGTGTACTGCATCTCGACGAACCGCCGGAGCAGGGAGTCCCGGTCGACCTCCTCGCCGACCTTGATGCGCGCCATCCGGTCGACGTACTCCTGCGGCGTCCCGAGGCCGTAGATGCATGAGACCGACGCGACGACGATCACGTCCCGCCGGGTGAGCAGCGAGTTCGTCGCCGAGTGACGCAGCCGCTCGACCTCGTCGTTGATCGAGCTGTCCTTCTCGATGTACGTGTCCGTCTGAGGGATGTACGCCTCGGGTTGGTAGTAGTCGTAGTACGACACGAAGTACTCGACGGCGTTGTTGGGCAGCAGCTCGCGGAACTCGTTGGCCAGCTGCGCGGCGAGCGTCTTGTTCGGCGCCATGACGAGCGTCGGCCGCTGGACCTGCTCGATGAGCCAGGCGGTCGTGGCCGACTTGCCCGTCCCGGTGGCGCCGAGGAGCACGACGTCCTGCTCCCCCGCCGTGATCCGGCGCGCGAGCTCAGCGATGGCCGGGGGCTGGTCACCGCTCGGCCGGTAGTCCGAGATGACCTCGAAAGGTGCCACCGTGCGCTGGAGGTCGGTCGTTGGACGCATGGCTACACGTTACGTCGCGATACCGACAACACCGATGTCGTATGCCGCTGGGCCGGCTCCCGCACGCCGCTCACGGCACCCGGTGGGTCCAGTCGGGCGTCGCGAACTTGGCCTCGACGAGTTCCTTCGCAGCGCTGAGCTCGGCCTCCGAGTACGCCGCCGGGGTCGTGCGGTGCGCGCGGGTGAACGAGGCGATGAAGCTCTCGATGATCGCCCCGCGGGTCATCCCGGTCTGGGAGCGCATCGGGTCGACCCGCTTGTTCGCCGACTTCGTCCCCTTGTCGGAGAGCTTCTCCCGCCCGATTCGCAGCACCTCGAGCATCTTGTCCGCGTCGATGTCGTAGGCCATCGTCACGTGGTGCAGGACGGCGCCGGACGCGAACCGCTTCTGCGCCGCCCCGCCGATCTTGCCCTTGTCGCTCGCGATGTCGTTGAGGGGCACGAAGTGCGCGCGCACCCCGATGTCGGCGAGCGCCCCGATGACCCAGTCGTCGAGGAAGGAGTAGGACCGCTCGAAGCTGAGACCCTCGACGAGCGAGCTCGGCACGACGAGGGAGTACGTGATCGTGTTGCCGGGCTCCATGAACATCGCCCCGCCGCCGGAGACGCGCCGGACGACCTCGATCCCATGCCTGGCGGCCCCGTCCGGGTCAACCTCGTTGCGGACGCTCTGGAAAGAGCCGATGACGACGAGCGGCCGGTCCCAGTCCCAGAACCGCAGGGTCGGTGGCCGCTCCCCCGCGGCCACCTCGTGGGCGATGACCTCGTCCAGGGCGACGTGCATCGCCGGGTCGAGCGTCACGGGCGGGATGACATCGAAGACGTGGTCGTGCCACCCCGTGGCCTTGCCGAGAGCCCGGCGCACCGCGATGCCGATGGCCTCGGGCGTGAAGCCGATGAGGGAGACCGTCTCGTCGAGCGCGCCGTCGATTGCCGACGCCAGCTGCTCGACGCCTGCGTCGGTGGACAGGCCGCTCAGCGCGGCGTTGATGTCCTCGAGGGCGTCGTCCGGCTCGAGGAAGAAGTCACCGGAGATGCTCACGTCCGCGAGCCGCCCGTCGGAGACGTCGAGATCCACTGCCACGAGCTTGCCACCGGGAACCTTGTATTCGCCTCTCACGCCTGCCTCAACAATTCCGTATGCCGCTGACTTCCCTCCCACGCGGACGTGACCTCAGCGTGGCGTCCAGTCGGTCTCCGCCGCCCAGCCCTGGGCCCGGGGGAATGCCTCGGTGAACCAAGGCTCCTTGGCCTCCGCGTACGCGGTCGTCGTGTCGTGGAGGTCGAGGAGTCGGCGCTTCTCTGCCGCGTAGCCCTCGCGTTCTTCGGCAACGTGGCTCAGCCAGTCACGGAAGAGCAGCGTGAATCGCCATGCCGGTGAACCCGCCTCTCGGACGTGCACATGGGCGATCTCCCCCGGATCCGTCGACCCGAAGACGCGTTTCTTCCAGCCGTCAGGATCCGCCCCGCTCGGGTGGGGGGTATCCGCGTTGAGGTCGTCGAAGCGCAGCAGCCCCGCACCGCGCATCGCAGCGCGAAACCGAGGGTCGTCCGCGACCGCGAGGTCACGGACACCGACCTGGATGTCGAGGACGTCCTTGGCCAGCAGGTGGGGCACGGAGGTCGAGCCGACGTGTTCGACCTCCGTCACTGCGGCCACGTCCCTCAGTGCATGGGCGATCTTGGCGACCAGCCGTGCGCCACGAGAGGCCCAGTCGGCGCGGGGTGCGACGACGGCGCCACGCTCCGGCCGACGGGAGTGTAGGCCCGCGACAAGATTGTCGTTCCACGGATGCAGGCGTCTCTCCCACAGCCGGTCGACGGCCGTGACGAGATCCACGCGAGCCCCGTCGTTGGACAGCACGACGTCACAGGCGGCTCGGCGCTCAGCGTCGGTGGCCTGCGCCCGGATCCGGTTGCGCACGTCCTGTTCGTCGAGGCCCCGCTGCTCGACGAGTCGCCTGACCCGCGTCTCGAGGTCGGTCTCGACGACGATCGACACGTGTTCGCCGACCCAGAGCCCACGTTCGACGAGCAGCGGCATGTCGTGGACGGAGACGACGCCGGCCGGCGCCGCGTCGCGCAGCTGCGCGATCCGCGCGCCGATGGCAGGGCCAGTGAGGGCGTCGAGCGCCGCTAGGGCCGGTGGATCGGTGAAGACGATGGCGGCGAGCCCGGCCCGGTCGAGCGTGCCGTCGGCGCGGATCACGTCGTCACCGAAGCGCTCGCGAACCCGTTGGAGGACCGGCTGACCGGGCTCCATGATCTCGCGGGCCACGACGTCGGCGTCGATGACCACGGCGCCGAGCTCCCCCAGCCGATGCGCCACCGTGGACTTGCCCGAACCGATTCCCCCCGTCAACCCGACCCGCAGCATGCGGTCACGCTACGGCATCGGCCGACGTCGGCAGCTCACCGCCTGGATGCGCGCTCGAACGCAGCGACGAGGACGTCTTCGAGCCAGCGGACGTACGCCTCGTGGGACCAGCCGCGTCGCCGGACCAGACGGTCATAGATCTCAGGGGCGGTGAGGCACCAGACCTCGTCGAGGAAGACATCCCGAGGGAAGCCGTCCGGAAGGCCGTGAACCGCCTCGAGGGTTGCGAGCATGACGGTCTGATCGGTTGTGCGCTCTGCCTCGGTCGAGTCCACGAAGGTCGCCAGCCCGGCATCCGAACCGGTGCCGTGTCCCAGGACGCTCCCGAGGAGCGGGCCGACACGCTCGTAGATGAGCCCGCACAGGCGGGCGTAGGCAGCGATGAACGCCGGCTGGTCGGGCGCGTCCGACATCGCCCTGAACTCGGGCCGGTCGGCCATCGGGATCGGCTCCTCGTTCCCCGCGAGCAGGATGTCGTGGACGAGCTTGAGCACGTCCGCCTTGCCTCCGATGGCGTTGTACACCGTCTGCGGGCTCACGCCGGCCGCCTTGGCGAGCGCCGACACGGACATCGCGTGGTAGCCATCGGAAAGGAGCAGCTTCGTGGCCGCGGCAACGATCCGGCGGCGTGTCGCTCGGGTGGACTCGAGCCTCCCGCCCGCGTGCCGAGACCGGTTTGTTGACACCCGCCACCTCCGCCGCCACCATGAGCACACTGGAACGCCATTCAAGTGAGTGGCCGCCCGGTCCGTCAGGTTCTCTCCCCTGTGACGCGATTCGCCCGACGCAGTGTCACAGAGAGTCTGTCATGACGGGGCCGGGACTTCTGGGCGCCATGCGAGGGGGACGAGGGTCCGGGTCAAGCCCGGACCCTCGTGGCGCATCAATCGTCCTGATCTCGTCTACCGACCGGTAGCATCCGAGCGTGCCCGCAGCCGACCCGTCGCAGCCGTCTACGCCCGACTCGTCCACGGTTGGAACGCCGGTCGTCACGTCTCGGCGCATCTCCGCCCTCGACGGGCTGCGCGGACTCGCGGTTGTCCTGGTGGCGCTCGGGCACGCCGGCGGGCAGCTGTGGCCGCGCCAGCCGCTCGACTCGGTCCCCGTGCGGTTCTACCTGCGCAGGCTCGTCCGCCTCGGGGTTCAGCTCGTGCCGCTGGTCCTCGTCATCGTCCTCATCACCACGTGGACCCGATGGATCCCTGGACGGATCGCGGCACCTACTCGACCGCGGCACACACCATGACCCACACGTCGAACGTCTGGGCCGCCTCGCACCTTCTCGAGGTCCGCTCGGACCTCGGACACCTCTCGTAGTACGTCACCACGTACTCGAGCACGAGGGATGGCTCATCTCCACCACCTCGACCCTGGCCCGGGCCGATGGCGTCCTCTTCGGTGCCTGATCGCGGTGACGTTCCTCTGGTGGCGTCGGTGGACCCGGTTTGCCGAGTCGGCGCACGACGAGGCGGATCGAGGAGTCGTTCGCGGACGACCCCCTGTATCCCGACGACCCGCTCCTGCTCGACGACCCACGATCAGATCTCGGCGCACACGAGCCCCGGTCCTCCACGCTGTGAAGGACCGGGGCTCGGTGCGAGCGTTACCGCGTGAGCGAGCTCAGCGGCATACGGAATGCGTTGATCAGTTGCCCGTCAGCTTCTCGCGAAGTGCGGCCAGCGCCTCGTCCGAGGCGAGCGTGCCCTCGGCCGGGGTCGCGGCCTGACTCTCCGGAGCGCCACCACTGCTCGCCGACGAGTAGGACGTGGCGGTGCCGGCGTTCGAGGCAGCCTCGGCGTCGGCCTTGTGGGCCGCGTCGACCTGGGCCTTGTGCGCCTCCCAACGAGCGTGGGCCTCGGCGTACTGCCGCTCCCACTTCTCGCGCTGGGCCTCGAAGCCCTCGAGCCACTCGTTGGTCTCCGGGTCGAAGCCCTCGGGATACTTGTAGTTCCCCTGCTCGTCGTACTCGGCCGCCATGCCGTAGAGCGTCGGGTCGAACTCCGACACCGGCACGCTCTCGTCATTGGCCTGCTTGAGCGACAGGGAGATCCGGCGACGCTCGAGGTCGATGTCGATGACCTTGACGAAGATCTCGTCACCGACGTTGACGACCTGCTCGGGCAGCTCCACGTGACGCTCGGCGAGCTCGGAGATGTGGACGAGACCCTCGATGCCGTCCTCGACGCGCACGAACGCACCGAACGGGACGAGCTTGGTGACCTTGCCCGGGACGACCTGGCCGATCGCGTGGGTGCGCGCGAAGTGCTGCCACGGGTCCTCTTGGGTCGCCTTGAGCGACAGGGAGACCCGCTCGCGGTCCATGTCGACGTCGAGGACCTCGACGGTGACCTCCTGGCCGACCTCGACGACCTCGGACGGGTGGTCGATGTGCTTCCAGGACAGCTCCGAGACGTGGACCAGGCCGTCAACGCCGCCGAGGTCGACGAACGCACCGAAGTTGACGATGCTGCTGACGACGCCCTGGCGTACCTGCCCCTTCTGGAGCTCCTTGAGGAAGGTGGTGCGGACCTCAGACTGCGTCTGCTCGAGCCAGGCGCGGCGCGACAGGACCACGTTGTTGCGGTTCTTGTCGAGCTCGATGATCTTGGCCTCGATCTCCTTGCCGACATAGGGCTGGAGGTCACGGACGCGCCGCATCTCGACGAGCGAGGCCGGCAGGAAGCCGCGGAGGCCGATGTCCAGGATCAGGCCACCCTTGACCACCTCGATGACGGTGCCGGTGACGACGCCGTCCTCCTCCTTGACCTTCTCGATCGTGCCCCAGGCGCGCTCGTACTGCGCGCGCTTCTTGGACAGGATGAGGCGGCCTTCCTTGTCCTCCTTCTGGAGGACGAGGGCCTCGACCTCGTCGCCCACACCGACGATCTCGGAGGGGTCGACGTCGTGCTTGATGGACAGCTCACGCGAGGGGATGACGCCCTCGGTCTTGTAGCCGATGTCGAGCAGGACCTCGTCCCGGTCGACCTTGACGATGCGACCCTGCACGATGTCGCCGTCGTTGAAGTCCTTGATGGTCGCGTCGATGGCGGCAAGGATGTCTTCCTGAGAGCCGATGTCGTTGATGGCGACCTCAGGCGCGGTCTTCTCGACCGTGTTGGCAGTCATGTAGTAGGAACTCCGATTGTGGACTTTGAGATTGGCGACGACCAAGGGCCGCCGTGCGGACATGGTGAACTGAGCACACGAGTGCGCTCGAGCATCCTATCCGTGCTGCCGGGAACCGGTCAACGGCACGACTGGCTGCGCTCGACGTGAGCCACCATCCCTGTGATCAGCCGGAGGCGCTGCGTCGGCCCGCCGCGCCCGACGAGTCCGCGCGGGCCAACCGGACCTGGTGGGACGTCGAGGCCGGCGACTACTACGCGGAACACGGCCGGTTCCTGGGAGACGCGGACTGCGTGTGGGGACCCGAGCGGCTCCGGGAGGCGGACGCGGGACTACTCGGCGACGTCCGGGGCCGCCGGGTGCTGGAGATCGGTGCCGGTGCCGGCCAGTGCGCTCGGTGGGTGCGGGCAGCCGGTGGCCAGGTGGTGGCCACCGACCTCTCGGCGGGCATGGTGGGTCAGGGCCGGGCCATCCACGCGGCCCTTGCTCGCGAGGAGCGCGTGCCCTTCGTCCAGTGCGACGGCCGCGCGCTGCCCTTTCACGACGGGACCTTCGACATCGTCTTCACCGCCTATGGCGTCGTCCCCTTCGTCGCGGACTCCGAGCTCGTCATGCGCGAGGCCGCGCGGGTGTTGCGGCCGGGTGGCCGGTTCGTCTTCTCGACGACGCACCCGTTCCGCTGGGCCTTCCCCGACGATCCCGGCCCGGGCGGCCTCACGGTGCGGCACTCCTACTTCGACCGGACGCCGTACGTCGAGCAGGATGCGGCCGGGCGCGCGACCTACGTCGAGCACCACCGGACGCTCGGCGACCGGGTCCGCGAGATCGCTGCCGCCGGCCTGCATCTCGTCGACGTGGTGGAGCCGGAATGGCCCTCGGGGCACGAGGAGCCGTGGGGTGGCTGGTCGCCGCTGCGAGGGCGCCTCATCCCCGGCACAGCGATCTTCGTCTGCCGTCACCCCTGAGCGACTGAGCGGCTGGGCAGCGCTCAGGTGCGGGCCCGGCGGGCCTCGCTCTCACGGTCGAAGATGGCGGCGACCCCGCCGTCACCAGTCCGGCTGCCACCACGTTGACGGTTGGCGGGCGCTGGGCGGGAACCACTGCGGAGCAGGAGTAGCCCCACGGCGATCAGGGCCAGCCCAACGAGGATCCCGACCGGCATGAGCGCGCCGCCCACGAACCCGAGCAGACGCCCCTTGGAGCCCCAGTTCTCGGCATTCTCACGCACCGTCTCCTCGGTGTAGCCGATCGTCCCCTTCGTCGTCGTCACCGTGCCGAGATCCGACACGAAGGATCGGTCGAGGACCTCCTGGCCCTTGATGATGACACCAGTGGCGGGCTCGACCCACAGAGTCCGCGTGTTGCCGTACATCACCTTGGCAGGCGTGTTGCCCGTGGCCTCCGGCTCGAAGATCGCAGCCGGAACGTCGCGAGTCGTCACCTCCGTCTGGGGGATGGTCTGCTCGAAGACGTAGGTGTCCGCCCCGGCGACATTCTCTTCCCGGACGAAGGAGATGTCGACGGGTTTCCCCAGGTCGCCGTCCCACCACTGGTAGGCCTTCTTCTCGACCCCGAACGGGAACTTGAAGAACAGACCCACATGCTCCATCGGCTCGTTCACCATCTCGCCGAGCGGGTTCTCCGGGTCCTTCGGGACGGCCTTGAAGTCGCCGCAGCAGTTGGTCGCGACGCCAGTTCGCCGGTCGAAGGAGACCCCCTCGAGGCTCGACGTGAGATCGCCGATCCCAACGGCCTCCGAGAGAACCCCCGTCTGCCAGAACGCGTTGGAGTCCTGCTGGTCCACCGGGACGGCGCCAGGTATGCCTTTGACAGTGCGCGTGCTGCGCAACGTGACGTCGGTCAGCCGGTCGTAACGCGCTGTCTCCTCATCGGGCGACCAGGCCCTCAGCGCCGTCATGCCTTCGCCCTCCGAGATGGACTGGCTGTTCTGGTCCAGCGGGACCGTGGCCAGCCGGTCGTAGATCAGGGGCTTGGCAGCGAGGCCGATCACGAGAAGGGCCACTCCGAGCCCCAGGGCGATGGAACCGATGACACGACGCAACGCAAGACTCCTCGGTCTGAAGATGACGACAATGTCCGCCCTGTTACGCACTGGTAACCGTGCTGGCGGAAGCGTAGCAGCGGTGTGGCAGCTACGTGCAGAATGTGGCGGTGCGACCATCGGGGAGCGGGGACGACGGCAGGGAGACAGAGTGACGCAGGCAGACGTGGCACCTGATACCGGCTTGCCGGAGCGCGCCGACGCTGCGGCCTCTCGGCCGTCCAACTGGGCCTTCCGGATGGGGGTCACCATCATCGTCGTGGTCGCCGTGGTGTGGCGGTACTCGGACCCTCTCCTCCTGGAGCTGGTTTCAGGACGACTGGATCTACGTGACTCGCACCACGGAACTGCCGTTCTGGGACTACATCACGCAGAACTACAACGGCCACGTCATGCCCGCACAGTTCCTGATCGCCTGGCTCATCACGAAGGTTGCCCCGCTTGACTATTCGTACGCGATGGCGACGACGATCTTCTTCACGATCGCGTCCCTGTTGGCATGGGCTGCTGCGTTACGGACCATCTTCGGTGAGCGTCTCCGGCTCCTCTACCCGCTCATCATTCTCGCAATGTCGCCGGTCTTCATGCCGATCAGCCTGTGGTGGGCTGCGGCAATCCAGACCTTCCCGCTGCAACTGTCGATGGGCCTGTGTGTCCTGTTCACGGCGCGCTACATCATGCGCGGACAAAGCGGCTGGGACCTCGCCGCTCTCGCGGCCTCCTACGGCCTGGGTCTCCTGTTCTGGCAAAAGGCACTCCTCCTGCTCGTGCCGATCGGCTTCGTCGCCATCCTCGTAGGCATGGGGTCCGTGCACCAGCGGCTCAGAACAGCGCTGCGCGTACTCACACCCGTGCTGGCGATCACCGCCGCGTATGTGCCGGCCTACCTCCTGCTGACCCGGCGGGTGGACGATGCCAACACAACGCTTTTCAAGCCAAGAGAGCTCGGCGACAGCCTGAACTTCTTCTTGACCGGTGTTGTGGACATCGGAATCCCGTCGCTGCTCGGAGGACCATGGCGGGCCCTGTCCGAGCCTCAGCAGGTCTTCGGTTCGTCGTCCGGCGTGCTCACTCTGGGCTTCATCGTCATCAGCGTCATGGGTGCCGTCGCAGTGATCCGACTACGCGCCCTCGGGTGGGTCGTCGTGGCCATGACCGTTGTGTATGCGGTTGCGGCTTGGGGCTTGCTGTTCACGAGCAGTCGCTACGACGCGGTCGGCGTGTTCCTGGTCAGGGACGCGAGGTACGCCGCTGACATCGTGGCCGTGGCCCTGCTCGGCGTCGTCTTTGCCACCACACCCACGCTCAACGAACGCTCCTGGCGCCAACGTCGGTGGGAACCAGGCATTCCCGCCTGGTCATGGCGCGCGACAGCTGGTGCACTCGTGGCCTTCGCCACTCTCTCAGCCGTGTACACGAGTGGACGCATCTGGGATGCCTCTGCTCCAGCGTCGCCGAAGACGTGGGTGGACAACCTTGCTTCCGACCTCATGAGCACACCCCCGGGCACCTCGGTCTACGACTCCAACGCACCCGACCACGTGATGTTCGCGGTGTACTTCGGCGAGAACGCGCGGATCTCGAACCTGTTTCGTCCTCTGGCCGCGCCCGTTGCGTTCAACGGGCCGGCTGAGCGGATCTACATTGCCGACTGGGGAGGGCGGCTCATGGAGGCGCAGGTGGACACCGCTGCCAGACCCGCGGTCGCGGCTCCGACGCCTGACTGTGGGTACCTCGTCGCCCCTGGACGTGCGACGCGAATTCCTCTCGAACCCCAGCTCTACAACTGGGAGTGGGGCTACCAGCTGAGCTACTTCAGCGGTGCCCCTGCGATCATCTCGGCCAGGACGGACACGAAGTCCGTGGATGTTCCCATCCGTAAGGGGCTCAACCAAGTGCAGTTCGTGGTGGAGGACTCTGCGACCGCGCTCCTCCTGACCGGCCACCCGGACTCCGACCCGGTGTGCGTGACCGAGGTTCGCGCCGGCCCGATCAGGCCGTCCGACCGCTGGATCGGGGATCTGGGGCCCCGGTGACTACATCCGCGACGACTGCATCGGCAGAGGTCGATAACCTGACCCGGACCCCGTCCCGTCCCCGGTTTCCCGCTCTGGACGGACTACGCATGCTCGGTGCGCTGGCCGTCGTGACGACCCACGTCGGCTTCTCATCCGGGGCCTCGCTCAATACTCCCTTCGCTGGCCTCCTCGCCCGTCTTGACGTGGGGGTTGCCCTCTTCTTCGTCATCTCTGGATTCCTGCTCTACCGCCCGCATGCGCGCGCCCGAATGTCCGGCACCATCCGCCCGTCGACGGGCCGCTACCTCAAGCACCGCGCCCTGCGGATCCTGCCCGCGCTGTGGGTGACTGTGTTCCTGGCTGCCGTGCTCGTCCCGGGTCCGACCAGCGACGCCGCGTCCTACCTACGCGTCGCCACACTCACCCAGATCTACACAGAGCAGCCCTTCCTGCCTGGCCTCACCCAGATGTGGAGTCTCGCCACCGAGGTGGCCTTCTATCTCATCCTCCCGCTTCTCGCCTGGCTCCTCGGACGTACAGCTGCAGACCCTCGCAGGTGGTCGCGGGCCACCATGGGCGCCCTGATCGCGCTGGCCGTGCTCTCCGCGCTGTGGGTGGCTGGAGTCGCCGGGTCGGGTGGTGGCGTTCGCGGGCTCTGGCTGCCGGCCTATCTGGGGTGGTTCGGAATCGGGATGGCGCTGGCGACGTGGCACGTCGCACGAGAGGTCGGCGTCCTCCCGAAGGGCTGGGTCGACAACCTCGCCTCCGCGCCGGGGACGGCATATGCCGCGGCCGGCGCCGTTTTCCTCGTCTTGTCCACGCCGTTGGCCGGGCCCTTCGGCCTGTCGGAGTCAACCGCCTTGGAAGCCGTTGTGAAGAACACCGGCTACGGAGTCGTGGGGTGCCTGCTCGTGATTCCGGCGATCTCTCCGGAGGGCGCAGGGACCAGCTTCGTGCGCGCCCTGGGCAGCCGAGCCGGCAGAGCATTCGGGGACATCTCGTACGGCGTCTTCTGCTACCACCTGATCGCCCTCCTCCTCGTCGAGCGCGTTATCGGCCACGAGGCCTTCACGGGCAACTTCCATATCCTCTGGTTGGGCACGGTCGCGATCACTCTCCCCGTGGCCTGGCTCAGCTACCGCTTCATGGAGCGGCCGATCATGCGTCGCGGACGGCGTGCCGAGGTCTCCTCCACGTGATCGGAGCCAGCACCGTCACCCCGACCGCGGTCCAGACCGCGTAGGCGACGGTGGGCGAGTCGAGCGTGGCCGCGCCGCTGCCCCACGGCCGGGCGGCCACGAGCAGGACCGCGAGGAGGCCGAGCGCGATCCCGACGAGCGGAACCCGCCGGTGTCGCCGGGCTGTCGCCGCGACTGCCCCGGCGGTCAGTCCCGCGGCTACCCCGAGGAGTCCCGCGTTGACGATGAGGACACTGACCAGGACCCCCGCCATGAGCCACCTGATGCGGGGCGCACCAGGCAGTGGCGGCATTCGGTGCCGCTGTTGCCGGCTCGTCATCAGCACCAGAGCGACCACTCCGAGCCACGTGACTGCACCCACGCCGAGTCCCGTGGCATACCAACGCTGCGGCGCAAACACCGCGTTGATCGTTGTCGCACCACCGGATGCAAGCATCCAGCCCTGCTGCCACCCGTTGACTCTCACCGGGGTCAGGGAGGCGCCGGAGCCATCCGTCGCGGACCAGCCGTCATTGAAGTTGTGCGTGGTGATCAGTATCCCCGCCTCGCTGCGGGGCCCCACGACAACCGACGAAGCACGGCCGCCAACGGCCACGCCGGCGCTCAAGAGACGAGGGTTGGACGTCGTGAGGGTGAGCTCGTGAGGCGTGAACTCGCTTGTCGCGTCGGCATCGACAAGATGCACGCCCGCTTCGAGGGACACACGCTCCCCAGCGTCCTCACCGCACGGCATCCAGGTCATCGGCTCCCCGCGGAGAGCCTGCCGGACCGTACCCACGACTCGCGTCGACCATCCAACCCCGTCGACGGTCAAGATCGGGCCGAAGCCGCAGGCAGTGCCCACCCCTGACGAGAGCTCGATGGGGCGGCGTAGGTCGTCGGCACCATCCAGGCGGAGCTCGGACACCCCAACGGGGAGGAAGGAACGGACTGCGGTGGCGTGGTCGACAGACACGGCTTTGTCATGCTCGAGAAAAGTCACGCTCAGTACCGTGGTCTTCGTCGGAGGAATCCCAATTCGCCCCTCGTCGTCCACTGACCGCGAGTACCTCTCTCCAGCCGGCGTGGAGACCAGGACCTTGGTGGGCCGGGAGCCCGCCAGGGCCGGGTCGACCAGGAACTGGAGGCCGGTCAGGGTTCGCTTGGACGGCAGCGTCAGGGTCAGGCTCGGCAGTTCATCCGACTCAGCCGCAACCCAGCCGGTCCCGAGATCGGAGTCGACGATCGCACCCGGCCTGCCGGCGAGGCCCGGGACCCGGCGCGAGGTCGCTGTCACCTTGATCCCGCCCGGTGCATCGAGGAGTCGGTCTGCGGCGGTTCCACCTCGGGGAAGCACGGTTCCGCTCCACGCGTAGCCGCGCTCTGCCGTCATGGCGAAGGCTCGATGGATGCCTGTCGCCTCCTCGGCTGGCCGCACGAAGGCAGCGGCGCAGAGGGGTCGTTCATCGACGAAGTGACACCCGGTCGACCCGGGGTTCTGCTGCCGCAGGAGGACGACAGAGGGCGAGCCTCCTGTCGAGGCCGGCAAGGTGAGCCGCGAGCGGGGCTCGAGTCCCGGGATTGCCACCTCGGCGATCGCAAAGCCGTTCTGGACCCCGGCCCCGGTCTCGACCAGCCGTATCCGCACCCGGCCCGACTTACCCGGCGGCACTGCGAGCGACCACGGCCGCCCGGACACGACATCGGAGACGACACTTCCCGCGTCGGTGTCGACGGCGACCCGGACCGGGTCGGCGGCTACCGGCGACTCGCTGGACAACACGACCGTCAGCGATGGGATCTCGCGGGGCTGCTCGAGTTCCACCTCGAGCCACTCCCCGACCGCTGAGCGGAAGGTCCCCGAAACCCACCGAGTGGTGGGGTCGCCGTCAAGTGCAGCCGCGGGCCCGTACGCGGGTCCCAACCGCATTGACGCGCCGGCGTCTGACCCGGACGACGACGCACGGACCGCTTTGACGCCGCTCCAGTCGAGCACCGACTGTGCCGCTCCGTCGTCCGAGAGATAGTCGATGGTCCGGCGCCCGGTGCGTCCTGGGTCATCCCGGGCCAGCACATCGGAGGTGTTGGCGGCCGCCTTGCCGAACGTGACCTCCCGCCGACGGGGGCCATCTGTGAGCACCTCCGGCAGGTCGTGAGCGAGATTTCCCAAGGCATCCCGATCCGATCCGATGACGGCAGCGCGTCCGTCGAGCACCGCGTCCGAGAGCGAAATGACGTCCTCTGGAGCGCCGGTCATCGACATGATCTCGGATGACCCGACGAACCTGCTCGACTGTGTGGGGCCGGTGTCGAAGACCTCGACGCTCGGGTATGGCAAGGCGGTTCGCTCGTCCAGGGTGAGCGTGGGTGACTCGATGGGACTGCCGGTGGGCGGCCCGAAGCTGGCCACCCGACGGATGCCGGACTCGGCGAGAGCCTCGTGAACCTGGATGGGCCCGTCCGGCCGTGCTTCCGCGCTCAGGTCGTTGCGGACGACGATGTAGCGGACGCCCGCGTCGTTCAGCGCGCGTCTGAGCGCCGTGGAACCCATTCCGGTGCCGAGCCGCCGCTCGATCTCATCGAGCAGTCGCGTCGTTCCGGCGGATCCCAGGGGAACGGCGTCTCGCACGGCGAATGATCGCCGGTTCAGCAAGGCCTGGAGGGGTTCGTCCTTGGTCGAGCCCCACGTGAAGTCGGCGAAGGAGGCCGCGGGTACGACAAGGACCGAACCGTCGCCGGGCTGGTCGTCGAGCCAGCGTGCGGCCTGGTACCAGTGGTCGGGGATCGCCGCATACCCACCGGGGCGAGTCAGTGAAGCAGTCGCGGCTGGTGCGGCCGCAGCCAGCACCAGCAGAGCGACTGACGTGCCCAGGATCGCGCGTGGTAACTGGCGTACGACGTGGGCACGGCCGACCACGCCAAGCGCGTGAACAGCTCCGAGCAGGAGGGGAATCCGCACCACGAGTTCGAACTTGTGCAGGTTGCGGAGGGGGGCGAGCGGGCCATCGAGCACGTCGTGGAGCTGCTCGACGAATGGACCGGACCCTGTCGCGGAGTAGCCGAGTGTGACCAGCCCCAAGCCAACCAACATGGATGCCAACAGCCAAAGGCGCTCAGGAACGCGACGGTCCGCAAGGCCGAAGAGGCCAACCACCGCCAGGGAGCCAGTCAGGACGATGAGCAGCGGCTGCGTGACAAACTGCCAGGCGGCTGGCCAGCTCGGCCCGTCCGCCTGCGCAAGAAGGCCAAGCCATGGCGTGGTCCCCTGGATCGCGTTGAAGGCGCTCGCCGTGCCGGTCGTGACCCGCGCATCCTCGATCCAGTCGAGGAAGGGCGGGCTGTGTTGTCCGAGCACCAGGAGGGGGACGAGCCACCAGAGCGCGGCAGCAACGCACAACGCCAGCCAGGCGATGAACTGGCCGATCATCCTCGCAGACCAGCGGCGCGTCGCAAACCACAGCGTGGGCAGGACAAGCGTTGCACCCGTGGCCACGGCGTTCACCCCGCCGACGAGGCCGAAGGCCAGGGCCGACCTGCTCAGTCGCGACATCGTCCCGCGTTCCACCGGGTCCACGAGGGGGAGAACCACCCATGGAGCGAGAGCCATCGGCCAGACCTCGATGGAGGTGACGGCGACCTCGGAGAGGAACCGCGGGGACACGGCAAACAGCACCGCGCCCAAGTACCGAGTCCAGGGCGTCCCGATGGACAGCGCCGAGGACAGCCGCCAGAAGCCCCACAGCGCGACGATGAGGACAGTGGACCACCACAACCGCTGGACGACCCACGACGGCAGGCCAATCGCGTCCAGGACCCAGTGGAAGGGGCCGATGGGGAAGAGGTAGCCATACGCCTGGTTCTGCAGTTGGCCGAAGCCGTTGCCGTCCCAGATTGACATCGCCCTGGCGAGCAGATTCCCCGGATCCGCAGTGAGGTCCAGTTTGGTGTCTGGAACGACCATCCCGGGCGCCTGGTGGAAACAGAGGGCGACGAGCAGCAGCGAAGCCGTGAGGAGGCGGATGCGCCAGATGCCCTGCTCGGCCTTCATCGCCGCCGCAGGACGAGCACGGCGTTCCAGGCGGCAAGCTCTCTGAGGCCGGGCACGTCGATCACCCACGTGGCCCAGCGCGGGTGGTATCGCGGCAGGAGCTCGACCACCTCCAGGCAACCAGCGCGCTCGGAGTTGCGGGCCCAGCGCAGCATCCGTGCCACCGAGCAGGCGTACAGCGTCTTCCCGAAGTCATTCTTGGGGCGCCTGTCGTGGCGCCTGGCATAGCGATCAGCGGCACGACGGCCACCCAGATAGTGCCAGGGCGACGTCTCATGCCCACCCCACGGCGACAGCCACGGGGTCCAGGACAAGACGACCGTGCCGCCGGGCCGCGTGACGCGCAGCATCTCGTCGGCCATGACTTCTGGTTCGCGCACGTGCTCGAGGACGTTGCTCGAGTAGGTCAGGTCGAGTGACGAATCAGCCAGCGGAAGGGCCAGACCCGAGGCGCGCAACACGTTGTCGCCTGCGCTTCCGCGGGCCGTGAGCTCACCCACATCGGGGTCGAGTCCGGCGTACCGCGCACCGGCCTCGGCAAAGGCATCGGCGAAGTACCCAGGGCCTCCACCGACGTCGAGCACCTGCGCGCCCTCAAGGCGACACCACCGGGACACCTCTCGAACAGAGTCCCGAGCGAGCAGCGAGTAGAACAGATCGGGGTCGGTCTGCTCGACCCGAAAGGCCCGGAAGAGCTGCATGGAACGTTTCAGCGTGCCGGTGGGGGCCAACGGCGGACGCTCCAGCGGGGCTGTGGCTGTGCTCACGCGCCCTCCTCGACAGCACCGGAGTCGACCGGGTTGAGATCGCCGGGTTGGTAGCGGGACTGACGCGCAATGCGTGTCAGGAGTGCCTCCCACTCATCCGCAGCGGTGTCCCACGAGTAGCGGCTCGCGCGAGCTCGGGCTTCGTGGCCGAGCCGGTTCCGCAGGTCAGGATCCGAGAGCAGCCGAGACGTCGCTTCGACCATCCCGCTGAGGTCATGCACGAGCAGACCGGTGCGCTCGTCGACGATCGACTCCGACAGGCCGCCGGCGTCGTGGTGTGCGATGGTGGGCACGCCGTGAGACGCGGCTTCGACCACGTTGAGACCCCACCCCTCCTTGGCGCTCGGGGCGAGCGCGACCCAGGCAAGAGAGAGCTCGTGGTGCTTGGTCACCTCGTCGACATAACCGAGGAAGTGGACGTCCCGCGTCACTCCCAGTCGAGCCGCGTGGGCCTCGATGCGCTCTCGCCACCAGCCGTCGCCGACGATGCGAAGCTGCAATCCGACATGGGTGTCGCGAAGACGGGCAAGGACGTCCACCGCCAGCTCGACCCGTTTGTGTGGCACCAATCGACCGAGCACGACGATGGTGGGCACCGCTGAGCGCTCGACGGCGAGTGCCATGGGCCGGTCCGTGCCGTTGTGGATGACCTGGATGTGCTCGGCCCGCACCCCCAGCTGCACCAGCTCGTCACGCGATCGGCCGGACACCGTGACATACGGGCGGCCTCGGTACAGCCTCGGAGAGACCTGTGACTCCAGGAACCAGCCCAGACGGGACAGGAACGGACCGAACACGACCGGCCACTGCTCACGGTGTACGTGATGCACGAGACAGACGATCGGCATGTCCAGCGCGACGGCCGACCAGAAGGGGACGCCATTCTGCACGTCCACCACGGCATCAAAGGCGCCGTTCTCCCTGCTGGCCCGACGGAGCGCCCGAAGGGACTGGTAGTAGACCGTGGCACGAGAGCCTTGCCGAACAATGCGATAACCGTCGACCAGGTCGACGCGGGGCGCCCCGCTGTGGGCAGCACAGAAGAAGGTGATGTCGTGACCGCGGGCCGCGAGTCCCGCAGCCATGGTCTGTGCGTACCTCTCCGCGCCCCCGCCCTCGGGATGCGTGAGATCACGCCAGTTCAGAATCGCTAAGCGCACCGTGCCTCGTCCAGATCGACAGACCGACCTGCGTCGCAGGTTCGCGGTCCGGGCTCAGTCGGTCAGCCGCCGTAGTCGAGCAGCGACTCAGCCGGGAGCACCTCGGCTGGACCCGTCTCGACGGCCCGTGAATCGTTCGGGGCAGCTGAGTTGACGACGCCGACGACGGCGGCAGCCGCTGCGCCCGTGCCCAGGAGGAGGCTCAGAAGAACAACGACCGCGGTCGAGACTTCGCCCCGGTCCCGCTTGTGCTTCGACAATGAAGTTCGTCCTCCTGGATGCACCGTGCGCGGTGGTCTCGTTCACTACTGACGAGTACTCTAGCGGCCTCCCGACGTATCGCAAGCACTTCGTGCAGGCGATGTGGCTCACTGCTTCGCTACCGCGAATCATGGGACGCGGCGACACCCCAAACGGCAAACTCCGCGGTGTCCAGCAGCGGGATCCAGCTCCCTCCGGTCACCGTCGCGTCGACGCCGGGCGGCGTTCCCTTCCACATGACGATGCGGGTTATCCCGAGGCGTTCGAGCTCATCCGGGTCGATCCGGCCCTTGGTCCATCCGGCCGCTTGCCGCGGATCCGTGTTTCCCACCGGGATTCGTTGACTGTCACGCTGCACGACGAGGTCATGAGCCGCGAAGACCCTGCCGGGTAGGGCCAGCGGGAGAGGGTCGAGGAACGGATAGGCGCCGGCCCAGACCACCTGTCTCTGAGGGTTCCACGGAAGAATCAGGACCGGGTCTCGCCCGACCGTTTCCACGACGTCGGCGAACGAGGGGGGATACGCGAGCGGGTCGTAGGCCGCCGCCAGTCGACTGGGGAGCTCCGGGGCACTGAGTGGCGCCAGGGCGACGCCCGCAGCGGTCAGCCCGGCGGCTGCCAGGCCGCCCCCGATGGTCGCCCGCTCAACAAGGTGAGCCATCCCGATGCCCGAGAGGATGGCGGCGGCAAACCAGCTCAGACCGAGGAGGCGATGAGTATCACGGAACAGGCCGACACCAGGTACCGACTGGAGATTGGCCCACACGTGGTTGACCCCGTCGACCATGAGCACCATCGCCAACGCCGGCGGCAGGAGCAACATGCCCGCCAGAGCCATCCTGTGGCTTCCACGAAGCTGCCGGATTCCCAGGACGCTCAGCGCCAGCACGGCGGCGGTCGCGAGGAGGGCAACACCCCCCCGTGATGCCAGGCGGGCGCCTCCGGCCCAGACACCGCCTCCGCCGAGGACGTTGACGACATCGAGCGGACCGGACAGCTCGATCGCGAAGGCCCGCGCACCACTTGCTTGGCCTGCTTCCACGCGCCCTGACATCGCAGGGATGAGCCATGGCAGGCACCAGGCCACAGCCAGCAAGGCGAGCGCCGCCAGATCCCGCCGCGAACGCTGTCGCCCCCGCTCGAGCAGGGCGACACCCAGAACGAGAACCGCGGCGATTGTTCCGCCGAACGGGGTGAGCGCCGCAGGAGCCGCTGCAAGGGCAATGAGCGTGAGCCATCGAGCCCGTGACCCCCGGGCCCGCACCGCGAGCACCAGCCACGGCATCATCGACCAGGCAAGAAGCGTCGGGGGCTGGCCCAGCAGGAGGCGCTCGCCCGCATAGGGGCTCCACGTCGCGATTGCGGCGCCCGTCATTGTTGCTGGTGCGCCATGTCGCCTCAGCAGAACGGACATGCCCAGCCCCGCCAGCAGCAGGGTGCACACCAGCATCACCTGCTGCTGCAACCAGGTCGGAACGACCATGGCGACGGTCGTGGTCACGGCGTCTAGCGGAACCGCTCGCGGCGCCACCGCGTCGAGGCCCCAGGTCCGCGCGCTGAAAGCCGGGTCCGGGACGGCGATGAAGTCGCGGTAGAGCAGGTGACCCTTGCCCATAGAGCGACCGAGCAGGATGGCGGTCACGCAGACCGTGACAATCGATCCCCACAGCACCGCTGTCGCGCTTTGTCGGCCCCCAGGGCGCATGCAGGGCACTATGGCACACGACAGCGGGTTAACCCGGACAACCGCTGGAGCGGAAGCGGATCAACAAGGAGTGCTGCGCTATGGAAGCGAAGGCCCCCGCTGCGCCGCCCCGGGGCGTAGCGCGCTCCGGTGCATTGCTTCTCGCTGGCACGCTGTCGGCGAACATTCTCGCCTACACGTTCTTCATCATCCTCAGCCGTTATCTGCCTGCCGGCTCGCTCGGGGCCGTTGGGGCTTTGGTGAACCTGTCAACGATTGCCGCCGTGCCCGCGCTGGGATTGCAGCTCGTCGCTGCGCGGCGGGTGGCGCGCAGGTCGGTCGACCACTCCCCGGTTGATGCCTCCCCGGCAGGGGCGGCCCCCTCGAGCACGTCATCAGCAGTGAACGCAGCGTGCATGCTGCGCGCCGGCCTCGAGGTGGGTGCAGCCACGGCCCTCGTCATCGTCTGTGCGACTCCCCTGCTCGGGCGCATCCTGCACGTCGACGCCCTCTCGATGGTCCTCTTGGCCGCGGGTCTCGTGCCGATGGCGGTCTCGTACGCGCTCCAAGGCGTGCTCCAGGGCGACGAGCGTTTCGGGCCGCTCGCGCTCATGGTGGCCGTCTCGGGAGCAGCCAAGCCGACGGCGGCCGTGGTCGCGGCCACCACCGGTGGCTCGGTCCCCACCGTGATGCTGTGCCTCGCCCTGGGCTGGGCGCTCACAGCCGGCCTCGGCCTGCGGCTCACGAGGCCGGGACGACGTGGGGGCAACCCTGCCTCTCGCGACCGCGCACGCCGGGATGTCGTCGCTGCCAGCGTCCCCACGTCTGGCCTGCTGCTCCTGTCCAGCCTCGACGTCCTGCTCGCACGGCACCACCTGACCCCGGCTGAGTCGGGGTCCTACACGGTCGGTGCGCTGTTCGAGAAGGCGGCACTCTGGGGCATGGCGTTCCTCGCGACGCTGTTCTATCCGGCCATGGCCCGCCCGCTGGAGCGCGCGACGGCTACTGCGAAGGCACTGACGATCACGGCGGCGTTGGGCATCGCCGGCACCGCGTTGACCTGGGCGGCGTCGGAGCCCCTCGTCCGCATCGTAGGCGGTCCGGACTACGCAGAGCTGGCGCCGGACGCGTGGAGGTTCACGGCCTTGGGCAGCTTGCTTGGACTCATTCAGGTGATCGTCTACGCCAGTCTGGCCCGCGCCCGCGTGAGGGCTGGAGTGGCGATCTGGCTCGCCGGTCTGGTGGCGACCTTGTGCGCGCAGGTATGGGGCGACTCGGTGCGCGGCATCGTCACCGTCATGCTCGTGACGACTTCCGCATTGGTCGCGGTTCTGCTCTTCCTCGAGTTCGCTCGATCGCGACCGGCCATGCCTAGTGCGCGGCGTCGTGCCAGGAGCGACCGACGCCGATGTTGACGTCCAGCGGGATGTCCATCTCGACGGCGTGGCCCATCTCGTGACGCACCACCTTCTCGACGTCCTCCCGCTCACCTGCGCGACCTCGAGGACGAGCTCGTCGTGGACCTGCAGCAGGATGCGCGACCTCGCTCCGGCCTCGGCCAGGGCCCGGTCCACGCCGATCATGGCGACCTTCATGATGTCCGCGGCCGACCCCTGGATCGGCGCATTGAGCGCCATCCGCTCGGCGGCCTCGCGACGCTGGCGGTTGTCGGACGTGAGGTCGGGCAGGTAACGCCGCCGCCCGAGCATCGTCGCGGTGTAGCCGGTGCCACGTGCCACGGCGACGACATCGCGCAGGTAGTCGCTCACGCCGCCGAACCGCTCGAAGTAGCCGTCCATCAGGCCGCGGGCCTCCTCGGTGCTGATCGTCAGCTGCTTCGACAACCCGAACGCCGACAGACCATAGGCCAACCCGTACGACATGGCCTTCACCTTCGAGCGCATCTGGGCCGTGACGTCCTCGGGCGCCACACCGAAGACCTTCGACCCGACGTACCGGTGCAGGTCCTCCCCCGACCGGAACGCCTCGATGAGCCCCTCGTCGCCCGACAGGTGCGCCATCACGCGCATCTCAATCTGCGAGTAGTCGGCCGACATCAGCGCCTCATAGGCGTCGCCGACGACGAACAGCTCACGGATGCGGCGTCCCTCCTCGGTGCGGATCGGGACGTTCTGCAGGTTGGGGTCGGTCGACGACAGGCGGCCCGTGGCGGCGATCGTCTGCAGGTACGTCGTGTGGACCCGGCCGTCGTCCGCGACTGACTTCTGCAGCCCCTCGACCGTGACCCGAAGGCGTGCCGAGTCCCGATGCCGCAGGAGCGCCTCGAGGAAGGGGTGCTCAGTCTTGACGTACAGGTCGTTGAGCGCGTCGGCGTCCGTGGTGTAGCCGGTCTTCGTCTTCTTTGTCTTCGGCATGTTGAGCTGCCCGAAGAGCACCTCCTGCAGCTGCTTCGGCGAGCCGAGATTGATCTGGTTGCCGCCGATCGCGTCCCAGGCCTCCTGCTGGGCCTGGGCAACCTTCGCAGCGAAGTCCTTCTCGAGGGAGTCGAGCCCGGGCACGTCGACGGCGATCCCGATCTGCTCCATGCGAGCGAGCACGTGGATCAACGGCAGCTCGACCTCGGCGAGCAGCTCGGCGCCGCCCGTGGCCGCCACCTGCTCGTCGAGCACGGCGGCCAGGTCGCGCACCGCCGTCGCCCGCACCATCTCCTGCTGCGCTGCCTTCGCCTCGGCATCCCCCTCGAAGTCCAGGATCCCTTGCCCCTCAGGCGTCGTCGACCCGCTGAGCTCCCGCCTCAGGTGGCGCAGCACGAGGTCATCGAGGTGGTAGGTGCGCTGGTCCGGCTTGACGAGATAGGCCGCAAGCTGAGTGTCGCTGGTGAGGCCCGCAAGGGTCCAGCCCCGCGCGGCGAGCGCCTCGATCGGGCCCTTGGCATCATGCATCGCCTTGGGTCGGCCCGCGTCCTCGAGCCACGTCCCGATCGCGGCCTCAGCCTCGGGCGTCAGCGCAGTCACGTCGATCCACGCGGCGGCGCCATCGGCCGCTGCGACGGAGAGCCCGGTCGGGTCGCCCGTCCCCCGTGCCCAGGTGCCGGCGACTGACAGCGCCGCTCGATCGCCGGAGGCCAGGTGTTCGGCGATCCAGTCTGCGACCGCACCCGGCTCGAGGACCGACCCCTCGACGTCGAAGCCCTCCTCCGCCTCCGGGGCGCTGGCCTCGACCTCCGCGAACAGCCGGTCACGCAGCACCCGGAACTCGAGGCGGTCGAACACCTCGTGCACCTCCTCACGGGCCCACTGGGCCCGCTCGAGGTCATCGACGGTGCACCCGGTGTCGACATCCTTGACGAGCTGGTTGAGCCGCCGGTTGCGCAGGACCTGGTCGAGGTGCTCGCGCAGGCCGTCGCCCGCCTTCCCCTTGATCTGGTCGATCCCGGCGACGATCCCGTCGAGGTCGCCGAACTGGGCGATCCACTTCGCGGCCGTCTTGGGACCGACGCCCGGCACGCCGGGCAGGTTGTCGGACGTCTCCCCCACCATCGCCGCGAGGTCGCTGTAGCGCTCCGGGGTCACGCCGTACTTTTCCTCGACCTGCGCCGGCCCCATCCGCCACACCTCGGAGACGCCGCGAACGGGGTAGAGAATCGTGACGTTGTCGCTGACGAGCTGGAAGGTGTCGCGGTCGCCGGAGCAGATGAGGACCTCGAGGCCCTTGGCGTCGGCCTCGGTCGCGATCGTGGCGATGATGTCGTCGGCCTCGTAGCCGTCGAGCTCACACCACCGGATGCGCAGCGCGTCGAGCACCTCCTTGACGAGTGGAAGCTGCCCGGCGAACTCGTCGGGGGTGCGCGCCCGGCCCGCCTTGTATTCGGTGTACTCCTCCGTGCGGAAGGTCTGGCGCGACTTGTCGAAGGCGACGACCACGTGCGTCGGCTGCTCGTCGCGCAGCATGTTAATGAGCATCGAGGTGAAGCCGTAGACGGCGTTCGTGTGCTGCCCGGTCGCCGTCGAGAAGTTCTCGGCCGGCAGTGCGAAGAACGCGCGGTAGGCAAGCGAATGTCCGTCGAGGAGGAGAAGTCGGCTCACCCCGCAGAGCCTAGTGTCCGGTGCCGACACCAGTGCAGCCCGTTCGGACGCCCGCCTCGTCAGCATTACGATCCCCCTATGTCTGATACCACGCACCTCGAGTCGATCCTGGCGGTGGGCGCGGGCGCCCTGGGCGAGCGGATGGGGATAGAGATCACGGAAGCCACCCCTGAGCACCTTGTCGGAACCATGCCGGTCGCGGGCAACACCCAGCCCTACGGCCTGCTCCACGGAGGCGCCAGCGTCGTGCTCGCCGAGACGCTCGGGTCGTTCGGCGCCGCCCTGGTGGCAGGCGAGGACCGCGTGGCCGTCGGGCTCGACATCAACGCGACGCACCACCGGGCTGCGCGTTCGGGGCTCGTGACCGGCACGGCCACTCTGTTGAGCGGAGGCCGTTCCGTGGCGAGCTACGACGTCGTCATCACCGACGAGGACGGCCGGCGCGTCTGCACCGCCCGCATCAGCTGCCTGCTGCGCGATCGGGCTCCCGGGGCCTGAGCCCAAACTTGACCCGATCAGCCGACGACACCAGGTGGCTGCGCCGAGGTCGTGCGGGCCCGTACGTCACGCCGTCGCTGCAACACCTTCTCGAGCGAATACCTTTGGCTCCGAGGTTCGCCGGCAAGCTTGCGTTGCAGGACCGCCGAGGAGGTGACGCGACGCACCGTCTCCGGGGCGAAGCCGAGCCGAGCAAAGAACCGGTTCAGCTCGCGATCCTGCGCTGGCACCGCGCTGACCAGATGGTCGCACCCGTTCCGGTCGGCGTAGCGGGAGGCCGCGGCCAACAGGGCCTTGCCCACCCCTTGTCGCCGGAAGTCCGCATGGACATAGAGCATGTCGATCGAGACGCTCGGGGCGGCGACGAGCAGACTGCGCGTGGTGTCCGCGATGACGACGTAGCCGGCCGGTCGGCCATCGACGAACGCGATGTACGCCGTCACATCCTTGCGCGCCAAGGCTTTTCGAAGGGTTCCGTCGGCCGCCAGCCGACACGCCGCCTCGGGCGTCGTTCCCGCCTCGACACGATGCGCCGTCCAGAGCTCGATGAACGGAGTCTGTAGACCCACGTCCACCCGCTGGACGGTCACTGGCGAACGACCCATACGTCCCTCCAAGTTGTGTTCCCGGAAGCCACGCGCCTGACCCTACGACCATGACGTTCGATGCGAAAGAGGGGGGGTGCCACATCGCGTGTCCCCTTGTGAGTGTGCGGAACACATTTCCGTATGCCGCTGGGCTTGCTCGCGTGGTGTCGTGTCCGTCGGCATGGTCATGGGGTCATGGCCGGGCCGACCACAGTCGGCCCCTGCCGTCGCCGTCCATCGTCGCGACGAAAAGCGTGTCGTCCACCGTGGCCGACGCGATCGGCACACCGGGCGGGCCCGATCGTTGACGCCAGCCCGACGAGCCACGTTGCAGTACCGTCCCGGGCATCACGATGAGATCGGTGCCGTGGATCCGGATCGGCGGCGGCACGGTGTGCTTCTCGGCCAGCGCGAACGCAGGCGTGGCGACCCGCGCCACGGTGGAGCCCCGTACGTCCCAGACGGCGAGGGCCCCGCCATCGGCGCCGACCACGAGGCAGGTGTCGCCCTCGCAGCGCGCGGCATGGGCCTCAGCGATCGGCTGCGAGGCCGGCAGTCGGACCAGCGTCCACGGGCCCTGTGCGCGGGGGGAGGTCCAGAGGGCGGGTACTGACGCGATGGAGCCGGTACCGAGGTCGGTGACGGAGCCTGCGAGAGCCAGGCCGTCGCCCGTGGACGTGATGAAGCGGGCACCGTTCAGGGCACGCGGGGTGCTGCCCAGGGGCGAACCGGTCGAGTCCTGTCGCTTCCACCGATCTCCTGATCGGAACCAGAGAGAGACATCGTTGCCGGTCCGACTGCTCTGCCAGGCCCCGGCCACAACGGGATCCGTCCCGGCGAACGCGATGCCAGTCAGGTCACCCGCCCCCCACCCCCCGAAGACCCCGAAGGGCTGGGGTTGCTCGACGAGCCGCGGTGGCTGGCCGCCCAAGTCTCCGGCCCAGACGGTCCACCGGACGTTGGCATGGGCTCCGCCCCTGGCCCCGCCGACGGCAACGATCTGCCCGTCACGGGAGGCAACGGACAGCCAGCGGGCGACAGCCGCATAGGGCGTCTTGCCGTCGATGTCCACCTCGACGAGGTCGCGGTCGCGGAGGACGAGCAGGCGCGGGTTCGGACGGTCCTGGGCCCACGCACCGATGACCAGCGCATCGCCGGCAGAGGCCAGCGTCACCGCATCCATGTCGTCAGGCAGCGGATGCTCGGTCCAGGCCAAGGCATCCTCGTTCGCTCCGCCCGAGGCCGTCGGCGACACGAGCTCGGTCCCTCCGCCGTGGCAGGCCGTCAGGACGGCAGCCACGACGAAGGCCAGGACAGTCGCAGCCAGCGGGGGACGACCCCGTGGCGGACGGCGACCGTCATCGGAGCGCACCACCTGGTGAACCCCGATCCGTCGCCGTCCGCGCACGGTGGTGACCTGCCTGTCAGTCCTCGCCGAGATAGGCCTTTCGGACCTCGTCGCTTGCGAGAAGCTCCTTGCCCGAGCCCTTGAGCACGATCTTGCCGACCTCGAGAACGTAGCCCTGGTTGGCCCGTTGGAGCGCTGCCTGGGCGTTCTGCTCGACGAGCAGGATCGTCGTGCCCTGCTGCTGGAGGGTCGTCACGGTGGTCATGATGCGCTTCATCATGATCGGCGAGAGCCCCATCGATGGCTCGTCCAGCATGAGCAGCTTCGGCCGGCTCATCATGGCCCGACCCATCGCCAGCATCTGCTGCTCCCCACCGGAGAAGGTGCCCGCCGGTTGCTGATGACGCTCGCCGAGGATCGGGAAGAGCTCGTACGCCGCGTTGAGGTCCTTGTCGACCTCCCGGTCCCGACGGGAGAACGCTCCGAGGCGGAGGTTCTGCTCGACGGAGAGACGCGGAAAGATGCGACGACCCTCCGGTGAGTGGGCGATGCCGAGGCTCACGATGTCGTGCGCCGCGGCGTTGTCGATCCGCTTGCCCTGGAAGCGAATCGAGCCTGCACTCGGTCGCATGAGTCCAGAGATGGTCCGCAAGGTCGTCGTCTTCCCTGCTCCGTTGGTGCCGATGAGGGTGACCACCTCACCCTCATCGACGGAGAAGCTGATCCCCTTGACGGCCTTGATCTTGCCGTACGAGACGACCAGGTCCTTGACCTCGAGCATGGCGCTCACTCCGCCTCCTCCTCGTCGTCTGCGGCGCTGCCGATATAGGCCTCGATGACCCTGGGGTCGGACTGCACCTCGTCCGGGGTCCCCTCGACGAGGACCTCCCCGCGGACGAGACAGAGCACCCGGTCGCAGAGGTTGAAGATGAAGCGCATGTCGTGCTCGATGACGACGACCGCCAGTCCGCTGTCGCGGATCCGGAAGATCAGGTCGCTCGCCTGCTGCGTCTCCTTGGGGTTCATGCCGGCGGTTGGCTCGTCCAGGAGGAGGAGCTTCGGGTCGGTGGCCAGAGCGCGGGCGATCTCGAGGCGTCGCTGGTCCCCGTAGGGCATGTTGCGGGCCAGGTGCTCGGTCGACTTGCCGAGTCCGACGAACTCCAACAGTTCCTGGGCTCGCTCCCGCGACTCCCGCTCCTCACGCCGGAACTTGGGGCCGCGGACGATCGAGGTGAACGCCATGGAACTGGTCCGGCAGTACCGCCCCACCATGACGTTCTCGAGAGCGGTCATGTTGCCGAAGAGACGGATGTTCTGGAACGTCCTCGCCATCCCGGCCTTGACGACGGCCCGGGGCTTGGGCGGCAGGTCGGTGCCGAGCAGGCGAACCCGTCCCTCGGTGGGCTTGTACAGGCCCGTGAGGCAGTTGAAGAAGGTCGTCTTGCCGGCGCCGTTGGGGCCGATCAGACCGACGATCTCGCCTTCCTGGACATGCATCGCGACGTCGTTGACGGCGGTGAGGCCGCCGAAACGCATCGTGACCCCGGTCGCCTCGAGCACGGGCGTTCCCGCCGTGCGGTCGGTGGGCGTGATCTCGTCGACGGCGGTCATGCCTTGGCCTCCTGTTCCTCGACGAGGTGGACTTCCTCGATGCGGGTGGCGAGCTCCTCATCCTCATCGTGGAACTCGAGCTGACGCCGCTTGCTCGCGATGATGCCCTCCGGCCGGAAGCGCATCATGACGACGAGCAGCAGGCCGAAGATGAGCAGCCGGTAGTCGGCGACGAAGCGGAGCTTCTCGGGGAGCAGCTTGAGGATCGTGGCGCCGATGAGTACTCCGGCGACCGTGCCCATGCCGCCGAGGACGACTGCCGCTAGCAGGAAGGCCGACTCGAGGAAGATGAACTGGTCCGGGGTGACCGACACGTCGTGGTGGGCCTTGATCGTGCCCGCCAGTCCAGCGAGGAAGGCACCTCCGGCGAAGGCGAAAAGCTTGAGGGCGAAGGTGTTGACCCCCATGGCCTCGGCCGCCTTCTCATCCTCACGGATCGCGATCCAGCCTCGACCGATGCGGCTGTCGTTGAGCCGCGTGAAGACGGTGATGACGAACGCGAGCAACACCAGGAGCGCGAAGTAGTAGTTCGCGAAGCGGCCCAGGGTGATGCCGAGGACATCGTGCGTCTCTCCGAAGTTGAACGAACCGATCTCGAGGTCCGGGATGGCGGGGATGCCGTTGGGACCGTTGGTCAGTTTCGGACCGTCCTGGCCGTCGAGGTTGCCCATCGAGAGTCGGAAGATCTCACCGAAGGCCAGCGTGACGATGGCGAGGTAGTCACCAGAGACTCGCAAGGTCGGTGAGCCGATGATCAGGCCGAGAGTCGCCGACACGCAACCACCGATGAGCATCACGACGAGGAACGGCGGCTTCCATCCGATCGTGGCGAAGGTCGAGTAGGACATGGTCGCGCCGACGTAGGCTCCGGCGCCCAGGAAGGCGATGTAGCCGAGGTCGAGCAGGCCGGCGAGACCGACGACGATGTTGAGGCCAAGGGCCGTGGCCGCGAAGATCAGCACCTGGGTGGCGATCGACATGTTCGCATCCGAGCCACCCTGGGTGAACGGGAACAAGAGCGCCACGGCGACAGCGCCGAGCAGGAGGACGCGCCGATGCGTCTGCGCGATGATGCCGACCCAAGTGAAGAACCCGGCTCTGGCGAGGGCCAGGCTGATGATGCCCACGAACAGGACGACGAGCGAGAAGACCGTCCCGTCGTCGATGCCCAGGACGTAGGCAGCCCCAAAGAGGACGATGGCCAGCAGCACGACGATGGTGAGGATCTCGACCCACGACGGAAGGCTCGCGTGCAGCGGGTCGCGGTGGGCCCGGGGCGTCAGGCCGGCCGAGCCGAGGAGAAGGATGACGGCCCCGGCGAAGGAGACCCAGGCACCCGGCATGACGTTGACCAGACCACCGGACTGGATCGCGATGAGCGCGATGACGAGCGCCATGAAGATGGCGCTCCCGAGTCCGAGGGTGCGCAGCGCAATTGCCGAGCTCAGCCACTCGCCAACGTGGCTCAACGGGCCCCGGTACATCAGGGCGAAGAGCACCGCCAGCACGGCGGTGATGATCATCAGGATCTGGACGGCGCCGGGATAGAAGTCGATCGACAGGTCGCCGAGGACGTCGCTGGTGTAGCTCCACGAGAAGAAGCAACCTGCGCCGAGGACGACCGCACCCGCCAGTGTGAGGGGCCACGCGAAGGGGGCGACCGGTCGACCGACGCGATCCCAGAGACTGATCCGCTCCGTGTCGTCGTGCGCTTCTTCGATGTCGGTGTCGATGGTCATGCGCGGTCCACCACCCTTGCGCCGAGAATGCCCTGGGGCCGGAAGACGAGGACGACGATGAGCAGCACGAAGGCCCAGACGTCCTTCCAGGCCGACCCGCCGAACTGACCCGGGATGAAGCCGACGGCCAGGGCCTCGGCGACACCGAGGACGAGACCGCCGACAACGGCGCCCGCGATGTTGCCGATGCCACCGAGCACGGCGGCGGTGAAGGCCTTGAGGCCGGCGAGGAAGCCCATCCGGAAGTC
This sequence comes from uncultured Actinomycetota bacterium, assembly GCA_963826445.1. Taxonomy (GTDB): domain Bacteria; phylum Actinomycetota; class Actinomycetes; order Actinomycetales; family Dermatophilaceae; genus Intrasporangium. The sequence goes on from CAWGXD010000040.1 coordinate 60,830, forward strand.
GATGTTCGCGTTGAGCAGTCCCTGTGCGACGCCGGCGACGGCGGCGAGGAGAGCGCCGATGGCGAACGCGATCACGATGATTCGGTCCACGTTGACACCCATGAGGCGCGCGGTGTCGGGGTCCTCTGAGACCGCCTGCATCCCCTGTCCCGACCTGGTCCTGTTGATGAACCACCAGAGGAACGCCGCCGACATCAAGAGCGCGCCGACCGTGAAGACCGCGGCACGCTGCACGGTGACCCCACCGAAGGTGAGCGCGGGACCCGTCACCACGTCGATCTGCGGGAACGGGATCTTGCTCTTCGCGCCGGGGTAGAAGAGGCGGACCGCCTCCTGGAGGGCCACGGAGATACCGATCGCGGTGATGAGCGGGGCAAGTCGCGGCGCCCCGCGCAGGGGACGGTAGGCGAAACGCTCCATCGCCACGGCCGTCGTCACCGAGACGATGATGGCACCGAGGAGCATGATGGGCAGCACCCAGAGGGCGGTTGTGCCCTCGAAGAGCAGGGTCCATGTGGCCAGGGCGCCGAAGGCCCCGATCATGAAGATCTCGCCGTGGGCGAAGTTGATGAGCTGGATGATGCCGTAGACCACGGTGTACCCGACCGCGATCAGGGCATAGAGCGAGCCGAGGGTCAGGCCATTGACCAGCTGCTGTAGCAATTCGGTCATGTTTGCCGGAACCACCTTTCGATGTCGACGAGTTCGGCCAGGGACGGTAGTGCCCGCCCCTGGCCGAACTCTGTCAGTTGATGATCCGGATCAGGCGAGGTTCTCCGACTTGACGAAGACCCACTTGCCGTTCTCCACCTTGTAACCCGAGATGACCTTGACCTTCGTGTCGCCGAACTCGTCGAAGCCAACCTGGCCCGTCACACCGGCGAACGAGACCTTGCCGACCGCGTCGATGATCGCCTGGCGCTGGTTCTTGACGTCGGACGCATCCTTGAGGGCGACCTTGAGGCCCTCGATGATCGCCTTCGCGGCGTCGTAGGAGTAGCCACCGTAGGCGGCCGCTGGCTCAGCGAAGTTCGCGGCCTCGTAGTCGGCGAGGAACTTCTTCCCGGCGTCGCTGTTCTCGGTCGGCTCACCGACGGAGGTCGCCAAGTCTCCGTTGGAGGTCGCCCCGGCGAGCTTGATGTAGGTCGGGTCGAAGATGCCGTCGCCACCCATGAGCGGGACGTTGAGGCCCGCGGCCTTCATCTGCTGCGAGAGCGGCCCGGCCTGCGGGTACTCACCGCCGTAGTAGACCGCACCGGGGTTGGACGGCTTGACCTTGGAGACGACCGGGCCGTAGTTCGACTCGTCCGGGTTGATCGTCTCGGCGGCCACGATGGTGCCGCCGCCGGCCTTGAAGGCCTCGGTGAAGTACTGGACCAGGCCCTGGCCGTAGGTCTTCTTGTCGTGGATGGTGGCGACCGACTTGATGCCCTGGTCGAGCAGGAACTTCGCGGCGAATGCGCCCTGCGTGATGTCGGTCGTGCACGTACGGAAGAAGGTCTTGTACGGACGGGTCTTGCCGTCCGCGCCGCGGGTGAGCGACGGGCCGGTGTTGGCCGGCGAGACCTGCACGATGTTGGCGGCCGCGAAGACCGGCTGGGTCTGCTGCGACACGCTGGAGTTGAGGTTGCCCACGACACCGGCGACCTGGTCGTCCGCGGCGAGCTTCGTGGCGCCGTTCTTGCCGACGTCCGCCTTGCCCTCGTCGTCCACGGGCTCGACCTTGATCTCCCAGCCGGGGATCGCGTTCTCCTTGTTGGCCTGCATCACTGCGAGTTCGACCGAGTGCTGGATGCCCTTGCCGAGCGCGGAGAGGTCACCGGAGAGCGGCGCGATGACACCGATCTTGACGGTCTTCTTGGCACCACCGGTCGAGCCGGCGTTGGACTCGGCGCCGCGAGTGCCACAGGCGCTCAGGGCCAGAGCGGCGACCACGATGGGCACCGCGAACTTCATGTGGGAACGCACTGCTTGTCCTCCTGATGTCACACATCCCTCGGTCGAGGGGCTGAGGAGGACATTAGAGCCATCGCGGCGCCACGTCACCCCTCTTGGCCGGATCGGTGACCGTGTCGTGACCTGAGGACCTCATCCCGGTGGCGTATCCGCTCACCGGACGCCTGTCGCTCAGTTCGTCGGGAAGCCGTTGATGACCGCCTCCGCAACCTCCTTCATCCCGAGGCGGCGGTCCATGGCGGTCTTCTGGATCCAGCGGAACGCGTCCGCCTCCGACAGCTTCAGCTGCGTCATGAGCACGCCCTTGGCACGGTCGACGAGCTTGCGCGTCTCGAGCCGCTCCCCCAGATCGGCGACCTCCGCCTCCAGAGCTGTCAGCTCGAGCCACCTCGAGTGGGCGATGTCGATGGCCGGCCGCAGGTCGTCGGCCGTGAACGGCTTGACGATGTAGGCCATCACCCCGGCGTCCCGGGCGCGCTCGACGAGCTCGGTCTGGCTGAATGCCGTCAGCATGATGACCGGGCACACCTTGGCCTCGTGGAGCTGCTCGGCAGCGGAGAGCCCGTCGAGGACCGGCATCTTGACGTCCATGATGACGACGTCCGGCCGGAGCTCCTTGGCGAGCTCGACTGCCTGCTCGCCGTTGCTCGCCTGGCCGACGACCTCGTAGCCCTGCTCGCCGAGCATCTCGACGAGGTCGAGGCGAATCAGGGCCTCGTCCTCCGCGACGAGGACGCGGGTGGCCCCGCGGTCGCCGGCGTGGTTGTCCCGGGTGGTGCTCTGCTCTGTGCTCACGGGTCAAACCCTATCTGTGTGCCGGGAGCGGGACTTGAACCCGCACGACCTTGCGGCCAAAGCATTTTGAGTGCTCCGTGTCTGCCATTCCACCACCCCGGCAGAGGTGCCGGGCCAGCATACCGGCCCCGGCCTTCACAGCCGTTCAGGCGGTGACCTCGTCGGGGTTGTACGCCGGCGCCGCCCGGTTGACCGCGTCGCCGATCCGATGGACTCGAAGGGCGTTCGTCGAACCGGGGATGCCGGGCGGCGACCCAGCGACGATGACGACGCGGTCGCCATCTGCGACGCGGCCTTCGGGGATGAGGTTGAGGTCGACCTGCATCGCGAACTGGTCGGTGTGCTACATCCGGGGCACGAGATAGGTCTCGATCCCCCAGACCAGGGCGAGCTGCGACCGGGTGCGCTGCTGCGACGTGAAGGCCAGCATCGGCCGATCGGGGCGCAGGCGCGCCATGGCCGCGCGCCGAGCCTCCCGTCTCGGTGAAGGTGATGAGGAACTTGGCGCCGACGACGTCGCCGATCTCCACGGCCGCCTTGGTGACCGCGCCCGCCGCTGTTGTGATCGAGGCGCGCACCGGCGACGATCTTGTCGAAGCCGTGCTGCTCGGTTGACTCGATGATGCGCGCCATGCGTCGTGACGGCCTCGATCGGCCAGGCACCCGACCGACGTCTCGCCGGAGAGCATGATGCGCGTCGGCACCGTCGAGCACGGCGTTGGCGGCGTCGGAGGCCTCGGCCCGCGTCGGCCTCGGGTTCTCGATCATCGACTCGAGCACCTGGGTCGCGACGATGACCGGCTTGGCCTCCCGCCGCGCGAGCTCGAGGCGCGCTTCTGGACGATGGGCACGTCCTCGAGCGGCATCTCGACGCCGAGGTCTCCCCGGGCGACCATGATGCCGTCGAAGGCCTGCGACGATGCCCTCGAGGTTGTCGACCGCCTGCGGCTTCTCGATCTTGGCGATGACGGGGACGCGGTAGCCGAACTCGTCCATGATCTCGTGGACGTCGGTGATGTCGCTCGGCGGAGCGCACGAAGGACAGGGCGATCATGTCGACGCCGAGGCTCATGGCGAAGCGGAGGTCGTCGCGGTCCTTCTCCGACAGCGCGGGCACGCTCACCGCGACCCCGGGCAGGTTGATGCCCTTGTTGTTGCGAGACCGCACCGCCGATGACGGTCTCGGTGATGATGTCGGTCTCGGTGACCTCGACCGCGCGAAGCATGACCTTGCCGTCGTCGATGAGCAGGACGTCGCCCGGGCCGGACGTCCCCGGGCAGGCCGGCATAGGTCGTGCCGACCATCCGTGTCGTCGCCTTCGACGTCGCGGGTCGTGATGGTGAAGCGCTGGCCCGGCGCGAGGGTGACGGGCCGTCCGAGAACCGCCCGGTCCGGATCTTGGGGCCCTGGAGGTCGACGAGGATGCCGACGGCGCGGCCCGAGGCGTCACTCGCGGCCCGCACGTCCCGGTACACCTGCTCGTGCACGGAGTGGTCCCCGTGCGAGAGGTTGAGCCGGGCGACGTCCATGCCCGCGTCGACGAGGGCTCGGAGCTGCTGGGGGGACGAGGTCTTGGGTCCGATCGTGCAGACGATCTTGGCGCGGCGCATGACTTCAACCTTATGGGTGCTGTGACGTGGGTCACCGTGGCGGGGTTCACCCCTTGGACGAGTGCGGAGGGCTGGGACAGCGGGTACCCGCGGACGGAGCTCAGCGGCATACGAACAGGTCGTATGCCGCTGAGCTCGCTCACGCTCGACCCTCAGACCGCGAGGGGCCGGTCGGTCGGGGCGATCGGACGCGGCAGGGAGCTCGAGCCGGTGAGCCAGGCGTCGACTCCGGCGGCGGCCGCCCGACCCTCGGCGATGGCCCACACGATGAGCGACTGGCCGCGACCCGCGTCGCCGGCGACGAAGACGCCGGGGACCGAGCTCATGAAGTTCTTGTCGCGCCGGACGTTGATGCGCTCGTCGAGCTCGACGCCGAGCTGCTCGACGACGCCCGGGACCCTGCGGACCGAGGAAGCCCATCGCGAACAGGACGAGCTGCGCCGGGATCTCGCGCTCGGTGCCCGGCCTTGGGGGTGGGGTCGACCGTCTGACGAACTCCACCTCGGCGAGCCGCAGGGCCGCGACGTTGCCCTCGTCGTCCCCGACGAACTCCGTCGTGCTCACGGCGTAGATGCGCTCGCCCACCCTCCTCGTGGGCGCTGGCGACGCGGTAGAGCATCGGGTAGGTCGGCCACGGCTGGTTCGCCGGGCGGTCGTCACCCGGCTGCGGCATGATCTCGAGGCTCGTCACCGAGGCGGCGCCCTGCCGGTGCGCGGTGCCGATGCAGTCGGCTCCGGTGTCGCCGCCACCGATGACGACGACGTGCTTGCCGGTGGCGAGGATCTGGTCCTCGACCTGCTCGCCCAGCGCGGCGCGGTTGCCCTGCGGGAGGTACTCCATCGCCTGGTGGATGCCGCCGCAGCCCGCGGCCCGGTGCGTCGAGGTCGCGCGGCACCGTCGCCCCGAGGGCGAGGACGACGGCGTCGTAGCGGTCGCGCAGCTGCCGGCCCGTGATGTCGACGCCGACGTCGATGCCGTTGCGGAAGCGGGTGCCCTCGGCCTTCATCTGGCTCGAGGCGCCGGTCGAGCACCGACTTCTCCATCTTGAACTCCGGGATGCCGTAGCGGAGGAGTCCACCGGGCTTGTCGGCGCGCTCGAAGACGGCGACGGTGTGTCCGGCGCGGGTCAGCTGCTGGGCGGCGGCGAGACCGGCGGGACCCGGAGCCGACGACGGCGACGGTCTTGCCGGAGAGTCGCTCCGGCGGCATGGGCCGGACGAGTCCGCGGTCGAACGCCTGCTCGATCGTCGTCACCTCGACCTGCTTGATGGTCACGGCCGGCTGGTTGATGCCGAGCACGCAGGCCGTCTCGCACGGGGCGGGGCAGAGTCGGCCGGTGAACTCCGGGAAGTTGTTCGTCGCGTGCAGCCGCTCGATGGCGTCGGCCCAGTCACCGCGCCAGGCGAGCGTGTTCCACTCCGGGATGAGGTTGCCGAGCGGGCAGCCCTGATGGCAGAACGGGATTCCGCAGTCCATGCACCGACCGGCCTGTCGCTGGAGCTGGCCGAGCTCCTGCTCCTCGTAGACCTCCTTCCAGTCGCGGATGCGCACCGGGACCGGACGGCGGGCGGGGAGCTCGCGCTCGCGTCGTGGTGAGGAAGCCTTGCGGGTCAGCCATGGGAAGCCTCCATGATCCGGTTCCACACGTCCGGGCCGTCGACGTCGAGGCCCTCCGCGACCGCCTCGGCCCGGACGTCGAGAACTCGTTGGTAGTCACGCGGGAGGACGAGGGTGAACCGCTCGGGGGCGCTGTCCCAGTCATCGAGCAGGGCTTGGGCGACGGGCGACTCGGTCCACGGCGACGTGGTCCGTCAGGAGCTCGCCGGACGGTCGTCTCGTCATCCGGCCGCAGGCGCGAGAGGTCGACCAGCTCGATGTTGACGAGCTCGGGTCGCAGGTCGAGGACGTAGGCAACGCCGCCGGACATGCCGGCCGCGAAGTTGCGGCCGGTCGGGCCGAGGATGACGGACGGTGCCCCCGGTCATGTACTCGCACCCGTGGTCGCCGACGCCCTCGACGACGGCAGTCAGCACCGGAGTTGCGGACGCAGAAGCGCTCCCCGACGACCCCTCGGAGGAAGAGCTCGCCGGCGGTGCGCGCCATAGCCGATGACGTTGCCGGCGATGACGTTCTCCTCGGCGATGAGCTTGGCCGCGTGATGCGGGCGGCACGACGATCCGACCGCCGGAGAGGCCCTTGCCGACGTAGTCGTTGGCGTCGCCGAAGAGGCGCAACGTCACCCCGGCGGGGAGGAACGCACCGAATGACTGGCCGCCGGACCCGGCCATGGTCAGCTCGATCGTGTTGTCCGGCGAGGCCGTGGGGATGTGCTCTGGTCACGTGGTGGCCGAGCATCGTGCCGACGGTTCGGTTGACGTTGCGGCACCGCGATCTCGCTGCGGACCTGCTCGCCGCTCTCGATCGCCGGCAGCGCCCGGGTGATCAGCTCGTTGTCGAGTGCCTTGTCGAGGGCGTGGTCCTGCGCCGTCGTCTGGTGCAACGTCCCGCCGGTGGGGTTGTCGGCGACCGCCAGGATCGGCGCGAGGTCGAGCCCGGACGCCTTCCAGTGCGCGATCGCCTTGTCGAGGTCGAGGCTGCCGACCTGGCCGACGGCCTCCTCGATCGACCGGAACCCGAGCGGCGGCGAGGTGCTCTCGGACCTCCTCGGCGACGTACTCGAAGAAGGTCTCGACGAACTCCGGCTTGCCCGTGAAGCGCGCGCGCAGCTCCGGGTTCTGCGTGGCGATGCCGACCGGACACGTGTCGAGGTGGCAGACCCGCATCATGATGCAGCCCGAGACGACGAGCGGCGCCGTGGCGAACCCGAACTCCTCCGCCCCGAGGAGGGCCGCGACGACGACGTCGCGCCCCGTCTTGAGCTGGCCGTCGACCTGCACGACGATGCGGTCGCGCAGACCGTTGAGCACGAGCGTCTGCTGCGCCTCGGCGAGGCCGAGCTCCCACGGGGCTCCCGCGTGCTTGAGCGACGTGAGCGGCGATGCGCCCGTGCCGCCGTCATGACCCGAGATGAGCACGACGTCGGCGTGGGCCTTGGACACCCCAGCGGCTACCGTCCCGACCCCGACCTCCGCGACCAGCTTGACGTGGATCCGCGCGGACGGGTTGGCGTTCTTGAGGTCGTGGATCAGCTGGGCAAGGTCCTCGATCGAGTAGATGTCGTGGTGGGGCGGCGGCGAGATGAGGCCCACGCCGGGAGTGGAGTGCCGGGTCTTGGCCACCCAGGGGTAGACCTTGTGGCCGGGCAGCTGACCGCCCTCCCCGGGCTTGGCGCCCTGGGCCATCTTGATCTGGATGTCGTCCGAGTGGGTCAGGTAGAGGCTGGTGACACCGAACCGCCCGGACGCCACCTGCTTGACGGCCGATCGCCGCTCGGGGTCGAGGAGCCGGTCGATGTCCTCGCCGCCCTCGCCGGTGTTGGAGCGTCCGCCGAGCCGGTTCATCGCCACCGCCAAGGTCTCGTGCGCCTCCTGGGAGATCGAGCCGTAGCTCATCGCACCCGTGTTGAACCGTTTGACGATCTCGCTGACCGGCTCTACCTCGTCGATCGGCACGGGTAGGCGGCCGGTGACACCCGCCGACTTGAACGCCATGAGACCACGCAAGCGTCATCAGCCGCGCCGTCTGGTCGTCGATGCGTCCGGTGTACTGCTTGAAGATGTCGTAGCGGCGCTGCCGCGTCGAGTGCTGCAGGCGGAAGACCGTCTCGGGGTCGAACAGGTGCGGCTCCCCCTCGCGCCGCCACTGGTACTCCCCGCCGACCTCGAGCACGCGGTGCGGCCTGGTGCACCCCGTCGGGCGGGTAGGCCGTGGCGTGGCGCTCGGCCGTCTCCCTGGCGATGACGTCGAGCCCGACACCGCCGAGCTGCGACACGGTGCCGGTGAAGTAGCGGTCGACGAGCGTCCTGGGCCAGGCCGATGGCCTCGAAGACCTGGGCGCCGCGGTAGGACGCGACCGTGGAGATGCCCATCTTGGACATCACCTTGAGCACACCCTTGCCGAGCGCCTTGATGAGGTTCTTGACGGCCTTCTCGGGCGTCGACGCCCTCGATGCTCGCCGGACCGGACGAGGTCCTCGACGGTCTCCATCGCGAGGTACGGGTTGACCGCCGCTGCCCCGATAGCCGATGAGCAGCGCCACGTGGTGGACCTCGCGCACGTCACCGGCCTCGACGAGCAGGCCGACCTGGGTGCGTGTCTTCTCGCGGATGAGGTGGTGGTGGACGGCAGCGGTGAGCAGCAGCGACGGGATGGGAGCGAGGTCGCGGCCCGAGTCGCGGTCGGAGAGCACGACGAAGCGGGCGCCGCGCGAGATCGCCTGCGAGACCTCGGCGAAGATCTCCTCGAGCCGGTCGCGCATCGCGGCCGCTCCGCCGGTCACGTCGTAGAGGCCGCGGACGACGTGGGTCGCGTAGCCGGGCAGGTCGCCGTCGGCGTTGACGTGCACGATCTTGGCGAGCTCGTCGTTGTCGATGACCGGGAAGTCGAGGACGATCTGGCGGGCGTGCGCCGGCGATGCCGACAGGGCGTTGCCCTCGGGGCCCATCGTACGTGCCGAGCGAGGTGACGAGCTCCTCGCGGATCGCGTCGAGCGGCGGGTTGGTCACCTGCGCGAAGAGCTGGGTGAAGTAGTCGAAGAGCAGCCGCGGGCGGGACGACAGCACGGCGATCGGCGTGTCGGTGCCCATCGAGCCGAGCGCCTCGGCGCCCGACCTGGCCATCGGCGTCAGGCAGGATGCGCAGCTCCTCGGCCGTGTAGCCGAAGGTCTGCTGGCGGCGCGCGACCGAGGCCGCCGTGTGCACGATGTGCTCGCGCTCGGGCAGGTCCTCGAGGCGGATCAGGCCGGCGTGCAGCCACTCGGCGTAGGGCTTGCGCCGCCGCGAGCTGGCACTTGATCTCCTCGTCGCTGACGATGCGGCCGTGCTCGGTGTCGACGAGGAACATCTTGCCGGGCTGGAGGCGTCCCCGCTGGACGATCGTCGCGGGGTCGAGCTCGAGGACGCCGGACTCGGACGCGAGGACGACGAGCCCGTCGTCGGTGACGGTGTAGCGGCCCGGGACGCAGGCCGTTGCGGTCGAGCACGGCGCCGACGAGGGTGCCGTCGGTGAAGCAGACGTTGGCCGGGCCGTCCCACGGCTCCATGAAGGTCGAGTGGAACTCGTAGAACGCCTTGCGCGCCGGGTCCATCGGCGCGTGGTTCTCCCACGCCTCGGGGATCATCATGAGGACGGCGTGCGGCAGCGAGCGGCCGCCGAGGTGGAGCAGCTCGAGCACCTCGTCGAAGCTCGCCGAGTCGGACGCCTCCGGTGTGCAGATCGGGAAGAGCCGCTCGAGGTCGCCCGGGATGATGTCGGAGGTCAGCAGGCTCTCGCGGGCGTGCATCCAGTTGCGGTTGCCCTTGACGGTGTTGATCTCGCCGTTGTGGGCGATGAGACGGTAGGGGTGCGCGAGCGGCCACGACGGGAACGTGTTGGTCGAGAACCGCGAGTGCACGAGCGCGAGCTCGGTCGCGAAGCGCGGGTCGGACAGGTCCGGGAAGAACGGCTCGAGCTGGCCCGTCGTCAGCATGCCCTTGTAGACGATGGTGCGGGACGAGAGCGAGGCGAAGTAGACGTCGACCTCGTGCTCGGCGCGCTTGCGCAGGCAGAAGGCGAGCCGGTCGAGGCCGAGCGCGACCTGGCGCCCGATCGGCCGAGCTGACGAAGAGCTGCTCGAAGTGCGGCATGCAGTCGCGCGCCGCGGCTTGCCGACGAGGTCGGCCTCCACGGGCACCTCGCGCCAGCCGAGCACCTTGAGGTTCTCCGCCGCCGCGATCTCCTCGATCCGCGGCCTTGGCCGCGGCGCGCGCGATCGGGTCCGTGGGCAGGAAGGCGAGCCCAGCGGCATACGCCCCGCAGTTGGGCAGCGTGAACGGGACGGTCCCGCGGAAGAACGCGTCGGGGATCTGCGTGAGGATCCCCGCCCCGTCACCGACGAGCGGGTCGGCGCCGGTGGCACCGCGGTGGTCGAGGTTGCGCAGCGCGGTGAGGGCGTGGTCGACGATGTCGTGGCCCGCCGATCCCCGCATCGTCGCGATGAGGGCCACGCCGCACGCGTCGTGCTCGAACTCGCGGCGGTAGAGCCCGGAGTCTCCGGGTGGGCGCTGAAGAGGCCACGGGTGCGGGTGTGCGGCGACATCTTCACCGTCCTTACCAGTTGGTCGATCCCCTGAGCCTGGCGACTGAGGGCATGTGGACGGCACTGGCCACAGGCGTGTGCAGAGAACGAATACTGCCCGCTCCGGCGTGTCCTACTCTTTGATACGAGGCGTTTCGGATGGTGAGACGCTGTCGACCGCCTGATCGGTGTCGTCGGGCTGGTCGGTCTCCTCCGCCATGTCCGCCGTGTCCGCCCTGTCCGCCTCGTCGACCGGTGACCCCGGTGCGCCTACCCCCGGGACGGCTGGCGCGTCGGCCCGACGGCCGAACCAGCGCCACAGCCAGAGGCCGAGGAGGAACACGAGGATCGAGATCCAGGTGTTGACCCGCTGGCCGAGGATGTGGTTGGCCGGGTCGGTGCGCATGTTCTCGACGACGATCCGGCCGATGGGGTAGCCCATGACGTAGGCGGCGAAGACCTGCCCGGCTTGCAGCGGTCGAGCGCCGGCCCAGCCAGATCGAGGAAGGCGGCGAGGGCGAGGCACCACAGCGCCTCGTAGAGGAACGTGGGGTGGAAGTAGCCCTTGACGACGGGGTTGCCGTGCGGCGTCGACGACCGCGCGGCCGAGCGGATGGTCCAACTCGTAGACCTTGAGCCGCCACGGCAGGTCGGTCGGCGCGCCGTAGCATCTCGTTGTTGAACCAGTTGCCGAAGCGGCCCATCGCCTGGGCGATCGCCACGCCCGGGCGCCGCCGCGTCGACGAAGTCGCGGAAGGCGACGCCGTATCTGCGGCAGCCGATCCAGGCGCCGACGGCGCCGAGCGCGATGGCGCCCCAGATGCCGAGGCCGCCCTCGTAGATCGCGAAGCGCCGTCCACGGGTTGCCGCCCGCGCCGAAGTAGGGCTGGGCGTCGGTGATGACGTGGTAGAGCCGCCCGCCGACGATGCCGAAGGGCACGGCCCACGCGGAGATGTCGATGGCCGCACCGAGCGGTACGCCCCGGGCGCGCCAGCCGGCGCTGCGTGAGCCAGACCGCGACGACGATGCCGGCGAGGATGCACATCGCGTAGGCCGCGGATCGGCAGCGGCCCGAGGTGCCAGACGCCGACTGTGTCGGCGACGGGATCTCGGACCGGCAAGAGCTCAGGCGAGGTATGCCGCTGAGCTGGCTCACGCGCGTCCCCTCCGTACGCCGTCGGCGAGTTCGCGGGCGAGGGCGCCGAGGGCCTCGAGCCCGTCCCGCGGCGTGGCAGCCTCGGCGAGGCAGCGCACGAGCGCGGAGCCCACGATGACACCGTCGGCGAATCGGCCGACCTCGGCGGCCTGGTCGCCCGGTCGAGACGCCGAGCCCGACGCAGACCGGCAGGTCGGTGATCGCCGCGGGTGCGCGACACGAGGTCCGTCGGCCGCCTCGCCGACGCTGGCCCGCGCGCCCGTGACGCCCATGACGGCCGTCGCGTAGACGAAGCCGCGGCAGTGCGAGGTGACCTCGGCGAGCCGCTCGGGGGTCGAGCTCGGCGCGACGAGGAAGACCTTGTCGAGGTCGTGCGGCGTCGGCCGCCGCGATCCAGTCGCCCGCCTCGTCGGGGATGAGGTCGGGCGTGATGAGCCCGGCGCCACCGGCGGCGGCGAGGTCGGCGGCGAACCGGTCGACCCCGTAGCGCAGGACCGGGTTCCAGTACGTCATGACGAGCGCTCCTGCGCCGGCTGCGGTGACGCCGCGCGCCGCCGTCGAAGATGTCGCTGCAGCCGCACGCCGCCCTCGAGGGCCCGGACGGCGGCATCCTGGATGACCGGGCCGTCCATGACGGGGTCGCTGTAGGGCACGCCGATCTCGATGATGTCGACGCCGCGATCGACGAGGACCTCCATCGCCTCGATCGAGCCGTCGACCGTCGGGAAGCCGACGGGGAGGTAGCCGATGAGCGCGGCGCGGCCCTCGGCGCGGCACGCCTCGATGATGGGGCCGACGCTCACAGCTGCTCCCCCATGCCCTTGGCGCCGGGCTCGTCGGGCGGCGCGTTCGGCGTGCGTCGTCGATGAGGCCGAACCACTGCGCGGCCGTGTGGACGTCCTTGTCGCCGCGGCCCGAGAGGTTGACGAGGAGGACGGCGTCGGGGCCGAGCTCGCGCCCGACCTGCATCGCGCCGGCGAGGGCGTGCGCTGCTCTCGATGGCCGGCAGGATGCCCTCGGTGCGGGAGAGCAGCGAGAAGGCCTCCATCGCCTCGACGTCGGTGATCGGGCGGTACTCCGCCCGCCCCGACTCGAGCAGGTGGGCGTGCTCGGGGCCGACGCTCGGGTAGTCGAGACCGGCCGAGACGCTGTGCGACTCGACGGTCTGGCCGTCCTCGTCCTGCAGGACGTAGGTGAAGGCGCCGTGCAGCACCCCGGGGATGCCGGCCGAGAAGCGCGCCGCGTGCTTGCCGGACTCGACGCCCTCGCCGCCGGCCTCGAAGCCCGACGAGGCGCACCGATCGCGTCGTCGATGAAGCGGTGGAAGATGCCCATCGCGTTGGAGCCGCCGCCGACGCAGGCGCAGCACGACGTCGGGCAGGCGCCCGACGAGGTCGAGCACCTGCTGGCGCGCCTCGACGCCGATGACGCGGTGGAAGTCGCGGACCATCTCGGGGAACGGGTGCGGCCCGGTGACGGTGCCGAGCACGTAGTGCGTCGTCGTCGACGTTGGCGACCCAGTCGCGGAACGCCTCGTTGACGGCGTCCTTGAGGGTCTGGCTGCCGTGGTCGACGGGGACGACCTCGGCGCCGAGCAGGCGCATCCGCGCGACGTTGAGGGCCTGGCGCTCGGTGTCCTTGCGGCCCATGTAGACGACGCACTCGAGCCCGAGCAGGGCGGCCGCCGTGGCCGTGGCGACGCCGTGCTGGCCCGCACCGGTCTCGGCGATGACGCGGGTCTTGCCCATCCGCTTGGTGAGCAGCGCCTGGCCGAGCACGTTGTTGATCTTGTGCGAGCCGGTGTGGTTGAGGTCCTCGCGCTTGAGGATGACCCGGGCGCCGCCACAGTGCTCGGCGAAGCGCGGCACCTCGGTGATGATGCTGGGCCGGCCGGTGTAGGTGCGCTGCAGCCGCTCGAGCTCGCCGACGAACTCGGGGTCGACGACGGCCTTGCGCCAGACCTCCTCGAGCTGCTCGAGGGCCGGGATGAGCGCCTCGGGGACGTAGCGTCCGCCGAACCCGCCGAAGCGGCCGTATGCCGGCACGTTGGATGTCGTGGTCATCGCTCACTCCTGCCGCGCCGGCGGGCCGTGCGCCCGGACCGCGTCGCGGCGTCGATGAAGGCCGCGCGGTCGCGGCTCCGGGGCGCCGTCCGTGACGAGGGCCTCGCCGACGAGCACGGCGCCGGCGCCGGCGCGGACGTAGTCGGCGACGTCGGCGGGCCCGGTGACGCCCGACTCGGCGACGCCGACGACGCCGTCGGGGACGCGCGGCAGCAGGTCGGTCACGGTGCGGGGGTCGACCTCGAGGGTCTTGAGGTTGCGGGCGTTGACGCCGACGAGGACGGGGTCGAGCGCGAGGGCCCGGTCGAGCTCGGCGGCGTCGTGCACCTCGACGAGCGGCGGTCATGCCGAGGTCGCGGGCCTGGTCGTGCAGGTCGCGCAGCAGGGCGTCGTCGAGCGCCGCGACGATGAGCAGGATGAGGTCGGCGCCGTGGGCCCGGGCCTCGGTCACCTGGTAGGGGTCGACCATGAAGTCCTTGCGCAGCAAGGGAGTCCGCACGGCGGCGCGCACCTCGTCGAGGTCGGCGAGGCTGCCGGAGAACCGGCGCTGCTCGGTGAGGACGCTGATCGCGCTCGCTCCCCCGGCGGCATACGGCCGCGGCCAGACGGCCGGGCTCGGGGATGTCGGCGAGCGCGCCCTTGCTCGGGCTGCGCCCGCTTGACCTCGGCGATGACGGCGACGCCCTCGGCGGAGCGGATGCCCGGCATCGGGTCGAGTCGGCGGCACGCGACGGCCACGGCTCGCGCCTCGAGCTCGCGGCAGCGGCAGCGCGGCACGACGACGCCGCGAGATCCTCGCGGACGCCGCTCGATGATCCCGTCGAGAACCGTCGGCACAGCTCTCAGCTCTTGCCGAGCGGTCTCGGCGCCGCGCTCGTCGGGGGCGTCGACGACCGAGGCCCGCCCTGCGCGTGGTGCCCGTTGCTGCCGTAGCCGGCCATCGACGAGCGACCTTGCCGCGCGACGGCACCGCCGACGATGACGACCGCGCCGATGATGCCGAGCAGCGAGGCTCGGGATGACGACGGCGATCGGCGCGATGGCCGTGCCGAGCAGGATGATCCCGACCCCGGTCCACGCCGCAGTGCTGTGTCCGTGGTCCTCGTGCTGCTCTTCCATGGCGTCCTCTCTCGGTCCGATCGTGCCGGTCGCCACGCCCGTGCGGCGCCGGCCGTCGGTCATTCTGTCAGGTCTCGGTCCGGGCGCGTCGCGCAGGGTCGGGTCACGGCCCTCGACTGAGCTCGTCCCACGTGCGTGCGGACTCTGCCCCGGGGCCCGCTCGCCGGCTTCGTGCGCCCCGCTCGTAGCGGGCCGAGAGACCGGCCCAGGACCGGCTCGACACCGCGGCGACAACGGTCCCGCAGACGAGGACGCACGGCGGCGACGACCGCAGCCCAGCCCCATCCGGTCGTCGACGCCGGTCGCGTCCGGCGCGGTCGTGCGCGCGAGCTCGCGCGGCGACAGCGCGTCGGCCACGGCGTCGACCGGGCCGCAGCGCGACGAGCAGCGTCACGGCCAGCGCGCCGAGCGGCCGCCAGCACGAGGACGACCGCCGAGACAGCCCGGATGACGCGCCCCCCGGTCATGAGGCCGAGCAGCGCGACGACGCAGACGACGGCGAGTCCGACGACCCCGGGAGCGGCCGCGCCTCCGGTGACATCCACCGTCTCCCGGCTCAGCACGTCACCGGTCGTCGCCGCGCACCCAGGCTGCGTCGTGAGACAGGGCGAGGAGGACGGCCGCGGGACGAGGACGACGAGCGGCGCAGTGCCGCTGGCGAGGCGTCATTGGTCGAGCGCTCATGCGCGACCACGCGGCCGCAGGCCGGCGGCCGCGGCGACGGCGCGCAGCGCGGCAGCCGCCTTGTTGACCGTCTCCTCGAACTCGAGGTGCGGCACGGAGTCGGCGACGATCCCCGCCCCGGCCTGGACGTGCGCCGCGGCCGTCCTTGATGAGGGCGGTGCGGATCGCGATGGCCATGTCGAGGTCGCCCGCGAAGTCGAGGTAGCCGACGACGCCGCCGTAGAGGCCGCGCCGCACGCCCTTCGTAGCCGTCGATGAGCGCCATGGCGCGCGGCTTCGGCGCCCCGCTGAGCGTGCCGGCCGGGAAGGTCGCGACGAGCGCGTCGTAGGCGCTGCGGTCAGTCGCGGAGGTCGCCGACGACGGTCGACTCGATGTGCATGATGTGGCTGTAGCGGCGCACCGACATGAAGTCGACGGTGTCGACGGTGCCGGCGCGGCAGATCCGCTGGAGGTCGTTGCGCGCGAGGTCGACGAGCATGAGGTGCTCGGCCCGCTCCTTGGCGTCGCCGAGCAGCTCCTCGGCGAGGTGGGCGTCGTGGTCGGGGCTCTTGCCGCGCGGCCGGGAGCCGGCGATGGGGTGGGTGATCGCCTGGCGGCCCGTCACCTTGATGAGCGCCTCGGGGCTCGAGCCGACGATGTCGTAGGCCGAGCCGTCGGGGTGCGGCAGCCGCAGCAGGTACATGTACGGGCTCGGGTTGCTGACCCGCAGGGCGCGGTAGACGTCGAGCGCGTCGGCCTCGCACGGCACGGTGAAGCGCTGGGAGACGACGATCTGGAAGGCCTCGCCCGCCCGGATCGCCTCCTTGGCCTCCTCGACCATCGCCTCGAACTGCTCCTGGGTGTGGCTGCTCGTCGGCTGGCTCGGCGATGGGCTCGATCGTCGCGACGGTGCTCGGCGCCGGCGCGGCGAGCTCGTCGGTCATCCGGTCGAGCCGGCGACGGCGTCGGCCCACGCCTCCTCGATGCGCTCGTCGGTCGCGTCGTGGTTGACGGCGTTGGCGACGAGCAGCAGCGAGCCGTCGCTGTGGTCGAAGACGGCGAGGTCGGTCGCGAGCATCATCGCGAGCTCGGGCAGGTCGAGCTCGTCCCGTCCGCTGTCCGGCACCCTCTCCCAGCGGCGCACGGCGTCGTAGGTGATGGCGCCGACGAGGCCGCCGGTCAGCGGCGGCAGGCCGGGGGTGCGCGGGGTGGCGAGCGCGGCGACGGTGTCACGGACGGCTGCCGTCGGGTCGCCGGTCGGTGGGCAGCCCGACCGGCGGCGTCGCCGATCCAGTGCGCCTCGCCGTCCCGCTCGGTCAGGGTGGCGGCGCTGCGGGCGCCGACGATGGAGTAGCGCGACCAGACGCCGCCGTGCTCGGCCGACTCGAGCAGGAAGGTGCCGGGCGCGTCCTTGGCGAGCTTGCGGTAGACGCCGACCGGGGTCTCGGCGTCGGCGAGGACGCGCCGCACGACGGGGATGACCCGACGGTGCTCGAGCGCCAGCTCGGTGAAGACCGGCGAGGCTCGGCCAGGTCGTCCCCCACGTCGAGGTCTGCGTGCGGGGCGGGCGCAGGGGATCGCGGCACTCGCGGTCGTCGGCTCGCTGGTCGGCTCCGTGGTCGTGTTGGACACGTCCGCCATTCTCGCGCACCCGGTGCCGGCGTCCTGCCCCGCCCGCGATCCGGGATGCGGGACCGGCCTCAGCCCCCGGACTGTCCAGACGGGCCCTGCCCGACCACCGCGGGCAGGACGCGGGCATCGAAGCAGCTTCGGTCGCCCGTGTGGCAGGCCGCCCCGACCTGGTCGACCTGGACGAGCAGCGCGTCCCCGTCGCAGTCGAGCCGGACGCCCCGGACCCACTGGACGTGACCGCTCGTGTCGCCCTTGCGCCAGTACGTCCTGACGGCTGCGCGACCAGAACGTCACGCGGCCCGTCAGCGAGGGTGCGGCGCAGCGCCTCGTCGTCCATCCAGCCGACCATGAGGACCTCGCCGGTGTCATGTTGCTGCACGACGGCGGCGACGAGCCCGTGCTCGTCGCGCTTCAGCAATGCCGCGATGGCGGGGTCGAGCGCGGGGGTTTCGGTGCTGGTCGACTCGGTCACCGGCACATTCTGCCCCGACGCCCTGAACCCAGGCCAAACCATGAGTCGTATGCCGCTGGGCTGGCTGGGACGTGCCTGCGCCGTCTGCGCTGCGGCCGGGTTCCCCAGGTCACAGGGCCCGTTGCTGCGCGGACCACGACTGGTGGAGGCTGGTGTAGACACCACCGAGGCGGACCAGTTCCGTGTGGTGCCCGCGCTCGACGATGCGTCCAGCGTCGACGACGATGACCTCGTCGGCGGCCTGCGCCGTGGAGAGGCGGTGCGCGATGGCAATCGAGGTGCGACCCCGCGTCAGCGAGTCGAGGGCGCGCTGGAGCCGCACCTCGGTGCTCGGGTCGACGGCCGAGGTCGCCTCGTCGAGGACGAGCAGGTCCGGGTCGGCGAGGTAGGCGCGCGCGAGGGCGACGAGCTGGCGTTCACCGGCGGAGAGCGACTCGCCGCGCTGGCCGACGTCCGTGGCGAGGCCGAGCGGCAGCGTGGCGACCCATCGCGTCGAGGCCGAGCTCGCTGAGAGTGAGGCGGACGTCGTCTGCGCCGGCCTCCGGCTTCCCGAAGCGGATGTTGTCGAGCAGGTTGGCGTCGAAGAGGAAGCCCTCCTGGGGCACGAGCACGACCCGTTGTCGCAGCGACGCGAAGCTGATCGTGCGTAGGTCGACCTCGTCGATGAGGACGCGCCCCGTGGTCGGGTCCATCAACCGGGTGAGCAGCTTGGCGAGCGTCGACTTGCCCGAGCCGGTCTCGCCCACGATGGCCACCCGGCTGCGTGGGGCAATGGCGAGGTCGATGTCGTGGAGCACCGGCTCCCCGCCCGGGTAGGCGAAGCCGACCCCGTCAAAGCGCACGGAGATCGGCCCGCGCGGCAGCGTCACGCCGCGTCGGCTGGGATCGGCGACATCGGCCGGGGTGTCGATGATGCCGATGACGCGACGCCAGCCGGCGACGGCGTTCTGCATCTCGTTGAGGATCTCGGTGGCCTGCTGGACCGGCATGCGTGAAGAGGTTGACGAGGAAGAGGAAGGCGAGCAGCTCCCCCAGGGTCAGCCGCCCGTTGGCTGCGAGGACGGTGCCCACGACGAGGACGACGGCAGTGGTCAGCCCGGAGACGAGCTGGCCCGACGTGAAGGCGACGACGGCAGCGGGCCTGGGCGCCGATCGCCGCCTTGCGGTGGCTCTCGACGGCGGCGTCGATGCGCTGCTGCCGTGCGGTCCTCGACGCCATAGGCGCGGATCGCCTGGGCGCCGACGACGGCCTCGGAGATGGCGCCGAGCATGTCGCCGACCCGCTCGCGCACCGTGGTGTAGGCGCGGCCGACGATGCCCTGGAACCTGCGGATGATGATGAAGAGCGGCACGAAGCAGAGCCACACGACGAGGCCGAGCAGCGGGCTGTAGACGACCATGAGGACCGTCGCGAGCGTGATCTGCGCGACGTTGATCATGAGCATCAGGCCGCCGAACTGCACGAACATCGAGATCGTGTCGACGTCGGACGTCACCCGCGAGACGAGCGAGCCTCGCCGCTCGCGTGTTCTGCGTCAGCATCGACGAGGTCATGGATGTGCCGGAACGCCTTGAGCCGCAATGTCGCCAGGCCGTTCTCAGACGAGCGGAAGAGCCGCACGTTGACGAAGTAGGCCGACAACGACGGTCACGACGACCCCGACGAGCGCGAGCGCGATGTAGGCCAGCGACGACGTCGATGTCGGGACCGCCTGTCGGCGAGGATGCCCTCGTCGGTCATCCGCTGCACGACGAACGGCACGAGGACCCGTCCCGAGGGTCGAGAGGACGGCGAGCAGCACGGTGACACCGATGCCCCTGCCCAGCTCGGGCGACAGCTGGATGCCGCGCCGGAGGGTGCCCCACGTCGTCATCTCCCGCCCCGACGCGACGCCGTGGTGCTCGACAGGTGGTGCGAACCGCATGCTCATCGGGCCACCTCCTGGTTGGCGGTGGCGGCGGTCGCGGCCCGCTCTGCGGCTTCGCGAGCATAGGCCGTGACGAGCCGTTCGTAGCCGGGGCACCGTCCCAGGAGCTCGGCATGCGTCCCGTGGTCGATGGCGCGTCCCTCCTCGAGGTAGACGACCTCGTCGGCGAGCAGGATCGTTGCCATCCGGTAGGCGACGACGAGGACCGTGGTGCCGGAGCTGGCCTCCCGCAGTCTCGAGAGGATCGCCTGCTCGACGGATGGGTCCACCGCAGACGTGGCGTCATCGAGGATGAGCAGCTGCGGGTTGCGGATCACCGCTCGGGCCAGGGCGATCCGCTGGCGCTGCCCGCCGGAGAGGCTGGCGCCTCGCTCTCCGACGCGGGTGTCGAGCCGCTCCGCCAGACCGCCGACGAAGGCCGCTCCCTGGGCGACCTCGAGGGCGCGCCACACCGCGCTCGTCGTCGTGGTCGGCGCCGAGCGTGATGTTGCCCCGGACGGTGTCGTCGAACATGAAGGTCTGCTGCGCGACGAGGGCCGCGACCTCGGAGACGCCGCCGCGTCGCACCTGACGGAGGTCGATGTCGTCGATGAGCACGGCCCCTGAGTCGGGATCGACGAGCCGCATGAGCAGGCTCGTCAGGGTGGACTTGCCGCTGCCCGTGGGACCGACGAGAGCGACGGTCGACCCAGCCGGTAGATCGAGGGTCATCCCGACGACGGCCGGGTTGACGCCCGACCCTCCGTCCTCGGTCTCGATCTCGTAGGCGTAGGACACGTCGTCGGTCGTGACCGCGCTGGGCCGGCCGCTGGGCAGCGCTCGGTCGCCGTACCGCAGGCCGCCGCTGGCATCCAGCACTGCGGAGACCCGGTTCCAGCCCACGACGGCCCGGGGCAGCTCGGCGAGCACCCACCCGAGGGCCCGGACGGGGAAGGCGGTGATCGAGAACAGGTAGGCGATCTGGGTCGACCTCCGCGGCCGAGAGTTCGCCGGCCGCTGCACGCGCAGTGTGCCGATCAAGAGGACGGCGAGGGTGCCGAGCGTGGGGATCGCCTCGACCGCCGGGTCGAAGCGGCCCCGGGTCCGCCCGACCTCGATGTTGGCGTCACGCAGCGCGTACGTCACGGTACGGAACCGGTCGGTCTCGTGGTCCTCCCGACCGAGCGACTTGACGATCAGAGCGGCCTCGAAGCTCTCGTGGGCCACCTCGGACACGTCGGCGCGCAGCTGCTGGGCTCGAGTCACCCGCGGGGACATCGCCCGTTGGAAGGCGACGTTGGCGAGGAAGAGCATCGGGTAGACGGTCAGGCCGACGACGGCGAGGAACGGGTCGACGACGAGCATCTGGACGATGCCGAAGAGGAGCATGACAATGACCCCGATCGCCATCGGCAGCGGGGCGAAGATGTTCCACGTCGCCTCGACGTCGGCGTTGGCGTTCGAGAGCAACTGCCCCGAGGGGTGGCGGTGGTGCCAGCTGAGGGGCAGCCGGAGGTACTGCCGCGTGACATCACGCCGGTACCTCGCGCCGAGGTTGTACATGGCGATGCCGCCGGCGAGGCGGCGTCCGACCACGCCGATGACGGTGACGAGGACGACTGCGGTCAGGACACCACCGATGAACCACAGCTGGCTCGTTGTGACGTGGCGAGCCTCGATCGCGGGCGCAACGGCCTTGTCGACGACCCAGCCGATGGCCCAGGCCATCAGGCCCGTCATAACGCCGTAGACGGTGGCCCCGAGGACAGCGAGCGCGAACCAGCGCGGCTCCCCCGCGATGCCGCGCCGAACGACGGCCAGGCCCTCACGCAGGGTCGACGGGGCAGGCTGCTTCGGCGCCGCTGCAGCCGAGCTGCTCACCTGTGGCGCTCCCGACCGACAGCACCGCCCGCGTCGACAGCACCGACAGCACCGCCCGTGGGCACCCAGTACCGGCGGCTCGTGCCACGAACGTCCTCGAGCACACCGGCGTTCGCCTCGATCGTGCGAGCGGAGGCGACGTTGTCGTCCTCGCAGGTGACGAGAGCGGGGTCGATGCCGAGGCGCGCCGCCATGCCCAGCGCGAGACGCAGGGCGGTTGTGGCGACCCCTCGCCGACGGGCACTCGGCCGAACGGCGTAGCCGATGTGCCCGCCGACGACGAGGAGCAGCTCGTTGAGCCGGTGCCGCACCGTGATGGTCCCGAGGAGCCGTTCGTCGTCGAGGATCCAGCGGTACGACGCCGGGACCCAGCCCTCCGGCAGCGGTGTCCCGGGCACCTCGTACGAGGCGAGCAGGTCCACCCACGCCTCGAGCCCGCCGGGCCGCTCGAGCTCGGCTCGCTCGTCGGAGCGGTAGGCCGAGCCGTGGATCGGTGCGGCACCGAACTCGTCCACCATCGCCCACCACGCCTCGGCGAGGAGGCTGGTGGGACGGACGAGCTCGATCATCCCTCGACCCTAGGTCGGGGCAGGCGGTACCTGCCACCGGGTTTGGTCGCGCCGGTCCGGGGACTGAGAGGATGAGGCTCATGACGCGCCACGCCTGGTCCGAACGCCAGCAGCTGTGTGACGAGCTGGAGCGGCTCGGTCCCGAACGCCCCCACCCTGTGCGAGGGGTGGGCCACGCGAGACCTCGCGGCCCATCTCTTCGTCCGAGACGCTCGCCCCGACCTCAGCATCGGTGCCTACGTAGCCCTCCTCGGCGGACGCCTGAAGCGGGAGCGAGACAAGCTGGCCCACGGCGACTACCACACGCTTGTGGACCGGGTTCGCGCCGGCGCGCCCGCCTGGAACCCCATGTCGCGTCCCCGGGTCGACGAGCTGGCCAATCTCGTCGAGTTCTTTGTCCACCACGAGGACGTCCGTCGGGCCCAGCCATCCTGGGCTCCTCGGGACCTCCCGGACAACGAGCAACGCGCCCTGTGGGGCGCCCTGCGCAGAATCGCCCGGCTCATGTTCCGCAAGTCACAGGCAGGAGTCGTCCTCGTCGCTCCCGGTATCGGCCGCCACTCGGCGAAGCTGCCCGACGAGCACGGCACGGTCGTGTTGCGAGGCGCGCCCGCCGAGCTGGTCCTCTTCGCCTACGGGCGCGGCGACCACGCCGACGTGCAGTTCGAGGGCAAGGCGGACGACGTGGTTGCGCTCCGCGAGTCCAAGCTGGGCCTGGGCTGAGCACGAGCACGACCATCCTTTTCGTCGAGTGTGCATGGCTTCTTGCCGCTCAGGATGGGGGCAATGACGGGACCAGACCTGCTCGGGCAGCCTGCCCATGCACGAGCCGCACCACCCCGTCCCGTCACTCGTCCCTCGCGGGCGGCGTTTGCTGCACACTCGACTGACGCGGGGCGGCTAGCGGACGACGACTCCGGATTCGCGCAGCGCCTGCTTGACCTGGCCGACGGTGAGCTCGCCGAAGTGGAACACACTCGCCGCCAGGACGGCGTCCGCCCCCGCCTCGACCGCCGGAGCGAAGTGCTCGACCCGGCCGGCACCACCGCTGGCGACGACCGGCACGGCCACCGCCGCGCGCACTCGACGGATCAGCTCGAGGTCGTAGCCGTCCTTGGTCCCGTCCGCATCCATCGAGTTGAGCAGGATCTCACCGGCGCCGAGCTCCGCGGCCCTGGCGCACCACTCGACGGCGTCGAGGTCGACGGGCGTGCGGCCGCCGTGGGTCGTCATGACGAAGTCCTCCGTCCGGCGACCGGTCGTCGCCGACCCTCCGGCGGACGTCGGCCGAGAGGACGAGCACCTGGGCGCCGAACCGATCCGCGATCTCCGAGATGAGCCCGGGACGGGCGATCGCGGCGGTGTTGACGCCGACCTTGTCGGCTCCGGCCCGAAGCAACCGGTCGACGTCGTCGACGGTGCGCACTCCCCCGCCGACCGTGAGCGGGATGAAGACCTGCTCCGCGGTGCGCCGGACCACGTCGTAGGTCGTCTCGCGGTTCGCCGCTGCTCGCCGTGACGTCGAGGAAGGTCAGCTCGTCGACGCCCTGCGCGTCGTAGAGCTTGGCCAGCTCGACCGGGTCCCCGGCGTCGCGCAGGTTCGCGAAGTTGACGCCCTTGACGACCCGGCCCGCGTCGACGTCGAGGCAGGCGATGACGCTGGTGGCGACGGGCATGCTGCTCAAATCGGGGCCAGCGTAGATCGCGGGTAGGGTCGCGCCATGTGGGACCAGATCACGCGGACCCGCGCGAGCCGGTGCACGTCGAGGCGGTCGGTCGCGCTGGCCCTGGACGCCCAGCCCCGGTGCGGCGACACGATCGGTCGTCGCCATCGACGGCCCGAGCGGCGCGGGCAAGACGACGCTCGCGCTCGGCGTCGCGGCCGACCTGAGGTCCTACGGCACCCGGCCATCGTCCACATGGACCACCTCTACCCGGGCTGGGACGGGCTCGGCTGAGTCGTCCGAGATCCTCGCCACGCAGCGTCCTCGAGCCGATCTCGCGAGCGAGCCCAGCGGCATACGCCGAATGGGACTGGGGGCGGGCCGACTGGGACGGCACGGTCGTCCTCGAGCCGACCGACTTCCTCGTCGTCGACGGCTGCGGCTCCAGCGTCGGGCCGGCCGGCCCGTATGCCGCGGTGGGCGTCTTCGTCGACGCCGACCCGATGCTGCGGATGCGACGCGGGCTCGCGCGCGACGGCGAGACGTACCGGCCGCACTGGCAGCGCTGGGCGGCCCAGGAGGACGCCATCTTCGCCGCGGACGACACAAGGGCCCGCGCGGACCTCGTCATCGACACGACGAGACGTGGTCTACGGTCAGCCGGGTGGAACCAGCCGACGTGACCGAGGGCGCCGGGGTCGGCGTGCGGGTGAGGCCGCTGCCGCCAGTGTGGGTCATGGCGGTCGCGCTCCTCGCCGTGGCAGCCAACCTGCGGACCGCGATCACGAGCGTGCCGCCCCTGCTCGACGCCATCTCGCGCGACCTGGGGCTGAGCCACGCCGCCGCCGGCGCCCTGACGACGCTGCCCGTCCTCTGCATGGGCGTGTTCGCGCCCGTCGCGACCGCGATCGCCCACCGCCTCGGCGCCGTCGCGGCCGTCCTCGCCGCGGTGCCTCGCCATCCTCGTCGGCACGGCGAGCCGGTGGTCGGCGACGACGTCGTCGATCCTCTACCTCGGGACGTTCGTGGCCGGCATCGGGATCGCCGTGGCGGGCACGCTGCTGCCCCGCCTCGTCAAGACGTTCTTCCCACCCGAGCGGGCCGGGCTCGTCACGGGGCTCTACATGCTCGCCATGATGGGCGGAGCGGCGCTCGCGTCGGCCGTCTCCGTGCCGTTGGCCGACCGCCTCGGGTCCTGGCAGGCGTCGCTCGCTCGTGGTCGGTGCTCGCCCTCGTCGGCGCGCTCGCGTGGGCCCCGTTCACGCGTGCGCGCCAACCCGCACCACACGCCGGGCGAGGAGGGTCGCGGGCGGCTGCCGTGGCGACACCCCACGGCATGGCTCGTCGCCGGCTACCTCGCCCTGCAGTCCTGGTGCTTCTACTCCGCGGTGACGTGGCTGCCGCCGACCTATGTCGAGCACGGCTGGTCACCGGTCCGCGGCCGGCTATCTCGGCGCGGTGTTCAGCGGGGCACAGATCGTCTCGGGGCTGCTCGGGCCGGTGCTCAGCGACCGGGCCACCGACCTGCGGCGGCTGCTGCTGCCGTCTCGGCCGCGCTCGGCGTCCTCGGCTGCCTCGGCATCTGGCTCGGCACCCGCTGGCGGCGCCGTGGCTGTGGGCCGTGGTGCTGGGCTCGGCCAGGGCGCAGCGTTCTCGCTCGGCCCTCGTCCTGCTCGTCCGCTACGCGCTGACGCCGGAGGCGAGCGGGCGGCTCACCGGCATGGCCTTCCTCTTCTCCTACAGCATGGCCTCGGTCGGCCCCTTTGCCATGGGCCTGGTCCGCGACGTCACCGGAGGGCTGTCACTCGTCTGGGCCTGCTCGCTGCCATCGGCGTGGTGCAGGGCCTCGTCGTCGTGCGGATGCGTCCGGACCTCCGCCGCGTCACCTGAACCTGAGCGTTGTGGCGGCGCGGGCCCCGCTCAGCCCCAGTAGTCCTCGACGACCTCGGCGTCGGGCCCCTCGGCCTCGGCGGTCTTCTCCGTGACGGTGAACTGGCCGCGGTAGAACAGCATCGGGCGGCCAGCACCCGTGTCGTCGAGGCTGAGTGCCCGACCGATGACGACGTCGTGGTCACCGGCGACGTGCACCTGTTCCACCGAGCAGTGGATCCGCATCAGGGCGTCGGCCAGGCTGGGGCCGCCGTCCGCTGAGGGATACCAGTCCAGCCCGTCGAACCGGCCGCCGGACGGCGACCCGAAGCGCTCCACGATGTCGTGCTGCTCATGGTGGAGGACGTTGACGGTGAACAGGCCGGCGTCGCGCATGCGCGGCCAGGAACGACCGCGGTGATCGGCGCAGAAGAGCACCAGCGGCGGGTCCAGCGACACCGAGGCGAACGACTGGCACGCGAAGCCCACCGGGTCACCGTCCAGGGTCGTTCCGGTGACGACGGTAACGCCCGTCGCGAAGTGGCCGAGCGCATGGCGCATCTCCTCGGCGCTCGGCTGGCGACTCATGACGAGTTCCCCTTGCGGAACTCACCGAACGCCTGGACCAGTGCGGCGAGCCGGGAGGCCTCGCGGCCAGAGATCTCACCGTCGGCCTTCTGGATGGCCATGACGGCGAGGGTGTCGCCGTCGACGAGATCGAGGCTGACCCACGGCTCACCCCCGCCGAACTGGATCCCGACGATCTCGGGCCACTCCAGGGTCCTCGTCAGGACGAGATTGCGGACCATGAGCCCTTCGCGGCTAGGAATGGCGATGATCGAGGCATAGCGCCAGGCCAGGGCAGCGATGACGACGCCGAGCCCGAAGAGCATGATCCGGTCCGCCACGCCCCAGCGGCCATCCTGCTCGGGCATGATCACCGCGATCAGGCCGAACAGCAGCAACGACGCCCACACGACGCCCAGGGCCACGACGCGGCCGCGCCTCGGCCGGAACGGCGCCAAGGCGTCCGCCGGGGTGCTGGTCGGGGTGTCGGCGTCACAGCCGGCAGGCGGCGATGTCGGTGACGAGGATGGCCCGCGCGCCGAGGTCGTAGAGCTCGTCCATGAGGCGGTTGCGCCCCATGCGCGGCACCATGGCACGCACGGCGACCCAGGCCTCGTCCTGCATGGGCGAGACGGTCGGGGACTCGAGCCCCGGCGTCAGCTCGGTCGGCCTTGGTCGACGAGGTCCTTGCGGGCAGTCGTAGTCGAGCATGACGTACGTCGCGGGCCGTGATGACGCCGGCGATGCGGCGCTGGAGCACCTCGATGGCCTGGTGCCTCGCCGGGGCGGTCGCCGCGGATGAGGACGGCCTCGGAGCGCAGGATCGGCTCGCCGAAGACCTCGAGGCCCTGCTGGCGCAGGGTCGTCCCGGTCTCGACGACGTCGGCGATGACGTCGGCCACGCCCAGGGTGATGGCCGTCTCGACCGCGCCGTCGAGCCGCACGACCTCGGCGTCAGAGCCCGCGCTTGAGCGAGGTCGGCGCGCACGAGCCCGGCGTAGGAGGTCGCGACGCGCTTGCCCGGCGATGCTCCTCGACCGTGGCGACCTGACCCGGCTCGCGCGGCATACCGGAAGGTCGAGGCGCCGAAGCCGAGCGCCATGACCTCGACGGCGGTCGAGCCCGGAGTCGAGGAGCAGGTCACGGCCGGTGACGCCGGCGTCGACGGTGCCCGAGCCGACGTAGACGGCGATGTCGCGGGGGCGCAGGTAGAAGAACTCGACGTCGTTCTCCGGCGTCGGCGACGACGAGCTCCTTGCGTCGCGCCGCGTGCGGTAGCCCGCCTCGCGGAGCATCTCGACGGTCGCGTCGGACAGGGAGCCCTTGTTGGGCACGGCGATTCGCAGCATGGGGTGGATGTCCTCAGAGGTGGGAGTAGACGTCGTCGAGCGTGATGCCCTTGGCGAGCATGAGGACCTGCAGATGGTAGAGCAGCTGGCTGATCTCCTCGGCGGCCTCGCCGTTCGACTGGTACTCGGCGGCCATCCACACCTCGGCCGCCTCCTCGACGATCTTCTTGCCGATCGCGTGGACGCCGGCGTCGAGCTGCGGCGACCGTCCCCGAGCCCTCGGGGCGCGTCGCGGCCTTCTCGGCCAGCTCGGCGTACAGCTGCTCAAAGCTCTTCACGGTCTAGAGAGTACTTTCCGTATGCCGCTGGGCTCGGGGCCGCCCGATCCGTGGCCACCCAGCCGCCTTCCCAATCGAGGTATCGCCTCCGTTGGAGGTATCGGGTCGCTCTCGAGAGCGACCCGTACCTCGAACCGCGTTAGGCCAGCGTTAGGCCCGGAGGGCGACGACGGTCGCGACCGCCGCGGTCGCGGCCTCGTGACCCTTGTCCTCGGCCGAGCCGGGCAGGCCGGCGCGGTCGAGCGCCTGTGCCTCGTCGTCGCACGTCAGCACGCCGAACCCGATCGGGCGTGGCCGTGCGCACCGAGACCTCGGTGATGCCGACCGTCGCCGCCTGGCAGACGTAGTCGAAGTGCGGGGTGCCGCCGCGGATGACGACGCCGAGCGCGACGAGCGCGTCGTAGCGCGCGGCGAGCGCGGCGCAGGCGACGGAGCAGCTCGAACGTCCCGGGCACGCGGACCACGTCGACGTCCGTGACGCCGGCGTCGGCGAGGCCGCGACGGGCTCCGTCGAGCAGGCCGTCCATGACCTGCTCGTGCCAGCTCGCCGCGACGACGGCGACCTTGAGGCCGCTGCCGTCGATGGTGAGGGTGGGGGCGCCGTCCTTCATGCCGTCTCCTCTGGCTGCCGTGCTCGGCGCGGTCGATGGCCGGCGAGGTCGTGGCCGAGCCGATCGCGCTTGGTGATGAGGTAGCTGCTCGTTGTCCGCGCCCATCGGTGTGCAGCCGCTCGACTGCGACGACGTCGATGCCGAAGTGGCGCAGGGCCGCGACCTTGTCCGGGTTGTTCGTCAGCAGGACGAGCTGGGTCGCACCGAGGTCGTGCAGGATCGCGGCGCCGGCGGCGTACTCCCGCGCGTCGACGGGCAGGCCCAGGGCGGTCTGCGCGTCGACGGTGTCGGCGCCCGCGTCCTGCTCGGCGTAGGCGCGCAGCTTGTCGACGAGGCCGACGCCGCGGCCCTCGTGGCCGCCGAGGTAGACGACGACCCCGCCCTCGCGGCCGACCCGGGCCAGCGACGCCTGCAGCTGGGGTCCGCAGTCGCACCGCAGCGACCCGAAGGCGTCGCCGGTCAGGCACTCGGAGTGCAGCCGGCGGGGCTGGGGCCCGCTGGCCCGGTGCCGTGCAGCCCCCGAGGGCTGACGAGAGCGACGTGCTCGTCGCCGGTCAGGGTGTCGCGGTAGCCGTGGGCCGTGAACGTGCCGTGGACCGTGGGGATGCGGGTCGTCGCGAGCCGCTCCACCCGGTCGTGCTGCTGGCGCCAGGCGATGAGCTGCTCGATCGTGATGACGGGCAGCCCGCACTCACGGCCGAGGGCGACGACCGCGTCGAAGCGCATCATCGTGCCGTCGTCGTGGACCAGCTCGCCGATGACCCCGACGGGTGGGAGGCCGGCGAGCCGGGTCAGGTCGACCGCCGCCTCCGTGTGCCCGGGCCGGGTCAGCACGCCGCCGGGCCGGGCGCGCAGCGGCAGCACGTGTCCGGGGCGGATGAGGTCGGCGGGCTCCGACGCAGGGTCGGCGAGCACCTGGACGGTGCGGAGCCGGTCGGCCGCGCTGATGCCCGTCGTCACCCCCGCGGCCGCGTCGACGGAGACCGTGTAGGCGGTGCGCAGGGGGTCGCGGTTGTCCGACGACCATGAGCGGCAGCTCGAGCCGGTCGGCGACCTCGTCGGGCATCGGCGCGCAGAGGTAGCCGGACGAGTGGCGGATCGTCCACGCCATCCACTCCTCGGTGGCGGTATGGGCGGCGAGGACGAGGTCGCCCTCGTTCTCGCGGTCCTCGGAGTCGAGCACGAGCACCGGGCGTCCGGCCCTGAGCGCCTCGAGGGCCTCCTCGATCGTCGACAGGGTCGACAGCGCGGTCATGACTCCTCCTTGGTGTCAACGGCGCCGGCTGTGCCCGGCCCGTGCACGAGCAGTCGCTCGACGTACTTGGCGAGGACGTCGACCTCGAGGTTGACCAGGTCGCCGACCCCCTTGCGGCCCAGCGTCGTCAGCTCGAGGGTGATCGGGATGAGGGAAACGCAGAACGACGTCGGTCCGACCGACGGACACGG
Source organism: uncultured Actinomycetota bacterium (assembly GCA_963826445.1). GTDB lineage: Bacteria > Actinomycetota > Actinomycetes > Actinomycetales > Dermatophilaceae > Intrasporangium. The sequence continues at coordinate 90,618 of CAWGXD010000040.1, forward strand.
TGAGCGACACGCCGTCCACGGTGATCGAGCCCTTCTCGACGACGTATGGCGCCAGCCCGTCCGGGAGGGTGAACGTCGACCGTCTCCCACCGGTCGCCGGGCGAACACGCCGGTGACGGTGGCCGTCCCGTCGACGTGGCCCTGCACGACGTGCCCGCCGAACCGGCCGTCGGCCGGCATCGCCCGTTCGAGGTTGACGCGGTCACCAGTTCGCAGGGCGCCGAGGCTGGATCGGCTCAACGTCTCGGCCATGACGTCGACGGTGAACCCGTCCGCATCGTGGTCGGTCACGGTGAGGCACACACCGTTGACCGCGATGGAGGCACCGTGGACCGTGTCGCTGGCGACGAGCGGGCCCTCGATCCGCAGCACGGCGGACTCGGTCGCCGTGCTCGATGGACCCGACGGTGCCGAGCTCCTCGACGATTCCGGTGAACATCTCCTACTACGCCCTCTCGTCCAGAGCCACCAACACCCGCCGGTTCGACGGGTGAACGACGCCCATGCCGCTCGCGGGGACATCGACCGGGCGTGGGATGGCCCGTGGATGCGGAGGTCTGCGCCGACGCGCCGGACGTCCACGATGTCGAGTCGCCTGATCCCATCCATCGACGTGATGCCGAGATCCCCCACCGCCGGAGGGCCGGCGCCGAGCAGGGCCGGCGCGAGGTAGGCATAGACCTCGTCGACGAGCCCGGCCCTGAGGAACGCGCCGCCAGCGTCGGGCCGCCCTCGAGCCAGACGTCGCGAATTCCCGCGTCCCACAACACCGCGAGCACGTCATGCGGATCGCGGCTGCGGAGGTGAAGCACCTCTCCCGGGCCCGTCGCGGACGCGAGCCGACGCGGGCACGTCCCGCAACCCGACCACGACGCGAGACGGCTGTCGGCCGCGACCGGGCCCAGCGGCATACGGCCCGGTCCCGTGCGCACGGTGAGGCGCGGGTCGTCGACGAGGACGGTGCCGGTGCCGGCGACGATGGCGTCGCGTGACGCCCGCAGGGCGTGCACGTCGGCCCGCGCCTCCTCGCTGGTGATCCACTGGCTCGTGCCGTCGGCGGCGGCGCTGCGCCCGTCGAGCGTGGCGGCGAACTTCCACGTGACCAGCGGGCGGCCGAGGCGACGGTCCGTGCCCAGCGCTCGTTGAGCGCGGCGGCCTCGTCGGCCAGCACGCCGCCCATCACCTCGACCCCGGCCGCGTGCAGGACGCTCGGCGCCTCCGGCCGCGTCGCGGGTTGGGGTCGACTGCGCGAACACGACGCGGGCCACCCCGGCCGCGATGAGCGCGTCAGCGCAGGGACCGGTGCGCCCGGTGTGGGAGCACGGCTCGAGCGAGACGTAGGCCGTCGCACCGCGGGCCCGCGTCACCGGCGACGCCCAGCGCCGTCGATCTCGGCGTGCGGCGTGCCGGCGCCGTGGTGGCAACCCTCCCCGACGACAGCTCGCCGTCGGCGTCGACGAGGACGCACCCGACGCGCGGGTTGGGGTCGGGCCACGGCCCGCTCGCGGCGAGCTGCAGGGCGCGTCGCATCCAGGCGGCGTCCCTGGCATCGGTGGTCAGGCGACGACCATCGGTCAGGTCCCGTGCGGCCGCGACGAGCTCGGGCTCGACGTCGCGGTGCTCGGTCCTGCGACGCCTTGACCCACTGGGTGAAGCCGTAGACGACGAAGAGCCCGTAGAAGTGTAGAGGACGGCCGTCGGCACGTAGCCGGTCGCGAAGGCGAACGGCACGCCGACGAGGTCGACGCCGATCCAGGCGAGCCAGAACTCGTTCCAGCCGCGGGCCATGGCGTAGGTGGCGACGATCGAGCCGACGAAGATCCACGCGTCGCACCAGAAGAACCACCACTGCGGCGTGAAGAACGGGTTCGGCGCGAGGCTCCACAGCCACACGAAGACCTGGTGCACGACGACGGTGCCGACGAGCCAGAAGCCGACGACGGCGGCGCGCTCCCGCCTGGTCGCCCACCGCGGCGTGATCGCGGCGCCGGTCGCGTCCTCGGCGTGGTTCAGCCGGCGCACCTGCGACCAGCGCCACCAGCCGTAGATGCTCGTGATGATGAAGAAGACCTGTCGGCCGGCCTGGCCGAAGAGCGGGATGCGCTCGTCCGCGCCGAAGAGCGGCGCCGAGGTAGACGAAGAAGAGCATGATGTTGGCGAGGATGCCGACGGGCCAGGCCCAGACCCACCGGCGCATGCCGAGGTAGGCGGAGGCGAGCCCGATGAGCACGCCGATCAGCTCGAGCCAGTGCAGCTGGTAGGGGCCGATGGGGATGGTGGCGTCGATGGCCTGCTGGAAGACGTTCTTCGTCTCGTCGGCGAGAGCAAGAGCCTGCATGTGGTGTTCGTCCTTGGTCGTTCGTCGTGTGCACGGACGAACTCCGGGGTACCTCCACAGCTGCCGCGCGCGGTCCGCGACCCGACGGACGATGCCGACGACCAGGCCGACGACGGCCTGTTTCGTGCTGCCTCCCATCCGGACTTTCACCGTCGGTCCCGGAATTTCACCAGGTCAACCGGCCGCTGGATGCGGTCGGGTCGCGGACTGTCACCGCCGGCTCGGAATTACACCGACCCCGGAGCACGTAACAGCCAGTATGCACCGCGGTCTCGGGAACTCCCACCCCGCGTCCACGTGATGGCGGCCACGCTGGAAGGGTGCCGTATGCCGCTGAGCCGGCTCAGCGGCATACCGTCCCTTGGCCTCGGGGCTGGGACCCGGCCTGGTGCTCAGTGGGCGTGCGACCTGGCCAGGGCGCGCAGCTCGTCGACGGCGGCAGCGGCGTCCTCGGCCCCGTAGACCGCCGAGCCGGCGACGAAGACGTCGGCGCCCGCCTCGGCACACTGTTCGATCGTGTCCGTGCTGACGCCGCCGTCGACCTGGATCCAGATCTCCCCGCCGTGACGCTTGACGGCCTCGCGGACCTGGCGGACCTTCGGCATCTGATCGGCCATGAAGGACTGCCCTCCGAACCCCGGCTCGACCGTCATGACGAGCACCATGTCGAGCTCGGGCAACAGCTCCGCATAGGGCGTGAAGTCCGTCCTCGGCTTGACCGCCATGCCAGCCCTCGCCCCGGCGTCCCGGAGCGCTCGCGACAGCGCCCGCGGATCACGCGCAGCCTCGATGTGGAAGGTCACCGACTGACACCCCGCCTCGGCATACATCGGCGCCCACCGGTCCGGGTCCTCGATCATCAGGTGAGCGTCGACCGGGATCGGGCTGACCTTGATGAGCGCCTCGACGACGGGCAGACCGATGGTGAGGTTCGGCACGAAGTGCCCGTCCATGACGTCGACATGGGCCCAGTCGGCGTTGGCGACCCGCTTCAGCTCACTCTCGAGGTTGGCGAAGTCGGCCGACAGGATGCTCGGGGAGATCTGCACGGGCCCAGCCTAGGGGCCGGGTCCTGCGGGACGATGTCCGCATGAGCGACCTGGTCGGATGGACCCGCGGCAGCCACACGGCGCGCGGAGAGACCCATGACACCTACCGCAAGGGCAGCGGGCCGGGCGTGGTCCTCGTGCACGAGATCCCGGGAATCACACCAGAGGTGATCAGGTTCGCGGACGACGTCGTGGCCCGCGGCTACACCGTGGTCATGCCGCGCCTCTTCGGCCGGCCGGGCGCGTCGGCTACGACCGGAGAGCTCGTGCGATCGATCGGCCAGATCTGCATCAACCGGGAGTTCGTCAAGCTGCGAGCCGGCGTCACATCGCCCGTGACGGAATGGCTGCGGTCCCTCGCCCGCAGCCTGCATGTCGAGCTCGGCGGACCGGGCGTGGGGGCGCTCGGGATGTGCCTGACGGGCGGGTTCGCGCTCGCGATGATGGTCGACGAGTCGGTTGCCGCCCCCGTCGTGGCCCAGCCGACCCTCCCCGCGGCCATCGGAACGGTCCGCAAGGCCGACCTCGGCCTGAGCCCGACCGATCTGGCGACCGTCCGTCGCAGGGTTGCCGAGGGCTGTCCGGTCCTCGGGGTGCGCTACCGCGACGACCCCGCCACCGGGATGCGGTTCGAGACCTTGGCGACGGAGCTCGGTGATGGCTTCATCCGGGTCGAGCTCGAGGGCAAGGGCCACGCCACCCTGACTGCCCACCGGCAGCAGGTCGCGGTCGACCGGGTCCTCGCCTTCTTCGACGAGCGGCTGCGCCCGGGCGGCCCCTCCGCCTAGCGGACGACACGGCAGGATCGGTCCGTGAGCAACGATCCGAGCAGCGATCCGGGCAGCGACCCCGTCATCCAGACCCTCGACGGGGACGTCCTCGTCATGACCCTGAACCGCCCGGAGAAACGCAACGCGCTGAGCCTCGGTCTCTGCCGAGCGCTCGAGTCCGCCGTCCGAGATGGGGCGGCGCGAGCACGGGCCATCGTCCTCACCGGCGCCGGGTCGACGTTCTGCGCCGGAGCCGATCTGGACGGCGTCTACGGCGAGGAGTTCCTCGAGGCCCACTACGGCATGCTGGGCGCGATCACCGGGTCGGCCATTCCGGTGATCGCAGCCGTGAACGGGCCGGCGATCGGGGGCGGCACCCAGCTCGCCGCCGCGTGCGACCTGCGTGTGGCCAGCGCCGCGGCTCGGTTTGCCGTGCCGACGGCGCGCAACGGACTCGCCGTCGACCCGTGGACGATCCGGCGGCTCGCCGAGCTCGTGGGTGGAGGCCACGCGCGCGGCATCCTGCTCGCTGCCGAGACCCTGGATCTAGCCGCAGCGCTCGCGTGCGGGCTCGTCCAGCGCGAGGGCGATCTCACCGATGCGATCGCCCTCGCCCGCGACCTCGCGGCCCTGGCCCCCCTCTCGCTGGCCTACGCCAAACGGGTGCTCAACTCCCCGCACCTGCCCGATGACGACCCCGACCTCCGGGCCGAGTTCCTCGCCTGCTTCACGAGTGCGGATGCTGCCGAGGCGGACGCCGCACGGCGGGAGCGTCGACGACCGGTGTTCCGCGGACGGTGATCTCCGTTGATGTCAGCGGTCAGCGCTTGCGCAGCAGGGCGAAGAACATCGCGTCGGTCCCGTGCACGTGGGGCCACAGCTGGACGTATGGGCCGTCCCCGAGCTCGGGGAGCACGGCGCCCTCAGCATTGACAAAGAGCGAGCGCGCGTCGACCAGCTCCACGTCGTCGCGCTTCTTGAGGACGTCCTGCACGACGAAACGGGTCTCGTTGAGGTGTGGGCTGCAGGTGGCGTAGGCGATGACGCCCCCCTGCACCGTCGCGTCGATGCCGGAGGCCAGCAGCTCACGTTGCAGCCCGGCGAGGGCGGCAACGTCCTTGGGACGGCGCCGCCATCGCGCCTCAGGTCGTCGGCGGAGGGCTCCCAGACCGGTGCACGGGGCATCGATGAGAATGCGGCTGTATGCCGCTGGGCTCGCTTCCCCGATCTCGCGCCCGTCGCCGTGGCGCACCTCGATCGTGCTCCCAGCGGCGTGGGCCGCCGCCATCGCCGCAGAGAGCGTCTGGCGAACCAGCGTGGTGCGCGTCTCGTTGACCTCGTTGGCGACGAAGGGGATTCGCCGTTGCACGGCGATCGAGGCCAGGAGGCCTGCCTTGCCGCCCGGACCAGCACAGAGGTCCAGCCATCGCTCGGAGGTCATGGCGTCCTGGCCGACCTCCGCGCTCGCGATACCCAGGGCGACCAGCTGGGATCCCTCGTCCTGCACTGCCGCACGTCCCTCTCGGATCGCGGGGATGGCGCCCGGGTCGCCCTCGGGCAGAACGGCGCCGACCGGGCTCGTCGTCGATGCGGCAGCTCCCGCGTCGACGAGCTCCGCAACGGTCGCCAGACCCGGCCGGGCAGCGAGCGACACTCTGGGTGCTGCGTTGTCGGACTCGAGCAGGCGGCCGAGCTCAGCCTCGACGGTCGCGGCGGTGGCCCGACCATGTCCGATGAGCGCAGCCCGAAGCGCCTTGGTGACCCAGAGCGGGTGGGACGTGCGGATCGCGAGTGCCTCCACCGGGTCGCCGGCACCCGCCGTGACGACCTCGAGCCACTCCTCGAGGCTGCGCTCACTGATGCGGCGCATGACCGCATTGACGAAGCCCGAGGCACCGGCGCCGTTGACCTGCCGCGCGAGGGCGACCGTCTCGTCGACCGCTGCGTGGGTCGGCACGCGCATGCTGAGCAGTTGGTGGGCTCCGAGCCGGATCGTGTCGAGAACACCCGGGTCGATCTTGTCGACGGGGCGGTCGGCCGCACGGGCGGCGACGGCGTCGTAGAGACCGGACATCCGGGTCGCCCCGTAGACGAGCTCCGTGGCGAAGGCGGCGTCCCGCCCATGGACCCGCTTCTCGCGCAGCAACGTCGGAAGCACCAGATTGGCGTACGCACCCTGGGCGACCTCGCGCATGGCGGTGTAGGCCGTCAGACGCGCCGGATCGGTACGCCGGGCGCGCTCCGACGGCCGCTGGACCGAGCGGTGCCGGTCGTTCCGGCCGCGGGCAGTGGTCGCTGCCGTCCCCCACGCCGCCTCTCGTCACTCATCGGTGAGCCCTTCGCCTGCCTCGATGCGGATGCCACGCGCCCAGTCGGCGGCAGGCATCGGCCGCTTGCCATGGGCCTGGACGATGCCGAGCCGGACGGGCAGGGTTCCAGTGCCGACGAAGACGGCCTGTTTCGTGACCAGGAGTGTGCCGGGCTCGAGCGTCCCGTGACCCGGGACCTCGTCGGGAGCAGCGTGGGTGACCGGTGCGAGCTTGAGTCGCTCGCCCCGGAACGTCGTCCAGGCCCCCGGCGCCGGCGTGCAACCGCGGATGAGTCGGTCGATGGCCCGGGCCGGCTTCGCCCAGACAACGCGAGCGTCGGCGACCTCGAGCTTGGGGGCATGTGAGACCCCTTCGGTTGGCTGCGGTTTGGCCACGAGGTCACCGTGCTCGATGCCGTCGAGGGTGGCGACGAGCAGCCCGGCACCGCCCTGGGCGAGTCGCTCGAGAAGGTCGCCGGCGGTGTCGGTCGGCCGGATCGCCTCGGTCATCACGCCGTAGACGGGGCCGGTGTCGAGTCCGCGCTCGAGCCGGAAGGTCGAGGCGCCGGTCATCTCGTCGCCAGCCATGATCGCGTGCTGGACCGGGGCGGCGCCCCGCCATGCCGGGAAGCAGCGAGAAGTGCAGGTTGATCCAGCCATGCGGCGGGAGGTCCAGCGCGACCTGCGGGACAGGTTGCCGTAGGCCACGACGGGGCAGGCGTCCGGGCCCAGCCGCCCAGCTCGTCGAGGAACTCCGGCGCCCTGACCGAGTGGGGGGTCAGGACGGGTAGGCCGAGCTCCTGCGCCCTCACCTTGACCGGGGACGCCTCGAGGCGCCGACCACGGCCGGCCGGCGCGTCGGGCCGGGTGATGACGGCGACGAGCTCGTGGCGGCGACCCTGCGATGGCGTCGAGGCTCGGCAGCGCCGCCTGCGGTGTCCCCGCGAAGACGACCCGCACGTCACATCCCCAGCCCGAAAGTCGAGTGCGGGGCTGACCTTCACCGTGGGCGCTGGCTCGCCGAACCACTCGGCCTCCCGGATCGCCCGCATGGCCTCCTTGCGTGCGCGCGGGTCGAGCCGGTCGACGAAGAGGATCCCGTCGAGGTGGTCGGTCTCGTGCTGGACCGCCCGGGCCAGCAGCTGCGTGCCCTCGAGCACCACCGGCTCGCCGTGCATGTCCTGGCCCTTGGCGACGACGGACAGAGCCCGCCTCGTGTCGACGGTGACGCCCGGGATGCTGAGGCACCCCTCGGGTCCGTCCTGGGTCTCGTCGGAGAGGTCGAGCACGGGGTTGACGAGGTGCCCCACGACCTCGTCGACGTAATAGGTGAAGACCCGGAGGCCGACGCCGATCTGCGGGGCGGCCAGCCCGGCGCCGGGCGCATCGAGCATGGTGTCCTCGAGATCCTTGACCAGCGTCCGCAGCTCCTTGTCGAAGTCGACCACCTCGACCGCCGGGGTGCGCAGCACCGGGTCTCCGAAGAGGCGGATGTCCTTGATCGCCACAGGTGTCAGTCCTCGAGGGTCGAAGGCGCCCAGGCCGGGCGTCGAAGTCCAAGTCTAGGTGTGGCCCCCCGAGTGCCTCAGGCCAGTCGCTCCACCTCGAGCGTGAAACCGTGCGCCCGCAACCGCTCGACGAGGACGTCCCCGATCGCCGTGGCGGGCGTCAGGACGCCAGCACGGTGTGGGAGGCGGTCCTCGTCGAGGGCGAGAGCCAGCGCGCTCTCGCCGAGCATGACCGCCGTGCCCGTGTAGCCCGGGTCGTACGGAGCGCCGACGCGGGCGACGTACCGTGCTCCGGTCGTCGTCGTCGTCCTGGTCTCCATGAGGAAGCGACCGGCAGCCAGCTGCTCGTCGCTCGGGCCCTCGCCGGGCTTGGGCAGGAACCGGTCGAGGACTGCGCGTGAGGGCGCCCAGGAGAGGCCGGCCAGTCCACCGGTCAGCCCGATCGCCATGCCGGCAGCGAGCAGCGGCGACAGCGGGCCCTTGCCGAAGTCGACGACCTCGCGATATCGGAAGTCCCGTCCGTAGGACCAGTCCGTCAGCGTGTTGGACAGGCGCACGATCCTCGTGTTGAAGCCCGCCATGGCGAAGGGCCCGTTCCAGCGTCCGCTCGCCGGGTCCCGGTCGACCGGCATCACCTTGCGGAGCAGTCCGGCGAGACCCCCGGTACGCCGAGACGCACTCCTCGGCTCCTCGGCGCGCCTCGGGCTGAGCGCGTAGGGGTCGGCCAGCACGCGCCGGGTCTCCGGCTCGCTCCCGGACGAGGATGGCCTGTTGACGGGCGGAGTCGATGGTGCCACCGCTGAAACCGCCCTTCGCGGACCGCACCGCGAGAACGGTGTCTCCCAGCGTGCCCATCGCCGTCCTCGGTCGCACGTCGAGCGAGTAGGTGGACCGCGAGGTCCGACGGGACGGAGTCGTAGCCGCAGGCGTGGACGAGTCGGGCACCCGTCTCGGCGGCTCGTGCGGCGAGCGCGTCCATCGTCCAGCGGACGAAGAGCACCTCTCCGGTGAGGTCTGCGTAGTGCGTCCCCGCCTCGGCGCAGGCACGGGCAACCTCCTTCCCGTGCACGGAGTACGGCCCGACGGTCGTCGCCATGACGCGGGTGCGTGCCGCGAGTGCATCGAGTCCGGAGGCGTCCCTCGCGTCGACCTCGATGAGCTCCCAGTCGGCGGCACTCTCGTCGAGCCGTTCCCGGACGGACTCGAGTCGCGAACGGGATCGCGCGGCCAGTGCGACCCGGGCGGTCCCGGCCTGCTGCGACAGGTAACGGGCCGTCAGGGCGCCGACGAAACCGGTCGCACCGTAGAGGACGATGTCGAACTCGCGGGTGTCCATGGCGTCACTGTGCCATGCGGGGCCCAAAAGCTGTTGACTCGAGCGGTGACGCGAGGGGCTCGGGGCGGGCTACCAGCCGTCGACCGGGTCGACCCGCACCGTGACGACGTCGGCCTCCTTTCGGGCCGACCGGACGGCCTTGAGCGCGGCCAGCGCATCGGTCAGCTCGGCGGTCACCTCCAGAGGAGCACGCACGAGGGCGTGCCAGCTCCCGGGGTCATCGACCGAGCCCGCGTCGCCCTGGCCGGCACCGCTGCGGGGCCACGCATCGAGCGGCATCGGACCGAGGACCTGGGCTGCCGGGGGAAGTCGCAGCTGACCGAGGGCGCCCTCCACGGCCGCACGGCTGCCCCGAAGCTGAGCCATTCGCACCGCCGGAGGCAGGCCGAGCTCGCGTCGCTCGCCGAGCTCTCGGCCGGCGAGCCATGCCGGATCCCAGCGCACCAGCGCCTCGACCGCTGGGAGCGTGACGCCCTCCGGGGCCCCGGCGAGCACGACGGTGCGACCCGGACGGACCAGGGCCGCCGCAGCCATCCATCGGCGCAGCGACTCCAGCGGCGCGTCCAGGACAGGTAGGTCGAGACTCGCCCAGGCGTCAAGGAGCAGCACCGCGGCGTAGCCCCCATCGGCGACGGGCTCGGCACCCGGAGTGGCGATGACGAGCGCCGGCTCCGAGCCGACCGAGCCGTGCACCTCTCCGGAGCCGGACGTGATGACCGCGTGGCCCGGCAGCGACCGCCCGATCTCCTCGGCCGTGCGGCGCGCCCCGGTGACCGCAGCCCGCAGCCGCCGCGAGCCGCAGCTCCGGCACTCGAAGCCGGATGGCCCGAGCCCGGCACTGCACCACCGGCATCGCGGCGGGCTCCCGGCCGACCCCAGGGCCATCGGCCCGCGGCACCGCGGGCACCGGACCGGCGAGCGGCACTCCCCGCAGCTCAGCGCCGGCAGGTAACCCCGCCGCGGGACCTGGACGAGCACGGGCCCGTCGATGCAGGGCGTCCTTGGCCACGCGCCACGCCCGCGACGGCAGGTGGGCCCGGGCGGCGGGCCCGTCGCGCTCCTCGTCGAGTCCCTCCCCAGCGACGACGACCCGCGGCGCCGCATCGCGGACCACGTCGTGGTCGGCCTCGACCGGGACGAGCCTGGCCCGCCTCGACGTCCGCCTGCCAACCGCAGGCTGCGGCCGAAGCCCCCCGAGAGCAGGGCCGCGCCCGTCTGGCCGGCCCGCAGCGACGAGGACGACGCCGGTCGTGGTGATACGGGGCTCGCGGCTCGGCGAGCAGGTCGTCACCGTCGTCCCACCACGCGACGAGCCCGAGGTCGTGGACCGGCGCAAAGGCCGCGGCGCGGGTGCCGATGACGACCCGGACGTGTCCCCGCAGGACCTTGAGCCACGCGGTGTAGCGGGCCTGGGGACCCTGGTCGGCCGTGAGCCGCACGTGCTGCCCCTTGCCGAGCCGGCGCCGGAGCGCAGCGTCGAGCGCGGTCGACGTCGCGGTGGTCCGGGACGACGACGACCGCGCCCCGGCCCAGCCGCCAGAGCGCCTGGCCGCGACGGCGAGCGCGTCCGGCCAGTCGCTGTCCCCGATCCGGGCTCGGCAGCGCCAACCATGCCGCGGCCGGGCCCTCGCCGGCCGCGACGCGGCGCAGCCAGGCGGGGCCCGCGGGATAGTCCGCCCACGGCCCGACGTCAACCCCGCCGCCCGCGGATCCCGACGGCGCGTCGGGACCCGGCTCAGCGGCATACGGCCTCATCATCGGCGGCAGGAGCGGCAGGTTGCGTTCCGCTGTGGCATGGCGTCTCGGCACGGCGAGGCGCAGCGACGTCGCTCAGCGTGCCGGCGTACCGGTCGGCGACCGCCCGGCACAGCGCAAGGATCTCCGGGCGTGAGCACGGGCTCCGGGCTGACGACCTTGCGCAGCGGTGTCAGGCGGCCCTCGTGCTCGGCCTGCTCGCGCCGCTCGACGACGAACCCGTCGAGCTCCCGTCCGGCGAAGCGCACCCGCACCCGGGCGCCCGGCACGGCAGCGGCGGCGAGCTCCTCGGGCACGGCGTACTCGAAGACGCGGTCGAGGTGGGCGAGCGGCGTGTCGACGACAACGGCAGCGACCGGCCCGCATGCGCCGGTCGCTGGCTGGTCGCGGCGCAGAGTTGTCATCGCCCACGAGGGCGAATCTAGTCCTCAGCCGGAGACGGCGGCCCGCAGGGCCTCGACGCGGTCGGTGCGCTCCCACGTGAAGGGGTTCTCGACCCCGTCGGCCTTGGTGCGGCCGAAGTGGCCGTAGGCCGCCGTCGGCCCGTAGATCGGGCGGAGCAGGTCGAGCGCGTCGACGATGGCGGCCGGGCGCAGGTCGAAGACGTCGCCGATGGCCTGCTGGATCTGGTCGACGGGCACGGTCTCGGTGCCGAACGTCTCGACGTAGAGCCCGACCGGCTGGGCCTTGCCGATGGCGTAGGCGACCTGGACCTCGCAGCGCCGCGCCAGGCCCGCCGCGACGACGTTCTTGGCGACCCAGCGCATCGCGTACGGCGCCGGAGCGGTCGACCTTGCTCGGGTCCTTGCCCGAGAAGGCGCCGCCACCGTGCCGGGCCATGCCGCCGTAGGTGTCGACGATGATCTTGCGGCCCGTCAGGCCGGCGTCGCCCATCGGGCCGCCGATCTCGAAGCGGCCGGTCGGGTTGATCAGGGCGCGGTAGCTGCTGACGTCGAGGTCGGTGCCGCTGTCGCGCAGCTCGGCGAGGACCGGCTCGATGACGTGCTCCCTGATGTCGGGCTCGAGCATGCCCTCGAGCGAGACGTCCGGCGCGTGCTGGGTCGAGAGCACGACGGTGTCGAGCCGCACCGCCTTGTCGCCCTCGTAGGCGATGGTGACCTGGGTCTTGCCGTCGGGGCGCAGGTAGGCGAGCTCGTCGCTCTTGCGCACCTGGGTGAGGCGCTCCGCCAGCCGGTGGGCGAGGTGGATCGGCAGCGGCATCAGCTCGGCGGTGTCGTCGCACGCGTAGCCGAACATCAGGCCCTGGTCGCCGGCGCCCTGCTTGTCGAGTGGGTCGTCGACACCGCCGTGCGGTCTCGTGGGCGGTGTCGACGCCCTGCGCGATGTCGGGCGACTGCGCGCCGATGGAGATCGGACACGCCGCAGGTGCGGCCGTCGAAGCCCTTCTGCGACCCGTCGTAGCCGACGCGCGAGGATCGTCTCGCGGACGATTCTGCGGGATCTCGACGTAGCCCGTCGTCGACACCTCACCGGCGACGTGGACGAGCCCGGTCGTGACCATCGTCTCGACGGCGACCCGCGCCTGGGGTCCTCGGCGAGCATCGCATCGAGGATCGAGTCGCTGATCTGGTCGCAGATCTTGTCCGGGTGTCCCTCGGTGACGGACTCGGACGTGAACAGGCGTGCGGACACTTGGGCTTCCTGACTGTGTGGCGTGCGGGTGGCGGCGAGTTTAGCCGCCGCTGTGGAGCAGGGAGGCGACAATGTCCCAGCAGCGCGTCGGCGACGTCGTCCTTCGATGCCGGCCCGACCGTGCGGACCTCGTCGCTGCCCCGGCGCAGCAGATGCACGGTCGTCTCGTCCTGGCCGAAGGTCTGGTCGTCGCCGACCTCGTTGGCACCTGGAGGTCGCTGCCCTTGCGGGCGAACTTGGCCCGCCCGTGGTCGAGCACCGAGCCCGCGGCGTCGCCTGTCTCCGCGGCGAAGCTGACGATGAGCGGACGCGCCGCCCCGCGCTCGGCGCGGTCGGCGACCAGCCCTCTGACGATGTCGGGGTTCTCGACGAGCTCGAGGCGCAGGCCCGCGCCGTCCTCGCGCCTTCTTGATCTTGCTGTCGCTCGCCGTCGCCGGCCGGAAGTCGGCCGGGGCCGCGGCCATGACGACGACGTCGGCGTCCGCCGCCGCTGCGACCACCGCCTCCTGCAGCTCGAGCGTCGTCTCCACGGGAACGACGCCACGCCGTCGGGAGCGGGGAGGGAGACGTTGGCCGCCACGAGGGTCACCGTTCGCGCCGCGCGCGGCGGCCGCGCGAGCGATCGCGACGCCCTGCTTGCCGGACGAGCGGTTGCCGAGGTAGCGCACGGGATCGAGAGGCTCGCGCGTGCCGCCGGCCGAGACGACGATCTTGCGGCCCTGAGGCCATTCATTGCGTATGCCGCTGAGCCGGCTTCCCGGGAGCCGGCCGGGTCGCGTCCTCCCGCGCTCCCGTGCGCCACGCCCGCTGGTGCGTAGGAGCGGCACCCGGGGAGCCCACGATGGCGAGCACAGCGGCATACAGCTCCTCCGGCTCGGGAAGGCGGCCGGCGCCGGTGTCCTTGCCCGTCAGGCGACCCTCTGCGGGGTCGATGACGTGCGACGCCGCGCTCGCGCAGGGTGGCGACATTGGCCTGCGTGGCCGGGTGCTGCCACATCTCGGTGTGCATCGCCGGCGCGAAGCACGACCGGGCAGCGGGCCGTGAGCAGGGTGTTGGTGAGCAGGTCGTCGGCGAGGCCGTGGGCGGCCTTGGCGAGCACGTCGGCGGTCGCGGGGGCGACGACGACGAGGTCGGCGGCCTGGCCGATGCGAACGTGCGGCACCTCATGGACAGCCGTCCACACGTCGGTGCTGACCGGCTTGCCCGACAGGGCGGCCCAGGTCGGCGCTCCGACGAAGCTCAGCGCCGCCGCGGTCGGGCACGACCGTGACGTCGTGCCCGCTCTCGGTGAACAGCCGCAGCAGGGAGCACGCCTTGTAGGCGGCGATGCCGCCGCTGACACCGAGGACGACGCGCATCGGCGCCGGATCGGACTCCTCAGGCCTCGGTCGGCGTCGGAGGTCGAGCAGGCCCTCGTTGATCTCGCGCAGCGCGATCGACAGCGGCTTCTCGTGGACCTCGGTCTCGACGAGCGGGCCGACGTAGTCGAGCAGGCCCTCCTGCAGCTGGGAGTAGTAGGCGTTGATCTGGCGGGCGCGCTTGGCGGAGTAGATGACGAGCGCGTACTTCGAGTCGGCGGCGGTCAGCAGGTCGTCGATCGGCGGGTTGGTGATGCCGATGGGAGCGGCCTTGGTACCGGACACGGTGATCTCGTTTCGTTGGGTTCGTTGATGTGGCGTCTCGCGGTGCCGCCATGGCGGCGCACCAGACCAGCGGGATCACCGTCAGGGCGTCCCGATCTCATCAATGATACGAGTTCTTCGCTGGCGCGCCGAACGTCGTCGTTGACGATGACCTCGTCGAACTCCGCTCGGCGCCGCCAGCTCGGCCCGCGCGGTGTCGAGCCGGCGCTGCGCTCTCGGCCTCGTCCTCGGTGCCGCGGCCGACGAGCCGGCGGACCAGCTCCTCCCAGCTCGGCGGCTCGAGGAAGACGAAGAGCGCGTCCGGCACGTCTCGCTGCACCTGGCGGGCGCCCTGCAGGTCGATCTCGAGCAGGGCGTCCTCGCCCTCGCCGGATGGCTCGCTCGACCGGCCCGCGCGGCGTGCCGTATTGGCCGCGCCGTGCACGACGGCGTGCTCGAGGAACTCGCCGGCGGCGACGAGCCGGTCGAACTCCTGGTCGTCGACGAAGTGGTAGTGGACGCCGTCGACCTCCCCGGGCCGCGGCTCGCGGGTCGTCATGGAGACCGAGAACCAGACGCCCGGGAAGTGGGTCGCGGACGTAGGCGGCGATGGTGCCCTTGCCGACGGCGGTCGGGCCGGCGAGCACGGTGAGACGGCCGGGGGCTCGCGGGCCGTCGTCCTGACTGCGCGGTCGTCACGGCCGCTCGAACTCGGCTGCAGCAGCGCCGCGATCTGGTTGGCGCCGAGCCCGCGGACGCGCCGGCGACTCGGCGATGCCGACCTCCGCCATGATCGCCGCGGCCCGGACCCGGCCGACGCCGGGCATCGACTCGAGCAGCTCGGTGACCTTCATCTTGCCGATGACGGCGTCGACCTTGCCGTCCTCGATGACCTCGGCGAGCGATGCCGCTGGAGTACTTGAGGCGGTTCTTGACCGCTGCTCGCTCCCGGCGTGCGGCCGCAGCCTTCTGCGAGGGCTGCGGCGCGCTGCTCGGGGTGAGCGGTGGAAGGGCCACGGTGTGAACTCCTCCGTCGCTGGGCGGTGACTGGCGTCTGCGCCGAACCTAGCGACCTTGCGCCGCGCTCGATGCAACGCGGCTCCCTGTCGCACGGTCGTGACCTCTGGCGCGTCGCTCGGAGCCCCACGGTGGCCCAGCGCCTCGGGTCGGTCGACGCCAGCGCCCTGAGCCCCTCGACTGCTGCGGTCGCAGCCGCGTCGACGAGGCGGTGCGGCGTCGGGACCGGCGGCGAGGATGTCCCGGCTCGAGGCGGCGAGAACCTGGCCGCGGGCCGGCCCGAACGTGTGCTCGAGGGCGGCGACGTCGCCGCCCTGGGCGCCGAAGCCGGGCGCGAGGATCGGCGTTGCGGCGGCCCGCAGGTCGAGGCACAGGTCGGCGACGGCGCTGCCCGACGGTGGCCCCGACGACGAGGCCGACGTGGCCGAGGCGTCCGCTGGAGCCGCGGCGTGCGCGTTGTCCCCGGCGGCGCCCGCGACGATCGAGCCGGCCACCGACTCATCCCGGCGCCGGCGCGTGCTGCACGATCGCGCCCTCGGGGTTGGACGTGAGGGCCAGCACGAACACGCCGCGCCCCGTCTGGCGGGCGAGGTCGATCGCGGGGCGCAGCGACTCGTAGCCGAGGTAGGGGCTCACCGTGAGCGCGTCGGCCGGGGCCGGCGCCTCCGTCCCGAGATAGGCCTCGGCATAGGCGGCCATCGTCGAGCCGATGTCGCCGCGCTTGGCGTCGAGGATGGACAGCGTGTCCGCCTCGCGCAGCTCGGCGAGGACCCGCTCGAGGACGGCCACGCCCCGGCTGCCGAAGACCTCGAAGAAGGCCGACTGCGGCTTGACCGCGGCGACGCGACCCGCGAAGGCCTCCACGCAGGTCAGCGCGAACCGTTCCAGCCCGGCGACGTCATAGGTCAGGCCCCACCCTCACAGGGCGCGGTGCGGGTCGATCCCGGCGCAGAGCGGTCCGACCTCGGTCATGGCGGCGGCGAGCCTGGCCCCGAAGGGGGTTGGCAGGTCCGTCATCGTGGCACCCGACCGCAGCAGGAGCGGCGCCGAGGAGGTTGAGGTCGCGGGCGTGGTCCTGCAGCGACTTGACCCGGATCTCCTCGGTCAGATGCGGCACTCGATGCCGAGGACCGCGGCCGCCGAGCGTCGGCGATGGTCGTGATGATCGGCTTGTCCGCGCTCGTCGTCGCGGCGCGGATCGCGTAGCCGTCGGCCGCGGGCGTCCTGCCCGGACGGGGTGTTGACGACCATCTGCGACCGTGCCGTCGTGGATCAGGTCGACGATCGACTTCTCGCCCTCGGCTCGCCGCCGTCCGCTCGGTCAGCTTGCGCACGACGCGTCGCCTCGATGCCGTTGCGCTTGAGCACGGCGGCGGTGCCCGCCGTGGCGAGGATCGTGAAGCCGAGGTCGACGAGGCGCTTGACCGGGAAGAGCATCGCGCGCTTGTCGCGGTTGGCGACCGAGACGAAGATCGCTCCCGAGCGGCGGCAGCCCACCGCCGACCGCGTGCTGGGCCTTGGAGAAGGCGGCGCCGAAGTCGCGGTCGATGCCCATGACCTCGCCGGTCGAGCGCATCTCGGGCCCGAGCACGCGAGTCGACCGCGAGGCCCTCCGGCGTGCGGAACCGCTTGAACGGCAGCACGGCCTCCTTGCACGAGACCGGCGCGTGGTCGGGCAGCGACGCCACCGTCGCCCGTCGCGCGGCAGGAGGCCCTCCTCGCGCAGCTCGCGCGATCGTCGCGCCGAGCATGACGCGTGCGGCCGCCCTGCGCGAGCGGGACGCCGGTCGCCTTGGACGACGAAGGGCACGGTGCGGGACGCGCGCGGGTTGGCCTCGATGACGTAGAGGATGTCCTGCGCCAGGGCGAACTGGACGTTCATCAGGCCCCGGACGCCGATGCCCTCGGCGAGCTCGCGGGTCGCCACCCGGACCCGCTCGAGCTCGGCGTCGCCGAGGGTCGCCGGGCGGCAGCGTGCACGCGCTGTCGCCGGAGTGGACTGCCGGCCTCCTCGACGTGCTCCATGATGCCGCCGAGGTAGAGGTCCTGCGCCGTCGAAGAGCGCGTCGACGTCGATCTCGATCGCGTCGTCGAGGAAGCGGTCGATGAGGATCGGGTGGTCGGGCGAGGCCTCGGTGGCCTTCTCGACGTAGGTGACGAGCGAGTCGTCGTCGTAGACGATGACCATGCCCCGGCCGCCGAGGACGTAGGACGGCCGGACGAGCACCGGGTAGCCGATCTCGCGGGCGACGGCGAGCGCCTCGTCGGGGCTGAACGCCGTGCCGTGCTTCGGGGCGACGAGCCCGGCGCTGGGCGAGCACCTGGCCGAAGGCGCCGCGGTCCTCGGCGAGGTGGATCGCGCCCGGCGAGGTGCCGACGATCGGCACGCCCTCGTCGGCGAGGGCCTGCGCGAGCCCGAGCGGCGTCTGGCCCGCCGAGCTGCACGATGACGCCCGCGATCGGGCCGGCCTGGCTCTCGGCGTGGATGACCTCGAGGACGTCCTCGAGGGTCAGCGGCTCGAAGTAGAGGCGGCTGCTCGTGTCGTAGTCGGTCGAGACCGTCTCGGGGTTGCAGTTGACCATGACGGTGTCGTAGCCCGCGTCGCGCAGGGCGAAGGAGGCATGGACGCAGGAGTAGTCGAACTCGACGCCCTGGCCGATGCGGTTCGGGCCGGAGCCGAGGATGATGACGGCGGGCCGCTCGCGCGGCGCGACCTCGGTCTCCTCGTCGTAGGACGAGTAGTGGTACGGCGTCGTGCGCCGCGAACTCGGCCGCGCAGGTGTCGACGGTCTTGTAGACGGGGCGCACGCCGAGCGCGTGCCGCACCCCGCGGACGACGGCCTCCGGCATGCGCGCGCAGCGAGGCGACCTGCGCGTCGCTGAAGCCGTGCCGCTTGACGAGCCGAAGCAGGTCCGGCGTCAGCTGGTCGGCGCTCGGCGAGCATCGCCGGCGACCTCGTTGATGAGCTGCGATCTGGTCGAGGAACCACGGGTCGATGCCGGTCGCCTCGTGCACCTCCTCGACGGTGCACCCGCCACGGAGGGCCTGCTGCACGAGGACGATCCGGCCGTCGGTCGGGACCTTGGCCTCCTCGAGGAGCCGCTCGGCCGCGGCGGTCGTGACCTCGCCGTCCCAGTGGAAGGCGGCGCCCTTCTTCTCGAGCGAGCGCAGGGCCTTCTGCAGCGCCTCGGTGAAGTTGCGCCCGATCGCCATCGCCTCGCCGACCGACTTCATCGTCGTCGTCAGCGTCGGGTCGGCGGCCGGGAACTTCTCGAAGGCGAAGCGGGGGACCTTGACGACGACGTAGTCGAGCGTCGGCTCGAAGGCTGCGGGATACCAGTGCTCGCCGTGCGAAGCGCTGTCCGGGGGGCCCACGGGGGGTGTCCCCCCGGTGCGTGATGTCGTTGGGCACCTCGTCGAGCGTGTAGCCGATGGCCATCTTCGCCGCGATCTTGGCGATCGGGAAGCCGGTCGCCTTGGAGGCCAGGGCGCTCGAGCGCGAGACGCGCGGGTTCATCTCGATGACGATGATGCGGCCGTCGTCCGGGTTGACGGCGAACTGGATGTTGCAGCCGCCCGTGTCGACGCCGACCTCGCGGATGACGGCGATGCCGATGTCGCGCAGGCGCTGGTACTCGCGGTCGGTGAGCGTCAGCGCCGGCGCGACGGTGATCGAGTCGCCCGGTGTGCACGCCCATCGGGTCGAGGTTCTCGATGGAGCAGACGACGACGACGTTGTCGGCGTGGTCGCGCATGACCTCGAGCTCGTACTCCTTCCAGCCGAGGATCGACTCCTCGAGGAGCACCTCCGTCGTCGGGGAGTACTGCAGGCCCTGCGCCGCCGATGCGGCGCAGGTCCGCCTCGTCGTAGGCGAAGCCCGACCCGAGGCCACCCATCGTGAAGGACGGCCGGACGACGACGGGGTACGCCGAGCTCCTCTGCCGCCGGCGAGGCACTCGTCCATCGTGTGGCAGATGATCGAGCGCGCCGACTCGGCGCCGCAGCGCTCGACGACGCCCTTGAACTTCTCGCGGTCCTCGCCGAGCTGGATCGCCTCGACGTTGGCGCCGATGAGCGGGCAGCCGTACTTCTCGAGGACTCCGTTCTCGTGCAGGGCGATCGCGCAGTTGAGTGCGGTCTGGCCCCCGAGGGTCGCGAGCACCGCGTCGGGCCGCTCCTTGGCGATGATCGCCTCGACGACCTCGGGGGTGATCGGCTCGACGTAGGTGGCGTCGGCGAACTCCGGGTCGGTCATGATCGTCGCCGGGTTGCTGTTGACGAGGATGACGCGGATGCCCTCCTCGCGCAGCACCCGGCAGGCCTGCGTGCCGGAGTAGTCGAACTCGCAGGCCTGGCCGATGACGATCGGGCCCGGAGCCGATGACGAGGACGCTCTTGATGTCGTCGCGCTTGGGCATCAGGCGTTCGCTCCTCGATCTGCTCGTCGGTCGGTGTGCCCTGTCAGCCATGAGCTCGATGAAGCGGTCGAAGAGGTAGGCGGCGTCGTGCGGGCCGGCGGCCGCCTCGGGGTGGTACTGGACCGAGTAGGCGGGCAGGTCAAGGCATTCAGCCCCTCGACGACGTCGTCGTTGAGGCAGACGTGGCGACACCCGAACCCTCCCGTAGGCCGTGTCGCGTCACGTCGTCGAGCGGTGCATCGACCGCGAAGCCGTGGTTGTGCGCGGTGACCTCGACCTTGCCGGTCGTGCGGTCCATGACCGGCTGGTTGATGCCGCGGTGGCCGTACTTCAGCTTGTACGTGCCGAAGCCGAGCGCGCGGCCGAGCAGCTGGTTGCCGAAGCAGATGCCGAAGAACGGGACGCGCGCGTCGAGCACCTCGCGCAGCAGCGCGACCTCGTGCTCGGCGGTCGCCGGGTCGCCCGGGCCGTTGGAGAAGAAGACCCCGTCGGGGCCGTGCTCCCCCACCGCGAGCACGTCGTCGAAGGTGGCGGTCGCGGGCAGCACGTGCACCTCGATGCCGCGCTCGGCCATGAGCGCGGGCGTCATCGCCTTGATGCCGAGGTCGAGCGCCGCGACCGTGAAGCGCCTCTCGCCGACGGCCGGGACGGCATACGGCTCCGCGGTCGTGACCTCCTCGGCGAGCGCGGAGCCCGCCATCTGCGGGGCTCGTGCGCACGACGTCGAGCAGCTCGGACTCCGGACGCTGGGCCGCCGACGCCGCTGAAGATGCCGACCCGCATCGCACCCCGCTCGCGCAGGTGGCGGGTCAGAGCCCGGGTGTCGACCTCGCAGATGCCGACGACGCCCTGGTCGACGCAGCTCGTCCTCGAGGTCGCGCGTAGCCCGCCAGCTCGACGACCGGATCGCGGGGTCGCGCACGACGTAGCCGGCCGCCCAGATGCCGGTGCGACTCGTCGTCCTCGTCGTTGACGCCGGTGTTGCCGACGTGCGGGGCCGTCATGACGATGACCTGCCGGTGGTAGCTCGGGTCGGTGAGCGTCTCCTGGTAGCCGGACATGCCGGTCGAGAAGACCGCCTCGCCGACGGTCTCGCCGACTGCGCCGTAGGACGAGCCACGGAAGCGGCGGCCGTCCTCGAGGACGAGCAGGGCCGGCTCGCGCAGTCGAGCGGCCCGAGCGGCGGGCACGGTCAGCGGTGTCTGGGTGGTACGGTTTCCGGGTCGCGATGTCAGTTCTCGTCGGACGGTCTGCTCCGGTGCTCGTGGGTGACACGTCCCGCGGTGGATGGTCGTGTGGACGGCACCGCGGAAGGTGCGCCCGTGCCAGGGGTTGTTGCGCGAGCGGCTGCGGCTCGCCGCCGCATCGACCGTGACCTCGCGGTCCGGGTCGACCAGCGTGAGGTTCGCCGGCGAGCCGGCGCTCGAGCGGCCGTCCCTGGCTCGGCGAGCCGACCGATGCGGGCCGGAGCGCGTCGACATGACCCGCGCGACGGCGGCCCAGTCGAGCAGGCCCGGGCGGACGAGCACCTCACTGACGACGTAGAGCGCCGTCTCCAGCCCGAGCATCCCGAAGGCGGCGTCGGCGAAGGCGTGCTGCTTGTCGTGCCGGGCGTGCGGCGCGTGGTCGGTCGCGACGGCGTCGATCGTGCCGTCGGCCAGCGCGGCGCGAAGCGCCTCGACGTCCTCCGTCGGGGCGCAGCGGCGGGTTGACCTTGTAGACCGGGTCGTAGCCGACGAGCAGGTCGGTCGTCAGCGCCAGGTGGTGCGGCGTCACCTCCGCCGTGACTTCGATCCCCTGCGCCTTGGCCCAGCGGATCACCTCGACGGTGCCGGCCGTCGAGACGTGGGCGACGTGGACTCGGGAGCCGGTGTGCCGGGCGAGCATGACGTCGCGGGCGACGATCGACTCCTCGGCGATGCCCGGCCATCCCGGCAGACCGAGCCGCCCGGAGACCTCGCCCTCGTGGCAGCACGCCGACGCGGTCGGCGAGGCGAGGGTCCTGCGCGTGCTGCGAGATGACGCCGCCGAAGGGCTTGATGTACTCCAGCGCGCGCCGCATGATGCGGGCGTCGTGGACGCACCGTCCGTCGTCGGAGAAGACGCGCACCCGCGCCCGCGATCGCGCCATGAGACCGAGCTCCGCGAGCTCGGCGCCCTCGAGGCCTTTCGTCACCGCACCGACGGGGACGACCTCGACGAGGCCAACGGCCCGGCCCAGGTCGAGCACCCGCTCCGCGGCCTCTGCCGTGTCGGTCACCGGGCTCGGTGTTGGCCATCGCGAAGACGGCGGTGAACCCCCCGGCCGCGGCGGCGGCAGAGCCGGTGGCGATGGTCTCGGCATCCTCGCGGCCCGGCTCCCGCAGGTGCACGTGGAGGTCGACGAGGCCCGGGAGCGCGACGAGACCGTCCGCGTCGATGACCTCGACACCGGCGCCGACAGACCCCAGCGACCCGACCTCGCGGATGACGCCATCCTCGACGAGCAGGTCGGCGCCTGCTCCGCCGAGGAGGCGGGCTCCTCGGATCGATCAGGCGGGTCATCGGAGGGCTCCTTCGCGGTGTCGAGGACATGGTCCCCGCGGGAATCGCCGGGGCGTCGTCGCTGCCGGCCAGCAGGTGGTAGAGCACGGCCATGCGCACGGCGACTCCGGCCGAGACCTGGTCGAGCACGACGGACTGGGCGCTGTCGGCTGCCTCGGGGGCGATCTCGAGGCCGCGGTTCATCGGTCCGGGGTGCAGGACCAGCACGTCGGGGTTGCATGACACGAGTCGGTCGAGGCGCTCCTTGGTCAGCCCGTATCCCACGGTGTACTCGCGCGGGGTCGGGAAGTAGCCGCCGGTCATCCGCTCGCGCTGGACCCGGAGCATCATGACGGCGTCGACGGGATCCCCACCCTCGAGGACCGCGTCGAGGTCCCACGAGGTGGCGAACCCGTCGGCCTCGCTCCAATCCGCGATCCCGCTCGGCATGAGCGTCGGCGGCGCCACGACCGTGACCTTCGCCCCCAAGGTCTTCAAGGTGATGACGTTGCTGCGGAAGACGCGCGAGTGGGTGAGGTCACCGACGATGGCGACATGCCTGCCGTCCAGCTCCCCCACGCGTGACCGGAGGGTATAGGCATCGAGCAGTGCCTGCGTCGGGTGCTCGTGCATGCCATCGCCGGCGTTGATGACCGAGCAGCGCACCCACTGCGCGACCTGGTGACAGGCGCCGGAGGCATTGTGTCGGATGACGAGCGCGTCAACCGCCATCGCGTCGATCGTCATGGCCGTGTCCCGGAGGCTCTCGCCCTTGGAGGTCGAGGATCCCTTGGCCGACAGGTTGATCGTGTCGGCGGACATCCACTTGCCTGCGATCTCGAAGGAGGATCGGGTCCGGGTCGAGTCCTCGAAGAAGAAGTTGATCACGGTCCGCCCGCGCAAGGTGGGCACCTTCTTGACCTCCCGACGCTGGAGGTCGTGCATCGATGCGGCGGTGGCGAGGATGTCCTCCACCTCGGTGCGGGTCAGGTCGGCCGAGGAGATGAGGTGCTTGGTCATCGGCCCGCCCCTCCGCTGATCCGGACGACGTCGAGTCCGTCGACCTCGGCCAGGCGCACGTGGACCCGCTCGTCCCGAGAGGTCGGCAGGTTCTTGCCCACGTGGTCGGCCCGGATCGGCAGCTCGCGGTGGCCGCGATCGACGAGCACGGCCAGGCGCACCGCTCGCGGCCGACCGAGCTCGGCCAGCGCGTCGAGGGCCGCCCGGATCGTTCGGCCGGAGTAGAGGACGTCGTCGACCAGCACGACGACGCGGTCGTCGACCCCGCCGTCGGGAATCTCGGTGCGCCCGGCCGCCCGGACCGGGTTGCGGCGCAGGTCGTCGCGATGGAGCGTGATGTCGAGCTGGCCGACCGGGACGTCGGTCCTCTCGACCGCGGAGATCGCCGCAGCGAGCCGGTGCGCGAGCGGGACTCCGCGCGATGGGATCCCGAGGAGAACGAGGCCCGCGGCCCCCTTGTTCCGCTCGAGGACCTCGTGGCCGATGCGGCGGAGCGCCCGGGAGATCTCGTCGGCGCTGAGGACGTCCCGCGCGTCGGGAGGGGTGCTCGAAGGGGCTGGTGCACTCAGGTCAGGGCAGGTCACAGCCGCTGGACCTCCTTCCCCGCCTCACAGGACGGTGGTTAAAGGATGTCTTCCGCCGGTGAGTGTAACCGCCCCACGGCCGTCGCCCCGCTCACGTCTCAGGGGCGCGCCGTGTCCATTCCATCTCGTATGCCGCTGAGCCCGGTCCCCTACGCACGCCCGCTCTGCACTGCGAAAGTTCGCCCGCCAAGTCGGGCATGCCGATCCTCCACACCCCCGAGCGGCGGGCGGTCAGGCGGCGATCGCTCGTCGCAGCACGAACTGTTGGCCGGCGGTCCAGGCATTGGTGAGCGCCCAGTAGAGCACAACACCGGCCGGTACGAAGCAGGTCGTGACGAGCACCCCGACCGCCGACACCGCGGGTAGCCACGCCATGAGCCCATCAGGTCTGGTGACGCTTCCCCAGCGGTTCGCGGCATACGAACTGGCAGCGGCGACGACAGCCAGCAGCAGAACCGGCCATGTGACCAGCAGCGGGGCGGCCAGCAGATTGGTCGACACTTGGACACCGAGCAGGGCCGCACCTGATGCCGAGGCAACGAGGCCGGCGTCGAGCAGGCCGAGTGGCCGCCCGGCGGCGAGGGTCGTCACGAGGTGGTACATCGACCACAGCAGCGGAAGCTGGAGCAGCATGGGTGTCAGCCCGAGGCCGGAGGCGCCGTGCCTGGCGAGCAGCTCACGCCGTTCGTTGGCGAGTGCCTGCAGGCTCTCGAGGTCCTTCTTCCCGGAGAACTGCTCCTGCAGTCGGCGGAGGTCGGGGGCTGCCTTGCTCAACGCTACGGCGTGGCGGAAGGACCGGATTGCGAGCGGCAGCAACGCGATCCGGAGTGCGACGACGAGCAGCACCAGGGCGGCCACCCAGGCGAAACCGCCGGTGAGGCCGATGGAGCTGGTGAGGTGATGGCTCGTGGCGAGGACGCCGGCGAGCACATTGGTCAGTGGGGACAACACATCGGGCATGCGGAACTCCTGGAGGTAAAGGGTTGAATCGGGTGGGCTAAGCGTCAGCCGATTCCAGGAGCCCGTGGGCAGGCGGGGTCGTCAGGCACGAGCACGGGACAACACAGGCGCGGCGCGCGGCTCCGCGCAAGCTGCCCCGATGGAGCGACGCTCACGGTGGGTGGCGCTGGCACGTGCCGCGCGGCCACCGAGGCGATGGCCACCGCAACCAGCAGGACGACGGTCGCGTTGGCCCACGACGGGGCGCTCGGCACCATGATCGCGAGCGTCAGCAACAAGGCGCAGAACTGCGTCGCCGCACCTCTCAGCCCGCCGAGCATGAGCCAAGGCTAACGCGAACCTGTCTCGACAGGTGGGCGCGCACACATGCCGAATTTGTTGGTTATGCCGGCGTGCACCTCGAGCCGTTCGGCCACTATTCCAAGAAGGTGAAGAACCCGGGCGAGCTCGCGGACGGCGCACAGGTCGGCATCAACAACGACCCGTCCAACCAGGGCCGTGCGCTCGAGCTGCTCGCCCAGGCGGGCCTCATCACGCTCAAGGATGGCAAGGACGCGACGAACGCCACGCTCTTCGATATCGCGACCAACCCGGAGAACCTCGAGTTCAAGGAGACCGACCCGGCCCAGCTCGTGCGGTCCTTGGACGACTTCGACGCGGCAGTCATCAACGGCAACTACGCGCTCGAGGCAGGGCTCTCCCCCAGCAAGGACGCGATTCTCGTCGAGTCGGGCGAGGACAACCCCTATGCGAACTTCGTCGCCGTCCGCGAGGACGAGCAGGACAACGCGGCACTGAAGAAGCTCGACGAGCTCCTGCACTCCCAGGAGGTCAAGGACTTCATCACCAGGACCTGGGCCGATGGGGCGGTCCTGCCCGCGGCCTGACCCGCCCGACGGTCAGCCCATGAGCGTGGCGGCCAACGTGCCACCGAGCTCGTAGGCCGCCTCCCGCTCGCCCCGGCCCACCGGACCGGTGATGAGCACCGGCGCAGCGGCGAGGGACCACCCCAGGGCGCCCGCGATGGACTCGACCGATCGTCGGGCGCCCTCGACGTCGTTGTTGCCGTGGATCCAGAAGCCATACGGCAGAGCCGGTTGTGCGTCCAGGACTGGGTAGTAGACGGTGTCGAAGAAGTGCTTCATCGCCCCGCTCATGTAGCCGATGTTCGCGGGTGTGCCCAGCAGCACACCGTCCGCGGCGAGCACGTCGCTCGCGGTCGCGGAGAGCGCCGGGTGCACGTCGACCGCCACGTCCTCGATCCCTTCGGCACGCGTGCCCTTCAGCACCTCCTCGAGCAGCTCGCGGGTCGCCGGCGAGGCCGTGTGGTGGACGACGAGCAGACGCGCGGTCACCCCGTCAACCTAGCCGCCTGCCCTCCCAGCGCAGCGCTCCGGTCCGCTCCTCCGGCCCTCCTCGTCGAGTGTGCAGTTCGCGCCGGTTCGGGACCGCCGACACATGGAAAGACACGTGGTCACGGAGCTGGGCGCGTCGGCCGCTTGGCTCGGCGCCTCGCCCGTTGCGGTGCGGGTCCCCGAGCACTGAACCGCGCGGCCCGGCGGTGGACCCGCCGAGGGTGCGGGGCCACGGGGCCGGCACCAGGAGTGGGCGGCCTGGTCACCGCGGGAGTGGGAGGTGCAGCGGGTGCCGCGGCGACCCGACGGAAGAACCGCCCCTTGGCGAGCTCGGCAAGGACGAGGTAGGCGATGACCAGGCCGACGATCGTCGCGAGCACTCCGCCCGGCAGGGGCACGAACCCGAGCCCGGTGGCCAGGGGCGTGAACGGCACGAGGGCCCCCAGCAGTACGCAGCCGACGACCGACGCGAGCAGCCCGACGCTGGGCCGGCTCCGGAAGAACGGCGTCCGGCGCGTGCGGATCACGAAGACCACGAGGGATTGAGTGGCGAGCGACTCCACGAACCACGCCGTCTGGAAGAGGGACTCCGACGCGTGGAAGCCCCACAGCATCAGGGCGAACGTGCCGAAGTCGAAGATCGAGCTGAGGGGCCCGAAGAAGAACATGTAGCGCCTGATCAGCCGCAGGTCCCAGTGCGACGGCCGGTGCAGCTGCTCCGGGTCGACGGTGTCTCCGGGGATCGCGAGCTGGCTGGCGTCATAGAGCAGGTTGTTGAGGAGCACCTGGGAGGGCAGCATCGGCAGGAACGGCAGGACAGCCGAGGCGGCCGCAGCGGAGAACATGTTCCCGAAGTTGCTCGATGTCCCCATCAGGACGTACTTGATGGTGTTGGCGAAGATCCGCCGTCCCTCGACGACCCCCTCGGCGAGCACTCCGAGGTCCTTCTCGAGCAGGACGATGTCTGCTGCGTCCTTCGCGACGTCGGTCGCCGTGTCGACGCTGATGCCGATGTCGGCCGCGTGGATGGCCGGGGCGTCGTTGACCCCGTCGCCGAGAAAGGCCACGTCGAGGCCGTGGGACCGTTGGGCCCGCACGATTCGGGCCTTCTGCTCCGGGGAGACCCGCGCGAAGATGCCGCTCTCCGCCACGGCCGCCGCGAGCCCGACGTCGTCGAGCCCTTCGATCTCGTCGCCGGTCAGGACCCGCCGCTCGGGCAGGCCGAGCTCCGAGCCCACGGCATGAGCAACGAGCGGGTTGTCGCCAGTGATCACCTTGACGTCCACCCCTAGGTCGTCGAGACGGCGCAGGGCGGCCCGCGCGGTGGCCTTGGGGGCGTCGAGGAAGACGAGGTAGCCGACCAGCTCGAGTCCGCTCTCGTCATCCGGAGTCGGATCGACACTGGACGGCCACGGCCGGCGAGCCACGGCGACGACGCGGCCACCCGCCTCGAACTCGCGACGCAACGCATCCTCCGCACCGGCCGGCACATCGGCGCAGGCGGCGAGCACCTGCTCCGGCGCCCCTTTCGTCACCAGCCATCGACGTGCGTCGGCCTCCTCGACGACCACCGACACGCGCCGTCTCACGTGGTCGAACGGGAGGGTGGACACCCGGGTGGTGGCGCGCACCGCCTCCAGGTGGTCTGCCGCGCGCGGCGACTCCCACAGGGCCACGTCCAGGGGGTCACCGCCGCCGTATGCCGCTGGGCCGCCACCGCGTCCACGAACCCCGCCGCCGTCACTTCCCTCATCAGGCGGCGTGCTGTTGCAGAGCATCCCGAGGCGAACGACATCGCCGCTCCGAGTGCCAGTCGGCCGGGCGGGGACGGCTCGCATGAAGCTGATCCGACCCTGTGTGAGGGTGCCGGTCTTGTCGGTCATGAGGATCTGGATGTCGCCGAGGTCCTCGATGCACACGAGACGCTTGACGAGCACCTTCCTGCTGGCCAACGCGCTCGACCCCGCCGCGAGGCTCGCCGATACGATCGCTGGCAGCAGCTGCGGTGTGATGCCCACTGCGATGGCGAGCGAGAAGAGCACGGCGTCGATGAACGGACGGTGCAGCGCGAGGTTCGCAACGAGGACAAAGGTCGTCAGCACGCCGGCCACGACGACGAGCATCCCCGAGAACTTTCGCAGTCCGACCTGGAACTCCGTCTCCTGGTGTCGGGTCCCGAGCGCCACCGCAATCCGGCCGAACTGCGTGCTTGCCCCAGTGGCGACGACGACTCCCGTGCCCGTTCCCGCGGACACGACGGTGCCCATCCAGGCGACCGTGGTTCCATCACCGCGCCCTGGCACCTCCTCGTCGGCGGACCGCGTCGCGTCAGAGTCCTTGGCAACGGGCAGGGACTCACCGGTGATCACTGACTCGTCGCACTCGAGGTCCACTGCCGAGAGCAGGCGAAGGTCGGCCGGAACGACCTCGCCGAGCTGCAGGTGGAGGACGTCACCGGGCACGACGGCGGCCACGTCCACCCGGGCCGAACCTCCGTCTCGGACGACGGTGACAACGTGCCGGATCCTGGAGTGCAGCGCCTCCGCCGCAACGGCGGCGCGGTACTCGTTGACGAAGCCGAGCCCCACGGAGGCCGTCAGGATGACGGCGATGATGATTGCGTCGGTGCGCTCGCCGAGGAAGAACGAGGCCACGGCAGCCGCGACGAGGAGCACGAGGAGCGGCGAGCGCAGCTGTCGCACCAGGACGACGCCCCACTGGGCCCGGTGGTTGCGCACCGCGTTGGGGCCGACGGCCGCGAGACGTCGGGCCGCCTCCTCGGAGGTGAGCCCGTGCATGGTCGTGCCCATCCGGTCGACCACCTCTGCGGCGGGCCGGTGCTGCGCCTCGCCAGCCGACCACTGCAAGCCGGACACCCGGGATCCAACCCGCTGGTCGGACGATGTCCCCACGTCCCCAGCATGATGCGGGACACGCCGGCAGTCAGGCGATTGCGGCCCCGCGTCACACGCCGCCCGCATCGAACCCGCGTGCCGAGCGCGCGGTAGGTCGCGCCCTTGGCACGCGCGCGCGTGAGCCGGTCCGCCGGGTCAGACGATGGTTGCCTTCACCTCGGACAGGCGGGCGAGCAGACCGTTGACGAAGGTCGGCGACTCGTCAGTCGACAGCTCGGTCGCGAGCGCGACCGCCTCCGAGATCGCGACGGCATCGGGGATGTCGTCGTTGAAGAGCACCTCCCAGGCGCCGATCCGCAGGATCGCGCGGTCGACGGCGGGCATCCGCTCGAGCGTCCAGCCCTGGCTGTAGTCGGTCAGCGCGGCGTTGATGTCGCCCCACTTCCCGACGACTCCCCGCACCAGCTCGGCGGTGTAGGGGTTGTTGCCCGCGCGGGACCCCGAGGTCGCGGAGTCGCGGAGCCGGTCGTCCAGAAGCGCCTCCGCGTTGAGCCCGCGCTGGTCGGCCTCGAAGAGGATGTCGAGGGCGCGGGACCGTGCTTTCGTGCGTGCGGCCAAGGCGATCAGTCGTTGACGCGGCCGAGGTACGACCCGTCGCGGGTGTCGACCTTGACCTTGGTGCCGGTCTCGAGGAAGAGGGGCACCTGGATCTGCGCACCCGTCTCGAGGGTGGCCGGCTTCGTGCCGCCGGTGGAGCGGTCGCCCTGGAGGCCCGGCTCGGTGAAGGTGATCTCGAGGACGACCGAGGCCGGCAGCTCGACGTAGAGCGGCGTGCTCTCGTGCGTGGCGACGATGGCGTTCTGGTTCTCCAGCATGTAGTTCGCGGCGCTGCCCACGGTCGCCTCGGGCACGTGGATCTGGTCGTACGTGTCGGTGTCCATGAAGACGAAGTCGGAGCCGTCCTTGTAGAGGTACTGCATCGTCCGCTTGTCGACGTTGCTCGTCTCGACCTTGACGCCTGCGTTGAAGGTCTTGTCGACGGTCTTGCCGGACACGACGTTCTTGAGCTTGGTGCGCACGAAGGCGGGCCCCTTGCCCGGCTTGACGTGCTGGAACTCGACGACGGACCAGAGCTGCCCGTCGAGGTTGAGCACCAGGCCGTTCTTCAGGTCGTTGGTCGTTGCCATGGGTGAGTAGTCGCTTTCGTATGCCGCTGGGCTCGCTCACGCGTGCTCGTGCACGCGGGTGCCCCGCACGGTTGAGAGAAGGTGGCGGGAGTTGCCGCGCAAGTCTAACGGCGGCGGTGCTCGATCGCGGAATCGCGCGGTCAGACGCCGATGGTCAGACGTGCCGTCCAGCCCTGGTCGTTGTCGCCTGACATCGTCGCGAGCTGATGGCGTCCCCCGTCGTCACGGAAGACGTTGTCGGTGGCCAGCGAGAGCCCGCTCAGGTTGCGGATGCTCGCGTCATAGCCGTTCGTGCCGTAGACCGCCTCGCACGCCGCCTGAGGCAACGCCAACTGCGAGGTCTTGACGATGGGACCGCTCGATGTCGCATCCGCCACGCGCTCATAGACCTCGAAGTGCACATGCGGCCACCGCCCCGGATAGCAGCCGGGATAGACGGAACTGAACGTGGCCGTTCCCGTGGCATCGGTCGCCTGGACGCCACGAAGGTAGTTCTCCTCCTCGACGCCGCTGGAGTACATCGAGTAGTTGCCGTCTCGGTCGCAGTGCCACACGTACACCGCGGCTCCGACCAGGCCCTGGCTCGTCCCCGCGTCCTTCACGGTGATCCGGATGGCGGTCATGTGACTCGACTGTGCGGCCCGTGTGGTCCGTGTGATCCGCTCAGACCAGGGCCCGGAGCGCGAGCAGGTAGGACTGGAGGCCGAAGCCGGCGACCGTGCCGGTGGCGACGCCCGCGACGACGGACGTGTGCCGGAACTCCTCTCGCGCAGCCGGGTTGCACAGGTGCACCTCGACAAGGCTGCCGGCCGCTCGTGGTCACGATGGCGCAGGCGTCGCGGACGGCATACGAGTAGTGCGTGAAGGCTCCCGGGTTGAGCACGACGTCGGCGCCTACGTCGACGGCCTCGTGCAGCCAGTCGATGAGCTCGCCCTCGTGGTTGGTCTGGCGACAGTCGGCGACGAGACCGAGGTCGCGCGCCTCGCGCTGGACCGCGGCGTGGACGTCGTCGAGCGTGTCGGAGCCGTAGACCTCCGGCTCGCGCGTGCCGAGGCGGTTGAGGTTGGGGCCCGACAGGACGAAGACCGTGGGTGCCGTCATGCCGGGAGTCTAGTGAGCGGACGCGTCTGGCGCGGCGCGACACGAGGCCGTATGCCGCCTGCAGCAGCGCGTCGTCGGGGCCGGCGAGACGGGTGGGCCGGGCCAGCCCGTCGAGCACGACGAAGCGCAGCGTCGAGCCGCGGGACTTCTTGTCGCGGCGCATGGCGGTCAGCAGGTCGTCCCAGCGGCCCGCGGCATACGTCGTCGGGAGGCCGAGCGACTCGAGGACCGACCGGTGCCGCGCCACGAGCGCATCGCCCTCCGGGCCGGACGAGGTGACCGGTCAGCCGGGCGAGCTCGGCGACGTAGACCATGCCGACGCTGATCGCCTCGCCGTGCCGCCACGTGTAGTGCTCGACCTGCTCGATCGCGTGCCCGAACGTGTGGCCGTAGTTGAGGATCTCGCGCAGCGAGCTCTCCGCAGGTCGGCGGCGACGACGTCGGCCTTGACCCGGACGGCGCGCTCGATGAGCTCGCGCAGGTGCGGGTTGCCGCGCTGCGGCGCGGCCGCGAGTCGGCGGTGACCGCGGCCTCGACGAGGTCGAGGATGACGGGGTCGGCGATGAAGCCGGCACTTGACGACCTCGGCGAGCCCGGCCACGAGGTCGGCCTCTGGCAGCGTCGCGAGCACGTCGACGTCGCAGAGCACGCCGGCCGGCGGATGGAAGGCGCCGACGAGGTTCTTGCCCTCGGGCGGTGTTGATGCCGGTCTTGCCGCCGACGGCCGCGTCGACCATGCCGAGCAGCGTCGTCGGCACCTGGACGACGCGAACGCCGCGCAGCCACGACGCTGCGACGAAGCCCGCGAGGTCGGTCACGGTGCCTCCGCCGACCCCGACGACGGCGTCGGTCCGGGTGAAGCCGGCGTCGCCGAGCCAGCGACCAGAGGACGGCGGCGACGGAGGACGTCTTGGCGGCCTCGGCGTCGGGCACCTCGGCGAGCTGCACGGCATACCCCTTGTCGCGTGAGCGTCCGCGGTCACCCGCGACGCCAAGGCCGGCAGCGTCGGGGGGTGGACGACGAGGACGCGCTCGACGTCGTCGCCGAGCAGGTCGGCCACGCGTGCCAGCACCCCCGAGCCGATGACGACGTCGTAGTCGGCCGCCGACCGAGATGGTGGTCGGACGTCGCGTCATGCGCGGGCCGCCTCGAGCTCGGCGGCGACGACGTCCGACGATGTCATCGGGCTGCGACCCGCCGTGTCGACGCGGTAGGGTCGCGACGCGCTCGTAGGTCGGCGCGGCGGGCGTTCATCATCGGCGACCCACGACGCCCGCGGGTTGACGAGAGCAGCGGACGCGAGCGGTCGAAGCCGATGCGCTTGCTCGCGTCGGCGATGGCGACGTCGAGGAAGACGACGGCGTGGCCGACGAGGGATGCCTCGGTCTGCGGGTCCATCACGGCTCCGCCACCCAGGGCGAACCACACCCGGTTCCTCGCGCGAGGGCCCGCGCCACCTCGGTCCGCTCGAGCTCGCGGAAGGCTGGCTCGCCGTCGTCGACGAAGATGTCGGAGATCGAGCTTACCGGTGGCTTCCTCGATGGCCGCGTCGGTGTCGTGCAGGGGCGCGCCGAGCCGCTCCGACAGGGCCCGGCCGACGGTCGTCTTGCCCGATCCCGGCGGCCCGACGAGGACGACAAGGGGGCGGTTCACCGGCGTCACCATGTGCGCAGGCTCTCCCGGATCCGGCGAGGTACGCGGCATGGTTTCGGGCCGTCTCGCTGACCGAGTCGCCGCCGAACTTCTCCACGCAGGCCTCGCGAGAGAACGAGGGCGACCATCGCCTCGGCGACGACCCCCGCCGCCGGGACGGCACAGACGTCGGAACGCTGATGGATGGCGGTGGCTGCCTCGCCCGTCGCAACGTCCACCGTCGCCAACGCGCGAGGGACAGTGCTGATCGGCTTCATCGCCGCCCGCACCCGGAGCGGCTCGCCGGTCGACATGCCACCCTCGGTCCCGCCAGCTCGACCCGTGCGCCTGCTGATCACACCGTCGACGACGTCCATCTCGTCGTGCGCCTGCGGAGCCGCGGCGACGCGCTGTCTCGAAGCCGTCGCCGATCTCGACGCCCTTGATGGCCTGGATGCTCATCAGGGCAGCGGCCAGGCGCGCATCGAGCTTGCGGTCCCAGTGGACGTGGGAGCCCAGACCCGGGGGAAGTCCATAGGCGACCACCTCGACGACGCCGCCCAGCGTGTCGCCGTCCTTGCGGGCCGCGTCGACCTCGGCCACCATCGCGGCGGATGCGTCGGCGCCGATGGCGCGGACGGGGTCGGCGTCGAGGCGTTCGACGTCGTCAGGGGTCGGCAACGCGCCGGTCCTGTCCGCGGCGGTCCCGATGGCAACGGTGTGCGACACGAGCCGGATGCCATAGGCCTGCTCGAGGAACCTGGCCGCCACCTCTCCGAGGGCGACCCGGGCCGCCGTCTCCCGCGCGGAGGCTCGCTCGAGGACCGGCCGTGCATCGGTGTGACCGTACTTCTGCATGCCGACGAGGTCGGCGTGGCCGGGACGAGGTCGCGTCAACGGCTTGTTGCGCGCGAGCTCCTTCTCGGCGTTGACGTCGTCTGCGGCGGCGAGGGCCTCGGCGCTCACCGGGTCCGGGCTCATGACCGTGGTCCACTTGGGCCACTCGCTGTTGCCGATGCGGATGGCGATGGGTGAACCGAGCGAGACACCGTGACGCAGGCCGCCCAGGAACTCCACCTCGTCCTGCTCGAACTTCATCCGCGCGCCGCGACCGTAGCCGAGCCGCCGGCGGGCGAGCGCGTCCTGCACGTTCTTCGCGGTGACCTCGACACCGGCCGGCAGGCCCTCGATCACCGCCATGAGGGCGGGACCGTGCGACTCACCGGCGGTCAACCATCGCAGCATGGGACGATCCTCCCACGCGTCCCGCGGGCGCCCGGGCGCGCGCCCGCCAACCGGGATGGCTCAGAGCTCGTCGGGCGGCAGGACGGTGAGGACGCGCGCGATGAACTCGTGGAACTCCTGCATGTAGGTGCGCAGGAAGGACTCCAGCTCCGGGTTGTTGATCTCCCCGTCCTCGCCGTAGTCCTCCGGCTTGAAGTGGATGTAGGCCTCGACCGCGTTCATGAGCGGGCTGTTGCAGAAGGCCATCACCTGCTTGAGGCTCTGCTGGGCGACCGCTGTTCCGATGGCGCCCATCGAGGCGCCGATGACGGCGGACGGCTTGCGGGCGAAGGAGTTCTGCCCCCAGGGGCGGCTGGCCCAGTCGATCGCGTTCTTGAGCGCGCCGGGGATGGACCGGTTGTACTCGGGGCTGACGAAGAGAACCGCATCGACGCCGGCGATGGCCTCCTTGAGCGCCCGGCCCTCGGGCGGGTAGTCGGCGTCGTAGTCGTAGCTGTAGAGCGGGAGGTTGCCGATGGGGATCTCCGTGAACTCCATGTGCTGGGGAGCGACCCGAAGCAGCGCCTTCGACAGCGTGCGGTTGATGGAGCCCTTGGCGAGGCTGCCGACGAAGTAGCCAACTTTCTGCGTGGTCATGCTGTGGACCCTTCTCCTCGGCGGGACGCGTAACGGGGCACACCTACCCCGTTCGGGGGTGCCCACCGCGTGCGCGGAGATCAGAAGAGCGGGCGGATCTCGACGAGGAGTCCGAGAAGGGCTCCCACCAGCATCCACGGGCCGAAGGCGATGTGATCCTTGCGGGAACCTCGCCGCAGCACGATCCGGCCGAGACCGTAGACGCCGGAAAGGAGGAACGCCGCGTAGGTCGCGATGACCGGCGCCCACGGCGAGAGGTAACCGGTGGCGATGCCGATGAGCCCCGCGAGGGTGACGTCTCCGAGGCCGAAGCCACTGCGCAGCAGGGCGGCGACCAGCGCCAGCAGGAAGTAGATCCCCCAGAGCACCGCGCCCGCGATGAGTGCCCGGCGCAGGGCCGCCCAGTCTCCGGAGGCCAAGGAAGCCAGGGCCAGCTGACCGATGAGCATGGGATAGGCGGGTCGCGTCAGGCCGTGCGGAAGCCGGTGGACGTCGGCGTCGACCCAGGCCAGACCCACCCCGACCGTGGCGAAGCCGAGGTACGCGGGGGCGAGGGCGTATTCGGAGGCCGGGCCGAACCGCCACGCGAGCAGGCCCCACAGCACCGCGAGGGTCGCCGCCACGACCCACCGCGGGGCGAGGGGGCCCGGCCCGGTCTCGTGGTCGAGCCGGTAGCCGAAGGTCGCGAGACGCTTCCCGAGGACCCACCCGACGACGCCGCCCGCCGCGCACAGGGCTGCGACGTACCACCACGGAGTCGGTGGGAACTCGACCCAGGTCACGCGTCGGCCCCGGGCCGCTGCGGCCTTCGCCACGCGAGCTCGCGGTCGAGCGCGTCCGCCATCGCTTGGAGCGGTGCCGAGCGCCCGGTCATGAGCGAGACCTGCTCGGTCGCCTGGTGCAGGAGCATGACCGTGCCCTCCTGCACCGTCCAGCCTGCGCCCGCTGCCGCGGACTGCAGGGGCGTGCGCCCCGCTCCGTAGACGACGTCCAGCACGGTGCGAGGGCTCTCGTCGCGATCGGACCGCGGGAACGCTTCGAGGTCGGTGACCGCCGCCGGGGGAACGGTGCTGATGACGACGTCGCTCAAGGACCACCTCCCCATCGGCACCTCCGAGACGGTCATGCCTGCGCGACGTGCTTGGTCGACCGTTTCCGGCCGCGCGCTGGTGCGCACCATGAAAGTGATGTGTCGGGTGCCCGACAAGGCGAGCGCGGCCACCGCGGAGCGGGCCGTCGCGCCGCTGCCGATGATCGTCGCGTCGGTCGTGTCGTGGCAGCCTGCGTCGAGGAGGGCAAAAGCGATGCCGTGAACGTCCGTGTTGTGGGCCGTCCATCCCTCCGGCTCGCGCACGAGGGTGTTGGCGGCGCCCGTGTCACCCGCCGTCGCCGTGACATGGGAAGCCGCGCGGAGAGCCACCTCCTTGAGCGGCATGGTCAACGAGAGTCCGCGCCAGGTGTGGTCGAGTCCGGCGAGCGCGGCGTCGAAACCCGCCTCGTCGACCTCGCGCGCCTCATAGGTCCAGTCGTGCAGGCCAAGAGCCGCGTAGGCAGCCAGGTGCAGGACCGGGGAGAGAGAATGCGCGATCGGCGACCCCCACACCGCGCACTTCACGCCGCGGCCGCCACGCTCAGCACTGGCCCTTGTTCGCCTGGCACCACTGCTGGAACTCGGCGACATTCGCCTGGTGCTCCTCGTAGGTGACGGCGAACTTGGTCGTCCCCTTGGTCGGATCGACCGTGACGAAGTAGAGCCATGGACCCTGAGCCGGGTGGGCCGCCGCCTGGATCGCGCTCTCGCCCGGGTTCCCTATCGGCCCGGGCGGCAGTCCCGTCACTTGGTACGTGTTGTAGGGGCTCTTGCTGGCCCGGTCCGTATCCGTCGTCGTGATGCCGTGCTTGCCGGTTGCGTAGTTGACCGTGGAGTCGAACTGGAGCTGCATGTCCTGGGCGAGCCGATTCTCGACGACTCGAGCGACCTTCGGGCGGTCCGCGGCGAAGCGCGCCTCCGCCTCGACGAGACTCGCCACGATCATGGTGCGCTCCATCTGCTCCGGAGTCACCCCGAGCGCCTCGAGGCGCTTCGTCGACTCCGCGACCATCGTGCGCAGGTGGTCGACGGCCGTGGTGTCGGGCTCGAACTCGTAGCTCGCCGGGAAGAGATATCCCTCGACGTTGCCCTTCGCCGATGCCGGCAACCCGAGCCCGGCAGCGTCCTTGGCCGCCTTGGCATATTCCGCGACGGGGATTCCCGTGGCCTTGGAGAGGATCGGGTAGACCTCCTTGGCCCACTTGCCCTCCGGTACCACGACCTTGGTCACGATCCTGTTGGCCGGATCGACGAGGATCGCGAGCGCGTCGGTCGCCTTCATCTGGGTGCGCATCTCGTAGACACCGGGCTGGATTCCGGCGCTCTTCGGATCCTCGCTCGCCGCCTCGATGAACGCCTTCGTCGTCTTGACGACGTCCTGGTCGGCGAGGACCGTCGCGATGGCCGATCCCCCGGCGCCCTGCGCCACGGTGACGCGCACCGAGCCCGAGCCCGGACCGGGGTAGTCGTTCGGCTCGAAGAACCCCACGACGACCGGGCGCAGGTAGGTGTAGGCGATGGCCACTCCCCCGCCGACGATGGCCAGGGCCAGGACGATGACGGCAAGGCGGCGCAGCACCGAGGGCTTGCCTCGGGAAGCCTTGCCCCTCCGCTTGGCCGCGCGCTGCGCAGCGAGCTCGGCTTCTTTCGCCTCGCGGCGGGTCCGCGGCGGTGGCGCCGGTGCGACTGCCTCTTGCTCGTGGCCGTTGGCGTCGGCGGACTCTTCATGTTCACCGAAGATGGAGGCCTCGAGATGGTCCTTCATCGTCGACGTTCCTTCTTCCGTGCCTTGCCGAGCGAGACGATCTCACCCGTTCGGCCTGCCGGACAAGGCTTCCGCGTCGAGGGCCGACTGGAGGATCAGCACGGCGGCGGCCTGGTCGACGACGGACCGTTGTCCCCGACCCGGCACACCGCTGTCGTGCAGTCTCTTGTGCGCCGCCACCGTGGTCAAGCGCTCGTCGACGAGCCGCACCGGCACCGGTGCGACCCTGGCCGCGAGCTGGCCGGCATAATCCCGGGCAATCCGGGCCGCCGTGCCTTCCTGGCCGGACAGCAGCCTCGGGAGGCCGACGACCACCTCGACGGCCGCCCGTGCGGCCACGAGGGCGGCGATCGCCTCGACATCGGCGCCGCCGCGCTCGTCCCGGGGCAAGGTCTCGACGGGGTGCGCGAACGTGCCCGAAGGATCGGAGGCGGCGACGCCGACGCGAGCGTTGCCCACATCGACGCCGATCCGCACACCGGTTCGGACGCTCACGGTCACGCGCCTCGTTGGCGGAGCTGCTCCTCGACGGCGCCGAGCGCGGTCGAGACCATCGAGGGGTCGGTGCCGCCGCCCTGGGCGATGTCGTCCTTGCCGCCGCCGCCGCCCCCGAGGAGCTGTGCGGCGGCCTTGACGAAGACACCGGCCTTGAGGCCGATCTCGCGGCCGCGCTCGTTGGTCGCGACGATGACGATGGGCCGGCCGTTGCCGACGCCCGCCATGGAGACGAGCGACGGCCGGTCGTTCCCGAGGCGGCGGCGCACGTCCAGGACGAGGCCACGCAGGTCGTCGGCCGTGACATCCGATCCCGCGTCGTGGCTGACGAACGTCACGCCGCCGATGTCGCGAGCCGTGGCGACGAGTCCGGGCGCGGCGCCGAGGACCTGGGCCTGCTTGACGGCTGCGATCTCCTTCTCGGCCTCCTTGAGCTTGGTCAGGATGCTTGCGATCCGGTCGGGCAGCTCTTCCTTGCGCACCTTGAGCTGGTCGGTGAGCTGGCCGACGATCGCCGCCTCGCGGGCCAGGTAGTGATACGCATCGGAGCCGACGAGCGCCTCGACCCGGCGGACGCCGGAGCCGATCGACGCCTCGCCGAGGAGCTTGACGACACCGAGCTGGCCGACCCGCAGGGCGTGCGTGCCACCGCAGAGCTCACGGGACCACTCACCGATCGAGACGACCCGGACCCGGTCACCGTACTTCTCGCCGAACAGCGCCAACGCACCCATCCGCCGGGCCTCGTCGAGCGACATGACGTCGGCCATGACGGGCAGGTCGTCGAGCAGGACCGCGTTGACCTTCGCCTCGATATCGGCCATCGCCTCGTGCGGTACGGCGCCCTGCGCCTTGAAGTCGAAGCGCAGCCGGCCCGGCGAGTTCTCCGAGCCCGCCTGCGTCGCCGTGTCGCCGAGCTCCTCCCGGAGCGCCTGGTGAACCATGTGCGTCGCGGTGTGCGCGCGGGAGACAGACCGACGCCGGGCGACGTCGACGACCGCCTCGGCTTCGGCACCCATGACCGCCTCCCCCTCGATGACCGTCGCGCGGTGGACGATGAGGCCGTTGATCGGCTTCTGCACGTCCCGCACCTCGATGAGCGCACCGCCTGCGAGGCGGATCCGCCCGTGGTCGGCAAGCTGACCACCGGCCTCGGCATAGAGGGGCGTGCGGTCGAGCACGAGCTCGACCTCGTCGCCCGCGTTCACGGACTCGACGAGCTCTCCGTCGTGGATGAGTCCGCGGACGCGGGCCTCGGAGACCACTTCGTCGTAGCCGGTGAACTCGACCTCGCGACCGAGCTGGTCCGCGAGCCGGCGGTAGACGGACACGTCGCCGTGAGTCATCTTCTTCGCCTTGGCGTCCGCCTTGGCTCGGTCGCGCTGCTCGGCCATGAGCCGCCTGAACCCTGCCTCGTCGACGTTGAGGCCCTGTTCGGCCGCCATCTCGAGGGTGAGGTCGATCGGGAAGCCGTACGTGTCGTGCAGCTGGAACGCCTCGGTGCCGCCCAGGGTCCCCGACCCGCTGGACTTGGCCCGGGCAACCGCGACGTCGAGGATCGTCGTGCCCGCGCTCAGCGTCCGGTGGAACGCGTCCTCCTCCGCGTACGCGACCTGGCTGATCCGGGCAAAGCCGGACTCGAGCTCCGGGTAGGACGCGCGCATCTGGTCCTTGCTCACGGGCAGCAGGTGCTCGAGAGTCGGGGCATCCACGCCGAGCAGGCGCATCGAGCGGACCGCGCGGCGGATCAGCCGGCGCAGCACGTAGCCCCGGCCCTCGTTGCCGGGCGTGACACCGTCGCCGATCAGCATGAGCGCGGAGCGCACGTGGTCGGCGACGACCCGGAACCGGACGTCGTCGCTCGCGGTCGGCCCCGTAGCGGCGACCGGACAGCTCCTCGGCGACCGCAATGACCGGGAACACCTCGTCGATCTCGTAGAGGTTGTCGACGCCCTGGAGCAGGTAGGCGACCCGCTCGAGTCCCATGCCGGTGTCGATGTTGCGCTTCGGCAGGGGGCCGGCGATGTCGAAGTCGTCCTTGGCCCGGACTGCTGCAGGTCGTACTGCATGAACACGAGGTTCCAGAACTCGAGGTAGCGGTCGCCCGCCTCCCAGTCACGGTCGGCGCCGAACTGGGGGCCGCGGTCGATGAGGATCTCGGAGCACGGGCCGCCCGGCCCGGGGACGCCCATGTTCCAGTAGTTGTCCTTCTTCCCGAGGCGCACGATGCGGTCGTCGGGCAGCCCCGCGACCCGCTTCCAGAGCGCGATCGCCTCGTCGTCCTCGTGGTAGACCGAGGCGTAGAGGTCCTTCTCGTCGAACCCGTAGCCACCGTCGTGCTGCTGCCTCGTGACGAGCTCCCAGGCGAGCTCGATGGCGCCTTCCTTGAAGTAGTCGCCAAAGCTGAAGTTGCCGTTCATCTGGAAGAACGTGCCGTGTCGCGTCGTCTTGCCGACCTCCTCGATGTCGAGGGTTCGCACGCACTTCTGCACGCTCGTCGCACGGGCGTACGGCGGCGTCTCCTGACCGAGGAAGTACGGCTTGAACGGCACCATGCCGGCGTTGACGAACAGGAGATTGGGGTCTTCGTGCACGAGGGGCGCGCTGGGCACGACGGTATGACCCCGGCTCTCGAAGAAGGCGAGCCAGCGTCGCCTGATCTCGGCGGTTTCCATGTTGGTGAGGTCCTTGCTGATGTGGGTGGATGAGGTCGGGGCGGGGTCAGACCGCGCTCACGCGCGCGTGACTGACCCCCGGAGAGCTCGTGCCCACCGGACGGCTCGCGCACCCAGTCGGCCCGAGGCCAGCGGGCCGGTCATCTCGCACCCATCCATGACCTATAACCCTAGCCGACATGCGGGATACCCCGTTGATCCGTTGTCGCTGGCCCACCGCCTGTGGCGGCTCTGACAGCCTTGGTGCATGACGACCGAGGACGCCCGATCTGCCCGTGACCCAGACTCGAACGAGGATCTCAAGGCGACGCTGCTGGGCTACCTGCAGGGCGCCCGGGACGCCGTGTTGTGGAAGCTCGACGACCTGTCCGACTACGACGTGCGGCGTCCGCTGACCCCGACCGGCACCAACCTGCTCGGACTGGTCAAGCACCTCGCCGGGGTCGAGTCCGGCTACTTCGGCTTCGTCATGGACCGGCCGTTCCCCGAAGCGCTCGCTTGGCTGGACGAGGACTCGGAGCCGAATTCGGACATGTGGGCAACCGCCGATGAGACCCGCGAGGACGTCATCGGGCTCTACCGGCGGGTCTGGGCGCACGCGGACGCGACGGTGGCGGCGGTGCCGCTCGACGCCCGGGGCCGCGTGCCGTGGTGGCCTGAGGAGCGGCGCCGGCCGACGCTGCACACCCTGCTCGTCCACGTGACC
The DNA here is from genome assembly GCA_963826445.1 of uncultured Actinomycetota bacterium. GTDB lineage: Bacteria > Actinomycetota > Actinomycetes > Actinomycetales > Dermatophilaceae > Intrasporangium. Next base: position 132,227 of record CAWGXD010000040.1, read on the forward strand.
GCCGAGACACACCGGCATGCGGGCCACGCCGACATCGTGCGCGAGCTCGTTGATGGGGCGGCTGGACTGCGGCGCAACGCGACCAACCTGCCACCGGGTGACGAGGCCTGGTGGGCCGCCTACCGCCAGCGGCTCGAAGCGGTCGCGGCGTCGTTTCGCTGACCATTCGCTCCACGCCGCACGGTCCCCGAACACACCCGGATAGCGACTGCCCAATCCGCCTGCAACAGGGACGGGCCCGCGGTATCCGGGTGCGTTGCCTACTCGGGTCAGCCGGCGAGACCTGTCGTGGCGTGACTTCCGACTTCTTCTGCCGTATGCCGCTGAGTGAGGTTCTCGACGAACCGGCCGTCAGGAGTCCTGCCGAGCCGCCTTCCCCAGTCGCTCGTCCAGCCAGTCCAGCCTGGCCCGGAGCCGCTCCTCGAAACCCCGATCCGTCGGCGCGTAGTACGCCGTCTGGCCATGGAGGTCATCGGGCAGGTACTGCTGCCGGGCCACGGCGTCCGGCTCGTCGTGGGCGTAGACGTAGCCGGCTCCGTGTCCCAACCGCTCCGCGCCGGCATAGCCGCTGCCTCGCAGATGCGGCGGAACGGCACCGCCTCGGCCCGCGCGAACGTCCGCGACCGCGGCGTTGATGCCGTTGTAGGCAGCGTTCGACTTCGGCGCCAGCGCATTGTGGACAACGGCCTGCGCCAGGATGATCCGCGCCTCGGGCATGCCGATCTGGGCGACGGCGTGCATCGCCGCAACGGCCGTCTGCAGGGCCGTGGGGTCCGCCATGCCGATGTCCTCGCTGGCCGCGATGACGACTCGTCGCGCGATGAAGCGAGGGTCTTCGCCGGCCTCGAGCATGCGGGCCAGGTAGTGCAGGGCAGCATCGACGTCACTGCCGCGCATGGATTTGATGAGCGCACTGGCCACGTCGTAGTGCTGGTCACCCGCCCGGTCATAGCGGACGGCCGCGTGTGCGATCGCCTGCTCCACGTGGGCGAGGGTGATGGGCACTGGCGAGTCGTCGATGAGTCCGGCCGGCTGGGCGTCGAGGGCAACCCCCGCTCCGGCCTCCAGGGAGGTCAGTGCGCGACGGGCGTCGCCGCCCGACGTCCGGACCAGGTGGTCCATGGCGTCGGCGTCCAACGTGTGCGCTCCCGCGAACCCTCGCTCGTCGGCCAGTGCGGACTCCACGACCTCGCGGACCTCCTTGTCGGACAGGGGTTTCAGTGTCACGAGAACGGAGCGGGACAGTAGTGGGGCAATGACGCTGAAGGATGGGTTCTCCGTGGTCGCGGCCACGAGGATGACGGTCCGGTTCTCGACACCGGGCAGCAGGGCGTCCTGCTGCGCCTTCGTGAACCGGTGGATCTCATCGAGGAAGAGGACGGTCTGGCGGCCGTAGAGGTCACGCTCCCGGACGGCGGACTCCATCACGGCCCGCACGTCCTTGACCCCGGCCGTCACGGCGGACAGCTCGACGAAGCGCCGATCCGCCGCCGTCGCGACGAGGTGCGCGAGCGTCGTCTTGCCGGTCCCGGGCGGGCCCCAGATGATTGCCGAGAGGGGGCCTGCCGCTCCCCCACTGCCCTCGATGAGGCGCCGCAGTGGGCTGCCCGGGCGCAGCACCGCCTGCTGGCCACGGACCTCCTCGAGCGAGCGAGGCCGCATCCGGGCCGCCAGCGGGGCGCCGCCCGCCGAGGGCGGCAGCCCCTCGCGCTCGGCCGCCGAGGCAGCACCGAAGAGGTCGTCGGTGGTCACTGTGGAAGGCTATCTGGCGTGCGCGAAGGATCCACCTCGATGCAAGCCCCCGGGCCCCAGTTCCCGACCGCGAGCCGGACGTTCCTCGCGCGCCTCGGCCGCCACACCGGGCAGCACCCGCTGTGGTGGGTCGTCGGATGGGTCGTCGCCGCCCTCTTCTGCTTCGCAGTCGCGGTCGGCGGCGTCACCGGAGAGTCCCTGTTCAAGCGGCTGACGTCGGGCGAGCCTCGAGTGCCCGGACAGTCCCAGACGGCGCGGGACATCATCGAGTCGGTCGAGCCCTCCCTGGACAACGTGATGCTCCAGGTTGCCGGGGCTCAGCTGGACAACCCCCGGGCCCTCGCCGCCGCTACCGCCGCATCAGCGGGTCTCATGGACGTCCCCGGAGTCGTCTCGGTGCGTTCGCCGCTCCTTTCGCCCAAGGGGCTCGACGACCCTGAGGTCCGACCGCTCCTCGCTGGCGGCACGCCGGAGTCCGGGCGCTTCCTCACGATCGTCGACCTCGACGAGGGGCTCAGTGGCAGCGAGCGTGATACTGCGCGGTCGGCGGTGGAGGCACGGCTGGCGGACGTGGCGCAGGCTCTCCCGGGCGCGACGGGCTCGGTGGGCAGCTACCACCACGTCCTCAAGGCCGTCACCGACACGATCGAGCGTGACCTCGTGCGCGGCGAGGGGATCGCGCTTCCACTGACGTTCCTCGTCATGATCTTCGTCTTCGGGGGCTTCGTCGCCGCCGGCATGCCGATCGCCGGCGCCATCATCTCCATCGGCGGCGCCCTGCTGTCCCTCTTCGCCTTCTCCCACGCCCTCGATCTCGACGCCACCGTTGTCAACATCGTGACGCTGCTCGGACTCGGCCTCTCGATCGACTACGGCCTGCTCACCGTCAACCGGTTCCGGGAGGAGCTGGCCACGATCGCGCCCAGCCGTTCGCCCACCCGCGAGGAGGTCGTCCTCGCCGCAGAGCGGACCGTGGCGACCGCCGGCCGGACCGTCCTCTTCTCGGGCATCACTGTGGCGATCGCCCTTTCTGGTCTGCTCATCTTCGAGGCGGAGATCATGCGGGCCATCGGCCTCGCCGGCGTCAGCGTCGTGCTGGTGGCCATGGTCGTGGCCGTCACCCTCGTGCCAGCGCTTGCGGTGCTCGGCGCCAAGCGCCTGAGCCGCAAGGCGTCGCGGGCGGTCGAGGACACCGGTGTGTTCTCCCGGCTCGCGGTCGCTGTCCAGCGCCGACCGATCACCGTCATCCTCACGGGCGTGGTCCTCCTCGTGGCAGCGGCTCTGCCGACGCTCGACATGCGGCTCACCGCCTCCGGCACGGAGCTGCTCCCCGTGACGGCACCGCAACGGGTCTTCTTCGACACCCTGCGCAGCGACTACCCGGATCTTGCGGCCCCAGAAGTCACCGTCGTCGCTCGCTCCTCCGACACCGCGGCCGTGACGGCGGCCCTCCGGCCGTTACGCGACGAACCGGGGGTCACGGACCTCACCGTCCGCCCGCTCGGGACCGACTACCAGCTCGCCGGCTTTCATGTCGAGGGGCACCCGACCTCGGACGAGGCGCAGGACCTCGTCACGAAGATCTCGGGCCTGAAGCCCGGCTTCGAGACGTGGGTCACGGGTCAGGCGTCCGGGCAGCTCGACTTCCTCGACTCGATGAGCCGGGGCGCCCCCTACGCGGTGGCGCTGGTCGTCCTCGGCACGTTCGTCCTGCTGTTCCTCATGACCGGCTCGGTCGTGATCCCCGTCAAGGCCCTGATCCTCAACGTCATCTCGCTCGGTGCCGCGCTCGGCGTCGTCGTCTGGATCTTCCAGGACGGCAACCTGGAGGGGCCGCTCAACTTCACGTCGGTCGGAGCGGTCGAGTCGATGGTGCCCTTCCTCGTCCTCGCGTTCGGCTTCGGCCTGTCGATGGACTACGAGGTGTTCCTCCTGTCCCGCATCACGGAGGAGTACCACGCCGGGGCGCAGAACGACCGGGCTGTCTCCCTGGGCCTGCAGCGGACCGGGCGGATCATCACCTCGGCCGCGCTGCTCATCATCATCGTCTTCGCCGGCTTCATTGCCGGGGACATCCTCATCATCAAGCAGATGGGGGTCGCCCTCGTCGCCGCCGTGGCCATCGACGCCACGATCGTGCGGATGCTCCTCGTCCCGGCGACGATGACGCTGCTCGGCCACTGGAACTGGTGGGCGCCGGCACCGCTGCGCCGCCTGCACGACCGATTCGGCATCAGGGAGTGATCGCCGCATGACCGAGCGGCGCCAACGGGTGCGCGCCATCCGCCTCACCACCAACGCCGAGCTGCTGGCTGCAACCAACGGTGACGCCTTCGTCCGCTACGACCTGCCCGACCCCCTCGAGGGCCCCGGCTGGTCCCTCGGCACCGCCGTCATCGCCCCGCGCCGAACGCACACACGCCGCCTCGGCATCGTCGTCATGGGGCGGCCGGACGACGTCGAGCAGCTCGCGGCCGACCTGGCCGACCAGCACTTCTTCGACGACCCTCGTCTGCTCCACGCCACCGTGGAGCGGACCGCCTTCCCGGCCTTCGCCCGCGTCGTGCGGCTTACCGAGATCGGGGGCGACTGGGAGTGGATGTGTGCACGGACGGATCCGCCCGGATCCCCGGCGAGGACCGGGTCATCGGCCTCGACGCGACCGACGAAGAGCAGATCCGCGCCCTCCTCGAGGTCGCCAACGCGCGCACTGACGCACGCCCCTTCGAGACCCCGGCACAACGGTGGGTGGGGGTTCGCGACGCCGACGGCACCCTCGTCGCGTGCGGCGTCCGGGACGAGACCGTGGCGGGCATACCGATCCTCGAGGGGATCACCGTCCGGGCGGACCAGCGCGGCAGGGGACTGGGCCTCGCCGTCACGGCGAGCCTGACGCGCGAGGCGGTCCGTTCGGACGGCGTCTGCACCCTCGGGATGTACTCCGACAACGACGTGGCCCGGCGGCTCTACCACGGGCTCGGCTACGGCGAGGACCACGTGTGGTCGAGCCGGCGCCTCGTATCTTCGCAACACACCCGGTAACCGCGCGATCCTGCCTGCTGCAGCCGGGGGTGGCAGTACGCAAGCGGGTGTGTTGCGGGGGTGGGGGCCAACCCCACAGGAGGTATGCCGCTGGGCTCACCGAGCTCAGCGGCATACCTCCTGCCGTGGTCGGGTCGTCAGACCCGTGCCGTCGACGGCTCGGGGGCAGCGTCGACCCCCGCCTCCTTGCGCTGCTCGGGCGTGATCGGCGCAGGTGCGCCGGTGAGCGGGTCGAACCCACCACCGGACTTCGGGAAGGCGATGACGTCGCGGATCGACTCCGTGCGCGCGAGGAGCGAGACGATCCGGTCCCAGCCGAAGGCGATGCCGCCGTGCGGCGGCGCGCCGTACTGAAACGCGTCGAGGAGGAAGCCGAACTTCTCCTGCGCCTCCTCATGGCCGATCCCCATGACCTTGAAGACCCGCTCCTGGACGTCGCGGCGATGGATACGGATCGAGCCGCCGCCGATCTCGTTGCCGTTGCAGACGAGGTCGTAGGCATAGGCCAGCGCCGAGCCGGGGTCGGTGTCGAAGGTGTCCTCGAACTCCTTCTTCGGCGAGGTGAACGCGTGGTGCACGGCGGTCCACGCGCTGTAGCCGAGGGCGACGTCACCCGAGGCCGTCGCGTCGGCGGCCGGCTCGAAGAGCGGCGCGTCGACGACCCAGAGGAAGCTCCACGCGTCCTCGTCGATGAGGCCGCAGCGCCGGCCGATCTCGAGGCGGGCCGCGCCGAGCAGCGCGCGTGAGGACTTGGCGCGCGCCGGCGGCGAAGAAGATGCAGTCGCCCGGCTGCGGCGCCGACGTGCGTCGGCAAGGCCGGCCCGCTCGGCGTCGGTGAGGTTCTTGGCGACCGGGCCGCCGAGCTCGCCGTCCTCGCTGCACGAGGACGTACGCGAGGCCCCGGGCGCCACGCTGCTTGGCCCACTCCTGCCAGGCGTCGAGCTGCTTGCGCGGCTGGCTCGCGCCGCCGGGCATGACGACGGCGCCGACGTAGTCGGCCTGGAAGACGCGGAAGGTCGTGTCCTGGAAGTAGCTCGGTGCACTCGACGAGCTCGTGGCCGAAGCGCAGGTCCGGCTTGTCGGAGCCGTAGCGGGCCATCGCCTCGTCGTAGGTCATCCGCTGGAACGGCGTCGTCGAGCTCGACCCCGATGAGCTTCCAGATCTCGGCGATGATCGCCTCGCCGAGCTCGATGATGTCGTCCTGCTCGACGAAGCGACATCTCGATGTCGAGCTGGGTGAACTCCGGCTGGCGGTCGGCGCGGAAGTCCTCGTCGCGGTAGCAGCGGGCGATCTGGTAGTAGCGCTCCATGCCGGCCACCATGAGCAGCTGCTTGAACAGCTGCGGGCTCTGCGGCAGGGCGTACCAGGAGCCCGGTGCGAGGCGGGCCGGCACGAGGAAGTCGCGGGCGCCCTCGGGCGTCGAGCGGGTCAGCGTCGGGGTCTCGATCTCGACGAAGTCGCGGGCGCCGAGCACCGCGCGGGCGGCGGCGTTGACCTTGTGCGCAGGCGGATCGCGGCACCCGCCGAGCTGGCGCCCGGGCGGCGCAGGTCGAGGTAGCGGTGCTTGAGGCGGGCCTCCTCGCCGACGGTGACCCGCTCGTCGATCTGGAAGGGCAGTGGCGCCGCTCGGGTTGAGCACCTCGAGCTCGTCCGACGATGACCTCGATCTCGCCGGTGGGCAGGTCGGGGTTGGCGTTGCCCTCCGGACGGACTCCGCACCTCACCGGTGACCTTGACGCAGTACTCGTTTCGCACGTCGTGGGCGCCGCCCTGCTCGAGGACCTCGTCACGCGCAACGACCTGGGCGACGCCGCGTGGCATCCCGCAGGTCGAGGAAGGCGACGCCACCGTGATCGCGCCGTCGCGCCACCCAGCCAGTGAGGGTGACGGTCTGTCCGGCGTGGTCGGCACGCAGGGTGCCGGCCTCGTGAGTGCGGAGCACGAAGGTGTCCTTCCGATGGTGCGGGGTTTCGAACGATCTGGCCGTATGCCGCTGGGCTCGGTCGCGCTCGGACGGCATCGTCGTGCGCGGGGTCGGGGCGCGGAGCGCCGACGCCCAATCCTACGGGGTGCCGCCCGCCACCCTGTGACGGTGAGATACCGGGCGCAGTGGCCCAGCGGCATGACACCTGTGGTGTCGATCCTCAGGTCCGGTATGCCTTGACCGTGCCGGTGGACCGGTTCCAGACGAGGTACCCGCGCTGGAAGTTCTGGCGAATGCCGACGGTGACCGTGTAGGCATCGCTCTTCGGGTAGCCGAGCCACGAGCGCTCATAGCCGAGCTTGGCCCACGTGCTGAGGATGGCGCCCGTCACGGGGTGCGCCCCGGTGCTGCTGCTCCAGAACATCGATCCGCCCTGGAAGTGCTGGTAGCGCCCGCCCGTCGCCGTGGCACGGGTGTGGGTGGTCGGGAAGCGCAGCGCCGATGCCTCAGCACGGAGCGCGAGGTACCTCGATGCGATCGCCCCGGTGAGATACCGGGCTCCGGTGCTGGCGGAGTAGTAGATCGCGCCCTTCTGGAATCGGTTGTAGGCCCCCGGCCGCGCCGGTGTCGCGGCGAAGTTCGTCGTGGGGTATCCGAGCAGGGACTTCTCCCAGCCGAGGCTGCCCCAGAGCGTCCGGATCGCTCCGTTCACCGAGTGCGCCCCGGCCCCACTGCCCCAGAAGATCGAGCAGCTCCGCGTGAAGTGGTTGTAGTAGCCACCCACCGGGTTTGTCCGCAGCTCGTCCGTCGTCGGCACGCCACACCACGCCGGCCCACCCAGTGCGGCGTAGGCCCTCGCGATCGAGCCGGCGACGAAGTGCACGCCAGCGGCCGACGACCAGTACGCGACCCCGCCGGCGAACGTCCTGGAACGGACCGCGAGGTCGCCTTGCTCTGCGCCGGTCGGATCACCCATCTTCGTCCGGAACGCAGCATCCGACGCGTAGCGGGTGTCGATGGGCGTGCGGTACACGGCACCCAAGGAGAGGTCGGCGGGGCCGACCGTGATCTGCAGGGTCCGGCTCGTGGGGCCGTCCGACCACGAGACGAACCTGGACAGCCCGTCGAAGCCCTTCTCGGCGCCACCACGCTCACCGTCATGCCCTCCGTGAGCAGCGTCGAGCTGGTCTGGGTGTCCCCGATGGTGAAGGCGGCCGGCCACGTGCTGGAGATGGTGACTCGCCGCTGCCGCGGCTGGACCGCGAAGTCGGAGGTCGTCGTCGCCCCATGGGAGTCCGTGGCGGCGGCGGTCAGCCATAGCCGCGTATCGCCGTCATGGCCCTGCATGGCGATGTCGAACGTCGGGCCGTCGCCCGTCTCGCCGTAGTGTTGGTGGCAGTCCGTGACCGAATAGCAGTGCTCCAGCCGGGAGGACCACGACACGGTGAGGGGCCGTCCTCCGGGTCGGACGCGGTGGCGCTGGCGTGGATGACCTCACCGACGGCGTAGGTGGCCGCAGGGTCGGGCCAGGTCACGTCGAGACTCGGCGAGTGGTTCGCCGGGTAGACCACCCGGTCTCACTGGCCGACGCCCCGAGCGGATCGGTCACGGTCAGCGTCACCGTGTAGTGGTCCGGATCGGCGGCGTAGCGGTGTGTCGTCGAAGACTCCGGTCGCTCCGGTCCCGTCCCCGAAGTCCCATCTTGTAGGAGAGTAGTCGCCGTTCGGGTCGAGGGAGTCCTGTCGCGTCGAAGGTGACAGTGCGCGTACTCGCATCCGCCTTGCTCGTGAACGAGGCAACGGGGGCGGCGTTCCCGGGCGCATACACGAGGCGGCGCAGTCGGGCGGCGCAGATATCGGCAAGACGATGTCCCCACCCGGACCGTGGCGAAGCGGACGGGGGACCCGATGTCCACTCCGAAGCCACCCTTTCGGGGGCCGTTGTCAGCGCCCCGGTGGGGAGAACCCAAGGTCCACAGCGTCCCGTCGACGTAGTCCCCGAAGAAGTAGCGCCCTCGGTAGGCCGCAGGGTAGGAGGTTCCGGTGTAGACGACGCCCCCGTGACGGCGGCGCCGCTACCGCCGTGCGGGTACTCCCACACCGGCTTCGTCGTCGCGACCCTGGTGCACTCAGGGAGGTCCTTGTAGCCTGTGTCGGCGCGGAGCCCTCCCAGCACGGCCAGCCGAAGGAGTATCCGGGCCGGATCAAGTCGACCTCCTCCGTCGTGCCCGATGACCAACGTCGCCAAGGATCGGCAGGCCGGTGCCGGGTCAAGGCTGAACCGGAACGGGCTGCGAAGGCCGCTCGCAAAGACCAGGCTGCGCGCGGCCCGCGGGATTGCTCTCGTCAAAGAACGGGTTGGTCGGGACCCCCGAGCCATCGGGCCTGAAGCGGAGCACCTTGCCGTGCACGTCGTTGACGTCGAGGGCTCGAAGGGCCATCTTGTTCAACGGTTGACGACCCCGTCACCGACGCTGGTCCACAGGGTTCCGTCGGGTTCGACCGCGATGGAGCCGAAGGAGTGCCAGCGGCCGTCGGCGGACGTCTCGAGTACGGCCCGCTCATTGGAGAGACCAGTCGGGAGGCCGCCCTGGTCGACGACCACGGTCCACCTGCTGAGGCGAAGGATTCCGTTGGCGCCCGATCCACTCCCGGTGCTCGGCACGGCCCGGGCCGTGTAGATCGCATGGCTCGTCTCGTAGTCGGGGGCGACCGCGACGCTGATCAGCCCGAGGTCGCCGGTGGCGTTCACCGTCAGCGATGCGATGCGCCGCGGTGTCCCGGTCTTCGGCACCCACTGGACGCGACCGTACTTGCCCACGGCGAAGAAGCTCTCGTCCGCCAGGTAGTCGAAGTCGGTCAGCAGGTCCCCGGGTCCGGCCGACGATGGAGGCGACATCCCCGTCGCGATGTCCTGAAGGACGAAGCCGGACGGCAGACGCTGGGCCGCGACAGCGGGCTCGGGGCGGACCGTGGCCGTGATGGCTCCGGCGGCGATGAGGACGCCCACCATCAGCGCAGCGACGCTCCCAGCTCGAGTCCTGCTCCGGGCGATGCCGTCAGAGGTGTGCGCCATCATCGTGATCGCCTGCCACATCGTTGTCAGCGGATTGAGCAGCGACAACGCTAGTGCCCAGCGAGGTCTCGTTGTGGCCGAATCCACAGAAGCGATCGGGCAGGCTTCGCCCGTTCAACGGCGGCGTCACCAGCACGGATCAGGCGAGCGCCGCCACCGACTCGGCGGACAGAGCGTCGACGACCGCGTTGAGGGCTGGGCTCGTTCCCATCGTCGAGCGCCACAGGACGCTCACGGTGCGAGCCGACACCGGCTGCGTCATCGGCACTGCCCTGACCTCGCCCGGCAGCTCACCGCGACCGAGCCGGGGCACGAGGGCGATCGCCTGACCGCCGCCCACGAGGGCGACATGCGTTGCGAACTCGTGGGCGAAGTGCCGGATCCGCGGCGCGCGCCCGACGTCGGCGAACATCTTCACGAGCCACTGGTGGCAGATCGAGCCGGGTGCAACCGACACCCACTCCTCGTCGAGCACGTCCTCAACCGACAGCTCGCGGTGATCCGCGAGCCGGTGGGTCCGATGCACGATGACGTCGGCGACATCTCGCCCGACGTGCCGGATCTCGAGGTGGGTGGGAATGGCCAGCGGCAACGGCTCCCAGTTGTGCACGACGGCCAGGTCGTGCGAGCCGGCCGCGACTGCGTCGACAGCCTCGAACGGATCGATCTCGTCGGCCTTGAGCACGACCCCGGGCGCCGTCGCGCGAAGCCGCTCAAGGACTCCCGGAAGGATGCCGCGATAGGCGGTGGCGAAGACGGCCAGGCGCACGGAGCCGACGGGATGCCCCTCGATTCCGCGCATCCGAGCCTCGAGACGCTCCATCTCGGCCAGCAGGTCACGCGCCGATTCGGTCAGGGACCGGCCCGCCTCCGTGAGGAGGACGCCACGCCCGCGCCTCTCGAGCAGCTGCACCCCGGTCTGCGACTCGAGTCGCTTGATCTGCTGGGAGACGGCGCTCGGCGTGTACTCGAGGGCCGACGCCGCGGCACCGACGGAGCCGAGCCGCTCAACCGCGACGAGGGAACGTAACGCCACCGGATCGATCATGCAGCTACGCTACATGGTGCGTGCCATAACTATTTGATGGTCTTTCACGGTCTGTTCCCGCAGACTCGAGCGCATGCGTCCTCGCCACGCCGCACTGGCCGTCCTCGTCGCGCTCATCTGGGGCAGCAACTTCGTGGCCATCCGGGTCGGGCTCGACGATGTGCCGCCCCTGCTCTTCCTCGCCATCCGCTTCGTCGTCGTGTGTGTCCCAGCCGTGTTCTTCATCAGACGGCCCCCGCTCCCCTGGCGTGACCTGCTGCTCATCGGCGCGTTCATCAGCCTCGGCCAGTTCGCACTGCTCTACGTCGGCATCCACCTCGGCATGCCGCCGGGTCTCTCGTCACTGGTGCTGCAGGCCCAGGTCCTGTTCACCGTGGTCATCGCCGCCGTGTGGCTCCGTGAGCGGCCGTCCCAGCGCCAGCTCCTCGGCGTCGGCCTCGGCGGAGCCGGACTGGTCGTCATCGCCGTGGGTCGCGGTCTGAGCTCCCCCTCCTACCCATGGCAGTCGTCATCCTGGCGGCCGTCTCGTGGGCGATCGGCAACGTGCTCACGCGCCGGGTCGGGAACGTGTCCGGCCTGGCCCTCACGGTCTGGTCCGGGCTCGTCGTGCCCCTTCCTGCCCTGGCGCTGTCCTGGGCGATCGAGGGACCTGAGGCGATCGCCGCTGGCCTCGCATCGTTCGGCTGGGAGGCCGCCGCCTCGACGGCCTACACCGCGTACTTGTCCTCACTCGTCGGCTACGGGATCTGGAACACGCTGCTCTCGCGCCATCCCGTGGCGAGCGTCACCCCGTTCGCGATGCTCGTGCCGGTCTTCGGCATGGCCGCGGCTGCGCTGGCATTCGGGGAGCGTCCGACGCTGCTGGAGCTGCTCGGCGGCCTCGTGCTCCTCGCCGGTGTCGCCACCGCGGTCCTGCGCCGGCCCGGGCCCCACCGCCCTCTGACTCAATCGAAAGAACAACATCTGGGACCCAGGGGCCAGGCGGCTCCGCCGGCCGGGTCCGCTCAGACCGGATCCCCGTCGACGTAGAACCAGCGTCCCGCTCGCTTGGCGAACCGGCTCACCTCGTGCAGCTCACCACGACCGAGGGGGCCTGAGTTCCGGGCGACGAACTCGACCACGCCGGTGTCGTCATCCGGGCCACCGTCCTCGACGCGGACGATCCGCAGGCCCAGCCAGCCGACCTCCGGGTCGACGGGCTGCCGCTCGGGGCGCGTTCGCGGATGCCACGTCCGGAAGATGTGGTCGGCGTGGTGGACCGCATACGCCGTGTAGCGCGACCGCATCAGCTCCTCGGCGGTGGTCGGCACGCGCACGCCGTCGAGGACAGGCTCGCAGCACTCGCGGTAGGAGGCGCCCCCGCAGGGACAGGGACCGCCCATGTCAGGTCCCGCCATGGTCAGGTCTGGTGGGGAGCGGTCTCTCCCCCAGCTCGTTGGGCCTCCCATGCGGGCCATGGGGCGTCCTTGGCACGCAGGGTCGCCCATCGCGCCGCCCGCGCCGCATGCGCAGCGAGGACTCCGATGAGGGCAGCGCTGTTGCTGATCTGCGCTGCGAGGGCGGCCTCATGCGCGTCATCGAGGGGCACCCAGAGGGGCCGGATCGTCAGCTCCTCGGCGTGCCGCTCGTGCTGGTGCTCGCCGGGCACGTCGCTCAGGTCGCGGGCCAGGAAGATCCGGACCGGCTCGGGGAAGGCCCCGGCCGAGGCGAGCTCCTCGATGAGCACGTCCCACTGTCCGGCGACGAGGTCGACCTCCTCAGCGAGCTCGCGGGCGGCCGCCTGCCAGGGCGGTTCGCCCGTGACGTCGAGGAGGCCCGCGGGCAGCTCCCACACGTGCCCGCGCGCCGCATGGCGGTACTGACGGATGAGCAGGACGTGGTCCACCCCGTCGAAGGGCTGAAGGGCGACGACGGCCACGGCGCCGGGATGCTCGATGTAGTCCCGGACGACGACCCCGCCCTCGCCGAGGTCGACGCGGTCACGCCGGACGTCGAAGATCCGGCCGGAGAAGGGCACCTCCGACTCGAGGACCGGTGCCGACGTCCAGTCCTCGACGACGTCGGCGCGTCCGCCCCTCGGGGCCGAGAGGCTCACTCCGCGTCAGCCGGGACGGTCGACGAGGGTGCGGGTCGGAGACCGTCGACGAGTCGCTGTCACCGAGGTGCGCGCGGCCGCTCGACCTCGACGAGCCGCTCCGCCCGCTGCTGCTCCAGCGCGGCTCCGATGAGACCGGCGAAGAGGGGGTGCGCCCGGTTCGGACGCGAGAGGAACTCAGGATGGGCCTGCGTCGACACGTAGTAGGGGTGGAACTCGCGCGGCAGCTCGACGAACTCGACGAGCTGCCCGTCGGGCGACGCTCCCGAGACGACCAGCCCGGCCCCCTCGAGCTGGGCCCGATAGCGGTTGTTGACCTCGTAACGGTGCCGGTGGCGCTCCTTGACCTCGGCCTGGCCGTAGGCCTCACGGACCAGGGTGCCCTCCGTGAGCGAGGCCGGGTAGAGGCCGAGCCGCATCGTGCCGCCCAGGTCGCCGGCGCCCTCGACGAACGCCTTCTGCTCCTCCATCGTCGCGATGACCGGTGCCTCGGACTCGGGGTCGAACTCCGTCGAGACGCTCCCGGGATGCCGAGGACGCTCCGGGCGTACTCGATGACCATGCACTGGAGGCCGAGGCAGATGCCCGAGCGTCGGGACCAGCTGCTCGCGCGCCCACTCAGGGCACCGAGCTTGCCCTCGATGCCGCGGACGCCGAAGCCGCCGGGCACGAGGACTGCGTCGACGCCGCCGAGCGCCTGCTGTGCGCCGGCCTCGCGTCTGGCACTCGTCGAGGCGACCCAGCGGATGCGTACCTTGGCGTCGTGGTGGAAGCCGCCGGCTCGCAGGGCCTCGGTCACGGACAGGTAGGCGTCGGGCAGGTCGATGTACTTGCCGACGAGGGCGACCTCGACCTCGTGCTCCGGGTCGTGCACCCGCTGGAGGAGCTGGTCCCACTCTGTCCAGTCGACGTCGCGGAAACCGAGCCCGAGCCGCCGGATGACGTAGGCGTCGAGCCCCTCCCGGTGCAGCACCTTGGGAATGTCGTAGATGCTCGGCGCGTCGACCGCGGCGGCGACCGCGTCGACGTCGACGTCGCACATGAGCGAGATCTTGCGCTTGATCGGCTCCGGGATGTCGCGGTCGGCGCGCAGCACGAGCCCGTCGGGCTGGATGCCGACCTGGCGCAGCGCGGCGACGGAGTGCTGGGTCGGCTTGGTCTTGAGCTCCCCGCTCGGCGCGAGGTAGGGCACGAGCGAGACGTGGAGGAAGAAGCTGTTGTCGCGGCCGATCAGGTGGCGCACCTGCCGGGCCGCCTCGAGGAAGGGCAGCGACTCGATGTCGCCGACCGTGCCGCCGATCTCGGTGATGATGACGTCCGGCGCGTCCGGCGTCCCGGTGGCGAGGGCCCGCATCCGGGCGACGATCTCGTTGGTGATGTGCGGGATGACCTGGACGGTGTCTCCGAGGTACTCGCCGCGCCGTTCCTTGGCGATGACGTTGTTGTAGACCTGCCCGGTCGTCACGTTGGCGGCTGCCGACGAGGTTGACGTCGAGGAAACGCTCGTAGTGGCCGATGTCAAGGTCGGTCTCCGCGCCGTCGTCGGTGACGAAGACCTCCCCGTGCTGGAACGGGTTCATCGTCCCCGGATCGACGTTGATGTAGGGGTCGAGCTTCTGCATCGTGACGCGCAGGCCACGCGATCGAAGCAGCCGGCCGAGGCTGGAAGCCGTCAGGCCCTTCCCGAGCGATGAGGCGACGCCTCCGGTCACAAAGATGTGCTTCGTCGTTTCCACCACGGGCTTCGAGTCTACGTCATGCGACCGGCCGCGGCCGTGTACCGCGCCACCCAGCGGCGTGCCTCCTCCTCTGGCGACGCCCACGTCGCAGCGCGCGCCCGAGCCTCGTCGGACAGGCGCCGTCGCAGGGCTTCGTCGCCGAGCAGCCGGTCGACGGCGTCGGCCACCGCACGTGAGTCGCCGACGGGGACGAGCAGGCCCGCCTCCCCGATGAGGCCCGGGAGACCACCAGTCCGCGTCGCGACGACCGGGATTCCGGCCGCCATCGCCTCCTGCACGACGAGCGCCCGCGCCTCCCACCGGCTCGTCAGGACGAACACGTCCGCTGCCTTCAACCAGGCCTCCACGTCCGGCTGGGCACCGACAAGATCCAGTGGTATGCCGCTGAGCTCGCTCTCGAGGGATGCGCGCAGCCGCTCGTCCCCCCCGCCCACGACGACCCAGCGGGCCGGGCTGTGCAGCGATCCCGCAGCGGCGACGACCGTCGGCAGGTCCTTCTGCGGGGCGATCCGCGCCACGGTCAGCACGAGCGGCACGTCGCAGTCGGAGTCCGTCGTGAGCCGCACAGCGCGCCCCAGTGCCTGCCTCGCCGCCCGACGCTGCGCAGGCGTGGTCACGGGGGCGGCGAGCAGGCGCGGGACCGCGGGCGACGCGACGGTCGCGAGCTCGGTCTGCCGGGCACCGAGGAGCCCGGCCAGCTGCACGAGATCGTCGCTCGCCCCGGTGACAAGGTCTGCGCGCTGCACTGCCCAGCCCACCACGGTCCGCACCACCCTCGAGACCACGGCGTGGGCTCGGAGCGAGCCCAGCGGCATACGGCCCAAAGTGGTGCCGGGCAACGTGTTGTGCAGGGACACGACGAAGCCGGGACTCGGCCTGGCGCGGGACACGGCAAGGGCGGCCACGACGGCGGCCTGGTGTCCGTGGGCGTGGACGACGTCGACGGTCCCCGCGAGGTTCTTGAGCAGGTGCCAGTCCACGAGCCCTCGGGGTGCGGAGAGGCCGCGGTGGACGGGCCACAGCAGGTGGGCGTCCTGCCAGCCGAAAGTGGCAGCCGTCGACGCCGACGTTGCGAGCACCACCTCGTTGCCTGCCGCCCTGAGGTCGCACGTCAGGCGGTCGACATGGGCCCCGATCCCGCCCGTGGAGTCACCGAGGACCATCAACACTCTCATGGCCGGCTCCCGGCGTCGGCCGCCAGCTGAACCGGTCGGCGCAGCTGTCGCAGGCGACGCGCCAGACTGGGATCGACCGCCAGGGCAACGACGGCCAGGACGACGGCTGAGCCGACGCCGATCGCGGCACCGAGACCCACCGCACTGAGGAGGTCCGTCGCCACGATCCGCGTCCCCGCCACCCAGCCGACCACGGCGGCGACGACGGCACCGGTGAGCGCGGCCATGATCGGGCGCCCGGGGACCGAGAGGGCCGAGCCGCCCCACACCCGTGCGACGAGCCAGGTCAGGGCGACGGCGCCGCTCACGAGGCCGATGCTCGAGCCCAGCGCCAGGGTCCGCAGGGTCACCGGCCCGTCGGCCCGGTTTGGGTCGAGGACCAGGAGCGGGGTGACCGTCGTGGCCAGCCAGGCAAGCCCCACGACGGCGCCCGCGACCACTGCCTTACCGCGGACGTAGCACGCTCGGCTAAGCAGGCCGATGACCGCCAGCGCCGGCACGGTGGGCGCGAACGCGGCCAGTGACTCCGCCATCGCACCGAGCGTCGCGCCGGATGCGTCCGCCGCATCGCCCGCATCGAGCAGGCGGAAGAAGGTGCCCACGGGGCCGGCGACGGCGACGAGCAGGGCTGCCCCGACGGCACCCACGACGAGGATTCCGAACCAGCTGTGCCGAAGCGTCGTGGCCGATGCCGAGCGGGCTCCCGGCACCGAGCTCGCCGAGCGCCGAGCTCACCGAGCTCATCCCGTCCGCCGTGCCGTCCCGGTCCTCCACGCGCCGCGGCGCCGGCCAGGCTCGGGAAGGCAGCGGTGGCCAGCGGGACGGCGAGCACGGCATAGGGAAGCAGGGCCACCGCCTGGGCGTAGGTGAAGACGTTCAGGGTGCCGACGCCGCCTCGGTCGTTGGCCAGCCGGATGACGACGAGGGTGGCCAGCTGTTGACCAGCGACGGCGAGCAGGCCAGCGAGGGCCAGAGATCGGACCCGGCGACCGACGCCGGTCGGGAAGCGCAGGCGCGGGCGGAGTCGGACGCCGGCCCGACGGATGGGGACGGCCAGGGGCAGCGCCATCGCGGCCACCCCGAGGCTCGTGCCCACCCCGAGGACGAGGACCGCCCCGCGTGGGATCGCGGCGATCTCGGCCGAGGGGTCCGACACGAGCGACCCGTAGGCGAGGTAAGTGGCGATGACGACGAGACTGGACAGGAGCGGCGCGAGCGCCGCGGCCACGAACCTCCGGTGCGCCTGGAGGATCCCTGCGAGGACGATGGCGACACCGTAGAGGGGCAGCTGGATGGCGAAGATGGCCAAGAACTCGGCGCCGAGATCGACCGCCGCCACCTGACCTGTGCCGAGCAGGGCCGAGGCGATCGGCCGGGCGGCGAGGAGGACGATGGCACCGAGCGGGAGCAGCACGGCCAACGCCCAGGTCAGCAGCGCCGAGGCCGTCTCGTCGGCGGACCGGCCGTCTGCACGCGCGAGTGCTCCCGCCACGAGGGGCACCGCCACGGCGGCCAGGACGCCACCTGCGGCGATCTCGAAGATGACGTTGGGGACGGCGTTGACTGACTGATAGACCGTCCCGACGGGCGTCGCACCGACAGAGTGCGAGAAGGTCAGCCAGCGACCGAAGCCGACGACCCGCGCCAGCAACGTGATCAGGGCGATCGAGCCAGCGGCCGCGACGACGGTCCGCGTGACGGTGGGCACCGATCCTCCGGTTCCGGTCTCCGGGCCGGGGGTCGATGAGGTCGTGGGTGTCATGGGTGTCATGGGTGTCATGGGTGTCATGGGTGTCATCGGGTGTCATGGATGCACGGCCCCAGTCATCCAGGCGACGCAGGATGTCGTGGCCCTCGATGACCGAGCTGAAACTGACCCGCTCGGAGGCGAGGGTCAGAGCCGTGAGCAGGCCGAGAGCGACCAGCCTGCCTCTCAACCCGCAGCGCTCGACGAGAGCCAGCCCGGCGAGGGCACCTGCGGCGTTGGCGCCGGTGTCGCCAAGCATCGAGACGCCGGCCAGGTCGTCACCGACGACGCCCGTGGAGGCACCGAGGGCCGACGTGGCGGAGGTGGAGCCGGCAATCGCGAGCGGGGCGGTGCCGGCCACGACGACCTTGAGCGCCCGCCCCGGCCGCAGGTCGAAGAGGTTGACGACGTTGGCGGCCGCGGCCACCACCGCTCCCCCGACGAGGGTCTCGATGACGGCCGCCGGTCCCGTCCGCTCTCGACCTCGCTGTCCCTGACTGCTGGCCTGCTTGCGGGTGCGGTCGGTGAGCAGCGCCCCCACCAGCCCAGTCACCGCCAACCCGGCGATCTTGACTGCCCCGGTCGTCACCTCACCCCGGCGGAGGGCCCCGATGTGCCCCTTGAGCCCCTTGCGGGACGCCGAGCCGGCCAGGTCGTCGAGGGCCCCGAGAGCACCGCTGGCAATGGTGACGACGAGACCCGCTGCTGGAGAGGACCGGACGACTGCCACTGACTCGTCGCGGTCGAGCGCACCGATCAGGGTCGCGACTCCGATCCCGGACACTCCGCCGGCCAGCCAGGCGGGGCCCTCGAGCAGCGTCAGCGGACGCCCCGCGTAGTTGGTCCGTTCCCAGGGCTGCCTGAGCCGCCGCGGCAGCCGGGCTGCGAGGCGTCGCGCCGCCGCGGCACCGGCAGCACCACCCGCCGCGGCAGCGGCGGCCTGGAGCGCCGCCCGGGCCCGTGGCCTCACGGAGCCACCCGCGGCACCGCCGCCGTGGCTCCCTCCGCCGACCCGTAGTGCCCCACGTCACCGGCCAGCGCCGCCTCGAGGGCGAGCACGACGATGGCCGGTCCGGCTGCGTCGTTCGCATGGTCGACGGTCGAGATGACGGCGGCGGTGGCATCCGCGCCGCGGACGGCCGCGACGGCGTCCGAGGAGATCCGCTGCCCGGACGAGACCACCGGTTCGGGGCCTGCGACGACCGCGCCTGCGGAGTTCTCCGCCACGAGGCGGGCGAGGGTCCGGATCGTCTCTGACCGACGCTGGACCTCGGCCTCGTCACCGGTGAAGGAGCCAGAGACGACCACCGCGAGGTCGGCCGGCTCGGGCGCTTCCGTCGAGGAGTCGACCAGCCCGGCGCGGGTGAGGGTCGCCAGCGCAGCGGTGCGAGACTCCGAGGCCGACACCACGTCGTTGCTCACTGCGAGGCGAGCGAGCACCTCGGCGAGCAGCGCGTCTCCCGTGAGGGCCGAGAAGATGCCAAGGGTCGAGGCCGCCGCCTTCGCCGCGTCCGCTCGCTCCGGGGCGCGGGCCGGCTCGAACCATTCGCCGCCGATCGTGAGCCTTGGGCCCGGCGTCGCCCCACTGCTCGTCACCGCTTCATCGACGAGATCCGCCAAGCTGCCGTCGGCGGAGGGCAGCACGATGACGGCGACCTTGTGTCCTGTCAGGGCCCCGTCGATGACCCGGCCCGATACTGCGGAGGCGTACTCGTCGCCGGCCGCGACCCGTGCCTCGCTCGCTGCCAGTCGGTCGTTGAGACTTTGTTTCTCGGTCCGCAGCGCGGACGACCTGGTCCGTGAGCTGGGAGCCGAGGTTGCCCTGGAGCGGACCGGCGCCGAGGACGATGCCGACCGCCAGGGCCAAGAAGATGGAGATGATGGAGACGCAGGTGGTAGCGGAAGTCGATCACGTGAAGATCCCCACGATCCAGGTCCAGACGTCGTCCCAGCGGGCGGCTATGACCTGCAGCCACGCCTGACCGGCGGGAGTGGCGGAGATCGCGGCGAAGAGCGCGAGCATGCCGACGAGGAGCATCACGATGAGCATGCGCGCCGGGATGCGCGCCTGGTAGAGGCGGCTCACGCCCTTCGCGTCGACGAGCTTGCCGCCCACCCGCAGCCGGGTCAGGAAGGTCGAGGCCTGGCCGTCCCTGCCCTTGTCGAGGAACTCGACCAGGGTCACGTGGGTCCCGACGGCGACGATGAGCTCCGCTCCCGCGTCGTCGGCAAGCAGCAGGGCGACGTCCTCGCTGGTCCGGCTGCGGGGAAGACGACGGGCGTGATGCCGAGCGCCTCGACGCGAGCCAGCCCGGGCGCCCGGCCGTCGCGATAGGCGTGCACGACGATCTCCGCGCCCGAGCGCAGGGCACGATCCGAGACGGAGTCCATGTCGCCGACGATGAGGTCGGGTTGGTAGCCGGCCTCGAGGATGGCGTCCGCGCCGCCGTCGACCCCGATGAGGACGGGCCGGTACTCCCGGATGTAGGGCCGCAGGGTCAGCAGGTCCTCCCGGTAGTGGTAGCCCCGGACCACGACGAGCGTGTGCCGGCCCTCGATCCTGGTCCGGATGGGCGGGATCCCGATCCCGTCGAGCAGCAGCTCGCGCTCCTTGCGGATGAACTCCATCGTGTTCGTCGCGAAGGCCTCGATCTGCACCGCGAGGCCCGCACGGGCGTCGTGCATCTGGGCCTGGATCGCCTCGGCGTCGAGCAGGTGACCAGACGAGATCCTCGTGTCACCGCGCCAGAGCCCCTCGCGGTCCAGCCGCAGCGGATCACCGTCGTGGAGTTCCATGACGGCAGGCCCAACGGCGTCGAGGAGCGGCACGCCTGCCTCGTTGAGGATCTGTGGCCCGACGTTCGGGATAGCGGCCGGAGATCGACGCGGAGGCGTTGACCACCGCGGCCGGCCTCGCCGCCACGAGCGCGTCGGCGCTGACCTTGTCCAGGTCCTCGTGGTCGATGACGGCGATGTCTCCGGGCCGAAGCCGCTTCGTGAGGTTCTTCGTCCGGCCATCCACACGGGCAGGACCGACCACGCCCGGGACCCGAGGTAGGGGCGTGGGCGCGACGGCGGAGAGACATGGCCATGGTTGTCCCCATCGTGCCACGTCAGTCTGGGGGCCACCGACCCGCGAAAGCTCGCCCGAGGCAACGAAACGGAGTCGTTCAGGCCGCCCCGACGCGGGAGTCCCGCATCGCGTCCGCCTGCTCGAGCAGCTCTCGCGCGTGGGCCAGACCGACCTCCGAGTCCGCATCCCCGCCCATCATCCGGGACAGCTCCCGGAGCCGGTCGGCACCCTCGACCACGGTCACGCTGCTCGAGGTGATCGCGCCATCATCCGACTTGTGGACGACGAGATGGCGGTCCGCGAACGCGGCGACCTGGGCCAGGTGCGTCACGACGATGACCTGCGCCTGCTCCGCCAGGGCGGCCAGCCGGGCGCCGACGTCGATGGCGGCCCGCCCGCCGACCCCTGCGTCGACCTCGTCGAACACGAAGGTCGGCGGCGTGC
This sequence comes from uncultured Actinomycetota bacterium, assembly GCA_963826445.1. Taxonomy (GTDB): domain Bacteria; phylum Actinomycetota; class Actinomycetes; order Actinomycetales; family Dermatophilaceae; genus Intrasporangium. The sequence goes on from CAWGXD010000040.1 coordinate 153,343, forward strand.
CGGGGCGTCGCGCCGCCGTGCTGTCCGGGGTGCCGCTGCTCGAGCCCACCACCTCGAGGGCGAGCATGACTCGCGACAGCTCACCCCCCGAGGCGGCCTTGGCCACGCTCCTGGGCGCGGCCCCGGGGTTGGCGGCGAGGAGGATCTCGACGTCGTCGGCGCCGTGCGGCCCGATCCGGACCCGTTCCCCTGAGGGGAGCGGCAGCCCGTCCTCGGCGCTGCGCTGCTCGACCCGGACCTCGACGACCGCCCTACCCATGGCGAGATGCGACAGCTCCTCCGAGACCCGCGCTGCGAAGTCGGTCGCCGCGGCCACGCGTGCGGCGGTGAGGTCCGATGCCGCCGCGGCGAGGTCGGTCGTCGAGCTCGCCGAGCCGGCGTGTGGAGCAGCTCGACCCGATCATCCGCCGAGAGGAGTGCGTCGAGGCGCGCCGCTGCCTCCTGCGACCAGGCGAGCACCTCGTCGACCGACTCGCCGTACTTGCGGGTGAGCACCGCCAGGGCCGCCCGGCGGTCCTGGACATACTCGAGGCGCTGCGGGTCGAGCTCCACGTCCTCGAGGTAGCCGGTGAGTTCGGCCGCCAGATCGGTCACGAGGGTGGCGACCTCGTCGATCCGGGAGTCGAGGGCACCGAGCCGCTCGTCATGGGTGGCCCCGTGCGACAACGCGGACCTGGCCGACCCGATGAGGTCACGGACGTTGGGAGTCGGCTCAGCGGCATACTCATCCCCGCTGAGGTCGGCCAGCGCCCGGCCGGCCGCCAGTCTCAGGCTGTCAGCGTGCGCGAGGCGCTCGTCCTCGGCACGGAGCACGGCGTCCTCACCGGGCTGCGGGTCGACCGCCTCGATCTCCTCGAGTGAGGCCGTCAACGAGTCGATGGTCCGAGCACGCTCACGGGACTCCGCGACGAGGCGTTCGTGCTCGGTCCGTGCGGCGCGCCATTCGTCATGGAGGAGCGCGACTCGATCACGCAGACGCGCGCAGCTCGGGTCCCCCGAAGTCATCGAGAACCTCACGGTGGGCCTCCCCCTGCTTGAGCCGCCACTGGTCCGCTTGGCCGTGGACGGCGACGAGATGGCGCCCGAGCTCGGCCAGCACCCCGACCGGGGCCGTGCGACCGCCGACGTGAGCGCGCGATCGTCCAGACGCGGTCATGGTCCGCGCGATGACGAGCTCGCCGTCCTCGTGCTCGGCGCCGGCCTCGTCAGCGCGCTCGAGCGCCGGATGCCCCATGGGCAGGTGGACGACGCCCTCGACGAGGGCCTGCTCCGCGCCGGTCCGGACCAACCCTGAGTCAGCCCGCTCGCCGAGGAGCAGGCCCAGGCCGGAGACGACCATCGTCTTGCCCGCACCCGTCTCACCGGTCAGCACGTTGAGACCCGGGCTCAGGTCGAGGACGGCATCGTGGATGACACCGACCCCTCGAATCCTCATCTGGCTGAACACGGAACCACCTTAGGGCCGAGTTCCCTCAGTGCCCTGCATGCCCTGTGTGCCGTCCACGTCGTCCGCGCGTGTCTGCTCCAGTGCGTCCGATGCGGCTGGGCGTCGGTGGGCCGCGCTCGACCCGGGACCCGTCCCGCTCGGTTGGCTGCGGATCCAGCGGTCCGACCGGGCGGACGCGCTGGCTGGGGGTCTGGTCCGGCTCCCGTCGCCGCGCCAACCCCGCACCGGGAGACGGAACTTCGCCACGAGCCGGTCGGTGAACGGCGCGGTCGTCAGGCGCGCCAGCCGCACCGGACGAATCCCGCGACGCACCTCGATCCGCGCACCGGGGGGCAGGTCGATGTGACGACGTCCGTCACACCACATGATGCCGATGACGTCGGTCCCCGTGCCCAGCTCGATCGCCACGTGTGAGTCCGGTCCGAGGACGAGCGGGCGAGCGAAGAGCGCGTGGGCGGAGTTGGGGACCAACAGCATCGCCTCCACCTGCGGCCAGACGACCGGCCCACCCGCCGAGAAGGCGTAGGCGGTCGACCCGGTGGGCGTCGAGACGATGAGGCCGTCACCGCCCCAGCTCGACAGCGGCCGACCGTCCACCTCGATGGTCAGCTCGAGCATGCGCTCACGGGAGGCCTTCTCGACGCTCACCTCGTTGAGGGCCCAGCTGCTTGCCACGACCTCGCCGTCGAACTTCGCGTCGACGTGGAGCGTCATCCGCTCGTCCACGGTGTACCGGCGGTTGGCGATGTGCTCGACCGTCGCGTCGAGGTCGTCACGCTCCGCCTCGGCGAGGAAGCCGACATGTCCGAGGTTGACGCCAAGAAGTGGGATGTCCACGCTCCGCGCGAACTCCGCGCCACGCAGGATCGTCCCGTCTCCTCCGAGGACGACGACGAGGTCACACCCCTCCGCGACGGTCTCCTCCGCGACCATCGCCTTTGTCGCGATGTGGACCCGATTGCTGTGCTTGAGGTCGAGCACCTTTGCCTCGTCCGCCTGCAGCGACACCTCGATTCCGAGGTGGGTGAGGCGATCGATGACGCCCTTGGCCACGGTGAGCGCCTCGGGCCGGCGGGGGTGCGCCACGAGCAGGATGCGGCGGTTCACAGGTCCTCCTCCTGGCGGTCGATCGAGTCCAGCATGTCATCAGCGGGCATGCCCGCGGTGCTGATGCCGCGGGGGGCGAGCCACAGGAGGAACTCGACGTTGCCTTCCCCGCCCGGGATCGGGCTGGGCGCCGCCGCACGGATGACGAGGCCCAGGCGCGTCGCGGTCTCATGGACGGTGCGCAGGACGCGACGCCGCTCGTGGCGCGACGTGACGACGCCGCTGCGACCCAACCGCTCGCGGCCGACCTCGAACTGGGGCTTGACCAGCGCGACGACGTCGCCGCCGTCGGCAACCAGGGGCCGAATCGCCGGGAGCGCAACGGTGAGCGAGATGAAGCTGAGGTCGCACACGACCAGGTCGAATCGCCCGCCGAGGGAGCCGGCGTCGACGTCCCGGATGTTGGTGCGCGGCAGGTCGATGACCCGGGGGTCGTGAGCCAGCCGCGCCGCCAGCTGACCGTGGCCGACGTCGAGTGCGGTCACCTGGCTGGCTCGGTGCTCGAGCAGGACCTGCGTGAAGCCTCCGGTACTCGCGCCGACGTCGAGGCAGCGTCGGCCCGCGACGTCGATCGGCCACAGCTCCAGGGCATGCAACAGCTTGAGCGCCGCTCGACCGACCCAGCGGTCGACCTCGCGGGTCAGCGTGATGACGGCGGCATCCGAGATCTGGTGGCTGGGCTTGCCCACGACCCGCTCGTCGACGAGAACGACCCCGTCGCGGATGAGCTCACCGGCTTGGCCCCGCGATCGGGCGAGGCCGCGAGCCACGAGTGCAGCGTCGAGGCGGCTGCGGGTCACGCGCCACCGAGGTCGTTGAGGCGAGACTGGAGGGCGGCCAGGGCGCGTTCACCCTCGTCGATCCGCTGGGCAAGCGGAGCGTCCTGAGCTGTTGCGAGATCGGCCAGGACCGCGTCGATGGCGGCGTCTCCGGTCTCCGGCGCCGCGGGCGCGGAGGGGCCTGTCGTGACCCGATGCTCGAACTCGGTGCTCATCCTGCCTCCCTGGTGTGCGCTCGTCCGGTCTCTGAACTGGAGGCGATCCGCACCGCCGCCAGGTCCACCAGCAACCGTAGCGGTTAGGACGACCGAGACCGGTCCATCAGCTCGTCGAGCTGGGCGGCCAACCGCTCGAGCTCAGGGGACCCCACGTTCCCGCCCTCGACGGCATCGAGCAGCGCCGCCAGCCCGGCTCGCACCAGCTCGACCGGACGCGCGTCTCCTGCGACCACATCCAGACCACTCGCGGACAGCGCAACGCGGCCACCGGCACACGTCCACCCGTCAGCGGCCGGGCACACAGCGGCATACGGCTGCTCGAGCTCGCTCAAGGCGCCGAGGACCCAGGACGGCACACCGTCCTCGTGATGACGCAGGAGCTCGCTGGGACGGTGCACGCCGGTGAGGAGCCACGCCGAGTCGAGGCCGGCGGCGACGGCGCCGGCGATGTCGGTGTCGAGCCGATCGCCCACTGCCAGAGTCGCCTCGGCAGGAATGCCGAGCCGCTCCACCGCTGCACGGTACAGCGGTGCGTGCGGCTTGCCGACCACCGTTGGCTCGCGGCCGACGGTGGTCGCAAGCAAGGCGACGTACGCCCCGTTGCCGGGCGCCAGCCCCCACTCGAGCGGCAGCGTCGAGTCCGCGTTGCTCGCCACCCAGACCACGCCGCTGGCCAGGTGTCTGGCGGCGGTCTCGAAGTCCCGCACCGTGAGCTCGCGACCGAGACCCTGCAGGACGGCGTCGACCGGCTCGTCGCGGTCCCGAGAGCCGGCCAGCACGGCGTCGAGACCGGCCTCGGCGAGGGCGGCAGCGACTCCGGGCCCGCCGAGGGCGAGGACGCGCGACCCCGGTGGGAGCAGCGTGGCGAGCTCGGCGGCGCCGGCTTGCGCGCTCGTCACGACGTCGTCTGCGGTGACCGGCAAACCGAGCGAGGTGAGGTGCTCAGCTACCTCCCCGGGCAGACGAGAGGCGTTGTTCGTGGCGTAGACGACCCGCAGTCCGTGGGCAGCCAAGCGCCGCAATGCAGCTGGGGCACCAGGCACCGCCCCGGCTCCCCGGTAGACGACGCCGTCGAGGTCACAGACGATCCCCTCGTAGGAGTTCCGTATGGGTCCCTCCGACCCCCGTCTGAAGGGGGCCCAGTCCAGTCTGTCGCGCTCCGCGGCGTGGTTGTCGTCGTCCATGCGGTGTCCGGGCTGCTCAGCCCTCTGCCGACTCGGGATCGATCTCGTCCTCCTCAGGCGACAGGTCCATGACCTCGGCGCCATCGAGCTCGTCGAGCCGCTCGGCCGCATCTGTCGTCAGCTCGTGGTCGGCGTCGGCGGCTCGGGCAAACCACTCCCGCGCCTCGCTCCGTTCGCCTGCCGCCAGCTTGGCGTCGGCATAGGCGTAGTAGAGCCGCGCAGCCGACGGACGATTCGGGCTGAGGCGCCGAACCAGGTCGGCGAGTCCTGCGGCTGCGGCCTCGATCTGACCCAGGTCACGTCGGATCCCCGAGACGACGATGGCCAGCTCAACGCGATCGTCGATGGCGAGGTTCGCGGCCTCCTCGCTCTGTGCCAGCTCGAGAGCCTTGGCGTGCCGACCCAGGGCCCGCTCGCAGTCGACCATGAGGGGCACCAGGTGGTGGGAGCCGGACAGGCGGCGCACCGTCCGGAACTCGCTGAGCGCCCGGGCCCAGTCACCCATGCGGTAGGCCACCAGGCCCAGGGCCTCTCTCGCGGCCGGAACCCGGCCGGCCCGACGCACCGCCGTCTCGGCATGCGCCAGTGCCGCCTCCGGGTCCACGTCGAGCAGCTCGGCGACCATGACCAGGTGCTGCGCGACGCCCTCCGCGTTCTCCTTTGAGAGCGTCCTGAGCTGGTTCTTGACACCGCGGTCGACCTCGTGCCCCGTGACACCCTCCCGGATCGCCGGCTCCGGCTTGCGCGGAGACTTCGGCGTCAGTCTCGGCCCGCCACGGCGCTCCTCCGGCCCGGACCGCCGGCCGCGAGTCTGGCCCGAGTCCCGGTTCTCCTCGCGACGTCCGCCACGAGGTGCACGGGGCGCCGAACCCGATGCCCGGCCCCTCGACCGGTCGCCGCGCCCCTCGCCCCGAGACCCATCCTGCCGGTCATCCCGACGGTCATCCCGACGGTCATCCCGCGGGGTCGGTCACGCCGCTGGTCGCCTTGACGGAAGTCCCTTCCGTCATTGGCTCCCCCGTCGCGCCTGCGCTCCGCCCTCCGGTCGTCACGCCGGTCAATCCCAGAGGGTCGTTGACCGGTCTTGTACGGGCGCTTGCCAGCTCGCGCGGAGCCTGAGCCATGAGGCGGGTTGCCTCCCGCCGAGGCCGCACCCCGGGTAGGCCCGGGCGCCTTCGCACGACGGGGACGGTCGTCGTCACGACGCGGGCGGGACTCGTGTCCCCTCGCGCCGTCGCCTCGACGGTCGTCGTTCGTGTCCCGGTCGTCGCTCATGACGTCATCCTTCTCCCTCGGACCGCATTCGCGCCAGACGAGATCGGTCCAGTAAACAAATAAAAGGCGCCCCGGACGAAATCAATGAAGTCTCGTCCAGGGCGCCTTGTGAAAGTGTGTCCGGCTGCGTCCTACTCTCCCACACCGTCACCAGTGCAGTACCATCGGCGCTGAAGGGCTTAGCTTCCGGGTTCGGAATGGAGCCGGGCGTTTCCCCTTCGCTATGACAGCCGAAACTCTATGGAGATATCAAAAACGTGGTGGGTTGTTCCCGTTTGTATCTCGGGAACTGCACAGTGGACGCGTAGCATCTTTGTTGGTCAAGTTATCGGCTTATTAGTACCGGTCAGCTCCACACATTGCTGTGCTTCCACATCCGGCCTATCAACCCAGTCGTCTAGCTGGGAGCCTCTCGCCCTCGCGGGCATGGAAACCTCATCTTGAAACGTGCTTCCCGCTTAGATGCTTTCAGCGGTTATCACTTCCGAACGTAGCTAATCAGCGGTGCTCTTGGCGGAACAACTGACACACCAGAGGTTCGTCCATCCCGGTCCTCTCGTACTAGGGACAGCCTTTCTCAAGTTTCCTACGCGCACAGCGGATAGGGACCGAACTGTCTCACGACGTTCTAAACCCAGCTCGCGTACCGCTTTAATGGGCGAACAGCCCAACCCTTGGGACCTACTCCAGCCCCAGGATGCGACGAGCCGACATCGAGGTGCCAAACCATGCCGTCGATATGGACTCTTGGGCAAGATCAGCCTGTTATCCCCGGGGTACCTTTTATCCGTTGAGCGACGGCGCTTCCACAAGCCACCGCCGGATCACTAGTCCCGACTTTCGTCCCTGCTCGACATGTCTGTCTCACAGTCAAGCTCCCTTGTGCACTTACACTCGAAACCTGATTGCCAACCAGGCTGAGGGAACCTTTGGGCGCCTCCGTTACCTTTTAGGAGGCAACCGCCCCAGTTAAACTACCCACCAGGCACTGTCCCTGATCCGGATCACGGACCGAGGTTAGATATCCAGAACGACCAGAGTGGTATTTCAACGTTGACTCCACCATCACTGACGTGACGGCTTCACAGTCTCCCACCTATCCTACACAAGCCGTACCGAACACCAATACCAAGCTGTAGTAAAGGTCCCGGGGTCTTTCCGTCCTGCTGCGCGTAACGAGCATCTTTACTCGTAGTGCAATTTCGCCGAGTTCGTGGTTGAGACAGTGGAGAAGTCGTTACGCCATTCGTGCAGGTCGGAACTTACCCGACAAGGAATTTCGCTACCTTAGGATGGTTATAGTTACCACCGCCGTTTACTGGCGCTTAAGTTCTCAGCTTCGCCGTGAGGCTAACCGGTCCCCTTAACGTTCCAGCACCGGGCAGGCGTCAGTCCGTATACATCGTCTTGCGACTTGGCACGGACCTGTGTTTTTAGTAAACAGTCGCTTCTCCCTGGTCTCTGCGGCCGATCACGCTCGGGAAGCAAGTTCCGTCACGATCAGGGCCCCCCTTCTCCCGAAGTTACGGGGGTATTTTGCCGAATTCCTTAACCACGATTCACTCGATCGCCTTGGTATTCTCTACCTAACCACCTGAGTCGGTTTGGGGTACGGGCGGCTCGAACCTCGCTAGAAGTTTTTCTCGGCAGCATAGGATCACCCTCTTCCCGCATTCGCGGTCACTATCAGGTCTCAGGCTTTATGCGGTCCGGATTTGCCTGGATCGCGCCCTACACCCTTGGACGTGGACAACCATCGCCACGCGGAGGCTACCTTCCTGCGTCACTCCATCGCTTGACTACTACAAGATCGGGTCGTGCGCTCCACCCGCCCGGTGACCCCGAAGGGTCGGTGGGCATGCTTCAGGCACTTAGCATCACAAGGTTCGTCATGGGGCGGTTCTTCGCCGGTTCCGGAATATCAACCGGATGTCCATCGACTACGCCTGTCGGCCTCGCCTTAGGTCCCGACTTACCCAGGGCAGATTAGCTTGACCCTGGAACCCTTGGTTATTCGGCGGACGGGTTTCTCGCCCGTCATTCGCTACTCATGCCTGCATTCTCACTCGTGTGGCCTCCACGGCTGGTTCACACCGCCGCTTCCCTGGCCACACGACGCTCCCCTACCCATCAACACGCCTGGACACCGAACCCGCAGGTGTCGGTGCCGAGCAATATGTCAATGCCACAGCTTCGGTGGTGTGCTTGAGCCCCGCTACATTGTCGGCGCGGAATCACTTGACCAGTGAGCTATTACGCACTCTTTAAAGGGTGGCTGCTTCTAAGCCAACCTCCTGGTTGTCACAGCAACTCCACATCCTTTCCCACTTAGCACACGCTTAGGGACCTTAGCTGGTGATCTGGGCTGTTTCCCTCTCGACTACGGAGCTTATCCCCCGCAGTCTCACTGCCACGCTCTCACTTACCGGCATTCGGAGTTTGGCTAACGTCAGTAACCTGGTGAGGCCCATCAGCTATCCAGTAGCTCTACCTCCGGCAAGAAACACGTGACGCTGCACCTAAATGCATTTCGGGGAGAACCAGCTATCACGGAGTTTGATTGGCCTTTCACCCCTACCCACAGCTCATCCCCTCAGTTTTCAACCTAAGTGGGTTCGGTCCTCCACGCAGTCTTACCTGCGCTTCAACCTGGCCATGGGTAGATCACTCCGCTTCGGGTCTAGACCCAGCGACTAAATTCGCCCTATTCGGACTCGCTTTCGCTACGGCTTCCCCACACGGGTTAACCTCGCCACTGAGCACTAACTCGCAGGCTCATTCTTCAAAAGGCACGCTGTCACCCCACACGCCCAACGGCGGGAGGCTCCAACGGATTGTAGGCACACGGTTTCAGGATCTATTTCACTCCCCTCCCGGGGTACTTTTCACCTTTCCCTCACGGTACTTGTCCGCTATCGGTCACCAGGGAATATTTAGGCTTAGCAGGTGGTCCTGCCAGATTCACACGGGATTTCTCGGGCCCCGTGCTACTTGGGATACTCCCCCGGGAGTCCACACCATTTCGTCTACGGGGGTCGCACCCTCTGTGCCGAGCCATTCAATGCTCTTCGACTATGACGCAGATTTCTCACTCCCTACCGGCTTGTCAGACCCGGCCGGCGGGTCCCACGACCCCGAACGTGCAACGCCTGACAGCTATCACACACGCCCGGTTTAGCCTCATCCGCTTTCGCTCGCCACTACTCACGGAATCACTATTTGTTTTCTCTTCCTGTGGGTACTGAGATGTTTCACTTCCCCACGTTCCCTCCACACACCCTATATATTCAGGTGCGGGTGACTGGACTTGCCTCCAGCCGGGTTTCCCCATTCGGAAATCCTCGGATCACAGTCTGGTTATCGACTACCCGAGGCTTATCGCAGATTCCTACGTCCTTCTTCGGTTCCTGGTGCCAAGGCATCCACCGTGTGCCCTTAAAAACTTGACCACAAAGATGCTCGCGTCCACTGTGAAGTTCTCAAAATACAACCGGCACCCCACACCCGACCACGACCACACGGTCACACCATCGGCAGGGCCCACCGACCAGAAGAAACCAAACACCAGACCACCCCCCACCACACGGCAGGCACCAACGATGCGTCGCCCGATCCTTCAGGACCCAACAACGTGCCAGACACCATCCCCCACACCCGCCGGCGTTCCACTACCTCACCCACCGAAGGGCTGCAAACGGCTTGTACTGACGCAACGACCAGGACGGCGCCAACTAATCGATGTTCCACCCTTGAGCACCCGCTGCCCCACACTCGGGGACAGACCGGGCTCTGCACCGACCGGGCGAACCCGACGCGGCCAGCTGCTCCTTAGAAAGGAGGTGATCCAGCCGCACCTTCCGGTACGGCTACCTTGTTACGACTTAGTCCCAATCGCCAGTCCCACCTTCGACGGCTCCCCCCACAAGGGTTGGGCCACCGGCTTCGGGTGTTACCGACTTTCGTGACTTGACGGGCGGTGTGTACAAGGCCCGGGAACGTATTCACCGCAGCGTTGCTGATCTGCGATTACTAGCGACTCCGACTTCATGGGGTCGAGTTGCAGACCCCAATCCGAACTGAGACCGGTTTTTTGGGATTCGCTCCACCTCGCGGTATCGCAGCCCTTTGTACCGGCCATTGTAGCATGCGTGAAGCCCAAGACATAAGGGGCATGATGATTTGACGTCATCCCCACCTTCCTCCGAGTTGACCCCGGCAGTCTCCTATGAGTCCCCGCCATGACGCGCTGGCAACATAGAACGAGGGTTGCGCTCGTTGCGGGACTTAACCCAACATCTCACGACACGAGCTGACGACAACCATGCACCACCTGTACACCAGTCCGAAGGCGCACCCATCTCTGAGTGATTCCGGTGTATGTCAAGCCTTGGTAAGGTTCTTCGCGTTGCATCGAATTAATCCGCATGCTCCGCCGCTTGTGCGGGCCCCCGTCAATTCCTTTGAGTTTTAGCCTTGCGGCCGTACTCCCCAGGCGGGGAACTTAATGCGTTAGCTGCGGCACGGAACTCGTGGAATGAGACCCACACCTAGTTCCCAACGTTTACGGCATGGACTACCAGGGTATCTAATCCTGTTCGCTCCCCATGCTTTCGCTTCTCAGCGTCAGTAGTGGCCCAGAGACCTGCCTTCGCCATCGGTGTTCCTCCTGATATCTGCGCATTCCACCGCTACACCAGGAATTCCAGTCTCCCCTACCACACTCTAGTCTGCCCGTACCCACTGCAAGTCCGGGGTTGAGCCCCGGATTTTCACAGCAGACGCGACAAACCGCCTACAAGCTCTTTACGCCCAATAATTCCGGACAACGCTCGCACCCTACGTATTACCGCGGCTGCTGGCACGTAGTTAGCCGGTGCTTCTTCTGCAGGTACCGTCACTTACGCTTCTTCCCTGCTGAAAGAGGTTTACAACCCGAAGGCCGTCATCCCTCACGCGGCGTCGCTGCATCAGGCTTGCGCCCATTGTGCAATATTCCCCACTGCTGCCTCCCGTAGGAGTCTGGGCCGTGTCTCAGTCCCAGTGTGGCCGGTCGCCCTCTCAGGCCGGCTACCCGTCGTCGCCTTGGTGAGCCACTACCTCACCAACAAGCTGATAGGCCGCGAGCCCATCCCAGACCGAAAAACTTTCCACCCCCAGACACATGCGTCCGAGGGTCATATCCGGTATTAGCTCCGGTTTCCCGGGGTTATCCCAGAGTCTGGGGCAGGTTACTCACGTGTTACTCACCCGTTCGCCACTGATCAGACCAGGGCAAGCCCCATCATCACCGTTCGACTTGCATGTGTTAAGCACGCCGCCAGCGTTCGTCCTGAGCCAGGATCAAACTCTCCGTTGATGTTCAAACAACCACCCACGAAAGGGCCAAAATCACTGAACCCTGAGCAAGAACAACTAGCATATCCGCTAGAAATTCAATATCAACCAAAGGATAAAATTCGCGCAGAGACACAACCAACCACCACAAAGGCAGCCAGCCAACCCCCACAACGAGGTAATTGGCATCGATTTTTGACACGCTGTTGAGTTCTCAAGAACCGGACACACACCATCAACCAGCCACAAGAGCCAGCCTCCGGGGCAACCCTTCTACTTTACCTGCCGCACTGGGCGGGGTCAAACTCGCGACCGCCCCAAGGGCGGCCGAGCCAACCCGCCTCAACTCGGCGGAACCCGCGAGCGCGTGCACCAGATCCTGGTGTCGCCTGCTCGAAGGGTGTCTGCCCCGGGACCGGCCTACTTCGCGGGGCGATAATCGCCGGCGCCGTGGCGTCCGTTCCTCCCTGTCGGGCTGACGAAGAGAACATTAGCCCGCAGCCGCCGCGAATGCCAAATCGCCCTCCTGCGGACACCCGAAAGGGGGCGGCCGATTCGGGCCCCGAGCAGGCCTGGGTTCACCGCCCTCCGCGCGGCAGCGAGGCTCTTGCGCCCGCGTTTCAGCACGGCGACCCGGCCCGTGCAGGAAGTCGTCCTGGACGAGGACCAGCTCCGGATCGGTCACCTTCACATTGTTGAGCGAGGCGCCGCCCTCGCCGATGGCTCGTCTGGCCGCCTTTCGCGACTCGACGAGGCCCGCGGCGACCATGGCATCGACGAACGAGGTCCCCACCCCGATGTCGGCACCGGGCAGCTCGGTCGTCGCGTCGACGAGGGTGCCGACGTCGAGCACCTCCAGCTCCCCCTTGCCGAAGAGCGCCTCGCTCGCCGCCTGGACCGCTTCGGTCGCCTCCTCGCCGTGCACGAGGGTGGTGACGTCGGCGGCCAGGGTCCGCTGCGCCGCCCGACGGAACGGCTCCTCCTTGACCTGCCGTTCGAGCTCGGCGATCTCGGCGCGGCTTCGGTCGGTCAGCGCCTTGAGCATCGCCACGACCGACGCATCCTCGACGTTGAGGAAGTACTGGTAGAAGGCGTAGGGGCTGGTCATGTCCGCGGACAGCCACACGGCGTTGCCCTCCGACTTGCCGAACTTGCGGCCGGAGGAGTCGACGAGCAAGGGCGTGGAGAGAGCGTGGACGGACGCCCCTTCGACCCGGTGCACGAGGTCGACGCCTGCCGTGATGTTGCCCCACTGGTCGCTGCCCCCGATCTGCAGGGTGCAGCCGTGCGCCCGGAAGAGGTGCAGGTAGTCGAGCGCCTGGAGCAGCTGGTAGCTGAACTCGGTGTACGAGATGCCTTGCTCGCTCTCGAGACGCCGCGCGATGGCCTCCTTGCGGATCATCTGGTTGACGCGGAAGTGCTGGCCGACCTCACGGAGGAAGTCGAGCGCGCTCATCGGCGCGGTCCAGTCGAGGTTGTTGACGAGGATCGCCGCGTTGTCCCCCTCGAAGTCCAGCAGCGGGCCGACCAGCCGCTGGATCCGCGCCACGGACTCGGCGATGGTCTCCTTGTCCTGGAGAACCCGCTCGGAGTCCGGCTTGGGGTCACCGATGAGGCCGGTCGAGCCTCCGACAAGGCAGATGACCCGGTGCCCGGCCGCCTGCATCCGCCGGAGCACGGACAGCTGGACGAAGTTGCCGAAGTGGAGCGACGGCGCGCTCGGGTCGAAGCCGCAATACAGCGTGACGGGTCCCTTCGCGAGGGCGTCACGCAGCGCCGCCTCGTCGGTGGTCTGTGCCACCAGGCCGCGCCACTGCAGCTCGTCGAAGATGTCCGTCACGGGGATCGCGTTCCTCTCGGTTTCGTTCGTCACCGGCAGGACGGTGTGCCCACCGCGTCACAGACTGCCTTACGAGGTGCTGGGCGGGCGAATGAAAGGGCGGCCCGTCCCAGATCACGACCACCATGCCGTATGCCGCTGGGCTCGCCGGCTGCCCACCGGTAGGTGCGTCGGGGCTGGGCAGCATGCTCAGGCCCGGACCGACCGACTCCTCTTGCGTGCGACACCGGGTCGATATGCGGAGACCGTTGCCTCGCCGTCGAGCCAGAACCGCCACGGGAAGACCTGAGCGTCCCCGCCGGGCCCGCTCACTCCCACCCGCGGGCCGGTCCGGATGCTCTCCCGATCGACGCCCCGATCGGGCGCGCTCACGAGCAGGTCGACCGGCTCGCCGATGGGTGGACGGCAGAAGTCGCGCCCCGTCTCGTCGCGGCCCAGGGCGAGCACCTGGCCCATCCGACCGGGACCCCTGGCCCACTCGCGCTGCGGAATGCCGGGGCGCCTGTCGCGGGCAAGCTCGTGGCCGGCGACGACCTCCCCGCCCCGGAGCAACACAGCGGAGGCGCTGCCCTCGTGGCCGACGACGAGGTTTGCACACCAGTGGTTGCCGTAGGTGAAGTAGACGTAGAGGAACCCGGCGGGTCCGAACATGACCTGAGTCCGCGGCGTGGGTCCCCGGTACGCGTGCGAACCGGGATCGATCTGGCCGGCGTACGCCTCGACCTCGGTCAGTCGGACGGTGACCCCGGCGTGGGTGACGCGACAGCCGAGAAGGTCCGGCGCGACCTCCAGGACCGGTCGGGCGAAGAAGGAGCGCGGCAGCCGGTCCGCGGGGCCACGGTGCACGGGGTCCGCCGGATCGATGGGATCAGCGGGGTCGCGGGGGGTCACGCGGTCAGACGCTACCTGCTGCCCAGGACCGCGCCGCGGCCGTGGCCACCTTGGCCGACTCCAGCTGCTCGCCCACCCGGGCCGGGGCCGTGCCTCCGACCGCGTCACGTGAGGCGATCGAACCCTCCACGGAGAGGACCGACCGCACGCCGGGCGTCAGGTGCTCGCTGATGCGGCCGAAGTCCTCGTCCGTCAGGTCCCACAGCTCGATGCCGCGCAACTCGCACTCGCGGACGCAGGCGCCGGCCACCTCGTGAGCGACCCGGAACGGCACACCCTGGCGCACGAGCCACTCGGCGATGTCGGTGGCCAGGGCGAAGCCCTCTGGCGCCAGCGATGCCAGCCGCTCGGTGTGGAAGGTCAGCGTGGCGATCATCCCGGAGAACGCCGGCAGCAGAACCTCGAGCGTGTCGACGGCGTCGAAGACCGGCTCCTTGTCCTCCTGGAGATCGCGGTTGTACGCCAGTGGCAGCGCCTTGAGCGTCGTCAGTAGACCGGCGAGGTCGCCGACGATCCGGCCGGCCTTCCCCCGAGCGAGCTCCGCGACGTCCGGGTTCTTCTTCTGGGGCATGATGCTCGACCCGGTCGAGTAGGCGTCGTCGAGTGTGACGAAGGAGAACTCCCTCGTGGCCCACAGGACGACCTCCTCGGCGATTCGCGAGATGTCAATCGCCGTCATCGCACAGACAAAGGCGAACTCCGCAACGAAGTCGCGAGACGCGGTCCCGTCGATCGAGTTCTCGACGGCGCGGGCGAAGCCGAGGTCCCTGGCAACGACCTCCGGGTCGAGACCGAGCGATGAACCCGCGAGGGCACCCGAGCCGTAGGGCGACGCGTTGGTTCGGACGTCCCAGTCGCGGAGGCGGTCGACGTCACGGAGCAGGGCCCAGACGTGCGCCAGCAGGTGGTGGGAGAGCAGGATGGGTTGTGCGTGTTGCAGGTGCGTCCGCCCTGGCATGGCGACCCCCAGGTGGGCATCGGCCTGCCCCATGAGGGCCTCGACGACATCGAGCACCAGTCCCCCGACGACCCGGGCGCGCTCGCGCAGGTACATCCGGAAGAGCGTGGCGATCTGGTCGTTGCGTGACCGGCCGGCCCGCAGCCGCCCACCCAGCTCCGGCCCGATCCGGTCGATGAGGCCGCGCTCCAGCGCTGTGTGGACGTCCTCGTCCTCCTCCGCGGGGGCGAAGGCGCCCGATCGCACGTCCTCCTCGAGACGGTCCAACCCGGCCAGCAGGCCGGCGAGGTCTTCGTCGGAAAGGAGCCCAGCGGCATACAGCACTCGTGCGTGTGCACGTGAGCCGGTGATGTCCTGCGGTGCGAGCCGCCAGTCGAAGTGCGTGCTCTTGGAGAGGGCAGCGAGCGCCTCGTCGGGGCCGCTGGCGAACCGGCCACCCCACAGGCTGAGTCGGTCGGCTGGCTGGGGCGCATCGGTGGTCATCGGGAAGCCTCCTCGGGGTGTTGCGGGCGGTCAGTCACGGGATCCGACGAGGCCCTGGAGACGGGCGGCGATCGTCGCTGCGTCAGAGTCCGATGCGGCGACGAGCATGATGGTGTCGTCGCCGGCGAGCGTGCCGAGGACGGAGGGATCGCGGGTCTGGTCGATGGCGGACGCCAGGTAGTTGGCCGCGCCGGGCGGCGTGCGCAGGATGACGAGGTTCCGAGCGGGGGTGGCGGAGACGAGCAGCTCCTCGCAGGCGCGCCGCAGCCGGGCATTGGTGCTCCCGACGATCGAGCCGGTCGCCGCGACGTCGCCACCGTCTCCCGGGACCGCGTAGGCGAGGGCGCCACCCCGACGCACCTTGACCGCGCCCACCTCGACGAGGTCCCGCGACAGGGTTGCCTGGGTCACCTCGATCCCCTCAGCGACGAGGAGGTCGGACAGCTCGCCCTGGCTCCTCACCTCGTGCTCCTCGAGCAGCTCGAGGATGCGGGCCTGACGCTGGGTGCGACTCATCGGAGGCTCCGCGCGGCGTCGAGGATCCCGGGGAGTGCGTCGACGAAGCTCGTGAGCTCATCCACAGAAATGATCAGTGGCGGCGCGAGCCGGAGCGCGGTCGGTGTCACGGCGTTGACGACGAAGCCCGCGTCCCTGGCGGCGACCATGGCCGCAGGAGCGGGTATGCCGCTGAGCTCGATGGCGCGCAGGAGGCCGCGCCCGCGGGTGGCTGAGACCCCGGCGAGGACGAGGTCGTCGAGCAGCGAGCCGACCCGCAGCGCGTTGCCGAGCAGGTCCTCGCGCTCGATGGTGTCGAGGACCGCGAGGCCCGCGGCACAGGCGAGCGGGTTGCCCCCGAAGGTGGTCCCATGCTGGCCGGCCGCGAGCAGACCCGTGGTCTGGGCGCCGAAGGTGACGAGCGCACCGATCGGGACGCCACCTGCAAGACCCTTCGCGACAGTCATGGCGTCGGGCACGATGCCGGCGCCCTGGTGCGCGAACCAGCGGCCAGTCCGGCCGATGCCGGTCTGGATCTCGTCCAGGACGAGCAGGGCGCCGTGGCGGGACGTCAGCTGGCGGGCCAGGCGGAGGTAGTCGGTCGAGAGCTCCCGGACACCGGCCTCGCCCTGGATCGGCTCGATGAACAGCGCCGCTGTCCGGTCGTCGATGGCGGCAGACAGTGCGGGGGCGTCGTTGGGCGGCACGAAGACGACGTCGGGGATGAGCGGTTCGAAGGGCTCCCGGTAGGCCGCCTTGTGGGTCAGGGCGAGCGCCCCGGTGGAGCGCCCGTGGAATGAGCCCTCGAGTGCGACGAGGCGCGTCCTGCCGGTGCGGCGCGAGAGCTTGATGGCGGCCTCGATGGCCTCGGTGCCGGAGTTGGCGAAGAACACGCCAGAGCCCGCGGGTGCGGCGGCGAGCGCCAGGAGCCGCTCGGCGAGCAGGATGGCCGGCTCGGAGGTGAAGAAGTTGCTGATGTGGATGGCCTGCTCGGCCTGCTTTGCGACCGCCTGCACCAGCGCGGGATGGCCGTGGCCGAGTGCATTGACCGCAATCCCGGAGAGGAGGTCGAGGTAGCGCTTGCCGTCGACATCGGTGACCCAGCAGCCGTGCCCGGACGCCAGGACGAGCTGCGGCTGCCCGAAGACCTGGACCATGGCGCCGGCGTAGCGCTGGAGCAGGTCGGAGCCCACGCTCATGACGCGCCACCCGTCGTGCCGCCAGTGGCGCTCGGGTCGGGATCGGGCAGGACCATGGTGCCGATCCCCTCGTCGGTGAAGATCTCGAGGAGGATCGAGTGCGGCTGGCGCCCGTCGACGACGTGCGCCTGGGGCACGCCGCCCTCGACGGCGCGGATGCACGCCTCGAGCTTGGGCACCATCCCCTCGTCGACGCGCTGCAGCAGGTCTCCGGCGGCGGAGACCTCAATGGACGACAGGAGCGAGGAACGGTCGGGCCAGTCGGCGTAGATCCCCTCCACGTCGGTCAGGACGACGAGCTTCTTGGCGTCGAGGGCGACGGCCAACGCGGCCGCGGCCGTGTCGGCGTTGACGTTGAGGACCTGGCCGTTCCCGTCGAGGTCCGGCGCCACCGTGGAGACCACGGGGACCCGGCCAGCGGCCAGGATGTCCAGCACCGCGGACGGGTTGACGCTCTCGACGTCACCGACGAGCCCAATGTCCACCAGCTCGCCGTCGATCTCGGTCCCGCGGCGGCGGGCACCGAACAGGCCCGCGTCCTCGCCGGACAGGCCCACGGCGATGGGACCGTGCTGGTTGAGCAGGCCCACGAGCTCGCGACCAACCTGACCGGTCAGGACCATCCGAACGACGTCCATGACCTCCGGCGTCGTGACGCGCAGTCCCCCCTTGAACTCGCTCTCGAGGCCGAGACGGGCGAGCATCGCCTTGATCTGGGGGCCGCCGCCGTGGACGACCACGGGCCGCAGCCCGGCGTAACGAAGGAACGCGATGTCCCGGGCGAACGCCTTCTTGAGCTGGTCGTCGACCATCGCGTTGCCGCCGTACTTGACGACGACGAGGGCACCCCGGAATCGCTCGAGCCAGGGCAGCGCCTCGACCAGCGTGTCGGCCTTGCCTGCGGCCACGCGGATGGCGGCCGCGTCGATGAGTCCCCGGAGGGCTTGGTGCGGGTGTGCGGTCATGTGCTGTAGGCCGAGTTCTCGTGGACGTAGTCGTGGGTCAGGTCGTTGGTCCAGACGGTGGCGTTCTCGGTGCCGGCGTGGAGGTCGACGAGCACGTGGACCTCGCGTCGGCCGAGGTCGACGAGTGACCGAGCCTCCCCGACCCCGCCGGACCGGCACACCTGAACGCCGTTCATGTGGACGTCGAGCCGACGAGGGTCGAAGGCGGCCTTGGTCGTGCCGACCGCGGCGAGCACCCGGCCCCAATTGGGGTCGTTGCCGAAGATGGCGCACTTGAAGAGGTTGTTGCGGGCGACGGAGCGGGCCACCTCCAGGGCATCGTCGACCGACGCTGCTCCGCGCACCTCGATGGCGATGTCGTGAGCCGCGCCCTCGGCATCGCCGATGAGCTGCCGGGCCAGGCTCGAACACGCCGTGGTCAGCGCGCTCGTCAGCTCGGCGCGGCCGACCGGGATGCCCGAGGCCCCGGAGGCGAGCACGACCACGGTGTCGTTCGTCGACATGCAGCCATCCGAGTCGATGCGGTCGAACGTCGCTGCGGTGGCCGAGCGGAGGGCGGCGTCAAGATCCGCTGCCGAGACCACCGCGTCGGTGGTGAGGACGACGAGCATCGTGGCCAGGGCGGGCGCGAGCATCCCGGCCCCCTTGGCCATGCCGGCGACGGACCAGCCGTCTGCCGAGTACCCAGCTACCTTGTGGATCGTGTCCGTCGTCTTGATGGCGACCGCTGCGTCCGCGAGGCCGTCCGGGGTCAGCGAGCCGGCCGCAGTGTCCACGCCGGCGAGCAGCGTGTCCATGGGCAGGAGCTCGCCGATCAGGCCGGTGGAGCAGACCACGACGTCCCCCGGCGAGATGCCGAGGACCTCGGCGACGTGCTCTGCAGTGCGGTGGGTGTCGGCGAACCCTTGGGGACCGGTGCACGCGTTGGCGCCGCCCGAGTTGAGCACGACGGCGTCGATCCTGCCGTCCGTGACGACCTGCCGAGACCAGGTCACCGGCGCGGCCTCGACCCGGTTGGACGTGAAGACGGCCGCCCCGGCGTGGTCCGGACCGTCGTTGACGACGAGGGCCAGGTCGGGGCTGCCGCTCGCCTTGAGCCCCGCGGTGACGCCCGCCGCCCGGAAGCCCCGCGGCAGGTTGACCAGCTCGCGTCTCACGGGGCCACCCCCGCGACCGGCAGGCCGGTGGTCTCCTCGAGGCCGAGAGCGAGGTTCGCACACTGCACGGCCGCGCCGGCGGTTCCCTTGGTCAGGTTGTCGACCGCAGAGACGACCACGACCCGCCCGGCCCGCTCGTCGACGGTCACCTGGACCTGGACGTTGTTACTGGCCAGCACGTCAGCCGTCCGAGGCCATTGGCCTTCCGGCAGGACGTGGACGAACGGCTCCTCCTCGTAGGCCTGCTCCCACACCGCCCGGACCGGGCCAGCCGCAGCACCCGGTGTCAGCCGGGCGGTGCAGGTGGCGAGGATCCCGCGCGCCATGGGCGCGAGGGTCGGGGTGAAGGAGACCGTCACCGGGGCATCGGCGGCTCGGCTGAGGTTCTGCTCGATCTCCGGAGTGTGGCGATGCACGCCCCCGACTCCGTAGGGCGACATCGATCCCATCACCTCGCTGCCGAGCAGGTGCGGTTTGAGGCCCTTCCCTGCGCCCGAGGTCCCCGAGGCTGCGACGACCACGATGTCCTCGGGGGCGAGCACCCCAGCCGCGAGACCGGGCGCGAGAGCGAGCGAGACCGCGGTCGGGTAGCACCCTGGGACAGCGATGCGTCGCGTTCCGGTGAGCACGCCGCGCTGCTTGGTTGGTGGGCTGCCCTGTCCGATCGTCAGCTCCGGCATGCCGTAGGGCCACGAACCCGCGTGGGGCGTGTCATAGAACGTCGTCCAGGCATCGCCGGACTCGAGCCGGAAGTCGGCCCCGCAGTCGATGACCACGACGTCGTCCGGCAGCTGCGCGGCAAGTGCGGCCGAGTGGCCGTGGGGCAAGGCGAGGAAGACCACATCGTGTCCGGAAAGGGTCTCGGCCGAGGTGTCGTCGAGGCGTCGTCCGGCAAGTGGCGTCAGCTGGGGATGGATCGTCCCGAGGAGCTCACCCGCGCTGCCACCCGCAGTCACCGCCCCGATCTCGAGGTGCGGGTGGGCGAGCAGGAGCCGGAGGATCTCGCCGCCGGCATACCCGCTCGCCCCCGCTACTGCTGCCCTGGTCACAATGCATGACTATACACACTCATGCATATACCTGCAGTCAGCCGCCCAATCCCCTCATCGCGCAACACACCGAGCAGCGGTCAACTCCCGATGGCTGTTTCCGTGATGAGTTGACTGCTGCTCGGTGTGTTGCGGTTGGAGTCGCGTGGGCTCGGGGTGCGGGAAGCGGCTCAGCGCTGGATCGCGCCCACCCCGTCTGCTGCGGCGGCGACGGCCGCGTCGCGGAACCGGTTGACCTCGTCGGTCGTCAGGGTCCGATCGGCGGCGCGGAACGTCAGGCGATAGGCCAGGGACTTGTGCCCCTCCTCGATTCGCTCGCCCTCGTACACATCGAAGAGGGAGACGAACTCGAGCGCCTCCCCCGCCCCGGAACGGAGTGCCGCCTCGACGTCAGCCGCGGCGACGTCGGTCCGCACGAGCAGGGCGATGTCGGTCATGGCAGGCGGGAACGTGGAGAACGGCTGTGCCTGGACCGCGCGATCGCTGGCAGCCGTCAGGACGTCGACATCGATCTCGGCCGCCACCGTTCTCGGAGGCAGGTCCAGTGCCGTGAGGACCTTCGGATGCAGCTCGCCCGCGTGCCCCACGAGAGTGCCGTCGGTGAGTGTGAGCCGGGCGCACCGGCCGGGATGCCACGGAGCGTGGTCGGCATCCGCAGCGACGAGGAGCGGGACGACGAGGGCGGCGGCGACCGCCTGGGCGGCCGAGACCATGTCGCTCCACTCGGCCGGCCGACCCGAGCCCCACCAGCCGGCGTGCTCGATGAGGCCGGTTGCCACGATGCCGACGCGCCGGGGCTGCGGAGGGACGGCGGCATACAGCTGCTCGAGCTCGGTATCCGACGGACGCGCTGACACCCCGGGGATGGGGGCACGGCGGAGCGGGCCGCCCGGACGGAAGACGAGGCCCATCTCGAAGAGGGCGACGTCCTTGTGCCCGCGCGAGACATTGCGTCGCAGCACGTCGACGAGACTGCCGAGGACAGAGGTGCGCAGGAGGGGGCGCTCCTCCGACAGCGGGTTGGCGAGGCGAACCGCACGACGCCGGTCGTCATCGTCGGACAACATGAGCTGGTCGGCCAGCTCCTCCGAGACGAACGGGTAGCTGAGCACCTCGGTGAAGCCGGCGCCCGCGAGCGCGTCGGCGACAATCCGCCGGATGCCCTGGCCGTGGGTCAGGCCCCGCCCCTCGCTCGGTGTCGGCGTCACCGAGGGGATGTTGTTGTAGCCGTCGATCCGGGCGACTTCCTCCGCGTAGTCCGGTGCGTCAACGAGGTCGGGTCGCCACGACGGCGGAGTGACGTCGGCGTAGCGGGAGTCCTCGAGCGCGGCGACGT
Organism: uncultured Actinomycetota bacterium; assembly: GCA_963826445.1. GTDB lineage: Bacteria > Actinomycetota > Actinomycetes > Actinomycetales > Dermatophilaceae > Intrasporangium. The sequence goes on from CAWGXD010000040.1 coordinate 175,060, forward strand.
CGGCCCCGAGGTCACGCAGGATCTGGACGACGCGTTCGCGCGGGTAGTCGACCCCGATGATCCGCGACGGCGCGGCCAGGTCGAGTCGAAAGGCCTCCCGACTCGTGGTGCGGTCAACATCGGTCACCCCCGGGTCGGCGTGTCCGCCACCGTGCTCGACGAGCAGCCGCACCGCCAGCTCCGCAGCCGCAGCAGGGACGCGGGGGTCGACCCCGCGCTCGAAGCGCTTGGACGCCTCGCTGACGAGCTTGTGCCGACGGGACGTCCGCGCCACGGAGGTGGGGTCGAAGTGGGCTGCCTCGATGAGAACGTTCGCCGTCGTGGCGCTCACCTCGGAGGACGCTCCACCCATGACTCCGGCCATGCCAAGGATGGTCTCGCCGCTCCCGTCGCCCTCGTCCGTGATGAGCAGGTCCTCGGGATCGAGCGTGCGCTTGACGCCGTCGAGCGTCGTCAGGGCCTCGCCGGGGCGGGCCCGACGGACGACGATCGGTCCACCCAGCGTGTCGAGGTCATAGGCGTGCAGAGGCTGCCCGAGCGCCATCATGACGTAGTTCGTCACGTCGACCGCGAGCGAGATCGGTCGCATGCCCATCTGGGCGATGCGCTTCTGCATCCACGTGGGTGACGGCGCCGAGGCGTCGACGCCTCGGACGACTCGCGCGACGAACCGGTCGCAGCCCTCGCCGTCGATCGGCGCCTCGTCCTTGAGCACGACGGGATACCCGGTGTCGTTCGGTGCGGGCGTCCCGATGAGTGCCGGGTCGCGGAACCCACCTGCCGGGCTGCCCTGGCTGTGCCAGTACTCGCGCGCCAGGCCCCGGACCGAGAAGCAGTAGCCGCGGTCGGGCGTCACGTTGGCCTCGATCGTCTCCTCACCGAGTCCGAGGAGTGCGATGGCATCGTCGCCCGGCCGGACGGCCGACACGTGCTCCTCGCCCAGGAGGCGGGAAAGGACGATGATGCCCGCGTGGTCGTGCCCGAGCCCGATCTCGTCCTCGGCGCAGATCATGCCGTTGGACATGCGGCCGTAGGTCTTGCGAGCGGTGATGTGGAAGCCACCGGGAAGGATCGCGCCGGGCAGGACGACGACGACGAGGTCGCCCACCTCGAAGTTGGTCGCCCCGCAGACGATTTCCTGGTGCGTGCCCTCGGTCACCATCTGGCCGTGCTGGCCGACGTCGACGACGCAGAAGCGGATCGGCTTGCCGTTCTTCTGAATCGTCTCCTCAAAGTCGAGGACCCGGCCGACGACGAGGGGCCCGGTGATGTCGCCGCCGTGGAGGTCCTCCTCCTCCAACCCGACCGAGACGAGTGAGGCGGCGACGTCGACGCCGGTCGCTCCGGGGGCGAGGTCGGTGTACTCAGCGAGCCAGCTCAGTGGGGCCCGCATCTCAGACCTCCATCCCGAACTGCCGCGAGAAGCGCACATCGCCCTCGACCATGTCGTGCATGCCCTGGACCCCGTGGCGAAGCATCAGCGCCCTTTCGATACCGAGCCCGAAGGCGAAACCCGAGTAGACGTCCGGATCGATCCCGCAAGCGCGCAGCACCTTCCGGTTGACCATGCCGGACCCGCCGAGCTCGATCCACCCGGACCCGCCGCAGGTCCGGCACCCGTCAGGGCCGGGGTCGCCGTGGCAGGCGAAGCAGACGAAGTCGGTCTCCATGGACGGCTCGGTGAACGGGAAGTACGAGGCGCGCACCCGGGTCTGGGTGCCCTCACCGAACATGATCTGGACGAACGCATCGATCGCGCCGCGCAGGTGCGCCATCGTCAGTCCCTTGTCCACCGCGAGGCACTCGATCTGGTGGAAGACCGGCGTGTGCGTCGCGTCGAGGTCATCCGTGCGGTACACCTTCCCCGGCGCCACGATGTAGATCGGCGGCTCCTGCTCCAGCATGGTGCGGATCTGGACGGGGGAGGTGTGCGTGCGCAGGACGAGCCCCGAGTCGACCGGGTCGAGGAAGAAGGTGTCCTGCATCTGACGGGCGGGATGGTCCGGTCCGAGGTTGAGGGCGTCGAAGTTGAGCCATTCGGCCTCGAGCTCCGGGCCCTCGGCGATCTCCCACCCCATCCCGACGAACGCATCGACGAGCCGCTGGGACACCAGCTCGATGGGGTGCCTGGCGCCGAAGGGCCTCCGGACGACGGGCACCGTCACGTCGACCCGCTCCTCGACGAGGATCCGCTCGTCGCGCTCGGCCTCGAGCTCGGTCTGGCGGGCGGTGAGCGCCGCCGCGACCCGGCCCCGTGCCTGACCGACGCGCTTGCCGGCCTCCGCCTTGGCGCTCGGCGGCAGGGCTCCGATCTCACGGTTGGCCAGCGCCAGGGGACTCCGCTCACCCTGGTGCGCGATGCGGACGGCTTTGAGGTCGTCGAGCGAGGGCGCGGCGGCGATGGCCGCAAGAGCCTCCTCGACAGCGGTCTCGACATGCTCCGGGTCGAGGGCGGAGACCTCGACGGGGTCGTAGTTGGTGTTCGGTCCAGACATCTCTTCGGCGTTCGCTGCTCTCGCTCGGGCTGCTCTGGTCAGGTCTGAGTTGACGCGTCACGCTCCGGAAGGGGCGGACGCGGCGTGCTCCAGTCTAGGGGCGCGGTGCAGCGCACCGACGACACGTCCGATCGAGCCGTCGACCGGTGCCGACTGAGGCAGGGAAGTCAGGGCTACGAGGTCAGGGCAGCGCGACGGCGTCTGGCACGCCCGCGGGCAGCCGGACCGCAAACCGCGCACCACCGAAGGGACTCGCATCGACCGTGACCGTGCCACCGTGGGCCTCGACGAGGCCGCGCACGACGTAGAGCCCCAGCCCCGTGGTGGACCCGTCCGAGCCGCGCCAGAACCGGCCGAACACTTTCTCGCGGTCGTCCTCCGGGATGCCGGAACCTTGGTCGTCGACGAGGACGAGGACCGCGTCCCCGCCATCGCCGTCGCGCTCCAGCGTGACGGTCACCGGCGCCTCGCCGTGCCGCAAGGCGTTCTCGATGAGGTTGAAGAACACCTGCTGGAGCCGGTCCGAGTCCGCCCACAGCTCCGGAACGCCGTCCTCCTGCGCCGACGGCCCGAGCCGCAGCAGCACCTGCCCTCCGGTGCGGCTCATCTCGTGCCTTGCGACGTGCGCGGCCAGCAGGTCGTGCAGGTCCACCGGCGCCAGCCGCAGGGTGAGGTTGTCCGAGTCGAGACGGGAGATGTCGAGTAGCTCGGTGATGAGCCGAGTCAGCCGGCTGGCGTCCGCTTCGATCGTCTCGATCATGAGTCGCTTCTGCTCATCGGTGAAGCGGTCCCAGCGCCGGAGGAGGCTGCTCGTGAAGCCGGTCACCGACGTGAGGGGCGCACGCAGCTCGTGGGCCACCGTCGACAGGACGGTGGCCTGCTCGCGCTCGGCGCGCAGGCGGGCCTCTGCATCGCGCAGGCCGACGAGGATCCGCTCGAGGCTCGTTCCCCCCGCTGCGACGATGTGCCGTGCCGTGACGAGGATGTCCCGTCCGTGGGGCCCGACGAGCAGCCGCTCGCGGTGGCGGGTGCCCGTGGTCCGAGAGACAGACTGGTCGGAGCGCTTCCACCAGTCGCGGCCGTACTTGTCCGCGAGGGGCAGGACCTCGCGCGCGGGCCGGCCGATCAGCTCCTCGGTGTTGCACTCGAGGATGCGGCACGCCTCCTGGTTGACGAAGCTGATGATGCCGTCCCCGGTGACGACGACGAGCCCATCCGGGAGCAGCTCGCCGAGCGCGTAGAGGGTCGCGGCGGCGGTCGGTGGGACAGGCCGGGGCGACAGTTGGCCGTTGTCACCGGAGCCCATGGTGCGAAGGATAGCCACGCATCCCTGCCCGCGGGAGGGTTCGACCGGGAGGTTTGGACCCGGCCCGCCGCCCCCATCGGTGCCGTTCAGGCCCGTTCCGGCCCCTTCAGGCCGCCACCGCCGTCGGGACCGCGCCTTCGCGCCCCCGCAGATGCGTAGAGACACAGGGTCGCCGCCATGGCGAGGTTGAGCGACTCGGCGTACCCGTGGATCGGTACGCGGACCACGTCGTCGCAGGAGTCGCGCACCTGATTCTCGAGGCCCCACGCCTCGTTCCCCATGACCCAGGCGTGTGGTCCGTGCAGGTCGGCGTCCGGCAGGATGGTCTGCCCAGCTCCGTCCGCGGCGAGCAGGCGGACGCCTCGGACGCGCAGGGCCTCCAGGATCGTCTGGATGGGCACTTCCGTCACGACGGGCAGGTGCCAGAGCGAGCCGACGGTCGAGCGGACCACTTTGGGGCCGAGCACGTCGACGCTGGCGTCGCTGACGACGACGAGGTCCGCGCCGGCCGCGTCCGCACCCCGGATCACCGTGCCGGCGTTGCCCGGGTCACGGACGTGCGCGAGGACGCACACGAGCGCGTCGTGCGGTAGGGCACCCAGCGCATCGTCGAGCGAGAGGCGAGCCCAGCGGCATACGGCCATGAGTCCTTGGGGGTGCTCCGCATCACACATGGCGGTGAGCACCTCGGGCGTCACCTCGTGCACCCACAGCTTCGCGTCGTGGGCGGCCGCGATGACATCCGCGTGCCGGTCCGCCCCCTCCGCCGTGACGTAGAGGTCCCGCACGTGCTCAGGGACGAAGCGCACCGCCTCACGCACCGCCTGCGGACCCTCGGCGCGGAACTGGCCCGTCCGGGAACGCACGGAACGCCGGGACAGCGCCCGGACCGCCTTCACGCGATCGGATCGCGGGTTGGTCAGCACAGGGGCGTCCCGGCGCTCGGCTGCTGGGGTGGGGTCGCTCAGGCGGCGCCCGCTGCGTCCTGAGGGGCCTTCTCGGCCACCGGGACGTTGGCGCGCGACACCTCGACGAGGGCGGCGAACGCCGGCGCGTCGTTGACGGCGAGGTCGGCAAGGATCTTGCGGTCGACCTCCACACCGGCGGCCTTGAGCCCCTGCATGAACCGGTTGTAGGTCATGCCGTTGGCACGGGCCGCGGCGTTGATCCGCTGGATCCACAGGCGACGGAAGTCGCCCTTCTTCGCGCGACGGTCACGGTAGGCGTAACCGAGCGAGTGGGTGACCTGCTCCTTGGCCTTCCGGTAGAGGCGCGACCGCTGACCGCGGTAGCCGCTCGCGCGCTCCAGGACGACCCGACGCTTCTTGTGGGCGTTGACCGCCCGCTTCACGCGTGCCACGTGAATACTCCTTCGTTACTCGAACACACTTCGGTGCTGCTGGCCTGACCGGGAGGCCCCGGCCGCTCAGCTCGATGCTGGTGGGGTGGCGTCCCGGCTCACTTGCCGAGGAGCTTCTTGACCTTCTTGGCGTCGGCCGGGGCGACCTCGACGTCGTTCGCGATCCGGCGGGTGTACCGCGAGGACTTGCGCTCGAGCAGGTGGCGGCCACCGGCCTGCTCACGCATGACCTTGCCCTTCCCCGTGAGGCGGAAGCGCTTCTTCGCACCGCTGTGCGTCTTCATCTTCGGCATGATTGCCGATCTCCTTCGTGTCGTGCCATACGTACGGGTGCGTACGCGGACTCTCGGAGTGGCGCCGCGCGGGCGGGCCACCGGGGTGGAACGTCTGGGGTGGGCGGGTCACTCAGCGGCGGAGGCTGCCGGGTCCTCTGACCCGACCGGCGCCTCGGCCCCGTTGGCTGCGTGCGCCGCCTCCGCGGCGCTGCGGTCGCGGGCCCGGCGCTGCTCGGCCTTGGCCTCTGCCTTCTTCTTCGTCGGGCCGATCACCATGATCATGTTGCGACCGTCCTGCTTCGGCGCGGACTCGACGTAGCCGAGGTCCGCGATGTCCTGCGCGAGGCGCTCGAGCAGCCGGCGACCGAGCTCCGGTCGGGACTGCTCGCGGCCACGGAACATGATCGTCACCTTGACCTTGTCACCGGCCTTGAGGAACCGCTCGACGTGGCCGCGCTTGGTGCCGTAGTCGTGGGGGTCGATCTTCGGGCGGAGCTTGATCTCCTTGATGACCGTGTTGACCTGGTTCTTGCGTGCTTCCCGTGCCTTCATGGCGGCTTCGTACTTGAACTTGCCGAAGTCCATGAGCTTGGCGACCGGTGGCTTGGCCATGGGGGCCACCTCGACCAGGTCGAGATTCGCCTCCTCGGCCAGACGAAGCGCGTCCTCGACGCGCACGATGCCGACCTGCTCACCATTGGGGCCAACCAAGCGCACTTCCGGGACCCGGATGCGCTCGTTGATGCGAGGCTCGCTGATGTGGTGCTCCTAAGTTCGATGACTGGTTGACGTTGTGAGCCGACCTGCCGCAAAGGAAAGGGCCCCTCGCGCGTGCACGAGGAGCCCAAGGATGTCGTATGCCGCTGAGTTTCCTCGTCGACATACGGCGCGGTGCCGCACCTCCCGGAGGAGGGCGCGTCCCGCGCGGACCTGGAACCCGGCAACCTGCTGGTCGACGCGGGTGGAAGCGAGCTTCTCTTGCACGTCACCCGCCCGCTTGCACGGGAGGACGACTGGTCAGTGCTTAAGCGTAGCAGCCGGACCGGTCGTTCCCCGAATCCGTGTCAGGCGGTCGGAACGGCGGCCTCGTCAGACGAGGGGGTTGGCTGGGTTGACGGCGTCGACCGGGTCGAGTCGGAGCCGACGTCGGCCGTGACGTCCCGCCGCATCGTGACGGCGAGCCCCGCCAGCGCGACGAGCAGGCCGATGGCCGAGACGGAGAGGAAGCCCCAGCGCCAGCCGCCTTGGTCGATGGCAACGCCGGCAATCGGCGCCCCCAGTGCCGATCCCGCGGTCATGGCTGACCCGTGCCATCCCATCATCTCGCCTCGGAAGCGCTCCGGGACGAGCCGGCTGAGTTGCTCCACGGTGGCAGTGATGGTCGGGGCACAGAGGACGCCGCAGACGGTGATGAGGACGGCGAAACTCGGCACGCCGACCGCGAGGGCAACGGGAGCGGTCGTCACGGCGAGGCCCCCGAGCAGCCAGAAGACCGAGAACGACCGGTGCCAGGCACCGTATACAAGGCCTCCGACAAGGGAGCCGGCGCCCCAGAGCGCAAGGACCCACCCGATCGACTCTGGCCGCTCGAACTCCCTCAGGGCGGCGACGACCCCGACATCGGTGCCGGTGAGAACGAGCGTCGATGCGGCTGCGGCGAGGTAGATCGCGGCGACGGGCACGGTGATGAAGCCGCGCAAGGCGCGCCGGGGCTGGGTGTCCGGTCGGGCCGAGTCGGCCTGGTCGCGATCCAACTCCCCTGTAGGCTCTGCGGCCGGTTGGCGTGTCGACGTCAGTGCCGGATTGACGAGCCAGATGACGAAGCCAGCTGCGGCAGAAGCCATTTCGCACACAAAGAGGGCCCAGCTCGTGTGCCACGAGATGGCCATCCACACCCCGAGAGCCGGGCCCGCCATGAAGGAGAGCTCAGTGGCAGCGGAGTCGAGTGATAGCGCCGTGCGGCGCTGCTCGACCGGGGTGGCGCGGAGGATGACCTGCCTCAGGATCGAGAACGTCGGCACGACGAACAACCCGGCCAGGGCGGCCAGCGCAACGAGGGGCGCGTAGTCGACCCACGGTGCGATGGACCAGCAGACGATCTGGACGACGATGGAGGGACCGACCGTCCGCCGTAGGCCGATGCGGTCGAGCAGCCGACCCCGCCATGGCCCGGAGACGGCCACGGCGACGGTCGCAGCGGCGGTGACGAGCCCCGCCTGGCCGTAGCTGCGCCCGAGGCTGGTGACGACGTGCAGGGTGAGGATGACGGTGCCGGCGAACATGGGGACGCGCACGAGGAACCCGAGCAGCAGGATGCGCCGGGTGTCCCGGATGGCAAGCACGTGCCGATAGGCGCCGACGTTCACCAGACCAGAAAAGCACTCGGCGCCGACAGCCGCACGCGAATTTCGACATCGAATCTCCGCGGCCGCCCGGCTGCGGATGGGCATCCGAGCACTCGTGGGGTCACCTGACTCGCAGATCACAGGGGATCCTGCGCGCAGGCCTTGTGACCCGCGGGCAACAGGAGTTGGGTGGGGTCATGGCGAGACAAACCGGCAGATCAGACCTTCCTGCGGCCCCCAACCCCGCCTCGCCGCAGGACATCCGCAACGTCGTGCTCGTCGGACCCGGCGGGGCTGGCAAGACGGCACTCTTCGAGGCTCTCGTCGCGGCTCGCGTCCCGGGGCAGCGCCCATCGGTCGACGGGCACGTGCGCACGTCGACCCTCAACACCGCCTCGTTCGAGTCCAACGGAGTGGCGCTCAACCTCCTCGACACGCCCGGCTATCCCGACTTCGTCGGCGAGCTGCGCGCGGGACTGCGGGCGGCCGACGCGGCAATCTTCGTCGTTTCCGGTGCCGATGACATCGATCGGCCCGTATCGCTCCTCTGGCGTGAGTGTTCCGCGGTGGGCATGCCTCGCGCCGTCGTCGTGACGCACCTGGACCAGCCGCGTGCCGACTTCGCCGCCACGGTGGACACCTGCCGCCGTACCTTCGGCGACGCTCGGGCGACCCACTGGCCGGTGATGGACGGCGGACAGCAGACGGGCGTGGTCGGCCTCATCACCGGGTCCGATGACGATCTCGGCACGGACGAGCACCAGGATGCACGCCACGCCCTGATCGAGTCGGTCATCGAGGAGTCGGAGGACGTCACCCTCCTCGACCGCTACCTCGAGGGGGAGCAGATCGAGACGTCCGCCATCCTCACGGACCTCCGCACGGCGATCGTCCGAGGGACCTTCTTCCCGATCCTGCCGGTCTCCCCGCCAACGGGGGCTGGTGTCGAGGAGCTGCTCTCACTGATCGAGCGGGCGTTCCCCGACCCGACGGTGCATCCGCTGCCGGCGGTCACGACGCCCGCAGGGGCCGCGATCAGCGGGGTGACCTGTGACCCCGATGCGCCGCTCGTGGCCGAGGTCGTCCGGACGACGACCGACCCCTACGTCGGGCGCCTGTCGCTGACGCGGGTGTTCTCGGGCACCTTGCGCGTCGACGACACGGTTCACGTCTCGGGGCACCTCGGTGACTTCGTCGGCCACGACGTGGCCGGCCATCCCTCCCATGACGACGACGAGCGCGTCGGGCCGCTCGCCTCGCCGTTCCTCGACAGCCACCGTCCTCGCGGGACCGCGATCGCCGGGGACATCGTGCTCGTGTCGAAGCTGACCCGCGCCGAGACGTCGGACACCCTCTCGTCGGCCGATCGGCCCGCCGTCGTCGCACCCTGGCTGCTTCCCGAACCCCAGCTTCCCGTCGCCATCCGGGCAGCGAGCAAGTCTGACGAGGACAAGCTCGCGGGAGCGCTCCAGCGACTCGTCGCCGAGGATGTGACGATGCGCATGGAGCACGCGAGCGAGACCGACCAGGTCGTGCTCTGGACGATGGGCCAGGCCCACGTCGACGACCTGATCGCACAGCTGTCCGAACGCTACGGCGTCACGGTCGATGCCGAGCCCTACCGGACCGCGCTCCGCGAGACGTTCATCCGCAAGGTCTCGGCCCAGGGGCGTCACGTCAAGCAGTCCGGCGGCCATGGCCAGTACGCCGTCTGCTCCATCGAGGTCGAGCCCCTCCCCCGCGGATCCGGCTTCGAGTTCGTCGACAAGGTGGTCGGGGGGTCCGTGCCCCGGCAGTTCATCCCGTCCGTGGAGAAGGGCGCCCGGGCCCAGCTGCAGAAGGGTCTGCTCACCGGCCACCCAGTGGTCGACGTGCGGGTCACCCTCGTCGACGGGAAGGCCCACTCGGTGGACTCCTCGGACGTCGCCTTCCAGACGGCCGCCGCCCTCGCGCTCAAGGAGGCAGCCAACGAGTCGACGGTCGCTCTGCTCGAGCCGATCGACAAGGTCGACATCACCATCGCGGACGAGTACCTCGGAGCCGTCATGGCCGACCTGCGGGGGCGCCGCGGCCAGGTGGTCGGCACCGAGCCTGCGGACGAGCAGGGCTGGACAGTGGTCCACGCCGAGGTTCCTGCGGCGGAGCTGTCCCGCTACCCCATCGACCTCAGGTCGGTGTCCCATGGCACCGGGTCGTTCGTGCGCGAGTCGGTGCGTCACGACCTCATCCCGCCCGACAAGGCCCGAGACCTGCTCAAGGTCTGACCACCCCAGGCGATGCCGGGCGGCCGACTCCCCTTCTGGGAGGCGGCCGCCCGGCCCGCTCAGGATCCGCTGCTCATCCTTGCTCGGTGCACTCTCACCGGAGGACGAGGAGGAGCACGAGGATCGCGAAGACGACGGACTGGACGCTGTGCGCTGCGATCCCGAGAACCGCGCTGCGGTATCTCCGGGACGGGTAGACCACGATCAGCATGTCGAGCAGGACCTTCGGCATGGCCCACGGAACGTGCAGGTGGTAGGCGGTGAAGAGCAGGCCGTTGACGACCCAGTCCCACCGGCCACAGGCCCGCTGCATCCTTGGCAGGAGCAGGCCGCGGAACAGCAGCTCCTCGCCAAGGACGGTGTTGAAGACCCACATCGTCACGAGCAGCGCGAACCAGGTCCAGTTGCCCGAGAAGAAGTCCTGTCCCGCATCCGAGCGGAGGAACAGCCCGAGGTCACGGTCGGCCGGCACCGGGATCGGGAGGTTGACGAGCAACTCCTTGGCCGCGATGCCGAGCACGAGGGGGATGATGAGCAGCCAGAGCCACCCTCCCCGTCGGCCGGTGCGCGGGCTGCGCGGCGCGCGCAGCCAGAGGGCCTCCTTGACGACACTCCATTGCAGCGTGCCCTGCTCGCGACGCACGAGGCCGGCGACGAGAAGGAACTGCCAGATGAGCCCGAGGGTGAGGCACAGGATGATGGCACGGGGCCCCGCGCTCGGTCCGTCGAAAGACGTCCACAGTCGTGGAGCGACGACCCAGGCGAGGAACGCCATCGGCAGGGCGGCGCCGGCCCAGGTCCAGAGGATCCGGGCGAAGGAATACTGCGGTAGCTGACCGGGCTCGGCCTCGATCGGCAGATAGGCGGTGTGCGCCGTGTGCGCGGGGAGCGCGCTGGTGGGCTGGGTTGTGGGGATCATGGCGACTCCAAGGCGGCTTTCGGCTCCATTCCGGACCCCTTCGACGCTAGGAGCCCGCACCCCGGCCCGCGTCGTCGGAAGGCCGCGTTTCCGGCAGTACCAAACGACGAGGCCGGGTCGTTCCTTGGTAGGACCCAGCGCATGGAGCCCATCCATCACCGTCGAGAAAACTGCTTGCCAAACGTGCCTCCACTTCGAGTACTCTGAATCGAGTATTCGATCTGGAGGTCCTTCAATGAACGCAGTGGTCGGGCGATGACCCGTAGACGAGTCAACAACCCCTTGGCTCTCGCTGTCCTCGCGTGCCTCGGCGAGCGGCCGATGCACCCCTACGAGATCTCCTCAACCCTGCGCCAGCGTGGCAAGGAGGAGAGCATCAAGCTCAACTTCGGCTCCCTCTACTCCGTGGTCGCAGCGCTCGAGAAGCACGGTCTCATCGTCGAGCAGGAGCGGATCCGGGAGGGCAACCGCCCGGAGCGGACGATCTACGCGATCACCCAGGAGGGCGAGGCGGAGTTCGAGGACTGGCTCGCCGACCTGCTCCGCAGCCCCAGCTCCGAACCGGATTCGTTCGAGTCGGCCCTGTCGCTCATGGCCGGGCTGCCGCCGGACGAGGCAGCTGCCCTGCTCGAGGAGCGCACCGCCCGGCTCGACCTGGAGCAGCGTCGCATCCAGTCGTCCCTCGACTGGTCGCGCGAGCACGGGCTCCCGGACGTCTTCCTCATCGAGGCCATCTACCGGGGGACCATGGTCCGCGCGGAGCGGGACTTCGCGGCCCGGCTCGCGTCGGACATCCGCAGCGAGAGCCTCGGCGGCACGAGCAGCTGGCGACGCCTGCACGAGCTGCGCGCGGCAGGAATGCCCATGCAGGAGATCCTCAGCAACGCCGGCGACCTGCTCGGAGAGGAGGCACGCATCCTCGAGCCCGACAAAGGGCCCTACGACCCCGCTCCGTAAGAGCGGCCAGAGAACCCCCGGCCGGGCGCGGCAACGCCTGGCCGGGGGCCGATCCTCGAGTCGGTTCCAGACGCGCTGGCACGCAGCTCAAGGCCCACCTGCAGCGTAGTGGCAGCACCGCGGACCGACTCGCAACCAGGACCAGACGGTCCGTGAAGGAGTCACCATGTCTCACCCCCCAGCTGCGCTGCACGAAGCGATCGCGGCCGCGCGCGCCACCCCGCCGGACGACGACGCCTACGCGATCGAGGCGCAACACCTTGTCAAGACGTTTCCCTCCGGGCGCCGCAGCGAGCCGGTCCGCGCGCTCGGCGGGCTCACGCTCCGGGTCCGGCCGGGAGAGGTCTTCGGCCTCCTCGGGCCGAACGGCGCCGGCAAGTCCACCACGGTGCGGATCCTTGCCACCCTGTCGCAACCGAACTCGGGATCGGTCCGGGTGGCCGGGATCGACGCGCTCGCCGACCCCGCAGCGGTCAGGCGCTCGATCGGTCTCGTCTCCCAGAAGCCCTCGGCGGCCCCGATGATGACCGGTCGGGAGAGCCTCGAGATGGCCGCCCGGATCCATGGCCTCGACCGTCGGGAGGCCCGAAGGCGGACGGACGAGCTGCTCGACCGGTTCGGCCTTGCGGATGCGGCAGATCGCCTGACCAAGACGTACAGCGGCGGCATGAACCGCAAGCTCGACGTCGCCATCGGACTCGTCAACCGGCCGTCGGTGCTCTTCTTGGACGAGCCCACGACCGGGCTCGACCCTGAGGCGCGTGCCCAGATGTGGGCGGAGATCGCTCGCATGGCGGCCGGCCACGAGCACGACGGAGACAGGCGAGTCACCGTCCTCCTCACGACGCACTACCTCGACGAGGCGGATCACCTGTCCGACCGGCTCGCCATCGTCGATCATGGCCAGATCGTCGCTGAGGGAACCCCGGAACTGCTCAAGAGCCAACTTCGCGGTGACAGCGTCGTCGTCGAGCTGGCGGACGCCGCGGCGGCCGGCGTCGCAGCAGCTCGCCTCGCCACGCACCCCGACCTGCGCGAGGTCACCCGTGAGGGCCGGACCGTGCGGGCCCGCACCGACCATGGTGCAGCGGTGGTCCCATCGGCCCTCGCGGTGCTGGAACAGTCCGGCGTCGTCGTCGCGTCGGCGACCGTGGCCCGCCCCTCCCTCGACGACGTCTATCTGCGGCATGCGGGGCGAGCGTTCGAGGCGGTGGCCCGATGACGACCTTGGTGACCCACTCAGCCCTGTTGACGAAGCGGTCGCTGACGGCGCTCCTGCGCCAGCCGGCCTTCGTCCTCATCACGCTCATCCAGCCCGCGATCTGGTTACTCCTGTTCGGCGCCCTGTTCGAAGACGTCGTCCAGATCCCCGGGTTCGGCGCCGACGGTCGCTCCTACCTCGAGTTCCTCACCCCAGGTGTCGTGGCCATGACGGCGCTGTTCTCTGCCGCTTGGGCGGGCACCGTGTACATCGAGGACATGAATCTCGGCGTGATGGACCGGTTGCTGGCCTCGCCGGTGCGCCGGGGCGCGATGATCAACGGCACCGTCGTCTACCAGGGCATCGTCTCCGTCGTCCAGACGGCCGTCATCATCCTGATCGCGTATGCCGCCGGCGCACGGTTCGAGCGTCCTCTCGTCGGGACCGGCCTGACCTTCGTGTCGGCCGCGCTGCTCACGGTGGTCTTCGCCGCGATGTCCAACGCGGTCGCCCTCCTGTCCCGCGACCAGAACGCCCTCATCGGTATCAGCCAGCTGCTGTCCCTGCCGCTCGTGTTCCTCTCGTCGGCCATCATGGACCCCGACCTCGCACCCGCGTGGCTGCAGAACATTGCGACGTACAACCCACTCGACTGGGCCGTCGTTGTCAGCCGCGAGGCGCTGTCGACCTCGACGGACTGGGCAGCGGTGTGGCCCCGCCTCGGCGCCCTCGCGGCACTCGCCGTCGTCATGAGCACGCTGGCGACCCAGGCCTTCCGCGCCTACCAGCGCTCGGGCTGAGCCAGATCGGGCGCTGCCCCTTTTTCAGTAGCGAGCAGTTCGCGATACCCCCGGGGTGTCGCGAGCTGCTCGCTCGAGTGACTCAGCCCAGGAACACGGAGACCGCGTGGATCAGCACCCCGATGAGCCCGCCGACGAGCGTGCCGTTGATCCGGATGAACTGCAGGTCCCGCCCGACGTGCAGCTCAACGCGCTCGGCCGTCTCACGGCCGTCCCACCGGTCCACCGTGTGGCTGATGACACGCGTCAGCTCGCTCCCGTAGCGCTCCACGCCGTACACGACGGCATCGCAGATCCTCGCGTCGATCCGGGCCCTGAGGTCTGCATCCCCCAGCAGCCGCTGGCCGAGCACGATGACCTCCTCGATGCCGCGCGCCCGAACCGGACCCTCCTCGTCCTCCAGCGCTGCAATGGCCACGGCCCGGAAGGACTGCCAGAGGGACATGGCGGTGACCGACACCTGCGGGTGCGAGAGCACCCTTTCTTTGAGCCGCTCGGCGCGCTCCTGAGTCACGGGATCATGCTGCAGGTTGTCCGCGAGATCGGTGAGCAGCTTGTCGAGCGCGATCCGGACGTCATGCCTCGGCTCCCGGCGGATGTCGGCGAGCCACTTGAGGGCCTCGGTGTGGATCCGGCGTGCGACGAGGTCGTTCACGGCGTCCGGCACCCACGACGGCGCTCGCTGAACGATGAGGGACTCGAACAGGTCCTCGTTGACGACGAGCCACGCCGCCATCTCGTCGAGAGTCAGGTCGACGAGGCCCGCGTGCGACCCGTCGCGCACGATCTGCTCGAGGAGGCCACCTGCGAGCGAGCTGACCGGCTCCTTGATGAGCCGGGGTAGGACGGCCTGCTCGATGACGGCCTGGATGTCGCTGTCCGGAATCCGGTGCAGGGCATGCGCACCGACGGTGGCCACCTCGTCGACGAGGCGCTTGGCGTGGTTGTCGGTCAGCACCCACTCCGCAGCCCGCCGGGTCGGCTCCGCGTCGAGAACCCGCTCACGGATGATCTCCTCGTGCAGGAAGTTCTCGCCGACGAACTCCTCGAGGCTGCGGCCGATCATCTCCTTCTTGCGCGGGATGAGCGCCGTGTGTGGGATGGGCAGGCCCAGCGGGTGGCGGAACAGCGCCGTGACGGCGAACCAGTCTGCGCAGGCACCGACCATCGAGGCCTCCGCACCCGCGTTGACGAAGCCGAGCCAGCCCTCGTCGTGGCCGCGGGTGATGACATACACGATCGCCGCGAGGACGAGCAGTCCAGTCGCGACGACCCGCATCCGGCGCAGGTCACGGCGACGCTGGGCGTCGAGGACCGGGTCGGCGACGAAACCGAGGGTCGCGCTCACGGTGGCCTCCTGCCGAGGTCGGGCCACGACTCAGGTGGCGGCTTCGAGGGCGAACGTCAGTGAATCGATCCTCGCACGGGTCTCGCCGTCCGTCGCAATCCGCTCGCCGATCCGGGTGGCGACCTGGCTCACGACGGCCTGGTCCAGCCCCGGCGGCAGCAGCAGCACAACGCGCAGGACGCCGGCGCCGGCGGGTTGGCCGGCTTCGACGCGATGGCCGCTGACGAGCGGCTCCTCCGCCACCGCCCTGCGGACTGCCCGTGCCACCTGGTCGTCGCGATGAGCGGGTAGCCACGCGTGCTCCTGCGCCAGGGCCCACAGCATGCTGGAGCGGAGCACGGCTGCCTGCGGCGACGAGACGTCGACGACCAGCACGTCGCAGGACTCCGAGATGGCGGCTTGGGCAGCTGCGGCCGCCCGCACCGGAACGGGGCGCGCGGCCGGGTCCCAGGCAGCGAGCGACTCCAGGCTGCTGAACATCGGCAGGGCCCGCCGGCCGTCCGGCGCGGTCAGGGTCACCGCTGCCATGTCGCTGCGCGTGTCAGTGACGAGCCCGCCGTGCTCGTCGACGTCGGTCGGCACGGCCACCACGGGCACCAGCCAGCGGGCGGCCGCGACCCGGGTCATCAGCTCCGTCTCCGCCTCCGGCGTTGGCTCGGCGGTGCAGGCCAGGAGTGCGTCGACGAGGCCCGGATCGGCCTCGCCGCGGTCGTCAGAGAACCCGTGGGTCGGGATCGACTTGCCCGTCCAGGCCTGGCCGACGGAGTCGGAGGGTCGCCCCTCGTCGTCGACGTGCGCGAACGGGGTGGTCACCGCTCGGGCCGTCCGGCCAGGTCGAGAGCGTCGGGCAGGGTGAAGGCCCCCTGGTACAGGGCTGACCCGATGATGGCACCCTCCACGCCCTCGGCGACGAGGGTGCGCAGCACCCGGATGTCCTCGAGCGTCGAGACCCCGCCGGAGGCGACGACCGGTCGGTCAGTCCGCTCACACACGCGGCGCAGCAGATCGACGTTCGGGCCCTGGAGCATGCCGTCCTTGTTCACGTCGGTGACGACGTAACGGGCACAGCCTTCCCGGTCGAGCCGGTCGAGCGTCTGCCACAGGTCGCCGCCCTCACGGGTCCAGCCCCGCGCGGCCAGGGTCGTCCCCCGCACGTCGAGGCCGATGGCGACCCGGTCGCCGTGCTCACCGATGATCCGGCCGGTCCACTCGGGGTCCTCCAGCGCGGCGGTGCCGATGTTGACCCGGCGACAGCCGGTCGCGAGCGCCGCGTCGAGGGACTCGGCGTCGCGGATGCCTCCAGACAGCTCCACCGAGATGTCGAGCCGTCCGATTATCGTGTCGATGAGGTCCCGGTTGTTGCCTCGGCCGAACGCGGCGTCCAGATCCACGAGATGAATCCACTCCGCGCCCTGGTCCTGCCACGCCTTGGCCGCCTCCCATGGGTCGCCGAACCGTCCGCCGCTTCCAGCGATTCCCTGGACGAGCTGCACAGCCTGCCCGCCGGCGACGTCGACGGCCGGGAGGAGCTCCAGTCGGGGGTTATCTGTCACGTCGCGTCTCCTTGTGGCTCAGTAGAATTCACGGATTCCGTATGCCGCTGGGCTGGCTTGCACGGGCGAGCCGGGTCCCTGCCCGCTGAGTTCCACGCCAACCGATGGTCCGCTCCCCTGCCTGTCACAGCGATCGCACCCAGTTCTCGAGCAGCCGCAGGCCGGCCTCCCCGGACTTCTCGGGGTGGAACTGTGTGGCGCTGAGGGGGCCGTTCTCGACGGCTGCCACGAACGGGGCGCCGTGCTCGGACCAGCTGACGACGGGCGCCACCGCGGCGAAGGCTCCGGTCGCCTCGAGCTCCCATGCCAGGACCGCGTAGGAGTGCACGAAGTAGAAGCGCTCATCCTCGACGCCGGCGAACAGCCGGGAACGCTCCCCGACCCGGACCTGCGACCAGCCCATGTGCGGGACGATCGGAGCGTTAAGCCGCTCGACGGTGCCGGGCCACTCGGACAGGCCGGACTCCGGGCGGTCTGACGGCTCCGCCGAACCGTCGAACATGACCTGCATGCCCACGCAGACACCAAGCACCGGTCGACCACCGCTGAGCCGGCGGCCGATGACTCGGGGACCGTGCGCGGCGCGGAGGCCGGTCACGCAGGCGTGGAAGTTGCCGACGCCCGGCACGAAGAGCCCATCGCACTCCAGCGCGGCGCGCGGGTCAGCCGTGAGATCCACCGATGCGCCGACGCGCTCGAGGGCGCGCACGGCGGAGCGCACGTTGCCGCTGCCATAGTCGAGGACGACGACCCGGGGTGGCGTCGACATGCTCAGAGCGCTCCCTTGGCGCTCGGGATGCCGATGACCCGCTCGTCGAGAGCGATGGCGGCACGCAGCGCGCGGGCGACCGCCTTGAACTGGGCCTCGACGATGTGGTGGGGGTCGCGACCGGCGAGGACGCGGACGTGCAGGCACAGGCCGGCGTTGTAGGCGAACGACTCGAGAACGTGGCGAGTCATCGAGCCGGTGAAGTGGCCGCCAATGAGGACGTACTGCTGGCCCTCCGGCTCGCCCTCGTGCACCACATACGGTCGGCCGGCGACGTCGACGACGGCGTGGACCAGGGCCTCGTCGAGCGGGACGGTGGCATCCCCGAAGCGGGAGATGCCCGCCTTGTCGCCCAAGGCCTCACGCAGCGCCTGACCGAGCACGATCGCAGTGTCCTCGACCGTGTGGTGGACGTCGACGTCGATGTCGCCGGTCGCCTTGACGCTGAGGTCGATGAGGGAGTGCTTGGCCAGGGAGGCCAGCATGTGGTCGTAGAACGGGACGCCGGTCGAGACGTCGGACACCCCCGTCCCGTCGAGGTCGAGAGTCAGCTCGATCGACGACTCCTTGGTCGTCCGGGCGATCGTGGCGGTCCTGCTGCCTGGTGTCATGCGTCGTCCTCGGCGGTCTCGAACGGTAAGGGGTCGACGGTGCTCGGGGTGGCGAGCGGCGCGACATGGGTCGGCGCCAGTTCCGCCATGGCGGCCAGGAACCGGGTTGTCTCCTCGGGCGTGCCGGCCGTGACCCGCAGGTGGTGGCGGATGCCGACGTCGCGGACGAGGATGCCGCGGTCGAGGAGCGCCTGCCACGTCGCCTTCTCGTCTGGCAGCCCGCCGAAGAGCACGAAGTTCGAGTCGCTCGGCACGGGGGTCGCCCCCAGCGTTGCGAGCTCGCTGACGATCCGGTCTCGCTGAGCCTTGATCGCATCAACGGTGGACAGCATGAGCTCGGCGTGCTCGAGCGCCGCGCGCGCGATGGTCTGGGTCGGGGTGGACAGGTGGTAGGGCAGCCGCACGAGCCGAAGCGCGTCGACCAGCTCGGCCGAAGCGACGAGGTAGCCGAGGCGGCCGCCCGCGAAGGCGAACGCCTTGCTCATGGTGCGCGTCACGACCAACCGCGAGTTGCCGGCGAGCAGCGTCAGGGCGCTGGGCGTCCCCGGCCGGGCGAACTCCGCATAGGCCTCGTCGACGACGACGACGGCGTTGGGAGCCGCGTCGAGCACCGCGCCGATGACGTCGAACGGCAGCGCGGTGCCGGTGGGGTTGTTCGGCGAGCAGAGGAAGACGATCGACGGGTCGTGCCGGCTGGCCTGTGCCGCCGCGGACTCGGCGCTGATCTCGAAGGTCTCCGCCTCCCGGAGACCGTCGACCCACGTCGTGCCGAGCGTCTCGGTGATGATCGGGTGCATCGAGTAGCTGGGCGTGAAGCCGAGGGCAGTGCGCCCCCGCCCACCGAAGGCCTGCACGATGTGAGATAGCACCTCGTTGGAGCCGTTGCCCGCCCAGAGCTGCTCGGGGGTGACCACGACGCCGGCCTGCCTCTCGAGGTAGGCGGTCAGGGCCTTGCGCAGGTCGGTGAACTCGCGGTCTGGATAGCGGTTGAGGCCGACGAGATCGTCCTCGAGCGCATCGAGGGCGGCGCGGACCACCACGTCGGGGACCTGGTAGGAGCTCTCGTTGGTATTGAGGCACACGGGTACGTCTAGCTGAGGGGCGCCGTAGGCCGAGCGGCCCCGCAGGTCGGGCCGCAGCAGCCGCTCGATCTCGTGCTCCGCCCCGATTCGTGCCTCGCTTGCCGCCGAGGAGTCGCTCATCCGGGCACCTCGTCGCCGAAGCGAGCCGTCACGGCCTCGCCGTGTGCGGGCAGGTCCTCGGCCTGGGCAAGCGTCACGACGTGGCCGGCCACGTCCCGGAGGGACGCCTCGTCGTACTCGACGACGTGGATGCCACGAAGGAAGGACTGGACCGACAGGCCGCTCGAGTGAGTGGCGCAACCGGCCGTGGGCAGCACGTGGTTGGACCCCGCTGCGTAGTCACCGAGGCTCACCGGTGCGTAGGGCCCGACGAAGACCGCTCCAGCGTTGCGGACTCCCTCTGCCACGGCGCTGGCGTCTCGGGTCTGGATCTCGAGGTGCTCGGCGGCGTAGGCGTTGACGACGGCCAGGCCGGCTGCCACGTCGTCGACGAGCACGATGCGGGACTGCGTGCCGCGCAAGGCAGTTGCCACTCGCTCTGCGTGCTTCGTCGCGGGGACCCTGCGAGCAAGTGCCTGAGCGACGGCTTCGGCGAGTTCCTCGCTGTCGGTCACGAGGACCGACGCCGCGAGCGGGTCGTGCTCAGCCTGGCTGACCAGGTCGGCCGCCACGTGCTCGGCATCGGCGCTGGAGTCGGCGAGGATCGCGATCTCGGTCGGGCCGGCCTCGGCATCGATGCCGATGAGTCCCTTGAGTAGCCGCTTGGCTGCGACGACCCAGATGTTGCCCGGACCGGTGACCATCGACACCGGCTCGCACGTGACGGGGACGCCGTCGTGGACGTCCTTGTCATCGATGAAGCCGAAGGCGAACATCGCGACCGCCTGTGCTCCACCGACTGCGTAGACCTCGTCGACACCGAGGAGCGCGCAGGTGGCCAGGATGGTCGGGTTCGGGTACCCGGCGAAGACGCCGGTGTTCTCCCGCTGCGGCGGCGACGTGACGGCGAGGGAGCCCACTCCGGCCAGTTGGGCGGGCACGACGTTCATGACGACGCTGCTCGGGTAGACCGCGAGCCCGCCCGGGACGTAAAGCCCGACCCGGTCGACGGGGACCCAGCGCTCGGTGACGGTTCCACCCCGCACGACCGCCGTCGTCGTGTCGGTGCGGCGCTGGTCAGCGTGGACGATGCGGGCCCGCCTGATCGACTCCTCGAGGGCGGCACGCAGGTCGGGTGCGAGCTGGTCCAGGGCCGTCTGGAGGGTCTCGGCCGGCACGCGGAGGTGCGTCGGACGGACCCCGTCGAACCGCTCGCCGAGGTCGCGCAACGCCTGGGCCCCGTGAAGCTCCACGTCCGCACAGATCGGCCGCACGTGCTCGAGGGCGGCGGTGACGTCGAACTCGGCTCGGGGCAGGGCCCCACGCAGGTACCGCACGTCGAGCGTGCGGCCGCGCAGGTCGAGGGTGGACATCATGGGCCCAATTCTAGGAGGGGTCCACCCGGCGGGACGCCGCGTCTCAGGCTCCGACCGCGAGGCACGCGGGCCCGCCTGGGAGCCGGGTTCACGGGGCCTTGAGGGACCAATGACCGGACGAGGTGCTGCGCCTCGCGCGTGGGAACGGGGCTTGACCGCGTTTGGTCCCGTCATCGCTCCCGGGCCGAGCGGCACGAACTGCACATTCGACTGGGAGGGCGCGCTCAGGTGAGGTCGATGAGAACGGCCGTCTCCCACGCCCACTGGTGCCACGTGTCGTAGCGACCCGACTGGCCCCCGTGGCCGGCGGCCATCTCCGTGCGGAAGATGATGGGCCGAGCATCGGTAATCTCGCGGGTCGCCTCACGCAGCGCCGCGACCCACTTGGCCGGCTCCGTGACGTAGACGCGCGTGTCGTTGAGCGATGTCGTGACGAGGAGGGCCGGGTACCGCTGTGCGCGGACGTTCTCGTAGGGGCTGTAGGACCGCATCCGCGCGTACGCCTCGGGGTCCTCGAGCGGGTTGCCCCATTCCTCCCACTCGATGACCGTGAGCGGCAGGGCCGGGTCGAGGATCGTCGTCAGCGCGTCGACGAACGGCACCGAGGCGTGGATGAAGCTGAACCGGTCCGGCGCCTCGTTGGCGACCACGCCCATGAGCAGACCGCCGGCCGAGCCTCCTTCCGCTGCAAGGTGATCGCGATGGACGATACGGCGCTCTCGCAGGTGGTCGGCGCAGGCGACGAAGTCGGTGAACGTGTTGCGCTTGTGGTCGAGCTTCCCGTCGTCGTACCAGGTCCGACCCATCTCGGAGCCCCCACGGACGTGGGCGACGGCGAAGACCCAGCCCCGCTGGAGCAGGGACAGGCGCAGCACCGAGAACCAGGGGTCGCTCGGGATGCCATAGGCGCCGTAGCCGTGGAGCAGGCCGGGCGCGGTGCCGTCGAGAGGGGTGTCACGGTGGCGCACCAGAGACATCGGGACCTGCGTTCCGTCGGGAGCGGTCGCCCACTCGCGACGCTGCACGTAGTCGGCCGGGTCGTGCCCACCCCGGACCTCCTGCCGCTTGAGCACCGTGGACGTCCGTGCGAAGACGTCGTAGTCGATGACGGTCTGCGGCGTGACGAGCGACTGCCACACGAGCTGGATGGTCCGGGTCCTCGTCTCCGGATTGGCACCGACCCGGAGCGTGTGCAGCGGCTCCCCGACCTCGACGTCATGTGCCTCGCCCAGCCCCGTGTCGCTCGAGGGGTCTCGCATGACGATGCGCACTGCGGTGCCGCCCTCTCGTCGGAGCGAGATGGCGATGAAGTCGTCGAAGGCGTCGACGCCGAAGACGTACTCGTCCTCGGTGGTCACGTCCAACGGCACCCATTCCCCGTGGCCCGTGGACGTGACCGGGGCGACCGCGAGCTCGAAGTTGGTGCGGCGCCCGTTGTGCACGATGAGCAGCTGGTCACCGATGGGCTCGATGTCGTACTCGACGCCCTGACGCCGCTCGGCGACGATGCGCGGCGTCCCCAAGGGGTCGGCGGCGTCGAGGACGCGGTACTCGTTCGTCGTCTTGGAGCCGATGCCGATGATGATGAGCCGGTCGTCGCGTGAGGCGCTCACCCCGACGAAGAAGCGCTCGTCGGGCTCGTCGTGGACGAGGACGTCCGCCTCGGCCGGCGTGCCCACCTCATGGCGCCAGACCTGGTAGGGCCGCCAGGCGGCATCAACGCGTGTGTAGAAGAGCTGCCGACTGTCGAGCGACCAGGCGAGCGAGCCCCCGGTCTGCCGGACGGCGTCGTCGAGGAGCTCGCCCGTCGCGATCCGCCGCACCCGGACGTCGTAGCGCTCGTCGCCGGCCAGGTCGGCCGCGTAGGCCAGCAGGTCCCCCTCCGGAGAGACCTCGCTCCCGGCGACCGCGAAGAAGTCGTGGCCCTGCGCCTCGGCGTTGCCATCGAGGAGCAGCTCCTCCCCCGACGGCGCGGCGTCCTCGTCGAGCGTCGGCCGGTGGGGGTGGTCGGCGAGCGTGACACGCCCGTCGACCGGGTACTGCTCGCCCTCGACGGTGCGCGAGTAGTACCACCACCGGTCATGGCGGACCGGCACCGAGAGGTCGGTCTCGTGGATCCGGGAGCGGAACTCCTCGTAGATCGTGTCCGCGAGGGGCTTGAGGTGGGCGGTGGCCGCCTCGGCTTGGGCATTCTCGGCCGCCAGGTACTCGAGCAGGGCTGGGTCGTCTCGGCCGGCCATCCAGGCGTGGGCGTCCTCGAACCGATCGCCATGGTGCTCGCGGGTGACGGGCCGACGCGTCGCCTTCGGGGCTTGGTCCATGGCGGGAAGTCTAGGTTGGCCGAGCGGACCCTCAGCAACCATCGGGAGATCGGCCCTTGACGGCGAGCGGCCAGTCAGCCCTCCCGCCACGCGTCGACCGCCCCATGTGCTTCGAGAGCCTCCAGCGCGGCCTGCGCGAGGACGTCGTACCCGCCTTGGTTGGGGTGGTCGCCATCCGCCAGCAGGTAGCCGGTCGGGTCGAGCGCGCCGTCCTCGCCCTTGAGTGGGGTGTACGCGTCGACGTAGGTGGCGCGCCTGCTCGCGGCGACCTCGGCGACCACGCCGTTGACCACACGCGTCAGACGGTCGCTGTCACGGACGAATGCCGCGCCCCGAGACCGACCCACGACGCCATCGACAGTGACGTTCCAGTAGCCGACCACGGCGACCCGGAGGCGCGGGTTCTCATCGAGCTGCTGCACGGTGCGCACGATCCGGTCCAATCGAGTCCGCATCGCGGCCATGGTCGAGGCCCAGCACGGCGAGGTCGCCGCGGGAACACATGCCGGATCACCAAGGCGGCTCAGGTCGAAGTCGTTGGCCCCGATCTCGATGACGGCGAGGTCGGCCTGCTGCAGGTCTGCACGAGTCGGGACCGCATCGAGGGCGGCGAGGACGTCGGCCGTGGTCCAGCCGTCCGTGGCGTCGTTGTGGACGAGGAAGCTTCGTCCCGTCAGCGTGGCCAGCTGGGCAGCGAGCAGCTCGACGAAGCCGGTGCAGCCGCACGAGGTCGCGCTCGGCACCGAGTCGCCCAGGGCGACGACCGCGAGGGGCCCCAGGCCGCTGCCGCGGGCCTCGGTCGCTCCGGGACCACTCCCGAGGGCACCCGACGAGCTGGCCGGTGTCGGCGCCGGGAGCCCATGGCCTGACGGCTGGTCCCACAGCGCGAGAACCGTGAGCAACGCGGACAAGGCAGCGACGCCAGCGCCGAGCCGGCGCGCGTGATGACGCTGGATCCGCCGTGGAGAAGGCGGCGACGCGGCCGGTCGGGTGGGTTCAGTGAGGCGGTCAGGCATGGAAACCGGGGAGCGTCTGCGCGAGCCAGGTGAAGGCAGCCGGAATGTACGGGCGGAACACGGCGAAGCGGTGTCCGCCATGAGCCAGGACCGTCGCTGTCACGGCGAGCGGGGCTCGGGCCGCGGCGATGAAGTGGGTCGTGGTGGGGTAGGACAGCGGGTCCTCTCTCGTCGTCAGCACCCAGATGGCCACCGGAGGAGGATGGTGCCGCGCCAGCTGGATCAGGTCATAGCCGTGCAGTGCTGCTGGACTGAGCGGGTCGTACGCCGGGCTGAAGTCCGGGCGGAAGTACCCTTGCAGGACGATGGCGCCGCCGAACACGTCGGGGTGGCGCATCGTCAGCGACGCGGCGCACCAGGCGCCGTAGTGAATAGCCGAACGGTCGCCCAGGATGTTCGGGACGTCTGCACCCTGGAGGTGCTGGGCGACCCAGATGGGCAGGTCGTGCGAGAGCCAGGTGTCAGTCTGCGGCTGTCCTGGCCCACCGTTGACGCACTCGGTGTCGAGACTCGCGGAGGGGCTGATCGTCGGCATGACGACGATCGAGGGCGCCAGCACGTGCTCGGCGGTCAGCGTGTCGACCTCGCTGAGGAAGGTCAGTCGCGCGAAGCTGGCCGGTGCGCCGGGGAAGCCGTGCAGGCCCACGATGACCGGATACCTCGTGCTCGACAGGGGGTCGTAGCCAACCGGCAGCAGGACGAGCACCGGCGCCCGGTTCGGGCGTAGCGGTCGTGGACGACGAAGTCCTGAACCCGTTTGCCGGGATCGGGAAGCGGCGGGAGAGGCCCTCTGGGCAGGTGCGCCTCAAGTCCCGGACCGGCGATCCGCGACCCGATCACGTCGCTGGTCGTGCCCCCTGCGTGGCTGACGACCTCCGACGATCGGGCGCCGAAGAAGTCGGCCCAGCTCGAGTAGAAGAGGTACTGGTCGTTCAGCAGCAGGCCGGCGAGCACGAGGACGGCCAGGTTGAGCCCGAGCACCTCGGCGGTGCGGGTCATCACCCGCACGCCCCTCCGACGTGGTCTGGGGCCACCGGTGACCAGGCGGACGCAGCCGATAACGACGAGGACGCCGACGACGAGGATGACCGGGGTCCCGGTGAGGTCCATCAGCTGGTTCCGGGAGCGCGGTCACCGGGGCGCTGGAGTGGCCGGACGAACGGGAAGGTCAGCACGCGCGGATCGACGTGTTGGTCAGGAGCATGACGAGCCGGTCGATGCCGATGCCGAGGCCGCCGGCTCGGCGGCATCCCGTTCTCGAGCGCGTGGAGGAAGTCCTCGTCGATCTCCATCGCCTCCGAGTCGCCCGCCGCGGCCTTGAGCGACTGCTCGGTCAGCCGGCGCGCTGGTCGACGGGGTCGGTCAGCTCGCTGTAGGCCGTGCCGACCTCCATGCCGGCGATGACGAGGTCCCAGCGCTCGACGAGGCCGGGCTGCGTCCGGTGAGGCCGGGTCAGCGGCGAGGTCTCGACGGGGAAGTCGACGAAGAACGTGGGAGCCGACGTCGTCGGCTCGACGAGCCGGCGTAGAGCGCCTCGATGACACCGCCTGCCCCAGTCTCGGGCCGGACCTCGACGCCGGAGTCGACGCGCGAGGCCGAGCAGCACGTCCAGGTCGGTGTCGAGGCTGACCTCTCGCCCGACGGCGGCGGAGACCGCGTCGAGCACCGGAACGACCGGCCACTCGCCGCTGATGTCGACGAGCTCCACGCCGTCCAACCCGTTCCGCAACTGGCCGGGGCGTGGCCCCGGAAGCACGGGGCGACCATGCAGGCTCCGCGCCGCCCCCTGGACGAGCGCTCTGCGCGAGGAGCCGCATCTCGGTGTAGTCGGCATGCGGGCTGGTAGACCTCGAGCGAGGTGAACTCGGGGTTGTGCGTGGCGTCCGCACCCTCGTTGCGGAAGTTGCGACCCAGCTCGAAGATCGGACCCAGTCCCTCCGACGAGGAGGCGTTTGAGATGGAGCTCGGGCGCGATGCGCAGGGACAGGTCGACGCCGTAGGCGTTGATGAAGGTGCGGAATGGACGAGCGGTCGCGCCGCCGTGGACGACGTGTGAGCATCGGGGTCTCGACCTCGAGTGTACCCACGCCCAGAAGGGTGCCGCGGATCGACGCCAGCACCGCCGATCGGGCCCGGAAGAGATCCATCGTGCCCGGATGGACGATCAGGTCGGCGACCGCTGCCGAAGGCGCGTGTCCGGGTCGGCCAAGTCGCCGAACGGGATCGGGTGCAGGCACTTGGCCTCCGTACGCCAGGTCCACACGATCAGGCTGGGCGTGCCGTTGCGCGAGCCGCCCGATGCGCCCCTCGACGCGCACGAGGTCTCCGCGATCGACGAAGCGCGCGAAGTCGGTGACAACGCGGTGTGATCGTGCTGTGGCGGGGTCGAGGACGAGCTGCAGCGATGCCGCGCCGTCGACGAGAGTGGCGAAGAGTACTGCGCCGTGGTCACGCACGCTGCGAACGCGTCCGACGAGGGACACCGAGACCGCATCGTCGGCGGGCCCGTCGCCAGGGGGTCCGCTCATGGTGGGCGGGCCCCCTGGCGACGGCTCCAACGCGCCAAGCCGAATGGCCAGCTCGGCCACTGAGGTCACCGGGTCACCGCCACCGCCCGGGTAGGGGTCCAACCCCTCGGTTCGCATGGCCTCGAGCCGCGCGAGCCGGTGCCCGAACTCGCCGCGTCGGCGCCGCTCCGTCGACCTGGCGTCACCCGCGGCTTGCGCCGCGGCTGCGGCAGCCTGCAGGTGTAGGAGATCGTCCGCACCGAGCCTCGCTCCCTCCGCCTGCCGTCCGCCCGGCCACGGCAGGAAGCCCTCCACGACACCAGCTGCGACGAGCACCTGCGGTAGGGAGACGGCGTCCTCGTAGCAGAGGAAGCGCGGGACCCACGTCGGCTCGAGCTTGGCGTTCGACCGGTAGAGACGCTCGAGCTGCCAGAACCGGTCGAGTACCCCGAGGACGGAGGCGTTGAGACGCACGAGCGGTCGGGCGCCCAACCGGGCCGAGTCGGCGAAGACCCCGCGGAACATGCAGAAGTTGAGGGACACGCGGCGGATGCCGAGCTGTCGGCTGCGGCCCATGAGCTCGGCGATCATCAGCTCGGTGACGCCATTGGGTGCGGTGGGAGCACGGCGCATGACATCCAGCGACACCCCGCCCCGGCCCCAGGGCACGAAGGTGAGGAGTCCCACCACGGTGCCGTCGGCGAGGTGCGCCGTGACGACGAGCGCGCGGCCGTCCGCCGGGTCACCGCTGCGCCCGAGGGCCATGGAGAAGCCACGCTCCCGCTCGTCGCCGCGCCACTCCTCCATGCGGGTGGCCACCAAAGTGCGCTCTTCGGCGGTGAGCTCGTCCTGGCGGCGAATCCGTACCGCGACGCCCGCCCGACGCGCCCGCTTCACGGCGTGTCGCACCGGCGCCATGGACCCCCGGCGCACGTCGAACCGCCCAGGGTCGAGAATCGCCTCGTCACCCATGAGCACGACTCGCAGGCCGGCGGCGGCGTACGCCCTCGCCCCGGCCTCACTGGCCGAGAGCACGGCCGGGACCCAGCCGAACTCGCGTGCCTCGCTCAGCCAGGCAAGAATGGCCCCGCCCCAGCTGTCAAGGGAGCCGACCGGATCTGCAGATGCGACCGACACTCCGTTGACGACCCGGTAGGTCACGGCAGCACGACCGTCGGCCGAGAACACCGAGGCCTTGTCCCTCCGCGTCGCGAAGTAGCCGAGTGAGTCGCCTTCACCATACTCGGCGAGAAGAAGGCGCAGCCGCACCTCTCGATCGGGGGTCCATCTGCTGCGCTGTCGCGCGGACGCGAGGAAGAGCACGGTGGCACCGAGGATCGTCGCACCCGTGAGGATCGCCGCCACGTCGACGACGTAGCGTGGGACACCGAGAGCGTGCCTGCTCACCCCACCGAACGCGGCGACCACGGTCGCCACGACGACACTCGCCTCGGTGCCGGGGGCGCCGGAGGCGCCGAGGAGCAGCCAGGTGACTCCGTAGGTGATCGCGCCACCCACGAGAAGCGCGGCCAGCGCAGCCCACCACGAGCCGGGCTGCACCCGCGCCGTGAACGAAGGCCGCAGCCGCCAGAGCAACCACAGGGCGCCGACGCCGATCACCATGGCCACCACGTCGAGAGTGCCACCGAGATCTCCACGGCCGCTCCAGACCTCACTGAACGGGAGCCGGGCGGCCGGGAAGAGCTCCGCGAGACCGACGTAGATACCTGTCAGCTGAAAGGCGGCAACCGCTGCCAGACCGATCCGCTTGCGTCCCAGCAGGACACGAGTCACCAGGGCGAGCAGTACGACAGAGGCGAACGTCCCTGCCACAGGAAGGTTGAGCAGCCCGAACACGACCATGAACTGTGTGGGGCGGACCGGTCGGAAGACCAGCAGGAGGGCCGCGAGAACGGTGGCCACAGCGAGCACGAACGTCAGCGCTCGAGCGGCGAGGTGTCGAGTGGCACCCCGCAGGGCCGGGTGAGCCGGCCGCCGACTGCCCGAAGCCTGTTCTGGTGGCCGGCCCGATGCCGCCGCCGACCGGTCGGCGACCGTGATGGCCATGGGTTCGACCATCGCCCTGCGGCCTTGTGATCGGCTGTGTGCCTGCTGTGAGCTGACCGTGCACCACGCGGATCGCTGTGGGTAGAGGTAGGTCGGGACTCTTGGCCGCACGCCACGCTCCTCGAGGATGAGATCGAGCGCGTGATCACGGACGTGAGGGAGACGCGCGACAGAGAGATCGAAGTCGCCGGCCCGAGCCTGGCGCACAGCCTTGGCCAGCTCGGACTGATCGACGAGTTCAACTTCTGCCTGCACGCCCCTCGGCTCGGACATCGGGCGGCGATACTCCGGGGGTCACTGTTCGTGTCAAGGGCGCGTGGCTGTCGCCCGACGGAGGGCGGGTAGGACGACCGTGGGTCGCCGGGTCGGTCGGTGGTGAAGCATTGGCTCCGCTGGTGCGGTAGTCAGGGCTCAGCTGCAGTCCGTGCTCGCTCGTCACGAGGTGCGGCGGCGGGCATCGATCCTGGAAGGCCGTTAAGGATGCGACGCCGATCGGGCGGGTCCGACGGTTGTCGCGTCTCCACCGCCGGGAGGGCATCGGCCACCACGCTGGGACGGCTCAGCCACGCCGGTTGCCGAGCTGCTGGTCGACCGAGGGGGAGGTTCGCTGCGCTTCGAGCAGCTCGTGGCGGACGCGGAGGAGCTCGAGTTCGAGTGGACGAGTTCTGGGCCCAGAACTCGTCCACTCGACCGGGGTCGGCGAACGTCAGTGGATGACCACCTGCCCCGTGGCGCGTGCGGCGCCGCTGTCGTAGACGACCGTCATGGACGAGTCACGCACGACGACCCGGATGGTGTCGTTCTTGCCGCCGTCTGTGGCGATCACCTGGTAGCTGTAGCCGGCAACGCCGTTCACGCTCGCAGCACCGCCGAGGCGCGCCTCGTTGTCGTGGATGATGAGCCAGTCGACGGACGTGCTCGCCAAGACGAACGTTGTGCCCTCGAGGGTGAGGCTGAACTGACCGGTCGGGGCGACCACACCGGTCTCGTACTTGGCGTCGAGCTGGAACTTCGCCTTGCCGCTGTACGACGGGTCACCGGCCAGCGCTCCAGCCGGTGACCGGTACCAGCCACCGCCGGTCGCGAACCCGGGGGTGTCGTTGTCCAGGGAGAGGCCAACGAGGACCGGATCGTGATCGGAGACGCGGAACTGGTCGGGCGCGTAGAGCATCGACTGGAGGTTCGGCGTCTTGAAATCGGTGTTGTAGTCGAGCACCGACGGCTCGTCGGCGTTGATGTGCCACTCGCCGACTCCGGTGACCTGCTCCTCTGCCGAGGGCGACGCGAGGGCATGGTCGAGGTAACCCCACTGGCCGTCGAAGACGTACGAGTAGGCCTCCGGCCCGATCAGCTTCGCGATGAGATTGGTGTAGCCAGCCTCCTCGAGCGTCCGGACGGGGTCCTCCTTGGCGTAGGAGTTGAGGTCACCCATGATGAGCACGTCTTCGTCCCCGGTGCCCGTCGGGTCACCCGCCAGCCATGTCGCCAGGGCCTTCGCCGCGTTGTTACGCACCGTGTTGCAGTTGCCCTGCCCGTCGCCCGCATCGGGCGCGTCGCAGGCGCTGCCCTTGCTCTTGAGGTGGTTGACGGCCACGGTGAAGACGCCGCCCGTCGCGTGGTCGCGGAAGGCCTGCGCGAGTGCTGGTCGGCTGCGCGGGGCCGAGTCGCCACCGTTGACGAACTCGACCGAGTTGAGCGCACCCGTCCTTCCGACCGGCGTCACGGCACCCGGCTGGTAGACCATGCCGACCTTGATGGCGTCGGTGCCGAGGGCGTTGGTCTGACCGGTCCGCGCGTCCACGTCGAGGTAGGCCCACGTACCGGCTCCGTCGGCCTCGTTGAGCCGGTCGACGAGGAACGCTATGGCGCTGTTGGAGCCGTAACCGTCGTTCTCGATCTCGTTGACGCCGACGACCTCGGCGCCGAGACCGCGGATCGCGGCCACGGTCTTGGGCCACTGCCGGTCGAACTCCGCCTGGGTGTCCGCGCCGCGGCAGTCAGTCGCCGCCCCGCCGACACCGTTGGTGCAGTTGTCCACCCGGTCCGGCAACCCGTCGAAAGTGTTGAAGAAGTTGAGCAGGTTCATCGCCGCGACCTGCACCGCGCCGCCGACGTCCGGAGCCTCCGACGGCCGCGCGTTTCCGGCCACGAACTGGGCGTCCCCGCCCAGCGCGCCGTCGGGACGGAGCCGGTAGGCGTTGCCACTCGCGGCGTTGCCCGCCCACGTGTAGGTCAGCACTCCGACAGCTCCGGTCACGGTGTCTCCACCCCGCAGCGTGTTCGACGCCGAGAGCGGCTCGCCGCCCCGGCCCCACACGATCGGGTCGGGGTTCTGGGCCTGCGACGAGTCGTCGATGATGAGCCGACGGTTGTTGTTCGCAGCCTGGAGGACGAGCGCCTCGTCACCGGGCGCCACGACGTTGGTCGGCTGCGGGAGACGGCCCTCGGACGAGACGACGACCTGGCCGAACCGGCCGAGCTGGAAGTGCTCGGTGACGGTCATCGTCTCCGGGACCGAGACGAGCATGCCCTCGTACTGCTCGAGGAAGGTCGGGCTCGTCACCGGGAAGCTGATCGGGGTCGGGTCGACCGTGCCCGTCCCGCAGGGCGTGATCGAGGTGGTGTTCGAGATCTGGGTCTGGTCCTGGAACTCCTCAGCGGTGCCGACGACGCGCACGCGGTCGCCGACCGCGACATCGTCGTCGTTCCCGTTGAAGACGAAGATGGCGTCCGAGGTGGCCGGGTCACCGTCCCCGAGGGGGTCCTGGAGGTAGAAGCCGCGCAGCGCGGGGCTCGGGCCCTCATGGTCCCCGACGACGACGCCCTCGGTCACGACCGGTCCGGTGTAGTCCGCAGCCGACCCGGAGCCCTGAATCGCCCCGATCGACGTGTAGGTGGCGTCACACGAGGTGCTGAGCGACGACGCGAACGAGACGACGGCGTCGGCGCTCATCGTGTCCGGCGGATCCTGGACGTCCTGGTCGCTCACCTCGGCGCCGCGGATGGTCACGCGGCAGGACTCGTTGGGAACGAGGTCGGCGTCCGGGTCGAGGACGAAGGCAGTGGGCCCACCGGTCACCGTCACCGACTTGGCTCCGCTCAGGGAGCAGCGCAGCTCAAAGCTCGCCCCGGTGATATTCACGGGCTCGGTGAACGTCACCGTCACGTTGGCGTCCGGGGCCACGCCGGAGGCGCCGTTCGCGGGCTCGGTGGAGGCCACGGCGGGCGGCGCGTCCTGGACGCTGTGGCGGCCGAGGCCGTCAAAGGTGTCCTGGGCGAAGCCGATCCACTCCACCGATGGGTCAAAGAGGTCGGTGGCAGTGGCATCGCCCGCCGCGACGGAGGACGAGCGGCGCAGCGTGTTGTCGGCGGTCGACGTGAGGCCGGTGCCCCACTCCGTGCCGGGATCGAAGCCGACCTGCCCGATGCTGTCGATGACGGTCGTGCCCTTGCGCAGCACGACGGCGTCGTCGCCGTTGTACCAGCCCGCCCCGTTGGTCTGGTCCGCCTCGGCGAGAATCGCCGCGGCTGCGGCGGACTGCGCCAGGACGTGGACGTCTCCTGGGGCAACCGACCCGGTGAGGGGGATCGTCAAGCCTGCCGTGGCAGAGCCGTTGAAGAACATCTGGACGTTGTAGCCGCCGGTTGCCAGATTCACCGGCGCCCCGGTGCCGTTGTAGATCTCGAGGGCTTTGTTGTTGCTCGACCCCTCGATGTACTCGCTGAAGAACAGCTCGGTCGGCGCTGCCTGCGCGGTCGGCGCGGCGACGAACGGGAGCAGACCGACCCCGAGGGCCACGGCACACACCGCGGCCACTCGGCGCCGGAGATGACGGTGCTGCTGCATGTCTTCCCCTCTCGACGGGCAGGGAGTTGCCCGGATCCACCGCGAATCTAGCGGCGTAGCAGTGATCGAGGGGCCGAACGCCAACTAACTTTGCGTGTCGTTTACCTTTCAGCCCGGGCAGGCCGCCAGGCGCCTGCGCGTCTCGTACCGCCGGCGCGTGCCGTCGATCGGGTCGTCGAACTCGAGGACGGCAGCGAGCAGCTGGAGCGGTTCGGAGAAGTCGCCGTCGGGCACCTCGCGCTCGACCGGATACAGGGCGTCGCCGGCGATGGGAATGCCCAGACCCCAGAGCTGACAGCGCAGCTGGTGGGTGCGACCGGTCCGCGGGGTCAGCCGGTAGAGGCCCAGCTCATCCGCCCCGGAGACCAGCTCAATGAGCGTCTCGGCGTTCGGCTCGGCACCGGGCACCTCCCGCGCCTGGTGCCTGCCGTGCTCCTTGAGGACGTGGCTGCGCCGCACCGTGGGCAGCCGCAGATCGTCGCGGACCGGCGCGACCGCGAGGTACTCCTTGTGCACTCGTCCCTCCGCGAAGGCGCGCTGGTAGGGACCGCGCCACCGCTGCTCCGTCGTGAACATGAGCACGCCTGCCGTGGGCCGGTCGAGCCGGTGCGCGGGGGTCAGCCGATGCGAGACCAGTCAGACACTCGCGTCCGGGCGAGCGCGCGGCTGCACGACGTGCCGGCCCCTGGGCATCGTCGACATGAAGTGCGGCTTGTCCACCACGACGAGCCGGTCGTCCGTGTGGAGTACGTCGATCGGGAAGGGCACCTCGACCTCGTCCGGAAGGTCGCGATGGGTCCAGCACGACCGACCGCGGCACGAACCGCGCGTCCGCTGGGACCGGCCGGCCCGCGGCGTCGACGAACTCCCCCGCCGCCAGTTTGGCGTCCACCTCGGCGGGAGTCAGGCCGCCGCAGCCGCTCGACGAGATGGTCGCGCAGCGTCTCCCACGGCCCGCCCTGCGGCATGCGGATCCGCTGCGCGTCGACGCCGTGCCGCGGCGGGAGCGGCGACGCAGGAATGCCGCCTCGTGCCACTCAGTCCCCCTCGACGCGCAGTTCGACGTCACGGCCCCAAGAAGCGAGCGTATGCCGCTGAGCTCGCTTCCAGCCCACGCAGCGCCTTCGCCGTCAGTCGGGTCAACGGCGTCGCCTCGACCACGACGGCACCCCTGCTTTCGTGCCGCTTCCAGACGCCGGCGACCTCGCCGTCGACGACGATCGTCGGCTGGAACACCAGGTTGCGCCCGGGAACGACCTTGACCACGTGCTCGTCCGGCAGGGTGACGTCCCGCGACTTGTAGCCCAGGAGGAACTCGTCCCACTGTGGCAACAGGTGCACGCCCACCGGGACCATTGCCTGCTGCCGGCGCGTCGACGTGGCTGAGCCAGGTCTGGCCACCGACGTCCTCCCGAGTGACCCGATCGCCGATGAGCTCGAGGGCCGCACGGACGAAGCCGAGCGGTTCCCGCGATCCAGCCTGCGATGTCCTTCTCGGTCGACCGGCCCATGGCTGCGGAGATAGCGCTCGATGACGGTGGTCATCGCCTCCTCACGAGAAGGGTTGCGGCTGAGCAGGAACCCACGCATCAACGAGCACGAAGGTCGGCTGCTTCCCGATGAGCGGACCCTGGCAGAGCAGCCCAGTCATGCAGTGGTGGCCGACGAGATGGTAGGTCGCGCTGCCCGGACGGGTCGATGCCGTGGTCGGCGAGCAGCGCGAGGACGTCCGGACGGCTCATCGGCTCGCGAAGGTGCTCCTCGAAGAGCCGCCCGCCTTCTCCACCTCGTCCTGCGTGATGCCGAGCTGGGCGTAGCGCGGACCCGGCGAGGTCGAGCACCCGGCGAGGCGAGCAGCTCGCACATCCAGCGGGCGTCCTCGGCCGCGACCCAGTGGATCGTCCCGCGCATCGGCCAGGTCCGGACGATCTGCCGGTCGAGCACAGCCTGCTCTATCTCGGCCAGCGTCAGGCCGGAGCGCACCCCGATCGACCACACTCCGCTCGCGTAGTCCTGTGCCTGAAGCGCGCCCATCCGACGCGCGCACGGACGAGCGGCGTCACGGGGGCCTCCGGAGTGCCGAGGGCGGGCGTCAGGCCGAGGGCGCGCCATCCGGGCGCGACGCAACCGCCTGCGGTCGCCGGCCTTCACGACGGGACCAGCTCAGCGGCATACGGCCTCCTATCCGAGCACGGCGGCGCCGAAGGTCGCCTTGAGGTCGCCGAAGAGCGCCGACGTCGCGTTGACGCGCAGCGAGTCGTCGAGCGACATCAGCACCGACCGGCCGGGCTGGGTGAGCTTCACGTGGACCTCGGTCGCGCCGGGGTGCTCCCGGAGCATCGCGCTTGAGGCTCTCGGCGACGGGCTGGCGTCGACCCGCCCCAGCGGGAGGGTCAGCACGACCGGTCCACGCGGGCCCTCCTTGATGTCGGGGATCGTCAGCTCCTGGGCGAAGATCGAGATCGAGTCGTCGCGCGCGCTGACCCTGCCCCTTGACCGCGCAGACGGTGTCCTGGGCGAGCATCGTCGAGTAGGTCATGTAGGCCGACGGGAAGAAGAGGCACTCGATGGCGCCGTCGAGGTCCTCGACCGTGGCGATGGCCCAGAGGTCGCCCTTCTTGGTCCGCTTGAGCTGCAGGCTCGTGATGAGCCCGGCGACGGTGACCGGCGTGCCATCGGCCTTGGGGTCGTCGCCCGTGAGCGAGGCGATCGAGGTGTCGGCGTGCGTCGGCGAGGATGTGCTCGATGCCGAAGAGCGGGTGGTCGGAGACGTAGAGGCCGAGCATCTCGCGCTCGAAGGACAGCAGGGTGGCCTTGTCCCACTCGCAGCGGCGGCACCGGCGGCAGGCCGTCGAAGGCGCCCGGCTCCGCCGGCTCCGCCGCCTCGTCGCTCAGGCCGAAGGCGCCGAAGAGGCTGTCCTGGCCGATGGCCTCCTGCTTCTTCACCTCGACGAGCGCGTCGATGTAGCGCTCGTGGACCTCGACCATGCCGCGCCGGCTCTCGCCGAGCGAGTCGAAGGCGCCGCCCTTGATGAGCGACTCGATGGTGCGCTTGTTGCAGACGACGGCCGGCACCTTGGAGAGGAAGTCCTTGAAGGAGGCGAAGGCGCCCTTCTCCTCACGGGCCTTGATGATGGCCTCGACGACCGGCAGGCCGACGTTGCGGATCGCGGCGAGGCCGAAGCGGATGTCGGTGCCGACGGCGGCGAAGTTGGCGATCGACTCGTTGACGTCGGGCGGCAGCACCTTGATGCCCATGTGCCGGCACTCGTTGAGGTAGAGCGCCGACTTGTCCTTGTCGTCGCGCACGCTCGTCAGCAGCGCGGCCATGTACTCGGCCGGGTAGTTGGCCTTGAGGTAGGCCGTCCAGTAGGAGACGAGGCCGTACGCCGCCGTGTGCGCCTTGTTGAACGCGTAGTCGGAGAACGGGACGAGCACGCCCCAGAGCGCCGCGATCGACGCCTCGTTGAAGCCCTGGGCCTTCATGCCCTCGCGAGAAGGGGACGTACTCGGCGTCGAGGACCTCCTTCTTCTTCTTGCCCATCGCACGGCGGAGCAGGTCGGCGTTGCCGAGCGTGTAGCCGGCGAGCTTCTGCGCGATCTCCATGACCTGCTCCTGGTAGACGCACCAGGCCGTAGGTCATCCCGAGGATCGGGTCGAGGGCCTCGACCATCTCGTGCTGGAGCTTGCCCTTCAGCTGGGGGTCGAGCGGGATGACCTCCTGCTTGCCGTTCTTGCGCAGCGCGAAGTTCGTGTGGGCGTTGACGCCCATCGGGCCCGGCCGGTAGAGCGCGAGGGCGGCCGAGATGTCCTCGAAGTTGTCGGGCTGCATGAGCCGCAGCAGCGATCGCATGCCGCCGCCGTCGAGCTGGAAGACGCCCGAGCGTGTCTCCGCGTCCGAGCAGGGCGTAGGTCGCCGGGTCCGTCATGTCCTTGGAGAGGGCGTCGAGGTCGATGTCCGCGTCGCGGTTGGCCTTGATGTTCTCGATGGCGTCGTCGAGGATCGTCAGGTTGCGCAGGCCGAGGAAGTCCATCTTGACCAGGCCGAGGGACTCGCAGGTCGGGTAGTCGAACTGCGTGATGATCTGGCCGTCCTGCAGCCGGCTCATGATCGGGATCGACGTCGATGAGCGGCTCGCTGCGACATGATGACGCCGGCTGCGTGGACGCCCCACTGCCGCTTCAGGCCCTCGAGGCCCTGCGCCGTGTCGACGACCTCCTGCGAAGTGCGGGTCCTCGTCGTGGACCAGCGCCCGGAAGTCGGCGGCCTCGTTGTAGCGCTTGTGCTCCGGGTTGAAGATCTCGGCGAGCGGCATGCCCTTGCCCATGACGTCCGGGCGGCATCGCCTTGGTGAGCTTCTCGCCCATCGCTGAACGGATGGCCCAGGACGCGGCGCGGCGTCCTTGAGCGCCTGCTTGGCCTTGATCGTGCCGTAGGTGACGATCTGGGCGACGCGCTCCTCGCCGTACTTCTCGGTGACGTAGCGGATCACCTCACCGCGGCGGCGCTCGTCGAAGTCGACGTCGAAGTCAGGCATCGACATGCGCTCGGGGTTGAGGAACCGCTCGAAGATCAGGCCGTGCGGGATCGGGTCGAGGTCGGTGATGCCCATGGCGTAGGCGCACATCGAGCCGGCGCCCGAACCACGGCCGGGCCCGACCCGGATGCCGTTGCGCTTGGCCCAGTTGATGAAGTCGGCGACGACGAGGAAGTAGCCCGGGTAGCCCTTCGAGACGATGACGTCCTCCTCGAAGGCCGCCTGCTTGCGGGCGTAGTCGGGCACGCCTTCGGGGAAGCGGCGCTGCAGGCCGGTCTCGACCTCCTTGATGAACCACGACGTCTCGTCCTCGCCCGCGGGGACCGGGAAGCGCGGCATGTAGCGCCCCTCCCCCTCCGTGAAGGACACCTCGCACCGCTCGGCGATGAGCAGCGTGTTGTCGCAGGCCTCCGGGCAGCTCGCGCCACAGGTGGCGCATCTCCTGCGGCGGACTTGAGGTAGAAGTCGTCGGCGTCGAACTTGAACCGGTTGGGGTCCATCAGCGTCGAGCCCGACTGGACGCAGAGCAGCGCCGCGTGCGCCTTGGCGTCCTCGGCCCGGGTGTAGTGCAGGTCGTTGGTCGCGACGAGCGGCAGCTCGAGGTCGCGCGCGAGCCGGATGAGGTCCTTCTGCGTGCGGCGCTCGATCTCGAGGCCGTGGTCCATGAGCTCGACGTAGACGTTGTCGCTGCCCGAAGATGTCGCGCAGCTCGCCGGCCACCTCGCGCGCCTCGTCGTACATCCCGAAGCGCAGCTTGGTCTGGATCTCGCTCGAGGGCAGCCGGTCGTGACGATGAGGCCCTTGCCGTAGGTCGAGCAGCAGCTCGCGGTCGATGCGGGGCCACTTCGTGTACACCTGGTCGAGGCGAGGCGATCGAGCTCATCCGGAAGAGGTTGTGCATGCCCTCGGTTGTTCTCGGCGAGCATCGTCATGTGGGTGTAGGCGCCGCCGCCGGAGATGTCGTCGCGGCCGCCGTCGCCCCAGCTGACCTTCGTGCGGTCGGTGCGGTGGGTGCCCGGCGTGATGTAGGCCTCGACGCCGATGATCGGCTTGACGCCCGTGCCCTGCGCCTTCTTCCAGAACTCGTAGGCGCCGAAGACGTAGCCGTGGTCGGTCGTCGCGAGCGCGGGCATCCCCATCCGCGCCGCCTCGCTGAAGAGGTCGCCGATGCGGGCCGCCCCGTCGAGCATGGAGTACTCCGTGTGCACGTGCAGGTGCACGAAGTTCTGGTCTGGTCTCGGGGCGGCTTGGGTCGACATCGTGGATGAGTCTAAGCCTCGCCGGGGACACTCCCCGGCGTGTCGCGGCGGGTGTCGCGGGCCCGTGCCAGTGGGCCGCCGCGGGCCGCCCGATCGTTGGCTTGGGCGAGCCTGGAACCGATCCCGTGTCGACGGTGTACAAGTGGTTGCGGTACCACTGTCCGCGCGGGAGGAGCCATCGAGAAGGACCGGGAGACCGAGATCCTGGCCCGGGTGCGCGCCGGAGAACGGGCTGCGTACGCCGAGCTGGTGGTGGCGCATGCGCCGCTCGCCAAGCGCGTCGCCGTCCTCGCCGGAGCCGGCGGCGATGCCGACGACGTCGTGCAGGAGGCATTCGTGAAGGCGTACCGATCCCTCGCCGCCTTCCGCGATGGCTCCGGCTTCCGGCCGTGGCTGCTGCGGATCGTCGTCAACGAGACGCACAACCACCGACGCGGTTCCGGTCGGCGGGCCGAGCGGGAGCGCCGAGCCGGGTGGCTCGACGCCCAGTCCCTCACCGTGCCGGACCCGGCCGAAGAGGCCCTCTCGGCCGCGCGTCGGCGTACGGCTCCTCGAGGCCGTGTACGGCCTCCCGCCGACCAGAGGGACGTCATCGCCTGCCGGTACCTGCTCGAGCTGTCGGAGGCGGAGACCTCGCAGGTGCTTGACCTCCCTGCGGGAACGGTCAAGTCCCGACTGCATCGCGCACTGAGCGCGTTGCGGGAGGTGATGGCCGATGCCTGACCAGTTCGATGCCCTCGAGCGCGAGCTCATCGGCCTCGGCCACGATCTCGTGCCGGACCCGCCGCCGGCCGGCCTGGCGGCGGCCGTGCTCGACCGGATTGCCGGCGACGACACGCTAGTCACCCTGGCCGAGTGGCGCCCAACAGAGCGCCGAGGGTCCGATCACGGCCGCCCGAGGCGCCGCCTGGCCTGGGCGATCGCAGCCATGGTCGTCGCCGTTGTCTCCCTCGTACCCCCGGTCCGGGCGGCTGTCATGGAGCTGCTCCACATCGGAGGGGTCGTCGTTCGCGAGGAGCCGGGGGCACCTCCACTGCCCTCCACACGCGGTTCTGGGGCGTCCCCGACCCTAGGCCAGGGAGCGACCTCGGTCACCCTCGAGGAGGCCAGGCGGATGCTCGGGTTCGACTTCGGTGTCCCGGCGGCGCTCGGGCCGCCGGAGACCGTGTCGGTGTCGCACGAAGGTCGGGTGGCCCAGCTCACCTGGGACGAGGGCACGGCGATGACCCGGCTCGACGTCTTCATCGGATCTCCCGACTGGGGCTTCCTCAAGCGGGTCTGGACCGCGGTCACGCCGACCGGGGTCAAGGGTCGCGAGGGCGTCTGGCTCGACACCACCCACGAGATCGAGTGGGTCGATCGACGGGGGGTCACCCAGACCGCCCCGCCCAGGCTGGCCGGCCCGACCCTGATCTGGGTCGCGCCCGGCCCCGACGGACGCGAGCTGACCTACCGCCTCGAGGGCCCGTCGACGCTGGCCGCTGCGTTGGACATCGCCACGACGGTCCCCTGAACACCAGCACCGAGGGAACCACCCAGGCCCGGGCGGTGTAACGACGTCACCGCTCGCGACAACCTCAGGAGCACCCCATGCGCAGGTTAATCGTCCTTGGCACCACCGCACTCGTCGGCCTGATGCTGCTTCCGGCAACCGCTGCCCACGCCGGTGGACCGACCTCCGTTCTCGTCGTGGACCACGACGGCAGGCATGCTGCCGGCGCGCTGACAGGCAGCCCCGCCTACGACTCCTTGGCCCGGGCGTTGGACATCGAGACCCCACCGAACGGGCAGCCCAGGCCGGCGGACAGCTTCATGGACAGCTCGATCCGCCTCACCTGGCTGATCCATGACGTGCAGGCCTGGCGGGTGGACGCCTTGGCCATCGAGGGCTCGGACGTCTGGGTGAGCACCCTGATGATGCCGGGCGGTGAGACCCTCTTCTCCGGCGCCGGGGAGCCGCCCGAGGCGGTCTGGCATCGACCGGCGAACACCGCGCTGCTCCTGAAAGCCTTGAACGACCTCGAAATGCTGGGCGGCGACGCGGTCACGTCGCCCCCGGCCACGACCGGCTCGATCGCCGCCGTGACCGCTTCGGCGGTGCCGCCGAAGGCGACCAGCACCGGCGTGCCGCCGGCATCACTGGCCGTCGTCGCGGCCCTCTCGATCTTCCTCGGCGCGCTGGCCGGCCGGTCGTGGCGACGGCGTCGTCGGGACGCCTCCCCCGCTGGAGTGCCGGCTGCCACGGGAGTGCGGGCGACCGCGGCAGCGAGCCCAGCGGCATACGACACGGGCAGGGAACACCTGAAAGGGTTCACCCTCCGCTAGAGGGTGGGCCTCAGAGGGTGGCGACGGTGTCAAGAGCCCGCTGGAGATCCTCCGGGTAGTCGCTCTCGAAGTGGACGTAGGCGCCCGTGCCGGGGTGCTCGAACCCGAGTCCAACGGCGTGCAGCCACTGCCGATCCAGGCTCGAGCTTCGCTCGCCAGTGCGGGTCGGCGCCGTAGAGTCGGGTCGCCGCAGCAGGGGTGGTGCATCGCCGCGAAGTGCACCCGGATCTGGTGCGTGCGGCCCGTCTCGAGGTGGATGTCGAGCAGGCTCGCGTGCCGGAAGGCCTCGATGACCTCGTAGTGGGTGACCGACGGCTTGCCGCTGCTTCATGACCGCGAACTTGTAGTCGTGGCCGGGGTGGCGGCCGATCGGTGCGTCGATGGTGCCGACGACGCGGGTCGGGCAGGCCCTGGACGAGGGCGTGGTAGGTCTTGTCGACCGTCCGGCTGCGGAACGCCTGCTTGAGCCGGGAGTAGGCGTACTCGCTCTTCGCCACGACCATGAGGCCGCGACGTGCCGACGTCGAGTCGGCTGACGATGCCCTGTCGCTCGGGCGCCCCGGAGGTCGAGATCCGGTAGCCCGCAGCGGCCAGGCCACCGACGACGTCCGGCCCGGTCCAGCCCACGCTCGGATGGGCCGCGACGCCGACCGGCTTGTCGACGACGACGATGTCGTCATCGTCGTGGACGATCGTCATGCCGGGCACCGGCTCGGCGACGACCTTGAGGCTCGGACTCTCGTCCGGCGCGGGCAGCGACACCTCGAGCATCGAGCCGGCAGCGAGCCGCTCGGACTTGCCCGCCGATCTTGCCGTCGAGGACGACGTGGCCCGTCGGCGGCGAGGTCGGCGGCCTTGGTGCGGGACAGCCCGAAGAGGCGGGCAACACCGGCATCGACGCGCTCGCCCTCGAGTCCCTCGGGGACGAGAACGGTGCGCACGTCAGCCATCCGACCGCTCCCCCGGCTCGTCGCTCACCTCTGGCTTCTCCGGCTCCCCTGGGTCCTGGCCGAGGTTCTGCGCGAGTGGTGCGGCCTTCCTCTCACGACGGCCGTCGACGCCCGACTCCGAGCAGGGCGAGCACGACGATGAGCCCAGCGGCGCCGACGATCCAGATGTCAGCGACGTTGCCGATGAACCAGCCGTTGTAGTCGAGGAAGTCGACGACATGACCCTGGCCGCCGCCGGGCGGTCGGACGAAGCGGTCGGTGAGGTTGCCGAGGGCGGCTGCCGAGGAGCAGGCCCAGCGCGATGGCCCAGGCCCGCGAGCCGAGGTCCTTGCGCGACGACGACGATGGCCACGAGCACGCCGACGGCGATGACCGTCATGACCCACGTGTTGCCGGCGCCGAGCGACAGTGCCGCACCGGGGTTGCCGATGAGCTTGAACCGGATGACGTCCCCGATGAACGGCCGCGGCTGGCCGTCGGCGAGGACGTCGAGGGCGATGAGCTTGGTCAGCTGGTCGCTGGCGTAGGCGAGGACCGCGACGACGACGAGGAGGACGAAGAGCCGCCTCCGGCGCGCGGTGGGCGGGTGGGCGGGCGGGGCTTCGTTCTCCACGGATCCTGGTGCTGCGGTGAGTGGCGGAGGACACGCCATCGACGCCCGCACGGGGCGTCGACGTGGCGTGGGTGGGCGTCAGTGGCGGGCTTGCTTCTCCTGGCATGTCATGCACAGGGTCGCACGAGGACGGGCCTGAAGTCGAAGTTTGCCGATCGGGTTGCCGCAGTTCTCGCAGATGCCGTACGTGCCGGCCTCGAGCTGCTCGAGGGCGTGCTCGGCCTGGGCAGGCCGGCCCGGGCGTTGGCGGCCACGGAGATCTCGTGGGCCCGCTCGGCCGTCTTGGCGCCGGCGTCCGCCTGGTCGTCGCCCGCGCCGTCGCCCGAGGCGCGCAGCAGGTCGTCGAGCTCGTCGCTCGGCGAGCTCGAGCTCGACGCGGTGCTCCTCGATCTCCTCGAGGAGGATCGGCGCGCACCTCGGTGATCTCTGCCTCGCTCCACGGGCTCTCGTCGTCCTTGACCCGCAAGCGTTCGGCGAGCTGGCCCGCGCGAGCTGCTGTAGTGGTCCCTGCTCCGGACGTCGACTTGGCGCTGGTGCTCTTCACTGATGCTGCCCTCTTCATCGATGTGGACCTGGTGCCTGCGGACCGCTTGGCGGGGGCAGCCGCTGCTGCAGGAGGTCGAGGCGGTGGCCTTCTTGGCCGCAGTCTTCGTGGCGGTGTCTTCTTGGCCGGGGCCGTCTTTGTCGCCGGCGGACTTCTTGGCCGGGGCGGTCTTCGTGCCGGCGGACTTCTTGGTCGCCGCCGCCTTGATGGCAGCGGACTTCTTGGTCGCCGCTGCCTTGGTGGCAGCAGACTTCCTGGTCGGGGCCGACTTGGCAGCGGTCTTCGTCCCGCTCTTCGTGGTCGCCGCCTTCGTGGCCGTTGCCTTCTTCGTCGCCGGGGTAGCGCGCTTGGTGCCGACCGGCTGCTTGGTCGACGTCGTCGCGGCGGTCCGTTTGGCCGTTGCCCCGGGGGCCGCCGTCCCCTTCTTGGCGGCCGCCCTGGCGGTGGCGCTCGTCCGTGCCGGCGCGGCCTTCGTCGCAGGGGTCGTCGTGGCGCCCGTTCTCGCCGGTGCCTTCCTCGGTGCTGCCATGTGGTCCTCCGTCACTGGGGCCGTCCACCTTGACAAGTGCGGCTGACAATAGGCGTCAACGAGCCCGCAGACAAACGTGAAACGCACAACTCGCCGGTGGGGTTCGATCCTGAGACGACGAACGGCCGCCCGGGTCCACCGGGCGGCCGTTCCGCTGCTGAGGTGACAGGCTCGTTCAGGCCTGGGCGCTGCCTGTCTTGGCGGCTCCTGGACGCTGCCGTCCAGGTCGTGCAGCTGGCCCTCGATGTACGACTTGAGGTTGGTGCGGTAGTTCCTCTCGAAGCCACGCAGCTCCTCGATCTTGCGATCGAGCGCCTCTTCTGCCGGTCGAGCTCCTCGAGCAGCGCTGCCTTCTTCTGCTGCGCCTCCGCGACCATGCCGGTGGACCGCTCGCGGGCCTCGGTGAGCATCTCGTCGCGCTTGGCCGTGGCCTCGGCGATCATCTTGTCGCGCTGACACGTCGCCTCAGCGAGCATCTGGTCGCGCTGGGCGGTCGCCGCAGCCGACGTCATCTCGGCCGCCTTGCGGGTCGCCTCGTCATGCTGGGTCTGAGCGGTGGAGATGAGCTCGCGGTGGCGCGCCTCCGCCTCGCAGATGAGCTGGTTGCGACGGGCCTCGCCAGCCGCCACGTGCTCGTCGTGGAGCCTCTGGGCGAGGGCGATGACACCGGCGGCGTCCGCGGTGCTCGCCGCCGAAGCCGCCGGGGCGCTCTCCGACTCGGCACGCAGCCGGGTGGCCTGCTGCTCTGCGGTCCGGGCGGCCTCCTCGGCGGCCTTCGCCTGCTCGCGGGCCTTGGTCAGCTTCGACTCGGCGTCCGCAACCTGGGTGTTCAGGGCGTTCAGCTTCGCCTGGGCCTCGTTGAGCGCCTTCTCGTCGACAGCGGACCTGGCAGCCGCCTCGGCCCGCTCCGCGTCGGCCTTGGCGCGCTCGATGCGCTCGCGCGCCGCCCGCTCGGCGTTGCATCCGCGTCGGCCTTCGCCTTGGCAGCTCGGTCCGACGCGGCCTTGAAGGCCCGCTCGGCGTCCTGGATCTTCGCCGTGAGGCCCCGAGCTTGGCGTCGTCACCCGGACGGCCCACCGGCGGCATCGCTGCGTCGGGCCGTCGCTCCGGACAGCCGGCTGGTTCTTGCTCGCGCGGCAGTCGTTGAGCTGCTTCAGGTAGTCGTCACGCTGCTCGATGAGCGAACGCATCTCCGCCACGATCTCATCGAGGAAGTCGTCGACGTCCCGCTCCTCGTAGCCACGACGGAACTGCGTGGTCTGGAAGTGCTTGTTGAGCACCTGTTCCGGCGTAAGCGCCATGTGTCACCTCGATACAGACGTAATGGTCAGGGACAAC
Source organism: uncultured Actinomycetota bacterium (assembly GCA_963826445.1). Lineage (GTDB taxonomy): Bacteria > Actinomycetota > Actinomycetes > Actinomycetales > Dermatophilaceae > Intrasporangium. The sequence goes on from CAWGXD010000040.1 coordinate 219,675, forward strand.
GTTATCTAACGTTCCGGTCACGAACCAAAGCCACATGATGCCACTCACAGGTGAGGACCCGGTGCAGCCGCGCCCCGCTGGTTTCGTGGCCCGGGCATCGTTGCACAGATCCGTCAGATCCTGCGCCCGGCCGTGTGCGGGACATCCTCAGAAGAAGCTCGGCACGTTGAGCGCGAGCGAGGTCAGCAGCATGAGCACGAGGAAGCTGAGGTCGAGGCGCACGCCGCCGAGGGTCGGCGAGGGGATCACCTTGCGCAGCGCCGCAGCGGCGGGTCGGTGACGGTGTAGACCGCCTCGGCGAGCACCAGGACGAGGCCGCTGGGTCGCCAGGAGCGCGAGAGAACCTGCACCCAGTCGAGACGAAGCGGGCAATGAGAGCGATGAAGAAGGTGAAGACCACCACGCCGTAGATGGTCCAGAACAGCGTCCATGCGCTCAGTGTCCCTGATGAAGTGGCACCGTCAGAAATCGGGTCCTCCGCCGACCGGCGGCAGGACCCGATGTCGTGAGCGCAGCCCGGTCAGCTCTGGTTGAAGAAGCCGCGCGTGGAGGGCGGCTGGCGCCTCGGGCTCGTCGGCGGCGATCTCGACGTGTGATGGCGAGAGCAGGAACACCTTCGAGGTGACCCGCTCGATGGTGCCGTGCAGGCCGAACACGAGGCCGGCGGCGAAGTCGACGAGTCGCTTGGCGTCCGCATCGTCCATGTCGCTGAGGTTCATGATGACCGGCACCTGGTCGCGGAACCACTCGCCGATGTTCTTGGCCTCGTTGTAGGTCCGCGGGTGGATCGTCGTGATCCGGTTGAGCGGGTGCACCTCGGGATCGCTCACGACCGCGGCGACGGCGCGCTTCGTCGGCAGCGGCGTGACCGCCGCAGTGTGCTCGGAGTCGGCCTCGAAGCGGTCCTGGTCGTCATAGGCGTCGTAGTCGTCATAGCGATCGTGACGCGGGTCCTCTTCGCTGAGTCCCAGGTACACCATCGTCTTGCGCAGTGCCCCTGCCATGCCCACTCCCAAGCCTCGGATAACCGTTGCCCAAGACGTTACAGAAGTGACGGGCGTGAGCCGAGGATTGCGGTTCCGACACGCAGGTGTGTCGCCCCGTGCCGGATGGCCGCCTCGAGGTCTCCACTCATGCCGGCCGACATCCAGTCGGCCCGGGGTGCTGGCACCGTATGCCGCTCGCGACCTCCTAAAGGCGGGCGAAGCTGTCGCCGGCGTCGGCTTCGACGGGGGCGATCGCCATGACGCCCTTGAGGACGAGACCCGCCCGGTCCACAACGGCTGCGGCGAGCTCCGGCACGTCCGCTGGGAGCGTTCCGCCGCGACTGGTATCGCCGTCGAGGCTGACCTGGATGAGCACCGACAGCGGACGACCGCGCTCGACCGCACCCGCCGACAGCCCGGGGAGCAGCTTGGTGCGGTCAACGGAGTGGACGACGTCGGCGTAGCCGGCGACGTGGCGAGCCTTGTTGGACTGCAAGCGCCCGACGAAGTGCAGCTCGAGCTCGAGCGCCGCCGGCGAAGCGCCGTCCGCACCGCCGCGAACTTCGGCCCGGCCTCCTGGTCCTTGTTCTCGCCGATGGCCCGGACACCGAGATCGTGGAGCAGGAGGATGTCGCTGGTCGGGAAGTACTTCGTCACCACCACGAGGGTGATCTCGGCCGGGTCCCTTCCCACGGACACGCAGGCGGTGCTGATCCGATGCACGGACCGAGGCGAGTGCGGTCGCCAGCTCGATCCGGCGCGCGTCGGCCGGCAGCGGCCCCGTCGCCTCGCTCACGCGTCGCGCTCCCCGTGCAGCATGACCACACCAGCGAAGCGGCCGGTGACTCCGTCCCGACGGTACGAGTAGAGCTCCTCGTCCTCGCGCGTGCACCCGGCGACCCGCTCGACGGGCACCCCCAGCCCGGTCAGCTGCTCGATCACTCCGGCCGCCACGTCGATCGCCGGAGTGCCGGTCCACGACGTCGTCACGGACGTGGGGGCGACGGCAGCTGCCGCCTGCACCAGATCCTCGGGCACCTCGTAGCACCGACCGCACACGGAGGGGCCGACGATCGCCGAGACCCGATCCGCCCCAAGGGAATGCATGGCGCCGACGGCGCGCGGCACGATTCCGTCGAGCAATCCGGGACGGCCGGCGTGGATGGCGCCGACGACGCGCGCGTGGACGTCGTGGAGCAGCACCGGGACGCAGTCGGCGACGAGCACGGCCAGAGCCAGCTGTGACGTGGCAGAGACGATCCCATCAACACGGGGTGCGGCGCCGGCCCACGGTCCATGGACCTCGACGACGTCCGTCCCGTGGACCTGGTTCATGAAGAGCAGCCGCTCTCGAGGCACGTGCAGCGAGCCGGCCAGGGCAGCGCGGTTCTGCTCGACGGCATCGGGCGAGTCGCCGACGTGGCCGCCGAGGTTGAGGCCGGAGTACGACGACTCTCCGGAAACGGCGGCCCGTCCGGTGAACGCCACCTCGATGGCTGGGCCCCCGTCGACGCCGAGGATCGTCGATCGCCAGAAGAACACCGACCCCAACCTACCTTCCCCGCAGCCCTTGCCAGTCAGTGAGTGCGCCCGACCATGCCCAACTAGGCCCAACTAGGCCCAACTAGGCCCAACCAAGGCTCGCTTGCGCTGGAACGGAACTCAGCGGCATACGGCCATGGTGCCCGGGTCACGTGAGTGCGGGACCCGGCACTGAGAGCCGGGTCCCGCAGCGGGTCACTTGAGGAAGTCGGGCACGTCGAGGTCGTCGCTGTCCTCGAACGTGGGCTGACGTGGCGGCTGTTGGGTCGGCAGCTGCTGCGCGTGTCCCGACACCGGCGAGACGGCTGCGGCGGCGGGACGTGGTTGACCGGCTGGTAGGTCTGAGGCTGAGGTTGTACTGGAATGTGAACCGGCTGAGCCTGGGCCGGGGGTGGTGTCGGTTGGTGCGCAGGCGGGGTCGCGACGGACGTCGACGCAACGTGGTGGTTGTTGTTCTGGACGGGCTGCGGCGGCTGGGGGCGCTGGCCCGTTGCCTGCCCCATCACCTGCCCCAGGGCTCGGTCATCCTGCCGCTTCGTGGGTCCGCCACCGTCGAAACCGGCGGCGATGACGGTCACCCGGACCTCGTCACCGAGCGCATCGTCGATGACCGCGCCGAAGATGATGTTGGCCTCCGGGTGCGCGGCCTCCTGGACCAGGCGCGCGGCCTCGTTGATCTCGAAGAGCCCGAGGTCACTGCCACCCTGCACGGAGAGCAGCACTCCGTGCGCGCCGTCGATGGAGGCCTCGAGCAGCGGCGAGCTGATGGCGAGCTCGGCTGCCTGGACGGCGCGGTCCTCGCCGCGGGCGGACCCGATGCCCATGAGCGCCGACCCTGCACCCTGCATGACCGACTTGACGTCAGCGAAGTCGAGGTTGATGAGGCCGGGCGTCGTGATCAGGTCGGTGATGCCCTGGACACCGGAGAGCAGCACCTGGTCGGCGGAGCGGAAGGCATCCATCATCGACACGTTGCGGTCGCTGATCGACAGCAGCCGGTCGTTGGGGATGACGATCAGGGTGTCGACGTCCTCGCGCAGCGACGCGATACCGGCCTCGGCCTGGTTGGCCCGGCGGCGGCCCTCGAACGTGAAGGGACGGGTCACGACGCCGATCGTGAGCGCGCCGAGACCACGTGCGATCCGCGCCACGACGGGGCGCCGCCCGTGCCCGGTCCCGCCGCCCTCGCCCGCGGTCACGAAGACCATGTCGGCCCCCTTGAGCACCTCCTCGATCTCCTCCGCATGGTCCTCGGCAGCCTTCTTGCCCACCTCGGGATCGGCGCCCGCGCCGAGGCCACGGGTCAGCTCACGACCGACGTCGAGCTTGACGTCGGCGTCACTCATGAGCAGTGCCTGCGCGTCGGTGTTGATCGCGATGAACTCGACACCCTTGAGGCCGACCTCGATCATGCGGTTGATGGCATTGACGCCACCGCCGCCGATGCCGACGACCTTGATGACGGCCAAGTAGTTCTGCGGTGCTGCTGCCACGGGAGTGGGCCTTCCTGGAGGTGGTGCAAGGTGCTGCCGTGCTGAGTGGTTCCGGGTTGCCGGGGCGACGTTCGCGTCGGCACCCGGAACTGGTGTTGAACTGGTGTGGACCATGCCGCCCGTGCCAAGCCGCCAGCCCTCAAACCTTAAACGTTGACCTAAAGGTTACGGTTTGGTCACGAACCAGTGCCCCGACGGTATGCCGCGGGCGGAGGCGGTTCAACCCACGACGCCGCGTGTCGGCGGGGCGATTGTCGCAATGCCAGGGGCCATGGTGCGGGACGGTGCCGGCCGATGCTGCGGTGCTGTCAACGGGTCACCGGCGCCTCGGGAACCTGACGTCGATGGTGCGGCCGGGCTCGGCAATGAGGAAGCAACGAGCTTCGCCTTGACAGCCGCGTCGTCCGGCCCGCCCCAGAGCACGGTTCGTCGGCCGGCCTTCGTGTCGAGCGGTGAGTTCCACCGATCGGCCCGGGCCAGGGCCACGTCCGTCACGGCCTCGCGGAGCCCACGGTCGAGCGCGCCCAGGGCTGGAGGACGGCCTTGACCCCCTCCCGGGTGGCGGCGCCGCCGTCGACGCGACGAGGGGCAGCCCGTCGGGCGCCTCGGCGACGGTCCGGAAGGCGACGCCGTCGTGGTCGTAGAGCTCGAGCGCACCGGAGCGGCTGCGGACGGCCAGGACGGCGACCCGCGGAGTCACCTCGATGACGACGCTGTGCGGAAGGCTGCCGAGCGACCGAGACCTCCACCCAGCGGCGGTCCCGTTCGATCCGGTCTGGTCACGGCACCAGTGTCGACGCGCATCAAGGGGCCGCCGAGGGGCACGGCCGCGACCTCGCGCACCACTCGGGCCTCCGACGACCCGACCCCTCTGACGTCGATCCGCGTCCGCGAGCAGGAACGAGCTGAACCAGCCGAGCCACACCGCGCCCGCCCGCGAGCAGTACCACCAGGGTGGCCACTAGCGCGATCAGCCAAGGCCGACGCCGCGCCCGCGCGGCTCGACGCTCGAATCGGCCTCGGGCAGAGGCGAGCCCGGTGCGGACGCGAGCGGGTCGCGCTCGGCTTCACGGTGGCCCACCGCCGAGGAGCCGCAGCACCTCCGGGCCCGATCATCGTCACGTCGCCGGCGCCGACGGTGAGCACGAGGTCTCCGGGCCGCGACCAGCCCGGCCACGACGCCGGGCGACCTCCGACCACGACGGCAACGTAGTGAACCTCCGCGTCGGGCCGGGCGCCTGCGACGGCATCGGCGACGAGCTGGCCGGAGACGCCCGGCATCGGGTCCTCCCGCGCGGCATAGACGTCCATGACGACGACGACGTCGGCCGGTGCCAAGCCCTGCCCCAGCTCGGTCGCGAAGTCCGGGTACGGCTGTAGAGGTGCGGCTGGAAGACCACGATGAGGCGTCCGGGCGGCTCGACGAGCCGGACCGCCGTCTCGACGACCGCCGCGACCTTGCCGGCGTTGTGGGCGTAGTCGTCGATGACGACGACGCCGCCCGCCTCGCCCTTGGGCTCGAACCGTCGCCGCGTGCCCGTGAACGACGCGAGGCCCGCAAGCACCCCGGCGGGGTCCTGGCCAAGGCCGTGGACAGCGGCGGCATACGCGGCCGCCGCGTCGAGGGCGTTGTGACGGCCCGGGACGCCGAGCGGCAGGTCGGTGCTCGACGCCTCCGTCGCACCAGGGTCGCGGCCGACGTGAGGCCGTCCTGGCGAGTGGTCGCGCAGGAGCGAGGTCCGAGCGCGGGGTCGAAGCCGTAGGTGAGGACCCGGAGGCCATCGCCTCCGGCGCGCTCGGCCAGGCCGACCGCCCCGGCGTCGTCGGCGCACGTGACGAGCAGCCCGCCCGGCCGCATCGGTCCGGACGAAGGCGTCGTAGGCGGCCTGCACGACCGTGAAGCTGCCGTAGAAGTCGAGGTGGTCGGGCTGGACGTTGGTGACGATGGCGACCTCGGGGCGATAGACGAGGAACGAGCCGTCACTCTCGTCCGCCTCGACGACGAAGACGTCGTCCGTCCCCTGGTGGGCGTTGGTGCCGTGCTTGGCGAGCTCGCCGCCGACTGCGAAGGACGGATCGAGACCGCAGCCCTGCAGGGCGACCGCCAACAACGAGGTCGTCGTCGTCTTGCCGTTGGCGCCCGCCACGGCGAGCCGGCGTTGTCCGTGCATCAAGCTCGCCAAGGCCCTGTGCCCGGTGCAGCACCCGGGCGCCGCGCACCCGTGCCGCGACCAGCTCGACGTTGTCGTCGCGGATCGACGAGGACATGACGATGGCGTCGGAGCCCCCGCTTGGTGCTCCTCGTCGAAGCCGACCCAGACCGTGGCGCCTTCGCTCGCGAGCGGCGTGAGCACGGGCACGTCCTTGGCATCGCTGCCGGTCACCTCGATGCCGCGGGCGAGCATGATGCGCGCAACACCGGACATGCCGGCGCCCCCGATCGCGAGGAAGTGGACCCGGCCGAGCTCCTCAGCTCTCGGGACCTGTGCGGAGAAGTCGAATCTGGCTGCCGCGAAAGGCTGCTCAGCAGTGGGGCTGACCGCGTCATCGATGCGAGCCTCCAAGCCTCGTCGACGAGGTCGGCCAGGGCCTCGTCCGCAGCGCGCTCCCCCAGTCGGGCCGCAGCCTGCGTCATGTGAGCCAGCTGCTCGTCGTCGGTGGCGAGCGGTAGCACGTGCGCCTGCACCCACTCGGGCGTCAGCGCGGCGTCCTCGACCAGGATCCCGCCGCCAGCGGCCACCACCTCGGCGGCGTTGAGCCGCTGCTCTCCGTTGCCGATCGGCAGCGGCACGTAGACGGCGGGCAGGCCGACGGCGGTGAGCTCGCACACCGTGTTGGCGCCCGACCGGGCCACGACGAGGTCGGCTGCGGCATAGGCCAGCTCCATCCGGTCGGCGTAGGGAACGACGACGTAGGGCGCGCCGCCCTCGGGCACCTCGGGCATGAACTCCTTGCCGAGCCCGGTGACGTGCAGGACCTGGACGCCGGCCCCGGCTCAGTTGCTCGGCGCGAGGCCGCGAAGGCGTCGTTGAGCCGTTGCGCCCCGAGGGAGCCGCCCGTGACGAGCACGGTGGGCCGGTCGGCCTCCAGCCCGAAGTGCTCGAGGGCCTCGGGCCGGATCGTGGCGCGGTCGAGGTGGGTGATCTCGCGGCGCAGCGGCATCCCGATGCGCCGGGCGCCGCGGCAGCGCGGTGCGCGAGAACGTCGTCGCGACGTAGGGGGTCCATCGGGCGCCGAGACGGTTGGCGAGCCCGGGACGGGCGTTCTGCTCGTGGATGACGATCGGGATCCGGCGCCGTCGGGCCGCGAGGTAGGCGGGCGTGCTCACGTAGCCGCCGAACCCGACGACGACCTCGGCCCGGGTCTCGTCGATGGCCGCGCCGGCTGCCGCCGACCGCCTCCTTGAGCCGGCCCGGCAGCCGCAGCAGGTCAGCACTCGGGCCGACGAGGCAGCGGGACCTTGGGCACGTAGCGCAGGTCGAAGCCACGAGCTGGCACGAGCCGTGCCTCGAGGCCGACCTCGGTGCCGAGCGCCGTGACCGTGATGCCCGGGTGCCGGCGCACGAGCGCGTCGGCGAGGGCAAGCAGCGGCGAGACATGGCCGGCGCTGCCTCCCCCGGCGAGCAGGACGGAGGTGGGCGAGGACACGGGGATCACCGGCTTCTGCGACGGGTCGGACGGGAGCGGGCGCCGGGAGGGAAGGACGCTGAGCGACCGCTTGATGACTCCGGACGGGCGTCGAGCAGGGCGCGGCAGCCGGGCTCGTTGCGCGCGAAGGAGAGCAGCATGCCGAGGGCGAGCAGCGTGGTCACGAGCGAGGAACCCCCGGCGGACACGAGCGGGAGCGGCACGCCGATGACGGGGAAGAGCCCGATGACCGCGCCGATGTTGATGATGGCCTGGCCGATGAGCCAGGCCATGATGCCGGCGGAGGCGACGCGGACGAAGCGGTCCTGGGTGCGCGCTGACGAGCCGGTAGCAGGCCCAGGCCAGCACGCCGAAGAGGACGAGGATCATGAGCGTGCCCGGCAGCCCGAGCTCCTCGCCGATGATGGCGAAGATGAAGTCGTTGTGGGCCTCGGCAAGCCACTCCCACTTCTCCTTGGACGCGCCGAGACCGACGCCCCACCAGCCGCCGTCGGCGAGGGCGTAGAGGCCGTGGACGGACTGGCCGCACCAGCCGTCGGGGTCGGTCTGGCAGGTCGGGTCGAAGCCAGTTGCTGATGCGGCCGTGCGGTTGCTGCTGGTCGTGACGAGGACGACGACGCCGGCGACGACCCGAGCGCCCGCCGACGCGAAGAGCCGCTTGGGCGCGCCCGGCGACGAAGAGGACGGCCGCGATGATGAGCCGAGGACGACCATCGCCGTGCCGAGGTCGTGCCCGGCGAGCACGAGCGCGAGGACGACGGCGCTGATCGGCACGAGGTAGGGCAGGACGACGTGGAGCCAGTTGCCGACCATGCGTGCCGACTTGTTGGCGAAGATGAGCGGCCCCGACGAGGACGAGGGCGAGCTTGGCGAACTCCGACGGCTGGAACTGGATGGGCCCGAGGGCCAGCCAGTTGCGGTTGCCGTTGATGCTTAGCCGAGGCGGACGAAGACGGCCGCCTGAGCAGGCCGACGGCCCCGATGAGGGACACGCCGGCGAGTCGCTTCCACCACCGCACGTCGAGCCCCGGGCCGCCACGCCGCGCACAGCCGCCCCGAGCACGGCGAAGAGCAGCTGGCGCACGAAGATCGCTGTAGGACGCCTTGTCGGCGAGGAGCGCCTCGACGCTCGAGGCGGAGAAGACCATGATGAGGCCGAAGACGACGAGCGTCGTCGTGCGCCGAGGAACAGGTAGTACGTCGTGAGGGGCGACTCGAGCTTGCCGAAGTGCAGGAGTGACGGACCCCCATCACCCTCAGCCGACCCAGTCCCTCCGCGGCGTGGCTCGGGCGGCTGGTTTCCTGGCAGGTTGCTTCGTGGGTCGGTGCGGCGGCCTCGTGCCGGCGCCCGCCGCTCGTCGGCCGGTGGTCACGAGCTCACAGCTCGCCACCGCGCGCCTCCACGTGCCGCCGGACCGCCTCCTCGAAGGCGTCGCCGCGCGCGCTGTAGTTGGTGAACATGTCCATCGACGCGGCGGCCGGCGCGAGCAGCACGACGTCGCCCGGCTGGGCGAGGCGCGCGGCCTGAGTGACGACGACGATCCATGACCCCAGTGTCGGTGTCGGGCGACGTCCACGACCGGGACATCCGGTGCGTGTCGGGAAAGGGCCTGGGCGATCTTGGCGCGGTCGGCGCCGATGAGCACGACGCCGCGCAGCCGCGAGGCCATCTCCTCGACGAGGCTGTCGACGTCGGCGCCCTTGAGCAGGCCACCCGCGATCCAGACGACGGAGTCGAAGGACGCGGATGGCCGCGGCGGCGGCGTGCGGGTTGGTCGCCTTGGAGTCGTTGACGAACCGCACCCCGTGCACCGTGGCGATCTCGGCGATGCGGTGCCGGTCGGGCCGGAAGGCCCGCAGGCCGTCACGCACCGCGATCGGGCCCACGCCGTAGGCGCGGGCGAGGGCCGCCGCGGCGAGCGCGTTGGCGACGTAGTGGGGCGCCACCGACGGTGCGTCGCCCGCAGGTCGTCGAGGGTGCACAGCTCCGCCGCCGACGCGCTGCCGCTGCTCGACGAAGGCGCGGTCGGCGAGCACGTCGTCGACGACGCCGATCATCGACGGCGCCGGGATGCCGGTCGTGAAGCCGATGGCCCGGCAGCCCTCGACGACGTCGGCCTCCATGACGAGCTGCTCGGTCTGGATGTCGGCGACGTTGTAGACGCAGGCGAGATGGGTGTTCTCGTAGATCTTGCCCTTCGCCCGCAGGTACTCGGCGTAGAGCCGTGCCAGTCGAGGTGGTCGGGCGCGACGTTGAGCACCGCCGATGCGACGGCGGAGACCGAGCGCTGCCAGTGCAGCTGGAAGCTGGACAGCTCGACCGCGAGCACGTCGTAGGGCTCGGGGTGCAGGACGGCCTCGAGGATCGGCGTGCCGACGTTGCCGGCCGACGTCGCACGCAAGCCGGCCGACCGCAGGATCGAGGCGAGCATGTTGACGGTCGTCGTCTTGCCGTTCGTGCCGGTGACCGTGAGCCAGGGCGCCGCGCCCTCGACGGCGCGCGCATCCGCCAGGCGAGCTCGACCTCGCCCCAGACGGGGATCCCGGCGCGTGGCTGCCGCGAGCATGAGCGGGTCGTGCGGCGGCACGCCGGGTGAGGTGACGACGAGCTCGGTGCCCTCGGGCGGCTCACTGCAGGTGCTCCGGCCCGAGCCGGACGTCGACGCCGAGGATCTCGAGGATCGGCGGCCCGCTCGGTGATCGCGTCGGTGACGTCGCGCGACACGGCAGTGACCGCGTGCGCCGCGCTCGGCGAGCGCGTCGGCGGCCGCGAACCCGGACACGCCGAGACCGACGACGAGGACGCGAGGCCGGACCAGTCGGCGTCCCGGTGTGTCAGCCCCTCCCGGGGCTCGTAGGCGGGATCGAAGATCATTGCGTCCCCACCACCCACTCCGCGTAGAAGATGCCGAGCCCGAGGGCCACGAAGAGCCCGGCGATGATCCAGAAGCGGACGACGACGGTGACCTCGTGCCAGCCCACCATCTCGAAATGATGGTGCAGCGGTGCCATCCGCAACACCCGTTTGCCGGTCGTCTTGAACGAGGCGACCTGGGCCATGACCGAGAGCGACCTCGAGGACGAAGAGGCCGCCGAGGATGATGATGAGCAGCTCGGTGCGGGTCGTGATGGCGAGGCCGGCGAGGGCTCCGCCGAGGGCGAGCGAGCCGGTGTCGCCCATGAAGATCTTGGCGGGCGTCGCGTTCCACCAGAGGAAGCCGAAGCAGGCTCCCATGCCGGCCGCGGCCACGAGCGCGAGGTCATGGGAGTCGCGCACCTCGTAGCACTTGATGCCCGGGTTGGTCTGGCAGTTCTGGTTGTAGGTCCAGATGCTGATGAGGACGTAGGCGCCGAACACCATCGTCGAGACGCCCGGTGGCGAGCCCGTCGAGGCCGTCGGTGAGGTTCACGCCGTTGGATGTGCCGGCGATCATGAGGTTGGCCCAGATGACGAAGAGGATCATCCCGACCAGGGTGCCCGCGAAGGCGAGGTTGATGTTCGTGTCGCGCACGAAGGAGATGAACGGCGAGGCAGGCGTGCGGTACTGCTCGTTGGGGAACTGCAGCGCGAGCACCGCGAAGATGACGCCGACGAGGGTCTGGCCGACGAGCTTCTCGCGCGATCGCAGCCCGAGGCTGCGCTGCTTGGAGATCTTGATGAAGTCGTCGAGGAACCCGACGATGCCAAGACCCGTCATGAGGAAGAGGACGAGGACGCCGCTCGCCGTCGGGCGGCGTGAGCGTGACCAGGTGCGCCGCTGAAGTACGCGCCGAGGGTGGCGGCGAGGATGACCGCCCCGCCCATCGTCGGGGTGCCGCGCTTGGTGTGGTGCGACGGTCGGGCCGTCATCGCGGATGAACTGGCCGTAGCCCCGCTTGACGAGGAACTTGATGAACAGCGGGGTGCCGAGCAGCGAGATGAGCAGTGAGAACGCGGCCGCCGCGAGGACACCCTTCACGCGTCACCGTCCTCTCGTCGCCATCGGCCCACTCGCCGGTGCCGGCGAGCCGGTCACCGAGCCACCGCAGCCCGCTGTCGCGGCTCGACTTGAGCAGGACGACGTCGCCGGGCTGCAGCTCGCGCCTCGAGGAGCGCGTAGGCCGCGTCGGCGTCGGCGACCCACTCGCCCGGCGGCCCGACGCCGACGGCGCCGTCGCGCCCGTCGCCGACGGCCACGACGTGGTCGATCCCCAGCCCGGCGGCATACGCCCCGATCGGCGGCGTGCTCGCGGTCGCCGCCGTCGCCCGAGCTCGAGCATCTCGCCGAGGACGGCCCAGCGCGCGCCCGCGTCGCGCCATGGCGGCGAGCGCGTCGAGCGCCGCGCGCATCGAGTCGGGGTTGGCGTTGTAGGCGTCGTTGACGACGACGACGCCGTCGGGGCGCTCGGTGACCTCCATCCGCCAGCGGCTCGCGGCCTCGGCTGCGGAGAGCGCCGCCGCGACGCCGGTCGAGCGTGCATGCCGAGCTCGAGCGCCGCCGCCGCGACGGCGAGTGAGTTGCCGACGTGGTGGGCGCCGCTTGCCGCAAGGAGACCTCGGCGCGCGCCCTGCCGGGCAGACGAGGCGTGAATGCCGCCCTGCCGCGCGTCGTCGAGCGGGACGTCCTCGGCGCGCACGTCCGCGTCGGCGCGAGCGGCCCGACGAGCTGGACGCGCGCCTGCGTGCCCCGCGCCATCGCGGCGACCAGGGGGTCGTCGGCGTTGAGGATCGACAGGCCCTCCGGCCGGCACGCCTCGGGAGCTCGGCCTTGGCCTGGGCGATCGTTCTCGCGCGAGCCGAACTCGCCCGACGTGCGCGGTGCCGACGTTGAGGACGATCGCGACCTGCGGCGGCGCGATGTCGTCAGGTAGGCGAGGTGGCCGATCCCGCGGGCGCCCATCTCGGCGACGAGGAAGCGGGTCGTCGGCGTGACGCGGCACACGGTGAGCGGGACGCCGATCTCGCCGTTGAGCGAGTTGACCGGCGCGACCGTCTCGGCCCGGCGGTGGCGAGCACCGAGGCGAGGAGGTCCTTGGTCGATCGTCTTGCCGGACGAGCCGGTGATGCCGACGACGCGCAGCTCGGGCGCCCGGTCGACGACGCCGCGCGCGACCCGGCCGAACGCGGTCTGGACGTCGTCGACGACGACGCAGGGCACGCTCGTCGACCGCGCGGCGAGGTCAGGGCGGCGACCGCGCCCGGCCGCGACGGCGGCGGGCGACGAAGTCGTGCCCGTCGGCGAGCTCGCCGACCCGGGCGACGTAGAGGCTGCCCGGGCCGCACTCGCGCGAGTCGGTGATCACGGCGCCCGTCGACGACGATGTCGTCGGCAGTGCCGGCGTGCCGGATGGACGCGCCGCCGGTGAGGTCGCGGATCTCGCGAGGGTCATGCGGGATCACCGATGGCTTCCGTCGCGTAGCCGACGGCTGCGAGGGCGGCGCGCACGGCGTCGCGGTCGTCGAACGGGTGCTTCACTCCGTGGATCTCCTGACCCTTCTCGTGTCCCTTGCCGAGCACGACGACGGTGTCGACCGCGGCGCCGCCCGGCTGCGCCGCGGCCAGCGACGGCGCTGGGCGATGGCCTCGGCGATCGGCCTCGGAACGCGCCGAGCCGGCGTCGATGACGGTCGCCGTCGCCCCGGCGCCGCTCGCCGCCCGCGGCCGACCCGTCGCGCCCGCGAGGACCGCGGCCCGGATCTCGGCCGGGTCCTCGGAGCGCGGGTTGTCGTCGGTGACGACGACGACGTCGGCCCGGCCGCGCGCGGCCGCGCCCATGGCCGGGACGCTTGCCCCGGTCGCGGTCGCCGCCGGCACCGAGGACGGCGATGAGCCGACCGGGCGTCGACGGGCCGGAGCGCGCTCAGGGCGGCGTCGACGGCATCGGGGGTGTGCGCGAAGTCGACGACGCAGCGCGGGCGCGGTCCGCCGCACCGGCCGGCGACGACCTCCATGCGGCCCGGGCACGACGGGCGGCACGGCCGAGGGCCGCCTCGACCCGGTCGGCGCGAGCGGCCGAGCGTCGAGCAGCGCGAGGGCGGCGAGCGCCGTGTTGGCGACGTTGAAGTGGCCGGGCAGGTGCGACACGAGGAGCTCGACGCACCGCCGGTGCGGCGTCCGCGCGAGCGTGAAGCGCCGGCCGGCCCTGCGCCGGTCGGCGCAGCGACCCAGTCTGCGCCTGCGGTCGAGCGCAGGCGCGACGCCGAAGGTGACGGGTACGGGCACGGTCGGCTCGCGCGGCGAGCCGCGCGCCCCACTCGTCGTCGACGCAGACGACACCCCGCGCGCGAGCGCTCGGGCGTGAAGAGCGACGGCCTTCGCGCCGAAGTAGTCCTCCATCGCGTGCGTGGAAGTCGAGGTGGTCCTGCGAGAGGTTGGTGAAGAGGGCGACGTCGTAGACGACGCCGTCGACGCGGTGCTGGTGCGAGCGCGTGGCTCGAGACCTCCATGACGCACGCGTCGGCCGCCCCGCTCGCGCATGACGGCGAGCAGGGCGTGCAGGTCGGTCGCCTCGGGGGTGGTGCGGGCGCGAGTCGAGCCGCTCGTCGCCGATGCGCGTCTCGACGGTGCCGATGAGCCCGGTCCGGCTGGCCGAGCGCGCGCAGGGCCGACTCGACGAGGTAGGCGGTCGTCGTCTTGCCGTTGGTGCCGGTGATCCCGATCATCGTCAGGTCCGACCCCGGGTCGCCATAGACGGTCGCGGCGATGCGACCGAGGCGGGCTCGCGGACTGTCGCTGACGAGGACCGGAACGCCGGGCGGCCCGTGCTCCTCGATGGTGGCCGCCCCTGCATGGTCGGTGATCACGGCGACGGCGCCCAGGCGCACGGCATCACCCACGAACCGTGCCCCCATGAACGTGCTGCCCGGAAGGGCGGCATAGAGGTCACCCGGCCGGACCGCCCGGCTGTCGAGCGAGACGCCCGTGACGGTGAGGTCCGGAGGGACGTCAGGTGCTCCGCGGACGCCGCCACTGCGCTCAGCGAGGACGCGCAGGGACACGCCCGACGTCGAGGGTCGGATAGGTCAGGTGACACGTCAGCCCAACTTACAGGCCGTCCCGGCGAGCCCGGGCGTCGCTCAGCACGTGGGGGTCGTCCGGCGGGAGACTCTTCTCCGCCCACACGTGGTACGTGAGGTCCGAGGGCGTGCTCCACGGCGTGTTCTCCCGCTCGAGGAGATAGGTCATCACCTTGGTTAAACACCGGACCGGCCAGGCTCGCGCCAAACATGCCGGCCTGCAGTTGCTCGATAAACACGGCGACGATTACTCGGCTTCTCGGCCGGGGCGTAGCCGATGAACGACGCGGTGAAGCCGTTGTAGCGGCCAGCTTCTCGTCGTAGCGATCAGCTGTTCCCGTCTTCGCCGGCCACGCGGTAGCCCGCGATGCGCGGCGTCGGAAGGCGGTCCCGTTCTCGCCCGTGACCCCCTCTGCGCGTGCCCGGCTCAGCTGGGTTGCCGTCCGCTCCGACACGATGCGGGTGCCCTGCCCCGAGGGGGCCGGCACGTACGTGCCACTGTCGTTGTACGTGCCCTCGACCAGGGACAGCGGCATCCGGATGCCCCCGTTGGCCACCGTCGCGAACACGCTGGCCGCCTGGACCGCGGTCGAGGGCGTATCCCTGGCCGAAGAGCACGGTGTACCGCTGCGGTGCGTTCCAGTCGCTCGCCTTCGCGAGCTCGCCGCTCGACTCGCCGGCGAAGCCGACCTCGGTCTTCTGGCCGACGCCGAACTTCCGGTACATCTGCTCCATCGCGGCCGGCTGCACTCGCTCTCCGACGAGTATGGTGCCGAGGTTCGACGACTTCGCGATGACGCCGGTTGCCGTAGCTGCTCGGTGCCGTGGTTCTCGTGGTCCTTGAACTTCATCCCCGCCCCGGGCAGCCGATTCGGGATGATGACGCCCGTGTCGGGCATCACCACGCCGTGCTCCAGCGCCGCAGCCATCGTCATGAGCTTCCCGGTCGATCCGGGCTCGAAGGCGTCCTCGAAGGCATGGTTCCGCAGGGCCGCCGTGGAGGCCGACGACAGGTCATTGAGATCGAACGTCGGGTAGCTCGGCGGCAGCGCGGATATAGCCCGTCGCCAGCTCGAGGACAATCGCCGTCCCCGTCTCGGCCTTGACGGCCGTCACCTGCTTGGCGAGCGCGTTCTGCGCGTACCACTGAATATCGGAGTCGATGGTGAGCCTGACGTTTCGGCCCATCCACCGCTGGTTGGTCGACCCGCTGAGAGCCGGGGATGACGGCGCCGTTCTGCGCCCGCTCTGCGACCGTCGTGCCTGACCTGCCTGCCAGCGTCCCATCGAGCATGAGCTCGACGCCGCCCCCTGCGGTCTGGTCCGCCGCGTTGACGTAGCCGACGAGCTGGCCCAGCGCCATCGAGGTCGGATAGAGGCGCTTGGCCGTGCGTTCTGCCGCGATCCCGGGGACGCCGAGGGCCTGGATCTGCCGCCAGTCGCTCGGAGTGACGTCCTTCTTGACGATGACGTTCGGGTGTTCGGCTTGGTGAAGAGCGTGGTGAGGCGGGCGACGTCGAGGCCCAGCTTCGGTGCCAGGTCCGCCGCCGCCTGGTGGACGCCCTGCCACCCGCACTCCCCCTGCACCTTGACGTAGCACTGGATCGCCACCGGGTCGGCGGCGATGGTGAAGCGCTCGACGCTGTCGGCCAGGACCTGGCCGTTCGTGTCGAGGATCTGGCCACGCATCGCCGGTGTGTGCAGCTTGATCAGGCGCTTGGACAGGGCGGCGGCCTGCGTGGCCGAGGCGTCGAAGGCCTGGATGCGCAGCAGCTGCGCGGCGAAGACGCTGAAGAGGAAGAGCGCAGCGATGAACATGACCCGTGCGCGGCCGCGCGGATTGGCCACGGCGATGCGCAGTCGGCGCTGCCGCCGCGGTCCGCGAGCGCGAGGCCCCACGCTGTGGCGCTGGGCCCCGACCGCGAGGACTCGGGGTCGAGGGACGCGGAGTCTGCTTGCGATCTCGGGTGCGCTGTTCAGTGCTGCGCTGCGACGGGCTCGCGGGACGCTGGGCACCGCGTCCCTGCGCTTGGCGGCCGGCCGCTGTGCGAGCCTGGTCCGATGCCCGGGTGGCGGCACCGCGCCCCTGGCCGACGCGGCCGACGGCGCCGGTACGCCCCAGGCGACCAGGCGTCCCAGCGGACCTGGATGCTGGTCCTCGAGAGTGCGTCACGGATCACCTCGTCGGCGTGGTCTGGCTCGGCGTGGCCTGGGTCTGGGCCGTGCGGGCAAGGTGGGACTCGTCGGCCCCAGTGTCCCGGTGGCGTGGCCGAAGGCCTGGCTGCGGATCGTCGGCGTGGGCGGCGTGGCGGCGGGCGTGGCGACTGGCGCGCGAGCTCGCGTAGGCCTTGGCTTGGTCGCCTCGACTTGGCCACCGGAGTGGGACTTGTCACGACCGCGAAGGCGAGGGACCGGCTCGCCGGGTAGGCGGTTCCCGAGATCTTGCCGGTCGCGATGTCGATGTGCGCACGCTCGTTGGACCGCACCAGGCCGAGCTGGCTCGCCTTCTGGGCCAGTGCGCCCGCTCGCGGAGGCACCGTCGATCTCCTCCTGCGAGGTTGCCGGCGGCTTCGCTGAGAAGGAGCGACTCACGCTGCAGCTCCCCGAGCTCGATCGAGCCCTTGGCGAGTGCCGTGTTGAGCACGAGCAGGGCGATGAGCCCGGTGACGAGCAGCGTGACGCAGATCGCCGCGAAGGCGCCGCTGCCCGTCGTCGTGATGCGGGCCGGGATGACTCGCAGCGGTGCCGGTGTCGGACCGCGCCGCGGGGCACGCGCGGGGGACCGGAGCGGCCTGGCGGTGGCGGTGGCCTGGCTCATCGGACGGCTCCTTTCCTGTGTGCACGCCTGCTCGTGGTGGCGCGGCTCGATGGTGCCTGGCTCGGTGTCGCCCGGCGCTGGACGGCTGTGGTCGCCGTGGTCCCGGTGTCGCGGATTCGTTCGACGGCCCGGAGCTGGCGGAGGCGGCCCGGGGGTTCTCGGCGACCTCGGCGTCGTCGGCTCCTCGGCACCGCGGGTGAGCAGCCGGAGGTATGCGGCGTGCTCCGGCAGCTCGACCGGCAGGCCAGGCGGCGTGCTCGAGGTCGCCCCTGCCGTGATCGCCCGTTTGGTGATGCGGTCCTCGAGCGAGTGGTAAGCAGAGGACCGCGATGCGGCCGCCCACCGCGAGCGCGTCGATGGCGGCCGGGACCGCGCGGCGCCCACGCCGCCGAGCTCGTCGTTGACCTCGATCCGCAGGGCCTGGAAGGTCCGCTTGGCCGGGTGGCCGCTCTGGCGCTGCGAGGCCACCGGGATGACCGGCGGAGCAGCTCGACGAGGCGGCCCGAGGTCGTGAACGGCTCGCGTCACCCGGTCCCGGACCACCGCCGCGCGATCTGCGGGCGAACCGCTCCTCGCCGTAGTCCCGGAGGATCCGGGTCAGCGCGTCGAGCGGCGTAGGTGTTGAGGACCTCGGCCGCGGTCATGCCCACTCGACTGGTCCATCCGCATGTCGAGCGGGGCGTCGACGCGGTAGGCGAAGCCGCGGTCCTCCTCGTCGAGCTGCAGCGAGCAGACCCCGAGGTCGAACAGCGTCGGCGTCGACGGTCTGCAGCCCGAGCGAGGCCACGACCGCCGCGAACTCGTCGTACACGGCGTGGACCAGCGTGAGCCGGTCCGCCGAAGGCGCGAGCCGCTCCCCCGCGAGCGCGAGCGCCTCGCCGTCGCGGTCGATCCCGATGAGGCGGGCCTCGGGGAACCGCTCGAGGACGCCCTCCGCGTGGCCGCCCATGCCGAGCGTGCCGTCGACGTGGACGGCGCCGTCGCGGCACAGGGCCGGCGCAGGAGATCGAGGATCCGGTCGCGCATGACGGGGACGTGGCGCCGTGCGCCGGTCCTCGGTCGGTCATGCTGGTCGCTCTCTCGCTGCCCGCGCTGGAGCGCGTGGTCGGCGGTGGTGCGTGGCTGATGGTGCCATGTGCTAGTGGGGCTATAGCGGTGGTTCGAGTGGCCGGACGCCGAGGTCTGGTGGAGTCCGGTGGCATGGGGGCGGCGACCTGCGGGCTGGTCCCCATCCGCTTCCCCGCCCGGGACGGGGGAAGTCGTCTCGGGAGCGGAGCGGCTGGAGGCCGGCGCGCAGGTCTGCAGGGCGTTGGTCGTGCGCCCGGAAGAGCGCTCAGAAGAGGCCGGGGATCACCTCCTCGCTCGGTCTCGGCGAAGCTCTGCTCGCGTCGCCTCGAGGTAGGCGTTCCAGGCCGCGCTGTCCCAGACCTCGAGCCGCGACCCGGCGCCGATGACGGTGACCTCGCGGTCCAGGCCGGCGTACTGGCGCAGCGTTGGCCGGGATGGTGAAGCGGCCCTGCCTGTCGGGGACCTCGTCGGACGCGCCGGACGAGGAAGACGCGGCATGTAGTCGCGCGCGCCTTGGCTCGTCATCGGCGCCTGGTGCATCTGCTCGGCCACCTTGACGAACTCGTCCATCGGGTAGATGAACAGGCAGCGCTCCTGCCCCCGCGTGACGACGAGGCCCGCCCGCCATGCGCTCGCGGTACTTGGCGGGCAGGAACAGCCGGCCCTTCTCGTCGAGCCGGGGCGTGTGCGTCCCGAGAAACACAGGTCCGCCACCTCCCCTACGTCGACCCGTCGGCGTCCCCACTGCCCACCTTGGTGCTCCACCATACTCCACTTTGCCCCACCGTCAACGAAGGAAACCCCGCCACCAGTGCCTTCTTGGCAGTGTTTTCGCACGTCAAAGGCGGTGGAGTGAAGTGGAGCCGTATGCCGCTGAGCGCGCCCCGCACGCATGGTTCCCTCCGCACGGGCCAGCTCAGCGGCATACGGCAGGGTCGTTTCTGGTGGATCTTCCGTGCTGAGGCAGCCCATGGAGGCTATTTGCGTGACGCCCACAACGACTCGGGGGACACTGGTGGAGGAAAGTGGTGCACCCGTTCGACGCCGGTGGGGTAAGAACATCTCCATCCGGTCACGACCGTCCGCTCACTTCCGGCGCCGCGGCCTGATGGGAGAAGATCACGTGACGTCCACGTCGCCTCACGCAGACTCTGGTGCCTGGCGAAGCGGACACGACGCGGGAGCACACCGGACCATGGACGGTTCCCATCAGGGACAGACGGAGGACAGCGTGACGACGGACACCACCGGAACGGATACGACCGAAGATCTCGACCTCGTCAGAAACGTGGCGGATCGGCTCTTCGGGGCGATGACGCGCGTCATCGAGGGCAAGCCGGAGGTCGTCCGGACCACCATCACGGTCCTGTTCGCGAGTGGACACCTGCTCATTGAGGACGTGCCCGGCGTGGGCAAGACGATGCTCGCCAAGACCTTGGCCAGGTCGATCGACGCATCGGTCCGACGCATCCAGTTCACCCCCGACCTGCTGCCGAGTGACGTGACCGGCGTCAGCATCTTCAACCAGGACGCCCGACGGTTCGAGTTCCGTCCGGGCGCCATCTTCGCCAACGTCGTCGTCGGCGACGAGATCAACCGGGCCTCGCCGAAGACCCAGTCCGCACTCCTCGAGTCGATGGAGGAGCGGCAGGTCACGGTGGACGGCACGACGTACCCGCTCAAGGCGCCCTTCATCGTCATGGCGACCCAGAACCCGATCGAGATGGAGGGCACCTATCCCCTCCCCGAGGCCCAGCGGGACCGCTTCATGGCGCGAATCTCGATGGGGTATCCGTCGCCGCGGGCAGAGCTGACCCTGCTCGACAGCCACAGCGCGCAATCGCCGCTCGAGCACCTCAGTGCGGTCACCGATGCCGATACCATCAACCGCGTCGTGGCCGCCGTGACGCAGGTGCATGCCAGTCCGGCCGTGCGGCAGTACATCGTCGACCTCGTCACCCGGTCGCGGTCGACCACGTCACTGCGCCTCGGGGCCTCGCCGCGTGCAGGGCTCCACCTGCTCCGGGCGGCCCGGGCGCAGGCCGCCCTCGAGGGACGCGACCACGTCATCCCGGACGACGTCCAGTCGCTGGCCGTCGCCGTGCTGTCCCACCGGCTCATGCCCTCGAGCGAGACGCAGCTCGCCCGGCGGACGACCGCCGAGGTCGTCACCGACCTGCTGCGGCAGGTGCCGGTGCCGTCCAGCACCCGGTGAGGTCGAGATGCGTTCGCTTCGAGGACTGCTCACGACGAGAGGACGCGCCTTTGTCGGCGCGGGTCTCACGCTCTCGCTCGCGGGGATCATCTTCGGGTTCCGGGACCTGACCCGCTTCGGCGTGCTGCTCGTGGCACTCCCCTACATCAGCGCCCTCCTCGTGCGGACGCGCAAGACGCGGATGCGCATCGAGCGACACATCTCGCCGGACCGGATCACCGTCGGCCAGGACGCGCACGTCGCCCTCGCCTTCGAGAACGTCTCGACGAACACCACGCCGGTTTTCCTCGCGGAGGAGCGGCTCGACTACGTTCTCGGTGACCGCCCGCGGTTCGTCGTCGGTCGCATCCCGCCCGCACGCGTCCGGATCATCGACTACACCGTTCGGTCGCACCTGCGCGGGCGCCACCACCTCGGGCCGCTGGCCGTGCAGGTCCAGGACCCGTTCGGCCTCGCCACGCGCAATGCGGTCCTGGAGGGGACGGCCGACCTCGTCATCCTGCCCCAGGTCCACCCGTTGTCGGCCAGCCGCCAGCCGAGCTCCGGCGTCGGGTCCGAAGGAGAGCTGGCGCACCTCATCGCCATGCACGGCGAGGACGACGTGACCATCCGCGAGTACCGCGACGGCGACGACCTGCGCCGGATCCACTGGCCGGCCACGGCCCGGACCGGCAACCTCATGGTTCGCCAGGAGGACCGACCAGCCCAGCGCCGCGCCGTCGTCCTGCTCGACCCCCGTCCTGACGCCCACGGCGGCAGCGGGGCCACCGGCTCGTTCGAGTGGGCCGTGTCCGCCTGCGCGTCCATCGCCGCGCACCTGTGCGAGTCCGGCTATGCCGTTCACCTCGTCTGCCCCGAGACGGTCGACAGTGGGCGGGTCGCCGACACCCTCCAGTTCGACGAGATCCTCGACGTCCTGGCCGTCACCGCGCTCCGTCCGAAGTCGACCGAGGACCTGCTGCTGCGCGCCGCCCAGGGACTCGCCGCCACGGGCGGCTTCGTCGTGGCGATCGTCGGTCCGCGCGGCCACGAGGTGACGGGCCGGCTCGCCAGCCTGCGCCAGCCCGGCACGACCGGTCTGGCCCTCGTCCTGGACTCCCGTGCGTTCGGGCAGAGCCCCGTGACGGCTGATGGTGGCGGCACCCTCGGCCCGGACGAGGCAGAGCCCCACGTCGACACCCTCCGACTCGCTGGCTGGCGCGCGATCGCCGTCGGGCGCGACGAGGACGTCCCCCGTGCCTGGGCGGTGCTCACCGCCGCAACCGTGGGGGGCGCGCGATGACGCGTCGCCGATGGCGGATCACCGTCCTGGCGGCCCTGGCGACGCTCGCGGCCGTCTACCCCATCACCAGCCTGTTCACCAGCGCGAGGTGGCTCTCGGAGGCGATGCTCGTCATTGGGTTGACCGCCGCCCTCGGACTCCTGCTCCGAGGACTGACGCGGTCGCGACTGCTCATCGTGCTGGTCCAGCTCGTCCTCGTGCTCTACGTCGTGCTGCTCCGCTTCACCGGCGACACCTTCAGCTACGGCATACCAACGGCACGGACCGTCGAGCTGGCGAACTCGCTCGGGCTCGAGGCAATCGAGACGATCCAGCGCAACTCCGCGCCCGCACCGCTCACCGATGGGGTCGCCTTCTACCTCGTCGCCGCCGTCGCTCTCATCGCCGTGCTCGTCGACGCGATGGCGGCGACCTGGCGCGCGCCGGCTGCGGCCGGGCTCCCCTTGCTGACGGCCTATCTCATCACCGCCGCCAACGGCAACGCCGCCTCCGCGGTGCGCTACTTCGTCGTTCCAGTCGCGCTCTGGCTCGTCATGCTGCACACGACCGCCCGGGCGACCTTCGGCCGGTGGAGCACGACGAGCGTCAGTGACGTCACCGGAGGTGAAGCGAGCTCCGACAACGCGTCCGCCCTGCGGGCGCTGACCGGTGGCGCGGCCAGGCTCGGCGCCCTCGCTGTCGTCGCGGCCCTGGTCGTCCCCGTGCTGGTGCCGCACTTCCCGCCCCACTACCTGACGGACGGTCTCGGTCGCTCGCCGGGATCCGGGGGTGTGGGAACCGTCGGCTTCAACGACACGATCGACCTGCGCAACAGCCTCGTGAACACCGACCAGACCCCGATCCTCCGGTACACCTCGACCGGGCCGGCCAACGTCCCGCTCCGGGTGGTCGCCACCTCGTTCTACTCCCGCGGCGAGTGGCGAGTCGCCGGACGGAGTGGGCAGGGCCCCGACCGGCCGGTGCCACTGCCCCCGCAGTCGGACCGCCGCGAGTACATCATGACCGTGAGTCACAACGTCCTGAAGGCGCCGAGGCTGGCCGCGCCGTATCCGGTGGTGACGCCAGACATCGCGGGAACCGCCTTCCGAATCGACCCCGTGACGCGGGACATCCGGGTGGAGCGGACGGTTGACTCGTACCAGGTCACCTATGCCGACGTGAACCCTCCGGTCTCGAAGCTGCGCGCAGCCGAAGCGCCCACCTCCCCGGACATCCTCCCGGAAGACCTCGAGATCCCAGATGTCGCGGCCGACCTGGTCCACAGGTGGTCCGACGATGTGACTGCTGGCGCGACCACCGACTACGACCGGGCCGTGGCGATCCAGAGACATCTGCGCGACACGACCCGGTACACGTACAGCCTCGATCTCGGCGAGCCACCGAGGAACGACAACGGCCAGGAGCTCGACCCGATCACTGCGTTCTACCAGACCCGGCGCGGCTACTGCACCCAGTTCGCGACAGCGATGATCATGCTGGCCCGGGCCCAGGGGATCCCGGCGCGGATGGCCATCGGGTTCATCCCGGGCACCCGTGACGGCAGCTCCAACATCGTCCGGGCCTCGGACGCGCACGCCTGGCCCGAGCTGTACTTCGAGGGCTCCGGCTGGTTGCGGTTCGAGCCGACCGCCTCACGATCCGGGCCGCCGGCCTACTCGGTGCCCGGTCAGGTCACGCCGGGAGATGGTGCGACAGCACCCGGCGCTACGGCCACCGGCACGGCCACCCAGACGAGGACCGAGCGGCAGTTCCAAGAGGGTGAGAATGCCGGCTCATCGGCGACGACGTCCTGGGTCGCCCAGTGGCTGACCGGCACCAATCTCGTCATCCTCATCGCCGTTCTCGTCGTGGTGCTCGGCACCTTCCTCATGCCGCTCACGGCCTGGGTCGTCCGCAGCCTGCGCCGGCGTCGCGCCGTCACCCGCCAGGACCTCGTCGAGATCGAGTGGGACGCCCTGATTTCGCACTTCGACGACCTCGGTCTGTCCGCGCCACCGGGAGCGACGCTACGGTCTGCCCGCGAGCGCTACATCACCGACGGGCACCTCGACGACGCGCACGCGTCGGCGATGCGACGGGTCACGGCAACCCTCGAACGGGCTCGCTACGACCGGCCCGAGCGGACGACTCCCGAGCAGACGGAGGAGCTCCATCGGGACATCCGCTCGATCCGTCGACAGGTGGCGGGCACCCGCTCGTGGACGACCCGGGTCACGTCCTTCCTGTGGCCCACTGAGGGCGTCTCGGTGTGGCGTGAGCTGACGGGTCGGCTGGGACGGTTCCTTCGCCGACGCGGATAGGGAGCCCCAGACTGCGGACGCGTGCCGATCAGGCGCTCGTCCGGCAGACCTCTGGGACCTTCGCCGCGACGGCTCTGCTCCGCATGGAGCGGGCCAGGCGCCGTGATGAGGGCCTGACCCGCCCCAGCGTCGACATCGGCGGCGTCAGTCGAGGTAGTCGCGGAGCACTTGGCTGCGGCTGGGATGGCGCAGCTTGCTCATCGTCTTGGACTCGATCTGACGGATCCGCTCACGCGTAACGCCGTAGACCTTGCCGATCTCGTCGAGGGTCTTCGGCTGGCCGTCGGTGAGCCCGAAGCGCATCGAGACGACACCTGCCTCTCGCTCGGACAGCGTGTCGAGCACCGAGTGCAGCTGCTCCTGGAGCAGGGTGAAGCTGACCGCGTCAGCCGGAACGACGGCCTCAGAGTCCTCGATGAGATCACCGAACTCGCTGTCGCCGTCCTCGCCGAGGGGCGTGTGCAGGGAGATGGGCTCACGGCCGTACTTCTGCACCTCGACGACCTTCTCGGGCGTCATGTCCAGTTCCTTGGCGAGCTCCTCCGGGGTGGGCTCGCGACCGAGGTCCTGCAGCATCTGCCGCTGCACGCGAGCGAGCTTGTTGATGACCTCAACCATGTGGACCGGAATGCGAATGGTCCGGGCCTGGTCGGCCATGGCGCGGGTGATCGCCTGCCGGATCCACCACGTCGCGTACGTGGAGAACTTGTAGCCCTTGGTGTAGTCGAACTTCTCGACCGCGCGGATCAGGCCGAGGTTGCCCTCCTGGATCAGGTCGAGGAAGAGCATGCCCCGGCCGGTGTATCGCTTGGCGAGCGAGACGACGAGGCGCAGGTTGGCCTCGAGGAGGTGGTTCTTCGCCTTCTTGCCGTCCTGCGCGATCCACCAGAGCTCGCGCTTGAGCTTCATGTCCAGCTTCTCGCCCGAGTTCAGCTTCTCCTCGGCGAAGAGGCCGGCCTCGATCCGCTTGGCGAGCTCGACCTCCTGTTCAGCGTTGAGCAGGGCGACCTTGCCGATCTGCTTGAGGTAGTCCTTGACCGGGTCCGCCGTGGCGCCGGCGGTCACGACCTGCTGAGCGGGGGCGTCGTCCTCGTCGTCGTCGCGGATGACGAAGCCGGACTTCCTCGGTCTCCTGGGCCTCGGGCTGGGCCGTGGGTGCGGCGGGGCCTTCTCGTCGTCCTCATCGTCCGTCTCGGTCTCGGCGACTTCGTCGGGGCTGTCCACGTCGGTGACCTCGACCTCTTCGAGCTCGCTCTCGACGGCCTCCTCCGGCTCGGCGTCGTCCTCCTCCACGTCCGCGGCGGTCCCGTCGGCCTGTGCAGCCGCGCCCTGGTCCGCCTTGGCGCTCTTGGCGGCCGTGGACTTGGTCGCCTTCTTGGCCGTCGTCTTCTTCGCCGGGCTGGCCGCCGCCTTGGCGACCCCTGCGTTGGTCGTCGCCTTCTTCGCGGTCGCCGCCTTGGTCGTCGACTTGGCGGCGACCTTGCCGGCCTTGGCGCCAGCGCCCTTCGGGGCTTCGCCCCTCTTGGCCGGCTTGGCGTTGGCATCTGCCTCGCTCGCGCCGGGCTTCGGTCGCTGGCCGCACCGGTCGCGAGCGAGCCAGGCTTGCTCGCCGACTTGGTCGTCCTGCTGGTTGTGGTCCGGGTCGCGGACTTCGTGGCCGCGGCGGTCGTCTTGCGAGCGGTGGCCACAGTGCCTCCCTTGGTCCCTGTGCGGGTCTTCGTTCGTCGTGCTGGGTGCGGCGCGTCGACGACGATCTCGATGTCGTGGGCCTCGAGGGTCGTGAGCACCGGCTTCATCTGCTTCAGGTCGAGCTCGGCATCGACCTGGGCCGGGCGATCTCGGTGCCGGTGATGGTTCCCGTGGCGCTGCCCTTGACGAGCAGCTGCATGATCGCGTCGTGCTGGAACACTTTCGGCAGGGTCTTGGGGCTTCAGCGGTTGTTGCCTTCGGCACGGAGGCAGTCGCCTTTCGTCGCACGGGAGGTCGTCGTTCTGCTCGCCCGGCGCCGGGCATGCATCATCACAACGAACGAGAATGGGGGTTCGGTGCCGGAAGTGCTTGGCCTGTCGGAGTCGAGTCCCTGCGTCGATCTCTCGGTGCGCCTCGTGCGATCCGGTACATCGGACATTATAAAACGCCGAGGGGTCGGCGGGTAAACGAGTTCACCGCCGACCCCTCTGAACGAGTGCCGATGTGCGTCTCACGCGCTGCTGCGCCGTCAGCAGTGACGGACTTCCGGGTCACCGGCCGCCCGGGCCTGCCCCGGTACCCGGTCGCGCCTGCGCTCAGTCGCGCCTTGACGGCAAGCACCGGGCAGCTCGCGTCGAGCAGGATGCGCTGGGCGTTGGAGCCGAGGATGAGCTTGCCAACCGGGCTGCGCCGACGCAGGCCGATGACGATGAAGTCGGCCTTCTCCTCCTCGGCGACGGAGATGAGGTCCTCGGCGGGGTCGTTGCCGCGGACGAGCTGGCGCACCTCGTGCTCGAGGCCCTTCTCCTGCAGGACGCCCTTGACGCGGGCCAGCTCGCTCTCGAACTGGCGGCCTCGTCCGCGTCGAAGTCCTTGCCACCTCGGTGCGAGCTGATGACGACGAGCTTCGTGCCGCGCAGGACGCATTCCTCGGCCGCTCGCTTGAGCGCCGCGCGACCTTCCTTGGTGGCGACATAACCAACGACAATGGCCACTTTCCCGGACCTCCTTGGGACGGAAATAACCAGTGCTCGCACCGTACCCGAAAATGGGCGGCGCAGGCGGGTCCGGGAAGGCGCGTCGAGGTCAGCGATGCGTGACTTCGTCCCACGCCGCGATCCGCGCGCCAGCGCGGCCCGGATGATCCGACCGACCTGGTCCTCCTCGATGAGGAAGCCGTCATGACCGTACGGCGAGCTGATGTGCGCCCGCACCGACGTGGGCAGCAGCATCGTGCAGCTCGTCAGACAGCCGGGGCGGGTAGAGCCGGTCGGTGTCGACCGAGACGATGGTGCACTCGGCCTGACGCGGGAGAGCGCGGCCGGCAGCCCCTCCGCGGCCCCGGCCGACGTCGTGGGAGTTCATCGCCTCGGTGAGGACGACGATAGGAGTTGGCGATCGAAACGCCGGGCCAGCTTGCCGGCGTGGTGGTCGAGGTAGCTCTCGACCGCGAAGCGGCCCCGGTCACCGGCGCGCAGCGGGTCCTCGCCGAGCTGGGCGTCGCGACCGAAGCGCTCGCCGAGCTCGGACTCGGTGCGATAGGTGATGTGGGCGATCCGACGTGCGAGGCCGAGGCCCGTCTCGGGCGAGCGGCCGGTGCGGTAGTAGTCGCCACCGGCGAAGTCGGGGTCGTGCCGGATGGCGAGCAGCTGCGGCTGGCACCAGGCGATCTGGTCGGCCGTCGCGTAGGCCGTCGAGGCGAGCACGATGCAGCGGTCGACGTCGGTCGGGATGCGTGACCGCCCACTCGATGGCCCGCATCCCGCCCATCGAGCCGCCGACGACGGCCGCCGACGCGGCGGATGCCCAGGTGCGTCGAGGAGGCGGGCCTCGACGTCGACCTGGTCGCGGACCGTCACGTAGGGGAAACGGCTGCCCCAGGCCCGCCCGTCCGGTGCGATGCTCGACGGGCCGGTGCTGCCCTGACAGCCGCCGAGGACGTTGGACGGCGACGACGAACCACCGTCGGGGTCGACGGGACGGCCCGGGCCGATCAGTGCGTTCCACCAGCCCGGGCGACGGGTGGCCCTCACCGGCCTCCCCGACGACGTGGCTGTCGCCGGTCAGGGCGTGCTCGACGAGCACGACGTTGTCGCCAGCGGCGTTGAGGGGCCCCAGGTCTCGTAGGCGATGCGGACGTCGCGGCAGCACGCCCCCGCGCTCGAGCTCCACGTCACCGATGTCGGCGAACTGCGCGACCCCACAGGGTCGCCATCGACGCCAGGCCCCGACGCCGCCGCGGCGCCGGTGCCAGTCGGGTCGCCGGGCGTCAGCCGTACGTGTCCGGACGACGCGGTGCCATCGGACGCGTCGCGGTCCCGGGCGTGCGCGCGGGTCGACGCGTGCTCGGCTGTCCGGTGGGTGACGGTCATCGGCGGTACTCCTCGGTCCTCGCGCTTGCACGCACCCGGGACGGTGCGGCCAGGTCCTCACCCGGGGCACCCCACCGCGAAGGAGGGTTGCCGACCAGCGAGCCGGGGCTTGTCGCTGGTACTCATGACCTGGGCCAACTGTACGTCACCAGGTGGCCGACTCCCTTGTCCTCGTCCACGGTGTGAACACCGGCAGTGGGCTGTCCGCGTGAGTCAGGCGGCCGGCATCCGTAGACCGTGGTCCAGGCTGAGCCGCATCAGCCGAGCCAGCTTGTGGTGCGGCTCGATCTCGAGGGCGAGGTCGACACACATGCCGGCCTTCGTGCCGTCACCGCGCCACCAGGCATGGGAAGCCGCGATCGTCAGCACCGGCGCGGCGAACCGGGCCGGCGTGGCCCGGCACAGGGTCTCGAGGGCGTGCTCGACCCGGCGGTCTTCGCACGGGAAGTCGTCGACGCCTGCAGCACCTTCAACGTCGGCCGGGGCCTCCACGCCCTGCCCCGTCTGCCCCATGTGCCCCGGCTGGCCCACGGGCGAGCCGAGTGCGTCCAGCCGCCGGCGCAGCCGATCATCGAAGGCATCGGGGGGCAGCCACCCCGGGCACACCCAGGCGATGAGTGCGTCCCGGAGGTCCTTGTCGTCGAGCGGCCCGACAAGGGCTGGCAGCAGCGGGTCAAGGTCCGTCGGCTCGCCGCCGTCCAACAGCCGGCCCCACGCTCCGAAGCATTCATCCGCGAGGACGTCCCACCGAGTCGGACGGTCGGGCTGCGCATCCTGGGAATGCGGTCTCGTCTCCTCGTGCTCGACCCATCGCAGGGACCGGGTTCGCAGTGCCGCGTGGTAGCTGACTCGCCACTGCTCGATGGCCTCCCCCACGCCCGACCCAGAGTCGCCGGCCTCGGGCGCCGGTCGGACGAGGGACTCCATGGCCTCGCGGTCGGCAAGGACGGCTCGACCGAGGGCCACGTAGCCCGCGACAGCGGGCACATCGGCGGGCGCTGGCAGGTCCTCGCCTTCGTCCGGGCAGTCGTCGACCTTGAGGCAGTACCAGCGCCCATCGCGGATCACAATGTCTTCGGTGACCGGGATGCCAGCCAGCCCCAGCGCCGCTCCGAGTGCGGCGGCGAGGGGCCGGGCCTCTCCCGGCCGGCTCTCATACGAGACCAGCGCCACCGCGGTCGGGCCGTCCCGCCGGATCGTCTCGGTCAGCTGCGCAGCTGCCTCCGCCGCGTGCGGGCTGCCGACCACGTCGATCCGGGCCACCAGACCAAAGGCCCTGTCCCGGAGGCAGATGGCGACGACACTTCGCTCAGGCCGGAACCCGAGGTGGAACGGGACGATGGTGACCAGCTCGGCCGGTCCGGAGACGGAGATCTTCTGCATGCAGCGACACTGGCCGTCCAGAGCTCGCCGCGACAGCAGCTACCCCCTTCCTGTGGACGGTGCTCGGCGCGCGCCGGGGGATGTGGACACGTCCGGCAGCAGGTCTGCATGCCTGCCGCCGTGTCACCGCTCCAGTCGCTTGCGGACCGTCTCGAGCACGTAGTTCGTCGCAGCCTGCCTGGCCTCGACGCCGGGGCGCGGCCCGGCTCCGGTCGCGCGGGCCTGCCGGTGATCCGCGCTGGCCGTGCCGCCGCCGTCCCCGGTTGCCTGGCCAGTCCCGTCAGCCCTGTCAGCCTCGACCACGACACCTCCACGAATCGGTCGAGAGGAGCCGCGACCTGAGCCGCCGCGACCCTCGCCGGCTTCCCATGCGAGGAACCGGTCCGTCTCCTCCACCAGCGTCTTGATCGCCCACGAGATGACGAAAGCGTCGTCGACCGTGCCGAGCACGGGGAGAACTGCCTCGGGCACCAGGTCCACCGGCGAGACGATGTAGGCCACCGCGCCGGCGAGCAACCCGAGGCGACCCCGCGTCGTGCCGCCGTAGCGGCCGCTGAGCGTTGCCCGCACGAGTCTCGGCACCGCCTGCACCCGGCTCGAGAGGCTCGGTGCGCCGGGCCGCGTGGACTCGCGGACCACCGAGGCGACGGTGGCGATGAGCTTGAGCCGCTTACCGGCCATACGTCGCCACCGCGGGGAACTCCCTGCGAGCCTGACTGGCGATCCGGGTCAACATGTACGCGTCGACGCCGCCGCCGACGAGCCCGCCGACAACAGGCACCGCGCGACCCAGCTTCGCGATGATGCCCGAGCCGAGGCGTCCGAGCAGACGGAAGGCGATCGCCTTGTTGAGCACCATGAGCGCCGGCGCCGGGAGCCGCTCAAGCGCGACAGCCGTGAGGCTACCGCCGGCCGCGAAGACGCCCGCCTTCTTCAGCAGGTCGTCGCTGTCGGCGCCAGCGAGGGTGAGCAGGACGGCCGACCGGATCTCCGGTTGGTCGATGTCGTAACCGCGGAGCCGAGCCGTGGCGGCGGTCATCCGCGTGCCGAGGAGGTAGAACTCCAGGACGTTCGCCGGCAGGGCGACCGCCATGGTGAAGAACCCGCCGAACCCGGTGACGAAGCCCCCGGCCAGCCCGAGGCGGCGGTGCTGGCGATGGAGTATCCGGATGGCCTCGTCGGGATCACCACCGGCGTCCTTCAAGGCCTGGTCCGCCACCGTGTGCGCGGAGTCGAACGGTCCCTTCCCATCGATCCCGACGTCGAGCAGCCGCTCCAGGAACCGCGTGGCTGCGCCGGTCAGGCCACCTTCGTCGGCGCCCCTCGCTCGCTCGAGCGCGCTGCCGCCAGACCCGTGCTCCGCAACCTCCTGCACCTGAGCGGCGGTGCGGTCCGACGCTGCCTGCGTCTCATCCTTACCCCATCCGAAGATGCCCACGTGGCTCCCTTCCCTGAAACAGTTCGTCTCGTCGATCAAGGGCGCACATCCCTGTCCTCGACTGTCCGGACCGGGCTGACGTTACGCGATCCGCGACGCGCACGAGGCCATCTGGCGACCCTTGCTTCCGTACCCCTTACCCCCGGTTCGTCTCGTCGAGACGTCGGTGTGCTCTCCTAGGCTCGTGACCATGACGGACCGCATCCTCACGGCCCCGGCGGACGAGCTGAGGCGTTCTCGCACGAGCCTCAAGTGGCGCGCCCACCCGAGCGACATCCTGCCGCTCTGGGTGGCGGAGATGGACTGTGAGCCGTGCCCGGCCGTCGTCGAAGCCGTGTCCGACGCGATGACGCGGGGCGACACCGGCTACGCCCTGGACGAGGAGTACGCCGAGGCCTTCGCCGCGTTCGCGCGACGCCGAGTGGGACTGGCACAGCGACCCGCGGACGATCTGTCGCGTGGCCGACGTCCTGACCGGCGTTGCTCACCTCCTCGAGGCTCTTCACGGACCGGGCGGCCCGGTCGTCGTGAGCCCCCCGGTCTACAACGCCTTCTACGAGGTCATCGACTCCATCGGGCGCACGGGTCGTCGAGGCGCCACTCGACGCCGGACGCGCCGCCTCGACCTCGAGTCGCCTCGACGACGTCGTTCGCGCGGGCGACCGCGGGGGGCGCCCGGGCGGCATACCTGCTGTCCAACCCGCACAACCCACGGGCACGGTGCACACCTCCGCGGAGCTGGAGGCGCTGGCCCGCGTCGCGGACGACCACGGCGTGCGCGTCATCTCCGACGAGATCCACGCCGCGCTGGTGTACCGCGCAGCACCTTCACGCCCTACCTCACCGTCGCCGGCGCAGAGAGCGCGGCGTCACCGTGACGTCCGCCTCCAAGGCGTGGAACCTCGCCGGCCTCAAGGCCGGCGCTCATCGTCCCTGGACGCCGAGGCCCGTCGCCGACGTCGGCCGCCTGCACCCGTTCGTCACGTTCGGCGCGAGCCACCTCGGCGTCATCGCGCAGACGGCGGCCTACCGCGACGGCGCGACTGGGTCCACCGCCTCGTCCAGCGAGCTCGACGCCAACCGCCACCTGCTCGCCGAGCTCGTCGCCGAGCAGCTGCCCGGCGTGCGCCTCGTCAGTGCCGGAGGCGACCTATCTGGCGTGGCTCGACCTCGCCGGGCGCTCGGCCTCGGCGACGACCCCGTCGGCCCGGTGCTGCGAGCGTGGACGGGTCGCCCTCTCCGACGGGTCCGATGCTTCGGCGCGGGCGGCGCGGGCATGCTGCGGCTCAACTTCGCCACGTCGCCCGAGATCCTGCGCGAGGCCGTCGCGTCGGATCGCGGGCTCCATTGACTGACCAGCCGAGTGGGCAGCCTGCGGCCCAGCGCTCGTCGCGCTCGTCGTCGGCCCGCAACGGGGCGTATGCCGTGGGGCCGGGTCTCGACGAGCCGTGGCCGCTCGCCGAGGTGGCGTCGCCGGTTCGTCGACGACTGGTCGAGTCCGTCGGACCCGCGCTGGGTCGTGTGGTCGGCCGCGCCACGGGCTGCGCGGCGTCGTCGGCGCCGGCGTGGACGTGTCGCGCACGTGGGACCTCGCCGAGGCGCACCGATCGTGCACGGTGGCTGGTGCGGCCACCCCGGGCCACGTCGTCGCCGGCTGCCGCGGGCTCGACGAGGCGGGACGTCCCGCTCCCCCGGCGCCCCGGCTCGAGCGGCTTCGACGGCGACCTCTTCGACGTCGCCGGGCCGGTGACGGACGGACCTGCTCACGGCCGACGGGCCACCTGCGAGCCGACGCCCTGCAGGGCTGGGCGACCGACGCGCGCGGCTGCGCGAGCTGGCGCGTGCTGGCCCTCGAGTGCCAGACGCGCCCAGCGCGAGGCGCTGCGGCGCATCGGCGGGCCCGCACGCCGCGCGGCTCGAGCGCACCGTGTGGTCCGAGTCCGCGGCGGCCGTGCTCTGCCTCGAGCTCGAGCGCGACGGGCTGCCCGTCGACCGTGCGCGCGGCCGAGGACCTCATCGCGGCCTCGGCTGGGCCACGACCCCGCGACGACGCGGACGCGGCGCGCATCCGCGCCGAGCGCGACGCGCTCGTGCTGCGCCACGCTCCCGGCCGCGAGCGCACCGACCTGCGCAACCCCGCCCAGGTGCGCGACCTGCTCTCGTCCGTCGGGGTCGACGTGCCCAACACCCGCGCCTGGGTGCTCGAGCCCTACCGGCACACGCACCCACTCGTCGACGCGCTGCTGCGCTGGCGCAAGGACGAGCGCATCGCGACGACCTACGGCTACCGCTGGCTCGACGAGCACGTCGGCGCGGACGACCGACTCCGCGGCGGCTGGACCGCGTGCGACGGCGCCGCCGGGCGCATGACGGCGCAGAACGGCCTGCACAACCTGCCCGCTCCGCTGCGACCCGCCATCTGCGCCGCGCCCGGGCACGTCTTCGTCCGCGCCGACCTCGGCCAGATCGAGCCGCGCGTGCTCGCCGTCGTCAGCGCCGACCGGGCCTTCGCCGAGGCGACCCGCAGCGACGACCTCTACGCACCCGTCGCGGCCAAGCTGGGCGCCGACCGCCCGATGGCCAAGGTCGCCGTGCTCGCCGCGATGTACGGCCAGCGGTCCGGCGCGGCGGGCGAGGCGCTCAAGGATCTCGAGCGCGCCTACCCGGTCGCCATGGGCCTGCTCGACCGGGCCTACGCCGACGGCGTGGCCCGCCGGCCGGTGCGCACGTGGGGCGGTCGGCTCATCCGCTTCGGCGGCGTGCCTCGTGCCGGCGATCCGCGAGGGCGGACCGGACGCCGCGGAGCCGGCCGGCGGCGCCGAGTTCTCGGCACGGGCTGCCGACGCAGCCCGGGGGCGCTACGCGCGCAACGCGATCATCCAGGGGTCGGCGGCCGAGCTCTTCAAGGCGTGGGCGGCGACGGTGCGTCACGCGGTGCGCCCGCTCGGCGGGCCAGATCGTGCTGTGCCTGCACGACGAGCTGCTCGTCCACGTGCCCGAGCAGCACGCGGACGAGCCGCGGCGGACCGCGGTCGAGGCACGCTCACGAGCGCTGCCCGCACGTGGGCGGGCACCGACGAGGTCCGCTTCGTCGCCGACACTCCGTCATCCGCCGATGGAGCGAGGCCAAGGAGTGACCCTGTCTCATGACCGACCACCCGACCGACCACCCGACCGACCACCCGACCGACCACCCGACCGACCACCCGACCGACCACATGACCGATCACATGACCGACCCGACGGAGATCCCCATCAACCCCCGCGAGAAGTACCGCACGCTCAGTGACACCGTCTTTCGCCTCTACGCCGAGCACCGGCGCAGTGAGGCCATCGACCTGATCACCGAGTCGTCCGCCGAGCTGCAGCCCTGGCGCGCCGAACTGGCCCACCTCAGGGCCTGCCTGCTCGGCTCCCTGGGCAACCACGACGAGGCCCTCGACACTCTCGCCACCGCCCACGCCGCCGGCTCCTGGTGGGATCCCCCGGATCCTCGTGGACGACGACGACCTGGCGGGCCTGCGGCAGCTCGGGCCCTTCACCGGCCTGGTCGAGTCCTCCCGCGGACAGTGGGAGCGGGCCAACGCGGACCAGAACCGCAGTGGTGACCGGTTGGCGCTGCCCGCCGCCACCCCACGGGGCGTGGTCCTCGCGCTCCATGGAGCCGAGGAGGACGCCGACGACGCGATGGCCGCCTGGGGCTCGGCGACGAGCCACGGCTGCGCGGTGCTGGCGATCCGCTCGTCGCAACTGACGTCGCCTCGCTACCGGTCGTGGCCGGACCCGCAACGCGCGGCTGCTGAGATCGCGGAGGCGCACCGGCTGCTGCCGGATCGGCTCCGGTCGCTGCCCACCGTCGCAGCAGGCTTCTCCGCGGGTGGCCGGGTCGCACTCCAATGGGCCCTCTCAGCCCACCCCTTTCCGGTGTCCGGAGTCATCGCAGTGGCCCCGGCCGCATCGGTCGGCACGCTCCCCGCTCGGACGTCGCGCAACCAGCTCAGCCCGGCACTCATCATCGTTGGAGCAGACGACGAGCTTGCCGAGGACGTGGTGGGGCTGGAGCAGGAACTCGACTCGGGGCCTTCCGGCCCCTTCACGCTCGACCTGGTTCCCGGTCTCGGTCACGGCTTCCCGGATGACTTCCCTGCTCGGCTCGCGGCAGGCCTCGGTCGCACGCCGGCGAGCGGCGCGATCGAGCGCGCTGATGCAGGGCACTGACGCGCCGGCTGAGCACGCCGTGCGCTATCGGGCGGCTCAGCCCTTGGGGCTGTCCGCGCCGTCCGACCCGTCCAACCCCGGGGCTTCGTCGCCCTCGTCGGCGACGTCCTTGAGGAAGGCCTCGAACTCGGCGCCGATCTCGTCGGCCGTGGGCAGGTCGGACAGGTCGGTGGCGAGCAGGTTGCGCTGCTGGCGGCCCTCGAGGAACGTGTCGTACTGCTGCTCGAGGGCTCGCACGACCGCCGTGATCTCGTCGGACTCCTCCATCTGCCGGGTGATCTCGGCACGGTTGAGGCCTGCGGTCGCCGCGAGCGCGCGTCAGTGTCGAGGTCGAGGCCGGTGGCGGCGCTGCATCCGCTCGAGCCCGAGGACGGCCGGCGTCGGCGAACTCGCTCTGGCCGAGGTAGTGCGGCACGTGCACGGCGAAGCCGATGGCGTCGTGTCCGGCCTCACCGAGGCGGAGCTCGAGCAGGGAGGAGAAGCTGGCCGGCACCTGCACGGTGCCGAAGGCCGGGTCGTTGCCGGACAGGAGGCGCGGGTTCGTGCCGTGCGCGGTGACGCCGAGGGGACGCGTGTGCGGCACGGCCATGGGGATGCCGTGGACGCTGACGGTGAGGTCCACCCCGAAGGCCCGGATCGAGCGATCGTGCGGCCTCGACCATGCGGGCCCACTGGTAGTCGGGCTCGGGGCCGACGAGGAGCAGGAAGGGCACGCCCTCCTTGTCGACGACGCGGTGCAGCAGCAGGCTCGGGTCGTCGTAGCTGCTCCAGTGGTCGCGGTCGAAGACCATGGCGGGCCGGCGCCCGCGGTAGTCGAGCAGCTGGTCGACGTCGAAGGAGGCGATGACGCGCGACTCGTGCGCCTCGAGGAGGTGGTCGGCCATGCAGGCGCTGGGTGTGGCCGGCGTCGATGAATCCGCCGAGGGCGACGCACGAGCACCGATGCCTGCAGCTCCTGGAGCGGGCTCGGTGAGGTGTCGCTCTCGAACTGGAAGAGCTCGGTCGGGTCCTGCACGGGTCTGGCCTTTCGTCGTACGGGATCGTCATGCGGTGCAACGCCCCGCTCCGTCCCATGATTCCCTGCGTCGCGGGCCGGCCGAGCCGCGCGGGTCAGGCGCGCGACCTTGGCGATCGCCTTGAGGATCCGCTGCGGCGAGACGCTGTAGGCCGTCCCGATCGTCTGCGCGAAGAGCGAGACCCGCAGCTCCTCGATCATCCAGCCGATCTCGACGACCTCGGCCGCGCCGCGCTGGGTCGGGCGCAGCGAGTCGAGCAGGTCGGCGTAGCGGCCCTCGACGAGGTCGACCTGCTCGAGGGCCTGGGCGTCGCGGGCGAGGTTGGCGGGCGCCTTGTCGAGGCGGTGGGCGATCGCCCGCAGGTAGCGGTCGAGGTCGGGCAGCCGGCGCAGAGCCCGTGTCGGCGACGAAGCCCGGTCGGACGAGCTCGCGCAGCTGCGCCCGGACGTCGGCGAGCATCGGCCGGATCGCCGGGCTGCTCGAGCGGTCGAGCTCGGCGAGGCGGTTCGTCAGGGCGAGGTGCTTGGCGAGGATCGGCTCGACGAGGCCGACGACCTGCACGACCTTGGCGCGTCGTGTGGGTCCGCACCGCCGACAGCGCCCACTCGAAGTCCTCGCGGGTGCGCACGGCGTGGTCGGCGCGGTCGGTGACGGCGTCGTCGCGGATCGCGTCGACGGCGGCCGCGAGGCAGTCGTCGAGCAGGGCCGGGACGCTGCCGTGCGGGTTGTGGCCGAGGGCGAGCTTCTGGGTGTTGGTCAGGCGCGCGAGGATCTGCTTCCACGGCGGGCGTGATGCCGAGCAGGAGCAGCCGCCGCACGCCGAGCCGGTGCTCGGCGTCGGCCTCGGCCCGGGTCGGCAGCACCCGCAGGTCGACGCGCCGACCCGGTGTCGACGAGGGCCGGGTAGCCCTGGACGCCCTCGGCGCTCTCGAAGGTCTCGGGCACCCCGTCGTCGGGGAAGGCCGTCGAGGCCGGCGCGCTCGACGCCGGACCCCGGCGCGGCTCACCTGCCGGCGCAGCTGCGGCGCTGGCGGCGTCGCGGACGGCCTCGAGGTCCTTGCCCGTCGCGACGGGCTCGCCCGTCCGGGCCGTCGACGCTGAAGGTGACCTGCAGGTGGGG
The DNA here is from genome assembly GCA_963826445.1 of uncultured Actinomycetota bacterium. Classification (GTDB taxonomy): domain Bacteria; phylum Actinomycetota; class Actinomycetes; order Actinomycetales; family Dermatophilaceae; genus Intrasporangium. Next base: position 257,260 of record CAWGXD010000040.1, read on the forward strand.
CGGCACCCGCTCGACCTCGAAGTCCGTCGGGCGTGACGGCGCACCCCGGCCCGGCGCCGCAGCGACCGTCGCGAGCGCCGGCGAGCAGCGGCCCGCTCGTCGGGTCGAGCTCGGGCAGCGACGGCGCGCGCGTGGTCGGGCGCCGGCACGAGGTTGCGGCGGATCCCCTTGGGGAGGCAGCGGATCAGCGCCGTGACGAGCTCCTCGCGGAAGCCCGGCACCTGCCAGTCGAAGCCGTCGGGCGTCACCTGGTTGAGCCGGTCGACGGGGATGTGCACGGTGACGCCGTCCTGCGCCGACCCGGGCTCGAACTGGTACGTGACCGGCAGCGACGTTCTCGCCCTGGCGTCCACGTCGTCGGGTGGTCCTCGTCGGCGATGCTGCCGGCGCTGCTCGCGCAGCAGCAGCTCCTCGGTGAAGGTCAGCAGGTCGGGCGTCTGGCGCCGCGCCTTCTTCCACCACGTGTCGAAGTGCCGGCCCGACACCACCTCGGCGGGAATCCGCTTGTCGTAGAAGGCGATCAGCGTGCTGTCGTCGACGACGATGTCGCGCCGTCGCGTGCGCGCCTCGAGCTCGCCGAGCCGCTCGACGAGGGCCGCGTTGTCGCGGAGGAAGGCGTGCTCGGTCGTGCCAGTCGCCCTCGACGAGGGCGTGCCGGATGAAGAGGTCGCGGGCGAGCTCGGGGTCGACCCGCCCGAGCCCGACGACGCGGCCGACGACGAGCGGCACGCCGTAGAGCGTGACCCGCTCGGTCGCGACGGCCGAGCCGCGCTTGCCCGACCAGCGCGGCTCGGAGTACTGCCGCTTCACGAGGTGCTCGCCGAGCTGCTCGGCCCACACCGGGTCGATGCGCGCGTTGATCCGGGCCCACAGCCGGCTCGTCTCGACGAGCTCCTCGGCCATGACGAACTGCGGCTGCTTGCGGAAGAGCGCCGACCCGGGACTGATGCCGAAGCGCGTGCCGCGGGCGCCGGCATACTCCCGCTTCTGCTCGTCGCGGACGCCGACGTGCGAGAGCAGGCCGGCGAGCAGCGACTGGTGGATCGCGTCGGCGTCGATCTCGCCCTCGCCGACGTGCGGACGCTCCCCGCGGCTGACGTCGAGCCCGGCCTGCTTGGCGGCCTGCCTGACCTGGCTGTGGAGGTCCTGCCACTCGCGGATGCGCAGGTAGTGGAGGAACTCCGCCTTGCACATCCGGCGGAAGGCGCTGCGAGCTGACAGCTCGCCTGCTGCTCCTTGAGGTGGGCCCAGAGGTTGAGCCACGTGACGGAAGTCGCTCGTCTCGTCGGCGAAGCGCTTGTGCGCGGCGTTGGCGAGCTCCTGCTTGTCCTGCGGCCGCTCGCGCGGGTCCTGGATCGAGAGCGCGGCGACGATGACGAGCACCTCGCGCAGCACGCCCGCGCTTGTCGGCCTCGATGACCATGCGCGCGTGGCGCGGGTCGATCGGGCAGGCGTCGCGATGGTGCGGCCGTATGCCGTGAGGCGGCGTCCCGGACGCCGCCGACCCTGCCCGGCGGGCGGGCTGGTCGTCCTCGGGCGCGAAGGCCTGGAGCTCCTCGAGGAGCCGGACGCCGTCGGTGATCTGGCGGCTGTCCGGCGGGTCGACGAACGGGAAGCGGGCGATGTCGCCGAGCCCGAGGCTCGTCATCTGGAGGATGACGGAGGCGAGGTTGGTGCGCAGGATCTCGGGGTCGGTGAACTCGGGGCGGCTGTCGTAGTCGTCCTCGGAGTAGAGCCGGATCGCGATGCCGTCGGAGACGCGGCCGCAGCGGCCCGACCGCTGGTTGGCGGAGGCCTGGCTGACCGGCTCGATGGGCAGCCGCTGGACCTTGGTGCGCTGGCTGTAGCGGCTGATGCGCGCCGTGCCGGTGTCGATGACGTAGCGGATGCCCGGGACGGTGAGCGAGGTCTCGGCGACGTTGGTGGCCAGGACGATCCGCCGCCCGGTGTGCGACGAGAAGACCCGGTGCTGCTCGGCGGCCGACAGCCGTCCGTAGAGCGGGACGACCTCGGTGACGGGCAGCTTCATCCCGTTGAGGGCGTCGGCCGCGTCGCGGATCTCGCGCTCGCCGGAGAAGAAGACGAGGATGTCGCTGCTCGTGCCCGGAGTGGCGCTCGGTCCACAGCTCCTCGACGGCCTCGCAGACGCCCGTGCACCATGTCGCGCTCCTCCGCCGTCGGGGCGGTCGGGGTCGACGAGCGGGCGGTAGCGGATCTCGACGGGGAAGGTGCGGCCCGAGACCTCGATGATCGGGGCCGGCTCGCCCGTCGCCGGGTCGGCGAAGTGCTCGGCGAAGCGCTGCGGGTCGATCGTCGCCGAGGTGATGACGACCTTGAGGTCGGGGCGGCGTGGCAGCAGCTGCTTGAGGTAGCCGAGGATGAAGTCGATGTTGAGGCTGCGCTCGTGCGCCTCGTCGATGATGATCGTGTCGTAGCGGCGCAGCTCGCGGTCGCGCTGCATCTCGGCGAGCAGGATGCCGTCGGTCATCACCTTGACGAGCGTGTCGCGGCTGCTACTGGTCGGTGAAGCGCACCTGGTAGCCCACGGCGGTGCCGAGCTCGACGGCCGAGCTCCTCGGAGAGCCGCTCGGCGACGGCCCGGGCCGCGATGCGGCGCGGCTGGGTGTGGCCGATGACGCCGTCGAGACCGCGGCCGAGCTCGAGGCAGATCTTCGGGATCTGGGTCGTCTTGCCCGAACCGGTCTCGCCGGCGATGACGACGACCTGGTGGTCGCGGATCGCTGCGGCGATGTCGTCGCGGCGGTCGACGACGGGCAGGTGCTCGGGATAGGTGATCGGCGGGACCGTCGCGGCCCGAGCGGCGCGGCGGGCTTCGCGCTGTTCCGGGCTCAGCGGCATACGGCCTCGGGGTCCCCCTGCACCCCGCGAGCGGCGTCGCGCTCCCCCGCCCCGATGGCGCCCATCGACCTGCCCCCGACCTGCCCGCGCGGGGGCACGGTGGGACGGTCCTCGGGCATGGGCGACAGGATATGCGGGGACCGCGTCCGGTCCGAACCGGTTTCCGACGGAACCCGGCGCATCGGCGTAGGGTCGGAGTGGGTGAAGCTCAGCACCTGAGAGGGGCACGGATGACCACGAGGCCGGCGGCTCCCGACCCGCAGCAGGACCGCCACGTCGCCTTCCCGGGTGACGCGCCGGCACGAGGCCTGCCGCCCACTGCGTGGGCTCCGGATCCCCGGACCCGCGTGTCCGGACCGCGCCCGCGCCGGAGAAACGGGGGGTGGTGGGTGCTCGCCGCGTTCTTCGCCCTGCCGATGCTGGGGAGCGCGATGCACAGCAATGGCGTGACGAGTCACGGGTTCGGGGGGATGGGCATGGAGCAGGTCCAGGGCGGCGGGTCCGTCGACCTGACCGAACTTCATGGCCCCCAGGTCCCGGATGTGTCGCCAACCGACCTTCCTACGCACGCGGTCCCGCCGGGCACGACGCAGTTCCGGCTCGAGGTCGTCGGCGGCGACCCGCGCGCGACGATCACGGTGGACGGTCAAGGTCCCGGACACGGTGCAGGCCTGCACCCACGAGACGTCACCCTGCCGTACTCAGGCCTGGTGACCTTCGACTCGCCACCCGAGATGCTCATGGTTGGCGTCGCCGGTTCGGATGGCCAAGGCACGGTCCAGTGCCGGCTCTATGCCGACGACGAGCTCGTCGCCATCCAAACGGGTCACGGCACGGCCGAGTGCGTGCTCCACCAGCCGTGACGCCGCCCTACACGTCGGCATCGGGGGTGGCGTTGGCACCGGCGCGGCGGTTGTTGATCGCGACCCGCAGCTGCCATCGCCTTCTCGAACGCCGAAGTGCCAGAAGCGGCTGAGCACCAGCTCGCGCTCCCCGACGATCTCGACGACGTCGGCGCCGGCGCCGAGCTTGAACAGGAGCAGGCCGATGAGCGGGCGAGGTGGCGCCCAGCGAGGTGTTGAAGCCGCGGAAGTCATAGGCCGTGCAGCCCGCGTCGATCGCGTCCTGGATCGCCTGCCACTGAAGCGCGTTGCAGGCGCGGGCGTCGCGGTTGCGCTCGTCGACCCGCCGTAGAGGTAGGAGAACCGGTCGCCGAACCGGACCATGAGGGCCGAGGCGAGGACGTCCCCGTCGACGTGCGCCTCGTAGATCCGGCCCGTGACGTGCTCGCCGCCCTCCGAGAAGGAGCGGACCATCAGCTCGAAATACGACTTCGCCCGCGGGACGAAGTGGTCGCGCTCGGCGGTCTCCACGTAGAGCTCGTGGAAGGTGTCGACTCCGTCGATGCCGATGGACCGGACCTTGACGCCCGACTTGTCGGCCTTCTTGACGTTGCGGCGCCATTGCTGGTTCATCGACTTGAGGACTGCCTCGCCGCCTCGTCCGTCGAGGTCGATGACGCAGAGGTAGCGGGGCTGCCCGACGGCGGCAGCCTCGCCCAGCCGATGGGCAGCCAGCGCTGGCGGTCGAGCCACGTCTCGAGGCTGTGCGCGACCGGGTTGTCGATCGTGGGTGGGAGGGCCGTGAAGCGACATCAGCCCGCCCTCACTGATCTGCTTCTTGACGACTCGGGTGCCATGAGCGGGACACGACGGGGAAGCCCAGCCGCAGGGCGAACGCTCCCGCCGACGTCGCCCAGGCGACGAGCGGGTCGATCCATGCGCCGGGGTCGGTCGCGACGGCGTCCCACGGCAGGGCCGGCCCCTCCGGGAGGTAGGCGAAGGAGCGTCGCAGGCGAGGAGGTTGCGGGACAGCACCAGACCGGCGCCGACGCGGGCTCCCGTCGCGTCGAACCAGCCGAGGTGCGACGGCAGTCCAACCGGGCTTGGTTCGGGCCCACGCGGGCGTCTGCAGGAAGCTGCCGCCGAGCTCGACCAGGGTCGTCTGCGCCTCCTGCGCCGTGACCGGCCGGACGGTGAACGGGCCGCTGGGCAGCGTCGGCTCAGTCGGCTCAGGGGTCTGCTCAGTCATGGCGTGATCCATGGCGGGTCACCCTATCGACGCCGTCCGGGGCGCCCGGTTGCGCCGGATCCACAGCAGGCCGAGGACGGGCAGGAGCGAGGGGCACGTAGCCATAGCCCTGGCCGAAGTGGGACCACACGGTCTTGTCCGGGAAGGCCTCCGGGGCCGCGTACGGAGATGACCCCGACGACGAGGACGCCGATGAGCTCGATGACGATGGCGACGGAAGCGATGCGGACCGACAGGCGGTCACCCCGCGCCAGACCGATGGTGGCCACGATGTAGATCAGGGCGGCCAGGGCCGAGAGGAGATAGGAGACCGGGGCCCGGTCGAAGTACTCGACGATCTGAAGGACGCTGCGGCCGGTCGCGGCGAGCGCGAGCAGCCCGTAGAGCGCGACGATGAGACGTCCCGGTCCCCGGCCGGTGTGGGAGGCCGGACTGGGGTCAGGCATTGAGGCTCCAGATCTGCTGGAGGCGGGCGATGAGGATGGCGACGACAAGGGCTCCCCCGAGCACGACGGACATGGCCCACTGGGTCTTCTCCTTGATCGCGATGTAGATCGTGACCGGGAGGATGACGAGAACGGTGAACAGGTAGGCGATGAATGTCGCCCTCTCGGAGCCGTCCCCGATCGCGCCAGCCTGTGTCAGGCCGTAGACGAGCTGGACCACGAGACCCAGCTCGATCGCGGCGCCCACGAGGATGAGGGGGTCGTCGACCCGGCGCCTGCGGACCAGGTGGTGCCCGGCGATGAGTCCGAGCACCCCGGACGCGACGAGGAGCGACACGGTCAACGGGGCGAGCACGCCGGAATCCTACGGCGTGGCGCCCGGTGCCACCGAACCGGCCACCGGCCGTAGATTTCAGCTGACCGTGCCGTCGACGAAAGGCCAGCCCATGGTTGCGGACCGTCCGATCACCCTCGACCGTGCTGCCGGCGTGCTCCTCGGTGGCGCCTGCGGAGACGCTTTGGGCGTGCCCTACGAGATGGCCGCTCCACCCATCGGCGAGGCGGTGATGAAGGGCGGTGGCCTGGGCCCCTACGAGCCGGGCGAGTGGAGCGACGACACACAGATGACCCTGTGCGTCGCGGACGTCGCAGCTCGGGGTGTCGACCTGACCAGCGCCGCGGCCCTCGACGCCGTCGCGGACGCGTTCTCGGCGTGGCTCGTCCGTGGGGCGACCGACGTCGGCGCCCAGACCAGGACGGTCCTTGCCGAGGCGGAGCGCCTCGAGGGCCGCCCTCACGAGCGACTGACAGCCGCCAGCCGGGCGCTGCACGAGCGCACGGGCCTCACCGCGGGCAACGGGGCGCTGATGCGCACGTCGGTCGTCGGCATCTGGAACATCGGCGATCGATCAGCAACCGCGCGGGCCGCACGGGCCATCGCCGAACTGACCCACGCCGACCCGTTGGCCGCGGACTCCTCCATCCTGTGGTCCGAGGCCATCCGAGTGGCCACGACCGAGGGGCGACTCGACCTGGGGGCCGGGTTGGACCTGGTCACACCAGCGCACGCGGGCAAGTGGGCGCAGTGGATCGAGGAGGCGACCGGGGAGGACCCCAAGCGTTTCGTCAACAACGGCTACACCGTGACCGCGCTCCAGGCGGCCTGGGCGGCGATCACGACGACCGATCGGGGCGATGCGTCAGCCATGCACCTGCAACGTGGGCTGCAGGCTGCCGTGGGGGCCGGCCATGACACCGACACGGTTGCCGCGATCGCCGGCTCCCTCCTCGGGGCTCGCTACGGCGCCTCGGCGGTCCCCACCCAGTGGCGCCGCGTGGTTCATGGGTGGCCCGGCTACCGCGCCCATGACCTCGTCGAGATCGCGGTGTCCACGTGGTCCGGCGGACGAACGCCCGGGACGTGGCCCTCGGTGGCAACCATGGCAGATCCGGCGATCCCGCAGCTCGGCCTGCCGCATCCGATCGACCCGGACATCATTCTCGGCACGATGAGCGACCTCTCCCGCACGGTGGAGCTCGGCGTCCAGGCCGTCGTGTCGCTCAGCCCGCTCGGTCTGGACGACGTCCCCGCCGGTGGGATCCCGCGGCGGGACCACCTCGAGGTCTGGATGAACGAGGACGACACCGAGGACTCGAACCCACATCTCGACTTCGTCCTCGACGACGTGTCCTCCGCCCTGCGGCAGTTCCGCGCCGAGGGCAAGCGCGTCCTCGTCCACTGTCGCGACGCGACGCACCGCACCCCGGCCGTGGCGTTGCGTTACGCGGTCGACCTCGGGGTCGCACCGGAGCTGGCCGAGCGTTCCATCCTGCACGCCATGCCCGGGATCCGGGGCGAGGGTCGGCTCTGGCATGTGGCCGCCCATGGCGTCAGCGGCTGACGCCCGGTCAGCCGCGTCATCACATGAGGCATACGTCAGCGACCGCCCCCAGGGATAAGGGCGGTCGCTGTGGCGGGGCCCGTCAGTCACGGGCCAGGTCGGTCACCGAAGGATGCCGTTGCCGACGATCCTTCCCCACCACTTGCCGATGCCCCAGGTGTCGCCGGCGTAGGTGGCGGCGACGACGATGATTGCCGAGAGCCTCGATCCAGTGAGAGTCGGTGATCGGGTTGGTGGCCCCCTCGGTGGCGTACCAAGGCGAGCTGGGCCAGGTACATGAGGAGCAGCAGCGCCGTGCCGGTCCAGGCGGCGATCTTGAGGCCCGCGCCGGTGAGGAGCGCGATGCCGATGCCGAACAGGCCGATCATGAACAGCCAGTCGGACCACGGGCCTGCGATGTTCGCGAAGAACTGGGCGAACGGGTTGTCGCTCTCTGCGCGGCCTTCATGAAGCCCTGTGCAGGCGTGCCGCCGTTGATCCAGGCCTGCGCGGACGGGGTGGCGTAGCCGAGGCCGAAGAGCTTGTCGACGAAGGCCCACAAGAAGGTCCAGCCCATGACGATGCGGAGGACAGCGAGGAATCGGCGAGCCCAGACCGAGCGGACGATCTCCTCCTGGAAGGTGACGATGCCGTCGGCGGGGTGCTTGGTGTCGACGTCGTTAACGTCGACTGGTCGCTGTGGTGGATGGTGGCCATGGATCTCAACTCCAGACTCGTGTTGGTGATCCGGCAGGCCCTTTGCTGTCGGTACTACAGAGTGTAGTAGTTGAGCAGTCACCTCTTACAAGGGTTGCGGGTGTGATCTGTGAGGCATTCCTCCCTCGGCCGCCTACGGTGGGGTGCATGGCTATCGCGACCTACAAGGACCTCTGCATCGACGCGTCTGACCCACCTGTGCTGGCCGCCTTCTGGGCGCCCCTTCTCGGCTGGGAGGCGCACGTCCACGACGACGGCGACGCGAGCCTGCGCCGAGCCGACGGTGGCGGCGAGGTGATGGTGTGGGTCAACGGGGTGCCGGAGCCGATGACCGCAAAGAACCGCCTCCACCTCGACCTCAACGCCACATCGCTCGAGCCGGCCCTGGCCGGTGGCGCGGTCGCCGTCGACGACACCCAGCGCTGGACCGTGATGCGGGACCCCGACGGCCAGCTCTTCTGCGTCTTCGTCCGCGACCAACCGGTCGAGCGACCGCTCTACGAGCTCGTGTGGGACGTGACGGGCGGTCTCGACGAGTGTCGGCAGCTCGCCGATTGGTGGGCGCGGGTGTTCGGCGTCACGGCCCAGCACGACTCAGAGTCCAGCTGGCTCCAGCACGTGCCCGGCGCCCCCTTCGAGGTGATGGACTTCGGGCCCGTGCCAGAGGCCAAGACGACGAAGAACCGGGTGCACATCGACGTGACGACCGCGGACGTCGGTGAGCTTCTGGCGGCCGGAGCGACTCGCCTGCGCAGGAAGGGCGAGGACAACCTGAGATGGGACGTTCTTGCCGATCCCGCGGGCAACGAGTTCTGTGCGTTCACGCCCGACTGAGCCCAGCGGCATACGGCATCTCCTGCGGCCACCTGCGGAAAGGGTCAATGCACGCCGGTGCGGAGCATCTGGGGGATGACGAACTCCCCCGGGAACTCGGCCAGTTCGCGCACGAGGTCGGCCAGCGCGTCGATGGAGCGGGAGACGCCGGTGTAGGACCCGTCGAGCCGGATCGGCCGGCACAGGATGCGTGTGCCGGCGTTGCGGATGACGATCTCGTTCTCCGGCGCACGGTCCGAGTTGCAGTGCACGAGCAGGCCGGTCGGGATCCCCATGGCCGAGGTGTACGCGACGAGGTTGAGGTAGTCGCGGGAGGCGAGATAGCCATCCGCCCCCATCGAGTAGGACGCGTCACCGACGAGCACGACCTGTGCGCCGCGGCGCACGACGAGGTCCGGCGCCATGGTGACCGCGCGTCCCTCGTCGAGCCAGACGTCCTCGTCCGCGTCGATCCGCAGGTCTGGCGCGAGGCGGTGGTCGAGCTCCTGGACGATCCAACGCCGGAAGAGGTCGTCCATGTCGACCATGAGACTGTTGGCCTGCTGGTCGCCCGCCTCGTGCGACAGGGACATCGCCTGGAGGACGAGGCGCGACAGGCGCATCGCGTCGTCGTAGTGCTCGTTGAGCCGCGTGACCGGCACGGGGACTGCGTGCATGCGTCGCCGGGGTGTCCGAGACGCCGTCAAAGCGCCCCAGGACCCGAACGCCTCGCGACGCACGTCCGGCGCGAGCTGCGGCCAGGCCAGCATCGCCTGCAGCGTGCAACGGAAGAGCTGGTTTTCTTCGATGTCGGACGTGAAGTCGTCGTACCGGCACTGAGGCTCCGATGCCGTCCACGGGCGGCGGGCGAACTCCTCGACGAGCAGGCGCCCGCGGATCGTGCCGCAGCTGCTCCTCGCGTGCCACGTAGCCGTGCACGAGCCCGCGCATCGTCGCTGCGTCGATGAGCCGGATCGCGAAGTACGCGACGCCGTCGATGAGCTCGTCCGTGTCGCTCCAGGTGACGTGCTCGTGCTCGAACTGCCTCGGCGCGACACGCCGGCGCTGAGCATCGCGAAGAAGTTGGTGACCGAGACGCGGGGCATGACCCGAACCACGAGACCGGGCACCGCCAGAGCGCCGACCCAGCTCGTCGCCCCGATCGTCACGACGTCAGGGTCGGCGGTCGCATGGATGACCAGCCGCTCGCCAGCGGCTGCGACGAGTGCAGCGCGCGTCTCCCGGTCGAGCCGGACCGGGCCCGAGCGACCGTGCTCGGGGATCGGCGGGAGCTCGATCGTCATGTCGCGGACTGGCGGTGCGCAGTGGACGGGATCGCGAGGTCGAACTGTCCGTAGCGGGCCCGGACGTTCTCCCACCGGAACTGGGCGAGCTCGTGCTCCCGGCCGTAGAGCTGGTCCTCGATGAACGGGTAGACGTTGTAGTCCCAGATGCGGCGCAAGGTCGCCTCGTCGCCGTCGAGGCCCGGTCGCATGAAGTACGAGTGCCCGATCTGCAGGTGCGGGCCACGCAGGGCACGGCGCAGGTCCTCGTTGACCCGGTCGACGAGGTCGGCGACCCAGACCGGGCCGTCGTGCGCCTCGAGCCAGCGCCGGAGCAGGCCCTCCATCGGGCCCGTCGTGCGGCATGAAGGGCACGAAGTCGAAGCGCCGGCGCAGCGCCGCGTCGACGAGGGCGATCGAGCGGTCGGCGGTGTTCATCGTGCCGATGAAGTAGAGGTTCGGCGGCAGCTCGAAGCCCTCGTCGGGCCGGTACGACGTCTTGACCGAGTGCGACGCGGTACTCGAGCAGGAAGAGCAGCTCGCCGAAGACGCGCGGGCAGGTTGGCCCGGTTGATCTCGTCGATGATCATGATGTGCGGCGTCAGCGGGTCCGCCTCGGCGGCCTCCGCCAGCAGCGCCAGCGGGCCCTTGCGCAGCTCGTAGACCATCTGCCCCTGGTGGTCGATCTGCGGCCGGAAGCCCTCGAAGAAGTCCTCGTAGGAGCTGCTCGGGTGGAACTGGACGATGTCGCGCTTGGCCGGGTCCGGCTGCAGCGCCTGGGCGAGGCGCTGCGCGAGGAAGGTCTTGCCGGTGCCGGGCGGCCCGTAGAAGATGACCTGCTTCTTCTCCTCGAGCAGCGCGCGGATCTCGCGGAGGAACGACTCGTCGATGAGCAGCTCCTTGGCCGCCTCGCCGAGGGCGTCGTGGTCCGGCATGAGCGCCTTGTCGGAGCGGCGCATGAGCCAGTAGGCGAGTTGCGCCTGTCCCCAGGGATCGTCCGGGAGCAGGGGGTCGAGCACCTGGCGCAGGAGCGCGTTGGTCTCGACATGCATTCGGCCGCGCGACTTGCCCTCGGTCCACCGGGCGGGGCCGCCGAGGCGCGCCAGCATCGCGATCTTGCCCGAGTCCCCCGCGAGGGTGAAGAGAGGCAGCCAGTGCTCGGGGTGGGCGATGGCGAACAGCTTCATGACGACGCTCTCGCCGAAACCCTGCACCGGGAGGTCGTCGGCTGCGAGGACCGAGTTGATCCGCTCCTCGTCGCGCCCCTCGCCCCAGAGCAGCTCACGGACCATGAGGCGCAGCTCGTCGATGCCTGCGGCATCGAGGGCGTTGATGGAGCTGATGAGCACCGACTGGGCGCCGATGTCGCCGTACCCGCGCGTCGACACGATGCGCTTGAACGTCGGGAGGTCGAAGTTCTCGAGCCCGTCCCGGGAGAGCGCGCCGGCGAAGACCCGGCGCTGTTCCCGATGCCATGCGTCGCGCTCGTTGGGATACGGGCGCTCGGCCTTGAAGACCTCGACCTCGGACTCGAGGTCGGCCATGGGGTTGAGCTCGAGATTCGGGTCCTCGGTGCCGCCGCGCTGGCTCGAGGCGAGGAACCGCAGGAGCGGCGTCAGCGCCCGCGCGGTCGTCGCGATCTCGTCGGCGACGTCGGCACGCCCCAGGGCGCTCGAGTCCTTCCACCACGTGCCGACGAAGGCCTCGCCCCCTGGATACTCGCGCCCGACCGGCTCGATCCGGCCCTCGGTTGCCGGCCGCGCGTCGTCGTGGACCCGGAGGAAGCTCACGCCGCGTGGAAGGTGCGACTGGAGCAGGGCACCGATCTCGCGGTGCTGCTCGTCGCTCTCGCCCTCCCAGCCGCCGTGCAGGCCGAAAGCGACGCCGGACGGAGTCACCCAGAGCCGGAAGCCCGGGGCGCCCGCGCCACCGACGAGGATCCACGAGGCATAGAGGTCCGAGCGGTAGGCGGAGTCGTCCACGGCGTGCTGCTGGAGGGCGAGCGTCGGCGCCTCCAGGTAGAGCCCCGTCTCGGCCGAGAGACGCTCGATGAGACTGTCGGAGATGTGGTCGGCCTCACCTCGGAGCTGGCGGGCGAGATCAGCGGCACGGTCCTCGTGCTTCGCGCTGGCGTACCCGGTCGCGGGACGGAACTCCGCGGCGAGCTCCGCTGCCTCGACGCACACGTCGATGGCCCTCGGAGCGATCCCGACGAAGGCCTCGGTCTCCTTGAACCACCAGAGGATGCGGGACGCGTAGCGCGGGTCGTCGGGACGCAGGGACGCGCACAGGGCGGCGAAGGCGACGTAGCGCTCGGCGTGGGACAGGCCGCGCTCGAGCCAGCCGAGCCGCTGGAGCGTGTGGGGAGCGTTCTCCCACATGAGCGGCCACTCGCCGCCGTCGTCGGTCGACCAGAAGAGGGAGAGGACGTACGCGGTCTGAGCCGGGCTCGGCCCACGCTGCCCGCGACCGCCCGTGCGGGCCAGGAACGCGTCGACGGAGTGGAGGCTGTCGGCCGCCGCCTGCGGAGTCGCCGGGGTCTGGAGCGCGGCCACGAGCAGCTCGACAACCTCTGCGTGGTCCTCCTCGGCGCGTCGGACGAGCGCCGCCACCCAGGGGCCGCCGACGGGGCCGAAGCCGACGTAGGGCCCGTCCTTGCGAGCCCAGTGCCCCAGCGATTCCTTGAACGCCACGAGGTCCTTCGAAGCGACGAGATCAGCGAGGATCTCTCGCAGCTCGCCGTTGCGAGCCGTGCGCTCCGCGTCCATCTCGGCGAACAGCGCCTTGGCGTCCTGATCCGCCTCGGCCGATCGCTCGATGAGCGCGTACTTCGCGCGCCAACGCTTGACGTCGACGCTGTCAGTACGTGTCATGGTGCTCCCTCACACGCCCCGGGGGCAGGGGCGCTCTCGCTGCTGCACGTGGAGGTAGGTGCAGGACCGCGGGTTAGGTTACCTGTCAGCCCCGCGGGGACGAAACGCTGAATGATCCCGTTTTGCCCGCACACGGAGGAGGACACCCTCACAATGTCCTCCGGCCAATCCATCGAGTATGCCGCTGAGCTGGGTTGGCGCCAACGCCGGGGTGGGGTGCGCCCGGCGTCGCGAGCTCAGGCCGCCTCCGTCGTCGACGCCGGCGTCAGGTCCACAACCGCCCCGGGGACGGCGAGCGCCGAGCCGAGCAGGGTGATCCCGCTCGCCCGGCTCGCCCGCACGAACGCGTCCCGCAGGTCCCGGTCCCGCTCGGTCGCCGCCGCAGACCCGGGGCGGGCGACGACCATGACGACGGCCGGTACGCCCGTCCCCACGATCTCGGCAAGGATCGCGGCCAACTCGGCCTCGGCCTCGCCCGGGGGCGAGGCCGAGTTGACGGTCTCCACCGTGACCGGCTGCATGAGACGCCCGTCGGCGTGGCAGAGCAGGAGCGCGACCCCGCCGATGGCCCGGAACGCCTCGAAGACCGCGAGGTCGACCACGCCTTCGAAGAGGTCGGGGTCCGTCATGGGGCGCCGCGCCCAGTCGCCGGGGAGCCCGCGGAAGGTTCCTGTCGTCATGGCACGAGCATGGTCAGTCCCATTCGACGGCTGGCGACGTTGTCCACAGGCCCCCGGCGATCGCGGTCACCGCGTGTCCGTTTTGGGCCGGTAAAGGGCTGTCGGTGGCGAGGGCCCCGACGTACCATCGAGTCACCCGGCCGTTGTTCTGCATGGATAACCAGCGGTTCGGCGACAGCCGCAACCATGCATGCGGCCGATCGTGCGCGGTCGGCCCTTGGTGCGGCGCCCGCGCGGCGTCCAGGGAGGCGACGATGGCGTCCTTCAGTGTTGCGGACCTCGCCGGAGGCGAGCAGGCCGGCGTGATGCCCACGGCCTCGGTCAATGGCCGGCGCCTGGTGCTCGATGGGATCGCACCGCACACGTCGGCCCTCGACTGGCTGCGCGAGCAGGGGTTGACGGGGGCCAAGGAGGGGTGTGCCGAGGGCGAGTGCGGAGCCTGCGCCGTCCTCATGGCCCGACCCGACGGCCCCGGAGGGACGCAGTGGACTGCGTTCAACGCGTGCCTCGTCCCGGCCGGTTCGCTCGATGGCCAGGAGATCGTCACGAGTGAGGGGCTCGGTTCCCCCGACTCCCTCCACCCGGTCCAGCACGAGCTGGCGGTTCGCGGCGGGTCGCAGTGCGGCTACTGCACACCCGGCTTCGTGTGCAGCATGGCGGCGGAGTACTACCGCAGCGGCCGGACTGCGGGGACCGAGTCGGGCGGGCGCTCCCCAACCGAGCGCCCCGACGGCAGCCAAACCACCGGCGGCCAACCCCCCGGCGGCCACGAAATCGGCCCCAACGGCTTCGACCTCCAGGCCCTGTCCGGCAACCTGTGCCGCTGCACCGGCTACCGGCCGATCCGCGACGCCGCCTTCGCGGTCGGTGCGCCGCCGCCCGAGGATGCACTTGCCGCTCGTTGCAGCCGAGCGGCGCCGGCGACACCGCGCACGTGGATCACCTCGTCCACGGGGACCTACGCCCGAGCCACCGACCTCGCCGACGCCCTGGCGCTGCTGGGCGAGAACGCCGACGCCGTGCTCGTCGCCGGATCGACCGACTGGGGTGTCGAGGTGAACCTCCGAGGGGCCCGCGCGCCGTTCGTCATCGGCATCGACCGCGTGCCAGAGCTACGGACGCTCGACGTCGGCCCGGACCTCATCGAGATCGGCGCAGCGCTCACCTTCTCCGAGATCGAGACGGCCCTCGACGGTCGCATCCCTCTGGTCGCCGACCTCATCCCCCAGTTCGCCTCCCGACTGATCCGCAACACCGCCACGATCGGGGGCAACCTCGCCACGGCCTCTCCCATCGGCGATGCGGCACCAGCCCTCCTCGCTCTGGACGCCACGGTGGTCCTCACGTCCGAGCGAGGAGAGCGAGAGATCCCGCTCGCCGACTACTTCACCGGCTACCGCGAGACGGTCCGGCGACCTGACGAGCTCATCCGCACGGTGCGGATCCCGCTCCCCCTGAGCCCGATCGCCGCCTTCCACAAGATCGCGAAGCGGCGCTTCGACGACATCTCGAGCGTCGCCGCGGCGTTCGCGCTGACCGTCGATGACGGCATCGTGACCCGGGCGCGCATCGGGGTCGGCGGGGTCGCCGCCATCCCGATCCGGGCCCTGGCGACGGAGTCCGCCCTGGAGGGACGGCCCTGGACCGCCGAGACCGTCCGGGCAGCGGCCTCGGTCATGCGCGGCGAGGGGACTCCCCTGGATGACCACCGCGCCAGCGCGGCCTACCGGACGGCAATGCTCGGCACGGCGCTGCTCAGGCTCCACCACGCGCATCCGCACCCCGAGGAGTCAGGATCGCAGGAGGTGGGCGCATGAGCCGCCTGTCCGATCGCCCGAGCAACGCCTCCACTGGTCTGCCCGTCCCCCACGAGTCGGCCGCCCTCCACGTGACCGGAGCCGCGCTCTACACCGACGACCTGCTGGCACGCACCCCGGGGATCCTGCACGCCCACCCGGTGCAGGCGCCGCACGCCCATGCCCGGGTGAGACGGCTCGACCCGTCTGCCGCGCTCACCGTTCCCGGGGTCGTGCGGGTGCTCACCGCGGCCGACGTGCCGGGACTCAACGACTCCGGAGTCAAGGGTGACGAGCCGCTCTTCCCGGCCGAGGTCAGGTACTACGGCCAGGCCGTCTGCTGGGTCCTCGGCGAGACGCTCGAGGCCGCCCGCATGGGGGCCGTTGCGATCGCTGAGCACGGGGTCGACTACGAGCCGCTGCCGGCGATCATCACCCTCGGAGAAGCGATCGCCGCAGGAAGCTTCCAGGGCGCCGCCCTGCACGTCCGTCGCGGCGACGTGGACACCGGCCTCGCGACCTCGGCCCACGTCTTCACCGGCGAGATCGAGTTCGCCGGGCAGGAGCACTTCTACCTCGAGACCCAAGCCTCCATCGCCCTCGTCGACGAGTCCGGCCAGGTGCTCGTGCACAGCAGCACCCAGCATCCGAGCGAGACCCAGGGCATCGTCGCCCACGTCCTCGGCGTGCCGGACCACGCGGTGACGGTCCAGTCCCTCCGGATGGGCGGCGGCTTCGGCGGCAAGGAGATGCAGCCGCACGGCTTCGCCGCCGTTGCGGCGCTGGGCGCAACGCTCACGGGTCGCCCGGTTCGCGTGCGGCTCACCCGGCCCCAGGACGTGTCGATGACCGGCAAGCGCCACGGCTTCCACGCCAGGTGGCGGGTCGGCTTCGACGCGGTCGGCCACCTGAACGCGCTCGACGCCACCCTGACCTCGGACGGCGGCTGGAGCCTCGACCTCTCCGAAGCGGTCCTGGCGCGCGCCCTGTGCCATGTCGACAACGCGTACCACATCCCGCACGTCAGCGTCCGGGGACGGGTCGCCATGACCCACAAGACGTCGCAGACGGCGTTCCGTGGCTTCGGCGGGCCGCAGGGCATGCTCGTCATCGAGGACATCATCGGACGCTGCGCACCCCAGCTCGGCGTCGAACCCGACGAGCTGCGCCGGCGCAACCTCTACACCCCCGGCCAGAGCACGCCCTACGGTCAGGAGGTCCGCCACGCGGACCGGCTCATCCGGGCGTGGGACACCCTCGCCTCGAACGCGCGGCTCGACGAGCGCCGCGAGGAGGTCGCCGTCTTCAACGCCGCGCACACGCACTCCAAGCGCGGGCTCGCTGTCACGCCAGTCAAGTTCGGCATCTCCTTCAACTTCACGCCCCTCAACCAGGCGGGTGCGCTGGTGCACGTCTACAAGGACGGCTCGGTCCTCATCAACCACGGCGGCACGGAGATGGGCCAAGGGCTGCACACCAAGATGATCCAGGTCGCCGCTACGGCGCTCGGCGTGCCGCTGTCCCGAATCCGGCTCGCCCCCACCCGGACCGACAAGGTGCCCAACACGTCTGCCACGGCAGCGAGCTCGGGCGCCGACCTCAACGGCGGCGCCGTCAAGGACGCCTGCGAGCAGATCCGCGCCCGCTTGGCCGAGGTCGACGGCGGCGCGGACCTGCCCTGGGAGGACCTCGTCGCCAGGGCCTATCTCGACCGGGTCCAGCTCTGGGCGGCCGGGTACTACCGGACCGAGGGACTGCACTGGGACAGCTCCACGATGCAGGGCTCCCCGTTCAAGTACTTCGCCTACGGCGTGGCCGCGGCGGAAGTGGAGGTCGACGGCTTCACCGGTGCCTACCGGACGAGACGGGTCGACATCGTCCACGACGTCGGCGACAGCCTGAGCCCGGTCGTGGACATCGGCCAGATCGAGGGCGCCTTCGTCCAGGGTGCCGGCTGGCTCACGCTCGAGGACCTGCGCTGGGACGAGAGCGACGGACCCACCCGTGGCCGCGTCGCCACCCAGGCCGCAAGCACCTACAAGCTGCCCTCGTTCTCCGAGATGCCCGAGGTCTTCAACGTCACCCTCCTCGAGCACGCTCACGAGGACGGTGCGGTCTACGGCTCCAAGGCGGTCGGGGAGCCGCCCCTCATGCTCGCCTTCTCCGTGCGTGAAGCGCTGCGACAGGCTGCGGCAGCGTTCGGCCCGCCGGGGGTGAGCATCGACCTCGCCTCCCCCGCCACGCCAGAGGCCGTGTACTGGGCGATCGAGCTGGCCCGGAGCGCCCTTCCAGACAACACCACCATGCCGTATGCCGCTGAGCTCGCTCCCGGCAACGGCTCACCTGCTGCCCCTGCCCTTTCCGGCGACGGGTCCGTGCGCACGACGCGGGTGACGTCGTGAACTGGCTCCGGGCCGTCGAGCGCCTCCGGGCCGACCGGCGCCCCGGCGTCCTTGTCACCGTCGCCAGCGTCCGCGGCCACGCGCCGCGGGAGGCCGGCGCCAAGATGGTGGTCGCCGAGGACGGTGCGTGGGACACGATCGGCGGCGGGAACCTCGAGGCCACCGCCATCGCGCGGTCACGTGAGCTCATCGCGGACGGTCGGCGTGCACCCGAGACCCTGAGCGTGGCGCTGAGCGACAAGGCGGCGTCCGAGCACGGCCAGCAGTGCTGCGGCGGTGAGGTCTCTCTCCTGCTCGAGCCGCTGCCCGTCGTGCCGTCGGTGGCGATCTTCGGCCTGGGACACGTCGGTATGGAGCTCGCCCGCATCCTTGCCCGGCGCGACCTCGAGCTGCACCTGGTCGACTCCCGCGCCGACCTGCTTGAGCCGGAGCGGCTGCGGCCGCTCGACGACGCGCTGGCCCGCATCCACGTGCACCACGCCCCCGTGCCCGAGCTCGTCCTCGGTCAGGTCCCGCCTGGCACGCACGTGCTCGTCATGACCCACGACCACGCCGAGGACGCCGCGCTGTGCGACGTCGCGCTGCGCTGCGGCCACCTCGGGTCGATCGGCCTCATCGGTTCGGCCTCGAAATGGCGACGCTTCCAAACGATCCTCGCCCGCGAGGGCCACACCCCGGAGGCGATCGCCCGGATCACCTCACCGATTGGCATGCCGGGCCTCGGCGGCAAGGATCCTTCGACGGTCGCCATCGGCGTGGCCGCTGCGTTGCTCCAGTCGCTCGAGAGCGAGGCCGCCGCGTCGCGCGCCGCTGAGCAGGAACGTGCCCGGTGACCGTCTTCCGCGGGACGGTCCTCGACACACCGGACGACGCCACTCTCGGGACCATCAGGCTCCGCGCCGAGGCCGACGCGGCGCTCGTCGTGGCGGATGGCAGAATCACCGCGCGCGGTCCCTTCGCCGAGACGGTGCGCGACCATCCCGGGCACGAGGTCGTCGACCTTCGCGAGGGACTGGTCCTGCCCGGCCTGGTCGACGCCCACGTCCACTACCCCCAGGTCCGGGTCATCGGGGCCCTGGGGATGCCCCTGCTCCAATGGCTCGACGAGTGCGCCCTGCCCGAGGAGGGTCGCCTCGAGTCGATCGACTACGCCGGCCAGGTCGCCGACGAGTTCGTTCAGGGCCTGGTCTCTGCCGGCACGACGACCGCGCTCGTCTTCGGTTCCCACTTCGCGAGTGCGGTCGATGCCCTCTTCGAGCGAGTGACCCGCGCGGGCCTGCGCGTCACGGCCGGGCTGGTCGCGAGCGACCGCTCCCTGCCGGAGCCACTGCTCAGCACGCCGGACCGCTTCTATGCAGAGTCGATGGCCCTCGCGACGCGGTGGCACGGCGTAGGCCGCACTCGCTACGCGGCCACACCTCGCTTCTCCTACTCCGCGAGCGAGGACATGCTCGACGCCTGTGGGTCGGTGCTCAAGGACGTCGAGGGCTCCTGGTTCACCTCCCACGTCAACGAGAACGTCGCCGAGGTCGCGGCGGTCGCCGAGCTGTTCGCCGCGGCTGAGCACTACGTCGACACCTACGACCGGCACGGACTCATCGGTCCGAGGGCCGTCCTGGCTCACAACGTCCACGCCAGCGACCCCGAGGTCGCCCTCCTGGCGGCACGCGGCGCCGCCGTGGCCCACTGCCCGACGAGCAACTCCTCCCTCGGCAGCGGCTGGTTCCCGATGCGACGCCATGTCGAGCACGGCGTCCGCGTCGCCCTCGGCTCGGACGTCGGCGCCGGCACCGGGTTCTCGATCTTGAAGGAGGCGCTGCAGGCCTATCTCATGCAACAGCTCCTCGGGGCCGACGGTCTGGCGCTCACCGCCCCGGACCTGCTCCACCTCGCGACCCGGTCCGGCGCGCTGGCCCTCGGTCTGGGCGACGAGGTCGGTGACCTCAGCGTGGGCAAGCAGTTCGACGCGCTCTGGATCCGGCCGGTCCCGTCCGACCCGCTCGATGTCGGGCTCCGGCACGCAGCGTCGCCGGAGGACGCGCTCGCCAAGACGCTCGCCCTTGCGTCCGCGGCCGACATCGCCGACGTCTGGGTCGGTGGCCAGAGTGTCACGCGGACCCCACCACCCCTGAGCGAGTAGATGATCAGGGAACCGCGATAGGCGGTGTCACAACGAGGCTCCGTGCGGCGTCTTCATTCAGAAGCCCCAGACACCGACATCACGTTCACCTCGATTGGAGCCACCCCATGAACCTCACACTGTGGATCGCCGCCGGACTGCTGGCCGCAGTCGCGCTCGTGGGCGGCCTCACCAAGACGTTCCTGCGCAAGGACAGATGGCCAGACAGCATGGCGGGGAATGGACGGCACAGGCCAGCGTCGGCTTCGTCAAGACCCTCGGCGTCCTCGCGCTGTTGGCAGCGGTCGGTCTGATCCTTCCCGCCGTGGTCGACGTCGCACCGGTCATGGTGCCGGTGACCGCCGCTGCTGGGTCCTGCTGATGGTCGGCGCGATGATCACTCACGGCCGCCTGGGCCAGCTCAGGTTCGTGATGCTCAACGTTGCCTATCTCGCGCTCGCCGCGTTCGTCGCGTGGGGACGGTTCGGCCCAGAGCCCTTTCGCGGCCTGAGCCCCGGCCGAGGTCCGACGGAGCGCCGACAACTGCGCCCGGGCTGAAAAGTCCGTGCCCGCAGCGCGCGGCGAGCGCCGACATCTGCGCCCCGGCTGAATAGTCCGTGCCCCAACGCGCGGCGAGCGCCGACATCTGCGCCCCGGCTGAAAAGTCTGGACACGGTCACATCGGCGGCGTGTACCTGCCGTCGATGGCCGTCCAGCCTCCGTCGACGACGAGCTGGGTTCCCGTGACGAAGGACGAGGCGTCGGACGCGAGGTAGACGACCGCCCCGGCGAGCTCGTCCGGCCTGGACCAGCGCCCCAGCGCACTCTTCGTCGCATAGGCGTCTGCCCACTCGGGCACGGCCCGGATCTGAGCGGTCAGCGGGGTCTCGACCACCCCCGGTGCGATTGCGTTCAGACGCACGCCCTGTGGCCCGAGCTCGGCGGCAGCGGCACGGAGCAGCTGGACCAGCCCGGCCTTCGTCGCCGCATAGACGCCCTGCCCCGGCTCCACGGTCATCGACCGGATGGAGCTGAAGGCGATGATGCTGCCCCGCCCGCGATCAGCCATGCCGGCACCGAAGGCCCGAACGAGCTCGAAGGCGGCGCGGAGGTTCAGATCCACGACGCGGTCGAACTCGTCGTCCGCGTAGTCGAGCACCCTCTTGCGCACGTTCGTTGCCGCGGTGTAGACGAGCACATCGACCACCCCGAGCTCGTCCGCGGCCCGCCGGACTGCGCTGCCGTCGAGCACGTCCAGGCGGTAGGCCGTCAGGGCCTCATGGAGGCCGGCCGTCTCCTCGGCAGCGGCCAGGTCGCGGTCGGCGCACACCACCTGCGCGCCGTGGGCCGCGAGCGCGAGCGCACTCTCCCGCCCGATGCCGCTGCCGGCGCCGACCACGACCGCGCGGCGGCCGTCGAGCCGGAAGAGCCGTGCGTAGTCGGGTCGTTCGGTCACGGCCGCGTCCCCGCACCGGTCGACGGACGGATGATGGCCATCCGCGTCACGGTGAGCTCCTCGATGGCGAAGCGAGGCCCCTCGCGTCCAACGCCCGAGTCCTTCACCCCGCCGTACGGCATGACGTCCGAACGGAAGCCGGGCACCTCGTTGACGACGACGCCGCCCGTCTCGATGCGATCGATGGCCCGGAACGCGGTGTCGAGCGAGGCCGTGAAGACGCTGGCGTGCAGGCCGTAGCGCGAGCGGTTCACGACCTCGAAGGCCTCATCCACCGACGCGACCGACCGCACGGCCACCACGGGCCCGAAGACCTCCTCGTCCCACGCGAGCTGCCCGTCGGGGACGTCGAGGAGCACGGTCGGCTCCACCACGCCCTCACGCACGTCACCGCCTCGCACGAGCGTTGCCCCGGCTGAGACGGCCGACTGCACCCACGCGCGGACGCGCTCAGTGGAACGTTCGTCGATGAGGGCCGAGACGCGCGTCTCCGGCGAGCGCGGGTCCCCGACGACGACATCGCCGATCCGGGCGGACAGGGCGTCGAGGAAGGCGTCGCGCACGGCCTCCACGACGACGACGCGCTGGACCGAGATGCAGGCCTGCCCGGAGGCGTAGTAGCCACCGCGGATGACCGCATCGGCGGCGGCCTCCAGATCCGCGTCCTCGGCAACGACGAGCGCCGAGTTCGAGCCGAGCTCGAGCAGGACCTTCGTCGGCGCCGCGTCCCTCGCGATCTGGTGCCCGACCGCGGCAGATCCGGTGAACGACACCGCGCCGACGCGTCGGTCCGTCGTCAGCGCCACGCCGACGTCGACCCCACCGGTGAGGAGCTGCACCAGCCCCCGTGGGGCACCGGCCGCCGCGAGCGCCTCGCGGACGAGGTGGACGAGCCACAGCGTGGCAAGGGGCGTCTGCGGAGCGGGCTTGACCACAACGGGACACCCGGCCGCGAGGGCCGGGGCCAGCTTGTGGGAGGCCAGCAGCAGCGGGTAGTTGTAGCCGGCGATCCCGACGACGACGCCGATGGGCCGGCGCACCCAGAACCCGAGCAGCCCCTCACCGCTCGGCAGCAGGTCGAGGGGCACCGTCTCACCGTGGAGGCGCGCGACCTCCTCGGCGGCGGTCGTCAGGGTCAACAGGGTGCGGTCGACCTCGACACGGCAGTCGACGAGCGGCTTGCCCGTCTCGAGCACGAGGAGCTGCTCGAACTCATTCCGCCGCTCGGCAACCGCGCGGCGCGCCTCTGTCAGCGCAGCACGACGGACGTGTGACGGGAGGGAGGCCGCCAGTTCACGCAACTCAGCGGCATACGAAATCGCTTGTGTCGCAAACTCACTCGAACCGACGGGCGCCTCGGCAACGAGTTCCCCGCTGAACGGGAAGCGGACCTCCGTCGTCGATGCCGCGGGCACCCACGCCTCGCCGATCGGCAGCCCAGCAGGGTGGGCGATGTGATGAAGACCGGTCATGAGCCACCTCCGACGAGCTCGGCCGTGCCGCCGCCGCGCAGGGCCCGGCGCATGCTCGGCGCGGCCCGCAGCAGCTGCTGCGTGTAGGGGTCCTGCGGCGACTCGTAGACCTGCTCCGTCGGGCCCAGCTCGACGATCTCGCCGGCACACATGACCGCCACCCGGTCGCAGATGTGGCGGACGACGGACAGGTCGTGCGAGACGAAGACGAGCGTCAGGCCGAGCTCCTCGACCAGGTCGGTGATGAGGTTGAGCACCTGGGCACGCACGGACACGTCGAGCGCGCTCACGGGCTCGTCGGCGATCAGGATCGAGGGCCGCGGCGCCAGGGCCCGGGCGATCGAGATCCGCTGGCGCTGGCCGCCGGAGAACTGGTGCGGGAAGCGGCCTGCCGCCTGCCGCGAGAGGCCGACCGACTCGAGGAGCTCGTGGACCCGTTCCTCCCGGGCGTCTCGATCGTGGTTGCCTTGGGCGACAAGCGGCTCCGCGACGATGTCACGCACCCGCATCCGTGGGTCGAGCGAGCCCATGGGGTCCTGGAAGACGACCTGCAGCTGCGACCGCACGAAGCCGAGATCGCGCTCGCGTCGGCCGGTGATCTCCATGCCCTCGATGAGGATCTCACCGCTCGTCGGCCGGTCGAGGGCTGCGATGAGCCGCATCAGGGTGGACTTGCCGCATCCGGATTCACCGACGATGCCGAAACGCTCCCCTCGCCCGACCTCGAAACTGACCCCCCTGACTGCCTCGACCGCGGTTCCCTTGTGCCGCAGCGACGTCCGCGGCCGGCGGTAGTGCCGCGTGACGTCACGCACGACGATGGCCGCGCTCATCGGTCCACTCCGGCGGGGTGGACGCAGGCGTACCCGTGCTCGGGACTCGCACCGCTCCACGGTGGGAGCACCTCGCACTCCGTGGTGGCGTGCGCGCAGCGAGTGCGGAAGACGCACCCCTCGGGGAACATCCCCGCCGGAGGCACGGAGCCGGGGATGGTCTCGAGCGGTTCGAGCGGGTCGGCACCCTCCAGGTCGGATGCCGCGAGCAGCCCCTCGGTGTAGCGGTGCCGCGGCCGCGTGAAGATTTCCGACACGGGGCCGGCCTCGACGATGCGCCCGCCATACATGACGAGCACCCGCTCGCAGACCGTGGCGACGACGGACAGGTCATGGGTGATGAAGAGCAGCGCCGAGTTGCGGGCCTCGACGCCCCGGACGATGAGGTCGAGGACGCGCGCCTGGACCGTGACGTCGAGCGCTGTCGTCGGCTCGTCGCACACGAGGAGTCCCGGGTCGTTCGCGAGGGCGATCGCGAGGACCACGCGTTGCCGCTGTCCGCCCGAGAGCTGGTGCGGGTAGGCCCGGGCGATCTCGGCCGTGCTGGGCAACCCCACCTGGTCGAGCAGCGTGGCAACACGCTCGCGGACCGCGCCGCGCCCTGCCTCGGGCCGATCGCCGCGGCCTGCGTGCATGACGATCGTCTCGGCGACCTGGGCGCCCACTCGCATCGTCGGGTTGAGGGCGGTCATCGGCTCCTGGAAGACCATCGAGACCTCGTTCCCCCGCACCTGCGCCAGCTCGCGGTCGCGCGCGCCGACGACGTCGTGCTCGACACCGGCGAGGCGGGCCGAGCCGCGTCACGCGCGCGCCCTCGGGCAGCAGGCCAAGGAGTGCGAGGCTCGTGAGGGACTTGCCCGAGCCGGATTCGCCGATGAGGCCGACGCGCTCGCCGCGGCGGATCGAGAACGTCAGGTCGTGCAGCAGGTCGTGCCCCCCGATGCTGACGGAGAGCCCGCGCACGTCGAGGACGGGCTGCTCGTCACCGACGGCAGACATTGAGCCGTATGCCGCTGAGCCGGCTGCCGCACGATCCGCTGGGTTCACGCTCATCGCCGGTCCTCCAGCCTGGGGTCGTAGCGGTCGCGCAGGCCATCCCCGAGCAGGTTGAAACCGAGGACGGCAAGGGCGATGGCGGCACCGGGGATGAAGGCGAGACGTGGCGCCGAGTAGAGCAGCTCCTGGCTCTCCTGGAGCATCCGGCCCCAGCTCGGGATGGGCGGCGGCGTGCCGTAGCCGAGGAAGGAGAGGGCGGCCTCGGCGAGGACCGCGATCGCGAAGGCGACCGACGCCTGGACGATGACGAGGCTGCTCACGTTGGGCAGCACGTGCCGCAGGCCGATGGCCCACGGGCTGCGGCCCGCGGCACGGGCCGCCAGGATGTACTCGCTGCTCAGCACCTGAAGGGCGCCGCTGCGCACGATGCGGGCGAAGATCGGGATCGTCGCGATGCCGATGGCGATCATCGCGACGAGCGTGCTGCCGCCATAGACGGCACTGAACATGATGGCGAGCAACAGGGCCGGGAACGCGAGGAGCAGGTCCATCGCTGCGCATGACGGTTTCACCGAGCCAGCCCGTGGCCATGGCCGACACGATGCCGAGCGGGACGCCGATCAGGCCGCGCCACGCCGACCGCCACGACCCCGACGAAGAGCGTCGTGCGCGCGCCGACGAGGAGCTGGCTGAACACGTCCCGCCCGAACTTGTCGGTGCCGAGCCAGTAGTCCGGATCGCCCACGTCGCGCAGCCGTGCCTGCCGCGTTGACGAGGGTCGGGTCGTGGGGGGTCCAGACGAAGGACACGAGCGCCATCGGCACGACCACCAGCGACGAGGACGCCGCCGACGACGAGGCTTGCGCCGGCGCGTCGCCGGACGTGCGGCTGTCCGCACCGGGGACGGCGTCGACCTCGCCGGGCCCGCGGACGCGCTCCGTGGCCTCGGTGCGCTGCGTCGGCTCGGCGGTCATCGGGTCCCCGCCCTGAGCCGCGGGTCGATGGCGAGGTAGAGCAGGTCGACGAGGAAGTTGACGCAGCAGCACCGCGAAGACGAGCAGCATGACGATGTCCTGGACGAAGATCGAGGTCCCGGTTGGAGACCTGGTCGAGCAGGAGGCTCCCCAGACCCGGGATGACGAAGACGCGCTCGACGACGACCGCCCCGATGAGCAGCGTCGCGAGCTGGAGGGCGAGCACGGTGACGACGGGGACGGCGGCGTTGCGGGAGCCGTGCCGCCACAGCGCACGGAACGGGCCGAGGGCCCTTGGCCCGGGCCGTGCGGATGTAGTCCTCGCGCTGGACGTCGAGGATCGAGCTGCGGACGTAGCGGGTCAGCACCGCGCCCTGGACGAGCGCCAGCGAGAGCACGGGCAGGACGAGCTGCCGCAGGAACTGGACGGGGTCCTCGTTGGGCGGCGTCCAGCCGTTGGCCGGCAGCCAGCCGAGCCGCACGGCGAAGACGGTGATGAGCAGGATGCCGGCGAGGAAGGCCGGGACGGCGACGCCGAGCCTGCGACAGCGCCGACAGGACGACCCCGCTCGACGGCGGTGCCGCACCGCCATCACCGTGCCGAGGGGCACCGCGATGACGACGGCGAGGACCATCGCGCACGACGACGAGCCAGAGGGTGACCTGGAGACGGTCGAGGATCTGCGGCGCGATCGCCACCTGGGAGACGTAGCTGATGCCGAGGTCGAAGCGCAGCAGCCCCGACACCCACGAGAAGTACTGCGCCACGAGCGGCTGGTCGAGCCCGAACTCCGCGCGCAGCTGCGCGACCGCCTCCTCCGAGGCGTTGACGCCGAGCGCGACGCGGGCCGGGTCGCCGGGCAGCAGCGACCATGAAGCCGAAGACGAGCACGGAGCTCACCGCGAGGCTCGCGACCAGGGATCGCGGTCCTGCGGAGGACCTGCAGCAGCATGGTCGCTCCAGGCCCAGCGCGGGCGCGCTCAGCCGCGCTCAGGCCGGTCAGGTCGAACGACTCGGTGATGGCGTTCTTCGGCAGCCCGGTGATGCCCTTCTCGGCGACCATGAGGTTCGGCAGGAGGAAGAGGAAGTCGGCGGCAGCGTCCTGGGACAGCTCGCGCGCCGCCTTCTTCATCAGCGTCACCTGCTCCTCCGGGGTGCCGGCGTCGGCCGCGGCGAGGTCGGCCTGGAACTGCTTGTTGTCGTAGCGCGTGTAGTACTTCGGGTTGCCGAAGACCGCCGGCATGTCCCGTGGCTCGACGTGCGCGATGATCGACATGTCGTAGTCGGCGTCGGTGAAGACCGTAGTGAGCCAGACTGCCGGGAACTCGAGCTGGTCGAGGGTGACCTTGAAGCCGGCCTGCTCGAGCTGGCTCTTGACGACCTGGCCGCACGAGGCGGCATACGGCAGCGACGGGATGCGCAGGCGCAGCGGCGTCGCGGCGACACCCGTCTCGGCGACGAGTGCCTTGGCCTTGGCGAGGTCGTGGGGGTAGAGCCCGGTGAGGTCCTCGTACCACGGGTCGGTCGGCGGCACCATGCTGCCGATGAGGGTGCCGCGCCCGGCCCAGCAGGTGTCGAGCAGCGCCTTGTGGTCGATGGCGTAGCGGACGGCCTGGCGGACCTTAGGTTGTTCAGCGGCGCCTTGCCGTTGTTGAACGACAGCACGACCTCGCCGTTGGTCGTGCCCTCGACGATCTCGTACTTCTCGTTGTTCTGGAACTGCTGCGAGCGACTCCGGCGCCTGGACGGTGCCGATGACGTCGATCGTCCCGGTCAGCAGCGCGTTGTTGAGCGCCGTGGGGTCCTTGAAGTACTTGAGGGTGACGTCCTGGAAGAACGGCTTGGTGCCCCAGTAGTCGGGGTTGCGCCTTGAGGTCGATCGAGTCGCCGCGCTTCCACTCGCCGAACACGTAGGGCCCGGTGCCGACCGGCTTGTTCGCGAGGTCGGCGACGCCCTTCTCGGTCATCATCGCGCCGATGCGGGTGGACATCTTGTAGAGCCAGTCGTTGCTCGGCTTGCTGAGCGTCACCTGCAGCTGCGTGTCGTTGACGGCCTTGGCGTCGGCGACGACGTCCATGGCGGCCTTGAGCGAGACCGTCCAGTCGGTCTTGACCCGGTTGATGGAGAAGACGGCGTCCTTCGCCGTGAAGGTGCGTGCCGTTGGTGAACTTCGCGTTGTCGACGAGGTCGAAGGTGTAGGTCTTGTTGTCCGCCGAGACCTTCCACGCCGTGGCGAGGGCCGGCTTCAGCTCACCCGACTGGTCGACCTTGACGAGCGTCTCGTAGACGTTGTCGAGCAGCGCCTGGGGGATGGCTGCGCCGTCCTTCGTGGTGAAGTCGAGGCTCACCGGCTCGGCGACGAGGCCGACGGTGAGGGAGGTGTCGCCGGAACCGGCTGCCCCACTGGTCGGCGTCCCGTTCGACGGGCCAGAGCCCGCCGAGCAGGCGGCGGTCACGGCCAGGAGCACGACGCTCCCGGCGGCGGTGGCGAATGCGGCTGAGCTTCATCGTGACTCCATCCCGTGCGGCGAATCGAGAGGCACCGGTCTGACCAGTGGACTTTTCTCCGTTGGGCGCTACCGTTTCCCTCGGTGGCTCGGATGTCAAGAGTTGACACCGTCCGCGCACCGAATGCGACCGAAACGGAACCGAGAGGCTGGTGAGCGGCGACGTGTCGACGGACTCAGCCCGGCGCCCGGCGAGCCTGACGGCGCAAGCGCTCTCAGCGGCATACGGCTCCCTGTCGTTGT
Source organism: uncultured Actinomycetota bacterium (assembly GCA_963826445.1). Taxonomy (GTDB): domain Bacteria; phylum Actinomycetota; class Actinomycetes; order Actinomycetales; family Dermatophilaceae; genus Intrasporangium. The sequence continues at coordinate 285,702 of CAWGXD010000040.1, forward strand.
CTCCCGTGGACGTCGTGGAGGACGTGGCCGACGTCGTCGCGCTGCGGGAGCCCGAGCTCAACGCCTTCTGGACGTATGACATCGACAGTGCGCTGTATGCCGCTGAGCGCAGTACCGCACGATGGCGGGCGGGCGCCCCGCGGAGTCCTATCGACGGCGTGCCCGTCACGGTCAAGGAGAACCTCGCCCGAGCCGGCGTGCCGATGCCGGCCGGAAACGCCGGGGTGACCCCTGCCGTCCCCCAGCGCAGCAGCCCCGTCGTCGAACGCATCGAGGAGGCCGGCGGGATCATCCTCGGCTCGACCGTCATGCCGGACTGGGGGATGCTCTCCTCCGGCGTGTCGAGCCTGCACGGCATCACGCGCAGCCCGTGGGATCCGCGCCTCACGACCGGAGGGTCCAGCTCGGGGGCCGGCGCCGCCGCGGCGGGTGGCTACGGTCCGCTCCACGTCGGCACCGACATCGGGGGCTCGATCCGCCTCCCCGGGGCGTGGCTGGGACTGACGACGCTCAAGCCGAGTGCGGGCCGCGTCCCCCTCGACGCGCCCTACCTCGGGCGGGCGGCCGGGCCGATGGCGCGGTCTGCGGCCGATGCGGCCATGCTGCTCGACGTCATCAGCGGACCCGACGCCCGGGACTGGACCGCGCTCCCGGCCGGAGCAGCTGGACCTCGACGACCTCACCGTGGGCGGCACCTACGACGTCGCGGGCCTGCGGGTCGGGCTGCATCTCGACGCCGGGTGCGGGCTCCCCCTCGATCCGCCGAGTCCGCGCGGCGGTCGAGGAGGCCGCCCGGGTCTTCGAGGCGGCCGGTGCCCGGCGTCGAGCGGCTGGAGCCGTTCCTCACGCCACAGCTGCTGCGTCAGCTCGACGAGTTCTGGAGGGTGCGCTCGCTCGTCGACTTCGACGCCCTGGAGCCGGCGGCGCGGGAGCGGGTGCTGCCCTTCATCCGGCGCTGGGTCGAGGCGGCGCGCGGCGTCGTCGGCGCAGGAGCTGATGCGGGACTACACGAGCATCATGCGGATCCAGCAGGCTGACGGTGCTGGCCACGGACCCGTTCGACCTCGTGCTGTCGCCCGTGGCGCCCGTTGCGGCCTTCCCCGCCGAGTGGCCGATGCCGTGGGGGGACATCGACGAGGGGATGGCGCACATCGGTTTCACCGCCCCGTACAACATGTCGGGCCAGCCCGCCGCCACCGTGAACTGCGGCTTCCTCCCCGACGGCCGCGCCATCGGGCTGCAGGTCTCGGGCCGGCGGTTCGACGACGTCGGGGTGCTCCGGGCGGTGCACTGGTTCGAGCGGCGCCGCAGCCCGGAGGCGACCCCCAGCTGGCCGATCCCGCCGCGGGACGATCGGGGCTGAGCCGCGGATGGAGGCGATCCCGTGACCGACCAGCCGGCCTTCGAGCAGGTGCGGCCGGTCCGTCTCTACGAGCGGATCGTCGAGCAGGTCGAGGCGGCCGTCGCGAGCGGCGAACTCGCGCCCGGGCAACGACTGCCGAGTGAGCGGGAGCTCGTCGCACAGTTCGGCACGAGCCGCGCCACCGTGCGCGAGGCCCTGCGCGTCCTCGAGAGCAACGGCGTCGTCCGCTCGCGCCCCGGGGACCCGAACGGCCCCGAGATCCTGCCGTTCAGCGCCCGTGGCCTGAGCAAGCAGCTGCGCCGGCTGGCCCGCGCCGAGGAGCTCACCCTGGCCCAGCTGCTCGTCTCGCGGATGATGCTCGACGCCACCGCGAACCGGCTCGCCGCCGTCCTGCGCACCGACGACCAGCTCGCCGACATGGAGGCAGCCATCGACCGGATGCGGCATGCGCTCGAGCTCGGCTACGACGCGTTCAGCGAGGCAGACCTGGCCTTCCACGAGGCCGTCGCCGTCGCGTCGGGCAACACCATGATCCAAGTGAGCAACGAGGTCGTCCGCGACACGGTCCTCTCGGTCATTGCCGACAAGATCGCGCACGCGCGCAACAGCAAGGCGCTGATGCGCCGCTCCCTGGAGCACCATGAGCAGGTCCTCGATGCGATCCGTTCAGGCGACGGGCCTGCGGCGGCCCGAGCCTCGGTGCAGAGCCTCTACGACTACTACGCCGGCTACGTGCCGGCCTCGGAGCGACACGCCCTACGCGCACTCCTCGACGCCTGACCCGCTGGCTCACGCGCTGTCCCGGGTTGGGGAGGGGTGGCTTCGCCCCGGCAGACCGGAACGGGCAGAATGCTGGCTCCACGCGCGGTGGCGCGAGGTGACACGAGGGTGGGAGTGAGCAGTGGGAGCGGGATTGCAGGCGATCGAACAGCGGATCGCCGAGGAGCTCGGGGTTCGTGATGGCCAGGTGCCGGCTGCGGTCGGCCTGCTCGACGGCGGGGCGACGGTGCCGTTCGTCGCGCGCTACCGCAAGGAGGTGACCGGCGGCCTCGACGACGCCCAGCTGCGCACCCTCGAGGAGCGGCTCGGCTATCTCCGTGAGCTCGAGGAGCGTCGCCGGACCGTGCTCGCCTCGATCGACGAGCAGGGCAACCTCGACGGACGAGGTCCGCGCGCAGGTCCTGGCGGCCGAGACCAAGGCGCGCCTCGAGGACATCTACCTGCCCTTCAAGCCGAAGCGCCGGACCAAGGCCCAGATCGCCAGGGAGGCCGGCCTGGAACCGCTCGCCGAGGGACTCCTCGCCGACCCTGCCGTGTCCCCCCAGGCTGCTGCGGCGGCCTTCGTCGACGAGTCCAGGAGCGTCCGAGATGCTGCCGCCGCGCTCGACGGCGCCCGGGCCATCCTCGTCGAGCGCTTCGCCGAGGACGCCGACCTCATTGGCGACCTGCGCGAGCGCCTCTGGTCGCGCGGGCACCTCACCGCCAAGGTCCGGGAGGGCAAGGAGGCCGAGGGCGCCAAGTTCTCGGACTACTTCGACTTCTCCGAGCCCTTCCCCAAGATGCCCGTCCCATCGGGTCCTCGCGATGCTCCGCGGTGAGAAGGAGGAGATCCTCACGCTGACGGTCGACCCGGTGCCGCCTACTGACCAAGGGGCGACAGCGACGACGGGGCCGACGGACTACGAGCGGGCCATCGCCCACCGGTTCGGGATCTCCGACCAAGGCCGCCCGGCCGACGGCTGGCTCGCCGACACCGTCCGCTGGGCCTGGCGGACCAAGATCCTCATTCACCTCGGCATCGACGTGCGGATGCGACTGCGCACGTCAGCCGAGGACGACGCCGTGCGCGTCTTCGCCGCCAACCTGCGCGACCTGCTGCTCGCCGCGCCCGCCGGCGCCCGCGCGACGATGGGACTCGACCCCGGCTTCCGCACCGGCGTCAAGGTCGCCGTCGTCGACGCGACCGGCAAGGTCGTGGCGACCGACGTCATCCACCCCCACGTCCCGCAGCGTCAGTGGGACCGGTCCATCAGCACGCTCGCCCGCCTCTGCGCCGGAGCACCGCGTCGAGCTCATCGCCATCGGCAACGGCACCGCCTCGCGCGAGACCGACCGCCTCGGCGAACGACCTCATCAAGCAGCACCCCGAGCTCAAGCTGACGACCGCGGTCGTCTCCGAGGCCGGGCGCCTCGGTCTACTCCGCCTCGGCCTACGCCTCCGAGGAGCTGCCAGGTCTGGACGTCTCGCTCCGCGGCGCCGTCTCCATCGCCCGACGCCTCCAGGACCCGCTTGCCGAGCTCGTCAAGATCGACCCCAAGTCGATCGGCGTCGGGCCAGTACCAGCACGACCTCTCGCAGACGTCCCTCTCGCGCTCTCTCGACGCGGTGGTGGAGGACTGCGTCAACGCCGTCGGCGTCGACGTCAACACCGCCTCCGCTCCCCTGCTACGCCGCGTCTCCGGCATCACGGCCGGGCTCGCGGACAGCATCGTGACCCACCGCGACGCCAACGGACCCTTCCGGAAGCGCGCCGCCCTCAAGCAGGTCCCGCGGCTCGGGGCCAAGGCCTTCGAGCAGGCGGCAGGCTTCCTCCGGATCCCCGGCGGGGATGACCCGCTCGACTCCTCCGCGGTCCACCCCGAGGCCTATCCGGTCGTCCGCCGGATCCTCACGGAGACCGGATTCGAGCTGCGCGAGCTCATCGGCAACACCGTTGCACTCCGGCGAGTACGGCCGGAGAAGTTCGTCGACGAGACGTTCGGTCTGCCAACGGTGACCGACATCCTCACCGAGCTCGACAAGCCGGGACGAGACCCGCGGCCGGCCTTCCGCACGGCCACCTTCAAGGAGGGCGTCGAGGAGCTGAAGGACCTCGAGCCGGGCATGACGCTCGAGGGCGTGGTGACCAACGTCGCCGCGTTCGGGGCCTTCATCGACATCGGGGTCCACCAGGACGGCCTGGCCCACGTCTCCGCGCTGTCCCACCGGTTCGTCTCCGACCCACGAGAGGTCGTCAAGCCTGGCGACGTCGTCAGGTGCAAGGTCCTCGACGTCGACCTCCCACGCAAGCGGGTCTCCCTGACGCTGCGCCTCGACGACGAGGTGACCAAGGCCGGCGGCACCGACCAGAGCGGCAGGCGTGGTCGTGCTGATCGGGGTGATCGGGGTGATCGGGGTGATCGGGGTGATCGGGGTGGTCGACGGTCGCCAGGAAAGAGCGCCCAGCGGGAGGACCGACCTGCCAACAGCGCGATGGCGGATGCCCTCCGGCGCGCCGGCTACCAGGGCTGATACCCGCGGCCCCACGATCGAGTGAACAGCTTTCGGCCCGGAAGTTGTTCACTCGATCGGGCTGGGGAGTTGTCCCTCGATCGGGCTGGGAGGTGCCCTCGCGAGGAGAAGCCGGCTCAGCGGCATACGTCACGCGTTTGCCTCTTGTCCTCGGGACGGATCCTTGGTCGACTGTCACTGGTGGGTCCAGCCCATCCGGGGCCGGACCTGTTGTGGACCGGAGGTACCCAATGACCAGTCAGACGCAGTCGATCCCTGAGGACGCAGAGCTCGAGGGGTCGCCGGCCGGTGTTCACGTGAGCACGACCGTCGCGGCCCCGCTCGAGCATGTGTGGACGCACCTGATCAGCCCGCGCGGCACGGAAGCCCTGCTCGGCCCCGGCGCCCGCCTCGCCACGAAGGGTGAGCCCTGGCACAGCGAGGACGGCCCGTGCGGCGTCCTGCGCAGCTACCATCCTCTGGAACAGATTCGCGTCTCCTGGCATCCCCACGAGGACGGGCCGCTCAGCATCGTCGACCTCCAGCTCAGGCGCGAGGGTGACGGGACCCGGCTCGACATCTTCCACGAGGGGCGGGGCATCGCCGAGAACGGCATGGGCGACAAGGAGCGCTGGGACGAAGCCCTCGGGCGTCTGTCCACAACGTTGAACGGCTGACCCGCCGCTGGGCTGACCCGGGACGTATGCCGCTGGGCGCGGGCGCGCTCTGACGTGTCGTGAATCGCCTACCCAAGTCGGATCCTGCAGTCACACTTGACGAGTGGACGGACGACTCTCGGCCGAGACCTATCGGGCAGCGCTGGCCCGTGCCCACGAGCACGCCCTGGACTGGCTCGACTCGCTCGACACCCGCCCGGTGACGCCGCGGGCGAGCATCGACGAGGTCGCCGGGGCCCTCGGCACCGAGCTGCCAGACGGCCCCACTCCCCCCGAGGACGTCATCGACCTGCTCGCCGCCGCGGCTGGGCCGGGGCTCACGGCGATGCAGAGCGGCAGGTTCTTCGGCTTCGTCATCGGAGGCACCCAGCCAGCCGCGCTGGCGGCCGACTGGCTCGTCAGTGCCTGGGACCAGAACGCCGGCCTGCGCCTCGTCACCCCGGCCCACTCGGCCATCGAGGACATCGCGAGCAACTGGCTGCTCGACCTGCTCGGTCTGCCGCCCGGCTCTGCCGTCGGCTTCGTCACCGGCGCGACCATGGCCAACTTCACGTGTCTCGCGGCAGCCCGCCAGGACGTGCTCCGTCGCGCCGGGTGGGACGCCGACACCGACGGGCTGGCCGGTGGCCCGAGGATCCGGGTCCTCGTCGGCGCCGAACGGCACGACACCGTCGACCTGGCCCTGCGCCTGCTCGGGCTCGGTCGGCCCGAGGTCGTGTCCGTCGACGACCAGGGCCGGATGCGGGTGCCCGATCTCACCGCCGCACTGGACGAGGACGACCGTCTGGACCGCGCGCGTCCGACCATCGTCGTCGCTCAGGCGGGCAACATCCACTCAGGCGCGTTCGACGACCTGCGCGAGGTGGTCGGCGTGGCCCGGTCACACGGCGCGTGGGTGCACGTCGACGGCGCGTTCGGCCTGTGGGCCGCCGCCTCGTCGAGTCAGGAGCACCTGCTCCTCGAACACGAGGCCGCGGACTCGTGGGCCACGGACGCGCACAAGACGCTCAACACGCCGTACGACACCGGTCTCGCCATCGTCCGGGAACCGTCCGCCTTGCGTGCAGCCATGGCCCTGCATGCCGCCTACCTCATCCATGACAGCCATGGCGAGCCGAGCGACAAGACGCCGGAGCTGTCTCGTCGAGCGCGGGCCGTCACGGTGTGGGCCGCCCTGCGCTCGCTCGGCCGCTCCGGGGTGTCGGGCCTCGTCGACGGGTTGTGCCGCCACGCTTCGGCCCTCGCCGCTGGGTTGGAAGGCATCCCGGGTGTGACAGTCGAGAACGACGTCGTCTTCACCCAGGTGTGCGCGTCCTTCGGCGACGACGCCACGACCCGAGAGGTCGTGCGCCGCGTGCTCGACGAGGGCGAGACGTGGATGAGCGGCTCCACGTGGCGCCGTCGCGCCGTGCTACGGATCTCCGTGAGCAATTGGGCCACCACGGAGCGCGACGTCGCCCGGAGTGTGGCGGCTGTCCGGCGAGCCGTCGACGGTCTGGGAGGGTCGCTCAGCGCACGACCATGACCGGGCAGACCGCGTCGTGGATGACCCGATGGCTGACCGAGCCGAGCAGCATGCCCGTGAAGCCGCCGCGGCCACGGGAACCGACGACGATGAGTCCGGCGTCCTTCCCCATCTCGCTGAGCGTCGCGCCGGGCTCGCCGAGGGCGGCCTCGGTCGTGACCTCGAGGGACGGGTGGGCGCCGCGCACGCGCTTGGCGATCTTGTCGAGGCTCTCCTCGACCCCGGCTTGGGTCGTGTCGGGGTCTGGGCCGCCCTCGTCTGCCTGGTCGCTGGCCCCTGCCTCGACGACGGTCCACGTGTTCGTGTGCAGCCGCTCCGCGACGCGCACGATGTGAAGCCGCGCCCCTGCTGCAGCGGCCGTCTCGGCAGCCGCGTCCACCGCCCGGTCCGACGGCGCCGAGTCGTCAGTGCCGACGAGGACCGGGTGGGCGGCGTCCGGACGGTTGGGCCTGGGCAGGTTCTCGAGGTCGTCCCTGTCGTCCGTTTCGGCCGTGTCACCCGTGTCGCCGCCCGCCGGTGCCCGGACGATGACGACGGGGCATTGAGCATGGGCCGCCACGGCGTAGGACGTCGAGCCGAGCAGGCCACTGAGGATTCGGCCCCGCCCACGGCTGCCGACGACGACGAGGTCGGCGGACCTGGATGCCTCGATGATCTGGCCGGCTGGGCTGCCAAGCCAGTACTGCGTCTCGATCTGGTTCACCTCGAGCGACTTCTTCGCCCGCTCCGCTCCCTCGGCCACGATCTCCTGCGCCGTCCGCTCGTACACCGGCTCGACGTGGGCGAGGTCCATCGCCGAGAACCCGGGTGTCCCGGCCAGGTTCATGCCATGCACGATCGTCAACGGGCGGCCGCGCTCGCGAGCGGTCTCGATGGCCCAGTCGAGCGCAAGCTGAGACGGGAACGAGCCGTCGTAGCCGACGACGATGCCGCGATCCCGTGCGTTCTCGTGACCCTCAGCCGAGCTCGCCGCGTCGGGTTCCGGGCCGGCCCGGTCGGTCATATCGGTCGAGACGTTCGAGTCCATGAATCCGCACCCTCTCCGGTTCTCTGGGCCGGAGCGGCCGCTCCGGCCGCTCCCATCCTCTCGCAGGGCTGGGTCACGCGCAGCACCGGGGTGAGCAGTTCGACCTGTGACATTGCGGACCTCGGGCCCGTCGCCCACGGCTCGCCCGTCAGATGCTGAGCTGTTTGGCCACCGCGTCTCCGCCGATCGACCGGATGAACTCGGGGTCCCCGACGACGACGAGCCGGTCCGTGGCCCGGGACATGCCGACGTAGAGCTTCTCTCGGCCACGATCGGCGCGGTCCGTGTTGACGCAGAGCACCACGGCCTTGCGCTCCAGGCCCTTGCAGCCCAGGACGTGCCCGTAGAACACGTCGTCGTTCTCCCAGAAGGAGCGCCAGTACCCGAGCTGGCCGTCCGCATCCTGGCGCTCCTTCTGCGCTGGATGGCGTGACCCCATCGTCAGGAGCGCGATGTGCTCCGGACGCCAACCCTCCTCCAGGAGCGCCTCGACCTGGTCGTCAGCGACACCGATCGCGACGGCGCTGGTGCACGGCATGACGGCGACCTCGGGCCATCCCCTCCCTTGCGGGTCATCCGCATCGGGGCGAGCGGGCCGAAGGCGCTGGCGATCTGCCGCGTGTTGCGCAGGTTGTGGTCGAGCACGAGGGGCACCAGCGGCACCGGCGGCTGGCCGTACCGGGCGAAGATCCGCTGGTTCTCATCGGAGTAGACGTAGAGCCCGCCCGCCTCCTCGTCCTTGAGCGCCTTCATGAGCGGATGCCACCAGTGGTCGGCGAAGTCCTGCGCCTCGTCGACGATGATCGCGTCGAACCGCTTCCCCTCTGGGCAGGCCGGTCGCCACCTCGGCCATCTGAGCGGCGAGGTCCCGCTCCCAGAAGTCGGCGTCGTTGCGGTCGTGGTCGGTCGACGATGCCCCATTCGTTGGCGAGGTCCTCGAAGGAGCCCGCGAATGCGGGACGGTGTCGCCGCGGCACCCCCGCGAGCTGTCGCTTGAAGTACTGCGACAGCCCGATCGAGTAGCAGAGCAGCGCAACCCGCTGCGGCTTGCGCTCCCCCTGTCCACGGGTGAGGTCCTTGGCCTGCGTGAGGGCCAGGATCGTCTTGCCGGAGCCGGCCCCGCCGCGCACCTCCAACCGGGGGATGAGCCGGGTGACCTTGAGCAGTGCTGCCTGCTCCTGCGTGAGCCGGTCCGCGACGGCCTCTCGCTCATCTGCCTCGGCGGTGATGTCGGGGACGCGGGAGGCTCCGGCCCGTGAGGATCTCGCGGATCAGGTCGATGTCGTCGTGCGTCGGCACGCGTTGCTCGTTCTGCTGGAGGGCGGCGACGTCGTGGACGCGGCCGGCGAGGTCGTCGAGGTCTTCCCGTCCGCTGACCATCCACCGTGGGCAGTCGGGGGTCGCGAAGTCGGACGCAAGGTCCGTGTACGGCAGGACGATCGCGTGGCCGAAGCGAACGCGGCTGCGGCAGTTCTTCCACCGCGGGTCGGCCTCGACGAAGTCACGGAGGGCATACTTGCCGTCGCGCGCCTGCTCGACCGGGCCGGATCCGGCTGGTCCGGTTCCGGCCTCCTGACCACCATCGACCCTGCCCGTCGACCGACACGCTGCCGCCCTTGACCTCGACAACGACGACGCCCACTTCGGGCATGAGGACGAGGATGTCGAGCTCGTGGTCCTTCTGCGTGCTCGTCAGCCGCAGGTTCGGGACGAGAACGGTGTCCGGGTGAACCTGTCGGGAGAGCCTGTCCCAGACGAGCCGCTCCGCGTCGTTCGCGAACTGGTGCCCCTCATCCGTGTCCCCGTCCACTCGGCTCTGCCAGCTCCTCACACGCGGCACCATAGCCACGGCCGGACCGTTCCGCAGGGAAACCGATTCCCGCACGGGCGATTCCGCCACGCGCCTGCCCGTTTGGACGTGAGTCCGCTCACAGGCATGGACCGCCCCTCGGCAGGTGCCTACTGTGGGGAGTGGCCAGTTCGGCCTCCGGGATGCCCGCACTGGCTGTGGTCAGGCGCGGATGCGCCTCCGGGCGCCTGCCACCGGCAGCCCCGGACTGGAGGTCGTCATGACGACGGACACACAATTATCGACGCCAAGTGGTGCCGCATCCGCCCGGGCCCTCGATGGCGAGGCCCGCGTGCGGCTCTACGAGACGATGGTCCTCTGCCGCACCTACGAGGAGGCCATCCTCCGGGAGTACCACGCCGACAAGGGGCCGGGCTTCGACATCGGCAAGGGTCTGGTCCCCGGGCGAGATGCACCTGTCCGCCGGCCAGGAGCCGGTCGCCGCGGGTGTCTGCGCCCACCTCACCACCGACGACGCCGTCACCGCGACGCACCGGCCGCACCACTTCGCGATCGCCCACGGCATGGACCTGCGCGAAGATGACGGCCGAGATCTTCGGCCGCGAGACCGGGCTCGGCCGCGGCCGCGGCGGCCACATGCACCTGTTCGACCCCGACCACCCACTTCTCCTGCTCGGGCATCATCGCCGAGGGGTACCCGCCCGCTCTCGGGCAGGCCTTCGCCTTCAAGCGCAAGGGCACTGACCGCGTCGCGGTCGCGGTGACCGGCGAGGGGGCGGCAAACCAGGGCGCCTTCCACGAGTCGCTCAACCTCGCGGCGCCGTGGTCCCTGCCGGTCGTCTTCGTCGTCGAGGACAACGACTGGGGCATCTCGGTGCCGACGTCGGCCTGCCACCGCCATCCCGTCGAACGCCGACCGCGCCGCCGGCTACGGCATCCCGGGCGAGCGAGTCGAGGACAACGACGTCGAGGCGGTCTACGCGGCTGCGCGGACGGGCCGTCGCGCGCGCCCGCGCCGGTCGCGGGCCCTCGCCTCATCGAGGTGCACACCCTGCGCATGTGGGGGCACTTCGAGGGCGACGCGCAGGGCTACCGCCCGGAGCTCGCCGAGGTGCCCGGCCCACGATCCGATCCCACGCTACGAGCAGGCCCTCCGCGCGGCCGGGGTGCTCGACGACGACGCCGTGTCCCGCGATCAAGGCGCGGGCGCAGCGAGCGCGTCGAGGACGCCGTCGCCCATGCCAAGGACAGCCCCCTGCCGGACCCGGCGCGGCGCGACGTCCTACGTGTTCGCCTGAGGAGACGACGATGACCATCACCGACACCCCGCACGACCGCGCCGCGGCCAGCCGACGTCTGACCACCTCGAAGGCGATGGTCGAGGCGATCGCCCAGGAGATGGAGCGCGACCCGTCGGTCGATCTACCTGGGCGAGGACGTCGGCGCCTACGGCGGCATCTTCAGCTCGACGACCGGGCTGCTCGACCGCTTCGGGCCCGAGCGCATCATCGACACCCCGATCTCGGAGACGGCCTTCATCGGCCTCGGCATCGGCGCGGCGGTCGAGGGCATGCGCCCCGTCGTCGAGCTGATGTTCGCCGACTTCATGGGCGTCTGCCTCGACCAGATCTACAACCACATGGCCAAGATCCACTTCGAGTCCGGCGGCAACGTCAAGGTGCCGATGGTGCTGACCACGGCCGTCGGCGGCGGCTACTCCGACGGCGCCCAGCACTCGCAGTGCCTCTGGGGCACCTTCGCCCACCTGCCCGGGATGAAGGTCGTCGTGCCGAGCAACCCGGCCGACGCCAAGGGGCTGATGACCTCGGCGATCCGGGACGACAACCCCGTCGTCTACATGTTCCACAAGGGCGTCATGGGCCTGCCCTGGATGGCCAAGAACCCCCGCTCGATCGACGACGTGCCCGGAAGGCGAGCACGTCGTGCCGATCGGCAAGGCGGCGCTGGCCCGCGAGGGCAGGGACGTCACGGTCGTCACGCTGTCTCTCTCGGTGCACCACGCGCTCGACGTCGCCGAGAAGCTGGCCGGCGAGCGGCATCGACGTCGAGGTGCTGGACCTGCGCAGCCTCGTGCCCCTCGACCGCGAGGCGATCCTCGCCTCGGTCGCGAAGACCGGCAGGCTCGTCGTCGTCGACGAGGACTACCAGTCCTTCGGCCTGTCCGGCGAGGTCGTGGCCACGGTCGCCGACCGTGACCCGACGCTGCTCAAGGCGCCGGTCCAGCGGGTCGCCGTCCCCGACGTGCCCATCCCCTACGCCCACGTGCTCGAGTACGCCGTGCTGCCGCGGCCGGAGCGCATCGAGGAGGCGGTGCGCCGGGTGGTCGGCGGATGACCGACGTCCCGTTCCCGCGCGCTGTCCACGGAGAACGCCCGACAGCCGAGGGGGTCGCTGTCGACCTGGTTCGTCGGGGAGGGCGAGACCGTCGCCGCGGACCAGTTGCTCGCCGAGGTCCAGGTCGACAAGGTGGCCGCAGAGGTGCTCGCTCCCGTGGCGGGCGTCGTACGCCTCCTCGTCGAGGAGGAGGCGGTGGTCAAGCAGGGCGAGCCCATCGCCCACATCGATTAGCCGTATGCCGCTGGGCCGGGTTCCGTGCTCCACGACGACCCAGCCCGCCGCCCCCGCCCCCGGGGACGAGGCACTGTCGGCGGTCTCTTCTACGGTGGGTGCATGACCCTCCACGAGTCCACCATGTCCACCTCGACCATCCGACAGCGCTTCCGCGATTTCCACGTCCCCGGCCGTCCTTTGCTCATGCCCAATCCCTGGGATGCCGGCTCGGCCAAGGTGCTGGAGAGCCTGGGCTTCCGGGCCCTGGCCACGACGAGCGCTGGATTTGCCGGCACCGTCGGAAGGCTGGACGGACGCGTCACCCGGGACGAGGCGCTCCGCCATGCCGAGCAGCTCGTCGCCGCCGTGGCCGTGCCGGTCAGCGCAGACCTCGAGAGCTGCTTCGCATCGGACGCATCAGGGGTCGCGGAGACCGTGCGGCTCGCCGCAGCAGCCGGTCTGGCCGGCTGCTCCATCGAGGACTACGACTCGGACACCGGCGGACTGTTCCCGATCGCGGAAGCAGCCGAGCGGGTCGCCGCCGCCGCGGAGGCCGCCCACGCCGGGTCCGATCCGCTCGTCCTGACTGCTCGCGCGGACGGCGCCCTGCATGGCCTCGAGGGCCCGGACGAGACGATCGCACGGCTGCGTGCGTTCGAGGAGGCCGGTGCCGACGTGCTCTATGCACCGGGTGTGTCGTCGCTCGCCGAGCTCCGCCGGATTCTCGAGGCGGTGTCCCTGCCCATCAATGTCCTCGCCCTGCCCGATGCGCCCACCGTGGCCGAGCTCGCCGAGGTCGGCGTCGCCCGGGTGTCGGTGGGATCCGGGTTCTTCCTGGCGGCCATGGGTGCGCTTGCGGCGGCCGGACGGGAGCTGCTCGACGAGGGCACCTACCAGTTCTGGGACTCGGCCCTCAGGGGCCGGGAGACGACCAGCGCTGCGTTCGCCTGAAACCGGTCCGGCGGCGTTCTCAGCGGGCGTCAGCGGACGACCATCACCGGCGAGGTCGCGCGGTGGATGACGGTGTGGCTCACGGACCCGAGCAGCATCCCTGCGAAGCCACCGCGACCGCGTGAGCCGACGACGACGAGTCCAGCGCCCTCACCGGCTCGTGCGATGGCGAGGCCGGGGCTGTCCTCGACCACCTCGGAAGTGACCTCGAGGTCCGGGAAGCGCTCCTGGATCCGTTCGACGAGCTCCCGAGTCGCATCCTCCGCGAAGGCGCGGAACTCCTCCACGAAGCGCGCGTCGTGCATGGTGTACGCGTCGCCGTATCCCATGGGTGCCAACTCCGGCTGGGCCTGGGGGTCGAGGACAATCGGCTGGATGACACGGGCGATGTGCAGGGCCGCGCCCGCGTCGGCGGCGACCTCGGCGGCTCGGTCGAGCGCACGGAGCGCCGGCTCGGAGTCGTCCACGCCGACGACGACCCGATGCTCCGCATCTGGATGGAGCGATGCGTCATCGCGCACGACGACCGCTGGGCAGGTGGCGTGCGCAGTGACGTTGTACGACGTCGACGCGAGCAGGCCGCCCATGATCCGGCCCCTGCCATGCGAACCGGTCACGACGAGATGGGCGGACTCGCTCTCCTCCACCAGGCCCCCGGCGGCACTGTCGAGCACGCTCTTGCCGGTGACCGCCTCACGTCCGAGCACTGCGGCGGCGCGAGACACAGCCTCCTCGACGACCTGGTCGGCCACACTCGCCAAGAGCTCGCTCTGCCCATCCGGCGCCGTCGTCCCCAGCGCAGGGACGTGCGCGACGCCGTAACAGTGCAGGATCGTCAGCGGACGCGACTCGCGGCGAGCCGTCTCGATGGCCCAGGTGAGGGCCGGCTCGGACCCTTCCGCGCCGCTGTAGCCGACGACGATCCGTCGGCGGTCCGGCGCATCCTCGGTGGAACCGGTGTGCTCGCTCATGGTCAGCCTCCACGTCGAGCCGGCGGACGTGACCGGCCACGAACCCATTATCGCCTTCCCCCGTCCACACACCCACCGCCACACCGATCGGCTGCGACGTGACTCGCGACGTGAAGGATCAACTACCCGTGAGGAGGACGATCGGGAGGGCGCGGGCGTCGGAGAGCGAGCCCAGCGGCATACGGCCCAGCCTGGTGCGCACCACGCTCAGACCGGGCGCGTCGCGGGGGCGTTGTCCAGGGTCAGGTTGGCGTCCCGCTCGACGACGTCGCCGAGGACCTCGTCGACGAGGGCCATCAGTTCGGGAGCCAGGGGAACGCCGACCGCCTTGACGTTCTCCGTCACCTGCTCCGGTCTGGAGGCGCCGATGATGGCGGACGCGACGTTCGGGTTGTGCAGCACCCAGGCGACGGCCAGCTGCGCCATCGTGAGCCCGGCCTGGTCCGCGACGGGCCGCAGCGCCTGGACCCGCTCGAGGACGTCGTCACGCAGGAACCGCTTGACGAAGTCCGCTCCACCCTTGTCATCGGTGGCCCGTGAGCCCTCGGGCACCGGCCGACCCGTCACGTACTTGCCGGTGAGCACGCCCTGGGCGACCGGGCTGAAGACGATCTGACTGACCCCGAGCTCCTCGCTCGTCGGGATGACCTCGTCCTCGATGACCCGCCACAGCATCGAGTACTGCGGCTGGTTCGAGACGAGCTGGAAACCGAGCTCGCGGCTCAGCTTGACGCCGTCACGGATCTGCTCCGCGCTCCACTCGCTCACCCCGATGTAGAGGGCCTTGCCCTGACGGACGATGTCGGCGAAGGCCTGCATCGTCTCGGCCAGCGGTGTCTCCGTGTCGTACCGGTGCGCCTGGTAGACGTCGACGTAGTCCGTCTGCAGGCGGCGGAGCGACCCGTTGATCGACTCCATGATGTGCTTGCGCGACAGGCCGGTGTCGTTCTTGCCCTTGGGCCCCGTGGGCCAGTAGACCTTGGTGAGGATCTCGAGGCTCTCGCGCCGCTCACCCTTGAGGGCCTCGCCGAGCACCACCTCCGCTGCCGTGTTGGCGTAGGTGTCCGCGGTGTCGAAGGTCGAGATCCCCGCGTCGAGCGCGGCCCGGACGCATCGGATGGCGACGTCGTTCTCGACCTGGGAGGCGTGGGTCAGCCAGTTGCCGTAGGTGATCGTCGAAACCTTCAGTCCGCTGTTTCCGAGGTACCTGTATTCCATGGAGCCACCGTAGGGGCTGCCCGGCTGGACCACTGCGAGGACCCTGGCTACTGCCTCTCCGCCTGGACCTGATCGGCCTCCTCACGGATGGCCTCCTGCTCGTCGATGAGCTTCTCCCGGCTCCGGGCCTTCTTCTCCGAGGCCTTGGTGCCTCGTGGCGGCAGCTGGATGGCCTCCTCGGCGGCCATGCCAGCCTGCAGCTCGCGGCCCCGCTCCAGCTCGGCGTCAACCTCGGCGCCGAACAGCAGCGCGAGGTTCATCAGCCACATCCAGAGCAGGAAGATGATGACGCCGGCCAACGACCCGTACGTCTTGTCGTAGTTGCTGAAACCAGAGACGTAGAAGCCGAACCCGATGGAGGCGACGATTGCCACGATGATGGCGATGGCCGCGCCCACTGACAGCCAGCGGAACCGTGGCTGCTGGACGTTCGGGGTCGCCCAGTAGAGCAGGGCGACCATGACGACGACGAGCACGAGGATGACGGGCCACTTCACGATGCTCCACACCGTGACGGACGCCTCCCCCAGACCGATGGCATCCCCCACAGCTCGGGCGAGGCTCCCCGACAGGACGAGTCCGAGCAGGATCAGCGCCGCCATGATGACGAATACGATCGTGAGGGCGAGGTTGAGCGGCCGCAGGACGAAGAAGGGCCGTCCCTCGTCGATGTTGTAGATGCGGTTCATCGCACGGCCGAACGCGCCGATGTAGCCGGACGCCGACCAGATCGCGACGATGAGGCCAAGGGCGAGGGTCAGGCCCGCACCGCTGGAGTTGACCATGTCGGTGATCGGGCCGCGCAGTGTGTCCGCGGAGTCGCCCTGCCCCACTGCTTTGAGGATGTCGAGGAGGGCATCGACCGTCGACTGGCCCTGCCCGAAGACGCCGAGCAGGGAGACGAGCGCGAGGAGGCCGGGGAAGATCGAGAGGACGCCGTAGTACGTCAGGCCCGCGGCCAGGTCCATGCACTCGTCGTGGCTGAACTCATGGGTCGCCCGCTTGAGGCTGACCATCCAGATCCGGCGGCGCAGGTCTGGAGGCGACTCAGGCTTGCGTGCGTCGTCGGGCGGAACGGCGGTGTCAGCGCGCTCCTCGCTCTTGCCCTCGTTCATGTCCCGACTCCTTCGGCCTCATCTCCCAGTCCAGCGCTCCTTACCCACCGGGGTTGGGTTGCACACGATCCGAACAGGTCACAGAGGGAAGAACTGCGCCCCACGGACCCGGCTGTGCGAAAGTTGAGGAGCATGCACATCGAGCGCACGAGTCCCAACGACCTGACCACTCTGGCGACCGACCACGGCCCGGTGCCGATGAACATCGCTGCGGCACTGGTCATCGACGGCGGCTCCGACCTGGGACTGCCCGCCGTTAGCAGCCTGCTGGAGCAGCGCCTTCCGCGGGTGCCCCGCCTGCGTCAACGGATCCTGACCACGCCGTTGGGGCACGGCCGTCCGGTCTGGGTCGACGATGCGGACTTCGACCTCGACCAGCACCTGGCCCAGGTCCGGCTTGGTCCTCCAGCCCACGACCGAGACCATGATTTCGCCGTTTCCGCCGATTCTGCCGATTCCCCGGGTTCCGCCGATTCGGCAGAGCGTGAGCAGCTGCTTCGCGTGGCGTCGGACACGGCCTGCCACCGACTTCCAGCGGACCGGCCGCTGTGGGCGGCTCGGTGGGTGACGGGCCTGTCGGACGGCAGCGCGGCCTTGGTGCTGGTCATCCACCACGCTCTGGCGGACGGACTCGGCGGACTCGCCGTCCTCGCGGCACTCGGCGACGGGGGCGCCGGACTGGCGACTGCATCGCCGTTCCCCCAGCCGCCACCATCGCGTCGGGACCTGCTGCACGACGCCTGGGGCGAGCGAGGCCGTGGGCTCAGGCGCGCAGGTGCCGCGTTGGCGACGGGCCTGCAGGGCCTCCGCGAGCTCGGCCTGACCGGCGGCCCGCCCCGTCGGGCACCCGTGACCTCGTTGAACCGGCCAACGGGCTCGCGCCGGGAGCTGTCGACCGTGACCATTCCACTGGAGCCGGTGAGGGACCTGGCGCATGCGAGCCAGAGCACCGTCAACGACGTGCTCGTCACCGCGATCGTCGGCGCGTTGTCCGCGCTGCTCCGCCGACGCGACGAGGCCCCCAACGCGCTGGTCGTCTCGGTCCCCATCTCCGGGCGGCGGACCGCGACGCCGGATCGTCTGGGCAACGTCACGGGGGTGGTTCCGCTGACGCTGCCGACCACGCCTGACTCGCGCGAGCGGCTCGCGAGAACGGCTGCCATCTCCAGGGTCCGTCGCAGCGGCCGTCGGGCCAGCTCGGCCGGCCCGATGGGCCTGGCCTTCCGCGCGCTGGGGCGGGTCGGCCTGTTCCAGCCGTTCATCGACCACCAGCGTCTCGTCAACACGTTCGTCACGAACGTGCGCGGTCCGGACCAGACCCTGACGCTCGGAGGCCGCCGGATCGTCGAGATCATCCCGGTGGCCGTCACTCCGGGCAACGTGGCGGTGACCTTCGACATCCTCTCGTACGCCGGCCAGGTGGGCATCACCATCGTCTCCGATCCCGACCTTGTCCCGGAGTACTCGGCCCTGGCTGAGCTGCTCAGCGAGGAACTGCACGATCTTGTCCCCGGGTAAGGAACACCACGGCCTCCTCGCACGTTGTAGAACATGCGTTCGGTCCATGGATCGATCGCGGCCGATGAAGCGGGCGCAACAGGGTAATGAGCGCACGGGTCATCAGCCCATGGCACAGAGAGAAGGTGGAATATCGTGCAGAAGCGGAAGAAGTACGTGGAGATCGAGGCAGACAACGGGACAGTCGTGCGGTACGTCCGCCACGAGAACGGCGGGGGCCTGGTTGACGCGTCGGCCACGGTTGATCGCACTGCGTTCGTCGAGGCGACGGCCTACGTCGAGTCCGGGGCCACGGTTCGCCCGGGCGCTCGGATCCTGACGGGCGCATGGGTCGATCGCGACGCAGAGGTCCGCGAGGACGCCGTCGTCGGCAGCGCCGCCCACGTCGGACCGCGCGCCGTCATCGGAAGAGCCGCTCGGCTGGGTCCGCGGGTGAAGGTCGGTGCGGACGCGCGGGTCGGGGCCGGGGTCCGTCTGGGTCCGGATGCCGTCGTGCCTGAGCGCAGGCGGCTTCCCTCACACCCGAGCACTCGCGCCGCAGCCTGACCATCGGCCGCGAACGCCGGACGTCCAGTTCCGCCGCGCCGAAGTCTCAGATCACCTCGGTGTTGGTCGACTCGGGGCGAACTGAGGGCATCTCGGCTGTCGATGTCTCCGGGAGTTGGCCGGTGAGGAGGAAGGTCTGCATCTGCCCCTTCCCCTTGACGGCCACCGTTCCCCGGGGCCGGATGACGAACTGCTCCCGGAGCGCGGCGGCGACGCGTTCCGTCACCTGGATCTGACCGATCAGCCCATGCGACTCCATCCGGCTGGCGGTGTTGACCGTGTCGCCCCAGAGGTCGTAGATGAATTTGCGGCGACCGATGACGCCCGCGACGGCCGGCCCAGCTGTCGATCCCGATCCGAACCGCGAGCCAGGAGTGGCCGGTCTCCTGCGCGACGCGCTCGAGCTCCTCCCGCATCGCGAGTGCGGTCCGTGCGATTGCTTGGAGGTGGTCCGGTCGTGGCTCCGGCAGCCCGCCGGCGACCATGTACGCGTCACCGATGGTCTTGATCTTCTCGACGCCGTACGCATCAGCGACCTCGTCGAAGGCGGTGAAGATCCGGTCGAGCAGCGCGACGAGCTCTACAGCGGGTAGCACCATGGCGTGTTCGGTGAAATCGGCCAGGTCGGCGAAGAGCACACTGACGTCGTCATAGTGCTCAGCGATGACGTCGTCCTTCTCCTTGAGCCGCCGGGCGATGCCGGACGGCAGCACGTTGAGGAGCAGCCGCTCGGAGCGCTCCCGCTCCAGCTCGAGCGCGGTTCGAGCGCGCTCGCGCTGCTCGACGAAGTAGCCGAGCATGGCAAACGCGCTCACGGTCACGCCCATGACGTTGAGCACGAAGAAGGTGACGACGAAGGTCGGCGGGGAGCGGGCGGGATGCGCCGCCAGACCCGAGTCCAGGATCGCCAGGAGCACCAGCCAGACGAAGCACGCAGTGAGCCAGGCGAGGGCCCGCCTGACCCCGAGCATGGCGAGCGCCGCCAACGGGGTGAAGGCCACCCAGAGCACCATGCCGCTCGATGCCACAAAGCCGCCGAGCGAGATCTGCAGCAGGCCCGGGAGGATGAGGAAGGCCAGGAACTGGGTCGTGCGGAAGACGGCGAAACGTCGCGTCCTGGCGAGAACCAGCAGTCCCGCCATAGTGAGTACCTGGTAGGTCCCCGGGATGGCGGCAGCGACGGGATGGCCAAAGAACAGATAGGTCACGACCCAGACGAACGACAGCAGCACGATGAACAGGGACGCGAGGATCAGAGTCCCGTGGCGGAGCCGTTCGTCCTTGGTGTCACTCGGTCTCGCACCGATGTCCCCCAATGCGTCGAGCACCTGCAGCACCCAAAGCATCCGCGGGCTGCCCGCGCGATCGGCTGCAGGCGGAGCCGGGACCGGGGTGGCCACCATGGTCAGTCCACGGACGTGCCGCGGGCTGCCCGCAGGATCGCGTCGGCGGAGACGTCGATGTCGTGCTCGGTGGTCGTTGCGTTGGACACCGAGACGCGGATGAGCCGCCGGCCCCGCCAGGTCGTGCCGCCGACCCAGCACGTCCCGTCCCTTTGGACCGCTGTCGACGATCCGTCGTCGCTCGTGGTCGCCCGACACCGACAAGGACCTGGTTGAGCACGACGTCGTTGCGATCGTCGCGCCCCCGGCGGCCGAGCCGGTCGGCCATGCGCCGGGCGAGGGCGCATGAGCGGTCGACGAGGTCGGCCACGCCCGACCCACCGAGCTCGCGCAGGGCGGCCCAGACCGCGAATCCTCTTGCCCGCCGGCGACGACTCGGGCGTGAGGTCACCGAGGACGAAGTCGGAGTCGCGCCGGACCCGGTGAGGTACGGAGCGCGGAGTAGGACATCGTCGCGGCATGCAGCGCGGGGTCGGCGCAGAACGCGAGGCCGCAGTCGTAGGGCACGTTGAGCCACTTGTGGGCGTCCGTCCCCCACGAGTCGGCGAGCTCGACGCCGTCGACGAGGTGGGCGTCGGGGCGCTCGCCGCGGCCCAGAGGCCGAAGGCGCCGTCGACGTGGACCCACGCCGCCGCGCTCGTGGGCGAGCGGGACGGCGGCGCGCAGGTCGTCGCAGGCGCCGGTGTTGACGTTGCCGGCCTGGAGGCAGACGATCGTCGGTCCGCCGGCGCCTTGATCGAGCACCTGCCGGAGCGCGTCGACGTCGATGGCGCCGTTGGCGTCCGTCGCGACGGGCTCGATGCTGCACGGCCCGAAGCCGAGCAGCCGCAACCGCCCGGTCGATGGTGGCGTGCCGCTCCTCGCTGGCGACGACGCGAACCCGCGGCGCGCCGGTCAGCCCATCGCGCGCGACGTCCCAACCGGCATCTGCCAGCACCTTGTTGCCGGCCGATGGCGAGCCCCACGGTGTTGGCCGCCTGTGCGCCGGTGACGAACCCGACCGAGGCAGTCGCCGGCAGGTCCAGCAGTTCCTTCAGCCAGGCGCCCGCCGCGCGTTCCGCTGCGCGCCGCTGCCGGTGAGAGCACCTCGTTGTAGGCGCACTGGTCCCAGCCGACGGCGAGCAGGTCGGCGGCCGAGGCGGCCGGCGAGGCGCCGCCGATGACGAAGCCGAAGAAGCGGGGTCCGACCGTGGCGACCAGACCCGGGTCGGCGGCGGCGACGAGCCGCTCGACGACCTCGGCCGCGGATGTCGGATGCCTGGGCAGGGATCCGCCGAACGCCTTGTCGAGCTCGACCCGACCCGTCGAGGGTTGAACCGGGACGTCACCGGCCCTGAGGCGGTAGTCGGCCGCAACCTGCGCGGCACGGGCGAAGAGGGACGGCACGTCGGCTTGCACAGATCCACGGTCCTCCAGTGGCGGGCGCCGCGCACGGCGTTTGCCCAGATCATGGATGAGCAGCGGTGGTGGCCGATCGCTCAGGATGCTGCCGCGAGAGGGTCTGGCATGGCAAACACGCCTTCGAGGGTGGCCACGTGAAAGCCGAGCAGGCGCACCCCATGCGCGGCGCACAACTCCATCGCCCGCTGATGACACGCGCGATCGACGTCGTCGGGACGGGACCCGTGCGATCGGCCACGCCCGATGAGCACCGATCCCTCCCCTTCGAGCACGAGGGGCAGGACCACCTCCAACAATTTCGTGAGCCCGTGGACGATCTCGCCCGTGGCTGGCACGTCGTTCAGGACGATGGGCTGGAGACCGCGGTGGTGCTCGTCGCAGAGCATCAGTCCAAGGGCACCGTTGGCTCGGTCTTCGAGACTGAGGATGAGGTCGATGACGTCGCCCGCGAGGCGGGGGTCGGTGAGCGGCAGGTGCCGCGCGTTCTGGGGAGAGGTCGGTGAATGCCATGACAGTCATCGTGTCGGCGAACCCACCTTCCCCCGGCCGGTTGTCCACAGCTCGCGGCACAATGATCGTCATGCAGCAGAGGATCGACCGGCTGCGTCTGAGCGACGGAACCTCGGTCAGCTATGCGGTCGCCGGGAGCGGCCCGCCGCTGGTGTACCTGCCCGGTTGGGTTTCCCATCTGGAGTTCGGGTGGGCGTTGCCCGTCGAGCGGCGCTTCTACGAGTCCTTGGCCACTGGACGGACGCTGATCCGGTACGACCGACCGGGCTGCGGCCTGTCCGACCCCGCTCCGAAGGAGGACCTTGTCGAGGTGGAGATGGAGGTGCTCGACGCGCTCTTCCACGTGCTGGGCCTGCAGCGGGCCGACCTGCTCGGCACCTCGCTGTCGGCTCCCTTGGCGGTCCACTGGGCGGCACGCCGCCCCGAGACCGTCGACCGGCTGGTGCTCTACGGCGGTTGGGTCCAGGGTGACCGGATCGCCAGCGCGGAGCTTCGCGAGCACGTGCTCGGCCTCATCGAGCACCACTGGGGACTCGGGTCGGAGGTTCTCATCGACATCTTCGCGCCCGGCGCCGATGCCGAGCGCTCCGCCGAATCGCACGTCGAGCGGATCCGCGCGCGGCTCGGATTCCGTTCCCGCGCGCAGATCGCCGCATGGCATGCGACGAACACGGCCTGACGAAGTGCGGTAGTTCCACTGCTGTGCCCTCCGCCACAGGCGCCCACGATGAGTGTCATGAAGCGCCCACTGCTCGTCACCTTCGCGGTCGTCGCCTACGCCTGGTTCCTGGCCGACATCGTCTGGTCCATCGCCTTCCTCGCTGACGCCGGGGGCCTCGGGATCAGCCACGGCGCCAGCACACCGACGTTGTGGGCCGTCCTCATCAACCTGTCCCTGCTCGGGGTCTTCGCCATGCACCACTCGGTCATGGCCCGCGAGGGCGCCAAACGGCGCATCACCCGAGTAATCCCGGCTGCTGCCGAGCGCAGCACGTATGTGCTCGTAGCGGTCGCGCTCCTCGCGCTCGTCCTCTGGGTGTGGCGGCCGATCGGCGGCGGCGGAACGGTCTGGGACGTCTCCGCCCAGCCGTGGCAGCTGCTGCTCTGGCTCGGATACGGACTCGGATGGCTGGTCGCGGTCGCGGCGACGTTCATGATCGACCATGCCGACTTCGTCGGGCTCCGACAGGCGGCCAGCCGGCCCGGACACTACCGGCCACCGGTCTTCCGGGAGCAGTGGTTGTATGCGTGGGTGCGGCACCCGCTCATGCTCGGGCTGCTGATCGCCTTCTGGCTCACCCCGCGGATGAGCTTGGGACACCTGCTCTTCGCAGCAGCGTCCACTGCGTACATCGTCATCGGCATCCGGCTGGAGGAAGGCGCTCTCCGACGCCGCTACGGCTCGAGCTACGCGGACTACGCAACTCGGGTGCCCAGCCCTCATCCCGGGACCGCGGCGAGCAATGCGCAGCAGGGCCACGGAGGTGACCAGGTGGGCCGAGATGGCGACCGCAAACAACAGCGTTGTTGCGAACGAGGCACCGGAGGTCGCCGGTATGGCGGGCAGGAGCGCGGCCACGACGAACACGACGGCCAGGGCCGGGATCGTGGAGGTCGTCATCTCGACTCCTTGGGGGTGTGGTTGGGACACCCTCACGCCGACCCGCTGGTATGGGATTCGACACCTCGAGATTGGAACAACAGGGATGCCGTATGCCGCTGAGCTGGCGAGCGCTCGCCAGCTCAGCGGCATACGGCATGGGATTCACGGCCATCCGCTCCTCAACCGCGTGGCAGGAGGACGTGCGTGGCCGCGTAGTCTGGCCGTCCGACCGATCCGGTTCCCGTCGTCCATCGCCTTGCGGAAGTGGGGGCCGAGCCAGATCCGGGCGTTCTTCGTCTCACGGTTCAGCTCGGCGGCCGTCTCGTAGGCATGGCCGCTCGTGTGGTCGAGGTAGGGCGGGTCGACACAAGGGGTTCCCAGTCGGCCCGTTTCCTCGTCCAGGCGTTGCCATCAGTGTCGGCGCGCCTGATCGCGGCGTCCGGCCGCCAACCCAGAGTGAGCGGGCGAGCGCAGCTGTCGGCGGCCAATGCGCTTGCGTGACACGGCGATTCCTCCATCGGGCGGCGCCCCACCCCGGTGACCGAGGTCGGCCAGCCCATCACGTCGAGTGTGCGGGGGTAGTCGAAGCGACCGCCATACGACATTGCGTGTATGCCCGCCGCGGCGTCTCCCACTCGGCTCGCTCCCGACCGGGACGGGTTGGTGCCGCCCACGTGTGAAAGTTCGCACCCCTCATCGCGGGTGCGAACTTCCCCACCGACCACCATGGCCGATGCCACGGCCCGGTCAGTGCGCCTCACGGCTCAGGGTCAGCCGGGTCGCTACAGCCGACAGGCCGAGCGCCCAGCCGGTCAGCACCAGTGCGGACACCCAGGGCGAGAGCAGTTGCGAGCCCACGCTGCCGACACTCGTCAACGCGAGGGCGTTGCCGGCCGGGAGCCACTTGGCGATCTCGGGGGCGACATTCGACAGGATCCCGATCTCGATGACCATGGCCCAGGCGATCCCGCCGACAATCGCGGTCACCGTGTTGCGAGTCAGGGCACCGAGCGCCACTCCGAGCAGCCCGAACAGCGCCGTCGAGACGGTGGCGCCGACCCAGAGCTGGGTCAGGTCGACGGGCAGCGTGTGCACGCCGCGCGAGGCGTACATGAGCACCGCCTCGACCCAGGCCAGCCCGAAGGCCACCGCACCGAGAGCGGCTCCGAGCCCGAGGGCTGTCGCCAGCTTCGCGACGAGGACCCGAGCTCGCTGCGGCGTCGCGAGGAAGGTCGAGACGATGGTCCGGGTCCGGTACTCCGAGGCCACCATGATGACGCCGATGGACAGCATGACCATCGAGGTCAGCGCCGAGACGGAGAGCGCGTGGTTGACGTGGTCGGTCGAGCCGAATGCCGGCCCGCCGGGTGTGATCGGTCCCAACGTGTTCGTCGCGACCGACAGCGCTCCGAGGAGGACCGTGATCACGATGGCGACCCACGCGGCCGGCGTCGTGCGGAGCTTGTGCAGCTCGAGGGAGATGAGGCGGTTCATGACCAGGCCTCCTGTTCTGTGTGGGTGGGGTGGGTGATCGAGTGGAAGACGGACTCGAGGTCGGTGTCCGCGATGAGCTCGGCGAGCGACCCGGCGGCGGCGAGCCGGCCCTGGCTGATGACGATGAGGTCGTCCGCGACGGCCTCGACCTCGCTGAGCAGGTGACTCGACAGGAGCACCGTGCCCCCGCGGTCGGCGAATGTCCGCAGGTAGCGGCGCATCTCGCGGATGCCGTCCGGGTCGAGCCCGTTGAGCGGCTCGTCGAGGACGAGCACGGACGGGTTGCCGATGACGGCCGAGGCCAGGGCAAGGCGCTGGCGCATGCCGAGTGAGTAGCCGCCGACGCGACGCCGGGCCGCCCCGTCGAGCCCGAACCGGTGCAGCAGCTCGTCCGCGTGAGACGGTGCCACTCCGGCTTGCCTGGCGATGATGCGCAGGTGGTTCCGGGCCGTCCGGTTGGGGTGGAAGCCTTGGTCGAGGACGGCCCCGACGACCCGGGTGGGGTGGGTCAGGTCGCGGTAGCGCTGGCCGTCGATGGTCGCGGAGCCGGTCGTCGGCTCGGCCAGGCCGAGCAGGATCCGCAGTGCGGTCGTCTTGCCGGCGCCGTTGGGGCCGACGAACGCGGTGACCCGGCCGGGCATCGCGACAGCGGTGAAGCCGTCGAGCGCAGCGACGTCGCCGTAGCTCTTGGTCAGCTCGTGGAAGGAAAGGGTTGACATGTGGGTGGACTCCTTGGTGTGGGTGCCCCGCTTTGGTTGCGTCGTGGGCATGTCAAACACGGTCCGCCCCGGGAGGTGTAGCCGTCGTCGGCCCCGCGGGCGAACCTCGCCGTCCGCCTGCCGGCCGATGGAGCGTGAGCACGTTGGGCGGCATACACCTTGCGGCGTACTCCTCGAAGCCGATCCGCACCTCGACGCGCGCCCCTACCGTTGACGTATGTCCCCGCTCACCCGACCGCGGGTGCCGCGACTCGACCCGCACCTGTTCGACGCGCTCGTCGCGGTCGTTCTCTTCGTCGTGCTTGTCCTGTCCTTCCCGGGGTCGACCACCACGGGGTTGCGGCCGGCCGATGCAGGGGCGTGGGCCCTCGCGCTCGGACTGTCCATGCCGTATGCCGCTCACCGTCGGCTCCCGTGGGTGTCCCTCGTGGTGGCCCTCGGCTCGCTCGTGACCTGGGCGCTCCTGCACTATGCGCCGTACCCGGGGCTCGGTGTCCTCGTGCTGCTCTTCGGCCTGACGCTGCACGGGACGAGACGGGGGTCGCTCGTCGCCTTCGGCGCGACGGTGGCCACCCTCGCGCTCTCCCTGGCCCTCCAGCCGCGGGGCGTCGTCGTCCCCGCCGACTGGGTCTCGAGCCTCCTCGCCGCGTGCGTCGCCTGGCTCGCGGCGGACAACCTGCGGCAGCGCAGGGCCCGCTGGGCGGCGCTCGAGGAGCGCGCCGTGCTGGTCGAGCGGGAGCGGGAGGAGCGCGAACGCGGCGCCGTCGCCGCCGAACGGCTCCGGATCGCTCGGGAGCTGCATGACGTCGTCGCGCACTCGATGTCGGTCATCGCGGTGCAGGCCGGCGTCGGGTCGCACGTCATCGACGACGACCTCGCGAGCGCCAAGGCGGCGCTCGGGACGATCGAGACGACGAGCCGGGATGCCTTGACCGAGATGCGGCGGATGCTCGGCGTGCTCCGCGACGGCACGGAGCCGGCCGAGGTCCAGCCGGTCCACGGCCTGGCGGACCTGCCGTCACTCGCGGCGCAGATGCGACGAACCGGCCTCGGCGTGACTCTTGACGCACCGACGGGGGTGCACGTTCCCGCGTGCGTCGACCTGACGACCTACCGCGTCGTCCAGGAGTCGCTGACCAACGTCCTCAAGCACGGGGGCCCGGTCGCTCACGTGCGGGTCGGGATCGACGACGACCTCGTGACGATCGAGGTGACCGACGACGGCGGCAGTGCCGCTCGTGCCGATCACGTCGTTGTCAGCGGAGGGCATGGGCTGGCGGGCATGCGGGAGCGGCTCACGCTCTACGGCGGCACGTTCGAGGCGGGGCCACGGCTCGGCGGGGGCTTCCGGGTCCTCGCCTCGCTCCCCCGCGATGCGAGTGCGTCATGACCGGTGATGCCCGAACCCGGGTCCTCGTGGTCGACGACCAGGCGCTCGTCCGCGGCGCGTTCGTCCTGCTCGTCAACTCGGCCCCGGACCTCGAGGTCGTCGGCGAGGCGGCCAACGGTGCCGAGGCGGTCGACCTCGTGCGGTCGCTGGCGCCAGACGTCGTGCTCATGGACATCCGGATGCCCGTTATGGACGGCCTCGCGGCAACTCGGGCGATCGGCGAGCTCGACTGCGTGACAAGGGTGCTGGTGCTGACGACCTTTGATCTTGATGAGTACGTCTTCGCAGCGTTACGGGCTGGCGCGAGCGGCTTCCTCGTCAAGGACACTCCCCCGGCCGACCTCCTCGCCGGCATCCGGGTCGTCGCCCGTGGCGACTCGCTGCTCGGGCCCAGCGCGACCCGACAGCTGATCGAGGAGTTCGTCCGACGAGGCATCGCGGACCCCGCCGGCAGCCCGGCGCGGTCGACGCCGCCCGAGTCCCTGGCGGTCCTGACCGAGCGGGAGCGCGAGGTCCTGACGCTCGTGGCACGGGGACTGTCGAACCAGGAGATCGGTGAGGAGCTCTACGTCTCCGCGGCGACCGCCAAGACCCACGTGAGCCGGCTGCTCATGAAGCTCGGCGCCCGCGACCGCACCCAGCTCGTCGTGCTGGCGTACGAGTCCGGCCTGGTCGAGCCCCGCCCGTCCTGAGTTGTCAGCCAGACTCCGGGTGACGTCATTTGGGTCGACCTCGACCTCATAGCGGGTTGCGAGCAAGGCGGGCGACGGCCGCTCCTGGTGCTCTCGGGCCGGGACTATCTCGAGATCCTCACCGCGCTCGTCGTCGGCCTGCCCATCACGACCGTGGCGCGTGGGTGGCCCAACCACGTCCGGCTCCACGGTCCCACGGGTCTGGAGCGGCCGTCATGGACCATGACCGAGCAGCCACGAACACTGAGTCGTGCCCGGAGCCGCCACCTGACCCCGCAGCACGCACCTGTACCGCGAAGCGGGTGAGAGGATGTGCGGAGTGAGCACTGCCGCTGATGGTGATGGGCTCGCCCGGGAGGCGCGGTCGGAATCCCCCGCGGCGCCCGCTGGCCTCGCCGACCTCCCTGACCTCGCTGACCAACCGGGTCGGACCCACGGGGGCAAGGTCGCTGCGCTCGCCCTCGGTGCCCTCGGCGTCGTCTTCGGAGACATCGGCACCAGCCCGCTCTACGCCATGCAGACGGTGTTCAGTCTCGAGCACAATCGGGTGCAGGCCACGCGAGAGGACGTCTTCGGTGTCATCTCGATGGTCCTGTGGTCGATCACGATCGTGGTGTCCATGAAGTACGTCATGCTCGCGATGCGCGCCGACAACGAGGGCGAGGGCGGGATCCTCGCGCTCGTGGCGTTGCTCCGCGGCCACCTGCGCGGGCGTCGGCGGGTCGTCGTCGTGCTCAGCATGGGGATCCTCGGGGCGGCGCTGTTCTACGGGGACGCCGTGATCACGCCGGCCATCTCAGTCCTATCGGCGATCGAGGGCCTGGAAGTGGCCGATCCGGCGCTGGCCGAGCTCATCCTCCCGCTGGCGCTGACCATCCTGATCATCCTGTTCGTGATCCAGCGTTGGGGCACCGGCTCGTCGGGAAGGCGTTCGGCCCGGTGATGGTGCTGTGGTTCTCCGTGCTCGCCGCCCTTGGCGTCCCGCACATCGTGCACACCCCGCAGATCCTGCTGGCCGTCTCACCGACCTACGCGCTCGAGTTCGTCGCGCTGCACCCGTTCATCGCCTTCGTCGCGATGGGCGGGGTGGTCCTGACCATCACTGGCGCCGAGGCGCTGTACGCGGACATGGGCCACTTCGGGGCGCGGTCCATCCGGCTGTCGTGGTATCTCGTGGTCTTCCCGGCCCTCGCGGTCAACTACCTTGGCCAGGGCGCGATGATCCTCGACGACCCGGCCGGTGGCCAACCCGTTCTTCCGGATGGCGCCATCGTGGGCCGCCATGCCGCTCGTCGTGCTCGCCACGCTCGCGACCGTCATCGCCTCGCAGGCCGTCATCTCCGGGGCCTACTCGGTGTCGCGCCAGGCCATCCGGCTCGGCCTGCTGCCGCGGCTGTCCGTGCGGCACACCTCGCGCGAGGAGGGCGGCCAGATCTACGTCCCGGTGATGAACTGGATCCTCTTCGTCGGCGTCATCGTGCTCGATCGTGGCGTTCCGCAGCTCGAGCCAGCTCGCGGCGGCATACGGGCTCGCGGTGACGGGCACGCTGCTGCTGACGAGTGCGCTGTTCCTCGTCCTGGCCCGCGAGGTCTGGCGGGTGCAGGCGTGGAAGCTCGTCGTCTACCTCGTACTCGTCGTCTCCGTGGAGCTGACCTTCCTCGGCGCGAACCTCACGAAGGTCGTCAGTGGCGGCTGGCTGCCGCTCGTCATCGCGGCCGTCGTCGTCACGCTCATGACGACGTGGCGTCTCGGGGCTGGCGCCCTGCACGCCGAGGGAGCGCCGACCTCGAGGGGCCGCTACCGTCCTTCATCCGGAAGATTCGCGACCACCGAGGAGATCCGGCGGGTTCCGGGCGTCGCCGTGTTCCCGCACCCCAACTCCACGACGACCCCCTCGCGCTGCGGTCGAACGTCGACTTCAACCGCGTGCTGCACGAACACGTCATCCTCGTGCAGATCGTCAACGAGAACGTTCCCCACATCCGGCACGTCGACCGGGTGCGAGGTCAACGACCTCGGCGATCCCGGCGACGGATTCGTGCACGTCTCGGTGCACGTCGGTTTCACGGACAGCCAGGACATTCCCAAGGGGCTGGCCCTCGCGATCGGCACGACCCCCGAGCTGGACGTCGACCTCGAGGACGCGTACTACTTCCTGTCCGTGATCACCGTGCAGGCGACCGGGCACCGCGGACTGCGGACGTGGCGCCAGCGGCTCTACGCGTGGATGTACCACAACGCGGCCAACCGCACCGAGGTCTTCCACCTGCCGCCAGAGCGGACCGTCGTCATGGGAGCCCAGGTCGAGCTCTAGGGGTCACTTGCTGCTCTTCTGACCGCGCCGTGCTTGCATTGACCTGTGAGCCTTGACCACACCCTGGACTACCTCAGGACCAGGTACCGCGGGGTCTTCCTGCTCGCCGCCGCGGCCGTACCGTTGCTCCTCTGCGCGGTGCTGGCGGCCTTCCGGGAGAGCCTCACCACCGCCACCGCAGCCCTGCTCCTGGTGCTCTTCGTCGTGGCGGTGGCGGCCAGCGGTGACCGGGTCGCCGGCGTCCTCGCGGCGCTGTCGAGCGGCGTCTGGTTCGACTTCTTCCTCACCCAGCCCTACCAGCGGTTCACCATCGATGACCCCAACGACATCGAAGTCGCCGTCCTGCTCGTGCTGGTCGGCGCGGGCGTCACCGAACTGGCGTTGTGGGGCCGGCGCCAACAGCACCGGGCCAGCCGCCGCACGGGATACCTCGACGGCATCCTGCAGGCGGCCGAACTGGCGGCTGGCACGACGGCCGCGCAGCAGGACGTGATCCGGCGTGTCGGCGAGCAGATCCGCGAGGTCCTCGACCTCGAGCGGTGCCGCTTCGTCCCAGGGGCCGACGTCCCGCTGCAGGCGATCCGGATCGACCACGACGGTGGCGTCCGCATCGGTGCGCAGGTCGTCGACGTCGACCGCGTCGGGCTGCCCACGGACCAGGAAATCGGCCTCGTCGTCCGGAGCGGCGGTGTCACGTGGGGGCACTACCTCCTCACGGGCGCTACCAGAGTCGCACGCCCCTCGCTGGAGCAGCGCCGGGTGGCGGTCCTGCTCGCGGACCAGGTCGGCACGCTGGTGGCCGGTGGCGGACCAGGGTACGAGGCGCAGGACGCGCCCTGAACAGCGCCGGCATCTTTCACGATCTGGCCGTATGCCGCTGGGCTCGCTCACCGCGCTCGCGGCCCATCACGACGTGGCTGGGTCCCGCAGCCCAGGCCAACGACGCGTGGCGTGCGGCGCGTCAGTTGGCCGCGAAGACGTCCTTGAGCGACCACCCGGAGGCCTTGTACTGCCCGGGACCCGCGAAGCCGCCCGACCCGTTGCCCGGGTAGAACACGAAGCGGCCCGACGACGTGATGCCGATGAGGTCCGCCCTGCCGTCGTTGTTGAAGTCACGGATGCCGATGATCTTCGAGTAGGCGCCCCAGCCGGAGCCGATCTTGATCCGGCTCCCGGCCCAGTTGCCGATGCCGGTGCCTTTGTAGAGGTAGAGGCTGCCGTCCGGCGTGCGCGCGATGACGTCCATGGCGCCATCGCCGGTGAAGTCGCCGGCCGAGAGCAGCTTGTCGTAGATGTTCCAGCCGGAGCCGATCTTGATCCGGCTTCCGGCCCAGCTGCCGACTCCGTTGCCCTTGTACAGGTAGAAGTCGCCGGACGGGGTGCGCGCGAGCACGTCGGTGTTGCCGTCTCCGGAGAAGTCGCCGGCCCCGAGGATCTGGTCGTAGATGTTCCAGCCGGAACCGATCTGGCGGCCGGCGTGCAGCCCTCCAGCACCCGTCCCGGTGTAGACGTAGAGGAGCCCGCCCGGTGTCCGGGCCAGGACATCGGCGTAGCCGTCGCCGTTGAAGTCGCCAGGCGAGAGGACGAGGTTGAAGTTCTGCCAGCCGCTGCCGATCGTCGTCCCGCTGTGGACGTAGCCGGCGCCGGTGCCGGTGTAGAGCCGCAGGGCTCCCCCATTGGTCGTCGCGAGCAGGTCGGGCAGCGAGTCTCCGGAGAATCCGCGGATCGGGTTGAGACCGGAGGTCCCGTTCATCGCGACGAACCGGTATCCATGTGAGCGGTACCAGTTGATGACGCGCTGCAGGGCCTGGACCGTGTTGCCCCGGAACGACGAGACGACGGACTCCGTCTCGTGCGAGGCCTTCCCGCCGTGCATCAGCACGACCGGGTGGCTCGCGTCGGCCGAGGTCAGGGTCGTCGCGTCGCTGACGATCGAGTTCTGCGCGGACGTGCTGTAGTAGCCCGGCTGCTTCCAGTCGTTCGAGTCGGTGCTCCACAGGACCGTCTCCATGTCCTCCGACTTCGTCACTGTGGCGACGTTGTTCAGGTATCCGCCCGGTGGCCGGAAGTAGCAACCCCGGTAGCCGACCGTTTTCTGCTGTTGGTTGGCCGTGGACGAGATCTCGCTCGTCAGGTAGGACACCGACCAGTTGCCGTTCGCCGAGCTCGGGTAGTCGTGGTGCCAGGTGTGGTTGGCCAGGACGTGCCCGTCCGCTGCCGCCCGCTGCATGATCGTCGGCATCTCCGAGGCGTACTGCCCCGTGACGAAGAAAGTTGCCCGGATGTTGTTGCGCCGCAGGATGTTGAGGATTGCGGGCACCCACTCCTTGCGGTCGTCGTCGAAGGTGAGGGCCACCGTCTTGCCGCTGCCGGGCGCCACCTGGGTCGTCCTTCCCGCGAGCGTGCTCGAGCAGGTCGCCGCGCTGGCCGCCCCGGGATGGGCACCGATCCCCACCGCTGACAGGGCGGCCCCCGCCGCCAGAACCAGGGCCGTGCGCCGCGGGCTGCGACGCCTGTCCGATCGTCTCGTCGCCATCATCGCGACCCTTCCCACCGGGCCGGGCATCCACTGCCGACCCCCTCACTCGCCAGTGTGCGCCTGGCGGAGCCGCTGGCAAAGACACGGGTCCCAAGTCCGTCACCCCAGTTTCCTCGTTCTCCGGCGAATCGCTCGCGGGTTGCCTAGGGTGTCGCCGTGACCATGACCCGTCGGGGGCCTGGGGTTGTCGGCCTTCTCCTTGCTGTCTCCTTCGCTCTCAGTGGCTGCTCCACAGCCGATTCCCAGAAGCTCGATGCCGCTGCTGGGGTCGCGGCCGTCGACGGGTCAGCAAAACGGGCGCCTGCGTCCGTCCAGCGCACGTCAGCCGCCAGCGTGCCAGCCACGACTGAAGCCACTCGACCAGCCGCCCCGAAGCAGAAGCCAAAGCCGACGGCGACCGAGCGCGTCGTCTCCCCGCTCCCTGAATCCAAGCCGAAGCCGGCCGCCACCACTCAACTCCCAAAGGTCGCTCCCGTCGCCAAGCCCAAGCCAAAGCCTGCTGCGACCACCGTGGCGGCGAGCCCGTCTGGCTCGTGCAGCATCAAGGGCAACATCGCCAGCGACGGCGAGAAGATCTATCACATGCCAGGACAGCAGTACTACGACAGAACCAAGATCAGCCTCTCGAAGGGCGAGCGCTGGTTCTGCAGCGAGGCCGAGGCTGTCAAGGCAGGTTGGCGCGCCGCCAAGGTCTGACCCCCGGTGAGCGGACGCTTCGTTCATGCGAGGTCGTGCTGGTGCGCGTAGGTTGCCGCAGCGGTCCGCGACGTGACGCCGGTCTTCGTGAAGATGTTGCTCAGGTGCCGGGCCACCGTCTTCTCACTGAGGAACAGCTCGGCCGCGATCTGCGGGTTGCTTCGTCCTGTCGCGACGAGCCGCAGCACCTCCACCTCCCGGGCGGTCAGTCCATCCGGGAGGCCGGTCGCGAGCAGCCGCTCGACCTCTCGCCTGGCCGGCTCAGCTCCCAGCTCAGCGAAGGTCCGCTGCGCCACAGAGAGCTCGGACGTCGCTGACATCGGGTCGCCGAGAGCCCTGAGCGCCAAGCCGATTCGCACTCGTGCCCGCGCAGCGTCGTAGCGGGCGCCCAAGTCGATCCACTGTTTCCACGCCAGCCGGAAATGCGTGAGGGACGCCGCAGGGTCGCCACGGGCCAGCGCAACGAGCCCAGCGGCATACGCCGCAGTGGCGGTGACGGCTTGGCACCCGAAGGACTCGGCGATCGTGCCGAGCTCCACGGATGCTCGCTCCGCCTCGTCGAACTCACCTGCGGCCACGAGGACGTCGACGGCGGAGCCGAGACGCCGCGACCTCATCACGGGGCCGTGCGCCTCGTCGAGGAGGCGACGAACGGACGCGACCGCGGCGTTGGTGCGGCCGCGAGCCAGCCAGAGCAGGGAGAGACCGGGCTGGGGCTCGTGACCCCACCCGGCGGCCGCGTCATAGGCGGCCTCGGCAGCGTCAAGGTCGCCGAGGGTGCGCAGCACCTCACCTCGTTCGTACAGCGCCAGCCCAGCCGCGGGATCCATCCCGTTCGCGGCGTAGCGCTCGGCAGCCAACGCGAGCTCCTCTAGCGCGTCGTGGAAGGAGCCATGGGCACGCAGGATCTGGCCGCGGTGGACCGCACACTGTCCCGTGAAGGGCACCAGCCCCGACTGGTCCTCGCACCAGCGCGTCAGCACTCCGGTCCACTCCGCCATCCGGTGGTAGTCCGCGATCTCCTGGCAACCCTCGATCATCGCGCAGTAGACGTGCCCGGCCATGATGGGCGAGACCTCGCCAGTCGCGAGCGCGACCATCGCCTCGTCGAGCCTGCTGAGCCCCTCCGGGACGCGCCCGAGGTAGAGCAGGGCACGCCCGGAGCTCGACAGCGCGAAGGTGACGAGGTCCGCGTCGCCAGCGCTCCGCCCGATCGCCTCGATCCGCTCGCAGATGGCGTGCATGCCGGCGAAATCTCCCGAGAAGAGCAGCCCGAACATGTCGTGGATGAGCAGGTGGCCGCGCACCGCGGCGTCCTCTGGCTCGTCCTCCACCAGCCGCTGCGCCCGCGCGACCCAGCCGGCGCCGACGACCGGCTCGCCGGTCACCGTGAACAGCATCGCAAGCTCGTCGGCGTCTCGCGCCGCCTCGACCCGGTTGCCGGAGGCGACGTTGAGCGAGTGCGCCGCCTGGAGGGCTCGGATCGCTGATTCACGATCACCGCTGAGGTATGCCGCTGAGCCGAGTGCACGCAGGTCGTCCACTCCCAGCGTGGCTGGGTCTGCGCGTGTCAGATGCTCGCGTGCCGCTTCCCACTCCCGGCGCGCATAGCACTGCCGTCCGGCTTCCAGCTCGTCGACGCCCATGTCTGCTCCGCCTCTCGACGGTACTCCGTCGGGTCCTGTCGCTGGGTGAGAAGGTGACGGACGACGTGGACGGCGTCGCGCCCGGCCCCGTGGATCATCATCGAGCTCGCCGCCGACTGGAAGCCCAGGCCCATGAAGTAGAGACCGGGTGCCGCGTCGACGACTCCGGCGAGCTCCCGGGGCCAGCCCCGTCCGTCGAAGACGTCGAGGTCGACCCACTCGAACGTCTGCCGGAACCCGGTGCACCAGATGACGCTGGCGACGTCGACGGCCCCGCGACCCTCGACCACTGGCTTGCCGTTCTCGACGCCGGTGACGCGGTCCTTGACCCAGTCCACGCCGCGCTGCTCGAGGTCCTTCGTCTGCACCCTGAGCCGGAAGCCGCCGTGGAAACGGATCTCCTCCATCTCCTTTCGGCCGATCGGCGTTCGCCGGGTGAGCACATGGGCGAAGGTGAACAGCACCAGCGGGAAGACGAGCCGGAAGCGGCGGGAGTCGAAGGGGACGGGGATCTGGCCCAGGTCGCGACCCGCGAGGATCGTCGGGTGGGTCGCCGCGAGCTCGTAGGCGATGTCACAGCCCGAGTGAGAGGCGCCAACCACGAGGACCGGGCCGGGAGGAAGCTGGCCCGGGCGGCGGTACTCACTCGAATGGAGCTGCAGGATCGCCGGGTCCAGCTGGTCGGCGAAGCCGGGCACGGCCGCCGTCCGGCCGAACGTTCCCGTCGCGACGACGACGTTGTCGGCATGGATCTGGCCGCCGTCCGTGGTGACGACGTAGCCACTCCCGGCTCCGTTCTCGCTGACGTCGGCGGCACCTGCCGCCTGAAGCCGCACCACGCGCGTACCGAGCCGGACCGGCAGAGCGAGCTCAGCGGCATACGACTCGAGGTAGTCGGCGAACTCCTCCTTGGACGGGTAGGTCCACGCCGATGCGGGGAACGGCTTGCCCGGAAGGGCATCAGCCCACGCAGGGGTGAAGAGGCGCAGGCTGTCCCACTGGTGACGCCAGCCGTCACCGACACGGCTCTCGCTGTCGAGGATGACGAAGGGGCGACCCTCGCGCTGGAGCCGGTACCCGGTGACGAGACCGGCCTGGCCGGCGCCGATGATGACGGTCTCGATGTGCTCAGGCTGTGGTGTGGACATGGCTGACTCCTTGCTGTGGCGATGGGGCGCGTCGGCGCGGTGCATACCGCAGGCTCCACAGGAGCATCAGCGCGGACGACGCGAGGTAGAAGATGTGCAGCGCCCAGATCGGGCCCAGCGGCAAATGGAAGACGTAGATCGAGTAGAAGAGGTTGCCGACATTGGCCAGGACGAGGTGACCGCGGCTGTAAGAGCTCAGGTCCTTGGTCCGCGCTGCCTTGCCCAGCATCGGCAGCACGCTGCCGGCGAAGATCACCGAGGCGACGGCGCCGGCTGCGATCGGGATGGAACTGCTCATGCCCTCGACGCTAGGGAGGCGGCAGTGGCCGCCGCGTCGGGCAACTCACCCATGACGCCGGGGTTGGCCGTGGGTACGTCGACCCACGCAACGAGCTCAGCTCAGCGGCATACGGCCTGATTGGCCTTGGGGGCGTTGCCGGGACTCAGGCGGCTGGTGCCCCCACGGAGGATGGCGTTGTCGCTTCGGCACCTCCTGCGCGGAACGCGCGGCGGTAGGCGGTCGGTGAGGTGAGCAGATGCTGCGCGAACCGTTGGCGCAGGGTCACCGCACTGTTGAAACCCGTCTCGGCTGCGATGCGCTCGACGGAGAGGTCCGTCTGCTCGAGCAGCTCGCGGACGCGCGTGAGCCGTTGGTGGTTCAGCCATTTGACCGGCGTGGTCCCGGTCAACTCCCGGAATCGGCGGGAGAAGTTGCGCGGCGACATGTAGGCGCGCGAGGCGAGGTGGGTCAGCCCGAGGTCCTCGTGCAGGTTCTCCATCGCGTACTGCATGGCCCGGCTCACGCCTTCCTGCTCGGGCGTGAAGTTGGGCACCGGGGTCATGACGAACTGCGCCTGCCCGCCCTCTCGGTGGGGTGCGACGACCATGCTGCGGGCGACGTTGCGCGCGACGTGGGCGCCCTGGTCCTTGCGGATGATGTGGAGGCTGAGGTCGATCCCGGCCGCTGTGCCGGCTGACGTCAGGACCTGGCCATCGTCGACGTACAGCACGTCGGGATCGACCTTGATCCGCGGGTAGGACCGTGCCAGCAGCCCCGCGAACTCCCAATGTGTTGTCGCAGGTCGCCCATCGAGAACACCAGCGGCCGCCAGGACGAAGGCGCCCGTGCAGAAGGAGACCAGGCGAGCACCGCGACGATACGCCCGTCGGATCGCGTCGATCACCTCCGGCTCTGCGGGCCGGTGAAGGTTCTCCTCAGCATCGACGACGATGATCGTCTCGGCGTCATCGATGGCTTCGACGCCGTGCCGGATCCGCGCCTCGAACAGGCCGTTGACAGCCGCCGCCTCCCCCGGGTGAGCGGTGCAGACCCGGACGTCGTACCAGTCGGTCCCGTGTTCGGGACGCGGTTCGGCAAAGACCTCCACCGCGACCCCCAGCTCGAAGAGAGTGAAGTCGGTGGGGACGACCACGGCTACTCGATGTGCTGCCATCTCTCGACGGTACGTTTTCGCGCCCACTCGCCACAGTGGCGCGAATGACATCCACCGATGAATTCCGGCCAGCTGCTCGAGCAGATCGCCGAGTCTGGATGGAGTCGCGCCATCGTGCCGCGATTCCATTGATCCGACGCGGCAGGAGTTCTGCAATGCCTTGAGGGCCGACGCTCGAACGGGCCGGCAACCGCCGCCCAGCAGCCGGCCCAGGAGGCGAGACCAATGCGGATCTTCTTCGCGGGCGCAACCGGTGTCATTGCGCGCCATGCCATCCCGGAACTTGTCAGGGCCGGTCACGAGGTCCACGGCACGAGTCGGTCCTGGCTGGGTGAGGCGAAGCTGCGCCGGCTAGGCGCGCACGCCGTGAGCCTGGACGCGACTGATGCGGCCGCAGTCAGGGACGCGCTTCACGACGTGCGACCGGACATCGTGGTCAACATGCTCACGGACCTCAAGAACCCGCCCAGCTTCCGTGATCTCGACGGGACGATGGTCGGCACCAACCACCTCCGTACCGCGGGCACGGACTCATGGCTCGCTGCCGCCGTCGACGTCGGTGTGCGGAGGTACGTCGCCCAGTCGTTCGCCGGGTGGTTCAGCGAGCCCCGCGCGGTCACGGTGCAGGGAGAGGTCGCGGAGCTGCTGGCTGACCCTCCGCCCGCGGCCACCGAGACCGTCGGTGCGCTCCGGCATCTCGAGTCGACGGTCACTGCCGCTCCTGGGGGTGTGGTCCTCCGTTTCGGCGTCCTCTACGGCGAGCGGACCAGCCTCGGAACGTATGGCCAGACGCTGGAGGACGTGAAGCGACGACGTATCCCTGTCGTCGGAGGCGGGC
This sequence comes from uncultured Actinomycetota bacterium, assembly GCA_963826445.1. Classification (GTDB taxonomy): domain Bacteria; phylum Actinomycetota; class Actinomycetes; order Actinomycetales; family Dermatophilaceae; genus Intrasporangium. The sequence continues at coordinate 324,113 of CAWGXD010000040.1, forward strand.
ACGGCATCTGGTCCTTCTGCCATGTCGAGGACGCAGCTCAGGCCGTCGCGTTGGCCGTCGATTCCGAGGTCACCGGGCTGTTCGAGATCGTCGACCACGAGCCGGCCCCGGTCCATCAGTGGCTGACCGAACTTGCCGAGGCTGTGGGGGCCAAGGCCCCGCGACACGTGCCCGCATGGCTGGCAAGGCCGTTCATCGGGGACTTCGGAGTCCATCTGATGACTGCCGCACAAGGCGCCTCGAACGACCTCGCAGCACGGGAGCTCGGGTTCAAGCCACGGCATGAGACCTGGTCGGAGGGTTTCCACACCAGCCTCGGCGGCTAGCGTGCGCGTGGCTGGCCCACCCGTCGGTCACCCTGAGCCGCCGCGTCCCTCGGACGCCGCGAGGCGCCAGCCGCTCGGGGTCAAGCTGGCGCCTCGTACCCCCTTCATCGCAGGACGCGCCATGGCGTTACAGGTGCTGTTCGCGCGCAACGGATCCGGCGAAGGGCTCAGACCCCTTGGCGGGCTTCGATCCGGCCCGAGCTGATCGCCGTGAGGAAGGCTTGGTAGTCGCGCTCGTTCTGGTCGGCATACTGCTCGGCGAACTCGGCAATCGACTTGTCGAACCGGCGCTTGCTGCCCAGGTATGCCGCGATGGCGATCGGGTCGCCCGACCTGGCGTGGGCGCGGGCCAGCGTCCAACCGCAGATCTGCGCGTAGTAGTCCAGCCCCGGCGGGACCATCGACTCGACGTCCGCGGATCCCTTCATGTCGCGCAGCTGCCGCCAGTAGTAGGAACGGTCCGCCTCGATCCCGCCGGACCAGCCGAGGAAGATGTCCGAGGCAGACTGGAGCAGCTTCTGGCCCTGGACCACTCGCTCACCCATGTTGGCGAACGCGCTGCGGGGCAGGTGCGCCTCGAGGACGGAGCGAGTGGCCTCCTTGACCTGGAGGAACAGCGGGTCCCCCGCGTCGCGTCCCTCGAGCAATGCGACGAAGGCGCGGGTGCCCACCGACCCGACACCGACCACCTTGCGGGCGACGTCGACGATCCGGTAGTGGTCGAGCAGCTGACGCCGCGCCTGGCTGACCGAGTGCCGGTAGCGCTCGAAGAGCTCCCGCACCACAGCCTCCGCCTCCGCCGGGTCCAAGCCGTAGTAGCTCCCGAGCTCGCGCATGGGGATGAGCACGGGCGGCTGGCTGATGATCCGAACCCTGCCATCCACCACCTCGGTGAGCTTGGCCAGGGCCTGCAAGTTGGTCCGGGTGCGTGCCTTCTCCAGGGCCGCCTCTCCCCGCCTGATCAACGCGGCCTCCCTCTTGATCCTGTTCTTGATCTCGGCCCGGCTCTCGGTCTTGATCTGGCTCTGCGCCTGGGTCTTGGCCCGGCCCTTGGGGTCCTTGGAGTGCTTGGCGGACCCCACCACCGTCCGTCGGACGCTCTCCATCCCTTGCCGCACATCGTCCTCGGAGAGGCGGGCATACCAGATGTCGAGCGTGTCCTGCTGTGCGAACCCGGCCATGGCCGTGCGATAGGCGTGGGTCACGGTGAGACACGCCTCTCGCACGTCGGAGGGGGCGAACCCGTTGTTGCGCGCGGCGATGGCGAAGCTGGCTGCCAGGCGCTTGATGTCGTACTCGAACGGGCCGGGCAGCGTCTCGTCGAAGTCGTTGAGGTCGAACAGCAGCTGTCGCTCCGGTGAGGCATAGACACCGAAGTTCGACAGATGGGCGTCACCGCACAGCTGCGCGTCGAGCCCCGCCGTCGGGGTCGTGGCCAGGTCCGCAGCCATGATCGCGGCCGACCCACGGAAGAAGGTGAAGGCCGAGGCCATCATCCGGCCATGGCGGACCGGCACGAGGTCGGGTTCCCGGGTCGAGTTCTGGGCCTCCAGCACGGTCACTGGGTCCCGCCGCCCCGCAGGCGGCTGCCATCCGGCATGCGCTTCGAGGGGCACGCGCTCCCTGGCCTGCTTGCCCAGCGCCTCACGGTCGGCGACCGTGAGGTGGACCGCGGTTTCCGACGTGGTCATGACGTCTCCTTCGGGTCGGCGGCAGACTCAGCCGCGGGGTCCGCGGCAGGCTCAGCCAGCGTCGGCGCTGGCGACGCGCGGAACGCCGCGATCGCCTCTTCAACGGTGGGGTACACGTGGTCGATGTGGAGCAGCTCGAGCACTCCGAACCGCTCCAAGGTCGCCCGCAGGTCCGGATCCAGGGCGGCCAGTGCGAACGTCGCGTGGCGGTTGTGGACGAAGGTGACGAGCTGGTGCAATGCGGCGCCCGCCGAGTAGTCGACGTCGGGGATCGCGGAGCAGTCGAGCACGAGCCAGCGCACCGGGTCCGGGGCGGTGGTGATCAGCTCCTGGACGCCGTCGGAGAACTGGTTGGCGTTCGCGTAGAACAGGTCTGCGTCGTAGCGGAAGACGAGAAGTCCAGGAGCACTCTGCATCCCTGGCTCAGCACGCTGGAAGGTCGGCTCGCCCTCGGCGCTGAGGCCGACCACGAACCGGTGCGGACGGTACTGGCGCCGGACCATCTCGATGAGCGAGAGCACGACGGCCAGCACGATGCCCTGCTGCACCCCGACCGCGAACACGAAGACGGCGGTCAGGATCGCGATGTAGCACTCGCTGCGACGGGCCACCCAGACCCGCCGCAGGCCCGCGATGTCGACCAGGTCGAGGCCGATGACGAAGACGATCGCGCCGAGCACCGGTTTGGGCAGGTTCGTCAGGACGCCGGTGAAGAACAGCAGGATGAGGAGCACGACCATGGCCATGGTCGCGTGGGCGACCTGGGTCTTGCCCTTCTGTTCGTCGAGGATCTGGGTCTTGGTGGGGCTTCCGTTGACCACGAATGTGCCGCTGAGCCCAGCGGCCAGGTTCGCCCCGCTGAGGCCCACGATGTCGCGGTTGATGTCGACCCGCTGGCCACGCCGCGTGGCGAAGCTGCGGGAGGTCGCGGCGCTCTGCGCGATGATGAGCACGAAGCAAGAGAAGGCCACGGTCATCAGCGGCGGGATGTCGGACCAGCCAACCCCTTGGGGTAGCCCGATCGGCGGGAAGCCGCCCTGCATCGCCCCGACGACCGCCACGCCGTGCGACGACACATCCACCACGCTCGCCACGATGATCGACAGCACCACAGCGACGATCGCGCCCGGCACCTTGGGCAGGAACCGCCTGAACCCGAAGATGATCGCGAGCGTGCCCACGGCGAACGCGAACGTGGGCACGCTCGTGTCGCGCAGCGAGGTCAGGGTGTGCCACTGCTGCTCCAACCAGCCCCCCTTGCCCTTGGGAATCCCGAGCATGTCTGGCAGCTGCCCGGAGAACACCTGGATGCCGACGCCGGTCAGGAAGCCGATGAGCACCGAGGCCGAAAGGAAGTCGCCGAGGAACCCGAGGCGCAGCAGTCGGGCGAGCAGGAGCAACACGCCGCACAGGAGCGCGGTGAGCGACGTGAGCGCGAGCCATTGTGGCGAGTAGGGACTCAGCCCCGCGAGGCCCAAGGTGGCAAGGCCGCCCGCGAGGATGGCCGCCGTCGCCGAATCGGCACCGACCACGAGCAAGCGGGACGAGCCGAGCAGCGCGAAGACGATCGCCGGGAAGAGGACCGTGTACAGGCCGGTGATGACGGGCACCTGCGCGATCGAGGTGTAGCCCATCGTCTCGGGGACGGCCACCGCGGCCAGGGTCAGCCCGGCGACGATGTCCGTCCGCAACCACGACCTCTGGTAGCCGCGGAGTGACTCCGGGACGAACCGTGACATGGGACCAGAGTCCGACAAGCCGAGCGAACGCACATCACCCCGACCGGGTGGGATGTCGCCCGACGAGTCCCCGCGTCACCGGGCTGGCTCACAGCCAGCGCCGCACCCGGTCGCAATACTCTACATAGGCCGTTCCGAGGCGCTCGCTCAGATAGCGCTCCTCGGGCAGGACCGCACCGAAGTGCAGGCCGGCGAAAGCCAGCGGTGTGAGGGCCAGCGCGACCCATGAGGACACGATCAGCGCCGCTCCGACATAGAGCGCCAGCATGCCCAGGTAGAGCGGGTTGCGCGACACGCGATACGGGCCCTCGTCCAGCAGTGTCGTCGTGCGCTGCCCCGGCAGGAGCCCGGTCCCGCGGCGAGCGAAGAGGATCAGCGACCAGCCGTTCCATGCGACGAAGAACACGACCAACGCCCAACCGACGACGGCGGCGATCGGGCCGAGGTCCACCGAGAGCCCCCAAGCTCTCTCCACCGCGACACCGACGAGCCACGGCACACCGACGGCGACCGGCGGCCAGAGGCGGAAGTGTGGCGCATCACCGTCCCGCACTCGACCAACCACTCGCCTCTCCCTTCGCACGTCGTCGACGACTGGCATCACCATCCCAGAGGGATGAGAGCGGAGCACGAGACAAACAGTCGCCTTTCGCTGTGATGAGGCCAATCCGGCGTATGCCGCTGAGCTTGGTGCCAGCCCAACGCCGGGTGGGGTGCCAGCGACGTCAGCAGGCGGCGCGGTCAGCCGTGCGCGCCCGGAGCCAGGTCGTGACGCGACCCGTCACCTCGGCGTCGATCGGCCTCCGGATCTCGCTCTTGTAGGCCTTGAGCGATGCCGTGCCGGGCTGACGACGCAGCAGGTGCGTCACATCCGGAGCGACGTACGTCTCGACCGGTCCCTGCACGTGCCGCTCGACCATGTCCAGGTCGGCGGCGTTGACCTGCAGGTCCTTGCTGCCGGTGATGGCGAGCACCGGGACGGTGATGCGGGACAGGTCGGAGCGCGGGTCGTGGGCCATGAACTCGCGCATCCAGCGGACATTGATCTTCGCCCCGCCGATGCGCGCGACGTCGGTCGTCGTGGCCTTGATCTTCGCGTGATTCTGCTTGACCTTGCTCACCAAGTCGGTCCGCATGAGCTTGAACAGCAGGCGGATCGGCGCCGGCAGACCCGGTGCGATCTGCTCGCCCTGCCACACGAGGACGTCCTCCCCCGATGACGCCGAGGTACTGAGGAGCACCACACCGGCGAGCTGGTCGTCCGAGGCGGCGAGGGCTGCAGCATCGAGGGCACCCTCGCTGTGGCCAACGACGAAGACGGCGTGACCGTCCACCTCGGACCGGCCACGCAGGGCGGCGAGCCCGACGCGAGCCTCGTCGATCCGGTCGTGGAAGCCGAAGCTCCGCCAGTCCCCCGCCTCGGCGCTGGCACCGACGCCGCGCTTGTCGTAGCGGAGGCTGGCAATCCCCGCCTCGGCGAGCGCCCGGGCGAGCTGCTTCGTCACCTCCAGAGGCATGCGAGGGTGATTGGAGTCGCGGTCCACCGGACCCGACCCGGGAATGAGCAACGCCGCAGGGAACGGAACCTCGCCCGCCGGGACCATGAGCGATCCCTCGAGCCGGTCGGTACCGACGCGGAACTCGACCGGCAGCTCACGCACGGCGTCACGCGGAGCATCAGCAGCAGCATCGTCAGGGCTGTCTCCGCGCGCCTGCCCGACCGCTCGCTCGATGAGCTCCCCCAGTCGGACGGCCTCGGGCGATCCGACGAGCAGCGTGCTCCACCGCTGGCTGGAGAGCTCGATCCTGAGGGCCGGCTCCCCCCGGCGCACGGAGACGAGGTCCTTGGACGACCACGTCCGCCACGTCCCCAGCAGGCGGTAGCCCGGGATGCCCAAACCGGGTGCGCGCAGGCCACGTGCGGCCGCCAGGCCGTCGTCGACGACCCGCGCGGCCCGAATCGCGGAGAGCGGGACCTCGACGTCGCGGACGAGGCCGGCAATGTGCTCGAACGCGGTGAAGCGGATGCGGAGGTGGCTGCGGGTGATCTCAAGGGTCGTCATGGCTGCAGTGTTCTCAGATTTGATATCAATGTCAAGTCTGATAACAATGGAGGTAAGACCGCTCACAATCCCCACCCGAGGATCGACATGAAGCCGAGTGAACTGCTCCTCCACCCCGTTCGGTTGCGGATTGCCCAGGCTTTTCTCGGCGGTGACGCGCTGACCACCGCGGAGCTGCGCGAACGGCTCTCCGACGTGGCGCCGGCGACGCTCTACCGGCAGGTCGCCGCGCTCGTGGAGGGCAACGTGCTCGAGGTCGTCGATGAGCGCCGGATCCGCGGCGCCGTCGAGCGCACCTACCGTCTCCGGACCGAGGCGGCGACGATCGACGCGGACGAGGCCCGCGAGATGAGCGTCGAGGATCACCGGCAGGGCTTTCTCACCTTCGTCGTCGGGCTGCTCGCCGACTTCGACCGCTACCTCGGCGGGGACGACGCCGACCTCGGCCGGGACCTCGTCGGGTACCGCCAGACCGCGTTCCATCTGACCGATGAGGAGACGATGGCGCTCATCGCGGACCTGCGCGCCGTCGTCATGTCCCGGGCTGACCACGAGCCTGCACCAGGCCGGCGCCGTCGCACCTTCACGACGATTCTCATGCCGACTGACCACCAGGCGAATCGCAGGTCATCGCATCGGGCGGCTCCTACCATTGAGCCGTGATGCTCGTAGAGCGGGATCATTACCTGCGCACCCTTGAGTCGTACCTCGATGACGCGGCTGCCGGACACGGGCGTCTGGTCTACATATCCGGCGAGGCTGGCGTGGGCAAGTCCTCGCTCGTCAGTGCGTTCGCGACCGACCACGCCGGCCGAGCTGTGGTTTCTGTCGCCTACTGCGACGGATCCGCGACGCCATCACCCTTGGCACCCATGCGTGAGCTGCTGCCGACGCTACGACCCCGTGCGTGGCCGGAGAACGCCACGCGGGCGGACATCTTCGCGGCCGTACTGGGCGCGCTTCGCGATCCGGCCGATGACATGCCGCACCTCGTCGTCGTCGAGGACGCGCAATGGGCTGATCAGGCCACCTTGGATCTCCTCCTCCACCTTGCCCGGCGCATTCACACCTGCCGCGCCGTCGTCCTCGTCACCTATCGACGCGAGGACGTCGACGTGGCTCCGGGCTTGAGGCAGCTGCTCGGTGTCAGCGCCTCCGCCACGGGAACGCGACGTCTTGACGTGCAGCCCCTGTCGTGTGAGGCGGTGACGACGCTCGTCGCCCAGCACGCGAAGGCACACCCGGACGGCCGTCCGGTCGACCCAGCACGCCTGCACGAGATCACCCACGGCAACGCCTTCTACGTCACCGAGGTCCTCTCGAGTGGTCTCGACACGGTTCCCGAGCGGTGCCGAGACGCGATCCTCGCCCGGGTGGCCGGCCTCTCCGACGCGACCCAGCAGGCGCTCGAGATCGTCGCACTGGCGGGAGCCCGAGCGGAGGTGGACCTCCTCGAAGGACTACTGAACGCTGGGCTGGCGACGCTCGACGAAGCGCTCGCACGGGGTCTGCTCGTCGAGGCCGACGGAGCCATCACGTTCCGGCATGAGCTTGCCCGCCGCGTCCTGGCTGAACAGGTCCCGATGGGTAGGAGGATCCACCAGCACCGTCGACTGCTCGCCGCCCTGGCGGCTCGGGGCGCCGACCCGGCACGGCTCGCCCACCACGCGGACGCCGCGGGCCTCAGCCAGTCAACCGTCGAGCACGCCACTGTCGCGGGCCGACGCGCCGCCGAGCTCGGCTCCCACCGCGAGGCGGCACGCCAGTTCGAGCGGGCCTTGGCTCATGCCGCCCGCCTCTCTGGCAGCGGGCTGCCTGACGAACAGATCGCAGACCTGTACTGGTCGCTCGGCTACGAGCTGTACATCACCGGCCGCATCGACGAGGCCTCGGCGGCCGTGGGAAGCGCTCGGGACATATGGGAGCAGCTGGGGGCGACCACACGAGTTGGTGACGCCTGGCGTTGCCTGTCTCGCCTGTTGTGGTTCGAGGGACGCAACGCCGACGCCGAGGCTGCGGCAGTTCGGGCGCTGCAAGTCCTCGAGGGGCCGCCCACTCCGGAGCTCGCCTATGCCTACAGCAACATGACCCAGCTGTACATGCTCACGAGTGATGGTGCGGCGACCCGGACGTGGGGTGCCCGAACCCTGACTCTCCTCGACTCCCTCCCGGAGGGCCGCGCACGGACCGAGCTGCGCGCGCACGCCCTCAACAATCTCGGGACGATCGAGGTGGTCGCCGGCGACCGGGTCTCCGGTGTTTCGATGCTCGAGGAAAGCCTCCAGCTGTCGCGTCAGGCAGAGCTGCACGAGCACGCTGCCCGCGCCTACGTCAACCTTGCGTCGAGCGCGATTGCCCAGCGCCGCCACGACGACGCGCATCGTCACGTGCTGGAGGGGATCGAGTACTGCACGGAGCGCGACCTCGACTCCTGGACGAACTACCTGCTGGCGTGCGATGCGGAGCTCCAGGTCAATAGGGGGGACCTGGCCGCAGCAGAGCGTCGGGCCGAGGCGGTCCTCGGCCACCCGTCACTGGCGATCAATGCCGCCCTGACCCCACTCGTGAGCCTGGCCCACGTGCGGGGCCGGCGCGGCGAGGGTGGCTGCGAGGCCCTTGTGGCGCGGGCCGCCGCCCTGGCCGACGGAATCGGCGAAGTGCAGGTGGTGGCCCCGGTCGCCGCGTTGCGTAGCGAGCTCGCCTGGCTCGGGCGGCGCGATGCCGAGGCCGGCCAGATCGCAGGCGACGTCCTGGAACTCGTCGAGCGCGCGGACTGTCGGTGGAACCGGGGCGCAGTGCTGCGCTGGCTGCCACGGGGTGCACGTCCACCACACCGTGAGGTAGCACCTCCCTTCGCCGCGGAACTCGCCGGAGCATGGCAGGAGGCGGCCGCCCTGTGGGAAGGCCTCGGCTGCCCCTTCGACCAAGCCCTCGCTTTGGCACGCAGCGGCGACCCAGACGCACTCGGCAAGGCGGCAGGAATCTTCGAGGAGATCAAGGCTCACGCCGCCGCCGCCCGGTGCCGAGCCGACCTGCGCGCCCTGGGCCGGACGGTACCGCGGGCGCCCGGCCGCGCGACGCGCGCCCATCCGAACGGCCTCACGAGACGGGAGTCCGAGGTGGCCGACCTGTTGGTCCAGGGCCTGTCGGACTCGGCCATCGCCGAGCAGCTCGTCATTTCTCGACGCACGGCAGAGCACCACGTGTCATCGATCCTGGCCAAGGCCGGCGTGGGCTCACGCAGAGACGTGATCGAGTGGTACTCGTCGGCGAAGTGAACCGGGTCTCGCGCCATACGTACCGATCACGGGCGCCCTGGGTAGCGGCTCGACCGACCCGAACATGGGTAGCCGTCCCCCATGCCCGGCTCCATTCCCTTGCGTGACGCTGAGGACGCACCAACCACCAACGGAAAAGGAGGGCACCATGCCACTCTTCATGGACGTTCACTCGCTCGGTGACGGCGTCACGATGGACGATGTCGCCAAGGCCCACGCGGCAGACCTGGCCACCCAAGGCGCACACGGGGTCAACTACCTGCGCTACTGGGTCGACGAGGACGAGGGCCAGATCTTCTGCCTCGTCGAGGCTCCGAGCGCTGAGGCCGCCAGCACAGTCCACCGGGAGGCACACGGACTGGTCGCCGACCGCGTCTACGCGGTTCAGGAAGGCAGCTGAGAAGCGGTCCCGGCGCGTGTGGCCCGACCGCCGCCTCCCTCGTGGCCGCACGCGCCCCAGAGGCGCTGGGCCACCAACGGCGCATCCACAACCGTCACTCCCACGACATGGCCGTATGCCGCTGGGCTTGCTCCCATCCCACGCGCAGCAAGCGCAGGTCGAGTGGCGCGTCAGTCCCGCAGACCGTACCTGCGGCGACGCGCGCGAGACGGTCTCACAGTTGGATGCCGCGGGTCAGTGCGCCGTCGACGACGAGGTTGGTGCCGCTGATGCGGCCGGCCCTGGGACTGGCCAGGAAGACGACCGGGCCGGCGATGTCAGCGGGAGTGCCCATGTGGCCGGTCGGGTTCAGGCCGACCGCCGTCTCGAACAGGTCCGGGTTGCCGGTCTCGATGCTCTCCCAGACGCCGCCCTCGAAGTAGGTGTTGCCCGGGGAGACGGTGTTCGCCCGAATCCCCTTCTCGGCCAACTGCATCGCGAGGCCGTGGATGTAGCCGACGATCGCGGTCTTCGCCGTGCCGTACGGTCCCGAGGCGAAGTCGGACTCGCGCCCTGACACGCTCGAGATGGCGATGATCGACGCGGCGTCGCTGCGCTCGAGGAAGGGCATCGCCGCCCGCACGAGGCGAACCGTGTGCATGAGGTCGACGTTGAGGCTGGGCTCCCAGTTCTCCTCGGTGTCGGGGATCGCCAGCGCGCTGACGTTGGCAACGACCACGTCGAGCCCACCGAATCGCCTCGGCGGAGTTCTCGCACCCAATCTGCAAGGGCGGCAGCGTCGCCCACGTCGACAACGGTGCCCGTGACCTGACCGCGGCCCGCTAACGCGTCTGGCGTCGCTGCGACGTCCTCGGCGTCGCGGGCGCAGAAGCCCGACCACGGCACCTTCGTCGAGGAATGCCTCGACGATGGCGCGGCCGATGCCGCGGGTTCCGCCGGTGACGAGGACGCGCCTGCCGGCGAGTTGGAGATCCATGTCGTGGCCTTTCGTTGGTGGAGGACGGCTGTAGATCCGGAGGACGCGAATGCAGTGGGCTCGGTCGGCTCAGACCGTGCCGAGCGTGCGGGCTCGCTCGCGCAGGTCGGCGTGGATGCCGCCGAAGGCGTCCGCCGCGGGTAGCAGGGCCTTGGCCGCCTTGACGACCACGCTGTAGTTGGCGTCGACGACATTGGCGACAGGCACCTGCGTGATCTGCGAGCACAGCTGGTAGGCGTCCATGACGTGCAGCCCATGGAGGACGCCACCCAGCGCACGAGCTCGGCGTTGGCAATGCGCCACGAGTCCTCCATCGGCCGGCTCGAGCCGACGGTCATCCAGTGGGTGTCGTCCTCGACCCGTGGCCAACCGGGCGCGTGGCCCTTGACGAGGTCGACGATCAGGGTGCGTCGTCATCGCGCCCTCGACCGCGGTGCCGCAGGCCTCGCCCTCGCCCTGGCGGTAGTGCCCGTCCCCGATCGAGAAGAGCGCGCCCTCGACGTTGACGCCGAGGTAGACCGTCGAGCCGGCCCGCATCTGCGGGGTATCCATGTTGCCGCCGAAGCGTTCGGGAACCAAGGAGGAGCGGGCCTCCCCCCCGGCCGGCGCGACGCCTACTGTGCCGAGCATGGGCTCGAGCGGCAGCTCGATGCGGTGGTCACTGTGCCGCGCGGCGAAGGCGACGGTGCCGCGCTCCCGATCCAGCTCGTAGATCCACGTCGTGTCGGGCAGCGGCTCCTGCAGGGTGACGACGCGGTCGGTGCTCGTCATGCCGCCGAAGAACGGGATCGCTGCCGACGCGCCCCAGTCCCGCGCCGGCTCGAGCGCGACGAGGTGCAGGACCAGGGTGTCGCCGGGCTCGGCGCCCTCGACGTAGAACGGCCCTGTCTGCGGGTTGACGAAGCGAAGGTCGACCTTGGCGCTCGAGAGGTCGTCGACACTGCGCAGTGCGCCGCCGAAGGCGTCGTCGGACCAGAGCCGAAGGGCGGTCCCTGGCTTGATCCGCATCGCCGGGGCGGCGCCCCCGAACGTGTAGGCGTACTCGTCACGAACGGGCGTGTACTCGATGACGTCCATGATCGAAGGTACTCGACTGCAGGCTCAGGGGACCTCCCGTTCCCGCGCCTTTCTGGACTCGCGGTCGTTGGCGCGACCGATGGCCTCGACGAGTTCATCCTTGGTCATCCGTGACCGGCCCTTGACGTCGAGCCGCTTCGCGACGTCGTAGAGGTGTGCCTTGGACGCGTTGGCGTCGACGCCGCCGGCGGTCTCGCCGCCTCGTCGGGCCCGTGCTCCCTCGCGGGCAGCTTGGGCGTCCGAAGGACCCTTCTCGGCTTTCGGCTCCCAGTGGTCGCCGATCTTCTCGAAGCTGTGCTTGAGCGCGGCGAAGGCCGTCCGGTGCGCTCGCTCGCCCTCGCCGTACTGCTCGACGGCGTTGTCGTGAACCGTCGCCCAGAGTTCCTGCGCGTCCTTCGGCGACCGCTGCAAGGTTGACGGCATCTCGTCCCTGGCGGGCATGGAACTCCTCCTCGTGGCGCTGCGATGGCTCCCGAGGGCCCCCTACCCGAACGCTCCCCAGCCAAGCGCCGCCCCCGCGACCAGCCCCCAGCGTGGCAGCGACACGCGGGTGAACGGCAGGGCCGGAAGCGGCGACTGGGGCAGGATGGTACTGATGTCCAGCGCGCAGAGACCAGTCGAGGTCCTCGAACCGCCGATCCGGGATCGCGTGCGTCGACCCGCCGACGCGCTGAAGCTGGGTGTCGTCCTCCTGGTCCTCGTTGCCTCGCTCCTCCTCGCCGACGTGGCCGTCGGCACGACCGGGGCCCTGGAGCAGGATCTGGCCCTCGCGACGAGCGGGCTACCCCGCATCCTCCTCCAGCTCATCAGCTGGCTCTCGGGCATCGGTGTCGTCGTCCTGCCGCTGGCCGTCGGAACAGACCTCTTGGTCCGCGGCCGGCCGATGCAGCTCGTCCATGCGCTCGCAGCAGCCGGCGCGGCGGCCCTCGTCGTGCTCGGGCTGAGTTCGCTCATCCTCGACGGTCGCCTGGGCGACGTGGTCTTTGCCCTGACCCGTCCGCTCGGCGAGGGGCGCACCGACCCGCTGGACGCAGTCATCGTCTCGATGGTGGCGCTGCTCACGGTCGCCGACATCATCGGGCGCAAATGGATCGCCCCTCTTGCGTTCGTGGTGATCGGGTCCACCGCTGTAACGGCGTTCCTCTCCGGCGCCAGCACGGCCCTGGCCGTGTTCAGCTCGTTGCTCCTCGGCTGGGCCGTCGGCCTCGCCTTCCGGTTCGGGTTCGGCGCCACCTCGACCCGGCCTCCGGGGCTGGTGATCGCCGATGCGCTCATCGCAGCCGGCGTGCCACTGGTGCGGCTCGAGGCGGTGGACTCCGACGACGCCGGGGACCGTCGCTACCGAGGGCACGACGAACTCGTCGCCGGTGGACGTCCAGGTCATGGACCGCGACACCTTCGGGCTCGCCTCCGGCCGACGGCTGCTTCGCCTGCTGCGCCTGCGACAGGGCTCCACCCGCCCCGGGCTGACGCTGCGCGCCGAGCTGGAGCACCGGACCCTCATGGGCCTGACCCTTGCTCAGGCGAGGATCCCCGCGCCGCGTCCGCTGGCCGCCCGCGAGGTCGGCCCGTTCTCCGCCGTCATCGCTTTCCTCAGCCCGGCGGGGACGCCGGTGTCCGAACTCGGAGCTGATCTCGACGACGCCCAGCTCGCCCAGATCTGGCGCATGCACGCCACCTTGCTGCGACTCTGCGTGGCCCACCGGGGGCTCGGTCCAGACATCGTGATGCTCACCGACGACGGCCGTGCCGGTCTCCTGCGGGTGGGCGGCGGGGACATCGCGGCCGACGAGCTCACCCTGCGCATCGACACGGCACAGCTGCTGACGACGGTCGGCCTCGCCGTCGGCGCTTGAGCGGGCCGTCCAGAGTGCCACTGCCGAGCTCGGAGAGGATGCGGTCGCCCGGGCGCTGCCGCTGCTGCAGCCGATCGCCATGACGCCGGCACGACGCGCGCGGCGCTCAAGGCAGGACAAGGAGCCTGCTCGGCGACGCTGCGGGACGAGATCCAGCGCCGCTCGACCCTCGCAGGAGCCATCGAACCCATCGAGCTGCGTCGCGTGACGCTGCGCGGTCTCGTCACCGTCGTCGGCGGTGGCGTCGCGGCCTACCTGCTCCTCACCCAGCTCGCCCAGGTCGACTTGCGCCAAAGTCATCGCGAGCGCGAGTCTGGGCTGGGCCCTGGCGACGGTCGTGCTTCGCCGCCTGACCTTCGCCGGCGCCTCCCTCGCCCTCAACGGGGCGGTCGCACCTGAGGCTGCGGTTCGTGCGGACCTACATGACCCAGCTCGCCGTCGCCTTCAGCGGGCTGGTGGCCCCGGCCGCGATCGGCAACATCGCCCTCAACACCCGCTACCTCCAGAAGGCCGGGGCTGCCGCCGGCCGTGGCGGGGCCGGCGTCGGGCGTCGCACAGGTGGCCCAGTTCTGCTCGTACTTCGTCCTGCTCATCATCTCCGGGGTGCTCGCCGGCACCGGACCGCGGGCCTCGTTCACGCCGCCGGCGGCCCTGGTCGCCGCCATGCCCATCGTCGTCCTCCTGTTCCTCGCCCTGCTTGGCGGTCCCGCGGGTGCGCCGGCTCGTCACCGACCGCATCGTGCCCCAGATCAAGACCGTCGTCCCACAGGTCCTGTCGGTGTTCCAGCACCCGCGCAAGGTCGCGCAGCTGCTCGGCGGGGCGCTACTGCTGGACGTGTCCTTCGTGGCCGCCCTGGTCTGCGCGACCCGCGCGTTCGGGGCCGAGACCGTCGATCGCGGCCATCGCCGTCGTCTACTTCGCCGGCGCGATCATCGGCTCTGCCGTGCCGACCCCCGGCGGCCTCGGCGGCATCGAGGCCGCGATGTCTGCGGGCCTCGATCGCCATCGGGGTCGACAGGGGGACGGCGGTGTCCTCGGTGCTCCTGTACCGGCTGGCGACATACTGGCTGCCGATCCCCTTCGGCTGGTATTCCCTCAACCGGCTCCAGAAGCTGCGGGCCATCTGATCGACAATGATCATCCGGGACCGGCCCGTGATATCCGGCCGGGACTGACGGAGCTCCATGCGGGTACGGGTCCGACATGTCTGCAGACCAGCCGCTGTCACCCCCGAACCTGCCGCCAGCCGCCAAGGCGGCCGTCGGGCTCGAGAACGACGAACGACTCGACCCCGCCGTGGCCAAGGCCGCACAACTCACGCACTCGCTGCGTGACTCAGCGACCGGGTCGGCGCTGCGTGGCGAGTGGATGGGCCACGCCCTTCACCCCGCCCTCACCGACCTGCCCGTCGGACTGTTCACGGCGACGGCAGCGCTCGACCTCCTCGGCGGCGAGGCCTCCCATCCAGCCGCTCAGAAGCTCATTGGCATGGGCCTCCTCAGCGCCGTCCCCACAGCGCTGACGGGTTGGGCCGAGTGGAGTCGAGCGGACCACCGGTCTCAGCGGGTCGGGATCGCCCATGCGGCCCTCAACGTCGCCTCGCTCGGCCTGTATGCAGGCTCGTGGATGGCTCGCCGCGGCTCACACCATCGGCTCGGAGCAGCACTGTCCCTGGCCGGCTCCGGGATCACCGTCGCGGCCGCGTACCTCGGCGGCCACCTCGTCACCGTGCGCGAGGTCGCCAGCCGCCACCCAGCCTTCGCGTCTGCCCAGGACGACGCTCAGTTCCTCCCGAGCGGGCCGGGCGCGTACGACACCCACCGCGACCTTCACGGGGACGGCCGCGCCGCGACCCAGCCTCAGCCGCCCGTGCCCTGAGCGAGAGCTCCACGTTCTCTCTGACGACCTCGTGGTCACTGCCCTGGCGGCCCTGTCCTTCACGCGGCGATCGGATACTTCCGGGGACGTCCGCGGGGTCGCTTCCTGGCGACCACGGCCCCCTGGACGAGCAGCTGCCCGCCCCACACACCCCACGGCTCCCGCCGCTCGAGCGCACCGGCGAGGCACTGCAGACGCGCGGGGCACAGCCCGCACAGGGTCTTGGCGAACTCGACGTCCTCGGGCCGCTCGGCGAACCACAGTTCCGGGTCATAGTCCCGGCACGGGATGGTCTCGCCGACCTGCCGCGCCTCGGTGCCCAAGTCGAGCAATTCGCTCAGCTGCATCGTTCTCACTTCCGTCTCCAGCTAGCGGCAAGACTGCAAGAGGTCGTATGCCGCTGAGTTCCCTCTAGCTCTGCGCTCGCTCAGCGTTGGGCTGGCAGCGAGCTCAGCGGCATACGGCATCTCATGACACGCGCTGGGACGTGGCGATGACGTCGAGGTCGGCCAGGAACTCGTCGACGATGGCATCCCACTCGGCCGGCCGCTCGAGGTTGGGATAATGGCCGGCGTCCTTGATGCGCGCGACGCCGCGGCCGACCTGGACACTCGCGACGGCGCGCTCACACATCCGGTGGTGGTCGACCCCGTCCAGGTCGCCGACGATCCCGAGCACGGGAACCTTGATCTCGGGGAGCCGCTCCCACGAGCCCACGACGTGGTCAGGCGGGACGATCCCGGGTCGCACGTGGGTGGCCACGAAGTGCTCGTGCATCGTGCGCAACCGCTCGACCACTGCCGGGTCGAGGTCGTCGAGACTGCGAGCCGGTCCGGCGGCGTAGTCGAGCTCCGCAGCAATCCACGCAGCCGCGTCCATGGCATCCATCGCATGCTGGAGGCGGGTCAGCTGGGACAAGGACCACGGGTCTTCGAAGACCGGCTCGTTCGTCCCCGCGCCGCTGATGACCAGGGCCCTGACGAGTTCGGGGTACTCGAGCGCCGTGTCGACGGCGGTGCCGGCACCCATGCTCGTCCCGATGAGGATGGCAGGGCCCGCGTCGAGGTGCCTGATGAGGGCAGCGACGTCGTCGCACTGGCGGAACGGCTCGAACGGTGTCGACGACTGGCCGTGCGCCCGGGCGTCTGGGGCGATGACGCGTGCGCGCGGTGCCAGGTGGGTGATCTGGTCGTCCCACATCCGGCGGTCGACGTAGCCGGCATGGAGCAGGACGATCAGCGTGTCGCCAGCGCCGCTGTCGAGGTAGTCGATGTGGCCGCCTGGGACGTCGAGCTGGGGCATGGTGGTCCTTCCGTCAGGTCTGCTGGATGGTGGTCTGGTTCGTGTCGTCCCCGGCCATCGCTTGGAGCTCGAGGACGACGTGGGCGAGGACGCGCACGGTCGCCTCGAGGTCCTCGACGGACAGCGGCGCGGCCATGCGATCGATCCGCGCGAGCTCGGCGTCATGCACGTCGCGGTAGGTCGCGTTGCCCTTCTGGGTCAAGGAGATGAGGTGGGATCGCTTGTGGCCCGGGTTGGCTCGTGTCTCGAGGTACCCAAGCTGCTTCGCCTCGTCGACGATCCGCTGGATGCCCTGACGGGTGATCCACAGTGCCCGCCCGAGCTGCGGGACGGTCTGCGGGCCGCCGAAGTGGAGCACCTCGAGAACGGCTCGCATGGGCATCGTCAGGGCGTGACCGGCGAGCTGCTCGGTGACGACGTGGGCTGACAGCTGGTGGATCGGACGGATGAGGCGGATCGCCTCGTAGAGCTCCTCGGCCTTGCGTGTCATGACAGTCATCTTGTCAATACGACAATCTCATTGTCAATTTCGATTCTGCCAGTCCGTGCTCCGCGCAACCACTGATGGCGGACACCCGCGGGCTGTGGCCGGGGCCAGCCTCGGTGCGCTGACTGGCTCGGGCTCCTACCGTCGACGGCATGCACACGGTGACCGACCAGGCTCAGGCACGAGGCACATCGAGGCATCGGTATCGCGGCGATCGCGTCGATGACGGTCTTCGCCGGACGCGGTGGTGGGCTCCTGCTGGGCCACCGCCGCGCAGCTGGAGGACGTAGGTCCGCAGCTCGCGCTCTCCGCGTTCGACGAGGGCAACCTCGGTTTCGCCAGCTCGTGGCTGGGCCTGGCGGGATTCGCCTTGGCGAGCGGCTGGGCGATCGTGGCCGATGGCTGGCTCCCCCGCTCGCAGGGGTGGCTGGCGGTGACGAGTGCAGTGGGCTTCGTCGCGGCGCGGTTCGTCTGGACGTCTCAACTGTGGCTCGTTCCCTATGCGTTGTTCTGGGTCCGGTTCATCGCGGCGAACATCACGCTGCTGCGAGAGCCCCTGCCCGACCCACGTGCGGACGCCACGCCGGTCGCACAATCCTGATCGAGTGAACAGGGATCAGCCGAGGTCGCCGCTGGGCAGTGGGCAGGGCATGGCTTCGGCCCCGCCGTTCCTGGCGGGGTCCGGAGCGGGCGAGCTAGACGTGCCAGGTGACGCTGGTGGCGGTCACCGTCGCGGTCAGGTCGTGGCGGTGCACGTGGGTGTGATGCCGGCGGCACAGCAGCGCCGTGTTGAGCAGGCTCGTGCGCCCACCGGCCCACCAGTAGACGATGTGGTGCGCGTCGGTCCACTGCGGTGGACAGGTGCAGCCGGGGAAGCTGCATCCGCCATCCCGTTGCCAGAGGGCCGTGCGCAGCCCACCCGTCACCAGGCGTCTGCGGCGGCCCACGTCCAGCGGCTCCCCCGCCGACCCGAGGACCATCGGGATGATCGCCGCGTCGCAGGCCAGCCGCCGGACAGTCGCGGCGGAGAGCACGTCTCCTGACATCGCCAGGCCAGTGCCGCGCACCCGCCCAGCCAGCACGTCGAGGTCCACGGTGACGACGACCTTGGTCTTGTCGGTGACGGGCAGCTTGGCTGCCGCGGCGACGCCCCGCTCGACGATCTCGACGAGCGCGTCGGCGCGGCGCTTGGCCGGCGACCGCGGATCGGGTGTGACCGTGTGGCCGTGCTTGTCCTTCACCGGACAGGGAGTCGAGAGCGGGTCGATCGCCGACTTGATGACCGCCGCAGCCTCCGGGTCCAGGACACCGCGCATGTTCACCATCCCGGTGCGCGCCGGTTGGCTGAACCAGAGGCCACGCGCGGCCCGACGCCCCTCGTCCACGCGCTCGGCGTCCTCGTCCCTCGGCGGGCGGACCTGATCGGTGTGGTGACGCACGAGCCGGGTGAAGTCCTCCGGGACCAGCTCCGGTGCCTGGTCGACGAGATCGGTCACGGCCGTCGTCACCTCGTCCGGATCCGCGACGCGCTCGACCTGGCGGTGGAACTCGATGATCCGGGCCGCCTTGGCGACCGTGATGTGCTGCATCGTCACCCGAGCCGCGAGCTCGGCCCACCGCTGCTCGGTCATCGCCCGGGCCACGGTGACGTAGTCCTTGGCCTGCCCGGCCGTCAGGTTGGGATCGAGGGATCGCAGCCAATCCGTGACCCGCAGACCCCCCGGCGGCTCCTCACCCCGATCCTGCAGCTCGGCCAGCACGTTGACCAGCATCACCTCGTGCTGCGCGCGCAGCCCGGACAGATGCCCGACCGCGTGCGCCAGCAGGTCCGAGCCGTGCCGCACCAGCGGCCGCCCGAGCAGCGCGTCGACCTTGACCGCGACCGGCTCGTCGAACACCGACGGCTCGCTCGGACCCGGGTAGTTCGCCTCGAACCAGTCCGCGTCCGCGCCATCCAGGTCCAGCTCGGACAGGTCGACCGAGCCCACCTGGCGCGGCAGGAACGGCAGCGGCCCGTCCGCCGACACGTGCGCCCACACCCCGCCCTCCGCGCGGCCGCCCACCTCGCGCAGGCGCGGACCACGCGCGGCACCCTCGCGGCGCAGGCCCTGCGAGCGCGGGCCCTTCCCCGCGGCGTCCGGACCGGCGCCAGCGGTGTCGGCGCCAGCGCCCAAGGTGGACCAGAACGCCTCGGCAGCAGCCCGACCGTCGGCCTCGTGCCGCGACTCCACCTCCAAGAGTCGGGCCCGAAGCTGCTCGAGAGTTGCCGTGTCCGGGGCCATGACTCAAACCTAGACGCGACCACCGACAACGCTACGTCGCGCGGATTCGCCGACCTCCGGCGGTCACACTCGCCGTGGGCGACGCCCACGTGGCTCGGGCTGGGTGCCAGCTCAGCGGCATACGGCACAGTTGAGGCACGGCTGGGACGGAACGTCGGCAGCCTCACGACGGCAGGGCGCGGAGCGAGATCAACGGCGCACCGATGTCCCGAAGTCTGGCGAGGATGCCGTGCAACTGCGCCTGGTCCGCCACATCACCCGTGAGGGTGGACGTCCCGTCCGGGTGGTGCTCCACATCCAGTCCCCCGAGCGCTGTCGTCCAGTGGCCATCGAGATGGCCGCCGACCCGGAACTGGTAGGTGGTCATCATGACTGTCCACCCACCAACACGCGGGCTGTGGCGGGACGGCGACTGCGGCGACGTGGGTGCCGGATTGCCCACTCAGCGATTGCGAGGTTGATGATCCACGCGATTCCTCGCGACGCGTCGAGGGCGAGAGCACTCGTGCCGAGCAGGGCTCCGCCGAAACCCTCGGTGAAGGCCTGCGTCCCCGCACCCAGACCGAGCGCATACCCACGGATCATCCAGGCCCGGTGTGCCGCTACGTCGCGACGCCGGATGGCCGTGACGCCGAGGATGAGGCAGGTCACCATGCCCGAGGCGAAGGCGAGCCGCAGGAAGTAGAGCAGGTCACCGCTGTTCTCCTTGCGCGGGTAGAACAGGGTCAACCAGAGCGCCGACACCGCGACCCCCAACCCGGCGACCACGAGCACGCGCCCGGCTCGGCGGTGCCACCCGGGACGCCGGCGGCGGAAGCCGGGCGCGAACTGCATCGCACCGAAGAGCGCGTAGGCGATGGAGCAGACGACGTGCATGACGACGGCGACCGGTGAGCTGGTGAAGCGCGAGTCCGCCGGGATGATCTGGGGGCCGCCCGAGAGCTGGACGAGGCGGGCGATTCCTGCGAAGACCGGGATGACGCTGAGGGCAACGAGCGCGATCGGCACGCGCAGCCCCAATCGCGGACTGGTCGAGCGTCATCGGACGGCCTGACCACTCGGCGTGGACACGGCGGCGGTCACGCGGGACAGGCGCGCCTCGTGGCGCTGGTCGCGCCAGAGCGAGATGCCGAGGCCGATGAGGGCGACACCGGTCGGGACGGCGAAGACGCGGTGGAACGCGTAAGGCAGGACCTGCAGCAACACGGTCGACAGGGTCGCGACGGCGAGAAGGACTGCCGCCCATCGAGCGAGGACGCGGGCCCGGAACAGGGCGAGGCCGAAGACGAGGCCGCCGGCGAGGTAGCCGACACCCGAGAGCTGGTTGGCGGTCGTGAAGAGCCCGACGTCTCCGCTGGCGGTGCCGCCGGCGGCGACCGTGAGGACGTCGTCGACGTAGGCGGGGGCGGTCTCGGCCAACGAGGGCAGGATGTAGGCCGCGACGAAGGCGATGGCCATCATGAGGAGGAAGCCGCTGGCGAAGAGCAGGTAGCCGACGAGACCCAGGAGACCGGCCTGACGCACCTGCCGCACGTACATGCCGGTGATGCCCGCGAGTGCGAGAGCAGGCCATGACGACCTTCATCGAGTTGCGGACGACCCACTCGGTCGTGGTGACGGAGGCGACCTCCATCGGGGGGTGGTTGATCTGGACGGCGATGAAGAGCAGTCCGGCTGCGACGGCGGCGAGGCCGGCCGCCCGGCCGAGGGTGGTGGAGGTGATGGTCATGATCGGTTCCTTTGCTGGTGCCGGTCCGGGCTGGCTGCCTCGAACGGTCCGAACGTAGGAATCGACGTGGTGACCGCACATCACCAAGCGATGTGATCGACGTGGTGATGCGCCTCGTCACTCGGCTCAGATGACGCCCAGCTCCCTGGCTCGGCGCACCGCCTCTTGCCGGGTGTTGACGTCGAGCTTGGTGAAGATGTGCTTGGTGTGCGTGCGCAGCGTGTTGACGGACACGAAGAGCTGCCGGGCGATTTCCGGGCCCCTTAGCGTCGTCGCCAGCAGCCGCAGCACCTCGACCTCCCGCTCGCTCAGCCCGGTCGCGTCCGTGGGACTCACCACGATGCCGTATGCCGCTGAGTTCAGTTCGCGCGCGTGCTCCCTCACGCTGGTGCCGGCTTCCGTGCCGCCGCCTCGTTCGCGGCTGACGAGCCCGCGGAGCATCCGGATCTCATTGAGGCTCGTCTCGCGGCCCGTGACCTGCGCGGCCGCCTCGAGGCGGTCAAGGCGGAGGGCCGCGTCGTCGAGTGGGACTGGGTCGCCGTAGGACGTGTGATCGGCGAGCAGGAGCCGGACCAGGGTGAGCTGGTCGAATTCGTCGACGTACGTGGGGTCCGTGATCTGTTGGACCCCGCGCCGACGGGCCCACTCCCACGCGTCCGTCAGCTGGCCCTGTGCGATGTGGATGCGCGCCCTGAGGGCCGGGATCGGCCGGACGTCGGGGAAGTAGCCGGGCAGGTAGAGCGGCTCCGCCTCGTCGAGCAGGCGTAGTGCTTCCTCTGGATCGCCTTCTGCCCAGCGGAGGCGGGCCATGACGACGAACCACCGGTGTCGGTTCTCGAGCAGCGAGGCCGTCTCGCCGAGGGCGCGACTGGCCTGCAGGTGCTCCTCGGCCGCTCCGAGCTCACCCTGCTCGAGCAGGACCTCGGCGAGGCCGACGTGGAGGTCGCCACCGATGGTGAGTCGCGCTCCGGGGTTCTCGCCGGCTCGCTCGAGGGCATGTTCGTAGAGGCGGCGCGCGAGCTGTGACTGGCCCTGGTCGAGCCGCATGCTCGCCAGGACGACGGTCATGCCGAGCTCGTCGGTCAGGTGGCCGGCTGCGTGCAGACTGCGCACCGCCTCGGTGAAGGTCTCGACGGCCTCGGTCAGGTCACCTCTCGCCCAAGCCGCGAGGCCCAAGAAGCCCTGGGCCGCGCCGCGCGCGAAGTGGTCCCCCGGACCGGCTTCGGCCAGCGCTCGGCGCGCGTGCTCGACGGTGGCCCGGGCATCGCCGCGAGCCTGGGCGACGGAGGCCCGGTAGATGGCGATGTTGGCCGGAACACTGCGAAGCTCGTCAACCCTTGTCCGGCTGACACCGGGCGCATCGACTGAGCGCAGGTCCTGTGGAAGGGCCCGCTCGGCAGCATCCAGCCAGGCCTCGACGCCGTCGAAGTCGCCGTCGCTCAGCCGGGTCCACGCCGCGACCACGCTGAGCACCGGGCGTCGGCGAACCGCCTCTTCCGGCAGCTTCTTTAACCACTCGCGCATCAAGCGGTCCTGGCGTCGTCGGCGAAGGTCGGGAACGGCGCGCTCGAAGAGATCAGCCGCGCGCTCGACGTCTCCCCCGGCCAACGCGTGACGGACGGCATCCTCGAGAAGGTCGTGGGCGGCATACCACTCGCTTGCTGCCTGGTGCAGCCCGGGAACCCGGCCGGGATCCTCGGCGGTGAGGCGGGCGCGGAGCGCGTCCGCGAAGAGGTGGTGGTAGCGGTACCACTGGCGCCGCTCGTCGAGAGAGACGACGAAGAGGTTGCTCCGGTCAAGGCGCTCGAGGGTCGCCTGGCCATCGTCGCGGCCGGTGACCGCGTCGCAGAGCGGACCGGTCAGCTCGCGCAGCACGGAGGTGTCGAGGAGGAAGCGGCGGATGTCCGGCTGCTGTCGGCGCAGTACCTCGTCGACGAGGTAGTCGAGGACGAACCGGTGAGTGCCGGTGAACGCCTCGACGAAGCCCGCGGTGTCCTCGACCTGGCGCAGCGACAGGCCTGCGAGCTGGAGCCCGGCGACCCAGCCCTCGGTGCGGTTGGCGAGCGCGTCGATCTGGTCTTGGGTCAGATCGACACCCATGACGTCGGTCAGGAACTGGCCGGTCTCCGTGGGGGTGAAGCGCAGGTCGGCGGCGCGGAGCTCGACGAGCTCGCCCCTGGCGCGGAGCCTCGGCAACGGGAGCGGCGGGTCGGCGCGGGTCGCGATCGCGAGCCCGGCATGAGGCGGCAGGTGTTCGAGCAGGAAGGTGACCGCCCGGTGCACCGCTTGCGACTCGATGACGTGGTAGTCGTCGAGGACGAGCACACGCTGCTCCTCGGCTTGGTCGAGGTCGTTGACGACACTCGTCAGGACCGCCTCCATGGGCGGCTTCGCAGCCGCCTCGAGCAGCTGGGCGGCCTCGGTGGCGACCTCGCCCGTGGTGCTGAGCGCGGCGATCAGGTGGCTCAGGAATCGCTCCGAATCGTTGTCGCCCTCGTCCAGCGACAGCCACGCCACCTGCGGGCGCCATTCGGCGTTGCTGCCGCCAGCCACTGGCTCAGGACCGTGGTCTTGCCGAACCCTGGCGGCGCCGAGACGAGCACGAGCCGAGGTCGAGAGCTGCCGTGATCGACTGAGCGCCTCGGTCAGGCGGGGACGCCGGACCAACGCGCGACCGGAATCGGGGATGCGAATCTTCGTCCCCAGCACGGCCACTCGTCGAGCATACGAGCGCGATGTGGCCCAACTTCGTTCTTTGACTCGCCAATCATCTGAGCCCTGTCGCTCCGCCGTTCTTGGGATAGCTTGATGCACTGTGCCGTAGTTTGTCGACCACGGGAGGGGTCATGCCAGAGGGCGGTTCGGCAAGCCGGCGCGCGGAGGAGCTGCGCGCTGAAGCAGCCGCTGCCCGGGTGAAGGCGGACTCCTTGGAGCGCGAGGCTGGCGCGTGGCAGGCCGGAGCAGACGGTGAGCGGCGGGTAGGCAGGCAGCTTAATGCCCTGCCCAGTGGTTGGCATGTCCTCCACGATTTGCTGCTACGCCCGGGACGCGCCGCCACCAACCTTGACCATGTGGTCGTGGGGCCAGCCGGCGTCTACTTGGTCGACACCAAGAACTGGTCCGGTCGATTGACAATCCACGAAGGAACACTTTGGCAACATAACGGCGGCCATCACTCCCATCGGGCCGAAATAGAGCAGGTCGCCCGGATGGCAGCCGAGATCGAAGGTGTCCTCTGCGTGCCGGTCACTCCTCTCATCGCGCTTGCTGGGTCGGCTGGCGCGAATCTTGAGCCGTGCAGGCTGCACGGAGTCGACATTGTCCCAGCGGTCCGGCTGCGAAGGTGGCTCACTCGGCAGCTGGGATCCGCCGGCGCAGGCGAGGTTGACGCGATGGTTAGGCGGATTGCCATGGCCTTTCCTCCGCTTCTCCTGCGAACGCACCTTCGCTTCTCGCAGGAGAGACAGCGCAATTCGGGAGTAAGTCCGCCGCGAGGAGCCGCAGAGGCTCCCAGGGCCGCGGAGCGCGCCGTCGTCGACAACGCGGCGCGCTTTGGAAACTGATCATCGCTCTGACCGTGCTCGCGGTGGCACCCTCGTTTCTGCCACGGATAGCTGACAGCGTCGCGGAAAGGGTTACGTCGACCCCTCCAGCAACCGGAGCAGCAAGTCGCGTCCACCGGCCGCCTGCAGCATCCTGGAGGAGAGGGTCGCGGCCCTCCTCGGCGGCAAGACGAATGCCGACCCCTATCGATTTGCTGGACAGTGCCGTTGGCTGGCGAATCCGAGGATGCGGGTGGGGCCAACTCGAGGTGACCGTCAACCTCGACACTCGCCTGGATAGCACGGTCTCCGCCTCAGCTCAGGCGGGTTCCGCAGTTGTGGTGATTCCCAAGGATCATCGCCTTCCCGAGTGGAAGTTGCCGAAACTGACGGCTCCTCATAGCTTCTCGATTCGCCTGCGGTACACCTACCCCAAGAACGCCACAAGGGCTCAACGGCAGAAGGCGGATGCGAGCGCGCTCCGTGATGCCATCGCATTGGCCGAGGCCTTGACGGAGGCGCTCCCCTCGGGGAGCCGACCTTCAGGTTGAGTAACTCCACCTCCCCGCCGTGCGAGCCTGCGGCACAATGCAGTTGCCGGATCGATCCGGGAGTCACGGCAAACCGGATAGAGTTTGCCCGTGGCCGCGGGGAGCAACTGGACTGCCCAGGAGAACTCAGTGCTCGTCCGCGCCTACCTGGACATGTTGCGGCTCGAGCTTAGCGGGCAGGCTTACACGAAGGCCGAATATAGACGGCAGGTTGGCCAGCTGATCGAGCGCAGCGAGGGCTCCATCGAGTACAAGCTGCAGAACGTCAGTTCGGCGCTCTACGAGATCAACCACCCGTTCATCGACGGCTACAAGCCTGCCAGAAACCTGCAAGACGCCCTTCGGCAGGAGGTCCTCCGCCAGCTCGACATGGCTGATGACATCGCGCACTTGGCCTTCGGAGCCCTCCAGCGTGGGGCTGAGCTGCCAAAGGTCGACCTTGCCTGGTCGATCGAGGATCCCCCTCACATCGAAGTCAGGCCATCACCGTCATCGACGCGTCGGGCACGCAGGGTGGACTTCGTGCGCATTGAGGCGGAGAACCATCGATTGGGGCAGGCCGGTGAGATTGCTGTGCTTCAGCGCGAGCGCAGCGCGCTCGAGCGCCGGGGCAGGGCAGACCTCGCAAGGAAAGTGGAACACGTAAGCCATTCGGTAGGCGATGGCCTCGGGTTCGACATCCTCTCGTATGACGAACGTGGCGAGGAGAAGTTCATTGAGGTTAAGACCACGCGCCGCGGCAAGTTGTGGCCAATGCTCATCTCTCGAGGAGAGGTCGCCTTCAGCCAGCAAGAGCGTGACCGGTTTCATCTCTACCGGGTCTACGACTTCAACGAGAAGCACGCCGGCTTGTATGTCTTGCGTGGTGACGTCGAGCGGTCCTGTCACCTCGCCCCCGTGACATACCAGGCCGTGCCTGCCTGAGCCTCACCGAGACGCGCAATCGACCTGCGATGGACACGTAGGAAGGCGTCGGCCAACGATCGCTGCTCAGGGCGGCCATGCCCTCCTCGGTTGAGAACTGAGCCAGCCGTATGCATGAATCCGCCACTCCTGCAGGCCATGCCGCGTAAGCTCCGGGCATGGCCGACACAGGGGATTTGTCACGGGAGCATCTGCGACGGGAGATCCTCGCTGCTGCAGTCCAGCTGCTTGCGGACGCGAATGGCGGTTACGTCCTGTGGGAGCAGCTGACTGCTGTGCCGCTGCCTGATGGCACCAAGTTGCGTGTCGTTGATCCGGGCAGGGGTGGAATCTGGAACCCTCGCGAGTTCGCAGCGACTGTTTCCATCATCACCTCGCCGGATGGCCCCTATCCCGACCGGGAGGAGACGGACTTCTCCAGTACCACTACCAACGTGGTCCGGAGGGTGAAGAACCTCAAGCTTCGGCGGGCCATGGAACTCGGACTTCCAGTCTTGCGACTCAAGAAGGAAGCAAAGGGCGTGTACGTCCCGATCTTTCCCGTGTACGTCGTGGGCGATAACCCGGTGACGCGCGAGTTCACTCTTTCCCTCGACGAGCACCTGCGGCTCATCGAAGGCGGCCAGCTGTCACCGGTGGAGAAGGCTTACGCGGCTCGGCTCGTCGAACAGCGGGTGCATCAGCCCGCCTTCAGGGCGAGGGTGATGCTTGCCTACGACCGGACGTGTTGCATATGCACCTTGAAACACCCTGAGCTCCTCGATGCGGCCCACATCATCGAGGATGCCACCGATACCGGAGATCCGGTCGTGCCAAACGGGTTGAGCCTGTGCAAGATTCACCACGCGGCATACGACCGAGAACTGCTCGGGATCTCTCCGGACTACCGCGTGCACATCAACGTGGACCTGCTCGAAGAGATTGACGGACCCATGCTGAAGCATGGGCTGCAGGAGATGCACGGTCGACCGCTCTTTGTGCCGCCTCGGAAGGGCGATCACCCAGACCCTGAGCGACTCGATGTGCGCTTCCAACGCTTCTTGTCCGCGTAGTGCGTGGACCCGGACACTGCGCGGGGCAGCGCCGAGGGGCCCGATCCTACCGGCTCGGGCCCCTCGTTCGAACTGATCAGCTGCAGCCGCTGGTGCTTCCGCAGCCCTCGCAGACGTAGCAGGAGCCGGCGGGACGCATCTTCGTGCCGCAGGTCATGCAGATCGGCGCGTCGGCCGTGATGCCGCCGAACTTCTCCAGCAGCTCGGCCGAGCTGTGCACCTCGCTCGAGATCTCGCGGGCCGAGGCGGCGCCGGCGCCGGACTTGACCTCGGAGGCCTTGAGCTCCTCGGCCTTCGTCGGCCTTCGGCTCGGACGCTTCTTGGCGACCGGGGCCGACTGCTGGAGCGACTCGAGCTCGTCCTCGAGGTCCTCGTCGGACTCGTCGGCCTCGACGCCTCGTAGGAGCCGGTCTCGACCTGGCGAGCGCGCTCGGCGGCCGTGTGGATGCCCATGAAGGAGCGGGTGTCGAAGTCGAGGTAGTCGAGCGCCAGGCGGCGGAAGACGTAGTCCATGATCGACTGCGCCATGCGCACGTCGGGGTCGTCCGTCAGGCCGGCCGGCTCGAAGCGCAGGTTGGTGAACTTCTCGACGAAGGTCTCGAGCGGCACGCCGTACTGCAGGCCGATCGACACGGCGATCGAGAAGGCGTCCATCACGCCGGCCAGGGTCGAGCCCTGCTTGCCGAACTTGAGGAAGATCTCGCCGAGCTGCTGGTCGTCGTACGTGCCGGCCGTGAGGTAGCCCTCGGCCCCACCGACGGCGAACGACGTCGTCTGCGAGCGTGCGGCGCTTGGGCAGGCGGCGACGGACCGGGCGGTACTCGATGACCTTCTCGACCTTGACCTCGGCGGCAGCGGCGTCGGCAGCGGCCTTGTTGTCCTTGGCCGTCGAGCCGCCGTCGGACAGCGGCTGGCCGACCTTGCAGTTGTCGCGGTAGATCGCGAGCGCCTTGATGCCGAGCTTCCAGCCCTGCATGTAGACGTCCTCGATCTCCTCGACCGTGGCCGTCTCGGGCAGGTTGACCGTCTTGGAGATCGCGCCCGAGAGGAACGGCTGCGTCGCGGCCATCATGCGCACGTGGCCCATGGCCGAGATCGAGCGCGCACCCATGGCGGTGTCGAAGACCTCGTAGTGCTCGGGCTTGAGGCCGGGCGCGTCGATGACGTGGCCCTTGTCGGCGATGTACTCGACGATCGCCTCGATCGACTCCTCGCTGGTAGCCGAGCTTCCTCAGCGCCCGCGGGATGGTCAGGTTGACGATCTGCATCGAGCCGCCACCGACGAGCTTCTTGAACTTCACGAGCGAGAAGTCCGGCTCGATGCCGGTCGTGTCGCAGTCCATCATGAAGCCGATGGTGCCGGTCGGCGCGAGCACCGACGCCTGGGCGTTGCGGTAGCCGTTCTTCTCACCGAGCTTGACGACGTCGTCCCACGCCTTCGTCGCGAGCTTGTGGATGTCGGAGTCCATCGCGTCGAGCGTCTTGATGTTGTCGTTGGCGGCCTGGTGCTTGCGCATGACCCGCTTGTGGGCGTCCGCGTTGCGGGCGTAGCCGGCGTACGGCCCGACGACCGCGGCCATCTCGGCGGAGCGCTTGTAGGCGGCGCCGGTGAGCAGCGAGGTGATCGAGGCGGCGAGCGCGCGGCCACCCTCGGAGTCGTAGCCGTGGCCGGTCGCCATGAGCAGCGCGCCGAGGTTGGCGTAGCCGATGCCGAGCTGGCGGTAGTTGCGCGTCGTCTCGCCGATCGGCTCGGTCGGGAAGTCCGCGAAGCAGATCGAGATGTCCATCGCCGTGATGACGAGCTCGACGACCTTCTGGAAGGTCACCGCGTCGAACGTGTCGTCGTCGCGCGAGGAACTTGAGCAGGTTGAGCGACGCCAGGTTGCACGAGGAGTTGTCGAGCGACATGTACTCCGAGCACGGGTTGGACGCCGTGATGCGGCCCGTCTCGGGGTTGGTGTGCCAGGCGTTGATCGTGTCGTCGTACTGGATGCCCGGGTCGGCGCACTCCCACGCGGCCTTGGCGATCTTGCCGAAGAGCTCACGGGCGTCGACGGTCTCGATGACCGAGCCGTCGAGCGCGAGGCGCAGGCCGAACTCGCGTGCCGTCCTCGACCGCCTTCATGAACTCGTCGTTGACGCGGACCGAGTTGTTGGCGTTCTGGTACTGGACGGAGACGATGTCCTTGCCGCCGAGGTCCATGTCGAAGCCGGCGTCGCGCAGCGCGCGGATCTTGTCCTCCTCGCGCGCCTTGGTCTCGACGAACTCCTCGATGTCGGGGTGGTCGACGTCGAGCACGACCATCTTGGCCGCACGACGCGTCGCGCCGCCCGACTTGATCGTGCCGGCGGACGCGTCGGCGCCGCGCATGAAGGAGACGGGGCCGGAGGCCGTGCCACCGGAGGACAGCAGCTCCTTGGACGAGCGGATCCGCGACAGGTTGAGGCCGGCACCGGAGCCGCCCTGGAAGATCTTCCCCTCTTCCTTGTACCAGTTGAGGATCGAGTCCATCGAGTCGTCGACGGAGAGGATGAAGCACGCCGAGACCTGCTGGGGGCTCTTGGTGCCGACGTTGAACCACACCGGCGAGTTGAACGAGAAGACCTGGTGCAGCAGGGCATACGTCAGCTCGTGCTCGAAGATCTCGGCGTCCTCGGGCGGAGGCGAAGTAGCCGTGCTCTTGCCGGCGGCGACGTAGGTCAGCACGACGCGGTCGATGAGCTGCTTGAGCGAGACTCTCGCGGGCCGTCGGTGCCGACGGCGCCGCGGAAGTACTTGGTCGTCACGATCGTGCTCGCGTTGACCGACCAGAAGTCGGGGAACTCGACGCCGCGCTGCTCGAAGATCGTCTCGCCGGTCTTCCAGTTCTGCTGGACGACGTCGCGCTTCTCCCACGTCACCTCGTCGTAGGGGTGCACCCCGGGCGTGGTGTAGATGCGCTCGACTTGACGCCCTCTTGGCGCCAGCCTTGGAGACGTGAGCTGCGGTTACCGATCTCCGTCATGTCTGCGGCCTCCCTGACCGTGACAACGTCCTGTCGTGGACCTGATGTCCTGGTGATGAGTCTTGCTGGGAGCACCGACAGTGCGCCGGGTGTTCCGGTGGTGCGTGGAGGGCGGTTACCGCTGGCGCGCCGATCTCGGGCCGAGCCGGCAGGGCTCCTCCCCCAGCGCGTCACGCTCGGCTCGAAGGAGCGCGATGGCTCCTTCGAAGTCCTCGAGGCTCTCCCAGGCCTGGTAGACGCTGGCGAACCTGAGGTAGGCGACCTCGTCGAGCTCGCGGAGCGGCTCGAGGACGGCCATGCCGACCTCGTGCGCCTCGATCTCGGCGTTCCCCTGCGCCCGGATGGTCTCCTCGACCCTCTGGGCGAGCAGGGCCAGGTCGTCCTCGGTGACCGGGCGGCCCTGGCATGCCTTGCGCACGCCGGCGAGGACCTTGGCCCGGCTGAACGGCTCCGAGGCCCCCGACCGCTTGATCGACGTTGAGGCTCGAGGTCTCGAGCGTCGTGAAGCGGCGGTTGCACTCGGGGCACTGGCGGCGTCGGCGGATGCGGCGCCGTCGTCGGTCGTGCGCGAGTCGATGACGCGCGAGTCGGTGTGCCGACAGAACGGGCAGTGCACTTGCGGTCACCTTCCTTCGCAGCTGATTCCGTATGCCGCTGAGCTCGCTCTGGGGACAGAGCTGGGGACAGCGTGTGGATGGCTTGTGCGTAACGTGCTGCCCCTTGGGGACTACATGTGGACGACTTACAGCCATGTAACTACTAGATGTTGGGGTAATCGTAGGCACGTGACCCACGCGTTATCAAGCCAATACGGCATCTTCGGCGCGTCGTGACGAGCATCAAGCCGGTGACCTGCGCAAACGCCACACCAGCCCCATCCGCCCCGAGACCACCTCAAGCGCGCAGAGAATGCGTCTCAGTCGAGGTAGGACCACACGAGGATCATGACGATCGCCGGCACGGCGCCGAAGGCTGCCCAGCCGAGCGACCACTCGATCCTGGTGCCGAGATCGGGAGGTGTCGCCGTCGACCAGCCCATGAACAGCGACCCAAGCAGCCATCCCGACCCAACCACTGCCACCGCGGTGCCGGACACCAGCGGGCGGCCGTCCTCGTCCTTCATCTGCTTCTCCTCCAGCTCGTTCGGATTCCTCAGGGCTCAGGGCGGCAGTCACGAGCTGGGAACGACCCGACAGGGCTTCCGGCAAAGACCCGCTGCTCCGGTCGCCCAGCGGCGATGGCGGTCAGGTTGTGCTCGCTCGTCGTCCCGGCGTTGAGGTATGCGCTGTGCCAGGGCGACCCCATGAGGAACTCGTTGGTCGATCCCGGCTTCAGCCCACAAGCGGCGGACAGGTGGGCGACTCCGTGAACGTCACGCGGATCGCGTGCGAACCACCCGGATGCGGCGATGACGTCGGTCGGGGAGGCGAGCACATTGAGTGCGCCGGGCTTGAGGCCTCCTTCCGCGAGCGAGTCCAGCGCCGTCCCCGGTGAACCGAACAACGCGACGTCGTCCATCCGCATCACGTGCTGCAACGCGAAGCCGGCCAGGACCGAGCCGTACGAGTGGGCCCACAGCGTCTGGTGCGGAGGCTCGTCGCGGCTGGCGGCGATGCCGTTCGTGAACGAGGCGAGCTCATCCGCCCACTCCGCGGCAAGCTCATCCTTCAGGACCGACCTGCTGCCGAAGGCGCCGTCCCGCCATTGCGGGGCGGGGTAGCCCATCCACTGCACGATCGCGACGTCGGCCCGGTCCCCCACTCCCCGGGTTTTGGTCCACGCCAGCGTGCGCAGGCGGACGAACGTCTCGTCGTAGCGACGCAGGTCCAGGTGTGGGCTCGTCGAGAGCCCCCCGACATAGGTCGCGACGTGGCCCGCGCGGTCGATGTTCCCGACCGTCGTCACGGCCCGGACGACGGGCCCCGTGATGTCGACGAGCAGCAGGTGCCTCGTCACTCCATCCGACGTCCCCAGGACGGCGTCGATGGCCGCGATCGACTCCACCCGTTCCCACACGACGACGTCGGTCGCCCGCGCCCTCGGGCCGGCCCGTCGAGCTGCTCCGCCGCCTCGACCCGCGCCCGAGCCAACAGCTTGAGGTTCGCCTGGTGACGGTCCCACGCCGGGATCCCGTCCCGCGGTCCCACCCACTCGGGGTGGTGGCCGATCACCCACCGGCGCTCTGCCACAGTCAGGCTCCGCCACCACGCCGCGTTGGCGAAGGCGCCGTCCGCCAGCCCGCCCGCACCTTGGGGCGGCGGCGGCACGACGCCAAGGTCGTCACCCACTCTTGCGGCGAGCCGGTACGAGGCAGCACCGAGAAGCGCACGATGGACCTCGACGTCGGTGGCCCGGGCCACCCGCTCCGCCTCGTCGAGGCAGCGCCGCACCTCATCCACCATCAGGGCGTCGAGCCTGCCGACGTGTGCGTCCATGATGGGGTCGCCTGAGGACCACCGATGCGGCACATGGACCAAGCCGAGGTCGTCAGTCCACGCACCCCGATCCGACGCCACGCGCTCGGCCCGACGCAACAGGGCCGCACAGGCCTCCATCCGGCCAGCCAGGCCACGCAGCGCTGCCGTCGTCGCAGCCAGCCGAACCGCCACGTCAGCGAGCCCAGCAAGCACCCCGACCTGGCGTGCCGCCGCAGCGACCGCGGCAGGCCCGGTCCACGACTCCCCCGCCGCCCGGGCCCGCAGCACCGCGTCCGTGGCCGAGATGACGCGGCGCCGCTGGGCCTCGAGTCGCTGGGCGACCTCGAGCACGACGGACGGCTGGAACGCGCGGATGTGCCGGACCCCGATCTGCGGCATCAGGGCACCTCGCGCCGCAACTGATGGTCCGACAGGGCCCGCCGGGCGATCTGCTCCACCGTTGCATACGACTGACCCGCCGTCGCCAGCCCATCCCCGACCTGCTCGAGCCCCAGCCGGACCCGGAGCAGGCGGTCACCCCACGCCTCCCCGAGCTCCCGGATCGCCGCTGCCGTCAGCCCTCCCGGGAATGCCGACGCCAACGGCGCCATCGCCCCGGGGACGTCGACGCCCGCTAGCGCCCCGACCGCCTCGCCGTACCGCGCCGAGTCGCGGCCCAGCGCCTCGGGCTCCACCCCAAATCTCATCTGCAGACTCCTCCCAGCCCCATCTCGACGAGGCTAGGAAGAACCCACGAAACACCCTTCCGACTTCTCCACAGGCCGCGCGCTCAAAGAGGCTCTTAAGTCACGGAAATGCCTGTCCGACAAACAGAAACGCCGCACCACGGTCACTCACGTGAGCGAGGTGCGGCGCCCTGGGTGCATCCGGCGGGGTCGAAGCGCCGGCACACCAGCCGCTGAAGGTGGAGCCAACGCGGCCGATCGAAAACTCAGCGTGCGGCTGGGACCGAGCTGAGCGGCATACGACTGATTGGTTGTGGTGGCGTCACCGATCAGGGATCACGAGAGTCTGGCCCGCGTGCACGTGCGAGGTGGACAGGTTGTTGGCGAGCTGGAGCTCGACGATGCCGGATGTGATCGGCAGCTGCGGCAGCTCCCGTGCCGCGATCTCCGACAGCGTCTGCCCGGCCCCGACCGTGACGGAGCGCGTCGGTCCTGCCGCCGACGCGAGCTGGCCGGCGAAGGCCAGCGCGAGCGCCGACAGCATCACCGCGACGAGGAGAGCCACCACCAGCCGCCCCCGATGCGTCAGGCGATACGTGGGCTCTGGCGCCGGCCCCGGCACGAGCACGAGCCGTGGCCGGGTGGCCGGTGTCGACCGGGTGGCGGGAAACTCCAGAACCTGTGCACCCATGATGTACTCCTTCGCACGAACGCCTGTTCGATAGAACGTCTGTACGATTTTCTAGCACGCCGTCCCGACAATGTCGAGAGACACGTCGAACAAATGTTTGGCATCTGTGTTCGAAACCAATAGGCTTCACCCACAACAGACACCCCACCAGTCACCACCGACAGTGGGGTCTGTGACAGCCTGAGACGAGTCGCCAGCAAGCACCGACCGAGCACCAGAGCGAGCACAACGAAGGGGATCATCATGGGCGTGACCGAGCTTCCCGACCGCCCCAAGGGAGACGGCCTGACCGTTCGCCAGCGGCGCGTGCTCGAGGTGATCCGCAACTCAGTCGACCGACGCGGCTACCCGCCGAGCATGCGCGAGATCGGTGACGCCGTCGGCCTCGCCAGCCCGTCGAGCGTCTCCCACCAGCTCAATGCCCTCGTCGCCAAGGGCTACCTGCGACGCGATCCCAACCGTCCCCGCGCCATCGAGATCGTCTCCCCCGACGCACCGGCCGATGCGACCGGATACCGCGGCCGCGGCGGCAGTGTGGCAGGCTTCGACGTCGACACGACGCAGCAGCTGGACACCGAGACCGACTCGGGCGACGCCAGGCCGGCGGCCGCCTACGTACCGCTCCTGGGCCAAATCGCTGCTGGCGTGCCGATCATCGCCGAGGAGGTCGTCGAGGACGTCTTCCCGCTGCCGAAGCAGATCGTCGGCGAGGGCAACCTCTTCCTCCTCAAGGTCGTCGGCGACTCGATGATCGAGGCGGCGATCTGCGACGGCGACTGGGTCGTCGTCCGCCAGCAGCCGACGGCTGACAACGGCGACATCGTCGCGGCGCTCCTCGACAACGAGGCGACGGTGAAGACCTTCAAGCGCAAGGACGGCCACGTCTGGCTACTGCCGCACAACTCCGACTTCTCCCCCATCGACGGCGACGACGCGACCGTCCTCGGCAAGGTCACCGCAGTCCTGCGCCGCGTGTGACAACCAAGAGTTGCCGTATGCCGCTGAGCCGGGTTCCGCACTCCCGCTGAGTTTTATTGGGCGTCAGTCCCGTTCGTGCGACACACTCGGTTGTCATGACGAGGATGGCGCGACAGAAGACCGACCCGGAACTCGGGCGGGACGTGCTGTACACCTACCGGTACTTGCGGGCCGGCATGATCGCGCTCCTCCTCATGCTGCTGTTCGCGGTGGCCTACGAGGGGATCGTCGACGGTGGTTGCTTCCTGGGGTCGATCAGTGCGTACTACTTCACGGCGGCGCGCACCGTTTTCGTCGGCGCGCTGTGTGCCCTTGGAGCGCTGCTCATCGTGCACAAGGCACGATCTGCCGAGGAGGACGTCCTGCTCGACTTCTCCGGTTTCATGGCGTTCGTCGTGGCCATGGTGCCCACGGTCCCCGACAGCGCGTGTGGTCCGACTCCCACGCTGACCACCCTCGAGGTGGCCAACGCGGTCCGCAACAACATCTGGGCACTCATCGTCGTGGCGGTGCTGGCAGCCATCGTGCGTTACGTCCTGGCGCGACGCGGCGAGCTGGTGACCGCATCGAGCCCCGGTTCGCGGATCGCCTCCATCGCGTGCCTGACCGTCCTCGTCGTCGAGCTCGGCTTCTTCCTCTGGAAGCGCGACTCGTTCATTCACCTGAGCCATGGGATCGCCGCAGCCACAATGGTCGCCGGCGTGATCGCGGTGATGGTGCTCAACGCGCTGTACCAGCCCTCCACCGAACGAGGTGCGAAGTTCCGGCGCAGCTACTTCACGCTGGCCGTCCTGCTCGGTGTGGCCCTCGCCGGGACTGTGGCGCTGCACCTGGTCATCGAGGGTTTCGCCCACATCATCCTCGTGGCCGAGGTCGTCATCATCGTCCTTTTCGGCGCCTTCTGGGTCGTGCAGACGGTCGAGGTGTGGCCGACCGAGCTCGACGAGATGCGCGACCAGGTGCAGTCGGTCGAGGGCGGAGCACGACCCGGTGTCCGGTAGCGACGAGACCGAGCGCAGCGGCACACGGCCTGTCCGTGCGTCTGGATGTGGCTCTCAGGCCAGGCTCGGCTCGCTCCGCAGCGAGCCGAGCCACCACGCGGCGGCATCGCCGTACTCGGCCAGTTCCTCATCGGTGAGCGTGGCGGAGACGCGCAGCCAGGACTCGACCCGGCCCAACCTGCCGAGCTGCAGCGCAGCCGGAAGAGCGGACCGCAGCTGCGCGGCAGGCGCGACATCGCTCCACACCTCGAGGCCCGCGTCGGCGACCCTGCGGAGCCGAGCGTCGTCGTTCGCCGCCTCGAAGCGATGCGCCAGGATGTTGAGCGGGATCATCAGCGCGCTCAGCGGATGGGCGAGCACGGCATCGCCGAAGTCGAAGAAGCGCAGCCGCCCGTCGGGTGAGGCAAAGACGTTGTTGGCGTGAAGGTCGTTGTGCACGATGCGTCTGGCAGGTCGAGGGCCGCCAGCCGATCGACCCACTCCGTCAGCGTCGGAACGCAGCGCACTTGTGCGCGGACGCGTCATCGTCGGAGCAGCCGCCGCGGGTCACCGACCGGCAGGGCCGTTCAGCTGCTCCGTGCGAACGGCCACGTAGTCCGCGGCGTCCGCAGTACACATCGTCGTGATGCCGGCGCCGACGAGGCGGTCCTCGGGCCCGATGAGGTCGCGCTGGAGCGACATGGCGTGCGGCACGACGCGACACCACGCGTCCACGTCGTCGGGAGCGATCGTCTGCTGCGAGCACGCGCCCCTGGTCCGGGACGAGGTGAAGGCCTCGGTCCGGGTCGGTCCCGACGACCGGGATGACCCGGTCGCGAGACAGGTCATCGAGGACCTGTAGGAGGTGCGCCTCGAACGTCTGGTGCGCGCAGTTCTGCTTGGCCCAGTAGATCGACGCCGTCGCTGCCGACGACCCGCCACACCGTGGACCAGGGCCGGTGGTGCACCTGCTCCAGCGCCACCACGTCGACGCCCTGCTCGCTCGAGCGCCTCGGCGACCCAGTCCCGTAGCTCGGCCTCGAAGGTCGCCGAGGCCCAGTG
This sequence comes from uncultured Actinomycetota bacterium, assembly GCA_963826445.1. Lineage (GTDB taxonomy): Bacteria > Actinomycetota > Actinomycetes > Actinomycetales > Dermatophilaceae > Intrasporangium. Next base: position 361,086 of record CAWGXD010000040.1, read on the forward strand.
AACCGATGGACCCGGCGCCGAAGCCGGAAGGGTCGACATACCAGCGGAGCTCAGTCCCCGAGTGCAAGCGCCGCTCCCAACGCGTCCAGAGTCGGCCCGAGCGGGCGCGTGCAGCCGGACGGTCGCCTCCGCGTCGCCTCGGGTCGCCGACCGCGTGACGATCGCGACCGGCACGCCGCGCCGGGCCGCGTGCCGCACGAAGCGGTAGCCGCTCATGACTGACAGCGATGATCCGAGCACCGAGCACGGCCCGGCCGCCTCCACGAGCGCCGAAGCACTGCTCCACCACGGCCTTCGGCACCGACTCGCCGAAGAAGACGACGTCGGGCTTGACCGTGTCGTTGCCGCAGACGAGGCAACGCGGGCGCGTGGAAGGACTCGACGAGGGCGTCGGCGAGCACGATGTCGCCGTCGGGGCGGACCTGCTCCCCCCACTGCGAGCCGACCGGCGCCGCCGCCTCGGCGAAGCGCTCCATGAAGCCCGGGTTGGCCTCGGTCATCCGCTCGTGCAGGCCGAGCGCGCGAGGTCACCTCACCGCACGTCAGGCAGACCGCCCGGTCGAGCGACCCGTGCAGCTCGACGACGTCCGCGCGCCGGCCGCCTGGTGCAGCCCGTCGACGTTCTGGGTGATGATCGGCCCGACGTAGCCCGCGCCGCTGCAGCGTCGGTGACGACGCGGTGCGCCGGCGTTGGGCTCGGCCGCGGTTGAACCGCTGCCAGCCGATGTAGCTGCGGGCCCAGTAGCGCCGGCGGGCCTCGCTCGACCCGGCGAACTCGCCGTAGCGTCATCGGCTCGACGCGACGCGTCCCGTCGGGCCCGCGGTAGTCGGGGATGCCCGACTCGGTCGAGAGGCCCGCACCGCTCAGCACGACGACCCCGCCGCCGCTGACGAGGTCGACGAGGTCGTCGAAGGTGCCGAGGTCGTGCGTCTGAGCGGCAGGGTGCGCGACGTGGCAGCCGGGTCGTCGCCGGGGTGGCCGCCGCGGCGTCGCTCGGGGGTATGCCGTTCGGCTGCTGCACCGGCAAGCCTACGTCGGCTCGGCACCATGCTGGACCGATAGAGCCTGCAGGATTCCATAATCATCGGTTATGATGGCGCCATGATCGATGCTGCCGGCCTGCGGGTCATGAAGGCCATCGCCGACGAGGGAAGCTTCACGAGCGCCGCCAACGCCCTCGGCTTCACCCAGCCGGCCATCTCGCAGATGGTCCGCCGCCTCGAGCAGCGCACCGGCACCGTCCTCGTCGAGCGCTACGGCCGCCAGGTCCGCCTCACCGAGGCCGGTCAGGTGCTCGCCCGCCACGCCGTCGGCGTGCTCGCCGCCCTCGACGCCGCCGAGGAGGAGATCACCGCGATCGCCGGCCTGCGCGCCGGACGGGTGCGCCTGCAGGCCTTCCCCAGCTCGTCGGCCACCCTCGTGCCCAAGGCGCTCGCCATCCTCAAGGCCCGCCACCCCGACATCACCGTCACCTTCACCGAGGCCGAGCCGCCGCGAGTCGCTCGCGGCCCTGCGCAACGGCGACTGCGACGTCGCGGTCGCCTTCGCCTACGAGGGCGGCGACCTCGGCGAGCTCGAGGAGGACCTCTCGCTCCTCGTGACCCGCCGCCTGCTCGACGACGAGGTGCGTCTCGTCGTCCCCGAAGCACCACCCGCACGCCGGCGACGCGGCCGCGATCGCTCGCCGACTTCTCCGGCGAGGAGTGGATCGCCGGCTGTCCGCGCTGCCGCGGCCACCTCGTCTCCCTCGCCGACACACGCCGGCTTCCGGCCCAACGTCGCCTTCGAGACCGAGGACTACGTCGCCCAGCTCGGGCTCGTCACGGCCGGCCTCGGCGTGGCGCTCGTGCCCGACCTCATCCTCAACGCCGCCAAGCACGACGAGGTCGCGACGCTGCTCGCTCTCCCCGCCTCGCGCCGCCAGATCCTCGCCGTGACGACGCCCGACCTGCAGCGCGTGCCCGCGGTCGGCCGCTGCCCTCGACGCCCTGTGCGAGGCCGCCGGCGCCGACCCGAAGCGCGCTCCCCGGCCGAGCTCGTCGGCGCCAAGGCCTGACGCGCTCGGAGCCGACGGAACGTGCACAGGCGACTGACGGCTCAGCCACCCGGCATACGGTGGCGTCATGGGTGACCACGACGCGCATCTCCTACCTGCCCGTGCCCGACCGCGACGACGTCCCGGAGGGCGTCGAGCGCGCCTCTGGGACAAGGCGCAGGAGGCGTTCGGCTTCGTGCCCAACGTCTTCCGCGCCCAGGCCGTCAACGGCGAGCAGTTCCTCGCCTGGTGGGGCTACTTCAACCTCCTCGTCAACAAGGAGGGACACCTCAGCAACGCCGACCGCGAGCTGCTCGCCGTCGTCGTCAGCAGCGTCAACCGGTGCACCTACTGCGAGGTCAGCCACGGCGCCGCGCTGCGCACGCTACACGGAGACGCCGTGACCGCCGACCTCGTCGCCTCGAACTGGCGTCAGGCCGGCCTCGCCGAGCGCGAGGCCGCGATGGCGCGCCTACGCCGAGAAGCTCACCCTCCACCCCGCCGAGGTCACCGAGGCCGACCTCGAGCCGCTGCGCGCGGTCGGGCTCGACGACCACCAGGTCGTCGAGCTCGTGCAGGTCGTCGGGATGTTCAACCTCACCAACCGCGTCTCGACGCGCGCTCGGCTTCGTGCCCAACGCGGAGTACCACGCGACTGGCGCGCCCGTGAGACGAGGCCGTGATGCCGCTCCCGCGTGGCGCGTGCGCCATGCTCACTCGCACCGAGCCGACAGAATGCCGTCATGACGCGGGTCGCAGTCGCCGCCACCGGTCCCGCTGCGCTCGAGGCCGGGCTCGAGTGCGCGGCCGAGGGCGGCAACGCCGTCGATGCCGCCATCGCGGCGTCCCTGGCCGCCATGTGCACCGAGCCCGGGCGTCGTCAGCCTCATGGGCGGCGCCTTCGTCAACGTGTGGCCGCGTCGGCGAGGACCCCGTCGTCATCGACGGCAACGTCGAGATGCCCGGCCGCGGGCCTGACGCCGTCGGCCTTCGGCCACGGCGTGCGCGAGGTCCGCACCGACTACGGCGGCGGCGTGACGATCGGGGCCGGACACGGCTCGGTCGCCAACTCCGGTGCGGTGCAAGCACTTTCGCTCGCCAGAGACCGTTTCGGCCGGCTCCCGTGGCGTCGCCTCGTCGAGCCGTCGGCGCGGATCTGCCGCGAGGGCTACCGCGGTCGGCGCGGCCGCGGCCCTCTATCTCGGCATCGTCCGCGACACGCCTCTTCGGCGACGACCCCGAGGCGCACGCGCTCGTCACCGGCGCCGACGGCGGACGCGCTCGAGCCGGGCGAGACCTCGACGAACGTCGACCTCGCCGACATCCTCGAGCTGCTTGCGGTGCAGGGCGCCTCGCTCTTCACCACCGGGCGCCGTCGGGCGGGTGCTCGTCGACGACGATGGCGGCGCAACGGCGGCCTCATCACCGCGGCCGACCTCGCGGCGTACGAGCCGGTCGTGCGCGACCCCGACGATGCGGGCCGTCGGCGACTGGACGTGGCGCTCAACCCGCCGCCCTCCGTCGGCGGCCCGATGCTCGCGGTGATGCTCGGCGAGCTGGCGCGGCGCGAGCCGACTGGACGTGGGCCGACGTCATCGACATCCAGCGCCGGGTCCTGGCCTACCGCCTCTCGGTGCACGACCGGTCCCGCGACCTCGACGCCGACGGGCACGCCCTGCTCGCCGCGGTCGAGCGACACGGGCTCGCCGGGCTGCCGACGTCGGCGTCGACCGCCCACGTCTCCGCGGTCGACGAGCGACGGGCAACGCCTGCGCCATCACGATGTCCTCCGGCTACGGCGCGGGCATGGTCATCCCCGGCACCGGCATCCTGCTCAACAACGCCCTCGGCGAGCCCGAGCTCAACCGGCTCGGCCTGCACGCCGTCGCGCCGGGCACCCGGCTCGCCTCCAACATGGCGCCGACGACGGCCCGGAGCGACGCCGGGCGCCGCGCTCGCCGTCGGGCTCGCCGGGCGCCGACCGCATCACGACGGCGCTCATGCAGGTGCTCGGCCAGGCGCTGCCTGCGCGGCGAGGACCTGCCAGCACGCCATCGACGCGCCCCGCGCTGCACGTGCGCTTCATGGACGGACGGCTCGCCGCGCGTCGAGCACGAGCCGTCCGCCGACGATCGCCGCGGCGGTCGCGCGCAGTGGGCTGCCCGGCCAGCGAGTACCCCGGCCCGCACATGTACTTCGGCGGGGTCGGCGCCGCCCAGCTCGAGGGTGGTCGAGTGCACGCCGCGGCCGATTCGCGCCGCGAAGCCGCCGTCGGCACCGCCTCCTCCTCCCCCTGATCGAGTGCACAGCATTCGGGGTCATCCGACCCCAGCTGCCACGATCGAGTGCACAACTTCGGGGCGGGGCGGCGGATACCCCCAAATGCTGTTCCTTCGATTGAACGGCACTCTCCGTGGCTCTTTATCGGCGGGTGTGAATCGTGAGGCGGCCATCCGGGTGGACGACGACCGCGATGTCTCCTTCCAGGTCGGTCCGATGGACGGTAAAGCCCCGACTCTCGAGCGCGTGGAGCAACGAGGGCGCCGGGTGCCCGTAGTCGTTGTCCTCGCCGACGCTGATGATCGCGACCTTCCCCGAGATGAGATCGAGGAGCCGGTCGTCACGGTTGCTTGACCCGTGGTGGGCCACCTTGAACACGTCCACCTCCCCCCAGCGCTCTGGCTCCGCCTGCGCTGCCCTGATCACCTGCGCCGCAGCTTCCCGCTCGATGTCGCCGGAGAGAAGGAGGTCGACGCCGCGCACGCGCACGGTCATGACCACCGAACCGTTGTTGGGCACCGAGCCCTCGCTGAGCTGGCGGGCCGGCCACCACACCTCAGCGGTCATCCCTCCGACCTGGACGACATCACCAGCGCGCAGCTCGCGCACCGGGACACCCGCGGCCGACGCCAGCTCCCTGACCTGGTCCGCCATGAGCTCCGGCTCCACGACGGTCGAGACCCTCGTCTCGACAACCGTCCGACCCTTGAGCACTCCCGCCAGCCCGGCCACGTGGTCCGCGTGGAAGTGGCTGAGGACGACGAGGTCGACCGCCTCGATCCCCAGTCGTCCGAGGCAGCCGTCGATGAGCGCAGGGTCCCCTCCCGTGTCAACGACGACGCCGTGTCCGGTCTCGGCCCCGATGCCGCTGTTGATGACGAGGCCGTCACCCTGGCCGACGTCGCACGCGACGAGGACCCAGCCAGGCGGTGGCCAGGAGGCCACGCTGGTCGGTGTCGCGGCGGCAGTCACCACGAGGACGACGGCCACCCCGAGGAGGGGACGGAGCCGGACACGGCGCCAGACCCAGGGCCAGACGAGGATGACGACTGCGGTGACCACGGCGAGCAGCACCGCGGCGACAGCGGAGTCTCCCCAGTCGATGCTGCCGAAAGGCGCCTCGGCGCACGTCCTCGCGACCCAGGCGATGCCCTGTGCGGGAATGCCCGCGAGCCAGGCCAGCCATGACGCACCCCCGAGCCAGACGAGCGACAGGACGGCCACAGCGACGCCGACGATCGTCGTGGGTGCCACGAGCGGCGCGGCAAGCAGGTTGGCCGGGACGGCGATGAACGACACGCTGCCCTGGAGCGGGATCACGATCGGTCCGCAGACCGCCTGGGCGGCAAGGGGCACCGCAAGAACGGGTCCGAACCAGGCGAGCCGCTTGGGCAGTCCGCGGGCGATGGCGCGCCCCCACGGCTGTGCGAAGAGCAGCAGGCCGAGGGTGGCGACACTCGACAATGCGAAGCCGTAGGACCGCGCCAGCCACGGGTCCCAGACGAGCAGGGCGACGATCGCGCCGGACAGCGCCGGCACACCCGCCTGACGCCGTGAGGTGGACAGGGCCAGCAACCCAACGGCCCCCATCACTCCGGCCCGGATGACGCTCGGCTCCGGTCTGGCCAGGATGACGAACCCGACGAGTACGCCGAGGGCGACCCAGGGCCGGCCACGCCGACGGACTCCGAGGAGCTGGCAGAGGCCGAGCGCGGTCGCCAGGACGAGGGTCACGTTGCTGCCCCGAGACGGCGCTGAGATGGCTGAGCCCCGTGTCGAGCATCGCCTCGGTGAGGTCCGGTGGCGTGCGGCTCGTGTCCCCGATGACGAGGGCCGGCACCAGACCGCGAGCGTCCGGGGTCAGACCCGCCGTCGCGGCCCGGAAGTCACCGCGCACGGAGTCTGCCGCCCGGAATACCACCCCAGGCCGCCCGATGACGGTCGGCTCGCCCTTGGGTCGGGCCAGTGCCACGACGTCGTCACCCGGATCCGCGACGGACAGGCGCACGACCGCCTCGACCTCCTCGTGCCAGCTCCGCTCTGCCCAGGACCGGTCCCCGGTGACGAGGATCGGTGCGCTCACCTCGGTGACCCGTCCGCGGCCCTCCACGTGCGTGACGTCCATCCGGACCACGACGAGGGGGTCGCGCGTCGGTTCCTCGTGCGGGGTTGTTGCGTCTGCGCCACCGGCCTCCAGCGGTCCGCCGACGACGACCGGCTCCGTGGCGATCACCCCGCGCACGGTGGCGACAGCGCGTGCCTCCGCGAGCTCAGCCAGTGGACCGACGGCCCGCACCGTCCTGTGGCCCGCCACCGCCATCAGGGTCAGCGCGAGCACGGCCAGGGTCAGCGCGAGCAACCTCCGGCTGGTGGGCCGTGGCCGACGCAGCACCAACAGGCCCGAACCCAGCCCGGAGACCAGCGCGGACGACCACACCCAGCAACGTCGGCACGACGAGACCCACGAAGGCCACGACTGGCCAGGCCACGACGACGGGGACGAGGAGCCGGGCGTCGAGCCGCCTGGGTACCGGGACAACCTCGTCCGGTCCGTCCGCCCGGAGGGTCCGCGCGCGCGTCCGGCTCACACCGTCACTTTGGGACGGAGCTGGCTCAGCAGCTTGTCGCCGATCCCGCTGACCTCGCCCAGCTCCTCGACCGAGGTGAACCGGCCATGCTCGGTGCGCCAGTCGACGATTCGCTGCGCCAGGACCGGTCCAACCCCCGGCAGCGAGTCGAGCGCGTCGAGGTCGGCGGTGTTGAGGTTCACCGAGCCGGTCGGCGATCCCCCCGCCGAACCCGATCCGCCCCCAACAGTCGACCCACCCGGCACCTGCGGCCCCGCGACAGCAGGCGGCTGCTCCCCCGGCTTTGGCACGAAGACCTGTTCTCCATCGACCAGGGCCCGGGCGAGGTTCATCGCCGTCAGGTCGGCCGCTCGGGTCGCGCCGCCGGCCGACTCGATCGCGTCCGCGACACGGGCACCCGACTGGAGCCGGACCAGTCCCGGCCTGGCCACCTGTCCGACGACATGCACGACGAGCACCGTCTGCGGCCCCGACGCCGCAGTGGTCGCGGGGGCGGACCTCGACACGACCTCCGGCGTGGCCGGCCCCTCCGACCCGCGCGTCGCCGGTTCCCCAGCCACCCCCGCCACCCCGGCTCCCTCAGTAGCGCGCTCGGCCCACAGGATCCGCAGCACGAACGCACAGCCCAGCGCGACGACGAGCGCGAGCACGGCCACGACGGCACTGCTGCTCACCGACACGCGCCCCGTCCGGAGCGACGCCGGGACCGACATGAGCGACGGCCGCCGGGCGCGGCGCAGCTGATCCGCCAGGTCGGCCGAGGCGGGTCCCAGGTCGACGAGCTCCAGGACGTCGGGTTCCGGCTGCCGCGGCTCCTCCACCACGCCCGGCGGCGCCGGCACCCAGCCGCCACGCCCCCCAGCGGTCGCGCCCTCGTCGACCACGCGCCCGCCGAGGACCTGCACCACGCGCTCGAGGTCAGGGCTCTTGGGGACTCGGCTCAGCGGCATACGGGAAAGGTAGGAAGCCAGCCACCCTGCCAGCCGGGCCCGTCGCGCAACTGTGGACGACCACCCGCGACCGCGACTGGATGTGGACGGTCACTCCCCGAGACGGCGCCACCCCGATTGGGAGCCGACCTGCGGGCTGAGCAACAATCCTCGGATGGCCCGGCACATCATGACCCTCACCTGCGACGACCGTCCCGGCATCGTGGCCGCTGTCTCGGCCGCGCTCCTCGACGTCAACGCGAACATCCTGGAGAACCAGCAGTACTCCGACGAGGACACCAACCTGTTCTTCATGCGGACCGTCTTCGACGCCGACGCGGCCGACGTGGGGCGGTGCTCGACGCCATCGCGCCTCCCCCGCCGTGAAGCACCAGCACCTCGCCGTGCGGCCGGCCGAGGAACGCTGCCGGACACTCATCCTCGTCAGCAAGTTCGACCACTGCCTCCTCGACCTGCTGTACCGGTGGAAGTCCGGCGACCTGCCCATCGACATCGTCGGCGTCGTCTCGAATCACGAGGACACCCGCGGCCTCGTCGAGTACTACGGCCTGCCGTTCCTGCACATCCCGGTTACGGAGGACACCAAGGCCGACGCCGAGGCGCAGCTGCTCAAGATCGTCGAGGCCGAGGACGTCGGGCTCGTCGTCCTCGCCCGCTACATGCAGATCCTGTCGGACTCGCTGTGCGGGGCGCTCGCTGGCCGGGCGATCAACATCCACCACTCGTTCCTGCCGGGCTTCAAGGGAGCCAAGCCCTACCACCAGGCCCACGACCGCGGGGTGAAGCTGATCGGGGCGTCGGCCCACTACGTCACCGCAGACCTCGACGAGGGACCGATCATCGAGCAGGACGTCGTGCGTGTCACCCACGCCGAGACGCCGCAGCGGCTCGTCGCGATCGGCCGGGACGTCGAGCGGCGCGTGCTGTCCCGTGCGGTGCGCGACCACGCCGAGAGCCGGGTCTTCCTCTCGGGTCGCCGCACGATCGTCTTCTGAGAGCCGTGTGCCGCTGGGCTCGCTTCCGCGTGCCCGGCGCCGGCTGCGTGAATGATCACCCACGCTGGCAGGTGGGCGAGCTTTCACGGATCGCGGCCTGGGCGGATGGCGCCCGAGTGGATCGGGTCAGCGAAGACGGCGCTGGCGCCACCAGCCGATGACGTTGTTCCGGTGCCGCCAGAGCACGAGCAGCCCGATCGCCGATGAGCCACAGGCCGGTCCACACGTCGCCGGGCGCGTGGCCCGTCCAGCACGAGGACCGCGATGACGACCATCGCGAGGGCCCCGAAGATCGAGCCGGCGGCGACCCACCGGGTGACGCAGCACGGCGACGGCGAAGACGCACGACGACGACGAGCGCGACCCAGGGGTGCACGCCGAGGATCGCCCCGAGCGTCGTCGCGACCCCCTTGCCGCCCCGCCCCTGGAGGAAGGGCGACCAGATGTGTCCGAGCACGCGGCGATGCCGACGGCGTAGGCCGCGTGTGCGCCGAAGAGCTGCCCCGCGACGAAGCGTCGGGACGAGTCCCTTGAGGACGTCGAGCACCCGACGACGACGCCCCACTTGCGCCCGAGGACGCGGCCGGCGTTGGTCGCGCCGGGGTTGCCCGACCCGGAGGCGCGAGGTCCTTGCCGAGCAGCCGGGCGATGATCGTCGCCGGGTTGAGCGAGCCGAGGAGGAAGGCCGCGAGCACTCCTCCCGCCCAGGCCAGCGACGGTGCCGGCGTTCACGACCCGGCGACCTCGCCCGGTGACGGGCCGATGCGGGCAGCGGCTCGCCCGGGCGCGGCGACACCGCGATGGCGACGGTGCCGGGCCCGACGTGCGCGCCGACGACGGCCCCGAGCTCGACGACGAGGACCTCGGGCGACCCGGGCAGGCGCCCCTGGAGCTGCGCCGCGATCTGCTCGGCCCGCGCCGCGGCGTCGAGGTGGTGGACGGCGATGTCGACGACGTGCCCGCCCTTGGCGACCTGCTCGAGCGACCATGGCCTCGATGCGGGCCACGGCCCGGGACGACGTGCGGACCTTCTCGACGGGCACGATCCGCCCGCCGCGGACCGCGAGGATCGGCTTGATCGCGAGGGCCGACCCGAGCAGCGCCGAGGCGGCCCCGATGCGCCCGCCGCGCCTCAGGTGCTCGAGGGTGTCGACGTAGAAGAGGACGCCCGAGGGCCGAGCCGCGAGTGCACGGACGCTCGAGGACCGCGGCAAGTCGGCCCCGCCGGCGGCCGACTCGGCCGCAGCGACGACGGCGAAACCCATGGCCATGCCGATGGTCTCGCTGTCGACGACCTCGACCGGCACCGGCGCCTCGGCCGCCGCGAGCCGCGGCCGCCTCGACGGTGCCCGACATCTGCGACGACAGGTGGATCGACACGATGGCCGTCGCGCCCTCGTCGGCCAGCCGCTGGTAGGTCTCGGCGAAGACCTGCGGCGTCGGGCGCGACGTCGTGACGATGGTGTACTCGCGCAGCGCCGCGGCGACCTGCGCGGCCGAGATGTCCCGGCCCTCGACGTGGTCCCGCCCGCCGACGACGACGTGGAGCGGGACGACCTCGATGCCGTGCTGCTCGACGACCTCTCCGGCAGGTAGGCCGTCGAGTCGGTGACGATCCTCGTGGTCACGTCCCGCTCCTTCCGTCGTCGGTCAGCGAGCGCGTCACAGCGGGACGACGTTGACGAGCTTGGGCGCCCGCACGATGACCGTGCGGATGCCGCCCTCGGTCGCCGCCTTCACCTTGTCGCGGCCGAGCGCGAGCTCGCGCAGGTCGTCCTCCGAGATGTCGGGCGCACCTCGACGCGGTCGCGCACCTTGCCCTTGATCTGGATGACGCAGGTGACCTGCTCCTGCACGATCTTCGCGGGGTCGCTCACGGGGAACGCGGCATACGCCACCCCGCCGTCGTGACCGAGCCGCTGCCACATCTCCTCCGCGATGTGCGGGGCGACGGGCGCGAGCATGAGCACCATCGCCTCGACGACCTCGCGCGGCGGGGCGTCGAGCTTCGTCACGGCGTTGTTGAGCTCGATGAGCTTGGCGATGGCCGTGTTGAAGCGCAGCCCCTCGAAGTCCTCGCGGACCCCGGCGATCGTCTGGTGCAGCTGGGTCGTCAGCGCCTGG
>CAWGXD010000041.1:0-65775 GCA_963826445.1 uncultured Actinomycetota bacterium
GCACGCGGGTGCGGCCGCGCTTGCCCACCTCAAGGAGCACGGCGAGACCGACTCGTATGCCGCGCACATTGCCACTTGGGAGGAGCGCCAGACGCTCTTCAACCTTCCCCAGTTCAGCGCTGCCGAAGAGGCGCTCGACCAGCCGTGGGCCGGCACTGGCTCAACGGCGACGCGATGAGCCAGGCCCCAAGAGCAACGCGCCCGCCAGCAACCACACCGCTCCCCGCCACGAGCCGGGCATCCCGGCCGACGGAGCGACGCCCGCGACAGCTCCATGGAACGTGACGGACGCATAGTGAGACGAACCCCTTGTGGGATCGCGCACGGCCGTCTACATTCTGTGTAGCGAGCACTACAGAAACAGATCGTCGCCAACGCGACGATCAACGGAACCGCTCAGGAGAGGCAGCAATGGCGCTGACGTTCGAAGCAACCAGCCGCACCGTGAATGCGGGCGCCTGGACCATTCACTACAACGAGGCCGGAGACCCGTCCGCACCGGCCGTCGTCCTGTTGCACGGCTCAGGTCCTGGCGCCACGGGGTGGAGCAACTTCAAGACCAACATCGACGCGCTGGCTGAGCACTTCCACGTCATCGCTCCCGACATGCCGGGTTGGGGGAGGTCAGACGCCGTCACGAGAGACGAGATGGACCACGCCAAGGCAGCAGTCCAGCTCCTCGACGCCCTGGGTATCGACAAGGCGGCCTTCGTCGGCAACTCCATGGGCGGCATCACCACGCTGCGACTGGCGACCGAGTACCCCGAGCGAGTCAGCCACGTGATCACGATGGGCCCCGGGTCCGGCCCCCAGCCGAAGCTCTTCTCGCCGGCAGGCGGCCTGTCCGAGGGCATGAAGACCCTCGTCGCTGCCTACCGCGAGCCCTCAGTCGGAGTCGATGACCCGGCTCACCGAGGTGATGACCTACGACAGCGCACGGTTCGCCACACCCGAGCTCGCCGCGGAGCGCGCCGGGAACGCCAAGGCGCACCCCCAGCACCTCGCGAACTACCTCGACGGCTTCGCCCAGGGCGGACCCATCGCCAAGTGGTTCCGCCTCGAGGACCTGCCCAAGGTGCAGGTCCCGGCGCTGCTCATCCACGGCCGGGACGACCGCGTCGTCCACTACGAGAACACTCTGCTGCTCCTCGCCCACATCCCGAACTCGCGGCCGTCCTGCTCAACCGCTGCGGCCACTGGGCCCAGGTCGAGCACGCCGAGGAGTTCAACCGCCTCGTCACCGACTTCGTCACCAACAACTGACTGCCGCAGGAACGCCCCAAGGCGTGCCGGAAGGACCAACCATGACCGACGTACTAGGGAACATCAAGGAGAACGTCTCAGTCCTCAAGGGCGAGGCAAAGCTCAGCGACGACCTCGGGAAGCTCACGGACGCGACCGCGCAGGTCCTGCGTGAAAGCGGCGTGATCCGCCTCTACCAGCCGACCGAGTGGAGCGGCTACGAGGCGCACCCCGTGGAGTTCATGGAGGCGCCATGACGGTCGGCGCGGCCTCCCCGTCCGCGGGTTGGGTCACCGGCGTCGTCGGCGTCCACCCGTGGGAGATCGCCATGATGGACCCGCGCCTCCAGGAGGAGATCTGGGGCGAGGACCCGGACACGTGGACCGCGTCGCCCTACGCACCGTTCGGCCGCGCGAAGCGGGTCGACGGCGGCTACCTCTTCACCGGCCAGTGGCCCTACTCGACCGGAACGGACCACTCCGACTGGGTCATCCTCGGCGGCATGGTGGCCGGTGAGGACGGCCAGCCGACTATGCCGCCGGACATCCGCCACTTCGTCATCCCGCGCAAGGACTACGAGATCGTCGAGGACTCGTGGAACGTGCTTGGGCCTCAAGGGGACCGGCTCCAAGGACGTTCGGATGACGGACGTCTTCATGCCCGAGTACCGCGTCGTCGAGCGCCATGAAGATGAGCAACGGCGGCTACGAGGACCGCCAGCCCGGGAAGACGCTCTACAAGCTGAAGTTCCCCGTCGTCTTCTCCGCCGCCATCAACTCCGGCACGCTCGGCATCGCCATCGGCGCCCTCGAGACCTACCGCTCCTACATGGAGCAGCGCGTGTCCGGCCGACGGCCGCGTCGCGAAGAACGACCCGATCCAGCTCAACGTCTACGCGCGAGGCCGCGGCCGACGTCGCCGCATCGCGGCCAGTGCTGCTCAACGACATGAAGGAGCTGTTCGACCACGTCGAGAAGGGCGGCGAGGTCACGTGGACCCAGCGGCTCACGATCCGCCGCAACGGGGTCCGTGCAGTCCACCGTGCCGTCGACGCGGTCGACCGGCTCTACAAGATGAGCGGCGCCCAGGGCATCCACGAGCGCCACCCGAACGAGCGCTACTGGCGGGACATGCAGTCCGGCCTGAGCCACATCTGCAACGTCGTCCGAGGCCATCTCCGTCGAGTGGGCCACCAACGACCTCGGCGGCGAGCCCTCGGTCCCGCCCGTCTTCGCCTGACCTCCAAGACCTCCAAGCCACCGAGACCAACCAGAAGGAGATCAACGATGATCACGTCACTTGCCTACCTCGGCGTCAACTCCCCGAAGAAGGACGAGTGGCCCGAGATGGCCACCAAGTTCTGGGGTGCCATGGTGACCGACCCCGGCCCCGACGGCGCCGTGCGAATCAAGTTCGACGACGCCCTGTGGCGACTCCAGATCCACCCCGGCGAACAGGACGAGACCGCCTACCTCGGGTGGGGGGTCGACTACGAGGAGGACCTCGACCGCGTCGAGAAGGCGCTCGCGGACCTCGGCGTCAGCAGCGAGCGCGGAGATGTGGAGCTCGCGGAGGCCCGGGCCGTCAACCGGATCCTCGTGTTCACCGACCCGTGGGGCTTCCGCCACGAGGTGACCTGGGGCCAGAGCCACGTGCGCTCGTCCTTCGTGCCGGGGCGGGCCATCTCCGGCTTCGTCACCGGTGCAGCAGGGCCTGGGGCACGTGCTGCTGCTCATGCCGGACATCGAGGCGGGGCACGAGTTCTTCACCAGGCTCGGCTTCCGGCTGTCGGACAAGATCATCGTCCCGGGCCGGCTCAACGCCCGCTTCTACCACTGCAACGCGCGCCACCACACGCTGGCGCTCGGGCAGTGCCCGCCCGGGGTCGCTGGCCTCAACCACCTGATGATCCAGGTCAACGTCGGTCGACGACGTCGGCACCGGCTACGAGATCGCCCAGGAGATGGGCGTCCCGATCACGCTGACGATTGGCCGGCACTCCAACGACCAGCAGTTCAGCTTCTACCACTCGACGCCGAGCTCGTTCCACGTGGAGTACGGCTTCGGAGGCCTCGAGGTGGACGAGGAGACCTGGATCCCGCGGGTCTACGACCGGACCGCGGTCTGGGGACACCAGCCCCACCCGGACGGCCAGGGCCGCCCGCCCGGCATCATGCACCCGCTCGCGGACCCGAAGCTGCCGGCCGCCGAGGAGGCCTGAGTCCATCGTGTCCACCGTCCCGGCAGCCCTTCGGGGCCGCCGAGACGCTGGTGGGGGTCGGCCACGGGCCGACCCCCACCGAGCGTCGCGAGCGCCTGCGATCCCTGCTCTCCGACGGCACCCTGGTGCCTGCCGGGTGCCACGGACGCTCTCGGCGTGCGGCTGATCGAGGGGGCCGGCTTCGACGCCGCCTACGCCACCGGTGCCGGGCTGGCCAACGCCCAGTACGGCGTTCCCGACATCGGGCTGATCTCGCTCGGTGAGGTGGCCGACCACGTCGACCGGCTGGCGTCGGCCACCCAGCTGCCCGCTCGTCGTCGACGCGGACACCGGCTTCGGCGACCCGGTCATGGCGATGCGGGCGGCTCACCGGCTCGAGCGAGCCGGTGCCGCGGCGATCCAGCTCGAGGACCAGGAGATGCCCAAGCGGTGTGGCCACTTCGACCACCACGCCCTGATCCCCGCGGAGCACATGCAGGCCAAGCTCGTTGCGGTCCGCGCAGGCGCTGGAGGACCCGTCGACCGTCATCATCGCCCGCACGGACGCGCGCAGCGTCCACGACATCGACGAGGCGATCCGTCGTGGTCACGCCTACGTCGAGGCGGGCGCCGACGTCATCTTCGTCGAGGCGCCGCGCACCGTCGAGGAGCTCGAGCGCGTCGGCCGAGAGCTGGGCGGGGTCCCACTCGTCGTCAACGTCGTCGAGGGTGGCAAGACACCGCAGCTCAGCGCTCGACGAGTACCGCGGAGCTGGGCTTCGGCGTCGTCCTCTTCGCGAACTTCCTCATGCGCGCCATGCTCCGGGCCGGCGCCGACGCGCTCGCCCATCTGCGCCGACCGGCGAGACCGGCTCCTACGTCGACCGGATCGCTACGTGGGAGGAGCGCCAGGCGCTGTTCAACCTCCCGCAGTTCTCCGCGGCGGAGGCCCATTTCGACAGCCTGGGGAGGACGCGCATGAGGGAGGAACCGGGCATTCCGCCGGCCGGGCTGCCGGTCGACGACGCCCTGCCCGGAACGGGTCGGTGTGCTCGTGCTCGGTGGCGGGTCTGGCGGGAGCCGCCGCGCTGCTGGCTGCGGCAGAGGCCGGCCAGTACGCCGTGCTGCTGGAGAAGACGGCGGCGTTCGGCGGCTCGACCGTGCGGTCTGCGGGGCTGTCGGCCTTCGTCGGCACGGACGAGCAGGTCGAGCAGGGCATCGCGGACTCGGTCGAGCTGCTGCGCAAGGACCTGCTCGAGGTCGGGTGGGCACGTCAACGACGAGGCGCTGGTCGACCTCTACTGCGACGAGCAGCTGGGCACCTACCGCTGGCTCAAGGGGCACGGGGTGCGCTACGGGCACATTCATGCCGCCTCGGGGCAGTCGGCGCCCCGGTCGCACCCGACGGACACGACGGCGATGCTGCGGTCACTCTTCTCGGCCGCTGGCCGGCTGGGGGCCCGTCTGGTCCTGGGCGCTGACGTCCAGCGGATCCTGCATGACGGCTCGCGCGTGACGGGCGTCCTCGTCGAGCGCGAGGGCGAGACGCCGCGAGGTGCTGGCGGATGCGGTCGTGCTGGCGACCGGCGGCTTCTCCCGGGACCGGGCGATGCTCGAGCGGTTCGCCCCGCAGATGGCGCAAGCCCTGCTGGCCGGCGGCGAGGGCAACCACGGCGACGGCCTGCGGATGGCGATGAAGCTCGGGGCGGGCCTGCGGGACCTGCCCTACGTCAAGGGCACCTACGGCATCTTCCACGAGCCGCATCCCGGCGAGGACGGCACCGGCATCCTTGCGGTGTACAAGGGGGCGATAGCGGTCGACCGGCACGGTCGCCGGTTCGTGGACGAGTCGATCCCCTACAAGGCGTTGGGCGATGCCAGCCTGGCCCAGCCGATGGCGCGGACCTGGCAGGTCTTCGACGCCACGGTGATGGCGGCCTCGAACGACGAGGTCCCGATCTACGACTTCGGCGGGCGGGAGCGCGCCGGGATGCTCGAGATGGCCGATTCCATCGAGGAGCTAGCGTCGAGGCTCGGCACCGACCCCGGTGTCCTCGAGGCCACCGTCGCGGACTACAACTCGCGGATCGCGGCGGGCAAGCCGGATCCGCTCGGCCGGGTGCACCTGGTCGGCGGGGTCGGGCAGCGCACGCCGATCGACACGCCGCCGTTCTACGCCCAGCTCTCGGGCACCGTCGTGCTTGCGACGTACTGCGGCGTCACCGCGGACACGTCGATGCGCGTCCTTGACGTCTACGGTGACCCGATCCCGAGGCTGTACGCGGCGGGTGAGCTCGTCGGCGGCTTTCACGGCGCCGGCTACATGACCGGCACCTCCATCGGGAAGTCCGCCATCTTCGGGCGGGTCGCGGGCACTGCGGCCGCGGCGGAGGAGAGTGAGCTCGAGTGGTGAGCGGACTCTTCGACCTGAGCGGCCGGGTGGCCGTGGTGATCGGGGCCGCCGCCGGTGGGCTCGGGGAACGCGCCGCAATCGCGCTGTCCGAGCACGGCGCGACGGTCGCGGTGGCGGATCTGGAAGCCCAGGCGGACAAGGTCGCCGAGACCGCGAGCCGGTGCGGCGAGACTGCCTCGGCACACGCGGTGGATGTGACGAGCGAGGACTCCGTGCGCGCGCTGGCCGGCTCGGTCGTCGACCGGCACGGCCGCGTCGACGTCGTCGTCAATGCGGCCGGGATCATGCTCCGCCGGGAGATCGGGCAGACCTCGCTCGAGGAGTTCGAGGGCGTCATGCGGGTCAACGTGTCGGGGTGCTGGCTCGTCGGGCGCGAGTTCGGCCCGCGCCTGGCAGCCTCCGGTTGGGGCCGCATCGTCAACGTCACCACCGTCTACGCCGAGCGGGTCGGTCCCGTCCCCGAGAGTGCCTACTACGCGTCCAAGGCTGCCGTCGTCAACGTCACCCGCTCGCTTGGCCAGCGAGCTCGGCCGCACCGGCGTCACGGTCAACGCCCTGGCGCCCGCGGTGTTCTATCCGACCGCGATGACGGCACCACTCGGCGAGGATCCGGAGCGACTGGAGTGGTTCGCGGACCGGACCATGCTCGGCCGCCTCGGTGACCCTGCCACCGACCTCGCTGGCCCACTCGTCCTGCTCGCCTCACCCGCTTCGTCGTACATGACCGGCCAGGTCATCTACGTCGACGGCGGCTGGTCCGCCTGGTGAAGTTCCAAATCCATTGTTTGCCAAGGAGATACTCGTAATGTCCACGAATACCGCGCTGCTGATGCTCGACTACCAGGTGGCCTTGGCCCAGGAGGGCGAGCTCTGTCTTGCCCCGCCGTTGGCGGCCCAGGTCCGGGAGCGCGACGTGCTCTCCACGGCCAAGCGGGTCCTCGAGGCGGCCCGCGCCGCCGGGGTCAAGGTCTTCCATGTCCGGCTCGCGTTCGACCCGACCTACGGGCTGCGCACCAACCGGCTCGCGCGGTTCGACGGCTACCCGGCGAACCAGAAGATGAAGCGGGGCAACCCCGAGGCGGAGTTCGTCGCCGAGCTCGCCCCGCTCGAGGACGAGCCGGTCATCGACAAGGGCGCCGTCAACGCCTTCATCGGCACGCCGCTGCGTGACGTGCTGGCGGCCGAGGGCATCTCGCACGTCGTGCTCGGGGGCATCGCCACTCACCTGGTCGTCGAGTCCACGGCCCGGCACGCCTCGGACAGCGGCCTGCAGGTGAGCATCGTCGAGGACCTGTGCGCCGCGCCGGAGCCGGCGATCCACGAGTTCGCGTTCGCCAAGACGTTGCCGCTCTTCGGTACCGTCACCACCGCCGACGAGGTCATCGGGAGCTGGTCATGACCGCACAGACATCCACCACACCGACCGCCCGCACCGCCGGCCCCGGCTCGGTCGACGGCTACGACGTGATCGTCGTCGGCGGTGGCATCGCGGGCCTGTCCGCGGCGCTGTCCGCGACGGAGAACGGCGCCCGTGTCGCGCTGCTCGACCGGGCGACTGAGCAGGAGACCGGCGGCAACACCCGCTACACCGAGGCCTACCTGCGGATGAAGTCGCTTGACGAGGTCTCCGACGGGCTCGCCGACACCATCGTCGACGACTTCATGGGCCACCCGGACCCGGGCATCACGGCGGACTCGGGCCTCGACTGGGAGCGCCGCAACCCGTTGCTGCGCGGCCACCAGGTGGTCGACCTCGACTACGTCGCCACGTTCGAGGACAACGCCGGGCCGACCCTGCGCTGGCTCGAGGGTCACGGGGTCAGCTTCGGGCAGCTGCCGACGCTGTTTCTGACCGTTTCGACCACCCGGATGGCGCCGGTCGGCGGCGGGCTGGCCCTTGTCGAGACCTTGGGCGCGAAAGCTCGCGCGCTGGGGGTCGACTTCCACTTCCAGACGACCGCCCGCACCCTCCGCGTCGACGACAGCGGACGAGTGACCGGTGTCGAGACGGTCGATGCAACCGGCGCCCGCCGGGTCTTCACCGGCACGGTCGTCCTGGCCAGTGGCGGCTACCAGGGCAACGCCGAGCTGATGGCCCGCTACCACGGCCCGCTGGGCATGCTCGCCCGGCCGGTCGCCCGCGGCGGCAACTACAACAAGGGCGAGGGCATCGAGATGGCGATGGCCCTCGGTGCCGCGACCGCCGGCAACTTCGCACTCTTCCACGCCGAGCCGGTCGACCCGCGCTCACCGGACCCTGAGGCCGCGATCATGGCCTTCACCTACGGCATCCTCGTCAACGTCAACGGGAAGCGGTTCGTCGACGAGGCGCGCGGGCCGATCGACGCCTGGTACGAGCGGACGACCCGCGACATCCAGGGCCAGACCCGAGGCATCGCGTGGATGATCCTCGACGCCAGCAGGGCAGGCCATCCCCAACCTCAAGACCGCGATCCGCTCCGAGGAGTCACCGCTCCGGGCGGACACGATCGCCGAGCTCGCCGCCAAGATCGAGGTCGACCCGGCGACGCTCGAGGCCACGGTGGCCGCGTACAACGCCGCCTGCCCCGACGGGGAGTGGGATCCGACCCGGCCGGACGGGCTCGCCACCGACGGCGTCACGCCGCCGAAGTCCAACTGGGCCAAGCCGATCCAGTCGGGCCCGTTCATCGCCTACCCGATCATGTGCGCCAACGTATTCACCTTCGGCGGGCTCAAGGTCGACGCGGCCTCGCGGTCATCGACCGCGACGGGCGTGCCATCCGCGGGCTCTACGCAGCCGGTGAGATGACCGGGCTGTACTACTCGAACTACACCGGCTCGACCTCGGTGCTGCGCGGCGCGACCTTCGGCCGGATCGCCGGCGCACGAGCCGCCGGCCGTGGAGCGGCGGGAGCGGTCGTGAAGATCTGGCACCAGAGCTTCACGGTCCTGGACGACGTCCCGCACTACCGGGACGCGCTCGAGCGGCACTGTGCGCAAGGTCGCCGCTCCGGGCACCGAGGTCGACCTGCACGGGATGAGGCCCGGCACCTACCCGAGCGACTACCCCGGCACGCACATCAAGTACGCCTACCTGTCCGGGCTGCACAAGGAGCAGTTCGTCCACGCTGCCCTGCGCGCGCAGGACGAGGGCTACGACGCGTTCCTCATCGCGACCATCCCGGACACCGCGTACGAGGAGTGCCGATCGGTGGTCGACATCCCCGTCCTGGCCTACGGCCACACCTCGGTCCTCACGGCGGCGACGCTCGGGTCACCGGTCGGCATCGTCAACTTCATCGGCGCCCTCGAGCCACAGCTTCGCCGCAACCTGCGCACCTACGGCCTCGACCAGGTCGTCGGCCCGATCCGGCAGGTCGCCGCGGAGTTCACCGACGTCATGGCCGCCTATGCCGAACCGGAGGGCCTGCTCGAGGCGTTCCGCAGGGCCGCGCGCGAGGCGATCGACGCCGGTGCGACGGTCATCGTCCCGGGCGAGGGACCGCTCAACGTGTTCCTCGCCGACCACGGCGTCAGCCGCGTGGAGGACGTGCCCGTCCTCGACTCCCTCGGCACCCTGCTCCAGGTCGCCGAGCTGCGGGCGCGGCAGTACCGCTCGGCCGGCCTGATCCCGTCACGGCGCGGCTTCCACCACGAGCAGCCGCCGCGGGAGCTGCTCGACCGGGCCCGGGACTTCTACGGCATCACCGCCGCGCTCGACAGCTGAGGCCGGTCGAGCGACCGGCCGGACCACCCTGATCCCGAAGGGACCCGAACAGTGCAAGAGGACATCGAGGTCGACGTCGTCGTCGCCGGTGCCGGAGCTGCGGGAGTCATGACGGCTCTGCGCGCCTCCGAGAACCCGGACGTCGTCGTCGCCGTGCTCGAGAAGAGCATGACCGAGGGCTGCAACGCCGGTGTGTCCAGCGGCAGCCTCGCTGCGGGAGGGACCCGCTTCCAAAGGGCAGCCGGCATCGAGGACTCAGCTCAGCGGCATACGGACGACATCTTGTCCGACTCGGGGGACGAGCGGCACCGCGACCTCGTGGCGACAGTGTGCGGCGTGGCCGCGGAGTACGTCCACTGGATCGCCGACGAGCTCGGCTACCCCATGGACGTCGGCACCGACATGGCCCGCAAGGGCATGTCGGTGCCACGGCTGCACGCCGACCCCGCGCGCGTCGGCGGCGGCCCGCTGATCACCCACCTGCGCAAGGAGCTCGCGGACCGGCCCAACGTGGCCCTGCTCGACGAGGCGCCCGTGGGCGGGCTGCGCGTGCAGGACGGCCGGGTCGTCGGCGTCACCGGCCGGCAGGGCGGCAACGACCTGGTCGTCACGGCGGGCACGACCGTGCTGGCCACCGACGGGTTCGCCGGCAACCGCGCCCTGATGCAGGAGTTCTGCGCCGAGCTCGGTGACCCCTTCCACGGCGGCGTCAGCACCGCCACCGGCGACTCCATCGGCTGGCTTCGCCCGCTGGGCGTCGAGTTCCGCAACATGAGCGCGTGCCTGCGGCACGGTCAGGTCACCCTCCACGGCACCCGGGTCAACCCGGCGCTGCCGTGGCTCGGCGCGGTCCTGGTCAACCGCCGCGGGCAGCGCTTCGTCGACGAGCAGGCCCACGGCTACTCCGGGCTCGCCGGCGTCATCCAGGCCCAGCCCGGCGAGCGGGCCGTGATGATCTGGGACGCCGAGGCGCAGCAGACCGCACAGCACTCCGAGATGATGCGCGAGTCCCAGCAGGCCGGGGCCTTGCAGACCGCGCCCGACGTGGCCACCCTGGCCGACGCGCTGCGGCTCGACCCGATGGCGCCTGGCATCGGCGCTCACGCCGCTCCCGGTCGCCGCGCCCTGATCGGACCGTTCCACTATGCGTGGCTCACCCATGGCGTCCTGACCACCCAGGGCGGTGCCGCCATCGACACGAGCGGGCACGTCCTGCGCACCGACGGCACCACCATCCCCGGCCTGCGCGCCGGCGGCGGCGTGGCAGTTGGGCTCGGCGGGCCTGAGTCCGGCGGGTACAGCTCCGGCAACGGGCTGCTGTCGGCGTTCGGCATGGGCTGGATCATCGGGAACCAGCTCGCCCTCGGGCGGTAGGGGAGCGCCACGGCGTTGGCGGAAAGGGGCGGCCACCCGCGGTTGCGGGATGGCCGTCCGTTTGTGCTGTGGTCACATCATGAAGTCGCCGGGCATGGCCCGGAGGTAGCTGGTGTAGGCGCTGCGATTGCCGTCGTCCAGCTTCTCGGCGATGTCCTCGGCCGCCTGCTTGAGCGTGTCGACCCAGTCGCGCACAGCGGAGGCTGACGCGCCCGGAGGCAGTTGGCTTGCCCTGAGACACAAGGCAACTCGGCCATCCGGAGCCAGCACGGGGACGACGATGGCGCCGAGGTCATACGTCTCCCCGTCTTCGATGTCGATCGTCTCGAAGAACGGGGACGACGCCGCGATGACGTTCCGGACCGCGCGCTCTCGTGCCGGGGTCAGGTCCCCGCCTGCGTACTCGCGCATCGCATCCTGGAGGTCCGAGTAGCGAGGGTGGTCGTCCTCTCGCTGTCGGGACACGGCGAAGCCCCGGCTCCGCACGGCGCCCAGGCGTCGGCGGTACGTGTCGACGACCGCGGGCTCCTGGCTCGAGGCGCGGGCCAGCCAGGTCTCGACAGTCGCGTCGTCGGTCCACGCGACGTAGGCCTCGCCGAGCGGCGGCATGAGCGGCACGCGCACGCCGAGTGGTTCGAGGACCTCTGCGCTTCCGCCGTAGGCGGTGACCGCCACGGTGAGCTCATGGTCGTTGGCGGCGACCAGCACGGCGGCCTCACAGCCGAGAAGGCGGGCCACCCGCTGCGCCTGCGGCCGGGCCACCTCGGCCAGGCGGACGGCCTCGATGAGGTCGGCGTCGCCCTTGGCGGTCATGCCGCGCGTGTTGAAGCCGCCATAGCCGCCCTGGAAGAACAGCAGCGGCGTCGTCGGGCGGTTGACCTGCATCGCCTGCACCTCGCAGAGAACGATGTAGTGGTCGCCGGCCGTGACGACGTCATGGGGCTTGCAGTGGATGTGCGCGACGGCGTCGTGCAGCACGGGGGCGCCGTGGTCAGACGGGCTCCACGCCACGTCGTCGAACTTGCCCGGGCGAGGAACCGCCATGAAGCGGCAGAGGTCGAGTTGGTCATGCGCCAAGACGTTGATGCAGTATGCCGCTGAGTCCCTCATCAACGAATACGTGCCCTGACGTCGTGGTCGGCATGAAGGCCACGAGCGGTGGATCGAGGGAGACCGCGGTGAAGGTCCCGACCACCATTCCGATCGGGTCGCCGTCCGGCGAGGTTCCGGTGACGACGGTGACGCCAGTCGGATAATGACCCATGACCTCGCGATACTGGGCGGGGTCGATGGGTGGGGGCGCAGGAGTGGATGTCCGCTCGGTCACGGTCGCACCTTCACCTTTCCGCTACTACTCTGTAGCATTCACTACAGTGACGGTAGGTCATGAGGCAACCGGTCGGCAAGGTCCCTGTAGCAGTTATGAGATATCGCGGCGTGGACGGGCTCGGTGGAGAGGACCTACTGGCTAGTGTTGCACTACAGGGAATGGTCAAGAGGCGTGGAAACGGTCGAGGAACGGCCGCCCCGATGGAGGAGCGACGTACATGGTGCGCAAGACCGAGCGGCGACACCGGCAGGGCGACGAGTCCCGTCGGGCGATTCTCGAGGCGACCCTCGCGATCGCGGCCGACCGGGGCTACGACGGGACGACCGTTGCGTTGGTGCAGGAGGCGACGGGGCTGCCCGCCAGCTCGATCTACTGGCACTTCGGCAGCAAGGACGAACTGCTCGCCGCGACTCTCGAGCATTCCTACCGGTCCTGGCGCGGCACAGCGCCAACCTGGGTGGCGGGGAGTGAGCCGCGCGACATGGCCGACCGGATCGAGCGGCGCTTCCAACGGGCAGCCCAGGCGCTGACGACCTCCCCCCAGTTCTGGTCACTCGGTCTGCTCCTCACGCTCCAGCAACGTGTCAAGGAGCCTGCGGCGAGAAGGCTCTATGCCGAGGTGCGGCACGACACGGAGACCGCAATCCGCGACTGGTGGGCCACCGTCCTGTCACCGGCGGCGTGCGAGGCCGACCCTGAACTCACCACGAGACTCGCACGCTTCCACATGATGCTGATGGACGGGCTGTTCCTTCAGGTCCGCTCGTCCAGCGCCAAGGACATCAAGCGGCTCGTCTCACTCATGTCGCAGGGACTCGGTCGTCATCTGACCGCGGTGGGGGTGGCGGCGTGAACGCTCAGACCAGTGGCACCACCACGACGCGGTCGAAGAACCGGACGGCCGCTCCCGAGCGCTCGCGAGACCGCATCATGGCCGCTGCATCCGACCTGGTCAGGGAGCGTGGGATCGCCGGGACGACCATCGCGCGGGTCTGCCAACGATCCGGCCTGCCGGTGAGCTCGGTGTACTGGCACTTCGAGGACAAGGACCACCTCTTCGCCGAGGTGATCCGCACCAGCTTTGCCAAGTGGCTCGTGTCCGTTCCCAGGTGGGACGTCGGCCCGGAGACGACGGTCGCCGAGGGCCTGCGACGGGTCCTGGGGCAGTCGACTCGAACCTTCGCTGACATGCCCGCCTTCCTGCGGATCGGCATGCAGGTGCTGCTCGACACCAGCGAGGACCAGGCGAAGACTCGGGAGGCCTACCTCGACGTGCGACAGCAGGTGCATCGGATGATCGCGGCGTGGATGACGCAAATCCTGCCCGATGAGCTCGGACCAGACACTGCCGAGGACCTCGCGAGCCTGGTCGTTGCCGTGTCGGACGGCATGATCGTCGGCTCGCAGATCTATCCCGGCTGGGACCCCGAGGTCTACGTCGACCTGCTCGCCGGAGCCATTGCCGGCATCGCGCACCCCTCCGCTTGAGGGCCTCCGCAGCACAACGTGGGGTCGACGGTGCCCGCGAGCCTCGACCTGACCGCGAACGTCAGCGGCGGCGACGTCGAGACCATCCGCAACGCGGTCTACGAGACGCGCTGAGCGCGACCCAACCCACGCGCGGGGCCACATTGTCTTGCAACTGAGCTCAGCGGCATACGGAACAAGCATTTTCCGTATGCCGCTGGGCTGGTTCTGCGCCCGCCCGCTGAGTCCGCGGGTCGCTCAGGCGGGGGCGAGCTGCTTGCGGCGCTCGGACGCCCAGCCCGGGCCGCGCAGCAGGAAGCCGAACCGGTCGCGCCAGGTCGTCGCGGCCGCGATGTCCCGGGCGATGTCGCGCCACTCGTGGGTGGCGATGCGCGCCGGGTTGAAGGTGTCGATGTTGGTCGTCAGCCCGTAGACGACGCGCTCGCCCTCCGGCTCGAAGGTGCCGAAGAGCTTGTCCCAGAGGATGAGGATCGAGCCGTGGTTGCGGTCGAGGTACTGCCGGTTCGAGCCGTGGTGGACGCGGTGGTGGCACGGGGTGTTGAGCACCTTCTCGAGCCAGCCGATGGAGCGGACCGCCTCGGTGTGGATCCAGAACTGGTAGATGAGGTTGAGCGCGCGGGCGTTCTCGATGACCGACGGCCGAATGCCGGCGAGGGCGAGCAGTCCGTAGGGGACCGTGAGGGTCACGCCCTCGGCCACCGGCTGGCGGAGCGCGGTCGAGAGGTTGTAGCGCTCGCTCGAGTGGTGCACGACGTGGACCGCCCAGAGCCAGCGGCGACTCGTGGGAGAGGCGGTGGTTCCAGTAGTAGATCGCGTCCCAACCGAGGATGGCCAGGGCCGTCGCTGCCGCGCCGGTGCCTCGGTCGAAGCGGGTGAGGCCGAAGAGCCGGCGGCCGCTCGTCTGCGCGGCCCAGGTCGTGGCGACGGTGAGCGCGGCGGAGCCGACGGCGGCGACGGCGGCGGGGCCGGTGACCTGGCCGAGCGCGTCGACGCGGGAGCGGACGGGGACGATGTTTGTGGTGTTGTTGTCAGGAAGGGTGCCGGCCTCGGGGAGGGTG
This sequence comes from uncultured Actinomycetota bacterium, assembly GCA_963826445.1. Lineage (GTDB taxonomy): Bacteria > Actinomycetota > Actinomycetes > Actinomycetales > Dermatophilaceae > Intrasporangium. The sequence goes on from CAWGXD010000041.1 coordinate 14,815, forward strand.
CCGGCGCGATGGCGGCGGAGGATGTCTCCGACGGTCGGTGGCAGTGCCAGCGACGAGGGTGGTCCCGAGCAGCGCCTTGCCCCACCGGCCGGTGCCCGGCGTCAGCGGGTCGAGCACCCGCTTTGCGACGAACGGCGCGATGAGGCTGCCGGCCTCGACAAGGGTGGGGCGGGGAACCTAGCGTCGATTGCATGGTGCAGATGCCGGCAGAGGCGCGTGCAGTCATCGAGTCGGGGAGGCTGGCGCACTTCGTCACCGTGAACGCGGACGGCAGCCCCCAGGTGACCGTGGTGTGGGTCGGGCTCGACGGCGATGACATCGTGATCGGCAAGCTCATGGTCGACCAGAAGGTGCGCAACATCGAGCGCGACCCACGGGTCTCGCTGTCCATCGAGGCCGAGGGCAGCAGCCATGGGATGCAGCACTATCTCGTCGTCGAGGGCAGGGCGCGCGTCGACGACGGCGGAGCGCCCGAGCTGCTCCACGAGCTCGCCCAGCGGTACATCGGACCTGGAACGGAGTTCCCCCCGATGCCCAACCCGCCCGCGGGATTCACCATCCGTGTCACGCCCACGAGAGTCCGCGGGACGGGCCCTTGGGCTGATGGCCACTGACAAGCATTTTCCGTATGCCGCTGAGCTCGCTCACTTTCGAGGGTGACCTCGCGCGGTGGCTGGGAATCACTCGCCCCGCAGCGCCGTACTGATGAAGCCGACCGTCGCGGCGGTCACCTCCGGGAGTGGTGCACCGTGCTCGACAAGCAGGGCGGCGGCGCGTGCGAGGCGGCGCCTCGACTCTGCCCGCGACCCCCGGCGCGTTGGGCTGGGAGCGAGCTCAGCGGCATACGATCTCGTCTGCTGGCGGGTGTGCTGGAGCGTGGGGAGGGTAGACGATGGGGTATGAAACTCAGCCACTTGCCCCTACGTCTGGCGACGGGCGCCTTCATCCTCAACTCCGGTCTCGGCAAGCGTGGCCTCCAGGGTGAGGCCGCCGAAGGGCTGCAAGGCATGGCCTCCGTGACCTTGCCTGGGCCGCTGCGGGAGATGGACGCGACCGAGTTTGCGCAGCTGCTCTCCCGGGCGGAGATTGCCCTTGGCGTCGCGCTGTTGGCGCCCTTCGTGCCGTCGCGGTTGGCCGGTGCCGCACTGACCGCATTCGGCGGGGGTCTGTTGAGCCTGTACATGCGCACTCCCGGAATGCGACAGGAGGGGAGTATCCGTCCGACCCAGGCGGGCACGGCGCTTGCGAAGGACGTCTGGCTCGTCGGGGCCGGGCTCACGCTGCTGCTCGACTGATCAGACAAGCTCGAGGATTACGGCCCTTTCGGACTCATCGGGTGGGTGGCCGGGAGACGGGTCGAACCGCGGACCTTCCGATTTTCAGCCGCCCACATCGCCGCTGGTCAGCGGCTGTGTCCACCTCCTCGTGCAACGAGCCGTGCAACCATCCTGCGCCGTGCAGGTCTGCTTCAGCTACGAGGTTGTGGAGCTCGTGCGGGGTCTGCGGAACGTGCGTGGGTCTCCATGCTGGGGGGCTGCCCCTCAGTTGAGCCGCGAGATGAGGATGTGGCCCGTTCTCCGCAAGGTCGGTGGCTTGGGTCGCCGTCAGCAGCGGTATCAAGGCGTGATGGCGTCGGCGACCCGACTGACTCGCACGAGGTGGCGGGAGCGCGGATGGCGCTGAGCTGGACACACTGGATCTGACCAACGCCGAGGCCCGAACGACATTTGGACGCGCCGAACCACGTGGTCAGCCAATGGGGGTAAGCGGAGCGCTCTGTCTCGTGCGCTGGTGTCGCGGTTCGCAACAGGAGTGCCGAAGCTGTCACGGCTCCACGCGGCACCGGTCGAGTCCTTCTCTGCATCTCTGCCGATCAGGTCTCGCCGGATTGCGCCCCGGTCTCATAGGCGGGGCGCAACAGCTCGGGGAGGGTGTGCCCGCGCATGGCGACCTCGACCGGGGGCAGCTGGTCCAGTAGCGACGTCCGCGAGTGAGTGCTTGAGCGGGACCGATGCACCGGTCCCTGGGGCGCGAAGAAGCTGTCCAGGAGACTCTCCAGCGGCGGGCTAGTGGCCGGCGCGTCGCCCGTGCCTCGTGGGCTGTCGGTTCGCGCGGCGTGCAGGTTGTCGAGGAGGTCCTCGCGTTGCCGGCCGCGCCAGGCGAGGATCCGGAACGGGTCCTCGTCGAAGGACTCGGCCAGCAGGTAGAAGGTGGCGGCGAGGTGCTTGCACGGCACCTCCCAGTCGGGGCAGGAGCAGTCGAGCGACAGGTCTGACGCGCTGGTGGGGAAGAGTGACAGGCCGATTCCGGTGAAGACGTCCTCGATGTCGTCGGGCATCTCCCCGGCGAGGAGGTTGGCGAGGTACCACGCGTTACCCGCGAGCTCCTGCTCGACCTGTGCCCACTCCGTCTTGCCGAAGGCGCTCGCGCCGATGCGCACCCGGTAGGGCCGGGCCCGGCTGCCCTGCACCTGCGCGGTGACGGAGCCGGCTTCGATCTCGAGGGAGACGACCTGGCCCTTGCGGGCATACGTGCGGCCTCGCTGCAGCCGGCTGCCCAGGCCCATGCCCTCGAGCACGGTGATGAACCGTTGCGACCACCAGCGCTGGGCGATGGCGCCACGCTTGCTCCGAGCGACGATGCCGCCCTCGACGGTTCGCGGCGTGGACGGCGGGTAGAACCTAGTCATCGACGGCGTCCTTGGACAGGGCGAACAGGCGGCGCAGCTCGCCGGTGGACAGTTCCGTGAGCCAGCCCTCCCCGTCGCCGACGACGAGGTTGGCCAGGGCCATCTTCTCCTCGATCAGCTGGTCGATCTTCTCCTCCAGGGTGCCGGTACAGATGAACTTGCGGACCTGGACGCGACGCTGCTGCCCGATGCGGAAGGCCCGGTCGGTGGCCTGGTTCTCCACCGCCGGGTTCCACCACCGGTCCAGGTGGATGACGTGGTTGGCGGCGGTGAGGTTGAGGCCGGTCCCGCCGGCCTTGAGCGACAGCAGGAAGATCGGCGGGCCCGTCCCCGGACTGGAATGCTGGACGAGCTCGTCCCGTCGCTGCTTCGGCGTGCCGCCGTGCAGGTAGGCGACGTCGGTGTCGAACCGGGCGGACAGGTGCGGCATCGAGCAGCTCGGCGAACTCGGTGTACTGGGTGAAGCACAGCACGCGGTCACCCTCGGCGAGGATCTCCTCGAGCAGCTCCTCGAGCCGGATGACCTTGCCCGAGCGGGTGCCGACGGGAGACCGGTCGTGGAGCACTTGGGCCGGATGGTTGCACACCTGCTTGAGCTTGGTCATCGCGGCCAGCACGTTGCCGCGACGCTCGATGCCCTCGGAGTTCTCGATCCGGTCCATCATGTCGTCGACGATGGACTGGTAGAGGGAGGCCTGCTCGACGGTGAGGCGGCAGTACTCCTTCATCTCGAGCTTCTCGGGCAGGTCGTCGATGATCGTCGGATCGGTCTTCAGCCGGCGCAGGATATAGGGCTGGGTCACCGTGCGCAGGCGCTCGGCCGGCTCGGTCGCGCCGTGCCGTTCCACGGGGATGGCGTATCGGGTGCGGAAGAGCTCTGACGATCCGAGCAGGCCGGGGTTGAGGAAGTCCATGATCGACCACAGCTCGGACGAGCCGGTTCTCCACCGGAGTGCCGGTGAGAGCGACCCGGTGGTCGGCCCGCAGCCGGCGGGTCGCTTTGGCCGTCCGCGACAGGCTGTTCTTGATGGCCTGCGCCTCGTCGAGCACGACGCGGTGCCAGCCGTATTCGGCGAGCTCGTCGATGTCACGGGTGCCGGTGGCGTACGTCGTGACCACGAGGTCCGTGACGGCCAGCTGGTCACGCAGGGCATCGCCACGGAGCCGGTCGCGGCCATGGTGTGCGTGCACGCGCAGGCTTGGGTGCGAACTTGGCTGCCTCGCGCTCCCAGTTGCCGACGAGAGACATCGGGCACAGCAGCAAGGTGGGACCGGAATCGGGGTTGTCAGCGCGTTGCGCGGACTCGAGGGCGAGCAGCTGGACCGTCTTGCCCAAGCCCATGTCGTCGGCCAGGCAGGAGCCGAGACCCAACGTGGCGAGGTAGGACAGCCAGGACAGCCCGCGCGACTGGTAGGGCCGCAGCGTCGCGGCGAAGGTCTCCGGTGGCTCGACGGGCGTCAACGCGCTGGGCGGGCTGCCGGCGAGCAGCTCGCCGAGCCAGCCGTCCGCGCTGATGCCGGTGACCGGCAACGGGGTTTTGAGGTCGTCGGGGTGGCTGGCGGCCAGAGCCAGCACCTCGGCGGCGGTCCTCTGTTTGGCCGGCTTCCCGAGGAACTCCAGACCTCGCCTCAGGTGTTCGGCGTTCACCGCGACCCACTGTCCGCGGAACCGGACGAGGGGTGCCTTGGTGTCGGCCAGGGCGGCGATCTCGTCGTCGGTCAGCGTGTCGTCGCCGATGGCGAGCCGCCACTGGAAGTCCATCAGGGCATCGCGACCGAAGGCGCCTCCGGTGACCGGGGTATCGCTCGGTGTGCTCGCCGTGGCCTTGAGCCCCAGCCGAGCGCGCCGGTCCCACCAGGAAGGGAGCAGCACCCCGAAACCCGCCTCGTCCAGCGCTGGGGCGGCGACCGACAGAAAGTGGAAGGCGCCATCGACGTCGAGTTCAACCATCTCGGGAGTCGCTTGCCGCAGGCCGGCGGCCAGCTCTGGATAGATCCGGCTGGCGCGGCCCAGCTCGCCGAGCAATAGCTCGTGTGGGCGATCGAGCCAGCGTCGCAAACTGCCGTCGTCGGCCCACGCCTGTGCCGCTGGCACGAGCAGGCTCGGGTCCAGCGTCGACTGGAGGAGGAACTCCAGGCGCCACGCCGTCGGGGCGGTCTGGACGACGCTGTCGTCGGCCGGCTCATCGGCCGGCCCGCTGTCATCGCCTGGTTGGCCCTCGGGCCAGCCGTGCTCTTCGTACTGCGGCTCGGACTCGCTGAGCCGGAAGCTCGCCCGCGCCGGACCGACCTGGCCGGTGCCGACCTCGTCCCAGGACCGCAGGGCCGCCGCCAGCGTGGCAAGGTCCTCCTCATCGGCGTCGAAGTGGCCGTCGCCGGCGGTGAGCGCGGTCAGCCACGCCTCACTGGCCGGTAGCTGTCGCGGGCGCCGCCCGCGGCGCGACGGCACGAGGCTGAGTCCGAGCGGCAGCTCCCGCCGCATGGCCGCGTCGACAAGGGTATGGAGCGTGCTCGCCGCGAGGGGATACGCATCGTCCGCCCCGGGCTCGGCTCGACAGACCGGAGGCATCGCGGTGACGAGCTCGCCGAAGGCGACAACGTCCGGGCCCTGCAGCACAGGCCTCCAACGGGCCACGGGGCCAGCCTCGTCGAACGCGAGCGTCGGCAGCACCCGACGTCGCTCGACCAGCTCGCAGGCAAAGATCGCCAGCTCGACCATGAAGCGGATCGACGCGCCATACCGCGCTTCGATGTCGCTCCCCGGTGGGGGACCGTCGTCCAGACCAACGAGCCAGTCGAGCGCTTCGGCGGCGCCGAGGCAGACGGTCGGGACCCGCCATGCCAGCAGCACCGGATCGGTCCTCGGCGTGCCTCGCGGACTGACCCGAACGAGCTCCGGCGAGTCGAGCGGGGACTTGGACAGGGAAGGAAGGCGCAGGGTTGCCTCCCCAGCCTTGCCCGACCGGATCGAGGCAAGGGCTTCCGCCGGCGCGGCGAACGGGTGCGGCCGTGCGGACCGCAGCGCCTGGCTGCGGCTCGTGACAGCACGGTCAGAGTCCTCGGCCCACAAGCACATGCCGTATTCGGTGGACCAGAAGCCATGGACGACGAACACTGCGGGCCTTTCACGTGGACGGAAGCGTGATCAGGGTAGCCACACGAGTCAGGCGACGGAACCGCAGCCGCGTCGGTTCGCGCACCTTGAGCGCCCGTACGACGCACGTCGCACTTAACGCCCGGCTCGCGTCGCGCTGGCTGCAGTGCCCGCACGGGCAGCCGCTGCAGGGGCCGTTGCTCCGGACACCGACGCTTGTCGGACCTGGTGCCCAAGCGGTGGTGGAACCGGGTGCACGGCGAGGTCAGCGATGCCACCGTGCCTGTTCCGATCGGCACTGCCACCGCCCGGATCGTTCGCCGGGCCCGTGCCGGCGCGGGCACTAGCCCTTCCGGGTTGTCGCGCTTGCCGTGCTCGTGCTGTGGGGCGACACGATCACCGGGCGGCAGTTCGTGCAGGGGTCGCGGTGCCGGGCCGTGACGGCATCTGAGCGCCCGGCTGGGGGACCAGGCGACCCTGTGCCGGGGTCACGGTCGCGGGAATCGCTTGCCCTTGTTCTTCTTGTAGGCCGTGACGGCCTTGCGTGAGCTTCGCCAGACTCCGTCGGTTCCTTGGACTGCATCGAGGCGGCCGCGTTGGGCGGCCTGCCGGAGGGCGACGAGGGAGAAGTCGGTGTCGACCAAGGCGGTCAAGGGGACCAAGCGCGCGGGTCCGGCGAGGTTGGGCACGATAAAGCGGTTGAGGTTGTCGTACATGGCCCGAGCCAGGAGTTCGCCGAGTTGTCCGGGGTCCCCCTCGTCTGCTCGACGCATCGCCGCCAGGTAGGCCTCGCGCTGGCGTTTGAGGATGATCACCGGCGGATAGCCGAGCCGCACCAGGATGAGGTTGAGGATGAGCCGGCCCGCGCGGCCATTGCCATCGATGAACGGATGGACCTGCTCGAAGGAGTTGTGGAGTCGGGCCAAGGCCTCCGGGAGAGGAACCTCCGCCGGCAGCCGCAGGCCCGGCTCGGCCTCGTTGACCTGGTCGATCCAGTCCTGCAGACGAGCCTCCACGAGGGCCCAGCTTGGCGGGGTCATCCCCCCGGCGAAGGGACGGATGTCGTGCCGGCGGAACTGGCCTGGCCCTTCGTCCGCGCCGGCGTCGTGATGAGGAGTGACCTGCCAGACCGGCGTCATCGCGATCTGGTGGACCCGCCGGACCTCATGCAGGGTGATCAGTGAAGCGTCGTGCCAATCCCCTGGCTCGAGTGCCTGCCCGTAGACCCAACGCGCCGCATCGCCGTACCCCTTGACCTCCATGTACTCGCCCAGCGGCTTGGCGCCCACGGCCCGACCTCGCTCGAGGAGGGCCTCGACCTCACGCATGACCAGGGTGTTGCCTTCGAGGGCGGTGGAGTGGTGAGCCTCGAGGTGCCAGATGTCGGACCAGATGAGCTCGGACTCCTTCGGCGAGGGCAGTCCGCCCAGCCGGTCGTTGAGCTCGGTGATCGCTGCCTGGAGCCGCGCGTAGACCGTGGTCCGAGATGGTCGGCCACGTGTGCCCACCGCTCCTCCTAGTTGATCACTCGTCGGGGGACCTAAATGATCGTATCAACTACCGGACAGTTGATCAGCCAGACTGATACTCAAAATATCTAATCAACAGTGGCTGGTCCGGCACCGCTGTGACGCTGCCCTACGGTGAGCGAGATGGTGCGTGAGTGATTCGGCATGGGCGCGAAGGCCTCGTCCGGCCCGGATTGTCGGTCGTCTGCCTGTGGGTGGGAGCCGCGGCCACGGTCGAGTGGGCATGTGGTCCTGGAAGACAGCGAAGCCGGCGTCCGTCCGGGCACCTCGGCCGGCGGCTGACCGTCCGGCGCCGACCCTGGCGGCCGGCTCTCTTTGACGGCGGAATCCGGCCATAGATGGGGCGCTGACGACCTTCCGATGGTGGAGTCGGAAGGTCCGTGGCCTCGGGACGTCGTGCAACCAGCCGTGCAACGAGGTGGACGTTCTCGCGAAGTGGGCGGCCCGGGAGACGCGGTTCTAGCGGACCCGGCGCCTTGCCGTTTCCGCAGATCATAACCGCGCGGAGGCGTGAGGCGAGGTGCTCGATGGCGGGTGCGCGTCCGGCGTACCGGCGGAGTGTCACTAGGCAAGCCGAGGGTCGCAGTCATCGTGCAACGAACTGCGACGTTTCCGCAGGTGAGGGCCGTTTTAGGGATCTCTTGAGAGTGGCCAGGGGCGGGGTCGAACCGCCGACCTTCCGATTTTCAGTCGGACGCTCGTACCAACTGAGCTACCTGGCCGGGACTGCGCTGGGAACTATATCGGACCCGGCAGGTAGTCACCCAATCAGTCGTCAGCCGTGAGCGTCCTCTCGCAGCTCGGCGCCTCGAGGCGGTTTCACGCCCGCTCGAGAGCGTGTCGCTGGAGGAGGTGATCGCGTCGAGAGCGAGGGAGGAAGCCGCGTTCCCGGGTGCTGGGCAGGACCACGGTCCGAGCCGGAACGTCGATGAGGGGAACCGGGGTCGCCATCAGCCCAGCGCACACGGCTCAGGCGATGAGGTCGCCGGTCGACGCCCCTCCACGCGGGGATCGACGGCCTGGCCATGCTCCTCACGCCGCGGCCCTTTGAGCTCCCCGCCGGTCGTGCGCGTCCAACCCTTGGGCACAACCCAGAGCGCCTCGCCGCGGCCCCTCGGGATGAGTGATCTCCGCCACTCGCTAGACCGCACACTCCGCCTCGGATCCCGCAAAATGGAACCGTTCAACGGAGCAGGAGCGCTCAGCGCAATTTGCACGTACGGCAGCCCTCATGAAACCTTCAACTTTGGGTATCTAGTGATGGCCACGACCTCAACGACACATCAGGAGACAGCGCATGTCCGAAACCGGATCCACGCTGAGCGGTGACTGGGAGTTCGACCCAGCCCACACACGCATCGGCTTCTCGGCCCGGCACGCGATGGTCACGACGGTCCGTGGCTCGTTCAACGACGTGCAGGGGTACTTCCACGCCGACCTCGACGACATGTCGAAGTCCACCGCGAGGGTGATCCTCAAGGCGGCCAGCGTCGACACGCGCAACAACGACCGCGACAACCACCTCCGCAGTGCCGACTTCTTCGACGTCGAGAAGTGGCCCGACATCGTCTTCGAGAGCTCGCAGATCGAGGAGGTCTCGGACAACGCCTACGTCGTCTCGGGCCATCTGACGATCCGCGACGTCACGAAGCCGGTGACGATCCCGCTCGAGCTCATGGGCGTGCAGACCGACGCTTTCGGCGCCCTGCGCGCCGGCTTCGAGGGCTCGCGCCGCATCAACCGGCGCGACTACGGCCTCGAGTGGAACATGCCGCTCGACAAGGGCGGTGTCCTCGTCTCCGAGCGTATCTCCCTCGAGTTCGAGATCTCGGCCATCCAGAAGGCGCCCGAGGGCTCCGGTGAGCAGGCCGAGAACAACCAGGGCGACCAGCACGAGGGCGACCACCACGACGGCTAGGGCCACCACAGCTCCCGCACACCGGCGGCGCGCTCTGGTGTGGTGACGTGGCGGCTGGTCACTTGCCGGCGAAGCAGCGCTCGATGGCCTTCTCGCCGGGGCGGCCAATGAAGCCGGCTGATCCCTCTGTCCTCGGGTCGACCTGAGCAGGGTCGATGCTGCTGTCCAGCATCCAGTAGTAGATGCCCTTCAGCTCGGCCCGTTGGACCGCTTGGCATGCTGCTGTGAACCAGTTCACCTGGATGTCGTAATTCAGCTTCTTGACGTCCGGGCTGCCCCAGTTCCACGGATGCAGGTATGCATCGTCCTCGGCCGCGATCCCGACTTCCTGCGCCACCATGACGGAACGCAGGGACTTGGGCTTCGCCATGATCTGACGGGTCAGCGCGTGGGTCAGCTGTTCGACCGTGGCGTCCGGTCCAAGGTCAACGGCGAAGTAGAGGTCGAGCCCCACGGAGCCGTCGGGCGGCACGATCTCGGCGTCGGCCGCGTCCCAGTTGAAGGTGTAGCTCAACGTGGCGGGGAAGACCTTGGCGGCCGAGCGGGCCAGCGCCTCCCACCGCTCATGCTCCGGCTGGAGCGAGGTCAGCTCCGTCGCGAGCACGAACTCGTCTGCCCCCGCCCCCCGCGCGCCAGCCAGATAGGGCCTCAGCACCTTCTCGTAGCTCTTGAACCAGGCCTTCAGGTCCGGCGGGCGGATCGTCCCACGCCAGCCACCGGACGGCGTGCGCAGGTTCGCCTCGTCGATCAGGGGTCGGACCGTGACTCGAAGGCCCCGGTCTCTGGCGGCCTTCACGAGCCGCGCCATCACCTTGGGCGAAGGCGTCTCGCGGCCGACATGGACCCGCGAGGGCCGCTGACCGTCGGTGTAGATGGGGAAGCTGTAGGCAACGCTGTTGGCGCCCCGATCCACCACGTAGTCGAGGATGCTCTCGATGTTGGCATCGGCAGACTTGCCGTTCGCATTGTGCGCATAGACCTGCAGGCCGCGCTGCTGGTCGCCGGGCTGCCACCGCTTCGCGGCAGGGACGGCCTTCGGCTCCCTCACCGTGCCCTGGCCACCGGCGGCCGGCTGCCCTCCACCCGCAGATCCGGTTGACTCAGACGTCTCAGACGGACTGGGCTCGATCACGGGCGAGGCGAACGGCGAGCAGGCGCTGAGCGCCACGACGGCCGGAACGGCCGCGAAAGCGATTCGACAGAGCGGATTACGCCGCATGAGCGCCTCCTTGGCCAGCGGGGACCTCGTGCGTCTTGGCGATGACCTCGAACAGCTCGGACTTCCCCCAGCCGAGGCGGTCCTGGACGAAGGCGATGAAGCCGCGGAGCCCCGCATAGCCCTCGATGAGGGTGAAGAAGGGGATGAGTACGAGCCCGAACCAGTAGCGCAGCGGCGGGCGCTCCCCGGAAGGCATGCGCATTGGCCCTCAGCCCCTCCACGTACATCCAGAGACCGACGCCGAGGTTGAGCGCCCACGGTCCGAGAATCCATGGTTGGACGGGCGCGGTGTAGCGCAGGCCGAGCAGGGCAGACACCACGAGGACGACGAACACGTGCTGCAACGGCCCGAGCACCCAGGACGCCAATGCGTACCTCAGCAGGAGGCGGTTGCGATGGGGCACGGCGGGGTTGCCCGCCACGTGGAGCAGTCCTCGGGCCCATCGTTTCCGCTGCTTGACCAGATCGGCAAAGGACTCCGGAGAGCTGCCGTAGCACCGGGCGGCCAGCCACGCCGAACGCCCGGGGTGCCGGGTGGCGAAGAGGAGGGCGAAGTTGGCGTCCTCCGTGATGGACAGCGAGCGCCCGTAGTCCCAACCGACGCCCGACTCGACGTCGGCGCGCACGAGGAGCAGCTCGCCGTGGGCTCCCAGCAGCGGTCGCCCCCCGCCGGTCCAGAGCCGGAAGACGGACAGGTCGGAGCCCGGACGTACCGCATCGGCGAGCCAGGCCACCCCGTTGCTGGAGAACTGGCGCGGGTAGGTCAGGACCCCCTGCGCCAAGAGCTTGTTGCGCCGCTGACCGGCGGGATTCGCGTTGATGAACCGTGCGATCTGCTCGGCGGTGTCCGGCCCGATCGCGGTGTCGTCGTCCATGTGCAGCACCCACACGTCCTCGCGCGACTCGCCCTCTCGTTGCCGCAGCTCGTCCAGCCAGCAGTTCGCCCTGGCCTTCGCCTGCGTGCCGTTGGGCGTCGCGTAGTCGCCCGGCACGTAGAGGACTCGCACGTGCTCCGAGTTCAGCGCCTCGAGCTCGTCACGGGCCTCGGACGACTCCTCGGCCACGACGTCGACCCTCCATCGGGTGAAGTTCGCCGGGATCGCCGCTTCCATGCTCTCGGCCACCCGGCGCAGCGCGGGCATGACGTCGGTCCGGCCGATGGTCGGAATCTGGACGATCAGCAGCTCATCACAGTGGGAGTCGACGTGCAGCCCCTTCGGCCGGGTCAGGGACCGCCGAGCCTGGACGGCTCCGATGACTGCCATGACGGACAGGAGGGTGGGCAGGGTCCACACCACGCTCAGGTAGGCGCCCAGGCCGAACTCCTGCAAGGTCCAGGCGCGCGGGTAGAGGCTGGCGCTCACGGCCAGCACGATCAGGGTGAGCACCCACAGCATCGCGGGTCTCGGGGGACGCAGCGCGCGGAGCCGACGTCGTGCCACTGGTGTCTCCTTCCTCGTCCCCCGAGGCGGTTTGGCTTCGTGCCAATACAGCCAGACAACGACCCCACCCAGCCCGCATGACGCGGGAACGCCGACGTATGCCGCTGAGCCGGCTCCCCGAAACCCGTGCCCTACCGCTCATGGCGGGGAAGAAGGCCAGGCGCGTCCACGTCATGCGTGGCCGCCCGGCGCGTCATCAACATCGGGTAGGGCTCAGTCCCTGCCGCTGCAGCGCACCTTCACGGCGGACGCCTACGGCCGGCCACGAACCAGTCAGCGCTGGGCCATGTCGTAGGTCGCGAGGACCTCGAGGAAGAAGGTCGACGCCGAGGCGGCCACACCGGCGACCTCCTCGGGAGCGGTCTCCTCCAGCACCTCGAGCAGCACTTCATGGTGGATGCGGGCCAGCTCGAGGACGCTCACCCTGCCCCTGAACGCACGACGTCCCAGCTCGTATCCCGTGGTCAGGGCCACCTCCTGCTGGCGCGGGAGGAAGCGCAGGAAGGCGACTCGGTAGTCGGCCGTCAGGGCATGCAGGTCATTGATCGGACGGTCACTCATGAGGGGCGGCGTTCGTGCCCCCGCTGGTCAAGCATCGCGAGTCCCTCCTCGAGGTCGAGGGCGGTGGGCACGGCCGGCATGCCCATGCCGAGCCGGACCATGGCGATCGCGACGTCGGGCTGGATGCCGACGATGACGGTCTCGGCGCCCCGCAGCCGCGCCATCTCGGCGATGCCGCGCAGGGTGCGGAGCCGAAGGAGTCGAGCACGTCCAGGGCGGCGACATCGATGATGACCCCGCGCGACGCGGTGCGTGCCGATCTGCTCGATCAGGTCGTCGCGGAACCGGATCATCTCGGAGTCGTCGAGGGCGGTGTGGACGGACGCGATCAGGTACGAGCCCTGCCGCAGGATCGAGACGAGCGCCGGTCCGGTGTTCACAGCTGGTCGGCACCGTCCGGTTCCTGGTGACCGTGTAGCCGAGCAGCCGCTCGGCCTCCTCGAGCCCGCCCTGCAGGTCGCCCATGGTGTGCATCTTGCTCAGGTCGACGCCGATGGTCACCAGCGTCTGGGCGATCGTCGGGGACAGTCCGGTAATGATGACGCTCGCACCCATCAGACGTGACGCGTCGACGGTCTGGACGAGGTGGTTCGCGACCGTCTGCGTCGACGTCGGGGCGCCGGTGATGTCGATGACGACGACCTTGGCGCGATGGGTGCGGATGCCCGCGAGCAGCTGCTCGGTCAGCTGCCGGGCCCGCTCGCTGTCGAGCACGCCGATGATCGGCAGGATCAGCAGCCGCTCGCGCACCGGCAGCACTGGGGTGGACAGCTCGCGGATCGCGTCCTGCTGCTGCCGGATGACGCGCTCGCGCTCCTCGACGAAGCTGACGGCAACGGTGTTGGCGATGCGGTTCGCCGCCGGCTCGTACGCGTCCAGGACTCGGTTGAGCAGGGCGAAGTCGTCGCTGGTACTTCTCGAACAGCGACCGAGCCAGGACATCCCGCAGCAGCAGCACGATGCCGACGACCTCATGGGTCTCGACACCGCGCGGGATGATCCGCTCGGACAGGTCCCGGGCGTAGTGCTGCAGCGCCTCGACGCTGCCGGTCTCCAGCACCTCGACGTAGTTGTCGTAGACCGAGGTGGTCTCGGCGGCCATCTCCTGCGGCGTCATCGCCTCGAGCAGGTGCGCTCGATGGATCCGGTCCGCCCACTCCTTGCGCAAGCGTGAGCTCGGTGCTCGCGCAGGTGCGCCACGAGCTGGGGCAGCAGCTGGTCGTCCTCAGTCGTCTCCCCATCGGGGTCTCCCGTCCCGGTCCATCACATCAGGCCGGTCGTGGTCCATAGTCGTCACTCCTTCCGCCACTTCGTCATCGTCACCGTCGTGCCATGTCCGGGCTCGGACGCGATGCTCGAACTCGTCCATCAGGCGCCTGGCCCCCGGCAGCCCAGGCCCGAGCCCGTGGTAAGTGCTGTAGCCGTCCTCAAGCGCCTGGTCGACATCGGCGATGCCGGGCCCGCTGTCGCGCGCGACCACCCGGACGCCGCGGGCCGGCGGGTCGTCGACCGCCGAGACGACGACCTCGCCGGTGCCGGCGAACCGCACGATGTTGCGGGCGACCTCCGAGACCGCGGTCGCGATGATCGTCAGGTCGGTGCCGGTGAAGCCGGCCCGCGACGCCATCTCGCGGGCCGCCCGCCGGGCCGCGACGATATCCGCGTCGCTGCGGACCGGGACCCGGACCTCGTCCTCACGGGTCTGACCTCGCCTCATGAGGGGCTCACTGAGTCGGGCACACAGCTCGCAGCCGAGGACGTGACGAGCGGCGTCCACCTCGCGTTGGCGCCGGCGGTCGCCGCTGGAGATGGCGAGGAGCACCGGTCGGCACTGTTCAGTGGGCGGCTCGGTCTTCTCCAGTGCCAAGAGGTACTCGACCCGCATGCGGGCGCGCGTGCGATTGAGCTGCGCGGCGATCGCCCCGGCGGTGAGCTCTGCGACTCGGCCGCCAGACTGTGGGTGTCCTTGCCGGACACCTCATGGGCGACGAGCGCCTCGCGCTCTCGGTCGGACAGCCGGGCGAGGGCCGCGACCACGGCGGACTGCTCCTCGTCGAGCACCATCTGCGTCATCCGGTGCGTCTGGCTGCTCGAGGTCGACGACGCGGTGCTTGTTGCGCTCGTGTCGGTCGACGTCGCGCCACATCGACGCGATGACGTTGCGGGCCGTGACGATCGCGTACGGCTCGAGCATGCCCGTCCTCGATCGTCGGCGACGCTGCAAGCACCCTGGTCAAGCGTCTCCTGGATGAGGTCGTCGGCGGCCGGATGCCCACCGACGCGGGCCAGCACGATGCGTCGGACCATCGGCATCAGGGCGGCGACGTCGCCGTACTGCGACTCGTGGCTCCGCTCGTTGCGCTGGGCGGTGCTCACGTGCGCAGACTACGCCGCCGCGTCATGCCTGCGGGCCCAAGGCGTCGTCCCGGGTGAGAGCACCAGCGAGCACACTGACCAGTTCGCTACCGCTGACACCGAAGCCTCATGGCCGCAGGAGCCCGAATGGTCACTGTCATTCGATGCGGCAACCCACAGCGCATCGAGCGCCGGCCCCGCCGACCACTGCCGATCCACGCGCGATTTGGGCGCCCTTCCGGTCGCCGCGTGGGCTGACTGGAACGATGCACGTGCATGCTCAGGCTCGATGACTTCCGCGTTGGCCCGGAGGGCCTGATGGTCGAGGGCCGCATGTCGCGGATGAGCTCGTCGACGGGGATGGTGCGCACATCGGCGTCGGCTGCGGCGCCCAGTCCATATCGGTCACCTCGACGTGTCTCGGTCCGCACGGAAGTCTCCGAACGCCCCGAACGCTCCCCGAACCGCGGCCACCATGGGCCCGCCACGGTGGACCTGATGGGCTTCGTCGTCGAGCATCCGGCCGTGGCCGTCCCAGCTCCCTGCGCCATGGGGCTCTCCAGCCACGCCAACGACAGCACCAGCAACGACGCCGACCCGGAGGAGCGATCAATGGCAACCGCAGCGGCCGGCTGGACCACCTGAAGATCGATGGCCGAGTGGCAGTGCGTCACGGAGGGCGCGCGGGCTCGGGACCTCACCGGGACTGTGACGACCCGATCGCAGCATTACCTCGACTCCGACGGCCTTGGGGCAGTTCACCCGGTTCGCCTGCAACACCCCCGTCACCGTCAAGATCATCACGGTCGAGCCCGGCCAGCGCCTGTCGCTGCAACGACACGAACTCCGGGGCGAACTGTGGCACATCCTCGACGTCCCGATCGACGTCACGATCGGCACCTTCGAGCGGCTCGCGACGCCCGGCGAAACCGTGTGGATTCGTCAAGGGATGGTCCACCGCCTGGGGAACTGCGGGGAGACCGCGGGGCGGGTGCTCGAAGTTGCGTTCGGGACGTTCGACGAGGACGACATCGAGCGACTCGAGGACGACTACCACCGGTGAGCCAAGGGAGCACGACCGTGCGAGGGAAACAAGTCGACACGACCGGCGATGGCTGGATGGCTGGTGTTCACGTGGACCAGCGGGCCCTGGCGCAGCCATGGGGTGCTGCGATGGGGGTGAGCGTGCGGGATCTCGGCGCGATCGGCGACGGGTCCGCGGACGACACGGACGCGGTGCAGGCCGCCATCGACCGCGGCGGCATCACCTTCTTCCCGCCGGGCGACTACTCCTGCCGCACGCTGACGATGCGCGCCGCGTCCCGCCTGTCGGGATCGAACTCGGGTACCTACCGCTACTTGGACGGTGCCTACGTGACACCTACCCGACGGGGACGGTGAGCCGGATCATCCGACGGCCTGGCACCAACGCCCCCCTGATCCTCGGTCCCCTGGGCGCGACACGGGTCATCCTCGAGGACCTCGAGATCGACGGGAGGAACCTGTTGCAGACCGCGGGCCAGCCGCACGTCGTGAGCCTCACCGACTCGCCCACGGCGGAGGACACGCAGTGGGTCATCTCCCGCTGCTACCTCCACGGCAGGAGTGATCCACACGCCCCCGACTGGGGGAGGGGCGGATCGAACCTCTACATCGGCGCAGGCCGGATGGCCTGCCGCGTGCTCCACACCACGAGCAACTACGCCCACCACCACGGCATCGAGATCAACGGCGCCGACGCGCTCGTCGACGGCTGCATCGTCGGCGGCAATGGAGCCCACGGGATCGTCATCGGCGCGTGGGCCACAACCATCACGAACTCCGCGATCTAAACAACACCAACGGCATCCACGTCACCGACACTGGGGCTGCCTCGCCAAAGCGAATCGTCATCACGGCCAACGGAATTGACCGCAACCGACAGAGCGGCGTACTCCTCGACGGGACGCCGACGTCCGGGTCAGCGGGGGTCTCCATCACCAACAACGCGTTCACCTCGAACAGCACCGACGCCGATGGAGGCTCGGGTCACATCAGCGTCCACACGAGCTCGGGTCAGGTGGCCGTCGGAGGCAACATCTTCTCGATCCTCGAGGAGGGCTACCTCAATTGCACGTCAGCGGCGCTCCACCTCGCTGAAGGTGCCACGGCGCTCGACCTGGGCAACCTCTACGAAGGTGGCTCCGTGGCGGGATTCACGAACGCCCCGTCAGAGCTCCGGCCGCGCCCCGCCGGGTCCTGATCCACGTCACGTGGCCTCAGGCCGCGGGCCCCTCTTCCGCACGTCCTCGACGTGCGACATCGCCTCGCGCAGCTCGCCGAGCCAGTCCTCTCGTGCTGCCCGACGAGCCGCACGCACCAGGCCAGCGCGTCCGCTCGCGACCGCGCCACGCCGGCGTCGACGAGCGTGTCGAGCACCATGCCGCTCGCGCTGACGCAGCCGCGTCATCGCCGGCGCCGCGACGTGGGTGAACAGCTCGGTCCGGTCGCCGACGCTGACCGCCCACGACACCTTGCGGTCGAAGCGGTGCTCCGCCTCGCGCGCGATCTCGATGCGGCGACCCCGGGTGTCCTCGCGGAACGCCTTCGCCCGCCCGGCCCGCGCCTCCGCCCGCTCGGCGTCGCTCGACCGTCGGGCAGGTCGACGTCGCTGATCGTCAGGACGACGGTGATCTCCTCGCGGTCGACCGTGACCTCGGGCGCCGCGCACCTGCCACTCGTCGGGCAGCCGGCCGGTGAACCAGCCGCGCACCCGCTCACTTGCTTGCTCAGTAATCATGTAATCAGAATTACTCGCTAGCACGCGCGCGTCAACCACCTACGCCACAAGCGAAGCGCCCGTATGCCGCTGAGCCGCCTCCCGCACCGCCAGCTCACCGGGTGCCCCCTGCAGATCGCGAGCGAGCCCGCGGGATCTCCTGCGCGAACTCGACCACGAACCCGTCCGGGTCGGCGACGTGCACCGTCCGGTGCCCCCGGACGGTCGGCCGGCTCGCGAGCAGAGGCACGCCGCGCACCCGCAGCGCATCAGCCACCGCATCGACGTCCTCGACCAGCAGCACGACCTCGCCGGCCGGCGCCCGGCACACCGGGCCACCGGTCAGCCACTCCGCACGGCGCCGCTCATACAGCGCGAACCGCGTTGGCCCCAGTATCGAACTCCGCATACCCCGCGTCCGTGAACCGATACTCCAGCCCGACAACGTCGCGGTAGAACGCCACAGACGCGTCGAGATCGGAGACGTAGAGGATCACGTGACTCAAGCGCGGCACGGCGCAACCGCCGCCCGAGTCAGCGCGACCGCGCGCTGATGGAGTACTTCCCCGTGCCGGTCTCCGACGTTCCAGTGGCGCACCTGCGCCCAGTACTTGCCGGGCACGAGGCTGCGCCGGATCCGAGCGTTGACGCCATAGCCGCTGTCGTCGTCCTCCGCGATGAGCGCCGTCTTGCTGTCCGGGCCGAACAGCTTGAGGTACACGTCCGTCGACCCGTTCGTCCGCACCTCGTAGACGCCGTCGGACCCGACCTCGAAGGTGAAGACGTCCTCCTCGCCGCCCTTGCCGATGATCCGCGTTGACCTTCGTGCCGTCGAGCGGCAAGCCGTCCCCGTCGGAAACGCGGAGCAGACCTTGGGATACATGGCGGCGCCCGCGACGAACGCCTTGTCGAGCGCCGACAGCACGTCGTTGGCGTGTGTCGCCACCCCATTGAGCGTCCACGACGCCGGGAACGCGTAGAGCATGATCGAGTCCGCGTCGAACTGCGTCCCCTTGATCTGGTCGAGCGCGTACTTGCGGAACACGTTGTGCCGCACCTTCGCCTCGTCCCAGAAGTTCGGCGGCCCGGCGAGCGAGGCAATGACGACCGGCTCGTTCCACTGGATGCCGCCGGCCGGGTTGGAGTGCTCGTGCGCCAGCCCGATGGCGTGCCCGAACTCGTGCCCCGCCGTCCCGCCGTCGAGGAAACCGAGGTTCATCGTGGCCTGGTTCGTCGGGATGCCCTTGTTGTCGGTGCCGACGTAGGACCAGGCGCCGTCGTTCGGGTCGAACGGAGATCCGGATGTCCGCGTCGGACACCGGGTGGTTGCCGAAGTCGAACGCGATGTTGCACACGTCCGCCCACCAGCCGGCCTGCTCGCGCGCGGTGGCCTGCTGCGCCGGGGTGCCGCTGAGGAAGCGCACGCGCAGCGTCGTGCCGTTCATCCACGACTTGCCGATCGGCGAGATGGCGCGGTCGTTGCCGTCGAGTCCCCGGGTGCGCCGGTGCGGACGCATGAGGTCCTTCGGCAGGATCTTGTCGAAGCAGACCTTCTCAGTCATGGGCTCCCCCTCGAGTGCCGGGAGCGCCCGTCGCTCCCGCCTCCCTTCATGGTGCGCGCTTTCCTTCCGCGCCACACGCAAAACGCGGACGTATGCCGCTGAGCTCGCTCCCAGTCGAGTGTGCAGTCCGCGCCGGGCCGGGTCCTCGTCGAGTGTGCAGTTCGCGCCGGGTGCTGGACGGGCACTGCACACTCGACTCGATGTGGGTCAGCCCACGACCGCCCGCAGCTCCACGGTCTCGCCCGGCCCTGCGAACCGGGCGGCCAACGCCTCGGCACGCTCACGACTGTCGACGTCGAGCAGGAAGAAGCCCGCGAAGTGCTCCTTGGCCTCGGCGTACGGACCATCAGTGGCGAGTGTCTTACCTTGCTCCCAGCGGAAGAGCCGCGCCTCCGCGGGATCGCCCAGAGCGGAGCCGCCGACGAGCTCGCCGGAGGCCGACATCTCGGTCATGACGGACTCGAACTCGGCATTGAGGCGCTCGCGCTCCTCGGCGGGGAGCTCTTGGTGCGCGGCGAGGAACTCGCTCGTCGGGTGGCCCCAGGGCTGGGGGTTGGAGTGGATCAGCACGACGTACTTCACGATGTCCTCCTCGGACGGTTTCGGTTGGTTCACGGGGACGTCGGAGCCGATCCTCCGGCTTCGACATCGTCGGCCAGGGTGGTGAGGTGAGCGCGTTCGACCTCGCTGGGCGTCAGCCTCGCGGCGGTGCGCAGCTCAGCCGCGGCCTCGTAGCGCGAGCCAGCCCGCCTGAGCAGTTGGCCGCGGACCGCATGCCAGCGGTGGTGCCCCGCGAGCTCCGAGCGCATACCGTCCACCACCGCGAGACCGGCCTCGGGTCCGTCGACCATGGACACGGCCACGGCCCGGTTGAGCTCGACCATCGGCCCCGGCTGGATCCGGCCCAAGACCCCGTAGAGCTGCACCACCTGCGGCCAGTCGGTCTCCTCCGCCTTCGCCGCCTCGTCGTGGACCGCAGCGATCGCGGCCTGTATCTGGTACGGGCCGACCTCCCCGCCGGACCCCAGGGCATCGGTGACGAGCCGGGTGCCCTCCTCGATGAGATCGCGGCGCCAGAGCGTGCGGTCCTGCTCGTCAAGCGTCACCAGCCTCCCGTCCACCCCGGTACGCGCTGGACGCCGAGCCTCAGTCAGCAGCATGAGCGCGAGCAGCCCCGCCGCCTCGGGGTCATCGGGACGAGCGACGTGGAGCTGGCGGGCGAGCCGGATCGCCTCTGCTGCCAGCTCCTCATTCGTGAGCCCATGGCCCTCCGTGCTCGTGTGGCCCTCGGTGAAGACGAGGTAGAGCACGTGCATCACCGCCCTGACCCGGTCGTCCAGCTCGTCTGGCCCCGGCAGCTCGAACGTAGCGCCCGCCTCGCGGATGACCTTCTTGGCCCGGCTGATCCGCTGGCCCATCGTCGACTCCGGGACGAGGAACGCGCGCGCAACCTGTGCGGTGGTCAGGCCCGCGACGGCTCGGAGGGTGAGCGCCACCTGCGACGGCACGGTGAGCGCCGGGTGGCAGCACAGCAGCAGGAGCGTGAGCGAGTCGTCGTGGTCGGTGACCTCGGGAGAGTCGGCGCTCGCGATCGCATCCCGCTCCTCCCGCGCCCTCCGCGCCGATCTCGCTCCGCACCTGGTCGACCATCCGTCGGGAGGCCACCCGAACGAGCCAGGCCCTCGGGTCGTCGGGCACTCCGTCGCGGGGCCACTGGACCGTCGCCGCCGCCAACGCCTCCTGCACCGCTTCCTCCGCCGCGGCGAAGTCCTCCCACCGCCGCGCCACTGCGATCAGCACCTGCGGCGCCTCACGGCGCCAGATTGCCTCGAGCTCCTGCATGGCCCTCCCGCTGAGTGGTGGTTCACCAACCTAGCCACCCACACAACGAGGCGTATGCCGCTGAGCGCGCTCAGCGGCATACCTCCTTGTGTTGGTTGTCAGGTCGCGGACCGGCTGCGAGAGACACTGGAGGACGTGCGTAGGGCCAGTGCCCTGGTGATCAGCGTGTTCTGGTTCGTGCTCGCCGGTGGAGTGGGCGCGGTCCTCGTCCCGTGGTGGCTGACGGGCTGGCAGGCGCCGCAGCCGTACCCCTACTGGGGCTTCGTCCGGGTCCTCGGGGTGATCCTGATCGTGGTCGGCTTGGTCCCGCCGCTGCATGTGTTCGGGGAGTTCGTCCGGGCCGGCGGGACCCCGATGCCGGGCGCGATGACCACCCGGCTGGTGGTGACGGGCTTGAACCGGTACGTGCGCAACCCGATCTACCTCGGCGCGGTGACCATCTTCATCGGTGAGGCGCTGCTGCTCGGGCAGGCTCGCCTGCTGGTGTACGCCGTCGCATCCTGGGTCGGCGTCGCCGCGTTCGTGCGCTGGTACGAGGAACCCGCGTTGGCGCGCCGGTTCGGTGCCGACTACGAGGCCTACCGTCGGGCCGTGCCGGCTTGGATTCCCCGCCGACAGCCGTGGAATCCCAACGACCGCTCAAGCACGCGATGAGTACTCAGAGTGTGCATGCGGCGCGCACGATCAGGCGGTCAGGATGCGGAGGGCGGTCTGCGCGTTGGTTCGCCACTCCTCCGGCAGGGTGAGACCATTCGCGGGCGGTGGGGGTCTGATCGAGCAGTTGGAGCCCCACGACACCAGGTAGTGATACCAGTTTGGTACCATCATGGGCATGGCGATGACCTTGCGACTGACGGACGAGGACGAGCGGGCCCTGGCCCTGCTCGCTGAAGCGCAGGGCATCAGCAAGCAGGAAGCCATCGTCCGTGCGATCCGCGACGCCGCCGCGCGCCGCGTTCACCAAGACCGGGTGCGCGACCTCTCCGCCCAGGCACGCGTCCGGTATGCCGACGTCCTCGAGCGCCTCGGCCGGTGACGACCTACCTCTCCCTCGAGGACCTGCTCACCCTCGCAAGCGACCTCGGAGTCGGACCAGTCCGTGATCTGGGACTCCTCGACGCCGCAGCCCATCGACCCCAGTCCGTGCTGTACGGGCAGCAGGCTTACCCCGACTTGGACACCAAGGCGGCCGCGCTGCTCGACTCGGTCGTGCGCAACCACGCCCTGGTCGACGGCAACAAGCGCCTCGGCTGGCTCGCCACCGTCGTGTTCTACGGGCTCAACGACGTCACCCTCGACGCCCCTGACGACGACGCCTATGAGCTCGTCATGGCTGTCGCCCGCAGCGAACCGGAGATCGACGAGATCGCCGAGACTCTGAAGTCCTGGCACTGAGGGACGGCGTCCGCTGCATGGCCAGCGACTCAGCCACACAGACACGGAGGCGTATGCCGCTGAGCTGGCTCAGCGGCATACGCCTCCGTCGTGGTCGGCTGGGTGTCAGCGGGCCGGCACGAGCTCGGGGCGCTCCTCCTTCTCCCGCTCAGCCGCGTCCGCAGCGGCCGCCAACTCGGCGTCCTTGCGGGCAAGGCGGCTCGGCCACCACATGCGTCCCTTGAGGTCGAGGTTCAGTGCCGTCACGAGCACCGACCGGACGATCAGGGTGTCGAGCAGGACACCCAGCGCGACGGCGAAGCCGACCTCTGCGAAGGCGACCACCGGCATCGTCGCGAGGACCGCGAACGTGCCTGCGAGGACGAGCCCGGCCGAGGTGATGACACCCCCGGTTGCGGCGAGTCCGGTGAGGGCGCCGCGCCAGGTGCCGACCTCCTTCGACTCCTCGTGGACCCGGGTCATCAGGAAGATGTTGTAGTCGATCCCGAGCGCGACGAGGAACACGAAGACGAACAGCGGTAGCGACGGGTCCGCGCCGGCGAAACCGAACACGTGCCGGAAGACGAGCGCGCTCAAGCCCATCGCCGCGCCGAACGAGAGCACGACCGTCCCGATCAGCAGCAGTGGCGCCGTGACGGCTCGCAGTAGGAGCACGAGGATGAGCAGCACGACGCCCAGGATGAGCGGGATCGTCCGCTTGTTGTCGTCATCGGACGCGCGCAGCGTGTCGGCGCGCGCAGCGGTGTCACCTCCGGCGATCGCATCCGCGTTGGGCACCTGCGCGATCGCATCCCGGATACGGTCGACCGACTTCGTTGCCGCGTCGGAGTCCGGAGCGTCGCTCAGCGTCGTCTCGATGAGCGACCGCCCGTTGCGGGCGATCGGGTCCGCCACCGAGCTGACGCCTTGGACGGTCTCGAGCTTGGCCTGCACGGTCGCGGCCTGGTCCGTGTTGGCCAGGACGAGAACGGGTGACCCGGACCCGGCTGGGAAGTGCTTGGCCAACACCTGCTCGCCGACGACCGACTCGGGCGTCGTGTAGAAGGCGTCCTTGTTCGCCAAGCCGGTCGCGTTGAGCTGGAGCACACCCAGGGTGGCGATGGCGAGAACAACCGAGGTGACGACCCACGTGCGGCGCGGGGCGTGAGAGATCCGGTTGCCGGTGCGGGCCCAGAAGCCGTCGCGGGTGTGGTCCGCGGACCCGTAGGTCGGCCGAACTGGCCAGAAGATCCAGCGGCCGAAGACGACCAGCAGGGCTGGCAGCAGGGTCAGCATGACGAGCAGGGCGACGCCGATGCCGATCGCGGCGACCGGGCCGAGGCCGCTGGTCGAGCTCATCGTCGCGACGAGGAGGCAGAGCATGCCCGCGATGACGGTCGAGCCGGATGCGAAGATGGCAGGGCCGGCACGGTGCAGGGCGAAGGCCATCGCCTCGTGACGGTCCTGGTGGCGTCGGAGCTCTTCCCGGTATCTGGCGACGAGCAAGAGCGCGTAGTCAGTTCCCGCGCCGAAGACGATGACGGTCAGGATGGCCGAACTCTGCGCGTTGACGGTCAGGGTGTCGCTGTTCGCGAGGTAATAGATCACGCCCTGCGAGATGAACAGCGCGGTGCCCGCGGAGATGAGCGGGATGAGCCAGAGAATCGGACTGCGGTAGGTGATGAGCAGGATGAGGATGACGACGGCCATCGCTGCATAGAGCAGCTTGCCGTCAATGCCTGCGAACGCCTCCGACGAGTCGGCGCCGAAGCCGATCGGCCCGGTCACGTGCATCGTCAGTCCGGCGGGACTGTCGGCTGCGATCGAGCGCAGCTGGTCGGTGATCTCCGGCGAGGTTCTCCCAGCCGTCCTCACCGATGTCCATCGGGACGATGACCTGGATGGCCTTGCCGTCCTCGGACCGGATCGGGCCGACGGAGTCCTTCTTGACCGGCTCCATGGCGTTGAAAGCGGTGATGTGTCCTGCGACCGCGTGGAGGTCGGCCGCCGTGACACCGTCAGGACGCTCGTAGACGAGGACGGCTGGTGCCTCGTTCTTGCTCTGGAACGCCTCGAGCTCCTTGGCGACCTGCGTCGACTGGGCGTTCTCCGGAAGCCAGGAGGTGGCGTCGTTGTTCAGTGCCCCCTGGAGTTTGCCCGCCGGGCCGAACGACACCGCGAGAACGGCCAACCAGAAGCCGACGACGAGCCATTTCGTCACGCGCGACGACGGCAGCCACGCGAGCCGCCCGACGTCCCCTATGCGTGTTTCTGTCATGTTGAGTGCCTTTCCCCCCTGATTCAGGAGCCGCCTCGTGCGGCCAACCACTTTCGACGTTAGGGAGTGCGCCGGGGACCGCACCGTTATTACGGGGCATTGGGGGATGGCCTCAGGGGCGGATCAGGGCTGACCCCGAGTCGCGCTCGTCACGGCGGCTGCCTAACGTCGTCGACATGGACGATCAGGGCAGCTCCGAACCGAGCCGGCGGGTCGGTCCCCGTCGAGCTCGGCTTTCCCTTCCGGGGCCGCTGGCTCGTGCAGAACAGCCCGGACCGCCGGGTCCCGAGCCACGGCACGCATCTCTTCGGGACGACCTACGCCATCGACTTCGTGCCGGTCGACGAGCGCGGTCGATCTGCACCTCGCACGTGGCGTTCGCTGGTGTCGGTCGAGTCACCGGAGATCTTCGTCGGCTTCGGGCGGCCGGTGCTCGCGCCGGTGGCGGGCACCGTGGTCGCCGTTCACGACGGGGAGCCGGACCACGAGTCCCGGCGCTCGCAGCCGGCGCTCCTGGCCTATGCGCTGAGCCAGGCTGGGCGGGTGCGCGGCGGTCCGAACGCCATCGCCGGTAACCGCGTCGTCATCGCGGTCGCCCCCCGAGGCCCGTTCGTCCTGCTCGCGCACCTGCGGCGCGGCAGCGTCTCCGTGCGGCCCGGCGACTCGATCAGGGCGGGAGACGCTGTTGGCACCTGCGGCAACTCCGGCAACAGCACCGAGCCGCACGTCCATGTCCAGGTGACCGACTCGACCGACTGGGCCACGACCAGGGGGCTGCCGATCGTCTTCCGCGCGCCGAGCGGCCGGGTCTGGCTGCCCGGCGAGCGCGAGGTCGTCGACGTCTGAGGTCCCATCTGGTCGAGTGTGCAGAAAGCGCCGGTCACCACCCGGTCGAGTGTGCAGAAAGCGCCCATTCTCGGGACCGCGCGTTTTGCTGGGAGAGGCGCTTTCTGCACACTCGACCAAGACCCTGCCCGGCTCGGAGTGCACTTCAACGAGGGGCGAGCTCAGCGGCATACGGCATAAGGTCGTGGCGTGCACTTCCTCAACGGGCTCCAGCCGCAGTACGACCTGACCTACGACGACGTGTTCATGGTGCCGAGCCGCTCGTCGGTGACGAGCCGCCTCGACGTCGACCTCGCGACGGTCGACGGCACGGGGACGACCATCCCGATCGTCGTCGCCAACATGACCGCCATCGCCGGGCGAAGGATGGCCGAGACGGTGGCACGACGCGGCGGGCTCACCGTCGTCCCGCAGGACATCCCCGTCGACGTCGTCAGCGAGGTCATCGGCTGGGTCAAGGAGCGCCACCTCGTCCACGACACGGCGATCACCCTCGACCCGCACATGACGGCCGGCGAGGCGCTCGTCCTGCTCGGCAAGCGCGCGCACGGCGCAGGGATCGTCGTCGAGGGCAGGCGCCCGGTCGGCATCGTGACGGAAAAGGACCTGACCGGCGTGGAC
The DNA here is from genome assembly GCA_963826445.1 of uncultured Actinomycetota bacterium. GTDB lineage: Bacteria > Actinomycetota > Actinomycetes > Actinomycetales > Dermatophilaceae > Intrasporangium. Next base: position 40,903 of record CAWGXD010000041.1, read on the forward strand.
CGGTTCACGCAGGTCGAGGACGTCATGTTCCGGGAGATGGTCGTCCTGCCGGAGGACGTCGACGCGCGGCATGCGTTCGAGCGGCTCAGCGCGGAGCGGCGCCGGGTCGCGCCCGTCGTGGCGGCGGACGGCACGCTCGTGGGGATCCTCACCAAGGAGGCAGCCGTGCGGTCCGGCCTGTACTCGCCCGCCGTCGATCCAGCCGGCCGGCTCAGAGTCGCCGCGGCCGTGGGCGTCAACGGTGACGTCGCGGCGAAAGCGGCCCGGATCCTGGACGCCGGAGCCGACGTCCTGGTCATCGACACCGCGCACGGACACCAGGACAAGATGATCGACGCGCTGCAGAAGGTGCGCGCGATCGACCCGCAGGTGCCGGTCGTCGCCGGCAACGTCGTCTCCGCCACGGGGACCCGCGAGCTCATCGAGGCCGGTGCGGACATCGTCAAGGTGGGCGTCGGTCCCGGCGCGATGTGCACGACGCGGATGAGGACGGCCGTGGGTCGGCCCCAGTTCTCTGCCGTTCTCGAATGTGCCAGTGCGGCAAGGGAGCTCGGCAAGCACGTCTGGGCCGACGGTGGCGTGCGCCACCCCCGCGATGTGGCGCTGGCGCTCGCGGCCGGTGCGTCGAACGTCATGATCGGGTCGTGGTTCGCTGGCACGCTCGAGTCCCCGGGCGACCTCTACACCGACAACGACGGGCGGCAGTACAAGGAGTCGTTCGGGATGGCCTCGGCGCGGGCAGTCCTCAGCCGGACCGCTGGGGACTCGGCCTACGACCGGGCGCGCAAGGCGCTCTTCGAGGAGGGCATCAGCCACGCGCGGATGTACATCGACCCCGCTCGTCCGTCGGTCGAGGACGTTCTGGACGAGATCATCGCCGGACTGCGGTCGTCCTGCACCTACGCGGGGGCACGGACGCTCGAGGAGTTCCACGAGCGCGCCGTCGTCGGTCTGCAGAGCACGGCCGGGTACGCCGAGGGACGGCCGCTGCACAGCTCCTGGTGACGCCCAACCTGTCTCGATCGAGTGAACAGGATTCGGGGTGGCTCGGATGCGAGGGAACCTCACGACGCCGAATGGCATCGGACGAGCATGAGCGACCTGCCCCACCCAGCCATCGCCCGGCTTGACCGTGCCAGCGCCGATCTCGTCGAGCGCGTCAGCCTCGGTGCCCAGCTCGCCGAGGCAGAGGATCTGCTCGACCAGGCCTCCGATCGGTGCGATCGGCTCGAGCGACAGCTCGTCGACGAGGAGCGGGACGTCGACAGGCTGGAGGGGGTCTCCCTGCGCCGAGTCGTCACCGCGATCCGCGGCTCCCGCGAGGCTGCCCTCGACCGTGAACGGGCGGAGGTCGACACCGTGGCCTCGGCGCTGGCCCGGGCGGATTCGGAGCGCACGGCCCTCAGCGAGCGCGTCGACGCCCTCGGACAGGCGCTCCAACGGCTCGAGCACGCGGAGGCCGACTATGAGCGGGCGCTCGCGGAGGTCGTCGCTGCTGCTGATCTCTCCCGTGCCGCCGGGATCGACCCGGCGACCGGGCAGCCGGGGCCGGCTATCGACCCCGAGAGGGTTGTCCGGGCCGACAACCTGATTGCCAGACGGCGCGAGCGGCGAGAGGTTGCCCAGGCCGTCGTCGCCGGGCACCACGCCATTGGGGGTCTGGCCGATGCGCTCGCGGCGCTGCGCAGCGCGAACAACTGGTCCAACTGGGACACCTTCGGAGGAGGCGGTCTCATCAGCTCGTCCATCAAGCACGGTCGGATGGACGAGGCGCAGGCCGCCATCGAACGGGCTCAGACGGCGCTGACACGGTTTGGCCGTGAGCTCGACGACCTCGGCCTGCCCGGGATGGTCCTGCCGACGACGGACGGACTCACCCGCGGGGTCGACATCTGGTTCGACAATATCTTCACCGACCTCAGCGTTCGAGGGCGGATCAGGTCCTCGATCGGGTCCGTGGAGGACGTCCTCGGCCAGGTCTCCGAGACGGTCCAGGGGCTCGAGGCACGGCAGCGCGAGCTCGCACCCCAGGGGCCGCTTGATTGATCTGATACCGCTGCCCGCCGGCTGCACCGAGGGCCGCCTTGCGGTCACCCAGGCGGACGCCACCTCCGGTGACGCGTCCCGGGGACACCCTCGCGGACGAGCTGGAGTCGGGGTTTCGGGCCGTCGGTGCGGCCGGTCTGTGGCTTGCGGCGACCCGCCTTCCACGGATCGGGCCACACGGCGCCCGGCCCGTCGTAGTCCTGCTCGATGGCGGCATGGAGGGTCCAGTTCGGGTTGTAGAGGTGGGCGCGGCCCACGGCGCAGAGATCGGCGCGACCGGCGAGGACGAGGGAGTTGACGTCGTCCCAGGAGCTGATGATGCCGACGGCGATCGTGGGGATGTCGACCCGGTTGCGGATCGCGTCGGCGAAGGGCGTCTGGTAGCTGCGGCCGAAGGCGGGCCTCTCGTCCGGGGTGACCTGGCCCGACGAGACGTCGATCGCGGCGGCCCCGGCATCCTTGAAGGCGTGGGCGATCAGCACCGCGTCCTCACCGGTGATGCCACCAGGCGCCCAGTCGGTCGCTGAGATGCGGACCGTCATCGGGACGTGGTCGGGCACGGCCGCTCGCATCGCCGCAAAGACCTCCAGGGGGTAGCGCAGGCGGTTCTCGAGCGGGCCGCCGTACGTGTCAATGCGCTGGTTGGTGATCGGCGAGATGAACGAGGAGAGCAGGTAGCCGTGAGCGCAGTGCAGCTCGACGAGGTCGAAACCGGCGTCGACCGCGTTGCGTGCGGCGGTGACGAACTGCTCCTTGATCGCTGCAAGGTCGTCGCTCGTGCACTCGCGTGGGACTTGGTTGCGGCCCTCGAGATAGGACAGCGGCGAGGGGCCGACGACCTCCCAGTTGCCCTCGTCGAGCGGCTCGTCGACGCCCTCCCACATGAGCTTCGTCGAGCCCTTGCGTCCGGAGTGCCCGATCTGGCAGCCGATCTTCGCCGGCGACTGGTCGTGGACGAAGTCCGTGATCCGGCGCCACGCCGCGGTCTGCTCGTCGCTCCAGATGCCGGTGCAGCCGGGGGTGATCCGGCCTTCGGGGGAGACGCAGACCATCTCGGTCATGACGAGTCCCGCGCCGCCGAGGGCCTTTCCGCCGAGGTGCACGAGGTGGAACTCGGTCGGCATTCCGTCGCCGGGGGAGCGGTACATGTCCATCGGCGACACGACGACCCGGTTGACCAGGTCGAGTGTGCCGAGCCGGAATGGCTGGAACATCGGCGGGGCGCCCGGGCGGCCACCCGGGATCGACTGCGCGAACCACGCGTCCGTCGCAGCGACGAACTCAGGGTCGCGGACCCTGAGGTTGTCGTGGGTGACGCGACGGCTGCGGGTCATGATGTTGAAGGCGAACTGCTCCGGCGCCTGGCCGACGTACTGGCCGAGGTTCTCGAACCACTCGAGGCTGGCCTGGGCTGCGCGCTGGGTCGACAGGACGACCGGCTTGCGCTCGTCCTCGTACGCCTTGAGCGCCGCGTCGAGCGAGGGGTGCTCGTGCAGGCACGCAGCGAGGGCCAGCGCATCCTCCATGGCGAGCTTGGTCCCCGAGCCGATCGAGAAGTGCGCGGTGTGCGCCGCGTCGCCGAGGATGACGATGTTGTCGCGCTCACCCGCGCGCCACCGCTCGTTGCGGATGGTGCGGAAGGTGATCCAGCGCGAGTTGTTCGCGAAGACGGCGTGGTCGCCGAGGATGTCGGCGCAGAGGTCGCGGACCCGCTCGATCGAGGCTTCGTCGGACTCGCCCGGCCGCCACTCGCGGTCATCCAGCTCTCCGAACCCGGCTGCGCGCCAAACATCCTCGTGCATCTCGAGGATGAAGGTGCTCCCGGTGGCGTCGAACGGGTAACCGTGCACCTGCATGACGCCCCACTCCGTCTCGAGGATGTGGAAGGTGAAGGCGTCGAAGACGAGATCGGTCGCGAGCCACATGTACTTGCAGTGGCGCTCGTCGATCGAGGGCTCGAAGGTGTCGGCGTGGCGGGCGCGGACCGTCGAGTTCAGGCCGTCCGCCGCGAGGACGAGGTCGTGCGTCGCGGCGAGCTCATCCACGTCTGGGGCGTCGGTGCGGAAGTGGATGGTCACGCCGAGCTCCGTGGCGCGGGCTTGGAGCAGCTCGAGGAGGCGCTTGCGCGACATGGCCGCGAACCCGTGGCCGCCGCTCGTGATCGTCCGGCCCCGGAAGTGGACGTCGATGTCGTCCCATCGCGCGAACTCGGCCTCCATCGCCGCGTGGATCGAGCGGTCGGCGTGCTCGATGCCGCCGAGCGTCTCGTCCGAGAAGACGACCCCGAAGCCGAACGTGTCGTCGGCGGCGTTCCGCTCCCAGACGGTGATCTCGTGGGTCGGGTCGAGCTGCTTGGCGAGCGCCGCGAAGTAGAGGCCCCCGGGCCCACCGCCGATGACGGCGATCCTCATGCTCCATCTCCGTTCCGCGCGCCCCCTGTGAGCGGGTGCCCTGTCAGGCGGGCGCGCTGCTCGGCCGTCCACGGCTTCGAGCCCTCGCCGTGGGGGTCCGCCTGGACGACGACGCACGTGCCGCTCGCGACGGTGCGGTCGCCGAGGGTGATCTCGAAGCCGTAAGTCATCGAGGAGGTGCCGACCGAGTCGACCCAGATGTGCGTCGTCGGCTCGTCCCGGAACCAGAGACGCGAGGCGAAGTCGATGTGCAGCTGGACACGCGGGACGTGGCCGAACAGCTCTGGCATTCCGAGCTTCTCGTGGAGAGCGTCCTCGGCGGCCTCGAGGAAGCGGAGGATGGTCGCGTTGTGCCAGTGTCCCGACGCGTCCGTGTCGATCCAGTCGATGCGGCGGGTGATGGCCGCCTCCGGCCTGCTCATTGCTCGCGGAGCCGGAAGCGCTGCACCTTGCCCGTCGAGGTCCGCGGCAGGGCCTCGATGAACTCGATCGCGCGAGGGTACTTGTAGGGGGCGATGACCTGCTTGACGTGGTCCTGGATCTCCTTCGCCTTGGCCTCCTTGGCGGCATCGTCCTGGACGGAGGCGAGGCCGTCCCTCAGCACGACGAACGCCTTGATGATGCTGCCGCGGGCCTCGTCCGGGGCCGCGACGACCGCGCACTCGAGGACGTCGGGCTCGGTGACGATCGCCTCCTCGACCTCCGGGCCGCCGACGTTGTAGCCCGAGGTGACGATCATGTCGTCGCTGCGGGCCTGATACCAGAAGTAGCCGTCGGCGTCGCGGATGAAGGTGTCGCCGGTGACGTTCCATCCGTCGTGGACATACGCCTTCTGGCGCTCGTCGGCGAGATAGCGGCAGCCCGTCGGTCCCTTGACCGCCAGACGTCCCGGCTCGCCGTCGGGGACGTCGTCGCCGAACCCGTCGATGATCTTGGCGCGGTACCCCGGGACCGGCTTGCCGGTCGATCCCGGGCGGATCTGCTCGTCCGCCGAGCCGATGAAGATGTGGAGCAGTCTCGGTCGAGCCGATCCCGTCGATGAGCTCGACGCCGGTGGCCTCCTTGAAGGCGTGCCACGTCGCGACGGGAAGGTGCTCGCCGGCCGAGACGCCCCGGCGCAGGGTGTGGATCTGTGGCGCCTTGCCGGAGGCGATGATGGCGCGGTAGGCAGTGGGCGCGGTGGAGCAGATGGTCACGCCGTGGGCCTCGATGAGGTCGGCGAGCTGGTCGGGGGTGGCCTTCTCGATGAGCAGGGTGCTCGCGCCGACCCTCAGCGGGAAGACGACGAGGCCGCCGAGGCCGAAGGTGAAGGCGATGGGCGGCGTGCCGGTGAAGACATCGTCGATCGTCGGCTTGAGGACGTAGTGCGAGAACGTGTCCGCGTTGGCGAGCACGTCGCGGTGGAAGTGCATCGTCGCCTTGGGCTTGCCGGTCGTGCCGGAGGTGAAGGCGAGCATTGCGACGTCGTCGACCGCGGTCTCGACAGGGGTGAAGTCTGAGGACTTGGCGGTGGCCGTGCGGGTCAGGTCGTCCTCCGCGTCGCCTCCGTAGATGAGGGTGCGGAGGCCGGGAAGCTCTGCCGCAGCGAGGTCGTCGACGAAGCGGACGTCGCAGATAGCGAGGTCGAAGCGGCCGATCTCGCCGATCGTGGTGAGCTCCCTGGGGCGAAGCAGCGGCATCGTCGGCACGACGACGGCGCCCGCCCGAAGCACGGCGAACCAGCAGGCGACGAGCCACAGGTTGTTCGGGCCGCGGAGCAGGACGCGGTTGCCCGGGACGAGGCCGTGGTCCTCGACAAGGAGGTTCGCGATCTGGTTGGCGCGGGCGCGCAGGTCGCCGTAGGTCCAGACGGTCCCGTCGGGTGAGCGGAGACAGGGGCGGTCGGGTCCGTGCTCGTCGATGACGCGGTCGAGCAGCTCGACGCCGCAGTTGAGTCGGTCGGGGTAGTGCACCTCCGGGACCTCGAAGAGGAACTCTGGCCACTGGTCCTGCGGTGGGAGGTTGTCCCGGCAGAAGGTGTCGACGTGGGCGGAGGGGGTGAGCTCCATGTCAGCACCGTATGGAGTCGTTCTCACGACCGTCAATGGTTCGTCATGCGGCGGGGCTGGCCGCCGGTCCGGCGCTAGGCTCCGAACGTGACGGACACCGACCTGGCCGACGAGGTCAATGTCAGCGCGGCTACCGCCCGCCCGCGTGCCCTCATCGTCAGCGTCTACGGGCTCTACGCACGTGAGGTCGGCGGATGGATCAGCGTCAGCTCGCTCATCCGCCTCATGTCCCGCCTCGGGGTCGAGGAGGCGGCGGTCCGGTCCTCGATCTCGCGGCTCAAGCGACGCGGGATCCTCGAGGCCGAGCGGGTCGACGGCAGTGCGGGTTATGCGCTGTCGTCAGAAGCGCGACAGATCCTCGACGACGGCGACCGGCGCATCTTCGAGCGGCGGCGGGCCACGTTGGCCGAAGGCTGGATCCTCGCCGTCTTCTCGGTCCCGGAGTCCGAGCGGCGGCAACGCCACCTGCTCCGGTCCCGGCTGTCGTGGCTCGGCTACGGCACGGTCGGCAACGGGGTCTGGATCGCGCCGGGCCACCTCGAGGAGGAGACCCGGTTCGCCCTCGAGCGGCACGGGCTCGCTTCCTATGTCGACCTGTTCCACGCGTCGTACCGTGGCTTCGCTGATCTCCATGCCGAGGTCCGATCCTGGTGGGACCTCGACAGCCTCGATGCCCTGTACCGGCAATTCGACGAGGCGCACGGTCCGGTCCTCACGTCGTGGCGCCAGCGTCGACGCAAGGACGACGAGGGGGAGGCGTTCGCCGACTACGTGCGGGCTCTCACCGCCTGGCGGCGCCTGCCCTACCTCGATCCAGGCCTTGCGCCGGAGCTGCTGCCCCGTGACTGGATGGGCGTGCGGGCGGCGGACACGTTCTTCGCGATGCGCCGCCGCCTCGAGGTTCCCGCTCACCGCTTCGTCGAGCACGTCCGCGGGGCAAGGTTCCCGTCGACTGTGCAGTAGACGCCGCCCTGCCTCGTCGAGTGTGCAGTTCGCGCCGGCTCCCTTTCGTCGAGTGTGCAGTCCGGCCGGTTCCCTTCAGTCGAGTGTGCAGTAAATGCCGGGCATATCGGCACGAACTGCACACTCGACGAGGGGGAGGGCGCACCTGGGACAGCTGGGCACGAACTGCACACTCGACAAGAAGGGAGGGCGCACCTGGGTCAGGTGGGCACGAACTGCACACTCGACGAGGGGGGATGGTGCACGTGGGTCAGGTGGGCACGCAAGCGAGCTCAGCGGCATACGTCGTATGCCGCTGAGTGCGGTCGGTCACGTCGGCGCGCTTGGGTGGGCGCTGAGGAGGGCCTCGTGCCGGGTGCGCTCGAGGTAGGTGCGGATGGTGTCACGGCTGCGGGTCAGGCAGGCGATCCGAGCCTCGAGGGGGCCGAGCTCCGCGGCCAGCTGCTCGGCGACCTGTGCCGGGCACGTCGGCTCATCCCGCGCGGCAGCGTCCTCGGCGTCGAGCAGCACCTTGACCAGCCGGGTCGGGATGCCGGCTTGGACGAGCCCGGCGATGCGGCCGACCCGCTCGACGTGCTGGTCGGTGTAGGTGCGGTAGCCGTTGTCGGCCCGATCCGGGGCGAGCAATGCCTGCTGCTCGTAGTAACGGATGAGCCGCGGCGCGACCCCCGTGCGCTCGGCCACTTCCCCGATCTTCACGGTGAGCTCCCTTCAGGCTTGACATTGACATTAGTGTAAAACTTTACCGTCGAGGCATGTCACTCACCACGACCCGCGCCACCTCCGACGCCGCGATCAGGCTCCCGATGCCGGCCCTCCTCGCCCTCGGCGCGGCGACTCTCGTCATGGTCACCGCCGAGATGCTCCCAACCGCGGTCCTCGTGCCGATGAGCGTCGGCCTCGGTATCAGCGAGTCGCTCACCGGGCAGCTGGTCGCCACCTGGGCCCTCACCGTCCTCGTCGCGAGCCTGCCGCTGACGCGCCTGACGAGACGCGTGGACCGCAGGGCCCTCATCGTCGCAGGTCTGGTCGGGCTCGCCGCGTCGTCGCTGGCGACGGCGTCTGGCGCCATCGTTCGGTGTGGCACTCGGGGCGCGGCTGATCGGGGCCGCCGCGGTCGGCCTGCTGTGGGCGACGGCCAACGCGCATGTCGCGGAGCTCGTCCCCGAGGCACTCCTGGGTCGTGCCGTCGCGATGGTGCTGATGGGAGCCACCCTCGGCATGGTGATCGGCACGCCGCTGGCTCGGGTGGTCGCCGACGTGACGAGCTGGCGGGTGGCTTTCGGGGTGCTCGCCGGTTCCGCGGTCGCCGTCGCCGTGGTCGTACGGGCCGTCGTGCCGAGCCGTCCGCGCTCGGTCCGGGGTGCCCGCGACGACACAGCAGACCGTGCGTCGCTGGCTCCGACGCTCACCGTGACCGTGCTGGTCGGCCTGCTGCTTGTCGGGTTCTACGGGACGTACACGTTCATCACCCGGCTCGGCGAGCCCGCAGCCGGGCTGTTGCCCGGTGGCATGGGCAGCCTGCTCCTCGGCTTCGGACTGGCCTCGGCGGTGGGCGTCGCGGTGGCTGGTCGCGTGAGGCGGCCGGCTGGTGGTCTCGTTGTCGCCTCGGCAGCGACCGGGCTCGGGTTGATCGGGCTACTCGGCGCGTCCGAGGCGGCTCTGGGCCTGGTGGCGATCCTCGGACTGGGAGTCGCGAGCGGAGCTCTGCCGCCGCTCGCCCAGACCGAGATCCTCCGGCTCGCCGGAACCGCACACCGCGACCTGGCCTCGGCCCTCATCCCGGTCGTGTTCAACGGCGGCATCGCGGTCGGGGCGGCCGCGGCGAGCCTGCTCGTCGGTCAAGCCGGCCCGTCTGCGCTGCCCGCGCCTGCGGCGGCGGCAGCTCTCGTCGCCGCGCTTGGCCTGACGGCCGCCACCCGGCCGCGAGCCGTTTGACCCACCACGCAGCTCCGCGTCTGGGTCCTCGTCGATTGTGCAATAGACGCCAGCGCGGACTGCACACTCGACCAAGAACCTGCGGCGCGTACTGCACACTCGACCAAGAACCTGCGGCGCGTACTGCACACTCGACCAAAGGTGTGGGGAGGGTTGCGACGCGTACCTCAGTCCGGGAGGACGGCGAAGCCCTGGACCTCGACGAGGGCCTCCTCGTCCCACAGCCGGGCCACCCCGATGCCGGCCATGGCCGGGTAGGCGGCCCCGACGAGGCGCCGCCAGACCGCTCCGATCTCCCGTGAGTGCGCCCGGTAGTCGTCCATGTCGACGATGTAGACCGTCACGCTCGCCAGGTGCTCGGGCGCGCCACCGGCGGCTCGCAGCGAGGTCAGCATCGACGTGAGCGCCCGCTCGAACTGCTCGACGACCGTGTCGCCGACGATGCGGCCATCTTCGTCGAGCGCGGTCTGCCCAGCGAGGAACACCGTGCGCCCTCGGCCCACGACGGCGTGGCTGAACCCACTCGGCCGACCGAGCTCAGGAGGGTTCACGTGCTCAAGGGCGCTCATGACTGGACCGCACCTCCGTCGACGTTGATGGCCTGGCCGGTGATCGCGGGCGTCGTCACGCAGAGCAGCACCGCGGCCGCCACCTCATCCGGCCGGATGAGCCGGCCGATCGGCTGCTTGGCCTGGAGGGCAGCTCGGGCCTCGGCCTCGGTGCGTCCCGTGCTGGCGACGATGCTGGCCACGGTCTGGTCGGTCATCGGCGTGTCGACGTAGCCCGGGCACACGGCGTTGACGGTCACTCCGGTGCCGGCCACCTCGGCGGCGGCAGACCGCACGAGCCCGAGCACGCCGTGCTTGCTCGCGGTGTAGGCGGCAATGTAGGGCTCGCCCACCTTCGCGGCGACCGAGGCGATGACGACGACCCGCCCGTGCCCGCGCCCCATCATGCCGGGCAGCGCTCGCCGCAGGCACCGGAACGGAGCCGTGAGGTTGAGGTCGAGCATCTGCTGCCACTGCTCGTCCGTCGTCTTCGCCAAGCGGGCGGACGTGCCGGCCCCGGCGTTGGCGACGAGGACGCTGACCGTGCCGAGCTCGGCCTCGACCCGCTCGAAGAGCTCGTCGACGAAGCCTCGATCGGTGATGTCACCCGGCACGACGAGCGTCGGTCCGGGACACGCGGACGCCGTCTCCTTGAGCTCGGTCGCGTTGCGGGAGGTGAGGGCGACCGCGTGACCGGCCTCGCTGAGCGCTACCGCAACGGCTCGCCCGATGCCCCGCCCAGCGCCGGAGACGAGCGCGACGGGCGGCACGGCGGTGTCGGTCACGTCACAGACCTTGCCATTCGCCCGTAACGACCGTCAACGCCCCGACATATGCGGACACGGGTCCTCAGCTGGCGGGGCGAGGCTGATTCCTCCGCCAGCTGAGGGCCCGGGCGCCCGACTGGTGCCGCGCTGGATGTGACCTTGCGCTCGACGTGACCAAGGGGACAACACCGGTCCGCGATCCGGCAGGTACTGTAGTACTACAACTTGTAGTACCCGGTGTCCCGGGCGTGGCTGCGTCCGGGCGCGGACCTTGGAGATGCGCGTGTCCGAACAGCAACGAGACCTCACCCCGCTGGCGCCGCTTGGTTTGGGACGCCTCCGTTCCGGGCCGGTGCGCTCCCAGCGCCCGATCTACGTCGACCTGCTCCCGCCGTGCAACGCAGGGTGCCCTGCCGGGGAGAACATCCAGGCCTGGCTGGCCCACGAGAAGGACGGCGACCACGAGGCGGCGTGGCGACAGCTGACCTCGGACAACCCGTTCCCGGCGATCCACGGGCGGGTCTGCTATCACCCGTGCGAGACGGCCTGCAACCGGGTCGACCTGGACGGTGCCGTGTCGATCCACGCGGTCGAGCGGTTCCTCGGCGACCTCGCCCTCGAGCAGGGCTGGCAGTTCGAGCCGCCGACCACCCGGACTGGACGCAGAGTGCTCGTCATCGGTTCGGGGCCGAGCGGGCTGTCCGCCGCCTACCACCTCGCCCGCCTCGGGCACGAGGTCGTCGTGCGCGACAACGGGCCCGAGCCGGGCGGCATGATGCGCTACGGCATCCCGGCCTACCGGCTGCCGCGGCACGTCCTCGACGCGGAGATCGCGCGGCTCGTCAGCCTCGGCGTGCGATTCGAGCAGAACCACCGGGTCACCGACCTCGAGGCCGAGCGCGCCGAGGGCGATTTCGACGCAGTCTTCGTCGCGGTCGGGGCGCACCTGTCGAAGCGGGTCGACATCCCGAACATGGACGCCAAGCGCGTCCTCGACGCCGTCACCTTCCTGCGCGGCGTCGAGACGGGTGAGCAGGAGGCGCTGAGCGGGACGGTCGCGGTCTACGGCGGCGGGAACACCGCGATGGATGCCGCCCGGGTGGCCCGGCGCGTCGGCGCCGACGAGTCCGTCATCGTCTACCGCCGGACCCGGGAGCAGATGCCCGCGCACGAGGAAGAGGCGGAGGACGCCGAGGCCGAGGGCATCCGGATCAACTGGCTGCGCACCATCAAGGACATGGGCGAGGGCGACCTCACCGTCGAAGTGCAGGAACTGGACGAACGCGGCCGCCCACACGGGACCGGTGTCTACGAGACCCTCGCCGCCGACACCGTCATCCTCGCGCTCGGCCAGGAGAGCGACACCGCCTTCCTGCGCGGCGTGGCCGGTGTCGAATTCGACGACGACGTCGTGCAGGTCCATCCCTCGACGCTGATGACCGGCGCCCCGGGGATCTTCGCCGGCGGTGACGCGGTCCCGAGCCAGCGCACCGTGACGATCGGCGTCGGGCATGGCAAGCGGGCCGCTCGCAGCATCGATGCGTGGCTCCGCTCGGAGGAGTTCGTCAAGGCGCCCAGGCACGACATCATCCACTCCGACCGGCTGGGCCTCTGGTACTTCGGCGACCACGACCGACGCCAGCAGCCGGAGCTGGACCCCGCCGAACGCATCAAGGCCTTCGAGGAGGTCGTCGCCGGGCTGTCCGAGTACGAGGCGCTGTTCGAGGCAGGCCGGTGCCTGTCGTGCGGCAACTGCTTCGAGTGTGACGGCTGCTTCGGGTCGTGCCCGGAGGACGCGATCATCAAGTTGGGCAAGGGACTTCGCTACGAGTTCAACTACGCCAAGTGCACCGGATGCGGCACGTGTTATCGCCAGTGCCCCGTCCACGCCATCGAGATGGTGGCCGAGTCGGAGTTCGAGTCTGAGTCTGCGCCGGTGCAGGTCACCGACGCGGTGGAGAGGGGCTGACGTGACAGCCACGGACGTGGTCACCAGGGAACAGGTCACCAGGGAACAGGTCACCATCGACGGGAACGAGGCCGCGGCCGACGTCGCCTTCCGGCTCAACGAGCTCTGCGCCATCTACCCGATCACCCCGTCCTCGACGATGGCCGAACTGGCCGACGAATGGGCCACGCACGGGCGGACGAACATCTGGGGGACGGTGCCCACGGTCGTCGAGATGCAGAGCGAGGGTGGGGCGGCGGGCGCGATGCACGGCGCGCTCCAGGGCGGTGCCCTGGGGACGACGTTCACCGCGTCGCAGGGCCTGCTCCTCATGATCCCCAACATGTACAAGATCGCGGGGGAGCTGACCTCGACGGTCTTCCACGTTGCGGCGAGATCCATTGCAGCGCAAGCGCTCTCGATCTTCGGCGATCACTCCGACGTCATGGCCGTGCGGCAGACGGGCTTCGCGCTGCTGTCGTCGGGGTCGGTCCAGGAGGCCCACGACTTCGCCGTCATCGCGCAGGCGGCGACGCTCGAGAGCCGAGTGCCCTTCGTCCACTTCTTCGACGGCTTCCGCACGTCGCACGAGCTCAACACGACCGAGCGGCTCCCCGACGACGTCCTGCGCGACCTCGTCCCAGAGGAGCTGGTCCGCGCTCACCGCTCCCGGGCCCTCAGCCCGGAGCGTCCGTTCGTCCGCGGCACGGCCCAGAACCCGGACGTCTACTTCCAGGCGCGCGAGACGGTCAACCCGTTCTACGTGCGCGTCCCGGGCATCGTCCAGGACGCGATGGATCGGTTGGCCGGGCACACCGGTCGGCAGTACTCCATCGTCGAGTACGACGGCGACCCGACCGCCGAGCGGGTCATCGTCGTGATGGGCTCCGGCGGCCAGACCGTCGCCGAGACGGTCCGCCACCTCAACGAGCGTGGTGAGCGGGTCGGCGTCCTGCGCCTGCGGCTCTACCGGCCGTTCCCGGCGGCCGAGCTCGTCGCCGCGCTCCCGTCAACGGTCCGTCGCATTGCCGTGCTCGACCGGACCAAGGAGCCCGGATCATCCGGCGAGCCGCTCTTCCTCGACGTCGTCACCGCGCTGACCGAGGCCCACCAGGATGGCCGTGTCTCGCGCCTGCCGCAGGTCATCGGCGGCCGGTACGGCTTGTCGTCGAAGGAGTTCACCCCCGGCATGGTCGCGGGCATCTTCAGCGAGCTTGCCATGGGCATGCCGCAGCCCCGCTTCACGATCGGCATCAACGACGACGTGACCGGGATGAGCCTGCCCTACGACCAGGACCTCGACATCGAGGACGACGAGACGCTGCGCGCCGTGTTCTACGGCATCGGCTCGGACGGCACCGTCGGGGCGAACAAGAACACCATCAAGATCCTCGGCGCAGACCCGGACCTGCATGCGCAGGCCTACTTCGTCTACGACTCGAAGAAGTCGGGCGGCCAGACGGTCTCGCACCTGCGGTTCGGACCGCACCCGATCAGGGCCCCCTACCTCATCCACCAGGCCGGATTCGTCGGCGTGCATCAGCTCGGTCTGCTCGACAAGGTCGACGTCCTCGGCGTCGCCCGGCCCGGGGCGCGGGTCCTGCTCAACGCGGCGGGCTCCCCGGCCGACGTGTGGGCCGGCCTCTCCCGCCCGGTGCAGGAGGTGGTCATCAAGAAGGACCTCAAGCTGTGGGCGATCGACGCCGACGCCGTCGCCGAGGCCGCAGGCCTGAGGGGCCGGACCAACACCGTCCTGCAGACCTGCTTCTTCGCCATCTCGGGAGTCATGCCTCGCGACGAGGCGATCGCGGCGGTCAAGTCCGCGATCCGCACGACCTACGGGAGGCGCGGCAGCGAGGTGGTGCGCCGCAACGAGGCCGCCGTCGACAGCGCCGTGGCCGCCCTGCACGAGGTGCCGGTCCCCGAGTCGCCGGACGCCGCCGGCCGCGCCATGCCGCCGGTGGTCCCCGAGGACGCGCCGGAGTTCGTCCGGACGGTCACCGCGGCGATGATGGCAGGCCGTGGCGACGACCTGCCCGTGAGCGCGCTGCCGCTCGACGGCACCTACCCCAGCGGCACGACCGCCTACGAGAAGCGCCAGATCTCCGACCTCGTCGCGCAATGGGATCCGGAGAGCTGCATCCAGTGCGGCAACTGCGCGTTCGTCTGCCCGCACAGCGTCATCCGGTCGAAGTACTACGACCCCGATGAGGCCACAGGAGCACCCGAGGGCTTCCCCTCCGCCCCGCTCAACGCCGTCGGCCTGCCGGGCTCGCGCTACACCCTGCAGGTCTACGTCGAGGACTGCACCGGCTGCGCCCTCTGCGTCGAGGCGTGCCCGGTCACGAACCCACTCGACAACGCCCGCAAGGCGATCAACCTCGGCGACCTCGAGCCGGTCCTCGAGCAGGAGCGAGACAACATCGGCTTCTTCGAGACGCTGTCCCAGAACGACCGGGCGCGCGTGGACTTCGGGACGGTGCGCGGCACGCAGTTCCTCGAGCCCCTTTTCGAGTTCTCCGGCGCGTGCGCCGGCTGTGGCGAGACGCCCTACCTCAAGCTGCTCTCCCAGCTCTTCGGCGAGCGTGCGACGGTCGCCAACGCGACCGGTTGCTCCTCGATCTACGGCGGCAACCTCCCGACGACCCCGTGGACCAAGAACGCCGCCGGCCGCGGCCCGGCCTGGTCCAACTCGCTCTTCGAGGACAACGCCGAGTTCGGCCTCGGCCTGCGCCTGGCGGCCGACCTGCACACCAAGCTGGCGCGCGAGCGCCTCGCCGAGCTCCGCGACCAGGTCGGTGAAGACCTCGCCGACGCGATCCTCCAGGCCCCCCAGACAAGGGAGTCGCAGCTCACCGCCCAGCGCGAAAGGGTCGCCGAGCTCGCCGGCGCCTCGCCGACGCTCGAGGGACCCGCGGTGGAGGACCTGCGCAGCGTCGTCGACCACCTCCTGCGCCGGAGCCTGTGGATCGTCGGCGGTGACGGCTGGGCCTACGACATCGGCTCGGGCGGCCTCGACCACGTCCTCGCCACCGGTCGTGACGTCAACGTCCTCGTCCTCGACACCGAGGTGTACTCCAACACAGGCGGCCAGTCGTCGAAGGCGACGCCGCTGGCGGCGGTGGCCAAGTTCGCCGCAGGCGGCAAGGCGGTCGGCCAAGAAGGACCTTGCCCTGCAAGCGATCTCCTACGGCAACGTCTACGTCGCCAGAGTTGCGATGGGCGCGGACCCGCAGCAGACGCTACGGCCTTCCGCGAGGCGGAGGCCTACGACGGGCCGTCGCTCATCATCGCCTACAGCCACTGCATCGCCCATGGCATCGAGATGAGCGACGGGCTCGACCAGCAGTACCGGGCCGTCGCAGCGGGCACTGGCCGCTGCTCCGCTACGACCCGACGGTGCGGGCCAGGGCGGCAACCCGTTCCAGCTCGACTCGCCCCGGCCGCGGATCCCGCTCGGAGGACTACGTCTACAAGGAGCTGCGCTACCGGATGCTGCGCAGCTCGGACCCGGAGGAGGCCGACCGGCTGCTCCACCTGGCCCAGGAGGCCGTCGACCAGCGGTGGGCGACCTACGAGGAGATGGCGACGCGCGGCGCCGGCGCGCTTCGCGACCGACGCCGTCCGAGGAGGAACTGATGGACCTCACCACCCACTACCTGGGCCTCGCGCTGCGTAACCCTCTCGTGGCCTAGCGCCTCGCCGCTGTCCGTGCTCGCTCGACCGGGTCGTCGCGCTGGCCAACGCGGGGGTGGGCGCGATCGTCCTCTACTCCCTGTTCGAAGAGGAGGTCCACCGGGAGGAGCTGCGGGACGCGGCGATCGTCGAGGCGCCACGAGGATGCCTTCGGCGAGGCGATGACCTACTTCCCGACGACCGCCGACCCGGCAGCCTGAGGCGAGCGCCGTCTCGCGCTACCTCAAGCTCATCGAGCGCGCCTCGGCCACCGTCAGCGTGCCGGTCATCGCGCAGCCTCAACGGCAGCACCGCGGGCGGGTGGACGAGGCTCGCGCGCTCCATGCAGGACGCCGGCGCCGCCGCGATCGAGCTCAACATCTACTTCGTCCCCGGTGACCCGCACACGCCGGGTCGGGTCGTCGAGGACCGGCACGTCGAGATCCTCCGGGAGGTCAAGGAGCACGTCACCATCCCGGTCGCGGTCAAGCTGAGCCCGCACTTCAGCTCGCTCGGCGAGATGGCGCTGCGCCTCGACCAGGCCGGTGCTGACGGCCTCGTGCTGTTCAACCGCTTCCTCCATCCTGACGTGGACCCCGAGACGGCTGTCGGTCGAGCCGGGGGTCGTGCTGTCGCGCCCCGAGGATGCGCGGCTCCCGAGGTCGTGGATCGCGCATCCTGCACGGCCACGTGACGGGTTCGCTCGCCGCGACGACCGGGGTGGAGCGCGGCAGAGGACGTCGCGGCTTACCTGCTCGCCGGCGCCGACGTCGTCATGACGGCGTCGGCGTTGCTGCGGCACGGGGTCGAGCATGCCGGCGGATCCTCGTCGCGGTCTCGAGGCGTGGATGTCGGCGCAAGGGCTTCGCGTCGGTCGAGGACGTGCGCGGACGGCTCGCCGTGCCCCGCGACGCCGACGCCACCGCCTACGAGCGCGCCGGCTACGTCGCCGCTCTCGAGCGCGGCCGGGAGACGTACTCCTCCCTCGGCATCCGCTGATGCGCGAGCTGATGGGCAAACTCTGACGGTCCTTCCCCTGCAACACCTTCCCCGCTACGGTGGCGGCACCTCGGGGCCGGCGTCGTGCCGGCCCCCGTAGTGAAGGGCAGGACATGCGCAGACTCATCACCGTGCTCATCGCGAGCCTGGCGCTCGTGGCGGGCGTCTCACTGCCGGCGACCGCGGTCACGGACGGCAGGCTCGACGGCAACGGCCACCCGTACGTCGGCCTCATGATCGCCCAGACGGCTGATGGTGAGGTGCTGTGGAGGTGCTCCGGCACCCTGATCTCCCCGACCGTCTACCTCACGGCCGGCCACTGCGCCGAGAGCCCGGCCGAGCACGTCGAGATCTGGTTCGACGCCGACGTCGAGTCCGGCCGGCCCGCCAACGGCTACCCGAACGCGGGCGACGTGGGCGGCACGCCGTACACGCACCCCGACTACGACCCGGCCGCCTTCTACGTCCGCGACGTGGGCGTCGTCGTCCTCGACGAGCCGGTGCAGATGGACACCTACGGCCAGCTCCCGACACAGGACCAGCTCGACTCGCTCAAGCCGCGGCGCAGCACGACGTTCACGTCGGTCGGCTACGGCCTGCAGAAGTCCTTCCCGGACGCCGCGTCCTGGAAGAACGTCGCCGAGCGAGTCCGCATGGTCGCCAACCCACAACTGCTCCAGATCAACACCGGCTTCACCGGTGACCAGTCGCTCCTGCTCTCCAACAACACCAACACCGGCGGCACGTGCTTCGGCGACTCCGGCGGGCCGAACTTCCTCGGCAACACCAACGTCGTCGCCGGCGTCACGTCGTTCGGCATGAACTCCACGTGCGCCGGCACGGGCGGGGTCATGCGCGTCGACCGCGGCTACGTGCTGGACTGGATCTACGACACCTTCGGCGACCACCTCTGAGAGGTCAGCCGACCGACTGAGCGAGCTCAGCGGCATACGACATATTCCGTATGCCGCTGAGCTCGGTCACGCACGCACGCTCAGTGGCGCTTGCGGCCGACTTCCACGATGCGCCAGCCACGCTCGACGGCGAGCTCGCGCAGCTCACGATCCGGGTTGACGGCGATCGCCGTGCCGACCCGCTCCATCATGGGAAGGTCGCTGATCGAGTCGCTGTAGGCGGCGCTCCAGGCGAGGTCGTAGCCGCGCTCCGCCGCGAGCTTCTCGATCTCGATGACCTTGCCATGGCCGTAGCAGAACTCGCCCATGAGCCGGCCCGTGTAGCGGCCCTGTTCGTCGAGCTCACTCCGCGTCGCTACCGCACCCTCGAGCCCGAGGGCACGCGCGATGCGCCCGACCAGCTCGATCGGCGAGGCGGACACGACGATGCGGTCCATCGCGACTGCCTTGGCATCGGCGAGCAGGGCCGCGGACTGGGGGATGAGGCGACGGACGATGTCGGGGACGATCTCGTCGGCGAGGTGGATGATCTCGGACTGCTTCGTCCCGGCCACGGCTCCGAGGATGCGCTCGCGCAGCGCGTGCGAACTCGCGTCGGTGGAACCCTTGCGGTGGAAGGCAACCGCGTTGAGGGTGTCCTTGAGCAGGTCCCGCCAGGGCACGTGGCCGCCGCGGAAGGCCGCGACGGCGAGCGGGTAGTTGGCCGAGCCGCGGATGAGCGTCCGGTCGAGGTCGAAGAAGGCGGCGGCGCGGAGGCCGGGCCGGATCGCCGACGCCTCAGAGGCCATGCGCCACCATCGGGAGGGGGGAGGGCCGCCGGGCCGAGGGCGGCGCCCCGTTGACGGCCTGCTTGGGGAGGCGCCTCGGCCGCGGCGGAAGGGCCAGGCGGCAGACCTTGGCCCACGCCTGGTACGACCTGCCGCGGAAGGGGGCCGGTCGTGTAGGGCAGGCCGTAGCGCTTGCAGATCTCGCGGACCTCCACGGCGACCTCGGCATAGCGGTTGCTCGGCAGGTCGGGGAAGAGGTGGTGCTCGATCTGGTGGCTGAGGTTGCCGGTCATGAGGTGCATGAGCTTGCTGCCGGAGATGTTGGCCGAGCCGAGCATCTGGCGGATGTACCAGTCACCCCGGGTCTCGCCGTCGATCATCTCTTCGGTGAAGGTGTCGACGCCGTCGGGGAAGTGGCCGCAGAAGATGACCGAGTGCGCCCAGACGTTGCGGATCGCGTTGGCGGTGAAGGTGCCCCAGAAGGCCTGCTTGCCGGAGCCGAAAACTGCGGCGGCCCCCGGAGTCGCGACGTAGTCCTTGGCAAACTGCTTGAGCGCCTTGCCCCGGTCGCCTTGAGGTCCCGCTTCAGGTCCTCGGTCGACTTCTCGCCCGCGCTGCCACGCGGGCAGCTCGATGTCGTAGAGGGCGATGCCCCACTCGAAGAACGGTGCGAGGAGGAGGTTGTAGAGCGGGTTGCCGAGAGCCATGGGCGTCCACGGCTGGTCCTCGGCCATCCGGAGCAGGTCGATAGCCCACGTCCTTGTCCTTGCCCAGGACGTTGGTCCACGTGTGGTGCAGGTCGTTGTGCGTGTGCTTCCACGTGCGGGCGGGGGAGACGAAGTCCCACTCCCAGGTCGTCGAGTGGATGTCGGGGTCGCGCATCCAGTCCCACTGGCCGTGCAGGACGTTGTGGCCGATCTCCATGTTCTCGAGGATCTTGGCGATCGACAGCATGGCCGTGCCGGCGACGAAAGCGGTCCGCTTGCGCGGAGAGCAGGAGCGTGGCCCGGCCGGCGAGCTCGAGGGTGCGCTGGACCCGGATGACCCGGCGGATGTAGGCGGCGTCCTTGGCGCCACGCGATGCGATGATCCGGTCGCGGAGGGCGTCGAGCTCCCTTGCCGAGCTGCTCGACATCGGCGTCACTGAGGTGGGCGGCGGCCGACGGGCGGACACGCGGCCCGCCCCGGATCGCGACGATCGGCATCCGCGGCCGGGGCCTGGGGGCGGGGCTCGGGCTGACGGTGGCAGTGTCCGGCTTGCCGGATTCGCTGGTCTCGGTCGTGGGGTCTGGCCTGGTGTCGGTACGTGTGTTCCGTGGTGGTCATGTGGGATGTTTCCCTTCTCAGATGTCCAGGTGGACGGGTCCGGCAGCAGCGTTGATGCACGTCTGGATGAGTTCGCCTTCGTCGCCGTGCACCTCGCCGGTGCGCAGGTCCCTTACCCGGCCCGCGACGAGAGGTGTCAGGCAGCTGCGGCAGATGCCCATGCGGCACCCGCTCGGCATGACGACGCCGCACTCCTCGCCGGCCTCGAGGAGTGGCACGTCGCCATCGACCTCGATCTCCTTGTCCGACTTCTCGAAGGTGACCCGGCCGCCCTCGCCGCCGGCGCCGGGAAGCAGGACGGGGGCGAAGCGCTCGATCGTCAGGTTGGTCTCGCCGTCATCGGCGCTGCCCTCCCAGAGCGCGGTGGCGGCGTCGAGGAACTCGGCGGGGCCGCAGGCGTAGGCAGCTCGCGTGCGCCAGTCGGGACAGAGGGTCTTGAGGTCGGCGAAGTCGGTGAGGTCGAGCCGGCGGCCCTGCTCCTCGCGGGTGAACCAGTGCTTGACGGCCAGGCCCGGGAACTGGTCGGCGAGCTCGAGCAGCTCGTCGTGGAAGAGCGCGTCGGCCCGCGTGCGGGACGAGTGGATGAGCACCACGTCCGCGTCCGGGCGGCGGGGGACCAGCGTGCGGATCATCGACATGACGGGCGTGAGGCCGCTGCCTGCGGTCAGCATGAGGAGCGGGCGTGGATGCTGGGGGAGGACGAAGTCACCCTGCGGGACATCGAGGAAGAGCACGTCGCCCGGCTTCGTGTTGCGCACGAGTGCGGTGGAGACGTGGCCGATCGCGGTGACCGTGATGGCGGGGTCGGCACCTGCAGGTGCGGACAGCGAGTAGCTGCGCCACTGGCGGACCCCGTCGATCTCGACGCCGATGCGGGCCCACTGACCCGCCTGGTGGGCGTTCCAGCCCTTGCCCGGGTGGAAGTGGATCGTTGCCGAGTCGGCCGTCTCTGGGACGACCCTGGTCACGATGCCGCGGAGCTGGCGCGTTGACGCCAGCGGGTTGACCAAGCTGATGAAGTCCTCGGGCGCGAGCGGCGTCGTCAAGACTGACGCGACGCGGCGAAGAGCTCGGAACTGGGCCATACCTCGAATATCCTCCGCAGAGGGGTCTCGCGTCTTGGGGCGAGGGGTACTCTTTGCCACAGGAAACTATCTTCTCGGGATAGATTGTGGGGAATCCGAGCGTGCCCCAAGCCGCTTCTGATCCGCCGTGGTTGTCTCTACCCACCGAAATCAGTGATGTGCTGCGGCCCGTCGTCGGTGAGATCGTCGAGGCGATCATCGAGGGCATTCGCGACGTCCCGGTCTATGCGATGCCGATGGAGGGGCGTTTCGGCCAGGGCGTCCGGCAGGGGGTCACCGTGGCGCTGCACCGGTTCCTCGACCTGCCGGGGACGCCGGCTGCCTGCGCTGTCCGAGGATGGCAAGTGGGTCTACGAGAATCTCGGCCGTGGCGAGGTCCGCAGCGGTCGCAGCCTCGAGTCGCTCCTGTCGGCCTATCGGTACGGCGCCCGTGTGACGCTCCGGGCCATCTCCCGCACCGTCGATGTGTCGCGGCTCGCCCCGGACGTCATCCTTGCGCTGGGGGAGTCGCTCTTCGCCTACATCGACGAGCTGTCTGCGGCCAGCGCCCAGGGTTACGCGCTCGAGCAGTCGGATCGGGCCGGAGAGCACCAGCGCCGACGAGGCGAGGTGCTCGAGATGATCCTCCGCGGCGAGACGGAGACCGGCGTGCAGCGGGCCGCAACCGCCCTCGGGTGGCACCTTCCCGACGTCGTCGTCGTTGCGACGTTGCCCTCGAGCCGGCTCGAGGGGGTGCGGGCTGCTCTGGGGCCCGATGCCCTCGTCGCAGAGCGGGGGACCGAGGTGGCTGTCATCGTCCCGTTCGCCAGTCGCTCGGCCCGAACTCGGGAGCTCAACCGAGCGCTCCGCGGACGACACGCCGTCATCGGGCCGGCCCGCCCGTGGCAGCAGGCCGCCGAGTCGCTCCACCTGGCCGTCTCGGCCGGCGCGCACGGCTTGGGCGACCCGGTTGGTGAGGACGATCCGCCGGTCTGGGTGGAGGAGCACCTCGCCGAGCTCGTCGTCCACGCCGAGCCCCTGGCCACGGCGGACCTCGCCCGGCGCCGGCTCGCCCCGCTCGACGCACTCCGGCCGGCGGTCAGGGCACGGCTCGCCGAGACGCTCCTGTCCTGGTTGCGGCATCAGGGGCAGCGAGCGCCGATCGCGGCCGAGCTGTTCGTCCACCAGCAGACCGTTGGCTATCGGGTCGGGCAGCTCAAGGAGCTCTTCGGGGACGCTCTGGACGACCCGGAGGCCCGGTTCGAGCTCGAGCTCGTCCTCCGCGCCGGCCACCGCTGACCCGGCCAGCCGCTACTCCGCCAGGGCGAAGTTGTGGCGGCGGCGCGGAGTGCACACTCGACTGAGTGGATGGGGGCTGGGGGTGCGCCGGAGAGCGGGAGCGAGCTCAGCGGCATACGGCCAAAGGCGTTGCGTAACCCAGGCACAGCGAGAGGCGCCGCTCCATCTGGAACGGCGCCTCACAAGAAGGCGACCCCGACCGGGCTCGAACCGGCGACCTCCGCCGTGACAGGGCGGCGCGCTAACCAACTGCGCTACGGGGCCTTGCTATTCGGTTGTAGTGATACTGCAGTGTCGTGCGTATCCCCAACGGGATTCGAACCCGTGCCGCCGCCGTGAAAGGGCGGAGTCCTAGGCCGCTAGACGATGGGGACGGATCCCGACCTGTTCCGTTTGGGACGTCGAAACTATAAGGGAGTTTCCACGCGCGCACCAAATCGGCTCGGCCCATCTTCGACCCGGCCGGCTTCAGCCCTTCGCCCAGGACAGCACGTCCTCGACGGGCCAGGTCGTGACGATGCGCTCGGCGAGATGCGGAGCCGTTCGGCGCGCTCGCAACCGGCGAGCTCCATGTGGAGCTGACCGGGCGCGTGCGCGTCCGAGTCGATCGCGAAGAGGCAGCCGAGGTCGCGGGCCAGCTCGATCAGCTCGTCGGGCGGATCCTGCCACTCCCAGCAGGAGTTGATCTCGACGGCGACGTCGTTCTCGACGCAGGCCCGGAAGACCTTCTCCGCGTCGAACTGCGACTCGGGACGCTTGCCGCGGCCGCCTTTCACGAGTTCGCCCGGTGCAGTGGCCGAGCACGTTCGTACGCGGATTGCGGGGCCGCGCGGTGGTTGCCGCCAGGGGTCCGGTCACTCGGCGCGAACTGTGGTGGGCGGCCGCGGCCACGGTTGCTTCGCTCGTGGCGGGGCCGCTCTTTCTCGCCTGGGTCGCGCTGGCGGGTCGGCGGTATGGGGACGCCTGGTTCAAGGTGCAAGCCGCGGCTGGGGGAGCACGTTCGACGGCGGGCAGAGCGTCGCGCTCTTCCTCTACGACACGCTGCGCGGCGGTACCGGCATGGTGGAAATGGTCACCGCCTGGATGATCGTTGCCGCGGTCGCCTTTTGTCTCCGTGGCGGCCTTCGATCGCGTATGGCCACCGCTGCTCACATTCGGGCTCGCGGGGCTGATGCTCGCCGTGGGCCAGGCGGGGTATTGGCACTCAGAGCCGCACCTGCTCATTGCTACGAGTCTTATACTCTCAGCCTGCGTACCGATCGCTCACGCCCTGGCCAAGGCGCCGGCCCGCACCGCGAGCGCGGGGCGTTCGTCCTCTGGTCCGCCTTCGGGCTATGGTTCGGGGCATACATGGCATCACCATTTGGCCCTTCACAATCTAGCGGAGCCGCCGTGCCTGAGCTTCCCCGAAGTGGAGACCGTCGAGCCGGGCTCGAACGTGGGGTGGTGCGTGGCGCGCAACATCGAAGAAGGTCCAGGTCAACCATCTGCGCTCGATCCGGCGGCACGTCGCGGGCGCCTCGATTTCCGGCCTGCTCAAGGGACGCACGATCACCGCGGCGCGACGGCGGGGGCAAGTTCCTTTGGCTGCCGCTGGATTCGAGCGACGCGATCGTGGGGCACCTCGGCATGAGCGGCCAGATGCTGGTGCAGCCGCGGCGCGGCCGGATGAAGCACCTGCACATTCGCTTGAAGCCTCACCAGGACAACGGGCCGCAGGCGGTGCCTTAAGGAGTTGACCAGCGCACCTTCGCCCAGCTTTTGTACCGAGTTCTTTGGGTGTCTGCAGGCGGCGCGGAGCTGCCGCGGGAGATCGCGGCACATCGCCAAGGACCCGCTCGAGGGGAGAGTTCCTTTGGGACAAAGAAGGTTCATTGAAAAGTGCGGCGCAAGCAAACCGCCGGTCGAGCAGGGCGCTGCTCTGACTACAAACTCCCTGGTGTCCAGGGCGTGGGCAACATCTACGCCGACGAAGCCTTGTGGCGGGCGCAGCATCCACGGCAACCGGCCCAGCGATGAGCTGTCCACGCCAGGCGGGCGGCCAACGGCTGCTCGGCGAGGTGCGGTGGGGTGTTGCGCGAGGCGATCGTCGCCGGCGGCACCAGCTTCGACGCGCTCTACGTCAACGTCAACGGCGAGTCGGGCTACTTGGAACGCGGG